>CAWIMI010000034.1:0-199984 GCA_963837015.1 uncultured Acidobacteriota bacterium | reverse complement strand
AGTACGCGGAAAGAGTGGGGCGCCCGGCGTAAATCAACCCCAGTGGACCGGAGCGTCCGCTCTACATTGGGTGGGTGGAAGAGAGTTGAGGTTGTGCGCGCGAGATCCTTCGCGGACTTGCGTCCGCTCAGGATGACGGATGAGTTTGGGAGGTTGGCGCATTGGTACGGTGCAGCGAGTGTTTTTGTGGACTCCGGCATTTCTGGTTGAGGGTTTCGTCTCCCACCCTTTCCGCACAGTACGCGGAAAAGGGTTGGGCGCCCGGTTCATCTCAGGAGCTACGCTTGCGAGTCAGTTGCTTTGCTCGCTGTGCTGTCGCGCCTCGTACCACAGGGCGATTTCAACTCGATTGTGGAACCCAAGTTTGTTGTAAATGATGCGCATGTAATTCTTGACGACATGTTCGGTGGTGCCGATGATTTCGGCGATCTCACTGTTCTTGAGGCCCTGGGCAACCAGCTCAACCACTCTTCGCTCTGTGTTATTGAGGACGCGGTTTCCGTAGAGTTCGGGCGCAAAGATGTCCGCCTCGGGACGTTTGGATGCCGCTGAGGCTTCCGGGGCTTTCTATTTAGAGTCAATTACTTGGACGGCTAATCCGTCCTTCACAAAGAGGGAGGCTGCTGACAGCGTTTGTCCGCTCTTCGGGCGCGGGTTTCGTGATGGTTGCATTCTTGCCTCCCACCCTTTCCGCACAGTACGCGGAAAGAGTGGGGCACCCAGTTTTATGTTTGATTTAGAGTTGTGAGATGAGTGTTGGCTCCTGATGGCGGAGTGGTCCTTCGTTGGGAGTCCTTGGCTTTGCCAAGGACTCCGCTTCCTCAGGATGACAGCTTGGCCGGTGGCTTCGTCTTCAGGGGCCCCGTGGCGGCGCAGGAGTTGAGGCAGGTTCTGTGAGAATGCGGACCGCGGCAAGACCATGTCGCAGCCTACCTCATGCGCTTTCTGCTTCAAGTCTCCCTGCACGTGGGAGAGAAAGCCGATGATCGAAGTTCCCTTTTTCAGCTTGTTTTTTAGCTTGGGAATCAGCGTCAATGGCTTAGCGTTGGCGTTGTTCATGTCAAAGATAATCAGGGAGGGTTTCTCTTCCCCGTTCTCCTTCATGCGCTCGGCCAAATCTTTTTCCGCCTTGCAGAATTCGACTTTGACATTGAGCTTGCGGGCCACTCCTGAATTTTTGCCTGGAAAAACAAGTCATCCACGAAGGCAAAAATTCGCGAAGTGGCGTCTTCCGGTGGTCCGGCAAAGGATCGGGATCAACCGGATTGTAGGCGGGAGCGAAGCCGGGACGTCCGCCGCGGCCGTTATTGTTTCCATTGAGCGCGGCGCGGTAGCTGTGATCCATGGGAGCGCTGTAGATGCCGCCCTGCTGCTGGCGGTCGCGACCGGCTTGACTGCCATGATTGGGAGGACGGCGGCCACGCCGCCGGCTGTTTCTTCCCTCCGCCTCCGGAGGGGTGTCTGGGTCCTGCATTCATAGTGGATTTCTCTTTTTTGCTTTGCTTTCAGTTCCCTAATGGGGCCGTTTACCGCTCGCATCGCACTGCCGCCCGGTAGGTAATAGCCCGACTCGCGCACTTGTTACGAGGCGTGCGATGGAAACCAACGCGGCTGGAACTCACTGGTTAAAATGTTCTGTATCCGTTTTGGCGCCCGGAGCTTCTTGGCGCGGGAGGCCCGCTAGGGAGCATGGCCACTTGGGAACATAGTTATGGTACCGCCCATGGCGGAGGGAACGCAAGTCTATTTCCGCGTATTTTTGCACATGAGTAACTGCATGCCCTTGAGGAAGGCGGTGCTCCGGTCAGGGTGTGGTTTTGAGTCGTGCCGGAGGTAATTTTTAGACTTCGACGGCACGGGTGGAATGCCCTTCCCAAGTCCGACGCCCAAGTTTTTTCCGGCTCAACGGCGCTCACCGCACGGGCCCATTCCATGGCGTGCCAGTAGTCCTCGGCGATTCCGCTTTCGCTGATCTGAAGTTCACGAGCCAGCTTGCCGATATGTTCCCAATCTCCGGATTCGCGGGCCACCATCAGTTGATAAAGGGCCGCAGGCGCCCGGTTCCGCCGAAGAGGACCATCTTGGTGTCCTGATCTACCGGAACATTGGCCAGCAAGTCGGCCATGGGCGTTTCCAGGATGGCGTCCATGAGGGAAAGCAATCCCAGGAGGAAAAGATCGGAACCGTCGTGTTGAATCTTAGAAGACAGCAACTCGCAGAAACGGCCGCGCACCAGAGCGGAGGAAACCAGTTCGCTGGATTTTCCCGAGCCTGCCGCCAGGGTCGCCACCAGGCGCACCCAGCGCCGCACTTCCCGTTCGCCTAACAAAGAGAGGGCGTGCTTCACGGAATGAATCTCGTTGCTGAAGCCAAAACTGGCGGAATTCATGTAGCGCAACAGCCGGTAACAGAGCGACGCCTCGCTCTTGATGAGTTCTTCAATTTCGCGGTGATCCAGCTCCTCCTTGGAAACAGCTGTCAGCATCTTCACATAGTGGATGCGGTTGGCGGGAACTTCGTGGGTGGTCACCACCTCCGGCTGGCGAAAGAAATATCCTTGAAAATATAGAAAGCCGCCTTTGCGGGCGGAAAAAAACTCTTCGCGCGTCTCAACTTTTTCCGCCAGCATGCGGCAGTGCCAGGGCCATATCGCCGAACCATTCCGCCGTCGTTAGGCGGGGTATTTCTCCATATCCACCTTGATGATGTCGGCCATTTCGGTGAGGGCCGCGCGGATCGTTGGGGCTAAAGTCGTCGAGAGCGATCCAGTAGCCGGCTTCTTTCAAACGCTGACAAGCCGCCAGCACCTGATCATCGGGCGGCACGGATTCGAGAATCTCCGCAACCGCCTGATTGGAGGGCAGGAGGGTGATGTAGTCCTTCAGCAGGATTTCGCGAGTGCAGTTGACGAAGGCGCGGCGGTTGCCGCAGAGAACGTCGAGGCCAGCAAGGTCGCAGTGTTCAGGGTGTTGCGGGAGGCGGCATCGGAATCTGTGCGGCGGAAGAAATCTTCAACTCCATCGCGAAACAGGAGTTCGTAGCCGAAGATCTTCTCGTCCGTGGTGAGAATGGGTTGGCGGGCGACAAACTGGGTCCCGGGTTTGTGCGCCGGTTTTTCGCCGGGGCTGAGAGCGGAAGAGGGAGCGGTCACTCTTTGTCTATCGGCAGAACCGGGCAGGAGATTAATTGCTTCTGTGGGTAATTTGGGCTCTCACTCCTCGACCCATTCGATACCGCAGGTGTAGCACTTCCAGTTGTTCTTACGGACGAGGATGGGAAAGGACAGGAGCAGCCACAGGCCGTAGGTCCAGAAGCGATTGATTTTTTCGAATCCGATGTCGAGCGAACAGCAGCGGGGGCAGCGCGGCTGAGGGTAAGACTCGCCGACTTCATCGTCGGTGAACTCGGGGGGGATGGGCTCGTCGAGAATCGCGCGAGCCGACTCCGCTTCCTGCTTGTGAACTTGCAGGCGAATGCCGCCGATGGCGTTGGACAGCAGCCAGTCCATCCGGACAAGGTTGCCGTCGGCGAGTTGGCAGGCGATTCCCGCCGACTCCAGCTTTCCCTTGGCTAGCAGGGCCTCTGGAACGTCGCGGAAATGCTGCAGGGTGACGAGTTCGGTCGACACTTTTTAAGAATAACCCCGGCGTCTATTTTATTGCACCGTCAGCGTAACCGCTGTCGGATGGGTGAGAGGAGTTGTGCCTCCGGTGGTCGCGGTGACTGTGATTGTGCTGGTGCCCGCGGGAGTGCCGGGGTTGCTGGGCGCGCTGCTTCCGCCGCCTCCGCAAGCCGGCATCCACAGAGTGGAAAGGGCCAAGACGGCGATGAGGCTTAAGAGGCGCACGCCGCGTCGAGTGCGCTTTTTGTTTTTTGTCAGTGAGACGAATCCCAGAAAGCCGGGGATCAGCAGCGCGTAGAAGATCCTGCGACGGGGGCTTCGATGCAATCTCGCTGAGGGAGCGGTGGTTGCAATGGTCAGGGTTTCGCTGGTGGCGGATACAGCGGCGAAGGTGCAGGTCGCTTCCGAAGGCAGGCCGGTGCAACTATAGGTTAGCGCCTGGCTGAAGCCGCCGAGCGGAGTGATGGTCAGGGTTGACATGCCGCTCTGTCCGGGGGCGGTCACCGTGACGGTGGTGGGGCTGGGGGTGAGCCTGAAATCCTGCACGTGGTAGGGTACTGCGGAAGAAACGGACCCGGAGAAGTTCGTATCTCCGGCGTAGGTCGCAGTGATCGAATACGAAGCCGCCGCCAGCGTGGTGCTGGTAAGCGTGGCTACGCCTGAGCTATTTAAAGTTCCCGTACCTAGCTTTCCGATTACTGCGTCGGCGAAAGTGACGGTTCCGGTTGGCATTTTCGTGGAACTGGCAGATGGCTTTACTGTGGCAGTGAGAGTCACGCTGGTTGCAAAATTCACAGGCGATGCAGGTGAAATGGTCAGGGTAGTGGTGGTGGCGATAGTGGTGGATGCCCAGTTCGTGAGCAGGTTCGCGACGTTGATGGAACCGAGGCCGGTGGCTTCGTCGTAGCCGGCATTAACCAGGTAGCCGCTGAGGCCGCCGGTAAGAGCAGTAGGTCCGGCCGTACTGTTGTTACACATGCTGGGCGTGGTGACGGCGCAGTTCGTGACGCCGCTGGAGGCTACGGTGACATCGTGGAATACTCCGTTGCTGGGAGTCGCTGCGAGAGTGTAGAGGTTGGGATTGAGCAGGCCTTGAGCAGAGCCTTCCTTTTGGTTTAGAAGGGCTGCGATGCCGGCCATATCTGGGGCGGATGCGGAGGTGCCCGCGAATATTACAAAGCCGTTGCTTGGGCACTGATTGTTAGCTGCCAAGCAGGCGAAGTAGGCATCGTGTTGTGAAGCGCTGAAGGCAACATCGGGAGTGTAGCGCCCCGATCTCGTGCTTGGCACGCCAGTACCCTTCTGCCAGGACGGTGTTGCGATGTACGCACTGACTCCACCTCCGGTCCCGGCAACCTGAAGCTGATTCTGAGCGTTCATCGGCTCGTTCCAGGCGCCCTCCGGGATATAGCCGAGGGCGGATTCGAAGCCCGGGCCATTGGTTGAGCTCCAATATTGACTAGGGTTAGCAAAGTCTGCGAACTCAGTGCCGCCGACACAAGTCGCGTAGCTTGATGAGCAGATTGAATTCGGACTGAGTATTTGCGTCGCTGGCGGGGTCGCAAAAGACTGATCACAACCGGCTGCCGCGGAATCGTCCGACGAGACGAAAACCGATATACCTTCCCCGGCGGCCTGCGCGAATAAGCTGTCCCAATACGCGACGCCCGGTTGGAGAGCATCGGCCTCGCACTGCGAGAAGCTAATGTTAATGATCCGGGCAGCGACCGGTGTGGTATCGACAACATATTCGGTGGCGAATTGGATACCGTCCTTCGTGTGTGTGGGGTTACTTTGGCTGACGACAAGATCGATCGTCGCGCCTTGCGCAATGCTGCCAGAGCGGGTCACATCGAGGGTAGCCTCGCCCTGATCCCCCGACGCGCTCCCAGTGCAGACCGGGGCAGGTGGAGTAAAGCCGAGCGGGGGAACGATGACGGTAGGAATGTTCGGAGTCACCGCCGCGGCGCTGGCAAAGTTCGAAATGTCTGAATCGCACACGCCAGAACGGCCAACGACGGCGATTGTTTGACCTGCGCCATTGATGCCACCAGTGATCCCTTTGACGTTATAGATCGTGGCGAAGTCCGCGGGAAAGATGACGTAGCAGGGCGTGCCGCCGCAAGTGAATCCGCTGCCGTCGAACGACACGCTACCAGCGCCCCACGAGAGGCTATCCCCCGGCGCTTGCACCGGAGACACCCCATGTTGCGGGTAAATCTTGATCGTGTGGAGTCCGCTGATGGACTTAATTACGGCAGCCAGCGCCGCAGGTGCCCGGGGCTCGGCATTGATGGAGATTCGCTTCTCCCCGCCTACAGTGAAGTAGTGCATCTCCGTTCCAAAAGCGCTGGCGATTGCTGAGGCTGGGCCACTGAAAACAATTCTCTCTCGGCTGTTGGAGACGGTGTCGATGTGGAGATTCTGCGATTTTAACCAGAGTGAAACCGCATGGATGTCGTGCGAAGAGGCTCCGAAGCGCTTGCCGATCTCGGCTGGCGTGAGCCAGTGGTGGTAGTCAGGCGATGCCGGGTTTTGCTGGTCCTGCAAGAATTGGGTGTACGCCTGTTCTCGCTGAGGCGTGCGGGCGAGAACAATGGTGAGCCTGTCGATCGGCAGATCGGCGGGAACTGCGCCAACGTCGTTCTGGGCACTCGCCCATGCAGGGTGATGCCCCGTTAGGGGAACGCGGTTTGCTGGGTCGACACGTGTCCGCACGAGGTCGGCACTCTGGGTCTGCGCAAACGCGAATGTGGCCAGTATTACTAGAGACATAGCGTAGAAAGCGGTTAGCGGACGGAAAGGGCGAGCATTGCGGTTCGCGGTTGCAGGTAGCATCACTTTCTCCAATGACTGCAAATAAATTGCGACAGGGATAGAGCTACCGCTGCGAGGGAAGGGTGGCAGCGAATGAGGCCGATTATCGTGGACGGCAAAATGAACGTCAACAGAATTATCGGATGTACCAAGAGAGTCTCCCCGAAGAGAACTCCGTTCCCATTTCTCCCGATTCCGGCGCGATAAAGGCTCGCGCATACCTACGTGATCTGGATGGCTCGTCTTCCGACTTTTAGATTGGGGCCATGCGATGGCGAATTTCATCTTGTTCTCTTGGTGGTCTTGATCTCCGGCGCAGCCGACGCTCAAGTTTTGCCCGAGGTCCCGCCCAAACATCGTTTTTGGGATGCCACCAACCGGATGCTTTTCTCCAGCCACGCGGCGTTGGAGGCTGTGGACTTTGGCATTACGCACCATAACTTGAGCGATGGAGGACGAGAACTTGATCCCATGGCCAAGCTGCTTTGCGAGAGCGGAACGGCTGGCCAGTTGGTCTTTTTCGGAGGGAGAACGGTTGGAGTGGTTGCGGTCAGCTACCTCTTGCACCGGACTGGACACCACAAGCTGGAACGCGCTTTTCCGATCTATGCCAGCGGCGATTCGGCTTATGGGGTGGCTTACAGTTTCGCTCACCGTTGAGTGAGGAGCGAAAACACAAGGTCCCTCCGCTGCGCTTCGGTCGGGATGACAGAGTCTTGCAGGTTCCCGAAGGCCTATCTTGCGCGGGCCAGGACCAGGGTTACGTCGTCTGGTTGCTCGTTGGCGCCGATCCAGTCATCGACGGCGGCGGTGATAATTTCGCTGATGCGGGGTAACGGTAATTCGCGATTCTCGCGCAACAGATCGATCAAGCGCTGCTCGCCAAATTCTCCGAAATCATTTTCCGGTTCGGTGACACCGTCGGTGTAGGCCAGGAAAATCTCGCCTCGGCGCAACTCCACTGATTCTTCGTCGTAGCTTCTTTGATCGAAGAGGCCGACTACCGTTCCGCCGCATTCCAACCGCCGTATGGAGCCGTCTTCGCTCATGATTATGGGCGGCAGGTGACCTCCGTTGCTGTAGGTAAGCTTGCGCTCGGCGCCGTTGTAGATGCCGAGAAATAACGTTGCGTATTTCTCTGCGGGAGTGCTTTCAAAGAGCTGGTGATTCAGCAAGGAGAGCAACGCACCCGGAGACACGTCGATGCTGCGAACACCCGACGCCAACATTACATCCGAACCAAGCGCCGCGCCGACGGCCGCGGGTTCCCGCAACACCGGGACATCTTGCATGCTGAGCGCCCGCACGGCGGAGTGGATAGTTGCCATCAGCAGGGCGGCCGAGATTCCTTTGCCGCTGATGTCGCCCACGGCCAGGATCAGCCGATCGGAATCGAGCGTCAGGAAATCGTAGTAGTCGCCGCTTACCGTCCGCGCCGGACGGAAAAAGCCGTGCACTTCGAGAGATGGAAGCTGAACGCTGTCCTGAGGAAATAATTGCGCCTGGACTTCCTGGGCGATTGCCAGCTCGTTCTCCAGCCGCTGCTTTTGCTTCTGCTCCTCGATCAGTTTCTCAAGCGACGCGGTCATCGAATTAAAGGAGTTCGAGAGAGTCGCGACCTGATCGTTGGACCTGACCGGAATGCGGTGGCGGAAGTCTCCCCGGTTGACGTGCTGGGTGCCTTCGTAGAGTTGCGCCACGGCCCCGGTCACGGTGCGCGTCAGATGGTACGAGATAACGAGAGCGATGAGCTCGATGATGCCAAAGATGATGGCGACGAAGAGCAGCACAAATTCCACGGTGGGAGCAAAATCTCCGAGCGCGCCAAACAACCGCTCGTAAAGCTTGGAGACGCGGGTTTGCACAATGATGGCGGCGGGGCTGGATGTGTCTCCGGTCTCCCAATCCACCACCGACACGGTTGTGGGAAACGTGACTTGATGGTCCACACTTGCTGCGGCCGGAGGTACAGTCCCCGCGATGAAGGTTGGCGGGCGTCCCTTGCCCGCATCGAGGACGAATTCTCCCTCCGGTTTCTTTACCGAGATTGTGTTCGAGGAATTTTCCTCGCCGATCCGCACTACCGGCTTGGTCTGCGACGGCTCGACCTTGTGGAGCGAGAGTCCAGTGGCATAAAGCGTGACTTCGCCCAGGTTCGTCGCCAAATCTCCCAACATTTTCTGATCGAAGGGTTCGCTCGAAAGGACAATCAGGGTCCCTCCGCCTACGGGAGCCGCCTCCAGAGCGCGCAAAAAGAGTTGATCCCGATCGCGAATGACACCGCCGAAGGAATTTTTCAGGTGAGCGGCAATCGTGGGAGGCTCCAGTGTCATTCCTGCGGGAGTGCTGTTCAGAAGCAGCTTCTGGTTCAGCCAAACACAGATTTGACGATTCGCCCAACCCTTGTCAGTTTGGCGCAAACTCTCGATCGCAGCCGTACTCGTTCCCCCGCCGCGCTGTATCTGCGAAGCAAACTGGTGGGTGATTGCGGCATTCGCGGCCTCCAGACTCTTCAGTTCCGTGTTCAAGCCGGTAGTCACGATAAAAGTAGCAAACTGTCCTGCGAACAGATAAGCGGAAAGCAGGGCCAACACGACCAACATGACGACCGGAATAACGCCGATGAACACGTAGGTCACGATCAGGCGGTTTCGCAGTCGCCAAAGTGCTTTTGCCTTGACCCAGCGGAATGCCAGAATCGAGAAGAGAACGATAACCAGGAAGCTCAGGAAGCTGACCCACCCGCCGAGGCTGTCGCCGTAGGGCAGCTTGAGCAGGCCAAACGTCTTCTGCAGCGCATAAAGCAGAACGTCAAGGCCCAGCAGGTACCACGCGGCCAGGGCCACTTTGCTCCTGGGCAGCAATCCCACGTCGCTGAGCCGCATGCGCAGATATCGGTAGGACAGCGTCATGACTTAAGACCAAATTATAGATGGGAATGCGGCTTCGGGCTTAGGCCTCAGGAGTCAGGTTCTTATGCCCGAAGCTGACGCGGTTCCATCAAATCTCCGGATAGAAGTCGAAGAATGCCTCGAGGCTTGTCTTCAGTTGTTTTTCAATCTCATCCTTACTGCCTTCGAGCACGTGCATGGTGACGTGAGCTTGACGACCATTCTTGAGTTTGATGGTCGCTTCCCCTACTTCCGCGACTTCTTCCGAGGGCAGCAGCCGCAATCCATAGATGAGGGTTAAGTTTGCCATGAAGTGCATTCTCCCTTTTGTGCAGAGGTTGCTTGCCACCACTCTGCTGGCAGACGTAGCGAAGCTACTTCTTTACAGTATGCTATGAGTCCCTCCGCGGATTCTGCGATTTAAGAATTTTCACGATCTTCGTTTAGAATGCCATCGTGCTCCGAAACATTTTGGTAATTCTAGTCGGCATTGGTATGGCGCAAATTGCGAGTGCCCAGCAACCCTCCTCGCAACCGCAGGTCAAGGTGAACATGTTAAACGTCTGCTCGCCTTCGCCGGAGGAGCAGCAGGAGATTGCATCCGCGCTGGCTCGCATTCCCAAGCAACCGCTATTCAGTCCGGATTTTGAGGTTGATCGGGGAAGGTCGACGCTCGAGGAGCGCCCTGACTTCCTCAAGGCGGGATCGAGCGCGCAATTCTCATCCGATTCCGGCACCGCCGATTGGGTGCGCATTCGGCGTGAGTTCTCCGTGCAGGCAGCTTTTTCGACGGTGCAGTATTCCTTCAGCCACGACCCGAAAAATATGGTAGAGACATTGATCTTCCACGTGCGCGACCCAAAGGATTTGATGCAGGTCGCGATCGAAGACAACGCCTCCGCCGTGACCACGCCCGCGGCCATGCTGTCGACGAGCACGCCTGCTAGCCGGATCAAGCTGGAGCGCTTCGGGAAGTCGTCGGTGGTGCTGGCGCGGTGTCCCGGAACGGAGGGAACTCCAGCGCCTGATCAGAGCGCGTACGAGCCGCTGTTCCAGAGTGCAACCGCAATCGTGACCAACTATCGCAATCTTCTGGCGGCCGGGAACACCGTGCCCGCTGAGTTGGCGCGGGTCAGCGCTGTACAAGGAACTAAGGCGAAGCCGGCGGCGAAACCTTCGAGCAAGAAGACTGCGCCGGAAAAGCCCGCGCCCGAGAACAAGTGATGTTTGCCAAGCATTTCGCGTGCTGAACCCAAATCTGAAATTTACAATCTAAGAACGTACTCTATGGACGATATTCGCAACGTTGTTGTGATGGGATCGGGGTGTGCCGGACACACAGCTGCGCTCTACACGGCGCGGGCTAACTTGAAACCGCTGGTGCTGGAAGGTCATGAACCCGGAGGCCAGCTTTCACTCACCACGCTGGTGGAAAACTTCCCTGGCTTTCCCGAAGGCATTCAGGGGCCGGAGTTGATCGAAAATATGCGCAAGCAGGCGTCACGGTTCGGCGCCGAATACAGGCACGGCCACGTGACCAGCGTCGATCTCAGCCAGAGTCCTTTCAAGCTTCATATCGGCCATGAAGTCATCCACACACTCACACTGGTCATCGCCAGCGGAGCCTCGGCACGCTGGCTGGGGTTGCCTCACGAGCAGCAATTAATCGGACACGGCGTTTCTTCGTGCGCGACTTGCGACGGCTTCTTCTTCTCGGGCAAAGAGATTACGGTCATCGGGGGCGGCGACTCGGCGATGGAGGAGGCAATTTTTCTGTCGCGCTTCGCGACGAAAGTTACGGTCATTCATCGCCGCGAGCATTTCCGCGCTTCGAAGATCATGCTGGAGCGGGCGCAGCGCAATGAGAAAATTTCGTTCCTCCTCGATACGGTCGTCGAAGATGTACACGACTTTCAAAAAAAGGAAGTCACCAGTCTGACGCTGCGAAATCTGAAGACTGGTAAGGTCTGGGACTTCCCCACCAGTGCCATGTTTTTGGGCATAGGACACATCCCCAACGCGAAGGTATTCGAGGGCCAGCTGGACATGGATCAGGATGGCTACCTGAAGACGACGAACAACGTCCTAACTCGGGTTCGCGGCGTGTATGCCTGCGGGGACGTGCAAGACCGACGCTATCGGCAGGCGATTACCGCGGCCGGCACGGGCTGCATGGCCGCACTGGAAGTGGAGAAGTTTTTGGAAGAACAGGGGCAGTAAGACTCATGTTGGCTACTCATCCAACCTCAACCTTGTGAAGTCGTCGTTTGGGTATGGCCTTTGAATAGTTGGAGGCGACAGCCGCAAGGCAACGAAACCAAAGAAGAGGGCTGCGCCCCATGAAACCACCCAGATTATTCCAAACCACAGCATAACGCGTGGAAAGCTTGTCGGACTTGTAAAGAAACGCGAAAAAGTTTCAATCACAACACCGAGAGTGGCCACCAGGCTCGGCACCAAAACCCGGAAGCGATAGTAGCTTCTTGGGATACAAATCTTTGAATTGCAAAACGAGCAGCGCCCCGCCTTAAGATCGATAAATCGGACAGCTCTGCGGCATTCCGGACAGCTCATCGGTCGCGCCTTGTTTTCATTGCCCACGTCCCGGAGGCCAAGCCGTAACTATTACCGGCTAGTGGGTAGAATACAATGTGGGACGGCGGACCCGTTACAAACTGCCAGTCTTATCGGAGGCGACCAATGCCGAGCGAACAAGTAACCTGTCCCCACGTAAAAGAGATTCGCCAGGTCAAGCCCAGCGGTAAAGGCTGCAAAGAGTGCCTGGAGATGGGCGATACTTGGGTCCACCTGAGGGAATGTCTCATCTGCGGCCACGTCGGCTGCTGTGACTCGTCCAAGAACAAGCACGCCACCAAGCATTTTCATCAGACCAAGCATCCCGTCATGCAGTCGTTCGAGCCGGGGGAGAACTGGCGCTGGTGTTATGTGGACGAGGTGTTTCTAGCTTGATGATTCACCTGCTGCAGTGATTACGCTCACACTGCGGACCACGTACTTGTGATACAAATTCCTGTGATCGTCATGCACCCGCACGGTAGCCATAATTCCCTCTTTTCTAATTGCCCAGGCGCACGGTGCTGAGGGCGCTCTTCATCTCTCTATCGGAGAGTCACTGGCTGCGCGCCGTTGCCGAGCGTTCCTCGATCGGCCAGAAATTTTCCAGCCGTTTTGTTGCCGGCACTCAGGTCGAAGATGCGCTCCGGGCCACGCGCACGGTCAATCAATCCGGATCGAGCGTCTCCATCGACAACCTGGGCGAGAACGTCACCAACGCGGATGAAGCCCGCGCCAGCGCTCAGCTCTATCACCAGTTGCTCGACGATATCGCCGCTCAAAAGCTAGACGCGAACATCAGCCTGAAGTTGACTCACATGGGCTTCGATGTCGACGAGAAACTAGCCCGCGATCTGGTCAGCGGGCTCGTGGCCAAGGCCGTCGCCATGAATCCCCGGAATTTTGTTCGCGTCGATATGGAGGGTTCGCCCTATACGCAGCGAACACTCGATTTCGTGCATGAACTGCACCGCGCTTCCGGCAACCAGGGATGCGTGGGCGCGGTTATTCAGTCGTATATGCGGCGGTCGGAAGGCGACGTCGAAAAGTTGCTGGCAGAGGGCATTCGCATTCGCCTGTGCAAAGGCGCGTACAAAGAACCGCCTGAGATTGCGTTTCAGGAAAAATCTGCGGTCGATGGCAATTACGTCAAGCTGATGAAGATTCTGATGAAGAGCAAGGTCTATCACGGCTTGGCCACGCATGACGAAAGCATCATCAATCAGGCGAAAGCTTTCGCCACCAGCGAACGGATTTCGCGCGATGCGTTCGAGTTTCAGATGCTCCACGGCATCCGCCGCGATTTGCAGCAAAGCCTGGTGCGCGACGGCTGGCGGATGCGGGTTTACATACCGTTTGGAACCGAATGGTATCCCTACTTCATGCGACGGCTGGCCGAACGTCCGGCGAACGCACTGTTCATCGCCAAGAATCTGCTACGGCGATAGGAGGGCCACGCTCCTGTAAATTCCACAACACTCTCCTGCCGTTTCCATCGCGAGGGGAGCGGGTTTTTCCCCTGGTGAGCAAAAAGCAGATTCCTTGTCGCTTCGCTCCCAAGAATGACAAAAGGGGGGGCTCTTCGGGGGATGACAATAGGGGTGTGGTGAGCCTTCCGTCCGAGCCGCCTGAGAGCAGCTATTTCGACCCGCAATCTGCTAGCATACCGTCGTGGGGAACCATGACCAACCCGCGCTGGCCGAGGCCTTCGCTGCGTTGGTTGGCCCTCAAGTCGGGGACGAAGATATCGATCTGGTACGGGCTTCCCTGACCATCGCTCGGACTGAGTATCCCGACCTCGATATCGAATCCTACGTCGCACGCATTGACGAACTTGCGCACATGGCGGAGGCTCGAATCTCGGATGTGGGCGACGCTGGCCAGACCATCGCCGCTCTTAATCACACCTTGTTCGACGAAGCGGGGCTGCGTGGCAATCGAGAGGAATACTACGATCCCCGAAATTCGTTTCTGAATGACGTGCTCGACCGTGGCCTGGGAATTCCGATCACTCTCGCGTTGATCTACATGGAGGTCGGCCGCCGTCTGGGCTTTCCTTTGTTCGGGGTAGGCATGCCCGGCCATTTTCTGCTCAAGCACTACGACATTGACGGCCGCGAAACCCTGGTCGATTGTTTCAACGGAGGCGATATCCTCAGTCCCCGGGATTGCCAGAATCGTCTTGACGAAATTTATTCCGGCCAGATGACTCTCCGCCCCGAGTTCCTTTTCGCCGTCAGCCGCCGCCAGATACTGACCCGCATCCTGAACAATCTCAAGACGGTTCACCTCTCCACTCGCAACTTCCGCAAGGCTCTGCCCCTGGTGGACCTAGTGGTGGTCATCTATCCCCGCTCCCCGGAAGACGTCAAGCAACGGGCACTTCTGCGCTACAGCCTCGGCCACATGGCGGGCGCGGCGGAGGATCTGGAACAGTATCTGAAAATGTCGCCCGACGCTTCCGACGCTGATGAAATCCGCCAGACCGCACTCTCCATCCGGCGAATGCTCGCGCTGATGAACTAGATTTGGTGAACTGGCCAACTGGTTTTTTTGTCGCGAGGCCGATATTCACAGCGCCACTCGACCTCCGCGATGTGACGAATGAACTGCAAACTTTTTCATCTTGACAGACCTTCACGGCTGTCCCACAATGTTTCGACATTTTTTTAGGCGTCCGGATAGTTGTTTGTGGGAAGCCCACTCTCCCCTTTTGCCGTCCCCCTGGCAAGGGCCTTCCTCATTCTCGGATGTTTGATGGTCACAATTTTCGAACCTTTGCTGACAAAATTTAGGAGGGATTTATGCGCGTAAAAGCGCTTGTGCTAGTGGCAGTGACCCTAATCCTCGGAGCTAGCGCGTGGAGTTCCGATACTGTTGTCTACAACTTTTGTTCTCAGACCAGCTGCGTGGACGGCAACCAGCCCTATGGCGCCTTGATTGCCGACGCCTCAGGTCATCTTTTCGGAACGACCTATTATGGCGGTACCAATAACTATGGCGAGGTCTTCGAGCTGGTGAAATCCGGTAGCACGTGGACCGAAACGGTAATCTATAGCTTTCTCGGTCCCAGCAACAGCGATGGTGCGAACCCCTTTGGCGGTATGGCCTTCGATTCGAACGGAAACCTCTATGGCTCGACTGTTAATGGCGGCCCAGCCAACCAGGGTACGGTGTTTGAGCTGGCTAAATCCGGGAGCTCATGGAAGGAGACAGTGCTCCATAGCTTTGACGACATTAACGGCAACGACGGGTACAACCCGTACGGCGCCTTGAGCTTTGACGCGGGCGGCAACCTGTACGGCACTGCGGGACACGGTGGTAAGTTCGGCGGCGGCACGGTTTTCCAGTTAAAGGCTTCAAACGACAAGTACACTTACAAGACGATTCACTCTTTTGCCACGAGTGCCAGCAGCGCGTATACTCCCTACGGCCGTGTAGTTGTCGACCCCAAGAACGGTTATCTTTACGGTACCACGTACTACGGTGGTGTTGTCTGGAATGTTGGCGCGGTTTATCAACTGCGTGAAGTTAGCGGCGTGTGGATCTTTAACGTAATTTACAATTTCCTTGGAGATTCGCTCGGACAATATACCGAATCCGGTTTGACCGTGGATGCAGCCGGCAACCTCTATGGCACGAACTATACAGGTGGCGACTTTAACCTCGGAGATGTTTTTAAGCTGACGCTAGGCTCGAACAACAAGTGGACGGAGAAGATCATCTACAGCTTCAAGGGTTATACCAAAAAGGACGGCGCATACCCGTATTATGCAGGCGTCACCGTGGATTCAGCAGGGAATCTCTACGGCACCACCTATCAGGGCGGGTCAAGCACAGCCAACAACCTGAATTATGGCACTGTGTACAAGCTGGCAGCGACCACCTATAAGGAAACTGTGCTTTGGAGCTTCGGCACCACTGGTGACGGATACTACCCACAACACGAAGCGATCCTCGTCGGTGGAAAGCTCTATGGCACGACCTATGCTGGGGGACTCCATGGAGGGGGCGTCGTATATGAGGTTGCACCGTAGTCAGGGCCTTGCAGGGCTCCTCTGCGGTTCCGTTCTACTTTCCACTCTCTCGCCGCCGGGCCTCAGGGTCCGGCGGCGATTTTCTTTTCAGCCAGCAACGATAAGTTTTGTGGCAATACTGAATCAGGTGAAGACTAGTTATGGCTCGCTGGATTCAAGCGCAGGCCCTAATGCGCTTCTCAGGACACGGCCTCCGGCGTACGACTTCGGCGAACGGCGGCATCGCTAGAGACGTACGCCTACTCTTCCGGTGGTTCCGGTTCGTTGGGCTCAGCCGGGGCGAGGGGCAACTTGGAAGCGCCGCTGAGCACATCCCGCTCTTGTGGTGAGAACTGCTTCTTGTAGCTTTCAGACTCGATCTCGCGCTGCCGCGCCTCTGGCGGCATTCCGCGTAACGCCTGGACAGCATTCCGCACCGCCTGGCGGCGCTCCGGCGGAAGCTGCTGCATCTGTTCGTGGAGTTGGCGCGCTTGCTGCTTCTGCTCTGGAGTCAGGTGCTCCCAGGTTTCCATCCGGTTCAGCATTTGCTTCTGCTTCTCCGGCGACGCGCTGTTGAAGCGCTGCAACTGGTTGCGCAATTGTTGCTGCCGCTGAGGCGGAAGGTTGCGGAATTGGGGATCGTTTTCCAGCGCCTTGCGTTGCTGCTCGGGAGGAAGATTCTGGTGCTGGCGGAGCCATTCTCCAGCGTGATGCCCCGATTGCTGCTGCTGTTGTTTTTTGGGAGGATGCTGATTCTTCTGCGCCATCGAAGGCACGGCGCTTGCCAGCGCCAACACGAGGATGGCCGCTTCCACCCGTGCCGTCATGGACCTTACCCGCACTCTCATCCCCCGGTCTATTTTTTCAGTTCCTTATTCAATTCTCGTTAAGCAACCTCGGCTACGCATGCGAACTTACGGATTGGCGTCCACATCGTTCTGCACTTGCAGATCATCGAGCAGCTCAAAATCAGAATACAACTCATGATTCTTGTCCAACGCCTGCAAGTCGCCCACGGCCGTCCCTGGTTCAGCGATCATGGCTCTTGGTCCTTCCGCCGTCGGATTGCGGCCAGCATCGGTGCGGAACAGCGTAACGCTCATCACCATGAGCACACCCAGCGAGACCGCTAGCGCCGGCTTGCGCATCCACTGCCACCAACCAGCCGGCTGCCGCGCTGCTTCCTCGCGTAGACGCGCCTGGAGCCGCACGTCGAAATATGGCGACGGCTCCGGCGCTTGCCACTCATCGAGCAGCGCCATGGTCTGGCGGAACTCATTCAACTTGGCGGCGCAGTCCGCGCAGCTTTCGAGATGTTGATTCACTTCGGGCGTGACCGCGCCAAAGCCGGCGGCCAGGTCCGGCATCGTTTCGCAAACATCCTTGCATTTCATGACTACACCCTTCATACAAAATCTTTCAGTTGCACGCGCAAGGTTTCGTATGCGCGAAACAACAGAGACTTAATGGCGGACTCGCTCAGCTTCAGAACTTCCGCGATCTGGCGGTAATCCATTTGCTGATACTTGTGCATAATGACTGCAATCCTCTGCCGTTCCGGCAGCGCCTGCACGCGTTGCCGAATGGCGGCTAATCGCTCACGCCGGACGATCGCTTCTTCAGCGGTCAGCGAACTGTCAGGCACATCCATCGTCAACCCGGTTTCCTGATCGGGTTCATCAAGGCTAACCGTAGTTTCCGGACGCTGGTGCCGCGTATCGCGGGCGTGATTCACCGCCAGATTGCTCGCGATACGATACAGCCAGGTCGTAAACTTTGCGCTCGCTTCGTAACTCTCGCGAGAGCGATACACTCTCAGGAAGACTTCCTGCGCCAGATCCTCCGCCACCGCGGCATTGTGAGCCATGCGATACATAAAGCTCAGCATTGGCCGGCGATACTTTTGCACCAGATACTCGAAAGCCGACTGATCGCCCGCCTTCACTCGCAGCATGACCTGCGCGTCGCTCAGTCCTTCACTAGATTGATCGACCGCAGCCTTCGCCTCGACATGCCGCGGTACGGCTGCCATCGAAAGCAACCCGCGATTCATGGCTAAGCTGCTCACACTGGATTGAACCCGCCCTGGGTCTGAAAGTTGCGCCTCTTCGGGGCCGGGGAAAGGCTGGGAAGTCTCCTCGGAAGAGGGGTTTTGCGGCACCTTTGCGGGTATGATTCGGCTAGGCATCCGGGTAGCGCGCAAGTCGTCCGAGGATCCAGTCGCGCGAGCGGGATTCCGGACTGCCGGATTAGGCTATCATGGACAAGGTCCGCGAAAAAACTGTTTCTTTGCTACAATATAGCGGCTGATCTAGGCTGGGCGCTTAACTCAGCGGTAGAGTGCCATCTTCACACTTCTTCCCTATTCAATACCTTCAACAACTTAACTGGGCTACCGGGGACTGCCAAGTACCTGATAATACGTGGTAGCGAAAATCCGAACGGGGGCCGTAACGGGGGCTGATATTCTCGGGTTCTGGATATAGTCTCCGCTTGTCGGCGATTAGCAAGCCGACCTTTTCGACCTGTGGAGGAGCCCGGATGAAAACAATGGGGGATACGACGCAAAGGGACCTCCACCGGACCGGGAACCGTTCATGGTAATTCACGACATTTACTGTGATGAGAGCGGGAAACAGTCCGACCATCCAGTCGTGACCTTCTCGGGTGTGTGCGTAGCTCAGCCGAAACTCCAACAATTCGACGACGCGTGGAAAGAACTGCTCCGCCGATACGAGCTGCGGTCATTGCACATGGCAAGAGTTTCGAGGCTGTCAGAAAAACACGGGAGCCTCATGCCTAGAGGACAATCAGCGGAAGAGCGCATGAATGCGTTGATTCCATATGCGGATTGTATCAACGACAATCTGGAGCTTGGTTTGTTGCAGGCTTGGGATGTAGAGGGATTTAATTCCTTATCGAAAACTGCCAAGCATGGGTTAGGAAGCCCAGATGATCCCTATTTCATAGCCTTCACTCGGGGACTCTTAGAGGCTGTGGACTACGTTCGTGAAGATGATCGTCTCAGTCTCATTTGTGATCATGACATCGAAACGGCGTGGGATTCGTATCGTCACTACAAGGGTGTGCGGAATGCTCACGAAAAAGTACGGAAGAAAACGGTCGCGATAACTTTCGCTGACGATGAATATTTCCCAGCACTTCAAGCAGCGGACATGATTGCATTCCTTTCACGTCTTGAGGCGAAGAGCAGATTTTATGGAGACCGGTACGATTTTCGTAGGTTGTTTGATTATGTGACCAAGGAGAAAGGACCCAACCGCATGGCGTGGAAAACGATGTTTGCTGACAAGCAGATGATCAAAGAACTAGGAACGGCGCAAGAGAACCGTGTGAAACATTGATTGCACGAACGACAAACGGATTGAGGGTTCGGAAGACCAAACGGAAGCGAAGTTTCGATGATGGGTCAGAGGAACTCTCGTGTTTTTGCTCATATGGATGAACCCTGTCGAAAAGAAACGACATCTATCCCCGTAAACCCAACGGATTAAACGTCTTCCTTGGAATCAGTCAACAAAACAAACCCAGCGCAACCAACTTGCTGTTGCTCAGATTTTCCCGAGTGGAAGACTGGGCCACCACCCCAGAATTACACCAACAACAAGTTTAGGGTTGAGTGTGGGGATTTCCTCACGACCGGGGGTAGAAATGGGGGTCTCTGTGGGGACGAGTAAGAACCCTCGGTTCCGGTAAAAAGTCCTCACCACGGTCACGCTAGGTGGCGCCACGGAGGTTTTAAAGAGGGGGTCATGAACGAGAATTTGGGGTCAGACAGTCGACCGGACTTCTGGCTCACAAACTGCATAGCCTTATAGTTGCGTATTGAATATGCTCAGCGGCTTAGTATAAACTTGCGACGATGATCGACGGGAAGTTGTCAGACTATTTCGCTGCAATGGGTCGTAAAGGGGCGAAGGCCCGGATGAAGAAGATTTCAGCCAAACGACGAAAAGAGATTGCCCGGAATGCGGTGAAGGCCCGATGGGCGAAACGGAAAAAGGGAAAACGTGGGATTGGACGAAAACCATGAACGACACGAAAAGAGCAGCGATCTACGTTCGAGTCTCGACGGTAGAGCAGGACACTGAACTGCAAGAATCCGAGTTGCGAGAATACTGTGACCGGCGTGGGTGGAGTTATACGGTGTACAAAGATAAAGGTCAGAGTGGAGCTAAGAACGAACGGCCGGCGTTGAATTCGATGTTGAGCGATATGCGGAGAAGGAAATTCGATGTGATTGTGATCTGGAAACTGGATCGGCTGGCCCGGTCTTTGAAACAACTGCTAACCGTCGGTGAGGAGTGTAGGTCACTGGGTGTGGACTTGGTTTCATTGCGGCAGAACATCGATACGACGTTACCGGCAGGAAGACTTACATTTCAAATCCTCGGAGCGGTCGCGGAGTTTGAACGAGAATTATTGCGAGAGAGAGTGAAGGCCGGGATGGCACAGGCACGTAGGACTGGAAAACACATCGGGAGGCCAAGTCTTCGGAAATTTCAACCGACTGAGATTCAGCGGATGCGTGAGTTGAGAACGAATGGAACGAGTATCCGAAAGCTGGCGAAGGATTTTGAGACGACTCAGTGGATGGTGGCTAGGATCACCGCTCCAACAAAAACGGAAGCAATTGTCCCGTAGCGTTCGAGCACCTGAGACCCGTGGCTGGTGCAGAGAGAGAGTGAGCATGGCGCTCCCCCGCCACTTCCAGTAAGGAGTCTCTTCCTACGGCATTGAACGCTTGCCAGCGGCAACCTGTCGGACCGCTTCCTGAAACTCATACCCGGTCATCCCCAATCTGTACACCTCAAGCACTTCATCTTCGCTAAGGCCATATCTTTTCGCGAGATATCGGGCCAGTGGACGACCTTGGGACGCTCGCTGCTTCCACAAATCCTCCCCATCTCTGATTTCCTGAAAAGCCTTGTCCTCAAACTGAGTGTAATCAGACATTCTGCCCCCCAAGATGAAATTACAGTGCCCGTGCGCATTCTCTGGAGTAAAAGGTTGCCCTCCTCGCTTGAGGCGTCTGTTGCACAGCATTCAAGTTGCCCCGAACACAAGTCAGTTGGCTCGACCAAACTCAGAAAGCTTTCGGTGCTCACGAATGTTGTCGAAGCTGACGGCAAGCTGCGAACCGACCCCAACAAGCCTGTCCACGTGAAGTTCGCGGTGGAAGAACTGGATAGGAGAGAAATCCCGGACATCGAGGGTCTTAAAACCACTCTGGAACGGTGTGCCGAATACTGGGGATCGTATCAACAGAAGGCGCGGGAGTTCTTCGAGCGGGCAGCCAAGCTCGCGAGCGCCAAGAAGATCACGATTCTCCGCGTGGGTGACTTCAACACCACCGGAGTCTTGGGCAGCGACACAGAGCGGGAAAAGAACTGGTACAACCTCATTCGCTCAAGTGGCTCATCGTCGAAGACCTCCGACGAGGGCGGCTCTTTTGGCATCGGTAAGAACGCTCCATTTGCAGCAAGCCAACTGCGCACTGTTTTCTATTCCACCTATAACTCGGACAATGAACACGTCTTTCAGGGAGTGGCAAAGCTAGTCTCGCATCAGCTTCCAAAAGGTGGGAAGGCGCAGTCCATAGGATTTCTCGGCGGAAAAGATGGGCTTTCGATTCGAGAGCGGAACGAGATACCTCCTAGCTTCCTGCGCAAGCAGCGCGGGACAGACATTATCGTGCTCGGCTTTCAAGCCGATGAGACTTGGCGGCGAGACCTAATGAGGTCGGTCGTCCAACACTTTTGGCCTGCCATAGATTGGCGTGATTTGGTTGTTTCGGTCGGCGAAGACAAAATTAACGCCGATAATCTGGAAGCTCTGCTTGAGAGCTTCAGTGGCGGCGATGAAGAGTTCAACGCGCACCTCTACTACCATGCCTACAAGGACGCGTCCAATCCGTTCCACGAGAAGCTGCCTACCCTAAAGTCGGTAAGCCTCTACTTAATGCCGGGGGAAGCCGATCTGCCGAAACGCGTGGCAATGATTCGAAAAACGGGAATGGTCATTTTCGCGAAGCAGTACAAGTGCGCGATACCATTCTGCGGCGTCTTCATCTGCAAGAACGAAACAGGCAACAGAATCCTTCGCGAGATGGAGCCTCCACGCCACGACGAATGGGACCCGAACCATCCAGAGAAGAACAAAAACAAGAAGACGGAGCACGAGTACGGGCACTTCATTCGTGAATGTATCAAGCACCTTGTGCCAGTGGACGACTCGAAGGTGATTGCGCTCTCCGACCTCAGCCGCTTCCTCCCCGACGATGATGACTCGCCGGAAGCACCTTTCGACTCGGGCGACGGCGAGAAAGGTGAGAGTTTCGAGAGAAGCCCGCTGCCCGCCAAAATCAAAGGGAGAAAGATCGACCCTCGTCGAGCCGTGCTTGAAACAGACGATACCGTGCCGGGTGAGGGCGACGGTGGCGGAGGGGGCGAAGGTGATGGGGGCGGGAATGGAGGCGGAGGGGGCGGAAACGGCGACCGTGGCGACGGGGGGATCAGCGGAGACCACCCTAAACCGATAATTCCGATTGCCTACCGCACATTCGCAACGAATATCTCAGCGGGAGTCTATATGGTGAGTGTTCGCCCTGAGAAGAACACTTCCAAGAAGGCGAATCTCGCAGTGTGGGTTGTCGGCGATGATCAACGCGCATTGGCCGAGATTCAGTCCGCACGCCTGTTAAACGGAAAAGACCTCGAAGTCACTTCAACAGGTCTGCTCGGTCCGGTCTCGCTGCCCAAGAACGAGACGCTTCAATTCGAGGTGCGCCTAGCTGAGCCGCTGAGAGTCGCTATGGAGGTTTCGGCGCATGAAGCTTAGCACTCGGTCATACCCTCACCCGGTTGTCGGAAATCGCGACGACGTTCCGGGAGCGGCGTTCCAAGCATCTGTGGAGATGGTCACCGACCGGGAGACTGTCTTCCTTGACGTTGCCATAAAGTGCAGCAGTTCGACCGTCAACAAACTGGTCGCTGACGCGAAGGCGAACTTCGTGTTGCACGTAGAGTGTTCCAACACTCTTTTCCGGCGAGCCTACGAATTCGCAGAGCCTTTGTATCGTTGTCCGATCCCGGCAGACAATCTCAACGACTCCGTGGAAGTAAACGTCTTCGCGAAGGCATTGAAGAACATATCGGGATACAAGGTGGACAAGGCGCACTCAGACTACGGGTCCGCCACGTTCGAGGTCGAGAAGGGCAATATCGTCGCCGTAGGTGAAGGGCAGATATTTCCTGTAGAAAGCCCTTTTGATAGCCTCCGCAAAATCGGTACGATCATGCAGGTGATCGAGTCCCCCAAAGAGGGGGATATGCCCATGAAGGTTGACTTTAACAGCGACAAAATCGTAATCATCCTCTCGCAGAACGATTTCAAAGACTACAAACAGTTGAAGACCAATGAGGCCGTGACAACGATGATTGTCATCCCGGCGCTCATGGAGGCTCTGAAGCAACTCGAGGAAGCCGAAGACGATGACAGGCGTTGGGTTCGCGTCCTGAGGAAGCGAGTCGATGACCTTGAACTGAAAGGGCAACGGGAGCCGCTCGAACTCGCTCAACTCGTTCTCGAATTGCCCATGAGGCGCACATTTGCGAAGACATTGGCAACTCTGGTCGACGCGAGTTCGTAAAATATGCCGAACAACTTAACCATATTCAAAAGCAACTTCGTCCTCAAGCTGAGAACTTCGGTTCCAGACAACCTAGCGAGATACCAGCAAAGTGATGTTTGGGTCTCCAAGCTCGACTCACGCAAGCTGCGGGAGATGGAAACAAAAGTTGAGTTGAAAACGAAATTGGAACTGCAAGACCCGGAGAAGGGCGACCTGAAAGACCTTGAGAATGCGGTTCGAGTTCACAAAGCGTTGAGCCATCTCAGCCCAGTTCAAGCACGCGACACTAGAGTATGGACATATCTGAGTCACGTCACATTCTGGTCCTACATGCGGCAACGATGGAACGTCGATAGGTATATCAAAGATTTAGGCAAGACGGAGCGCTTCGTGCTAGCCCGTTACTTCGTCGCACAGAAACAAAGCAGAGCCCTCCTGCGCAGCGGCATTTCAAGATTGTGGTGGACGGCGCACCTAACCCACGATGAGAAACGAACGAATCCATACGAACTGACAGCAGTTCTTTTCAAGACGCTCGACATCACGCAGACCATCCTTGAGCGGAACATGGGGCGGGCTCCTGCCGTGCTTGGTGGCTTCTTGGAGTTCCTGCTGAGGAACCGGGACTTGCTGCTGACTGGTGGTGACGCAAACCGCATTCGCATCCGTCGCCTAGCGATGTCGCTGAACCTCTACGGCGGTGTATCTGTGCTGGACTGCCTTAATGAATCGGAGATAATAAAACTGCTCGGGAAGGAATTGGATCACATGATGAGCAGCGAACCTAGCCTAGCAGCGCAATGACAGACTGTTTCCAGCCAAAGGAACGTTCCCGCGTGATGTCCCGCATCCGCAGCAGCGGAAACTATTCGACAGAAGTTCGCTTCATCGGCATGATGCGGCGATACGGAATCGCCGGTTGGCGGCGACGTTCGAAGCTTCCGGGGCGCCCGGATTTTGTCTTCAATAAACGTAAGGTCGTGGTCTTTGTTGACGGAGATTTCTGGCACGGTAATCCCAAGAAGTTTCGCATTCCGAAATCTAACTGCGAGTACTGGGAAAAGAAAATCGCGGGCAATCGGAAGCGTGACGTGGAAGTGACCAAGGAACTGAAACGTCTTGGATGGCGTGTGCTCCGCGTCTGGGAATCCTCTCTGAGCGATGAAGAAGCGGTCATCGCCAAACTGAAGCTCTGCTTGTAGTCGGGCTCATCAGATTGTTTCTTCGCCTTGATGCGCATCGTCCGACATAATCGCTGGATCATTTTTTTCAATCCATCAGGCGTGTCGATGTATTCGTCGGAGACTTTGGGATAGATCAGGCCGGAACGTGCGGAAAAAGGCTCCACAACTGAACGAATTGTTTCGCACCGACGAATGGACTCCCCGAAAGATCGACATGATTCTTTGGAGTGCACCTCGGCAGAACTTGCAGAATACGTGGGCCAACTTGAAGAACACGGTCCCTATGATCGGATGTTCTACGTTTTTCATTCAGGCGCGGCCGAAACAGACGACGAACGGGTAAGTATTGTTGGACCCGACAAGCTTTCGGAGTTGGTGTTGGACGCCGGGCTTGTAAACTGGCTGATCCGCAAAGTTTCATAATTAGAGCGAATTCCACTAGCATCGAGAAAGATTGAAGAGCGGATGCGCGAGTCGAGAACGAAGGGAACGAGTGTAAGGAAACTGACGGAAGGATTTCGAGACGACGCAGAGGATGGTGGCTAGCCTGATGGCTCGACGGTGGCGCACTAAGCCATTGAGTGATTAGTCCCACGATTTTCTCGAACCGCCAGAGCGGAGCGATACACCAGAACCGGTTAGGTCGTAACGGAGGTTTCTAAAAAGTGCAATTCGCTTTTACAATAGGCTAGCGATGAGAGCGTTCTTCAACAGACCACAAGAACAATGGGCCCTGATTCAGCGAGAAGACAGAGAACTCGATTCTCTCGCAGTGTTCGTGCATGGTTTTTTCGGAGATTACTTGACGACGTGGGGCCGTTTGCCCGATTTGATCCGAGCTAATGGGGACAATGAAGCGCCTTTCGATAGCTGGGACTACTTGTTTGCGGGATATTCAACCGCTTCTGTGGAGACATATCTAGATATTGCAGCCCGACTTGAGACGTTGTTGCGAAGGGCTGCTGAAGGAGACCGGGCGTTTCGCAGGAGATATGTTCGCTGCGCACTATTCGGTCATTCGCTGGGCACACTAGGTATCCGGCAGTTTCTATGCACATCTGTCTTGAACCATGGGCGGGTGCCAACAATTCACAGCGTGGCTTTGTTCGGTTGCCCTATTGATGGCAGTCCACTCGCCCGCATTGCTTCATTCTTAGGCATAAGAATTGCTGAGGCGTTGAAACCCGAGAATCCGCAGTTAAGAATGCTACGCAGCTGGTCTAAGTGTGCTCACTCGTCAAAACCGTGGCCGATGGCACGGCTTGTTGTTGGAGGAGAAGACCTCGTCGTCGGAGACAAAAAAGCATGGTTTGTCGATTGGCCGAATGACGATTCTCCCACGATGACGAACTTTGATCACGGGAAGCTAGTAAAGCCCCTAGATTGGCAAACTTCAGATGTGATCGCATTTATTGCAGGAGCCTTAACCTAGGGGCCCAATGAAGGACGAAGAGATCAGCAATCGATTGGATCAATTGAGCCAAGGTCCATGGTATCAATTGGGAGAACGCGCTCGTACCTTCCTTCTTAAATTTGTTTCTCCCGAAATAGCCTCGCGGCAAAAGCCTGTTTTGGAAGCGGCTTTTCAGGAAATCCGTAACGCACAAGGAGTAATTTCGTTTTCTGCAATTGATGCCCTCGCGACTAAAGACGGGACAGACAAGCGTCTGAGCAGATTGTTTCGTGACCACGGGGAAGAGGCAATCACTGACCCCGATGAGATCGAGATCCGCGATTCTCTGGATGAAGCGTTCACTTATGCTCAGTTGTTGGAATTGGCCGTCGAGACTGGCTACTTGCCTGTCGGTTCTGTTTACGCAATTGGAAGAGAGCAACTGGCGATTTTGCTTTGGCCGAAGGCGGTTCGGAAATTCGTCTCGGTCTACGCATATCAGTTGGTGCAGTTTCTGGCAGCTAGGGTCGATGTTGAAACTGGAAGTCCGGAGTCAAGCCCCCCACAACCGAATCAAAGCGCGGAGATCAGATTTGCTGCATTTCTGTCTTACCTGACGTCACTGTACTCGGACAACGAGATAGACGACTGGCTGGGGTTCTTAGATGATTACGTTACATACGACAGGGAACAAACAGATTTCAGACACTTTCTTGAATTTGGTGAGAGCGAGCCCCCCAGTACACGTTTTGCTCAGCTTCTTTTTGGGGGGTTGAAGTTCACCGGTGACAGCTATCGTTTTCTGGCGACGTTGAATGATGGAGAATCTGGATGTTACACTTTTTTTCTCCAATACTGGCTCGATAGGCTGTTGGCGACCGGTCGATATAGTTCTTGGTCAGAGTGTCTTTTCAGATATTGCGATCGGCATTTTGGCGGTAAAAATCCTCTCACTGATTCTGGAATTGGGGAACAAATCGACGTGCTCTGCCGGTGTGCTAAGGGAAGTTCTACGTTACTCGATGCGGACTCAGGGGACTTATTGGTCGAACCGGTCGCAGCGCAATTGAGGCCAGTCACGCAAGGTGAATGGACTCGTGAACTGTGGAACAGCCATAATCCTGACCTCTGGAAGAAGGCACTCGACCGTTACTGGACATTTGTGGAGCCGCCCAATCTTGCGCTTGAGAGGGAGATGGATCAGTTAGATGCTGAGGCTGTCAGGAAGATGGACCCTGAGGCATGGTACAGGTTCTTGCTCGAAAAATATTTCAGATGGAAGTACACGGCTCCAAACCGCTATGCCTCGACCACAAAAGTGCTCCGGACCTATGCCGCTAACAATGAATTGTCAGCCCTCCACGCGATTAAAGAGCGACTCTTCGCGGCCAATAAGGACAACGTTCAGCAGTGTCTGGCTCTCGCCACGTCGGTCAGAGGGCTTGGGACCGCTGGGGCATCCGGCTTGTTGGCAGTTCTTTTCCCCATGCAGTTCGGAACCGTTGATCAATTTGCGCTGAAAGCGCTGGCAATGGTTCCTGAACTGCCAGAACAAGGTCTGATCGCAACGATGAACCCCGAGTCCCTGAGTCCACACGGAGGCGTTGTTCTAATCCGAATCATGCGCCGGAAGGCGGACGAATTAAATAGAACTCTCTCAACAACCGAGTGGACCCCTCGGAAGGTTGATATGGTTCTCCGGACCTGCGGGAGACGATAGGGTTAAGAGTCTGTTTCATCAGGGTTGCTTTGTCGAGGACTTCACGATAGACTTCACTACGATTTTCCTTCCCCGACTCCGCAATTAAACCACATGATGGAGTATGCAACGTGTCCCGAACGTGGGTGCCCAATCCGTCGCGCTTTTAGCAATCTCAAACCGTCTGGTGGTTGGACGTGCCCAGTAGCATGAAGAGTCATCGAGGAGCGGCAAATCATGAAGGCTCTTCAAGGTGAGAACGACGTGGTGAAGCAATTCACCAAGGAGTTGGCCGGAGCAGCCGAATTCTACCTCGGGATGGCTTTGGTCACGAAAAGTGGTTTGAAATTAGTACTCCCAGCCATTGAGCGGTGCCTTGAAAAACGGGGGTGCGGACACATTCTCTTCGGGGTCGATCTACCGACCGATCCAGACGCCATTGACAGTTTGAAGACTCTTCAAACTTCCCATCAAGAGAATTTCACGGTGCGACGTTTTCAACCCGGCGCACGATTCTTCCATCCGAAGGTCTCAGTTTTCGTTAAGCGGAATGGGAAGAAAACTGCAATTATCGGTTCCTCAAACCTGACGGGAGGAGGACTAAGCGGAAACTACGAGGCCAACGTCCTGCTCGACAGCCCCACAATTGTGCAGAAATTCCAAGACTATTTTGATGAGCAGTTTCAGGGAGCACATGCACGACGAGTCGATCAGCGATGGCTTGACCAGTATAGGCAACTCTGGATTGAGCGAAGAAAAATTGAACAACGCCAACGGAAGTTACGTGAGGACGCTCGTAGCCTTGGGCAACTGCCACGCAACGCACCTAGTAGAATTAAGGGGCATGCCTTTGCATTTACGGGGAGAATCGACGGCTGGCCTCGCAACAGAATTCTATATCCTCGCGTGCAACGCCGAGGAGGTATTGTGGCAAAAACCGTCGGTTCAGCTGAGTGCCTTGTCCACGCTGAAATCTTGGGCGGTAGAAAGAGCACGCGAAAGCTTGTAGGAGCACGCAAAATGAATATCCCAATCATCACGGAGGAACAGTTTCTCAAGTTGATGGGGGTCAAGAGCACGTGACTCGAAGCAGAAAGCCATCGAACGGCTTCCGTGTAACGGCATCCGCATCCACATGAGAAAGAATCTCAAACAACTGCAGAAGGAAATGCGGCGGCGCCGAGGATGCCCGATACCGAGATCCCCGAACCGTCGTCCCACGACGTTCGTGAAACGTCTCAAGAAGCTCGTGAAACCCGCGAAACCTCGCACCATCCGAGCGAGCCCCAATCAAACCTGTATTCAATTCAAGCAAGTAATCACTGAGTTTAGTAAGGAACTCATGTCTGCGTCCGACACACGTCTGCAGGAGTTTGGTAGAGCCCTGTGGGTATTCATCGCTCCAGATGTCGATCAGAAAGCGCGACTAAAGAATCTGCGGACGTTAATGTCTAGGCAGCCGTCCCATCAGGAATTGTCTGACGTTATTGGGGTACCAACGTCGGATGGTGACCAAGCATTGATGCTGGATTCGTTATACGCATTGTTAGGCCTAACGATGGAACGCGAAAAGAATTTGAACCCACGTGATCATTTGTGATACCTCGTGTCCGGATTTTGTTTGTACATGGTCGCAAACTACCAAGTAAGCTGTTCTGAGCGTGGTCGGGCTCCAAAAAGGTATTCCTTTCGAGAAGGGGAAATCGTCACATTACGCTCCCTTCAGATCAGTAACTTACGGGGAAAGAAGAACAGACCCTTTTTTGAGGGCGGTGCCGGAGTGGTTGGTAATGAGGGGCGTGTCGAGAGCCACCTGATTTGCGAGCGACTTGCAGGGTTGCTGATGTTGAGGTGCTGGCGAAGAGAGTGGGATTCGCTTACGCCATTTCTAGCAAGTACAAGGAACTACTGGGGAATCCGGGCGAAGGTGAACGCGATTCCGCGCTGAAGCCGAACACGATTCCGTTGTGATTCCGAACAGCATTCCGGTCTGAAGGTGAACGCGATTCCGGTGGGAAGGCGAACAGTTTTGTCGCCTGGCGGAATGGCGTTCGGCTTGGAGCGGAATGTTTTCCACAGACGAGCAGCAGGAGGTGCAGCGACGCTGGACAATCACCCGGCATTGAAACTCCATCAATGAAGGAGGACAGGGTGCCGGCCAGGAGAAAGTCCATGCGGAAAGTCAAAGAGGTTTTGCGGTTGAGGTTCGAGTTGGGGTTGGGGCAGCGCCAGATCGCACGCAGTTGCGGAATGGGGCTGGGCACGGTCCACGAGTATCTGGAACGGGCGGTGGCGGCCGGAATCGGTTGGCCGTTGCCGGAAGGCTTGGGCGAAGAAGAACTGGAAGCCAAGCTGTTTGGCAACCAGCCCGTGCAGGCCGCAGCGATGCGACAACGGTCGCAACCGGACTGGAAAGCGATTCACCAGCAACTCCAGCAGCATCGGCATCTAACCCTGCAGTTGGTGTGGGAAGAATACCGGCAGGCGAATCCTGAAGGGTATCGCTACAGTTGGTTTTGCGAGCGTTATCAGCACTGGCGGCGGCACCTGGATGTAGTGTTGCGCCAGGAACACAAGGCCGGGGAGAAGATGTTCGTGGACTGGGCGGGGGCAACGATTCCCGTGTATGACGCCACGACGGGGCGAGCCTGGCCGGCATCGTTGTTTGTTTCCGTGCTGGGTGCCAGTTCCTATACCTACGCAGAAGCGACTCGGGATCAGCAACTGGAAGCCTGGATTCAGGCGCACATCCACGCGCTGGAGTTTTTCGGCGGAGCGCCGACTTTGGCGGTGCCTGATAACACCAAGACGGCGGTCACCCGAGCCTGCCGCTACGATCCAGATCTGAATCCCACTTATCAAGAGTTTGCGGTGCACTACGGGATGGGAGTAGTGCCAGCGCGTCCCTACCGGCCACGGGATAAGGCCAAGGCCGAGAGCGGAGTGCAGGTATGCGAACGCTGGATCGTGGCGGCGCTGCGGAATCGGAAGTTCTTTAGCCTGCAGGAACTCAACCAGGCGATCCGCGAGTTGCTGGTGCGATTGAACGAGCGTCCTTTCCGCAAACGGGACGGATCGCGGTCGAGTCTGTTTCAGAGCCTGGAGAAACCGGCTCTGGCACCTTTACCGGCCGAGCGCTTCGACATGAGCCAGTGGTCGCGTGCCACCGTCAACATCGATTACCACATCGCCTTCGATGGGAACTTTTACAGTGTGCCGTACACTCTGGTGCAGCAGGTCGTGGAAGTCCGCTCCACGCCGACCACGGTGGAGATCTTCCACAAGGGCAACCGGATCGCTTCCCACCTGCGCAGTCGCAGGCGCGGTCAAGCGATCACCCAGAATGAGCACCGCCCCAAGAGTCATCAAGCCCATCTCGAATGGCCGCCATCGCGGATGGTGAACTGGGCACACAGCATCGGTCCCCACACGACCCTGTTGTTCGAGCGAATCCTGAATGAGAAGCCGCACCCGGAGATGGGCTACCGCTCCTGTCTGGGCATCATTCGCCTGGCGCAGCAGTATTCGGCACAACGCATGGAGGCCGCGGCGGAACGGGCACTCCTCTCCCAGGCTTGCCGCTATCAGAGCGTGAAGTCGATCTTGAAGAACTCGCTCGACGCGGTTCCCTTATCCCCATCGCAGCCTGGCTCCCCGCCTCTGACCCATGACAATGTCCGCGGCGCCGACTACTTCGACCAAGGGGGACCGACATCATGCTGAACCAACCGATGATGGAAAAGCTGGTGGCCATGCGGCTGCAAGGCATGGTCGAGGGTCTGAAGGCGCAGGAGCAAGATCGAGCGATCAACGAGCTGAGTTTCCTCGAACGACTCGCGCTGCTGATCGATCAACAGTGGAGTTGGCGCGAGAACCAGGCGCTGGCGCGAAGACTGAAAGCGGCCAAAATGCGAGGACCGGCCTGTGTGGAGGACATCGACTATCGCACGGCGCGTGGCTTGGACAAGACGGTAGTGCGTGCTCTGGCAAAAGACTCGGCCTGGGTCCGCAACCACGAAAACATTTTCGTGTTGGGTCCGACCGGCGTGGGCAAGAGCTTCATCGCATCGGCTCTGGCACAGAAAGCCTGTCGCGACGGCTACTCGGCTCTTTATCTGCGGGCTGCCGCCTTGCTGCGTGAATTGGCCCTGGCACGGGCCGATGGAAGCTTGCGCCACTTCCTGGCTCGACTGGGCCGTATCGATGTTCTGGTCATTGATGACTGGGCGATGGCGCCGCTGAATGAAAACGAGCGCCGCGAAGTTTGGGAGATCTGCGAAGATCGTTACCAGACTCGTTCCACCATCCTTACTTCCCAGTTACCAATCTCGCGCTGGCACGAGCAAATCGGCGATCCCACCATCGCTGACGGCATCCTCGACCGTCTGGTGCACAACGCTCATCGCATCGAGATGCGCGGAGAGTCCATGCGCAAGAAACGCAATCCGCCACAGGACGAGAAGAAGGAATGAACCAAAGTCAACATCTTTGAGTGCGAGTTGGCGATTTCGCGCCACCTATCACATTGAGGGGTAGTCGTGCAGCGAGCAATCCGTTAGGAGCAAGACTTTGCTGCCAGCCTGAGCTCGAAGTTGCAACTATCAAGGTAGGTCGCTCTGCGGTTCGAGGCCAATATTTCGCCAGCTCTGCTCGTTTCGAATCCATGCTGTCTGATTCTTCAGCCTGACCTGTAGCCACAAATCGTCGCCGTTACAAATCACCGCACCGAGGTCGCTATTATTGCGAAATTCGACGCGAGCCCAGATTCCTGCAACCCGAATGCGCTGCCCTCTGGCCATCGAAATCATAAACTGTTCTGCACCCTGGTTGTGGTCGCGATAGACACGTAATCTCAAGTTCCGTATTGCCTTCAGGGATGAGAGGGACGAACTGAGGGAAAGCCGCTCATCTTCGGGCGCAAGAACAATTCGATGTTGGTCGAAGTCAAACTTCAACTGTACGGCAAAACGGAAGGAAGCAGCCTGAAACTCGCATGCAGGCGTCAGCCCGCTGGGCGGCGCCAGGTTCGGATTCGCCAGCATGGTCTCGACTCCGTTTTCGCAACTCAGAGCAGGTGCGAACGGGTGCAGACCCAATGTCGTCGCCTCAAAGTACTGCGTGAACGAGCTCGATCGGCCACTCCTTGTACCTTTTATAGCGGCACTAACCATAAGGAACTGTGGGTGATCCGGATATCCGGTGCTCGATATACCGACGTCCATGAATCGTTGATCGCCCGAAACGCTTTTTGCAAATACCGCTGCGCCGCTTATCTCGCGTACCTCGATATGATCTGATTCGGCGGGCTGCGCCTGGGACCCGATGCAGTCAGCCACCGAGCCGGCGAGAGAGCAATCAACTTTATAAGCGTGACCACAAACGTGGAGCGCTCCGTCGTCGGGCCCGGTATAGCTCGCACACTGCTGCAAGGCCATCGCAACGCACATGAGTGGTGCTAGCAACATGTCCAAATTCTATTCCCGGCAAACCGTTGCTGAGTAGCGGTGGATTACCTCGTGTGCCACTCCGTGCGAAGCGCAATCTGGGATAACGCAGGACCGCTAGGTGTTTGCCGTTCGATAGATGTTCCGAACAGGGTCAGCATGACGGTTTCCGTCACAACCAAGTATGAAAAGGGCTCAGGCTCAGGCTCATCCTTCTGTCTCAATAACTTGGCGCCCTTTTCAAGGGAGACCAACTCGCACCCAATCCGTCCAGGACAGAATTATCAGCGAAACCCACTCGTCTCTTCTACAACGAGGAGGCAGGGGCAAAGGGGCTGCCGCCCCTTTCCCCTGCACCCCCAATCCCCGCCGGACCTCCTCCGCTTCGCTTCGGACCACCTCTCCCGGACGATCTCGCTTGACGAAGCCGAACACTTCTTGCACAATCATCACGCCAGCGTCGCTGCGCTCCGACTGCTGTTCACCTTCACTCCGGAACGCCGTTCGGCTTGCCTCCGGAATCGATGTTCACCTTCACCGGAATACCCAACTACTACCACTTGCGTCATTATAGCCAGTGTTTATGCAGGTTTCAAGCATTTAATTCCTTACCCTAGAGTCTCCACAGCCACCAGCCGTACCCTGCAATCAACCCTCAAAATCGTGTGAAACGGTATTAGTGGTAGGAGGTCGCCCCCGTCAATGTTGATTGCACGTCGAGGGGTTTCCAACGTCGAAGAATACGCACTAATCGTCACTGAGCGCTATGGCGATTTATCGACAGTTAGGCAACGCGGCTAAGAGCCGCTCTCCGCTAATGTCGTTAAGGAGGGAGCTTAAAGACTATGCCGCAACCAGCTCCATTCCCCAACGCACAGTTGCGGTCGCCGCCGAAGGCCGTAGTGCCGTAGAGACTGCCAGCCTTGTCCATGATTACACCGGCTGGAGGAAATGCTCCGTCCGCACCGCCGGTGAAGCTGTACAGGGTTGTGAGCGTGCCAGTCGTGTCCAGCTTGAATACGGTCCCGCAACCCGAGCCGTTGCAGCGGAACGCGCCACCGAAGTAGGTTGTTCCGTACAGGTTTCCCGCCGAGTCTCTCGCCAGAGGGCCCCTGTTGGGTTCTTCACCATCAGCGCAAGCATTAACCGAACAAAAACTGTAAAGTACGCTTTCCGTCCAGCTTCCGTTGGCACTCGGCGCCAACTCGAAGACCGTGCCACAGCCTCCGCCGCACGTTATGCTGCTGCCGCCCGCGCTGGTCGTGCCGTAGAGATTTCCCGCCGAGTCAAAACGCAACACCGAGCTGGGGTAAGCCCCGTCTCCTCCGCCGAAAGTGTGCAGCACGGTGAGTTGGCCAGTTGTATCGAACTCGAAAACCACCCCGTACCCGCTGTTGCAGTAGGCAGCGCCGCCTTGAACCGTGACGCCGTACAGGTTGCCAGCAGTATCGAGAATGACTCCGGGGGCGGGAAAGCACCCGTCTGAGCCGCCGGTGAAGCGGTAGAGAGTTGTCAGTTTGCCGGTCGTGTCTATCTTGAAGATGGTGCCCGGCCCAACCGGGGTGGTCCCGTAGAGATTTCCTGCAGTGTCACGAACTAAGGTGGACTCGGGGTCCATGCCGTTCGGTTCTCCGGCGAATTTATGCAGCACAGTCTCTCTGCCGCTGCTATCCAGCTTAAACACGGTTCCGCAGCCAAGCGAGTAGCATTTGGTGTCGCCGCCCAACACGGTAGTTCCATAGAGGTTCCCAGCCGCGTCCCGAAGTAAGCCAGCCGCAGGCTCGATGCCGTTCTTCCCAGTGAAGTTATGCAGCCAGACCTGCTTACCGGTTTTGTCCAGCTTAAAGGCTGTCCCACAGACATGCGCGCCGTCGCAAATACCCTTACCACCTGCGGAAGTAGTCCCGTAGAAGTTGCCTGCCGAATCCCGGACCAACTGACTTTCTGGACCCGCCCCGTTCGCGCCGTGGAACGTGTGCAGCACCTTGAAGGTTTGTGCCCGCAACTGAGCTGCAGCTACCGAGGCCAGCAAGAACGCTAATGCTAACGCGGCCCGCCAAAACCTCCGCTGTTGCGCAGAGTCCGCCATGCTCGTCTCTCCTAAACGCCTCCCATGCTAGCCCCTGGGCATCAGATGTCAAGCAAGACGTTGGCCCTCTTTAGGTGACGGGTAATCGATGGATGGCGCAATCAGGCCATTACACTCAAAACCCTAGTCAATCGGTGATACGTCGAGCCAAGCCTCTCGCTCATCACGGGCTCATGTGCGTAGAATGCAAGGACGCATATGGCCAACCGACGGTCGAAATCAAAGCCCAGGTGGGCAAATGTTAAGGCAAAGCTCGCGGGGTTTGATCGCACAGCCTTGTTGAGCTTGGTTCAAAATCTCTATGCTGCAAGTAAAGAAAATCAGGCTTTTCTCCATGCCCCCCTTGGGTTGGGAGAGGACGTTCTGGAGCCGTACAAGAAAACCATCGATCGGTGGCTCTGGCCCGACGTTTTCCGACGGCAGGAGACTTCTGTAAGCAAAGCCAAGCAGGCGATCTCCGACTACAAGAAGGCGCTTGGTGACCCCGAAGGCGTGGCCGAGCTAATGGTTTTCTATTGTGAGCGGGCCGCTGGATTCTCCAAAGGTGTGAGCCATGACGATGCAGGCTACTTCGATGCACTGGTACGCATGTTCGAGCAATCCCTCAAAATCACGAACACATTGGCAGGCGGTGCCCGGACAGTCCTCCTCACCAGGCTAGACCGTGTTCGGAATATTAGTCGTGAGTTTGGCTATGGTGTCGGAGACGAAATGGATGTTCTCCTTTCCGAGTTCGATCGATCCTTTCAGCATAGGGGTGCAGCGTGGAAATAGACGACGAAAAAGTTGACGAGGCGGTACTAGCTCTACTGTATCTGACTACATTCAAAGACAAGCCGGGATTGAGGGCATGGAAAGGTCACAGTTGGGATGTGCTCGATCGCCTTCACCAGAAAGGTTACATCTCTGATCCCGCCACGAAAGCGAAATCTGTCTGGTTGACTGAGGAGGGCGCGAAGAGATCACAGGATCTGTTTGGGAAGTACTTTATGAAATAGTTCGCGGAAAAGCCCGCCACCATGCTTCGGGTGTTTTGAGTGTAATGGCCTGTTAACCTCACTTGTCAATCTCTGCCCACCAAGCCCCCAGTGTGATTCGCCCGAAGTATCGTGCTACTAGTTTGCTGCCCCCGCTCGGCTTGACGGAAGCCTAAACCCATCTGTTAGGCTGTCCGTGTGATGAGGCGGCCCATATTGCCAAGCAACCAACGTCCTGCATGTGCTCGTTCCGCCGTGGGGCCACGCCTTTGCTGCCCGAGGCTCGATTGATGCATATTTCGACAATCATGGAAATAAACTCTGAATATTAACACTCGACTCGGCTCCGCGTCCTTCGGTCGTTACCGAGAATGCTGCCTTCTCCAGCACGCCAGTGTAATCAATCAGTTGCAAGCACATTCCTACCACTTCGTACCGTTTGACCCGGTTACCCGCCCTGACACGCCTCGTGCCGGGGCTACATTTGGGAACGCCTCGGTTCAGATCAGGGTACGCGATACTCCCCGGCGCAGGGGCAAAGGTGAATCGGGTTCTCCCCACCGATGCCATGCAAGTTATTGACGGGGTGGGAAATAGGGTGTCATACCGCCTAAGCATGCTTAGCCCGCCACACTAGGCGTCCCGTGGGTCGGTGGGGTTCCATTGCTGCACGGCCAAGCCAACAAAACGACGCCTTGGGTACCGCCTCGGAAAAGGGTGTCTAAGTACCAGACCCGTAATAGGTTAGTGTCATTTCGGTAGGTACCATGGCTGGAGCCTCCGAAACGGCCTGCTACGCAGCGCCTATTTTCAATGACTTACGGATTCCGCATGTACCAAAATGCACCGTAATTCGCCTCTAAAAGCGCTTTCTTGCCCCGTTATTTCAGCGACCGGGCTCGGCTGGCCGATCTTCGCCAATCATTCGCTAGAGGTGTGAATGCCGCTGATTCCAGCCCCGTGGCAACGATTTCTACCCGCTCGTGTGGGTCAGGGCTCATTTCGCCTCCTGTTCGCTGTAGGCTTCTATTGAAGTTTCGTACTTATGCACGCGGCTCCCGGCCCGTAACCGTTACCGTTGAGTACCGAAGATTCCTTGCCCATGCACCCGCAGGCCGGTATTCTAGAACTGCATCAAGAGCGAAGCACACAGGATGTGCTTCCACCAACCCGAGGACAGGTGATCGTTCCACGGTGGTTCGGCTACCCAGCCAGATGCGGCGGGAATAGGAGCCCGCAAAACATGACAACCATCTACATTGCATTTGCCCGCGCTAGATTCAGATCATCTTCGTGTCGCGCTCAAAAACGGAGATTCAGTACGAGGCAGCAGGCTGCCGGATACGGGATAGGCGACAAAAATGGATTCAGAGTGTTTCCGTATCGATGCACGGGCTGTGACGGTTGGCACCTGACCAAGCGAAAGTTTGGGAAGGACGTGAACCGATGACAGTCACACCTGCCGTTCCGATAAGCAGTTCACATGCGACACGTTGTCGCATGGCTGAAGAACAAAATAGGCTCAAGGGATTTCTTGGGACCGCAAACGAGATGACAGCGATTGCGGAAGTCATCGCTCCAGCGACTGTGGCGTGGGTTCGTTCTCTATCCGACACCGAAATCATTCCCATGGGTGAGAAGGCGCTTGGAGACATCGCCGACAACATCCTCGTGCTGGACGAAATCCGCCAGCGGTTCCGCAAAGGACTCCCGATCCTCGGCTATATCAACTGGAAGGAATTCGTCGAACGGAACAGCAAGTATTCCATACGCACGATTCAGCGGCGGCTGAACGAAGTCAACGGCAAGGACGAGACCAAGGTCAACGACCGCTTCAAGACTACCGAAGCCGATGCTCCGCCTGCCGTCGAGACTAATCCTGTGCCAGATGCTGAAGAACTGGCTGCGCTACTCGCACCACTTGAGTGCAAACCCGAGCCTGCATCGGAACCAATCGAAGCGCCAGCAACAGAGATACTGCCGCCACAATCGGACACCGTTCGCCTGCGTCAGTTTTTCAAAGGGACGGGTATCGAAGTCAAGCAGTCCATCCATGGCAACAAGTTTCTCTTGGACGGTTTGTCCTTTGCGCAGTGCCGTGAGATCGCAACGATGTTGGTGAGCGAATGAAAATACACACCGAGCCAGTCAAGGGTGGAGCGCAGAAAGACGCCGTCTGGAATAGATTTCGTGATTACCACTACGCGCCTGATGTCTTCAATAAAGCCTGTGAATGCCACGTCGTTAACCTCGAGGGCTACGGATGGATTGGATTCATCGCTAGTTTTCGCAGGCGAGGGCACTTCTACGATCCGCAGAACCGCGAGATGTGGACGGCGCACAAGACCGCACTCAAGTTGCATCGCACACATCCCGACTACTATCGGCTCTGGGCATTGGTTGCCGACTATCAAGCGCAGATGCACTTCGACCGTGGACACCTATTCGTGACGATGGCTCCCACGGATCATGCTGCGTATCGAGACTTGCCCAATTCAGGATGGGTGCCAAGCACGACGGATAAGAAACGTCAGCAGTCGGGCTATCGCAGCCACAGGTACGTCGGTGCAGCGATGGCAGCGAGTGTGTAAAAGCTAGGAGAACCGAATGGGTTACGACATCAACGTTGCCGTACACGAAGCTGGACATGCAGTGGTTCTGGCATCTCTCGGATATGCGAGTGAGATTGAATACATCACTGTGGCAGGAGATCAAGAGCGCGTATCGAGCACTCGCGATGCGTCACCATCCTGACCGAGGTGGTTCTGTGGAGAAGATGCGGGAGATCAACGCGGCCTACGCCGCGATCTGTGACCCCTAGAACAAAGCGCGACGCGGAACTCCAACCTCCGACCACTTCATTGGGAGCTTCGCGAAGATCGAGAAGAGGATGTCAGGAGGCTGAACGTCTTGCTTTCCGAGCCGCATCATCAGCATCCCTAGCCTCATGCCGCGCCACGAGACGGCTTTAACGTCGGCATCAGGGCTGCAAACGTACTGCACCATTCCCGCGCCGATGGCAAGCTGACCACGTTTGAACTCAGGGTTGTGAGCCATCGCTTGAGCCTCGGCTTCTCGGCCTTGCTTCCACACAGCTTTGATGTCGGACGCCTTGACGCGAGGTACTGGTTTTCCCGGCGTTCCGAACATAGCTTGAATCTCAGGGGGTGCTTGCATGGTGGGAGCCTCCCAGCTCGGCGGGAAGTATAACCCGAGCCGGGCCGGGAGAGGAGTGACGAAGGTAACGGACTGTGTAAACTGTGTGGTTCCGGCCTTCACCATCTTGGAGATTTTCTTCGTCAGCTTCCGGGTGTCGCTGTCCGAGATCAGGTGGGAATACTCACTTCAACATGCACGTCAAGGGAATATCCAGCGCGAGTTTACCCAGATTCAGATTGAAAGACAGGCCGAGACGTTACGCACGCACTATGCGGCCATGCATTCAGAGGAGCAAGCAAGTGCTCTCCGAGGGGAAGGTCGCACCAGCATCGTGCCCGAGGAACCAGAGTCCAGCGTTCCGGTTTCGGAGCATCTAGAAGGTTGTGTTTGCAAGATTTGTTCTCCGAATCTCAGACGCCCCGGTAGTCTTGACGCCCTCGACAACGTGGAGAACTTCTGATGACGAAAATCGTGTACGAGTACACCGAAGTCGATGCGACCAGCAAGTTTGAACTGCGTGAGAAAGAAAACGCGGGCTGGGCGATTTATGGGGTCAGTAGAGACCTGCGCCAAGACCACCCATCGTTTCTGAAGTTACGCCGCGCGGTCGAGAAAGGAAAGACACGATGAAGAACACAACCAAGTGGTCCGTGACGAGCAACGATGGTGACGTAGTCACTCTGCGCCGGGAGACGGACAACACATACGAAGAGTCAACAATACAGCGGCCTGACAACACCGACAAGAAAGCATGGCTCGACCAATGGCCAGTTGGATTAGAAATCGGCAACGATGCGTACCACGACCGTGTGCGGTTTGAAAGTGTGCGTCGGAAAGACGTGGGAGTCCTGAGCAAGTCCGAGCAAGCGGTTGCTGACCGCTGGAACCGGAAAGATGCGCCACGTAAGCAGGTCGCGGACGGTATGGAAAGCCTTCGCGCGTTCTTAGAGAACTTCGATAAGACCAGTCTGCTCGGATATGCCCGTGCGATCTATCTGAAGCACTCAACGCGAGACGGCATTGGTGCGGAGTTCGCCGCGATTAAGGATCACGACTCACTGTGCGCATTTTTAGACAAGCACGACCGCAGCGTTCCCGATGCGCCCCTCGACATCGTGGCGTTGGAGCGCGTTGAGCGCGAAGGTTTGGACTTCAGCAAATGGAAAGATAAAGGACAAGCATGAGCACGGTCTCTACTGAACACGCCGCAAACCGCCAACTCGACCCAGCCGACTTGTTGGAGTTCAAGCGCGAAGTGTTCTCGAAGCATTATGAGGACTGGCACGGCCATCTCGGGCACAAGTGGAAACACGAAGACACGGTCAGCGTCATCTTGGGGTTGATGTCGCGGCTCAATGAATGTCCACCACCCGATGCCGATCCTGAGTATTGCGCGTGTGCCACATGCTACGAGAACTACGTCTACGACTGGTGCATTGGCGTTCTCGACGACATTTGTTGGAGCCGCGCGATCTACAGAGCGAACATGAAGATGCCTCTGGGTCAGGCGATGACGATGAAGCCTCGGCGCAAGGACTGCAAGCCGATGGAGTTCGAAGAACACAACGGTCGCTTGTACATCAAAGTTCCCACGCCACCTAGTCATCCAGAACCGTTCGTGGTCTGGGTTATTGACGCTGACTGGAAAGACTGGTGTGACGCACTGTGGCCCGTGTACTTGAAGAAAGACTATCGGCTGGGTTGGTATTTGGCGAAATCAACGTCACGCGAACTTCGTGATGGTTCGTGGCTTCCTTGCGATGTTAGCGTGGCCCACCTCTTCTGCTCGTGCCTCCACGGAGAGAGTGTGCGTCCGGCAGACGGGTCGATGCTCAACTACATCGACAACTTGATTCGCGTGGATAACGTCGAGAAGGACATCACTGATCCGGACAAACCGCCCAGAGCATTCCAACTGGACATTGATGTCGCCGGGCTCGACCAATGGCGTCCCGAGAAGAAGGTTAATACAAGCCACGACGATACGGCAGACGAGACTGAAGAGGGCAGGCTCAAAGGCAGCGTCTCAGCCGGGGTAGCAGCCGCTTCGTGGAAGTTCGACCGCGTAGTCGATGGGAAAGAATCGACTCAGGTCGCGTCCGCCCCAACCAAGCGGGGCATCGACCGAAAGGCCCGCAAGCAGGCTGAGGCAGCAGCGCTGGACGACACCACGGCACGCACTTCGAAGGTGGAACGGGTCAAGACCAAAGATGCCATGCAGGCCGTGAAAGATCAGATGAACGCGATCTGGACGGCGGGCACCAGCCATCTATCGAAACCTGCCTGAAAAATCGGCAAAACTATATTTGGCTTGTTTTCATAACTTTGCAGGCAGTTTGCGGTTTTGAGTACCCGAAAAATGGGTACTACGCTGCAAAGGTACTGGAGAGTCAACCCGTGGAACGATTGACGAGAGGGAAACGAAACATACTCCGAAGATGACAATCGTCCAACGCAGATACTTCATTCACAAAACCCCAAGTTGCCACTAAAATTACGCGCCTCAAAAATGCTTGTCAATGTGAAATTTCTACAGTGAAAGCAAATTGCGAGCTGACCCGATAAATCATTGCAATCCTATACAATATCCGTTGTCAATCTTGAGGGGGATCAATGGGAAATCTAGGCAGTGCGCTTCAGCAGCTTCGTGCTGAGCGGAAGCAAGCGCAGTCACATGTGGAGAAGTTAGATCAAGCGATTGCAGTGATCGAATCACTGAACGGGTCGAGACCAGTTCAGCAGGCACACCAACCGACCCGGGTAATATCGGCAGCTTCACGACGCAAGATGGCGCGGGCTCAACGCGCAAGATGGGCAAAGGCTCGTACAGAATCACAACCAGTAGTTGCGATGGCAAAAACGACGGGCTCGGTTCCTGTGAAACAGACCATGTCAGCGGCAGCCCGAAGGAAGATCGCAGCATTCCAGCGAGCGAGATGGGCGAAAATAAAGGCGCACCAAAAGAAGGCTGCGTAACAATTCCAAGTATCATCCGTAACCAGCAAGTTGTTCCTAACGTGATCTTCCCGAGGTGGACCTACTCAGGTTAGATTGTGATTGAGCAGGCTTCGGGGGAGGGCTGTTCGACCTAACGTCCCACGACTCGAATGAGTCTGGGGCGTTTTGTTTTTGATTCGTGGTCGGTTTCAGCGCCCAGACGCGCCTGTGATTCCCGGTCAATACCGCGAACTCTGTCGCTTTGGAGGACTTGTTCCTCGCGCAATTCTGTTTGCTACGTTACGAGGCTTTGGGAGGTGTGATTTCTTTCAGCCGTTGCATCCTGCATACGTAGCACTCTTCGTGAACAGCTTTTCCATCCTCATCCGTCTTCGAGGTTTCGAGTTCCACGGGTTCATTACAAATACTGCACTTCGGCAGTCGCAGTTTGTGAATAAATCGCAGGAACGTTGGCACTGGGTGACCTCCCGAAAATACCCAGTATCGGATCGCACAAGAGACCGGTGCCGAAGCGCACGGTGGAGAGTCGTGTACGGAGGGACTATATCATGTAAACGTCCACTACCTTCACCCCGGTGAGGAAGGTTGTCCTCGTGGCTTAGGTGACTGAGAGTGTTTTGGAATAACAAGTTAATGCTCGCTACAACGCTAGGTCTCGGCAGTGCACTAGTAATCATGGTTCTCCCACTACTCGTCCAGAAATATCGGATTCACCTGCGTGCCGCGGTGCATCACCTTCAGGCCATTTCATCATTTGTCCCTTTGCCGTACGTTTGGTGACGATCGGTGCACCGCACGTGACTGCGTGTCAGCGTTGATCTGTCGTCACGATCCAGTTCTCGGTGAGCCATTTGTGCCAACTCTGCGACAAGTCAGAAGACAGGGTGAGTGTGAAGATGAATAGGCTTTTGGCAGTGGTTCGTTGCATTGTGATTCCACTGACGGTCTTGCGTTTTTGGGACCAGAGGTTTTCGTCACTATGATGAGTGACGTCAGTCACGAGTTTCGGCAGGTTATTGCAGTAAGGTTGAAACTGGTCGCATTCTCTTCGCCGCGTTCCGATAGTGAAAGCGATCAAGCGGAAGATAGCGTGATGCGAGTTGAATTGTCTCCGAACATACTGGCGGCAGCAAAGAATTAGTGTGATCCCGATTCTCGAGAAATAGAGCGCAGGTTCTCAACACAGTCAGCAAGGTTTTGGTCGTCAGAAATCAGAAGCATGCAAAGGGGGTGTCGCCATGACGAGAGCGAGCCAACCATTGCGAAGCATACCCAGAAGCCCAACGGCGGACGGGGTGGGCATGACCGACAGACCAAGATGTACGTGTGCTGCCGGGGATGGCGCGTATCTTGCGGCTCACAGCGAGATGTGTGTTGTGACCAAGTTTGCACGCCGGGCTGCGTCCTCACCGGTGAAGGCGACGCGGAAATTGGCTGCCAGCATTTTGCGCGATCTTGTGATCGAGGCGCCAAAACAGATCAAGGAGGCTTGGGAAGACGTGGTGACGGAAAGAATTGACCAATTTGTGTTGGAGCGTGTTTCTGAGCAACGAAACCGCGCGGATGCCCTCGAAAGGGAGTGGCGCAGAATAGACGTTGAACTGGGCAGGGCCGAAGCAGAACGTGACGCCCTCAAACACGAAAGGTTTTGGGAAGAAATCATCCTGATCGCCTTCATGCTTTCACTCTTTGGGATAGGCTTCTTGATTGTGGCTCTACTAGAACGGTCCGGCAGTTGGTGACAATTACGAGCGCAGGCAGGGATGGATCACAGCCCGAGGCGAGCCTTACCTTCCGATCGGTCAGGAAATCTCTACGACACCACTGTCTCGGGTGGGAGTCAATGCGAGGAAAACGGTGGCTGCGGCGTCCGAACTGTTGAAAGCCCTACGATGCTCGACTGATGAGGTGCTACCCGATCAGCACTCGTATCAACTATGTCGCCAATGACGACGAGGAATGCTCTGCGCCCGTGGAGGTCGCCGAGGTTCAAAATCGGCTTTTCTTGTAGTATGAGGCTGCGCGATCAGTCCGCATTCCAGTGCAAGTGCTTGGCTAGGTACCAACCCAGATAAGGGATCATCCACTACCCTCAAATGCTCGTTGAGCATCCTCCAGATCATCAGTTTACCGACCCGATGGGCGTCCGACTGCAAGAACTACCAGTGTCATTCAGTCGATTGTTGTGTCACGCTGACACGGTCCTGTGGCGGCCTCCGTGCCTCTACGGATGCGTTGTTAAGGGGGAGGAATTGAGTCTTTTCTTCGCGTCTTTCCGCCCAGCCTTCAGCACTATCGTCGAACCTTGCGCCGGCGCAACGACCGAACGGACGGCATGGAATTCTAATAGAGTTAGGAAGTTAGCAACTACACTCGAAGAGTTGGGTTTTGAACGGTGAGAGGCGGAGGCACTTGGAAACATCACCAGTTCGGGTTCTGGTTGTCGATGATTACGAACCTTTCCGGCGATTCGTATGTTCGACGCTGGAGAAAAGTTCTGGTTTGCAGGTCATCGGCGAGGTCGATGACGGATTAGAAGCGATTCACAAAGCCGAAGAACTGAAACCGGACTTGATTGTGCTCGACATCGGGCTTCCAACACTCAATGGAATCGAAGCTGCTCGACGAATCCGCAAGCTCTCCCCCGAATCCAAAATACTCTTTGTAAGTCAAGAATCTTCTGCCGATGTGGTGCAAGAAGCTCTTCGCACAGGCGCACTTGGCTACGTTGTCAAAACCCACTCCGGAATCGAACTACTGGCTGCGGTCCAAATGATTCGTCAGGGCAAGCAGTTTATCAGTGGCGGAGTACCGAGAAAGAGGGAGATCATTCGCAGCCACAAGGTCGAATTCTATTCTGATGATGCCGCTTTTGTAGTTGGCTTTACTTGTTTTATCGAAGCCGCTCTAAAGGCCGGGAAGGCGCTCATCGTGGTCGCGACCGAGTCACATCGGAAGAGTCTTCTTCGGAGATTGCAGGAACAAGGCGTGGATATTGCAGCCGCCATGGAACAGGAGCGCTACCTCCCTTTGGATGTCGCCGACACGCTCTCGACCTTCATGGGGAATGATCTGCCCGACCCAGTGCGATTTTTTGGAGTCGTGGGTGATCTGATCGCGGCAGCAGCTCGGGCGACAGCGGGAGAACAGTCGCGGGTTGCAATTTGCGGGGAATGCGCGTCAATTTTGTGGGCGCAAGGTAAAGCGGATGCGGCTATTCAGGTGGAGCGATTCTGCAATCAGCTAACTAAACGATACGAAATGGATATTCTTTGCGGGTTCTCGTTGAACAGCTTTTACCGCGAGGAAGATAAGCAAGTCTTCCAGAGGATTTGCGGCGAAAACTAAACCATCATGCGCGGTGAATCGGAAGCTCTTACCCGGCTGCACGCACGGAATCGCTTCCCGACCTGAGAGGCACACGAGCGTGGATTGTAGTGCCACTCTTGGGTTGCGATTCGATTGAAAGCGTCCCGTCCAGCAGTTTCAGCCGCTCCTCCATGCTGATGAGGCCAAGCCCTCGGCTCTGCTTTGCCACTTCCCGATCAAAGCCCGCGCCGGAGTCGCTAACGGTGAGATGAATCTCACCCGACATTCCCCGCAATTGCACTGCGAAGTGCCGTACCCCACTGTGTTTCGCCGCATTGTGGAGGGCTTCTTGCAGAACCCGGAAGAGGCCAAGGGAGATATCCGGCGACAAGGGGCTTGGCAAATCGTGGGTCTTGAAGTCAATCTCCACCTTCTGCTGCTCGCCAAACTCTTGGCAGAAGCCTCTCATGGCCGCCGCTATGCCCAGATATTCCAGTTTTGACGAGTGCAACCCGTGCGACATGGATTGGACATCAGTCGCTATCTCGGAGGTCTGCTTCTGTAGTTCGCCCATACGACTTAGGACTCCAGACAAATTGGCGGGGTTTTGTTGGAGTTGTTGTAGCTCGATGGCCAACAGTGCGAGACGTTGACCGATGTCGTCGTGAAGCTCTCTGGCGATCCGGGTACGTTCCTTCTCCTGTGCCTCAATCAACTTGCGGCTCACGTTTGCTAGCGCAGCTTCCGCCCGCTTGCGCTCGGTGATGTCGGTGCAACTGCCGCGGTAGCCCCGCAGGGTTCCATCGGCGTTCAGCATGGGGATGCCGTTGGTGGAACCCCACAAGATGCGGCCATCCTTTGTCTCCACAGCGTGGACTACGTCCCGGAACGGGTGCTTCCGCTCGACGACCGCGAAGACAGCTGCCTTGAACGCCTCGCGTCCTTCTTCGGGATGAAGGTTGTAGAAATGCATCCGGCCCACGACTTCGTCCGGATGGTAACCCCAAGAGCTTTGGGATACATGGCTGACATAGGTGAACAGACCCTGAGGGTCCACTTCCCAGTGGGTGGTGCGGCTCTGCTCGGCCAAATCCCGGTATCGCGCCTCGCTGGCGCGTAGTGCCTCTTCTGCCAGCTTTCGCTCTGTGATGTCACGGGCGATTCCAGAAATGCCCACAGTTCTGCCAGTTGAATCCTTGATTGGCGAAATAGTTAGGGATACGTTAATTCTTTTCCCCGTTTTGGTAACCCGAACCGTTTCAAAATGCTCGATGCAATCCCCCGCTTTCAACATTTCAAGAATCTTGTTCTCCTCATCCGGTAGCTCAGGCGGGACAAGCATGTTAATCGGCTTACCAATGGCTTCAGCCTCCGTGTACCCGTAAATCTTCTGCGCACCTGTGTTCCAACTCACGATAATTCCATCCAGAGTCCCCGAAGCAATCGCATCGTCAGACGATTCGATAACTGCGGCATGCCTGTACCGCGATTCCTCTGCCTTCTTTTTGTCCGTGATGTCCTCCACCATCGCAAGGACGAGCGGAGATGGACTACTCTTCAATAAAGAGATGCTCAAGCGTCCCCCGATCAAAGAGCCGTCTTTTCGGAAATAGCGTTTCTCCAACTGGTAGTGATCTATGGAACCTGCTTTTAATTGCTGAAAAAGCGCCCAGTCCTTCTCCGCATCTTCAGGAGGAGAAAAATCGACACAGTGCTTGTAGCGGAACTCCTCCTCGCTGAAGCCGAGGAACGAGCAAAAGGCTGGATTCACGAAGAGCGGCTGACCTTCCAAGTTCTCCACTGCAATCCCGATGGGACTCGCGTTGAAAACATCACGGAAAAGCTGAGTCTCAGCCGTCCGGGTTTGTGTTGCATCTGCCATGGCAGAAAGGTATACAGCACTCGTACTTGACACTGCAAGCTCAGTTCGCCACCAGCAGTCGTCGCGTGTAGCATCAAAACGTATACCCGTGCACCAGCGACCGACGCGGCGAAACAGGGGCGAAAGGCGGCATAAACGGAGATCAAGATTCGACCCCTTCCGAACCGCTCGACTTAAGAACCCGCACGTTCGACTTCCCTCCGTGGCTCCAGTATCCTTTTCCGAATACCGGAGGCTAGAATGAGCCTTTTTCGTGTTGCTGCCCTTCTTGTCATATGTGGCATCGCTCTCTCCGCTGTCGGGAAATCTGCAACGCCACAGAACTCCGCAACCAAGCGAGCCGCCCAGTCGGATGACATTCCCAAGTCCATCGCGGAGAGCATCAGCGGCACACTCCAGTTCGCGGAAGGGAACTTTCTCGGGCTGGCTGAAGCCATGCCGGAAGACAAGTATTCCTACGTCCCCACAGCAGGCAATTTCGACGGCGTGCGCAGCTTCGGGGAACAAGTGAAGCACGTCGCCTGTGCACAGTTCGCCTTCTTCAACGAGTTTGAGGGCAAGAAACCGCCCGAGGACTGCGAAAAGGGCGGGCACGATCCGGCGAAAAGCAAAGCCGAGTTGATTAGGTATCTCAAGGACTCCTTCGACTACTCGAACCGCGTCCTCGCCACGCTCACGGCGAACAATGCGCTCGACCGTGTCGAAGGCCGCTACGCCGGACCGAACACCAAACTCGGCATCTCGGTCATTTCGGTCTGGCACATAACCGACCACTACGGACAGCTAGTCGAGTACTTGCGCCTGAACGGTATCGTTCCACCGTTCACACAGAAATATGGGGTGAAGGTTCGGTGAATCGTCTGGGAGACGGCTCTCTCCGACTTTCCGATCCTTCGAAATCCTTGTTTCGTTCGCAGTCGCGTTGCCGACGATTCTGTGATCGGCGCACCAAAACAGATAACGTCATTCCTGCGCTGAATCGGCCTATCATCCAAAGAACAGTCAGTAGGAGCTACGCTCATGGCAGCGAATCAAGTTGTACTTTACTTCGAGAAGCCCGAGGATGCTTTGCTTTTCACTGTGGCTGCCAGTTCCGTCATGTCAGCAGAAGGGGCGGTCCATAGCAGCAAGGCAGCGGTCAGGGTCGCGCAGGAAATTTGCAAGGCCAATCGAATCACGACTGAGGGTGCACTCAACATCACGTGAAGGGCGGCAAATTAAATGATTCGAAAAGCTGCGTTGCAAATAGGAGTCCCCGCGCTCCTCGCTTTGATTGCATGGAATGCATACCTTGCCGTCACCCATCTAAAACGGGTGGAGAAATCTGCGGCACTCACACTTGAAAGCTCCGCGCTCCAAGCGGAACTGTCTGGCCTATTGAAAGATGTCACCGATATGGAATCGGGTCAGCGAGGATACCTGCTCACCGGAGACGCTGCTTACTTGCAGCCCTATACTGACGCGAAGAGCAGGATCGAAATGGATTTTGCCAATCTCCGCATGGGGCTCTCGAATCGGACGCAGCGCGAACAATTACTGGAGTCGCAGTTGGAGTCCTTGGCTAAATCCAAGCAGGCTGAGATGGAACGTTCTATTAGTTTGCGCCAACAGGGGTATCGCCTTCGCTCATTCAAGCTAATTGATACGGACGAGGGAAAGGGCTACATGGATGAGATTCGGCGCATTGCGTCTTCGCTCTACTCATCGGAGAGCAGTAATTTCGCGAGATTGAAGGGAGAGAAAACTGCCGCACTGAAGAGGGCATTTTCTGCAACCATTATTTCCAATTCTGTCCTGCTCGTGCTGGCAGTATGCGCATTTGGGCTGATCCGCCATCATGGGCGACTGCTCCGAGAAGAAGCCGCCCGGAGCAGGAATGAGCTAGTGGTGCGGAATTTACAGTTAGAAAAATTGACCGCTGCCCTTTCCGGGCAAGCACGTTCGAACATGGTTGCCCTCAATATGAACTCCCGATTGCTGCTTGAGAATTACGGAGGGTTTCTGCCACGACAGGGGCACGCATATGCTGAGCAGATGAAAGAAGCGGCGGCAGAAATGGAACGACTCCGACAAGATTTGGTTGGCAGCCCATCATCGAACGGTAACGGAATGGCAGCTTAGCAAGCATTGTCGAGGGCGCTGGCTGTTAACAAGGATTTTCTTCCTCAGAGCGCCGACCCAGACATTCCCATCCTGAAGCAAGCCAAGACGGAGTGCAAAGCTAAAATCCGTGGCATCCATCCAACCGACCCACGACTGGAACCTAACCTCAACAATCTCGTGGCACATGCCGAGCCATAAGAGTGGCCCACCTCAGTACTTCCCCACGCGAACAATCCCACTGAATGAATTCGAGAACAGTAATGTAATGAAGTCCATGGACCGGGTCTCCAGAATCGATTTGTAGGGGGCTAGGATCGTTTATAGGAGGACTTTGTTCCCGTTTCCATGTAGAGTACTCCCCCTCTACTTTTCTCCATACCGTCCTTCCAGACGAACGAAGAACAAAAACTCCGATTCTTCAGGGTGGTCGAATCTTCTTCTGAATCCCAAGAAGGAAAGCAAAGTGAGGCGGGGCTTTTCCCGCCCCCTTCTTTTCCCTTTAGGGAAAAGAACAATAATATAGTTCTCTTTGAATATTAATAACTTTATATGAGACGGAAAATGTAGGACTCGACCAACGGAAAATGTTGGACACGTGTTGTTGAACCGGGTTTCTGAGGGTAGAAATCGGAAACCGACAACGGAAAATGTAGGACTCGGTTTACTGGCCTAACAGCCCGTGGTGCAAGTTCGGATTCGTGACCAGAAAGTGTTGAGGTATCCACAGGCTTGGTTTGTAGAATCGGCGCATGGCGATGGGGACGCGCAAGCAGCGGGAGAAGCAAGAAGATTTGTGGATCGCGCACACGGAGTTGGCATCAGCTCCGGGGCATCCGTTCTATCAGCGTTTGAATGAGTTGCTGGAGGCCGAGGGCTTCGACGAGTTTGTCGAGGGCCGGTGCGCGAAGTTTTATGCCGAGAAGAACGGGCGTCCGTCGCTGACGCCGGGGATTTACTTTCGGGCGCTGCTGATCGGGTATTTCGAGGGCATCGGAGCGGAGCGCGGGATTGCCTGGCGGTTGGCGGACTCGCTGGCCCTGCGGCGTTTTGTGGGCATCGCGCTGGACGAGTACACGCCGGATCACTCGACGATTTCGCGCACGCGGCGGCTGATTGATCTGGACACGCATCGCGAAGTATTCGGCTGGGTGTTGGGCGTGCTGGCCGATCGTGGGTTACTGAAAGGCCAGCGGATCGCGATTGATGCGACGACGCTGGAGGCGAACGCGGCGATGCGCTCGATCGTGCGGCGGGACACGGGCGAGAGTTACGAGGAGTTTCTGCGGGGGCTGGCGAAGGCCTCGGGCATCGCGACCCCGACGCGGGAAGACTTGGCGCGGTTGGATCGCAAGCGCAAGAAGCGGACGTCGAATAAGGAGTGGAAGAGCCCAGCGGATGGCGATGCGCGGATCGCGAAGATGAAGGATGGGCGCACGCATCTGGCGCACAAAGCCGAGCACGCCGTCGATCTGGACACGGGCGCGGTGTTGGCGGTCACGCTGCAAGGCGCCGATCAGGGCGACACGGCCACGCTGGATGAGACGCTGTGCGAAGCCGGGATGGCGGTGGCGGAGCAGGTCGGGCGCGAGGCGGAGTTGCGGCCCCACGAAGCGCCGAAGGTGAACGTGGCCGGCATCGAAGAGACGGTGACCGACAAGGGTTATCACAGCGGCGCGGTGGTGAGGCGGATGAAGGCGTATGGCGTGCGCAGTTACATCCCAGAGAAGAAACAGAAGGGACGGCGGAACTGGGCGGGCAAACAGGCCGAGCAGCAAGCGGTGTATGCCAACCGGCGGCGGGTGCGGGGTGAGTATGGCAAGAGTTTACTGCGGCGGCGCGGCGAGTTAGTGGAGCGCAGCTTCGCGCACTGCTACGAGACGGGCGCGATGCGGCGCTGCCATCTGCGCGGACAGGAAAACATTTGGAAGCGGCAACTGATCCACGTGGGCGCGTTCAATCTAAGCCTGATCCTGCGCCAACTGCTGGGCGCGGGCACGCCGCGGGAGTGGAAGAACCGCTTCGGCAGCCTTGTTTTGACCCTGTACTTACTCTTCCCGTGTCGGATAAATAAGGCGCGGTTTTGCAGAAGCCGAATCTCCGCGTCCGTTGCCAAGTGCTTCGTGAGATCGCGTAGCCGACTACGTCGCCCGACTCGCAGGAAATCCGCTACTTGCACCCCGGGCTGCTAACGGATTGAGGGAGCATGCGATCAGGCTTCAGGTTTGCTGGAGTTTTTAAAGGCCGCGGATAATTTGACGAATCGCTTCTTCTCACTTTGATAGTAATGTACGGCTCGGACCCTGAAACGACGGCGGCGTTCGCCTTTTTCATTCTTCACCACTCGGCAGCGGAGCGGCCACTCCAGTTCGTTCCGTGAATACCAAATGTCCTCATCGAACATGCTGCGGAGAGAATCCCGCACTCTGGACGTGGACCAGTTCAGTCGCTTGCTGAGCGTGGTGACCCCGACCCACGAATAGTTGAGCCAGTTCATATGCTGGTAGTGGAGTAGTAGGGGTAGCAGCACGGAGTTCGGATCAGCCGGCAGATACTTCTGGATCAGGACCCGAGGAATTGGTGTCCACGAGTCCTCCTTAAGATCGACCACCGCCAGTGGTACACGCCAGACGTCTTTATTGCTCCTGCTGCGGGGTACGCCAGTGCGAATTTTCCGGATGAGTTCTTTTCGGCGGAGTTCAGCGAGGCACTTCTTGATGACGCGTTCGTCCATTTTCAGCAAGCGGGAGAGTTGTCGTACCGTTGCGGCAACAGCCTTCGAGGGCCGATGGTAGGCGCGGTCGTAAAGAAACAAGTAGAGTGCAGCAGCACGCTTCTCTTCCAAGCTGCCCAACTCCTTGGCGAAGACTTCGTTGCGGAACGGAGTCCACCGCCCCTTGGGTATCTGCACTCGATATGACATCGACAGTTTGTTTTCTCCCGGCATAGATATTGTATGTAAACACGTCATGCTTATTTTCGGCCAAAATGCCTCTCCGATCTCGGGCTACCTCGTGTGCACGGCAGACATACGACGCTTCCATCCCGCGTCGGGTAGTGTTAGAAAGTCGAGTTCAAGCTACAGCCGTTTAGTTTGTGAATTCGTGATACTAGGTGCAGGATAATGCGATGGGCCTGCACTGGAGGTATGAATTGAAAGCCGAGACCAAAGTACAGCCATCCAAGAAAGCATTCGTGGAGGGGATGAAATCCTCCCTTGCAAAGATGAAAGCAGACCAGCGTGATGCTCTGCTCACGGAAATCTACCGGATGGTCATTTTCAAGAACTTCCTCGAATGGTATGCAGAGACTGGACGGGAGCAGGTGCGGAGAGATACTCCACGGTTTCGCAAATACAGGTTATGGCTGGCCGATGTAGATGAGAAATTGAGTACAGCGATGAGAGCGATGCACGATACGGCGGATGCAATGAACAACTACCCCAGACAGAACTCGGAGGAAGAGATCGAGAAACTCATCCTTAACAAAACCGGTACCGCAATTGCTCGCTCGGGGAATGCGCTCGAGAAGGCGATCGATCTTGTAAGGCATCTGCAGTACGTCTTGGCCGCTGGGATTCATCCAGAAAAACGCACCAGCGCCGAGCGGAGGCTGGTACCGACGAAACCGAAAGGTCTAGCACATACCAGTCTGCCACTGAGCGAGAGAACGCGGCAGATCGACCTCTGGTTTATGAGGCAAGTGGCTTCTATCTTAGATAAGTACCGTACAAAAGATCACACACCAATTAAGAGCTACGACCAGATCATTGAGCACGTGTTTTCGGCCGCTTTTGGTGTGGCAAAATCTCCTGTGAGCATCAGAAGACAGCTGTCGCCATCCCGTCGGCGAAAACCACGGCGGCTTTTCTAAAAGCAGTTTCAGCTTTGGGACAAAAAGAAACCAACCCAGCCTTATCCCACCACATTTTGTCCGGACAACCCTGAGTCGATGGTGGCGCACCCCCGAAAACTATGGCGCTAGCAAACCTTCTGTTTATGCGTTGAAATCAGTCAGGTAAGTGACAGAAAGGCTTGAACGCAGCAATTGGACGGTGCTGAGCCGAAACGCCTTCAAGGGCGTTCGTTGGGGCTGACCTCCCAACGCTGATGAGAGCGCAAGCTCCACGGGCAGGTCTGAGGAGACAAAACAATGTCAGTGACGCTGATTAAGGTGGAGAAAGGCGAGGACACCCGGGACCAAGCCCGCTACCACATAAAGATGATTATGGAGACATGTCACGTCACGATCATCGACAACAAGTTGAAGCGCTGGATGCAACTCGACGTGAGCCCAGATACTATCGCCGAGGACAACTACGCGGAGATTTTCGCTGACCTCGTGGAGGCGCTTCGAAGGAATGGCGAAATCGCAAACAACGAGATGGCGGCGTGCATTACGTTCCCTGCGGGTGCGACCCAGATAGAGGTGCCACTCGGAGGACAGGCATGACGAGACTGGCCCCAGATCCGAGGAGAAACAGCAATGACGGACAACAACAAGATCAGAAACTTCGTCCAGTCGGCGTGGGAAGTATGGATGGCGGGAGCGCGGCATCGTTGAAGTCACCGGAAACCGCTACGAGATTGTATGGGCCTCTTCGACTGCAGAAGATTCTGCCGCCGTTAGAACTCACCCTGCGAAGCGATCAGTCTTTTGGCTACTGCGTGACGTTGCAAAGGCCGACGCATACGCAATGGATGCGATCAAGAAGAACTTCGACTCTGAGCGGCGGAGGGCATTCAACAGCCTGCTTGGAGTGTTGCCATTGCGAGAGTTCGTGGCTACCGCGGAGGACTTTTTCGCTGCTCCACGCCGTGACCTCGTCCTTCCGGACCCCGATGGACGAGCAAGTCCGGCGGATGCGGCGGAAGTTGATTTGTTGACCGGCAACCAGAGCGGAGCCCGACTGAGAGCCGGGGAAACCGGGCTGGATAGGGCGGATTGTGGTTTTGTAGTTTTGGAAGTTTGGCACGTGCGTGCCCTTGGAAGCGAAGAGCTTGACGGTTCGGCACCATCCCCGATGTGCAGAAAGCTCAATTTAAGGTAAGCCGGTTTACATACAACAGTTAATAGAGGCTCACCAGATATCTGGATGACGCCAATTTGAATTCCCACGAAAGGAAAGGACCAGATGAAGACTAGTAGTGGAACGAGGCCGGAGGAAGAGGTAGCGGGATCGGTGAATAGCAAAGAGACGCTGGACAGGAAAGAGCAACTGGAACGGGACGCCAAGGAACTGCTGGAATCTCAAGATTTCTTTCGACTCCTGAGAAAGGCACTTCGTCGGGAGCGACTGGTAGGAGAAGTGCTCAACGCACTGGTTCTTTACATTGTCGGGCTTTCAGCATTGCTCGACCGTCCTTTGAACGCGATCGTAAAGGGATCGAGTTCGGCGGGAAAGAATCATCTGGTCAGCCGACCTCTGCGATTGTTTCCCAAAGAAGCAGTGCGGGAAATCACCAGCAGTTCCAAAACTGCGTGGAACTATGGCGGCGATGATTTTCGCCATTCCATCATTTACCTGCAAGAGCGGAACGATGCCGCAGGGGCCGTTCATCCGGTTAGGTTGCTGATCAGCGAAGGACGGCTGATCCGAACGGTGACCGTCAACGATGGCGGAGTTCGAGTCACGAAGACCTTCGTGGCGGAGGGGCCAATCGCTTCGATCTCGACCACGACCCGTGATCGCATTGAAGTCGATGACGAAAATCGGCATGTATCCCTGTGGATGGACGAGAGCCAAGAGCAAACACGAAAAATAAATGAAAGCTACGTCTCACCTCGGCCGCGTTTAAGTGATGATGAACTCGCTGTGTGGCATCAGGCCTATGCGCTGATCAAGGCCAGAGCGGACGTGCCAGTCAAGCTGCCGGACTGGTTTAAAATCATCGCCATTAATGTCTTCGACGGAAGCGTGACTTCTCGCCGGTACTTCCCGAACTTCGTTGAAGGTTGCCGGACGATCGCCCTTCTCAGGTCTTTCGAGAAGTACCCCGTCGACCTACCACCCGGCACAATAGAAGTGGATTTCGCGGACTTCGCGATTGGGACCGTGCTGTTCGAGGACGTCTTCGTCGAGAGTCTGAACCGCGATGGGGACAAAACTTTGAAAACCCGGATGGCAATTCAGGAAATCTCCGATGCGAACGAAGGAACCCCGGTCACCGCTGAACAACTCGCAGAACAGATGTCGGTCTCTAGCGACCGTGCCTATAGGTTGTTGCGGGATGCGTTGGACGCGGGTTTGATCAAGAGGGCGAATGCGCCGGAGAAGGGAAACCTAAAGACTTACCTTCCTGCTCCTCTACCACGATTTATTCCGGACCCCGCCGACATGCTGGCAAAAATACCGCAGATCACTACGCCCGTTGAGTTCATTCACCCATTGTCCGGCGAAAAAGTCAGGTTGATCAGGAAAGCTGCAAAAAAAGCAAGCTAAGTTTCTTAGTTTTGTTGGTTTGGTTGTAAGGATGGATATCGGCAAGGATTGACTGGCAGTTGTATGGTCTAGGATCAATGGGGACGCTCAAGATCATGCGCCCCATCCGCTTCTAGGTGACTTCCACAAATCGCATCGAAGTGGGCTCAAAGTAGTTGCCGATTCCGCGTTACGTGTGACATATTTCAATCAGCCTAAGCGGGCCGAAGATTTATCCACTTGTCCGCACATGAGGCGATTCAACGACGGAATGACCGTCGCGGATTGCCAAGGAGTGTGCGATGCCAGAATCGGCCCGATATATCTATTTCCGCGCAATCACACGGACACAAGGCCCGCTTCAGTCAACTCATTCGGTCGAGTCTCTCCGCCGAGATCGCAGAACCGGTCCGGGTTCGACATTCGTCCGGATCCGAAGATCGGTTCACCGTCCGAATCCCGAACCGGATACATTCATTCCCCCGGAATCGAGCCCCGTTGCGTTGGGGGTGACCCGTGCGTAGGCGATATCCATACCTTCACATGCGCGGCCGAACTTTTTATTTCTTCTGGCGGGACGAGCACGACAAACGTCACGAAGAATCGCTGCGCACAACCGATATTGAGGTCGCAAGGCAACGATACCGGTCGCGGATGGATGAGATCGAGATCGGGCGCCGAGAATCCGTGGTAGATGACCCACGAACGGGAGGGAAAAATGAAATTGTTCGTTTCGGGTTTCTTTGATTTGACAACAGTGTCCGAGGTCGCAGGCCTGCTTGAGGGTTGCGGGAAAGTGACTTCGGTGCGTGTGAAGAAAGGAGAGCAGCGAGCGTACGCCATCGTCGAGATGTACGACGATTTCGGCGCGAAGCGGGCGATTGAGGAACTAGACCGAACGGAATAGAAAGGTCGGCGATTGGAGGTAACCGAGTCGAAGTGGTGATCGCTGGTGGTGCATAAATATTCAGCCGTGCGGGCTCTAAGCGCAGAAAGGTAACGCTTAAATGGCAGGGACAAAGACAGAGAAGCAAGCAAAGGCGCAGCGTCTCAAGGATACGTACGAAAACATGAGCGACGCGCGATTGGAAGCACTTGACAGAGAAATCCGGGACATCACATCCGGGTGCAACGATGATCTACAGGGAACCGCAGACGACGTGGTTAGCGTAGTCGCAGGTCGGCTCTACCAGCTCGTTGTCAGATGCTACACCGAGGACGAAATCGAAGCCGTTCTCAAGCACCACAACCCCGGTCGTTTTGAATTCGATGTCTGTGAAAGCCTCCGGGATATCTGGAATCATCACTGGCTCCCCCAGCGTGACCAAAAGCTTCGTGGAGTAATTCCGTTCCAGAGAGGGGACGCTAAATGATTTCACCATCGATAATCATCGACCGAAAACGGAAGAAAGTAACAATCGAGATGGCGCTCGAAACTGCACGTCCATCTAAGGCAACAGGGAGAACGATGCTGATCGCCAGTACACGGGGATTGCGAGCGAGCCCCGAACTGTACGCACGCCGTCCAGTGTGCTTCACCGCAAACGTGTTCTTTTATCCGGCCAAGCGCGTGAATTCGGGCGGCGACAGCGCGGACTCCAACGGGACGAACGACGACCTATTGCGAGCAAGAGGTAGAGAGAGGAAAGGTTCTGGATTGCGCAATAAATTCAAGAAGGAGGAGAAGTCATGAGCAATGACGACCAACAACTGGAAGAAACCATTAACAGAACTAACAGACGAACCAGAACGCAAGGGCGTCGCCCGCGTCGGAAGAACCGTGGTGATCTCGTAAAGATGCGTATAGACGGGATATCCCCCGGAGTGACTCCCGACATCGTACGAAAATTTTGCTCTGCGTTCGGCGAAGTCTCGGCACTGGAAGTCCTGTCCAACTCTGAGGGCGACTTCTGGGCGGAGGTGGAGCTACGCGAGCCAGAACACTATAAACGGTTGTGGGCGGAGTGGTTGAATCCCAGAATACTGGACGGCTGGCGGGTTCAGGTCGAATCCGAAGATGAGAGCCGCATTATTGTGATGTCGGAAACCTAACGCCAGCACCGATGCCGGATCCAAAACCAAATAGCGTACCGGAGCGGGCGAGTGAATCGGCGCGAGCCGCGAGCGACCCACCGCTCTGGGACAGAATCGGAAAGGAAAACAACATGGCAACTGTATTGGGTACCGATGAAGAAACTATGCAGTCTAGTCTTCAACAGCGGCTGAAAGAACTGTTCAGAGAAACCGAGCGAGTGCGTGCTGATCTGTTGGCTGACCGCATAACCGTAAAGCAATCACGGGCAAAGCAAAGAGAGTTGGGAAAGAGACTGAAGGCGCTGGAGCGAGAACTGAGATGAGACGGGGCCGGTGAATCCGGGAACAACCGAAACTTCATGGAAACGCAAAACAGTTCGGAGTGGCTTACTGCCAACGAAGCGGCCGCACACCTGAAGATCAAGCCACGATCCTTATTGCTTTGGGTCCGTCAGGGAAAGTGAAAACCAAACGTAGACGACAATGGATTCAACTATACAAGTCGAGCCGTTCGTGGATGCGAACACGGTAGCGGCACACCTGAGGATCACGCGCCGTCAGACATTGCAGATGACGCGGAGCGGAATCCTTCCCGGATACCCGCTGGGAATTGGATCGAAACGGAGGGTGTGGCGGTACAAGTTGAGTGAGATCGACGTGTGGGTTACTGCTGCTGGCCGGAAGAAATCACCTGAATCGGCGTTTTGCCAGAGTGAAATTTCAAGTAAGATCAGCAGCGGCAGTCCCCAAAGTAGCCGGAGGAGAAACTCTGATGGCTAAAGAATCCCGGGGATGGTTCAGAAAGAAGAAGGGTAAGTTGGTGTTCTGCTGGAATGTACAGGATGCGGCCACGGGCAAGTCGGTCGAGAAGTCGAAGGTGGTCGGCCCTGAGTCGTTGACTGATGACGAAGGAAGAGAGCTTGTGGGTGGCATGAAGGTGAAGGGCGAGATCAGCATGGACGGAAGTGCTGCCCCAGAAAAGTTGACCTTCAACGACTTGGTCGCCCACTACTTTGCTCATAAGAGGTTCCGGAAGCAGTCAACCCGAGACCTGCATGAGCAAGTTATCAATGGCGTGCTTGTCCCAAGATGGGGGAACAGGATTGCCATCGACATCAAACCCATCGAGATTAAACGCTGGCTTTCCCAGCTCGACATGGAAGACCCGACCAGAGCAAAGTATCGCTCCATCATGGGCACGGTCTACACCTTCGCGCAGTGTGAATCCCTCATTCCCCTTGGACTTGAATACAACGTGGTGTATTACGTGAAGGGGTTCTCCGCGGTATCGGACTACGAGGCCATGACTCTGGAACCTGAGCAGACCTATCGGGTGCTGGAGCAGCTTCAGGGGCAGGAGTACACCCTGCTGCTCTTGATTGCGGCAACGGGGATGAGAATGTCGGAGGCTCTTGGCCTGCGATGGGCCGATGTGTTTTGGGAGAAGGGACAAATAAAAATCCGGCAGACGTATGTGCATAACATCATGCAGGACGGAGCCAAGACCAAACTGTCGAAGTCGTCGGTCGAGATGCATTCGCTACTGGCTGCTGTGTTGCAAGAATGGCATGGGCAAACGCCGTTCGGAAAACCACAGGACTACGTGTTTGCATCCATGAAGTTGGGTGGGCGCAAGCCGAGAGTCGGTTCGATGATTGTCGAGGATTATCTTCGTCCAGCGGCAATTGTGGCGGAAGTCATCACAGTCTCCGAGGATGGTCAGGTTCGTGACAAGGAAGGGAATGTCGTAAAAAGATTCGGCTTCCACACGTTCCGTCACAGCCTCGCGTCGTTTCTGATGGCTGAAGGGGAGAATCCTGCCGTGGTCCAAGCAACGTTGAGGCACACGCGCCTCGACATGACGATGTATTACAGCCATGCTCGTAAGCAGCAGACCCGCGATGCGCAAGGTATGGTTCTGGAGGCGATCATGCCAAAACGGGGGCTGCAACGGGGGCTAGAGAGGGTGCAGTAGCGAGTGACCTTGAATGAGGAACTTGTGTATACTGATGAACTTACCGCAACAAAGTGGGCGCTTAACTCAGCGGTAGAGTGCCATCTTCACACGGTGGAAGTCATAGGTTCGAATCCTATAGCGCCCACCAGTAACCAACTGGTGTTACTGAGGTTATCCGCGCTTGGGGGCCAGACCCGCCTGCAGTCTCGGCGGCCGGTTCTCCGATCCATCCGCAACTTTCAGGGATCCGAAGGTTTTATATAGAGTGACTTTGTCAAATGGGGATTGAGAAAACCTTCGCAATGCTACGTTCGATCCGCGCCACAATTCGCCGGGATTCTAGGATTAAGGCCATCGTGATCTGCTCCGTCCTGCTTTGTACGGGGACGCTCTCGGCGTACGCGCAGGAATCCGGTGTCGGCGCCGGCGGAAGATGGATGGAATTCGACTCGCAGAACGAGATGACCCTGGTCAAATCGTCTAGATTCGAGCTCCCGGCCGACAATTCGTTGCCGGGAAGCGATGCCAGCCCTAAAATCCTCTTGTTCTGCACCGGCGGAGAGCTTAAGCTAAGCGACTTCCGTCCCAATGCGGCCATTGCGCCGCCCAACCGTCCCGGCTTCTGGGGACAGCCGCAAATGGAGGTCACCGTCCGAGTCGACAGCTCCCATAGCAAACACGGGTGGAACTGGGTGAATGGACACTTCCTCTCCATGGACAAAGGGACCGCGCGCGAGCTGCTCGGCGCGCAGATATTCAAAATAGAAGTCCAGACCCCTCAGGGTCCACAGATTGCGACCTTCTCTCCCGCGGGCATTGATCTGAGTCGAGTGAAGAAAGCCTGTGGCCTAACTCCCAAGAAGCCGTAATTGTCCTTCATTTCATCGTTTCTTAATCTTGCGGTCACGTTCTTCGTGTAGGTTCAGCGGAAGTTGAAAATTCCCTCGGAGCAATTTGGTTTTGTGCCTCCAGCCGACTGCGCGTTTGGCTGAATCGCCAATGTCCGGACTGACCCGTGGAAATCCGCCTCGCGCTGACTGCTTCTGGCCGGATTCAAAACTCTAAACCACAGTTCAAAACCACCTATTGGAGGACGTTGTGAAGCATATGCGGAAGCTCGTGAAGTTTAGCGTTGCCATCCTGTTGCTGCTTGTAGTTATGCCCGCTGTTATGACAGCTCAGATGAGCAAGGTAAAGACCGTTTGGATCATTCTGATGGAAAATCACAACTGGACCGGCAACAACTCCGGCGCCAAATTCGGTGACCCAGATCTCAAAGGCAGCCTGTTAGCTCCTTATGTCAACGGGACTCTGCTTGATACGGCGGCGCACGCGGAGCGGTATTTTAACCCGCCGGGGAACCACCCCAGCCAGCCGAATTATCTGTGGCTCGAAGCCGGGACCAATTTCGGTGTCCTCGCCGATACCCAGCCCGGACAACCTCAACTGAATACGCACCGGCATCTGGTCAGACTTCTCGAAGACGCCGGCATATCCTGGACCTCCTACGCCGAACCTGATTTCGGCAGCCCCGTCTTCGACATCTGCCCGCTCGATTTCACCTATCTCGACGTTGAGCACCTTCCCTCTCTCCAGAAACTCCCCTTCACGCCACTCCGGTTTCAACGACCTGGAAGCCTAGGGTTGCAGCTTTCTTCTTGAGCAAGTGAAGTTGTTGTTGACGATGTTTTTGCTCGTAATACTGAGTGCCCTTGTCGACGTACTCTTGACCGTATTTCAACATGCGGAATACCAGCCGGGCGAGCCGGTGAGCCATCGCGGTGATCGCCTTCGGCGCTCCCAGCTTGGTTCGCAAGCGACGATATTGCGCGCCCAGGTAACTCTGGCTCTTGATCAATGTGGTGGCGGCCATTCGCAACGCCGTCGCCGCACGGTTGATTACGTGGCGCGTGCCTCTCGCTAACACTTTGTCTCCGCTGATACGATTGTCTGGACACAATCCCAGCCAAGAAGCGAAGTGCGCCTCGGTTTTTCAGCGGGTCATATCCAGTCCCACTTCGCTGATAATCGTCTGCGCCACTATCGCGTTGACGCCATCGATTCTGCTAAGGTCCACTCCCGTGATTCGATGCAATTCGCTGGTGAGGTTGAAACCAGGCGCATTCCTTTGGATCCGCTTCGTCTTCTTGGCGTTGGGTATCTTTGGTTGCTCCGTCGATGCCCGCTCAGGTGCGCCAAACTGCTTCAACGTCGCTTCCAGTTCCCGGTCGCATTCGGCGATTTTGTGCTGATAGGTGTCATACATCTCCATTTCCTGCTTCAGCACAAACAGTAGTTCGGAGCGCCAGTTGCCCTCCAGGCTCTTGGCGATCTGTTCTCGCCCCGCCCGAATCCGGGGATGGCTCAGTTCCGCCAGTTTCCTCGGATCGCGTTCGCCCGCCAGAATCGCGCGCACGATGGCTTGTCCGGTCAGTCCACTCAGATCGCTGATCACGTTCGCCAATTGCACATTCATCTGAGTCAACACCTTCTGTATACGCTGGATGCAGGTCGACGCCCCCCGCACATGTTCTCCCCGTTGCCGCCAATACGTCCGCACCACCCGGATTTCCGCCGTAGGCTGGAACGAGTTGTTGAGCAGGCCATGGGTGTGAAGCTTTAACAGCCATTGGCTCTCTTGCACGTCGCTCTTGCGCCCAGGTAGATTCTTAGTGTGTCGTGCGTTCACCAAGTAGACCTCGAAGCCACGTTGTTCCAGGATCTCGTACAGTGGAATCCAATAGACACCCGTCGACTGCATCGCCACTGTTTTGACTTCGCATGCCTCTAACCAATCCGCCATTCGATGCAAGTCCGCTGTGAAGCACTCGAACCTACGGACTGGCTCCGCATCTTGTTCCGGGCGTACTGCCACGTAATGCGCGCCATTGCCCACATCAATCCCTGCGGCGCAGGGATGCACCACCTCCAGACCGGGGTTCGCCGATTGTAATCGCCGTCCCAACTCCTTCCTCTGCTTTCGGTTCATCTTGCCTGCTCCCATCTTCGCTCTCCTTCCTGGAAAATGGACCAGGCTCGGCCCGGCTGCGATTGGTTTAAGAATCTCTCCAACGGGGTCGGCCCATCGTTCAGGACAACGGGCTGCCACCATGCCAGTGATCGCAATGACCGGAGCCATGCTGTCTATCGGGCACTCAGCACCAATGGGGAATCGGCTTTAGCTTGCCGAACCTCGTCCAACAGCAGGCTCTCAAATCCGCCGCCTCCCGCCAAGTTTCTGTCCTCGGTGACCGCACCCAGGGCGCGGTCGAATGCTGTCTACTTCAACGACGTCAACCATGGTCTGAACCCGAAGTCCGCCGAATGCATAAAGCACGTTCGGCCGTATTACCAACTGGCCACCGATCTGGCCAACGGGACCTCGGCGCAGTACAACTTCATCTCGCCGAATTTGTGCCATGACGGGCACGAGGGAGTTTCCCCCTGCGACGCGCTCGAAAGCAAAGACAACACGCTGCGGGGAGATACCTGGCTCAAGCAGAATGTGCCCATGATCACGAATTCAGCCCAATACAAAGAAGGTGGCGCCTTGATCATCGTCTGGGACGAAGGCGAAGACAGCGGCAACTTCAGCGACGGCCCCATCGGGATGTTCATCCTCTCTCCGTTCGCCAAAGGATGCGGTAAGAAGGCGTACAGCAATTCCATTCACTACGACCACAGCTCGACTCTGAAAACTATGCAGGAAATCTTCCAGGTCGGGCCTCTCTTGAGAGCCGCGGGGAATCCTTTGACCAAGGACCTCAGCGACTTTTTCCGAGAGAACGGCGAGCAATGCGAATGACGCTTCGCGGTTAAAGCACATGGTGGGCGAAAACGGTTAGCTCGGGTGAGCCGGTATTCTTTCCGGCGCACCCGCGCACCCGCTCTTAGTAGCACCTAATCGGCGTTCGCCGTACGCGGAGCAATCGCCGGCGTGGACGCTCCTGAAAGCGTCGCCCATCCCCGCCGGGAAAGATCCCAGAAGATCAGATAACCCGCCACCGCCGCGATCAACAACAGCACAACTCCCCACGCCCACTGCTGGAAGACAAGCTTTCCAATCCCGAACAGGCACCCGTAAACCAGCACCACTCCCATCGCCCAGTTGAAGGCGTTGCTCGCCACATCGCGAACCTCAGGCAATTCGGGCACCAGCCGCGCGATATGCTTCCACCCGTACACCGTCGGATGCACTCGCTTGTAGAATCCCACCAGCGTCTCCTGCGATTCCGGCTTAGTAATAAAGGTCGCGATCAACCAGGCAATCGTCGTGACCAATCCCGTAATCAGCGCCGTCTTCGCATACACCAGCGCCGTATTGCCAGTGAACTGAATCCGGCTGAGCCCGATCGTCATAGCCGCCGCGACCGCCATCGCCGAAATCTCGCTCCATGCGTTGATCCGCCACCAGTACCAGCGCAGGATATAAACCGCTCCCGTGCCGAATCCAATGTTCAAAACCAGATCCCACCCTTGATTGATCGAAGTCAACTGCATCGCCGTGTAGCCGCTGCCCAGCACCAGCAGCACAGTGAAAATCTTGCTGATCAACACATAGTGCCGTTCATCCGCCCCGCGCACGAAAAAGCGCTTATACAAATCATTCACCAGATACGAGCTGCCCCAATTCAACTGCGTTCCAATGGTAGACATGAAAGCGGCGAGAAAAGCCGCGACCATCAGCCCACGCAAAGCCGGAGGAAGATAGTCGCGCAACACCATCACGTAACCCTGCTCCGGGTTCTGCACGAACGCCGCACTCGGATGCAGCCCGCCATTCGGCGAATACACCACCACCGCCACCAATCCCGTAATCACCCATGGCCACGGCCGCAAAGCGTAATGCGCGATGTTGAACCACAAAGTGGCGCCCAGCGAATTCTTCTCATCCTTGGCGCTGAACATGCGCTGCGCCACGTATCCTCCGCCGCCCGGCTCCGCTCCGGGATACCACGCCAGCCACCACTGCATTCCCAGATACACGATGAAGGTCAGCACCGGCAGCGTCCAGAGAGCATTCGTCGTCAGCCCAAGATGAAAGTCCGGCAAGAATGCCACCGGATTCGCGGTCTCAACGCCAGTCGCCCGAACATTAGTCTCGATGATCTGCAGATGCATCTGCAGCGCCTGCATCCCGCCAATTTTCGCCACCGCAACCCACGCCAGCACGATGATCATCGCCATCTTCAAAGCAAACTGAAACAGATCGGTCACCAGTACGCCCCAAAGGCCCCCGATAAACGTATAAAGTCCAGTAAACGGAATCAGTACAAAGATGCACAGCAGCAACGATGTGTAGCGCGGATCGCCCAGCACGTACTGAAACACATGGCCGCCGATCGCCAACTGCAAAACCCTCCCCTGCGCGATCGCCGGGCCGAGCAAAACTGTGATGATGCTAACCATGGCCTGCGTCACCCATCCCAGAATGAAGCAGTTCATAAACAGCCCAAGATAGATGGCCTTGAACCCGCGCAGAAACGCCGCCGGCTTCCCCCCATAGCGAAGCTCGACCAACTGGACGTCCGTCAACACCTCAGCCCGCCGCCAGTAGCGCGCGAAGAAGAAAACCGTCATCATGCCGCCGATGCACGATCCCCACCAGATCCAGTTCCCGGCAATGCCCTGCCTCGCGACCAACCCGCATACCAGCAGCGGCGTATCGGCGGCAAACGTCGTCGCCACCATCGAAGTCCCCGCCAGCCACCAGGAAACATCCCGCCCCGAGATGAAAAACTCTTCCGTGTTCCCGCTCGCGCGCCGACGATAATAAAGACCAATCAGCAGGTTGACCAGCAGGTAGCCGACGATAACCATCCAATCCGTGGACGTAAGGGGCATGAGTTCTCCGTGTAAGGGGACATTCTATCTGTTCGAGTCGGGAACCGCGCCCCGACTTGAATCTGTTCCAATTTGGGCCAGTTTACTGTTTGGTACTGGGTACCCCCCCTCCCCCTATTCGTTCGCAAAATCCTGAAAACGCGAGAGTTACTTTATGACTATGTGCTAGATCTTTGAGTTTAAAAGGTTTACTCGCAAAATCTAGAAAACATGGCAGTTACGGCGCCGATTTCGAGCTTGGGTTCGACCCTGCTGCCGGCACCCTGACTATTGTCAAACCCGCATGACCCGAGGGCTTACCTTAGATCATGAAAATGGTCCGGTCCCTTCCGGAGCAGACCGCGGTTTTCAAAGATCGACCCGGCTACGCGGCCTCCTTAGAGGCATTTTCGAAGCAAGTATCGGTTATTATCTCCTAGATAATGTATGTTGTAGTAGGTTATCCGATATTAGGGGATGACGTCAATGATAAAAAGCATGGCGCGAAACCGCCGGTTGTTTCGCCACAGAGTCAGTCCGGCGTCTCGGGTGTGATCACGTGCCCGCTAATCTGGGAAGCAAGTTTTCTGGTCAACGGAGAAAACATGTCTTCAGGGATTTTCTCGTAGAAATGGCTGACGGCGAGGAATCCGAGAAAGCTATTTTTTTTGGTTGGCTGAATTCCCTCACCCACTCTTTCCGATTCCGGGAGATAACGTACCGTCCAGTCGCTACCGACCCTATTGCGAAGGCACACAACCCATATCCAGCCCAGGCTGATCGGTAGCCCGGCAAGGCAAACGCGGATCGCCCCAAAAGAGACAGGAGCAAAATCGTGAGCAGGAAAGCTCCCGCTACTCCTCCTGCAAGGGCCGAACTGAAAGGCTGGCGGAAGGTTCTCTTTGGGTTTTCGTTTACAACAAGAGGCAGCAGAATAAGAGCCATCCCAGAAGAGCCATCAGGGCGAAACAAAAGGCGTGGAAGGCAAACGAAAATGCGAAGAGGCCGAGAGGCCACAATGGAAGAATTCGCAGAGACTCCAGCACAACTAAACCGCTCAGGTATCCGAAATGCAGCGACCTCAGAGAGAGCACAATCCGCGTCGTGATAGACAATCCCATGAATGCCTTTGGTTTGCTCTCGATTATAGGCACCAATTGTGCCGTCTGCACTGGCGTCCATAGTATGGGGTAACGCGATGCCCCGCCTGGGCTTTGCAAAAGTCCGAGGTCCGCTGCCATCACGCTTGTAACCGTCCTAAGACCTCACTGATGGTTTGAGATCACAGAGGGTTGTGACCCATGGCACCGACGACTCGCCTGCGCAGCCTGATCCTAATGGCGGCGGCCGAAGCTCGGTCCGCGCTCCAAATATTGTGCCCGGAATCGGCAGAACATCGAGCACCGCGAAAGGTCCACGATAAGTGCGTGATCGGGTCCAGATCGATCTCTCCCCGTATCCGGCGCCGTCCAGAGCCCGGCGTTCCTATCACGCGATGATTAAGCCGGTCGGGCCCATTTGCAATCTGGACTGTACTTATTGTTATTACTTGCACAAGCAGGATTTGCTCGGAAGCCCGAGCAAATTCCGCATTACCGACGAAATTCTCGAAGCCCATATTCAGCAATACATCGAGGGACAGGACCGTGAGGAAGTCGTCTTCTCCTGGCAGGGCGGCGAGCCAACTCTGCTCGGACTCGAGTTCTTCCATAAAGTGGCTGCTCTCGAGCAGAAGTACAAAAAACCGAATCAAAAGATTGAGAACGACCTGCAGACCAACGGCATGCTGCTCAACGACGACTGGGGAGCGTTTCTTAAGCAGCACGGCTTCCTGGTAGGCCTTAGCATCGACGGTCCCAGGGAGCTGCATGATCGCTATCGGGTGGCGAAAGATGGAAAGCCGACCTTTGACAAGGTCTTTGCCGCTGCTCAGATGCTGCACCGGCATCGTGTGCCATTTAACACGCTTAGCGTTGTGAATCGGGTCAATGCCAGACGGCCGCTCGATGTCTACCGCTTCCTGAAGAATGAAATCAGTCCGCGGCAGATGCAGTTCATCCCCTGCGTCGAACCAAAGGTATTCAGGAACACAGCGCCTCAAATGTGGGATCCCGCCAGCCTCCCGTTGCAGGATTCCCCTGCAGCTCGTCCCGGCCATCCGGACTCAGTCGTGACGGATTGGTCGGTCGATCCCGACGATTGGGGATATTTCCTCTGCAAGGTTTGGGACGACTGGTATCGCCGGGACATCGGCAAGGTATTCGTCAACCACTTTGAAACCGCTGTGGCGCAGTGGATGGGCCAGGACTCCCAGCTCTGTATCTATCACGAGTTCTGCGGCAAGGGAGTCGCGCTGGAGCACGATGGCAACCTCTACGCTTGCGATCACTACGTGTATCCCGAATACAGGCTGGGCAACATCCTTGAGACTTCAAGTTCGCGGATGGTTTTCTCCGAAGCGCAGCGCAAGTTCGGTCTCGACAAGTTCAATTCCCTTCCGGCGCAATGTCGTCAGTGCCAGTATCTGTTCGCCTGCAACGGAGAATGCCCGAAGAACCGGGTGATCCGCACTCGCGAGGCTGAACCGGGACTGAACTATCTGTGCAGCGGGTTGCAAAGGTACTGGCGGCACATCGACACCGACGTTAAGGACATCTGCCGTCGCCTAGCCCAAGAGACGCCGGCAAGGCTGAAGGGATAACCCCCTACTCATTGAAAAAACGACAGGAACACGACCGCGCCAAATCACCTGCCTGCAACACCGGAATTCGTGATCTACGTCACCGACCGAAAGCATAGCGACTTGCTAGTATTGCCGGTTATGGTGAGCCATCCTTGGCTGAGATGCGATCGTGGCAATTTCGAATGGATCACGAGGAGATAGACCTTGGAGAGAATCCGACTCACGATCATAATTGCCGACGACCACAGGTTTGTGGCTGACGCCTGCAAGAGCCTGCTTGAACCCGAATTCGATGTGGTCGCTACGGTGGGGGACGGACGCGCACTGGTGCGAATCGCCGCCAACCTGAAACCCCAAGTCATAATCGTAGACATCGGGATGCCACTGTTGAATGGACTTGACGCCGGGTACCAGATCAAGGAACTGCTGAGTTCGGTAAAGTTGGTATTCCTGACCATGAATACGGATCCCGCCCTGGCCGCCGAGGCATTTCGACGCGGAGCCTCAGGCTATCTCCTGAAGACGAGTACAGCTGCAGAATTGACAACTGCCGTCCGAGACGTTCTGCAGGGCAGATCCTATCTCTCTCCGGCAATCGCCAAAGAAGCCGTCGACTTCTTGTTGCATCCGGACGAAGAGTTTATCGCCGAAGAAGACCGGCTCACCGAGCGCCAGCGCGAAGTATTGCAGTTGCTGACGGAAGGCAAGTCAATGAAGCAAGTCGCGGAAATCTTGAACGTATCCACTTCCACCGTGGCTTTCCATAAGCTCCGAATCAAGGAGGCATTGCACGCGCGGAACGACTCCGACCTCGTGCAATACGCGATCAAGAGTCACGTGATTACTGCCTGAGCATAACAGTAGCCTGGCGATCAGGCCTGGCCGCGATCCACAAGCCCACTTCTTGAAATCAGCCTTTGCGCTTTACCAGCGTGGTTCGCGAGGCTGGCGGGCATGGCCCTGATAATCGTCGCGACCACCGCCGCCACCGCCCGATCGTCCACCACCCCCGGGACGCCCGCCGCCGCGGGGTCCGCCGAAACCGCCGCGGTCCGTCTTTGGCCGTGCCTCGTTGATGTTTAGTGCGCGTCCGCCAAGTTCTTTCCCGTTCAAGGCAGCGATGGCTTTCTCGGCTTCAGCGGCGTCAGCCATTTCTACGAATGCAAAGCCGCGGGAACGTCCGGTGTCACGATCGGTAACCACGCTGACTTGATCGACTTTACCGTGGGGCTCAAACAACGTGCGCAGTTCCGCTTCCGTGGTGCTGTGAGGGAGGTTGCCAACAAAAAGCTTCTTCATGGATTTCCTTTTTCTGTGAGCCAAGCGAGACGTCAGGTTTCGTCGGCGGGTTTGGTTGAGTGAGTCGCGACGGAATGCAGGGTGCGCGGTTCAAGTGGAAAGCGTGCTCTCTTGCAGTTCGATTGCGCAAGCTGGCTCTTTCAATCGCGAAGGCACACGCGGCATAACATTAGCCCGTTTCGTCGCGGCTGAAATCCGAACTGATTATACCTGCTCGCCTCCCGTAGCAAGGGAAAATATAAAACGTGGGCATCCCCGAAGTGGGATTGCAAGGTCCGTTTCGGTGCTGCGGATGGGGGGTTCTCAAGAATGTCCGGGTTACTTTGGACAGCGCCTGTTCTGCCGGCTGTGTTGACTGATCTGCTATACTATATCTGCGTTAGAACGAAATCGGTTGTTGAGCAGCTTCTTGCATACCAGCTAGTCCTGCCCTTAGTACCTCCGACTCGCACCAACGTAAATAATCTGAAAAGGATACAAGTAACAAATGGCAGAACAAGGAACAGTAAAGTGGTTTAACGACGCCAAGGGCTACGGCTTCATCAGCCGGCAGACCGGCGAGGATGTTTTCGTGCATTTCTCGGCCATCCAGGCTGGTGGTTTTCGCAGCCTGCAGGAGGGCCAGAGCGTTGAGTTCGAGGTCACCAAAGGACCGAAGGGCTGGCAAGCTGAGAACGTTCGCCCCCTGTAATTGGGCGACGTTTAACTGAGAATTCGTGCCCGTTAACCGCAACAAGGGGCGGGCACGTTCCACAAAGCGACAATCCGTACTCCGGGGTGGAGTCTTCTGAATGCAAGCTGAATCCAAGGGTTCCTTCGCTGTTATCCGCTACAACTTGCGCACATATGAATCAGGCGGCGTTATGGCCGTCATTAAGGGCCGGGAAAGCGCCGAGGCCATCCTGAAACAGTTCGAACAGAGCCAAACGTCCGAAGACCGGCACATCGGTTGGCGCTACTTTCTCGAAAAGACCGATTTGAAAGCCGGAATGGATCCTGTCGAAGCCACCGCACTTCGCCAATCCCGTCTGGAAATCCGCGAAGCCGAAGCCTAGGATTCGAAGCGTTTTCGGCTTGCATTTCCGAATCGACTTTCAACCTAGCCCATAGACGGAGACCCGTACTCGGCTGTCCCCACGAAAAACGAGCGCTATTGGTCTGCACCAACTCGATATTGGCCCTGACGAGCGTCGCTCCGGTTGATGCGCGTAGCATCCCCATGTTAGGGTAGTGAGTTTCACCATCCCAGCCACTGCTCTGATCGAGGGACCTTTGCCCGCTGTTTCAGCACCGACCATCCGCAAGACCGCGCTCAACGCTGTCCATCGTCAGATGGGGGCGAAGATGGTCGATTTCAATGGCTGGGACATGCCGGTGGAATATCCGTCGGCGGGCGGGATTATTGCCGAGCACAACGCGGTGCGCAACAGCGTGGGCATCTTCGACGTCTCGCACATGGGCGATATTCGCCTTCAAGGGCCCGAGGCGTTGGCTGCGGTTCAGCATATTTCCATGAATGATGCTTCGCGGCTGGCCATCGGGCAAGCGCAATACTCTGCGCTGCTCTATCCGCAGGGAACGTTTGTTGACGACGTGATCGTGCATCGTCTGAGCGAAGACGAATACCTGCTGGTGATTAATGCGGGGACACGTGAGAAGGATTTCAACTGGGTGCGCGACAACACGCGACAGTTTAACTGCAAAGTGGAAAATCTTTCCGATGACTTTACCCAGATCGCGATCCAGGGCCCCAAGGGTGTTGAGCTGCTGCAGAAGCTCACCGATGCAGATCTTTCCGCAGTGAAGTTTTATTGGGTGACGCGCGGGACAGTTTGCGGTCTCAAGGACATCTTGATCGCGCGTACTGGCTACACAGCCGAAGATGGATTCGAAATTTATGTTCCCTCCGACGAAGCAACCAGCGCTACGGTTTGGAATCGGATCTTGGAGGCGGGCAAGGAATTTGGAGTCGTCCCCTGCGGGCTCGGCGCTCGCAACACTTTGCGGCTAGAAGGCAGCCTGTCACTTTATGGACACGAGATTTCGGATACGATCAAAGTGTGGGAAGCTGGGCTGGATCGTTTCTGCAAGATGGAAAAGCCAGACTTCATCGGCCGTGCCGCACTGGAACAGGCTAAGTCCGCAGGCTTGAAGCGGACACTCATTGGACTCGAAATGATTGAGCGCGGCATCGCACGGGATGGATATAAGGTTCAGGATGACACTTGCCGCGAGATTGGCTACGTGACCAGCGGATCCTACGCCCCATTTTTGAAAAGGAATATCGCGCTGGCTTATGTGCCCCCCGAGTTCGCCGCGGTCGGATCGACTGTGAAAGTGGAGTGCCGCAATCAGGGCGTGAAGGCGCAGGTTGTGCCGACGCCGTTTTACAAGCGCCCGAAGAAGAATTAAAACGCCGGGCTTGGTACTACTTCTCGGGCATTGTCATCCCGAGCAAAGCGAGGGAGCATTTCCTCGAAGACAATAAACTACAGATTCCTTGCGCCCAAACCCGGCGCTCGGAATGACAAGGTTTTTTGACGTATCTAAGAGCCAGGAGCCAAGAGCGAGAATCATGCCCTATCCAATCGATTTCAAGTACACCAAAGAGCACGAGTGGATTAAAGCCGACGGCAAGGCCGCGACGATCGGCATTACCGATCACGCCCAGGAGTCGCTCGGCGACATCGTTTTCGTCGAACTGCCCAAGCCAGGCGTTGAGATTACCGCTGGAAAGACATTTGGCTCGGTCGAGTCGGTCAAGGCTGTGTCCGACTTGTATGCTCCGGCTTCCGGCACCGTAACCGAGGTCAACGGCGAACTGGCGACCGCCCCGGAGAAAATCAACAAAGATGCGCATGGCTCGTGGATGATCAAACTCACCTTGAAAGACCCGAATGAGCTGAATGGACTGCTCTCTGCCGCCGATTACGAGAAGTTCGTCGCGGAAGAAGGCGGGCAGTGAGTTCTTCGCCGTCACGATCAAGCTGACTTCGACTAACATCTAATTCCTATGCGCTATCTTCCGAAATCTCCTTCCGACCGCGAAGCCATGCTGAAAGCCATTGGCGCGCGGTCGATCGACGACTTGTTCGCGCCCATACCCGCCGAGTACCGACTCAATCGGGATCTCAAGGTTCCCCGCCAGATGGCCGAGTCCGAAATCGTGGATTGGTTCCGCGAGCGCTCGCGCGAAAACGGCGATGGCTATGCCACATTTCTCGGGGCCGGCGCTTATTACCACTATCGTCCGGTGATTATCGATTCGCTGATTTCGCGCGGCGAGTTCCTCACCGCCTACACGCCCTACCAGGCCGAAATCTCCCAAGGCACGTTGCAGTCGATCTTCGAGTTCCAGACCATGATCTGCGAACTCACCGGCATGGAGGTGGCCAACGCGAGCATGTATGACGGCTCGACAGCCGCCGCCGAGGCCGTGATGATGGCGACACGGCTTACGGGGCGGCATTCGGTTGTGATTGCGCGCAGCGTTCATCCCGAGTATCGGGAAGTTCTGGCTACTTATGCTCATCATCAGGGGATGCCGCTGGTCACGGTACCATTCGCCGATAACGCGCGCGTCGACTTAGGCCTGCTGGAAAAATCTATTACGCCGGACACGGCGTGCGTCCTGATTCAGTCGCCGAATTTCTTTGGAACGATTGAAGACGTGGCCGCCATCGCTGCGATCGTGCACAAACACGGGGCGATGCTGGTGGTTTCTATCGCGGAGGCGGTTTCGCTTGGCATCGTTGAACCACCGCGGCAAGCCGACATCGTTGCCATGGAAGCGCAATCGTTCGGTGTGCCGCTCAGCTTCGGCGGGCCTTATTGCGGGGTGATCGCTACCCGCGAACAATACGTTCGTCAAATGCCTGGCCGGCTTGTTGGACAAACTACGGACAGAAACGGTAAGCGTGGCTTCGTGCTGACTTTGGCTACGCGCGAGCAGCATATTCGGCGGGAGAAGGCGACTTCGAATATCTGCACCAACCAGGCGCTGATTGCGCTGATGGCTAACATCTTCATGACGGTTTACGGCAAGGTCGGACTGCGAGAGTTGGCAATACAGAACCTGGCGAAGGCCGCGTACGCGGCCGAGCGCTTCGGCAAACATGCGAAGGTACTGTTCTCCGGCGCGCCTCGCTTCAACGAGTTCGTGGTGCAGACGAGTGAAGATCCCTATGCGATCAACGGGCGAATTCTGGAACACAAACTTATCGGCGGCCTTCCGCTGAAGAAGTTTTATCCCGAACTTGGTAACGCCGCGCTGTGGTGCTGCACTGAGATGACGAGTCGCGCCGCAATCGATACTGCAGTCGAAACATTGGCCGAAGGAGAGCGCTTGGTGAAATCCGCCAAAGAGCCATCCGATGTTCAGGAGGTGGCGCGATGAAGCATACGACTCGCAAGGCCACCCGCCACGTGAATCAGAATGAAGGACTGATCTTCGAGAAATCCTCGCCCGGCAAGGCGGCGTGGAAGCTGCCTCCGCTCGACGTGCCTGAAGTGGATACGACGCAGCTTTTGGGCTCTATCGAGAGAAAGCATCTGGGCAACATGCCCGAGGTGAGCGAGATCGAGATTATCCGCCACTTTACGCGGCTTTCGACCTGGAACTACGCCATCGATCTCGGCATGTATCCGCTCGGCTCTTGCACTATGAAGTACAACCCTCGGGTGAACGAAGTAGTTTCGCGTTTCGATGGGCTGGCCAACGGGCATCCCTATCAGCCAGAGAAAGTGTCGCAAGGTGCGTTGCGCATTCTCCAAACGCTTAGTGAATGCCTGATCGACATCACCGGTATGGACGCAATCACGTTGCAACCCGCTGCCGGGGCTCACGGTGAATTGACCGGGCTGCTGATGGTCCGCGCTTACCATGAGTCGAAAGGCGCGCCTCGCAAGAAGATTCTGATTCCCGACTCTGCCCACGGCACGAACCCGGCAACTGCCGCGATGGTCGGCTATGCAGTCGAGAATCTGAAATCGAACGCACAGGGCATGGTGGACGTGGCCGCGCTCGCTTCGCAGATGAACGAAGAAGTCGCCGTGCTGATGCTGACCAATCCCAACACGCTCGGCGTCTTTGAGCAGGAGATTCACAAGATCGCCGACATTATGCACGCCAAGGGTGGCCTACTCTATATGGACGGCGCCAACATGAATGCGCTGGTCGGTAAGGTGCGCCCCGGAGACTTCGGTGTCGATTTGATGCATTTGAATCTGCATAAAACGTTTTCGACGCCCCACGGCGGCGGCGGCCCCGGATCGGGCCCGGTCGCGATCAAAAATATCCTTGAGCCGTTCTTACCAACGCCCATCGTCATCACAAAGCCTGACGGCGCTCTGGGCTTCGAATACAACCGTCCGCAGTCGGTCGGCCGTGTGCGTGCCTTTTACGGGAACTTCGGGATGTTCGTCCGCGCGCTGGCCTACACTCTGGCGAATGGCCCGGACGGTTTGCGCCAAACTACCGAAGACGCGGTGTTAAACGCCAACTACATTCGCAAGGGCCTCGAAGGTGTTTACGATCTGCCTTATTCCACGCCGACCATGCATGAGGTGGTCTTCAGCGATAAAGTGCAAGCGAAAAAAGGTGTCAAGACGATGGACATCGCTAAGCGGCTGATCGATTATGGCTTCCATCCCTACACGACGGCGTTTCCGCTGATCGTGCCGGGAGCACTTATGATCGAGCCAACCGAGAGTGAGCCTAAGGAAGAATTGGATTTGTTCATCGAAGCCATGAAGTCGATCGCGGAAGAAGTCGAGGAAGATCCGCAGATGGTGCTGGCCGCGCCCCACACCACTCGCGTATCGCGCCTGGATGAGACCGCCGCTGCTAGAAAACCCGTTTTGCGGTGGAAACCGGCTGTATAAAGGCATTTAACCACAAAGGACACGAAGGTACACAAAGGAAACCTGCGCAAGGAACCATCGTGAACCTTAGTGTCCTTTGTAATTATGATGGGCGCGTTTTCTATTTTTTCTCGGTGATATTCACGGAAGCTTGCGTGTTTTCCCAACTCATACTCAAAGTACAGCTCCCACCCATCGAAGCAGTTGCGATGGTGAAGTTCTCCACCGGCGACGGAGTGGCTGAAACCTTCATGTCGACGCGCGCCAGTTCGTCCGCCTCGTATTTGTAGGGGATGCCCCACTCGCCAGTCTTCTTGTTGATGATCAGCGTCCACTTGTCGGCGTTCGGTACGGTGAAAATTGTATAGCTGCCGGCAGGAACATCTTTGCCGCCGACGTTTACCTCAGCATTGGTCACAAACGTCGTGGCTTCATTGGCACCGGTGCGCCACACTTCGCCATAGGGCACGAGTCCCCCGAAGATCTTGCGACCCTTCGCTCGTGGGCTGGAATAGGCAATGGTTATGGTTTTGCCATCCGAGAACTTGCACTGCGTCTGGGCTGGCGGGCTTGCCGGCTTCTTCTCCTGGCAGGCACCAAGCACGGTGAACATCAGCAACAACGAAGTCAGAAATACAATTTGCTTCCGCATTAAGGTTTCTCCCTTTGAGCATTTGGCATTTAGCTTCTGGCACTTGGCTATTCGATCGCTCCTCACGAACCGGGACTGGCAAAATGCCGACTGCTAATTTCTAAGTGCTTTGACGTAGGAATTGAGACATTGGACAGCAAACCTCCACATTATGCGCCACGCGACCCAGCCGTTACAATCTCACCATGCCGGTATTCGACGAAAAGCAGGAAGAACTGGAACACTATGAAACCATGATGGGAGTGCCTCGAGGACGCCTCGCCGTCACCATGGATATGATCACCGACGCCATGGCGCTAGTCGGACAGCACGGCGTTTACTGCCAGAGCCAGCGCTGGCCGGGCAAGCCGGTGATGGACATCCAGATGGTGATGAAGAATTTGACCGACGCGAAGGAGTTGATACAGAGCGTGATGGAGAAATTGAGGAAGACAGCTTGAGGCTGTGTGGCGCGGGCGCCCTCGCCCGATAAATTCTGATCGAACGCGGGCCTCAGACGCCCGTGCTCCATCGTTCAGATTTTCTCCGTGACTCTATGGTGAAAAGAGACGTTACACTAGCGTGTATCTCCCCCGCTCGATCACCTTCTGCGCGATCTGTTGGCGTAGTTCAATCGTGTTGAACGGCTCGTGCTTTGCCAGGCGGCGCAGGATTGCCAACTGGGTGCGCAGCATGTCGCCATCGGCTACGGCGGCGATCACTTTCTTGGAAGCGGCTTCGATCTTATCCATGGCCTGGGACAGGTAAACGCGAGTCATGGCAATGGGTAGGGAAGCGGCATTCTCTCCACGGCTTTCCGCAATCTTCTGCGCCCGCAGCACAGCGGATTCCATCGCGTAGGTCTCGATGACCATGTCAGCAATCGCGCCCATGACCTCCTGCTGATCCTGAATCGCCTGCATGTATTTCTGCGTCGCAGCTCCGGCCACGAACAAACCAAGCTTCTTGGCCGCCGTTACCAGTTTGCGTTCTTCCGCCAGCGGGCCTTCTACGTCCTCGCCAACCGAAGGGCCGGATAGAACTTCATCCATCAGCTTCTTGATGGCCGGCATCAGCGGCAACTGGCCTGACATCGCGCGCTTCAGCAAAAATCCGGTGATGATGAGCCGGTTGATTTCGTTGGTACCCTCGAAGATGCGGTTGATGCGGGCATCGCGATAGGCACGCTCCGCGGGATACTCTTCGACGAAGCCATAGCCGCCATAGATCTGTACCGTCTCATCGACTACGTAGTCGACCATCTCCGAGCCCCAGACTTTGATGATGGAGCATTCGACAGCATATTCCTCGATAGCTTTGCGGGTCTCTTTGGCTGCATCGGAGCGCGACTTGTCGACCTCGGATAGCGCGACGTCCATCATGCCGACCGTGCGGTAGACCAGAGATTCTCCGGTATAGACTCCCACCGCCATATTGGCGATCTTTTCGCGAACCAGGCCGAAGTCCGCGATCACTTTACCGAAAGCCTTGCGCTGCTTGGCATAGCCAATGGCGTTTTCTAACGACAAGCGTGCCCCACCCACGCACATGGCGCCCAGCTTGAAGCGGCCGACGTTCAGGATGTTGAAGGCGATGACGTGTCCCTTGCCAATTTCGCCAAGCATGTTCTCGGCTGGGACCTTGCAGTCGTTGAGAATGATCGGACAGGTGGACGAGCCGCGGATGCCCATCTTGTGCTCTTCCGTGCCGACGGAAAATCCGGGAAATGATTTCTCGACCAGAAAAGCCGAGAACTTCTCCCCGTCAATCTTGGCGAAGACGGTGAACAGGTCAGCAAACCCAGCGTTGGTGATCCACATCTTTTCGCCGTTGAGGATGTAATGCTTGCCATCTTTCGATAGCTCAGCGCGGGCACGGCAATTAAGCGCGTCTGAACCGGAGGAAGCCTCGGAGAGAGCGTAGGCGCCAACAATTTCTCCCGCCGCGAGCCGAGGCAAATATTTCTTCTTTTGCTCCTCGGTTCCAAAATAAACGATAGGCAGTGTGCCAATTCCAGTGTGCCCACCCCAGGTCGTCGCAAAGCCGGCGTACTTCGCGATGTGGTCGGCAATAACCGCCGCTGTCACTTTATCCATTTCGAGGCCGCCGTAGGCTTCCGGAATCTCGGCCGAACTGAGCCCGAGTTCCCCAGCCTTCTTCAGCAAGTCTCGCGTGATGGAGAAGTCCTTGTGCTCGATCTTTTCGATATTGGGGACGATCTCGTTGACGGCGAACTCCTCCGCCGTCTGCCCGATGAGCAGGTGCTGCTCCGTGAAGTCTTCAGGCGTGAAAACCTCGTCGGTCTTGCGCTCTTCCAGAAGAAAGCTGCCACCAGAGATCTTGCTTTGCGGAACTGCCGTAGTCGTCGCCATATTTGATTGAATTCCTTAGGAAAAAATCCACAGAAACACAGAGAACATCTTCAATTCTATAGCCAGAGAATCGATAAATCTCCGTACCTCTGCGTCTCTGTGGTGAATCGAAGGGCGTGTACTTTCGTGCTTTTCTGGCGCGAATCCGGCCAGAGATTAAGTCAAATTCTCGAAAATCCCGGCTGCTCCCATGCCCCCGCCCACACACATGGTCACCATCCCGTATTTCGCGTTGCGGCGTTTCATCTCGCGGATAATCGTGGCGGTGAGCTTCGCCCCGGTGCAGCCTAAAGGATGGCCAAGGGCAATCGCGCCGCCATTCGGATTCACCCGCTCAGGATCGAGCCCTGCTTCTTTGATCACCGCCAAGGACTGCGCCGCGAAGGCCTCGTTCAATTCAATCACGTCAATGTCTGCCAGCTTGACGCCGCCCATCTTGAGCGCCTTGGGGATCGCAAACACCGGTCCAAGCCCCATCTCTTCTGGCTTGTATCCGGCAGTGGCGAATGAAAGGTATCGCGACAGCGGCTTGATGCCTAACTGCTGGGCGCGCTCCGCAGACATCACGACCGCCGCCGCGGCGCCGTCGGACATTTGCGACGAGTTGCCTGCAGTGACCGTGCCCTTCATGTGGAAAGCGGGCTTCAGAGCGAGCAGTGCTTCGAGCGAAGTGTCGCCGCGCGGTCCCTCGTCCACTTTGAAGACGACCTCCTGTCGCTTCGGTTTCGAACTATTGGGCGTCGTGAAACTCACGGGTACGGAAACCGTTTCTTCTGCGAACTTGCCAGCCTGAATGGCAGCCAGCGCTTTCTGGTGGCTGCGATAAGAGAATTCGTCCGCCACTTCCCGCGTGATGCCAAAGCGTTGCGCCAGCCTTTCGGCAGTCAAGCCCATCGAAAGATACGCGTCGGGATAGTGATCGACGAGCCAAGGGTTCGGTGAAATCTTATGGCCACCCATAGGAATCATCGACATCGATTCCGTCCCCCCTGCCACGATGATCTCCGCCCCTCCACTCATAATCCGCTCCGCTGCCATGGCAATCGCCTGCAGGCCAGAGGAACAGAAGCGGTTGATAGTCAGCGCCGAGACCTCGACGGGCAAGCCCGCGCGCAGGGACGCAATGCGCGCCACGTTCATGCCTTGCTCAGCTTCGGGCATGGCGCAGCCCAGGATGACGTCTTCGATTTCTTTAGCATCAACCTGCGGCACGCGTTCGAGCGCGCCTTTGATGGCGACGGCGGCAAGTTCATCGGGTCGAGTTGCGCGGAGCGTGCCTTTGAAGGCACGTCCCACGGGCGTGCGGACGGAAGAAGCGATAATGACTTCACGCATAGAAACTCCTAACGGGATACTTCATTTCAACGCAGCCTGCTTGAGGATGTTGTTCAACGCCGGATGCCCAACTGTAAGAGGATCGCTGCTTCCACTGCGGCGACATCGTGGAACGACAATTCGCCCAGTTTGGACCGCATACGCTTCTTTGAAGCCGTCGTCAGCTGATCGGCCATCGCTTTTCTCGGTTCACCGTTCAGTGTGACCAAGGCTTCTCCCGGATAGACCTTCGTGGTTTTACTACTGAGCGGAACCACGATCACTCGATTCAGCACTATGTTCGCCGCATTGTTGCTGACGATCACCGCCGGTCGTGTCTTCTGTATCTCGCATCCCACGGAGCGATCGAATGCCACCCACCAGACCTCACCCCTCCGCGGATGCATCGCCGATCAACCCCTCCGACCATTCCTCGGCTTCGCATTCCCGCGCCTCGTCGTTGGCCATTTCCGTGTACTTTTCCACGAGACCGCCAGGTCCCGAAATGCTCAGTTCCTCGACTTTCTCGAGAACTACATGCTGCAAAGGCTCAGGGACAATGAACCAAGTCGCTTTCCCGCGCGATTGAGGATTGCCAACACCAGGGCCATCGCCGCCGTTCCAACGAATTCCGATTCTGTCCTCGTCCTCCCAGTTCACGCGTGCGACCGACCATTCGCCAGATCCGCCGTCGTAGATCACTTCGACCGCGCGGATCGAAGCCTTCGGGGCACAGACTGTTTGCGGTTCGATGTACGCCATCTCACACCTCTAAACGCCAATTTACACCTTTGACATACATACTGTCAATACGTATATCAATGACGTACATAAACTATGTAAAATTGCCCCGCGGCACTCAATTCCTCAGCGTTTTCCCCGTCTTCAGCGTGTACTGGATCCGCTCCTGTGTCTTTTTCTCGCCGCACAGTGACTTGAATCCTTCGCGCTCCAGATCGAGGATGTACTGCTCACTGACCGGCGTTCCCGCCGTCACCTTACCGCCGCACAGAACCTCGGCGATTTTGGTGGCCAGCTTTACTTCGTATTCAGTGATGTATTCTCCCTGCCGCATTAAGTGAACGCCCATCTTCAATGCGGCCAGAACGTTTTCTCCCGGGGCGGGGATGTCGGTGCGTTGCTGCGGGGGTTCGTATCCGGCGCGCACGAGCTCTAGGGCGCGGGCTTTGGCGTCGGCGAGAACGCGTTGGCGGTTCATGCTGATGACGTCAGAGTCTCGCAGAAAGCCGAGGCCGCGCGCTTCATAAGCTGAGGTCGCAACCTTGGCAGTGGCGATGGTCTCGAAGACTCTCTTCATCGCCTCCATCAACTCTACGGATTCGCCTCGACCGCCGGGCCGGATCGACTCCGCGCTGTCCACCGCCCGCAGCAACATCTCTTTGCATCCGCCGGCTCCGGGCAGCAGGCCAACCCCGACCTCGACCAATCCCATGTAAAGTTCAGCGTGCGGCTGTAGTGCTGGAGCGTGCAGCGAAATCTCTGTTCCACCGCCGAGAGTCAGCCCGAAAGGCGCCACAACCACCGGTTTAGGCGAGAACTTGATCGCCTGCGTCATGCCCTGAAAAGTGCGGATGGCGAGATCGACGTCATCCCACTCTTCTTCCTGGATCGACATGAGCAGCAGCATGAGGTTGGCGCCGACGGAGAAATTCGTAGCATCGTTAGTGATCACGAATGCGTCAAACGGATCGCCTGGCCCGCCGGGCTTCAAGGTTTGTGAAATGAGCTGCACGATGTCGCTGCCGATCGTGTTCATCTTGGAATGGAACTCGATGCAGGCGACACCATCGCCCAGGTCGACCAGAGACGCGCCAGAGTTTTTCTTCACTACGCCATTCGACTTCTTCGCGACTTCAACCGACCACACGCCACTCGGGACTTTCACTGGCTCATAGTTCGCAGCTTTCAAATCCCAGTATGCCCGTCCCGAGGCGGCCTTGGGGTCGTCCAGATACCAGGCCTTCTTTCCTGAGGCCAGCAACTGTTCGACATTGGCCGCGACAGGACGCTTCTCTTTTTTCATGCGCTCGACCGTGGCTTCGACGCCGGCCGCATCCCAAAGTTCGAACGGACCCATTTCCCAGTTGAAACCCAGTCGCATGGCGCGATCGATTTCTACAACCGAATCGGAAATCTCTGGAATGCGGTTGGCCGAATAAGTCCACAGATCCGACAGAGCCGACCACAGAAACGCGCCCGCGCGATCGTTCTTCTGCGGACCGCCACCATCGAGGCCGAGCAGCATCTTCACCCGCGCGCCCACCTGCTCGACATTTTTCGCCATATCAAGCGCGGGAAACTTGGGCTTCTGCCGCGGATGATATTCCAGCGTCTTCCAATCAAGAGCAAGACGCTCATCCTCTTCACCTTTGCCCTTCAATTTCTTGTAGAAGCCACCCTTGGTCTTGTCGCCGAGCCATTTCCGTTCGAGCATCTTCCCGTAAAAATCCGGCAATCTGAGGTCGCTACGCTCATCAAGTGGAGCAGACGAGTCGGAACCCACACGTGTCATGTTCGAAACCACGTGTCCCAAAATATCCAGGCCGACCAGATCGATGGTGCGAAACGTCGCCGACCTCGGCCAGCCCACGGCCTGCCCCGTGAGCGCATCCACGTCTTCGATGCTCAGGTCCATCTCCTGCATGAGCCGGATGACGTTCAACACGGAGAAGGTCCCAATGCGATTGCCGATGAAATTCGGCGTGTCCTTGGCAAGGACAATTCCCTTGCCGAGATGAATGTCGCAGAACCGCGAAACCGCGTCGATCGCGGCACGGTCGGTATCCGGAGTGGGGATGATTTCGAGCAGCCGCATATAGCGCGGCGGATTAAAGAAGTGCGTCCCAAACCAGGCTCGCCGAAAGTCATTGGAAAATCCCTCGGCAATTTTTCCCACCGGCAGCCCGCTGGTGTTGGTCGTGATAATCGTCCCGGGCTTGCGGATGGCCTCCACTTTCTTCAACAGAGCTCGCTTAAGATCAAGGTTCTCTACTACCGCTTCGATGACCCAGTCCACGTCGGCAAGCCGCTTCAGGTCATCGTCGAAGTTTCCAATGGTAACCAGGCGCGCCAGCGACGATTCCATGAACGCGGCCGGCTTGGACTTCTTCGCCGCCTCCAGTCCGGTAGCGGCAATCTTGTTGCGCGCAGGCCCGTCCGCGTCTGGCAGCACCATATCGAACAGATAACTTGGGACACCTGCGTTCGCAAACTGGGCGGCGATCCGCGCACCCATCGTTCCAGCACCCAAGACCGCAACTTTATGAATATGTTTCATCAATCAAGCACTCCGATCTGGAAGAACCAGCAGTCGTACCACCTTCAGGCGCTCGACGCCAGTGATTCATTACAAATGATTCGTATCAGGTATGGCTTCAGCCCTATCGTAATAGAGACGCAGCAAGTCGACTCTCGACAAAAATGACTTGAAGGCAGTTTATCGATCCTCCGGTTCTGTTTACCAGCCTTCATCGCATGAACGTGGAGGAGAAAGCAGAGATGTAAAGCTCCCAAAAACACCGCAGGCGCGTGCCGCATTAGATGTGGGGTGAGGATGGCAGCGGCACGCGCCTCAATCAAGTTGAATCCAAAATAGACCTCGCACAACGGGACGTCAAGGTTGCAGATCACAACTCTGCGTGACGTAAGGGCCGGGCTGCCTTCGCCAAAAGTTCCGGGTGCTCCTTCACATAGTCCTGCGCCCGCCGAACCATATCCTTCTCGCCTCGGTAAGCCAGTTGGCGTGCGCCATCCGCCAGGGGAATCCATAGCGCGCGCTTCACCTCGATCCGCATTTCAGGTGCGATGTTGTCGATCTCGCCCGACTGGTATTGAAACAGGTAAAAACTGACAATCTTAAAAACCCGCTGCTTGTCTCCCCAACTGCGCACGTAAGCGTACTTAATGTCGCCCAGTTTCGTTATTGGAAGCGCCGTCAGCCCGGTTTCTTCGGCCACTTCGCGCACCGCTGTTTCCTCCGGTTTTTCGCCCGGATCGACGAGTCCTTTGGGGAGGCCCAGTAACATTTTTTGCGATCTTTTCTGCCTGCCCGCGCCCCCGACCGCCGCAGCGGACTCTTGCTGCGGCTCAATGGCAGCCATCTGCCATCCTTCCAAAGTGTGCCGCACCACCACCCCACCGGCAGAAATTTCCCGAACCATCCGCCCAACCTAACAGAAACACAGGGGTTAGTCACGCGACTGTCCATCGCGGCGGTAACCTCGGGTAACCCGCGGCAGTTATCTGGCGCGGGAGGTCGCGCCATGAAACGATTACTTCTGAACTGGCATCTTACTTGCAGCTTTTGGCAGGGTGTCGGACTTGGGGTGAAGGTAAGAGTAACCGGGCAAAGCCGGGATTTGTGAGGTCCCCGTGAAGAGTCTGGACAAAATTATTCGTTCGGTGCAGGCGTTTGGACGCGGCCTTTCCGGGCATCCTTCAGCCCAGGGTTCGCAGCCAGGCAGCATCGGCATCGGCTTGGCGCTTGGCGGAGGCTTCGCCCGCGGCATCGCCCACGTCGGCGTCCTCAAAGTCCTCGAAGAAGAAAACATCCCCATCCAATACATTGCGGGAACCAGTGTCGGAGCCCTGATCGGCGCCGCCTACTGCAGTGGGATCTCGGCCGCCGAACTCGAGCAGCTTGCCGCCCGCGTCCGCTTCAAACACATTGCCAGCTGGACGCTCTCCCGCTACGGCTTCGCCAGCAACTCCCGCATGATCGGATTCCTCAGCCAGCTGCTCAAGGTCAAAACCTTCGAAGAGCTGCGTATTCCCCTGGCTGTAACCGCCACGGATTTCTCCACCGGCGAAGGCGTGGTATTCCATTCCGGCCCGCTGATCGATCCTGTGCGCGCCAGTTGCGCCTATCCTGGAATGTTTCTGCCGGTTAAGATTCGCGGACGCCTTCTCATCGACGGCATGCTCTCGCACACCGTTCCCACTCGTCCGCTCGTCCAAATGGGAGCCGATCGTGTCCTCGCTGTGCACCTGAAAGGCAGATGGACAGGCGGCGAAGGCCCGCGGCATTTATTCGACGTGATTGGACAATGTTTCGCGATTGCCCAAGAGATGAACAGCAGCCAGTGGAAGCAGGCCGCCGACATGGTGATTGAACCCGACGTCAACGGCTACAAATACGACGCCTTCGAACACAGCGCCGCCCTGGTAAAAGCCGGAGAGTTAGCCACCCGAGCCGCTCTCCCCGAAATCCACAAATGGCTGCAACAGGAACCACAGCGCGGAGCCGTGAAAATCATCAAGCCCGTCTCCACCGCGGTCCAAGTCACTCTCTCACGAGAGCTGTCATCCTGAGCACGCCGTCATCCTGAGGGACCAGGATTCCTTCGCTCGCGAAGGAATCCCAACGAAGGATCTCTGCACTATTGCCAACGAAACCTAAATTGTCATTCCTCGCGAAGCGAGGAATCTGCTGTCGGAGTCACGAAAATGTAATGACAATCTTTGTTGCAGTAAAGGTGGCAATTAATATGGGATTCAATAGAAGTCAGGAGCCAATAGCTACTTCATCACCCCGCGCTGAGCAATCCCGATGTTATCCCGCGAAGTATTCTTCACCAGATACATCATCTCGTCCGCCTGCCGGATAATGTCATGCGGCGTCTTGGCATCGTGAGGATACGTAGCCACCCCCATCGAAGCCCGCACATTCAGATTGAGCCCTTCTTCTTTGCAGAACATGCTGGTTCGCAAACTGTCGCGCAAACGTTTCGCCACCACCAAAGCCGCATCTTTCCCCGTCTGCGGCAAAAGCACCACAAACTCATCGCCGCCATAGCGGAACGCATAGTCAATCAACCGCAACTGTGCCTTGATCAGATACCCAATCTCCGCCAGCAGCTTGCTTCCCACCAAATGCCCGTTGGTGTCGTTAACCTGCTTGAAGTGATCCAGGTCGATAAACAGAACCGTAAACTCATAACCAAATCTCGACGACCGGTAAACCTCAGTCTCCAACGTCTTATAAAGGTGCCGCGCATTGTAAAGCCCGGTGCAGTCGTCGGTGATAGTGAGCTCTTGAATTTTCTCCACCGCCCGCGCATTTTCAATCGCGATCGCCGCGTAATCGCACAGGGACTGCAGAAAGAAAATCTCCTGATCTCCAAAGTGATTCATATCCACATTCACCAACTGAATCACACCCAGCACACGCAATCGCGAGCTGACCGGGAAACAAACAATCGATCGCGTTTCCCACTTCGTCATCTCATCGATGCGCTTGGCAAAGCGCGGATCCGTCATCACATCCGGAACAACTAACCGTTCGCCATGCTTGGCCACATAACCGGCAATCCCCTCGCCCACCTTCAAGCGAATATTCTTCAACGCCTCCGAAGCACTCCCCACCGCAATCGCGAAGTAAAGCTCTTCGCGCTGATCATCCACCATGAGCAACGACCACGTATCCGGACGGAAATATTCCGCCATTTTTTCCATGATGGTCTGCAGAATGGAGTCGAGATCCAGCGACGAGGTCAAAGCCTTGGCCACATCGTGAAAAATGGTCAATTCCTGACTCTGCCGATTGTGATCGGCCTCGGTGGCCCTGGTCATGAACCGCAACCTCGAATCTAGAGCGGGAGTAACAAAATTATAAGCGGCCCCCGGAACTCCCGGCAAAGAACCAAGGTAACTGGAACCCATAAAGACACGTGGCACAAGGACATCGGTAGAGGCGACTACCAAAAATGAGTAGGAAGCGAGAAAACCAGGTGCCCCAAGCCCAGCGCATCGGCACTCTGGGGCACCCTACGGGAATAGATTTACTTATCGGTGTTAAAGATGTCAGCTATTGCCTTCCAGTTGTGATTGGGTTGTTTTTTCCACACCACCACATACTTTCCCGGAATCATAGTGGCATTGCCTTGCGGATCATTCATTGTTAGTTCGAATGTACCGATGTCGTAGGCCATATCGCCCGATTTACTGACTTCGATCGTAGTCGGGGCGAAACTAAGTTTAAAACCAGGCTTGGACATCAATTGTGACCAAAGCTGACGAGTCTGCTCTTTACCATGGGCAATCGGAGCATTGAATGGGAGTACGGAAGCATCGTCGGCATAGAAAGAAACGGCCTTGTCCAAATCCTTGCTCTCAGCGGCTTGCGACCATGCGGCGTCAGATTTCCGGATTTCCTTCTCATCAGCTGAGGGCTGGCCCATCTGCGCAACAACTGGGGTCATGGTTCCAATCAAGAACACGACAGCCGGCAGAAAATTTCCGCTTAAGCCCTTGAAACACCTCCTCCAGACTCGCAAATCGGACAAACACCAAGCCAAGCGAACTCCCGAACCAAACCTACAACCTACGCGGCGCAAAAAGCGTCCAGGAGACCGTTCCCAAACGCTTCCCGCGTTCCCCTACTGCGTAACCGTAAAGACCCCCGAGCTCGTAGCAACTCCGCCCGGAGTCGTAATCCCAATCTTTCCGGTCTTGGCTCCAGTGGGCACATCCGCCGTCACCTGCGTGTCCGAGTTCACGGTAAACGTGCTCGCCTTCACGCCGCCGAACGTCACTTTAGTCGCCTGGGTCAGGCTAACTCCCGTGATTGTCACCGGAGTCCCCACGCTGCCGCTCGTCGGAGTAAAGCTCTTGATGCTTGGCGTCACCCGAAAGTTGATCTTGCTCTTCAGATTCCCGCTCGGAATCGCAACCGTAACCAACCCGGTTGTCGCGCCCGCCGGCACCGTGACCGTGAGGAATGTATCCGACGAAACGGTGAACTTCGTCGCCGCCGTCCCGTTGAACGAGACGCCCGTGGCGCTGTGGAATCCCTGCCCAAGTATCCCAATCGACTTCCCTACCTTGCCGGAAGTCGGCAGCAGCGCCGCGTAAGCCGCGAGACTCGCCTTCAGGCTATAGAACACGCCCGTATTGTGCGCGCCGCCCGTATTCGTGTCGCCGTACAGGATGCCATTCGTGTGCTGCAGCAATGTCACCTCCGGCGACCCACCTTTGGTGCCATCAAAACTGTAACGCGTCGCAAAAGTCCCACCCGGAGTGATTCGAAAAATCGTTCCGTGATTCGTCGCCCCGCCCAGATAGCCCACTCCATAGAAATTTCCATCCGTCGCCTGCACCAGTCCGCCGTAGGGACTTCCTCCGTCCGGACCAGGGTTAAACGAGTGCAATACGGTCAAGGTTCCTCCCGGCGTGATTTTGATTACATCCCCATATCCCACGCTGCCACCATTCGAAGTCGTTCCGTACAGGTTGCCATCCTTCCCCAGAACCAGCCCGGGATACGGATTCCCACCATCCGTCAGATCAAAGGCGTGCAGGATGGTGAACGCTCCTTTGCCCGTAACCTTGAACACCATGCCATACCGGTTGTTCCCCACGCCCCCGAACGCCATGCCGTAGAAGTTGCCATCATTCGCCTGCACCAGCGGACCATACGGCCTCGAGCCATTCGTCAAATCAAAGGAATGCAAAACCGTGTAGCCGCCCGCCGGCGTCATTTTGTACACCGTTCCGTACGCCGACGCCCCGCCATAAACCGTGGTCCCGTAGAAGTTTCCATCCGCAGCCTGAATGGGAGGCGCCGCAGGAGAATATCCATCGCCCATAGCAAAGGTGTGCAGAACCGTCAGCGTCCCTGTCGGCGTGATGTTGAAGATAACGCCCAGATTGGTCGAGCCGCCGGTTGAAGTCGTGCCATAGAAGTTGCCGTCCGTCCCGAGCGTCAGTCCGCCCGACGGCACCTTGCCATGGGTTCCGTCAAAGTTGTACAGCACGGTCACGGCTCCCGCAGGTGTAACCTGGACCACCGTCCCCAGCCCCCCGCTTCCGCCCGCTGGAGTCGTGCTGTAAAGATTGCCATCACGGCCTTGTGCCACAATCCCCGAATATTGCGGGCTCAACGGATCGCCGGCTTTGCTGCCAAGATCGTATAGATCAGTGTAGGTTTGAGCATGCGCCGCAGCCATAGTCAGGCTGAGCATAAGACTTGCAACCACAAGAAAACCGCGGACCTTGATTCTGCGCACAGGATTCCCTCCCTCACTTTATTTGCTACCCGCATTGCGACACACCTGTCCGAATCGCGTTCGACTCGGGGACTGCAGGCTTTGCCGCGGAAGGGAGCCCTGCAAAACTACACGCGGCGCGGCGTCAATTCCGTCCCGACAATTCCATCCACTGGGGGATCGGACTCAACAAAAGTGGATTCAATCGCAGACACAACCCACCCCAAGTTGCCCGCGAGTATCCTCCCGATTTCCCGCCGTTGTCAATAGGAAAACTCTTGCACCCAAAGCCAGGAACCGGGTGCCCCAGGTCTCGCGCCCTTCGAGACCTGGGTTCGATCTGTCGGGAAACGCTATCAGGGTTCGCACGAGAACTAGAGACTTGGCATTTCAGCGGAATAAATCCTTCGCAGTTCAGCCGCGAAGCGGCACAAGAATACAGCCCGCGCGGCGAAACCGTGGGTAAAGACTCGCTTTCCTAACAGGCTGCCCGCGCCATTCTCATTCCGTCCGCGGCGTCGCGCCGGCTAGCGCCAGAATCGCTCCGGCAAACAGCAGCGTGTCAAAGAAATAATTGATCCCCTCAACTTTGACCTCGGTGCTCGGATCGCTCAGCGCCGCGATCAGGATCGGTCCATAGACGAACACAACCACCAACACAATCCAGGTGCCAAGATAAGTTGCCGCCATCCGTGTCTTCTTATTCAGCAGAATGCATACCCCGGCAACGAAAAGAATTGCGCCTGTCAGCCAGCCAATGAGCAGGTGTGCCGGAATCCACGCGGGCATCAGTTTTTCGAGCGGGACTGCGGGAACGTTCGCTGTATGCAGAGAATTCTCAATGCCATAAAATATGGCGGCGATCCCGATGATCACGCGCCCCACGGTGATCAGCTTGCTTCCGCCTTTCCCGTGGCCCTGCTCGCGCATGGCGTTTCCCGCAAGAATCCAGCCTCCTCCACCAAATAGCATTTCACGGAGGGTCAATGTCCATCCAAACCGGTCTCTGGGGGTGGCGAGCGTTCCCGGAATATCCAACATCGCCACAAAACAAAACATCGCGATCCCGAATAGCAGGCCGGACCACCGCACCTGAATTTTTGTGGCAATGCTCAAGGACGCAGCCAGCAGCGCAAAGCCGAAGAAATACGCCCAAAACAACCGCCACGGCATATACGAAGGCACCATGGTCATGAGGGATTTGGCTGCTGAGAGATGCAGGGCGCCGAAGACCGCCAGCGGGGCGGCGAAACACAAATTGCTCAAGGCTACGATCTTGTCGAGCCCGCGGGCCCCCGCGATATCGGTCTTCGCAGCCCACAGCGCAATCAGGACAAGCACGATGCCGGCCGTGCACATCGAGGATACCGTGCGAGAGATCTCAAACAATGCGGCGAGAATGGTTGTGTGCATGTTGATGTGATGCACAGCGTAAGCTCGCAGTGATTATCCGGAGACGTTTCCCGGGTCAGAGCAGCATCAAATTGTAAAACAAAGACTGCAGGAACGACATTCCCTGAGAATTTTGTATTTATTTGTCGCTTGCTGGTGCCGAAACACTGCCTGTGTGCGCTTGAGAACTATCGACTTGGCATTTCGATGGAATGAACGCTTCGCGTTTCAACGAGAGCAGGTCTGTTGTTGCCGCAAAACGCAATTTCATGCACAACGGGGCTCGAAGGGGGCCTCATCCGAAAGCAGAGGCTCGGCGCCTAAATTAATCCGCGTCCATCCCTCGCAAATCCGAGAACTTTTTTGTCGCCTCGCCGTTGACGCGCTGCGCCAAAACACCTAACATTCTCGCCGATGGGTCTTTTGCCCAGATGATCGGCCGCACCGTTGGCCACTACCGCGTACTGGAGAAACTGGGCGGCGGCGGCATGGGTGTCGTTTACAAGGCCGAGGACACAACCCTCGGTCGCCTCGTCGCCTTGAAGTTTCTCCCTCCAGATTCGTTGGAAGACCAACAGGCCCTCGATCGCTTTCAGCGGGAAGCCCGCGCCGCCGCGGCGCTGAATCACCCGAATATCTGCACTATCCACCAGATTGGCGAGCATGAAGGCCAACCCTTCATTGCTATGGAACTGCTCGAAGGGGAAACTCTCAGACATGTTCTGCAAGCCAAGCCGCTTTCGTTGGAGCAAGTGCTTGAGTGGTCGATCCAGATTGCCGATGCCCTCGACGAAGCTCATGGGGTCGGCATTGTGCATCGCGACATTAAGCCGGCGAATCTGTTCGTGACGCGCCGGGGACCGATAAAAATACTTGATTTCGGCTTGGCCAGAAAGACGCATGCGCGGAAATTGGCTGCCGGATCCTCCCCCTCAGCTCAAGCCACCGCCAGCCTTAGCGAAGAGCATCTGACGAGCCCTGGGCAAGCGCTGGGTACGGTAGCCTACATGTCTCCCGAACAGGCCCGGGGGGAGGAACTGGACACCCGCACCGATATCTTCTCTTTCGGGGCTGTACTTTACGAAATGGCCACTGGCAGGCCCCCATTCACAGGCGGGACCACCGCGGTTATCTTTGATGCCATTCTGCGCCGACCTCCGGTCTCGCTGTTACGTCTGAATCCTGAAGCGCCCGTCGAACTGGAGCGGATTGCCAACAAGGCCTTGGAGAAGGACCGGCAATTGCGCTACCAGACTGTTTCGGACTTGGCCGTGGATCTGAAGCGTCTGAAACGGGAGATCGCCTCTTCCGGGCACCAGCAGCAAGCTTCGCTGTCAGTGTCGGAGCCGGCTGTTGGAGAACGAGGCGGAATTCCGTCGAGTGGACGCATCCTGATCGCACAGGCCAGACGTCACAGGTTCGCGATTGCTGCGACCTCGGCCGTTTTGCTGCTTGCAACATTGGCGGTCGCATTCGCGGTGTACAGATGGACCAGTGACCATTCCTCGCCATTGGACCTGCAGAATATGCGGATCAGCAGGCTCACGGAGAATGGCAAAGCCATCAATGCCACTATTTCACCAGATGGCCGCTACGTGGTTTATGTGCTAGCGGAAGGGGAGAAAAATAGCTTGTGGATCCGCCAAGTCGCAGCTGAGAGCGGCGTTCAAATCGTGGCGGCCGGCCTCATGCAGTTTTTCGGATTGACTTTCTCGCATGACGGCAATTTCATCTACTTTACGGCGTCAGGAATGGATCACCTAGGAACGGGCTATTTGTATCAAATGCCCGTCCTTGGCGGAACCCCGCGCCAGTTGCTTCGCGACATTGATACAGCGATCAGCATTGCCCCCGATGGCAAGCGGATGACCTTTGTTCGTGGAAATCCTCTCAAAGGCGAGTCTTACTTAGTCACCGCCAATATTGACGGCTCAGGTGAAAAAGTTCTCGTCACCCGAAATAACCCGCACACTTTCGCAGCCAGCCCAACTGAACTAGTCCCGCCCGCCTGGTCGCCCGACGGGCAAACCATCATCGCGTCAGTTAGCGATCGTTTCCTAGGGGGCAATTTTTCTGTATTGGCGGTATCCGTCTCCGATGGCGCGGAAAAGGAGATCTACACCACTACCGGCTTTATCGGACGGCTGCAATGGATGCCCGATGGCCGAGGTCTGATCATGGTGCTGGCGGATCCGCTGACGGGATTACGGGGCCAACTCTGGTATGTTTCCTATCCCAGTGGGAAGGTGAGTCGGATCACCAATGATCTAACCAACTACGACCCCTGTTGTATCTCCCTTACGAAGGATGCCAGCGTGATCGCTGTCATCGAGAGCACCTATGCGGCTGATGTCTGGATCGCTCCGGGCGGAATAGCCGACAAGGCGCGGCAGATCACATCCGCCGAGTCTGTGGTCAGCGCGAATTGGCTATCCAACGACCAGATTGTCATACAGAACGCCAGAGGCGACCTCCTGCGTTTGGACCGCGACGGCCGCGACCGCCTTCTTTTGACCGGAGACGAGCACAACAACAGTCATCCCTCAGGTTGTGGAGACGCCCGCGATATCGTTTTTGAATCTTTGCGGTCAGGAGGCAATGTCTGGAAGATGGAGGTCGATGGCTCCAATCCTACTCGCGTAACCAGTGGGAAAGGTGAATCCTTCCCCGAGTGCTCGCCCGATGGCAAATGGATCGCCTACCTAGATACATCGAAAGGCTTGGAGCTTCGGCGGGTATCGCTTGATGGCGGCCAGTCCGTCCAGTTGATCCAGGCATTGTTGAACCCCCTATTTCGGATCTCGCCAGACGGAAAATTCATCGCTTATCTGAGCGCTGAGTTACACCCTCATTGGGTTGCCGTTGTAATAGACGCAGATTCGGGGCACCGGGTGAGCTCAGCGGATGCGCCCTCTGATGCCGATGATTTTTCATGGGCGCCCGATGGGCACGCTCTCGATTTCGTCATCACTCGCGAGGCGGTATCCAATCTACTTAGACAACCTCTAACGGCTGGACCCGCAAGACAAATCACCAACTTCAAATCCGGACGCATCTTCAGTGCCGCTTGGTCTCCGGACGGTACTCAACTCGCCCTGGCACGCGGGCAAAGCGGGGCTGATGTAGTGCTGATAACTGGTTCGAAATAACTGGGATGGCGACGACTGGCAGATTTCCCTGCGGATAAAGAGCTTGGCATTGAAGTTGATCCCCGTCGATGGCGCAGATCGCTGGTCGCTTTACACCGAACTTCACGACCGGCACTCGCATAACATATATTTAATGTGAACAGCGCGGGAGAAGCTTCACGTGTCATCGTTCGGTGCCCAACTGAGACAGGAGCGCGAGAGGCAAGGCATCTCCCTCGAGGACATCTCCCTCACCACCAAAATCGGCACCCGCATGTTGCGCGCGCTCGAAGAAGAACACTTCGACCAACTGCCCGGCGGCATCTTCAATAAAGGTTTCATCCGCGCCTACGCCCGTTGCCTGCATATGGACGAAGACCAGGCCATCGCCGACTATCTCGTTGCCACCGGAGCCGGCCCGCTCGCCAGGAAATCCGAAAACGACGATCAAGCGCCGATTCTCGATCCCCCATCGCGAGAAGAGAATCCCACCGCCGCCGGCGTTCCTTGGGGCACCTTCGCCGTCGTGTTGCTGATCGTCGCGCTGGGCTTCGCCGCCTGGGGCTTCTACTCCCGCGAAGCGGAAAATCCGACTCACGATTCCGCTCCCGCGGCCAACTCGACTCCAGCCAGTCCGCCCACCGCTTCACCGTCCGCTACCGCCGAACAACCTTCCGCAGAACAGAAGTCAACCGAGTCGGCTGATTCTTCCCCCGCCAGTTCAAGGCCAGCTGAAAAGCCGACCGAGCAACCGCTCGCAAAGAAAGCACAGAGCGAGTCGACTCCATCCCAGGCCGTCTCCCCTCCGCCTGAAACGCCCGCCGCGACCCAACCTCAATCCGCAGCCCCTGCGAGCGGAACATTTCTGGTAGTAGTCAAGGCCCGTGAGGATTCGTGGCTCTCCATTTCCGTCGATGGCGAAATCGTTACCCGTGCTCTTTTGACCGCCCCCGCCCAAAGGTCCGTGCGCGCGCAAAACGAAATCGTAATCCGCGCCGGCAACGCGGGCGCGCTGGATTTCGAATTCAACGGCCAAAAATTACCCACCCAGGGAGACTACGGCGAAGCCAAAACCCTGACCTTCACCGCCCACGGACTCCAACCATCCACTCCGAAAACCCAGGCCCCCGCCCAATTACCGTAAGGCTTCATCGATGGCGCAAGAAACTCCCGTCTCGGATAGAGCAGCGCTTCAGCCTGCAAGATAGTGCTCAGCTTTTGTAGAGCCGTGCTTTAGTTCTTGGGTGGAGCAGTGCTTCAGCACTGCGTCAAGACTGCCCTTTCAGCCGCGTCTTTAGCCGCTGAGGTGCCTGATGTTTTGTACCCCGGGTTCGTATCGGGGTGATGCCTTCAGGCAACCGCGAAGCCCTTAAGAATAACTCCGGCTTTAGCCGCTGGGTTTCGGGTTTTTCCGGTGCTGCCGCAGCCTCTCGTCGTGTTATCCTCTGCTTCTGTCCTCGTTTTGGGCGGCTTAAGCCGTACCATTGAGCCCCCGTCTCCAACCCTCCGCCGCATACAAGACCCCGCTCACTGCCGGTACCCGCAAGTCAGCCCATAATGATTGCGCCTCCGCGGGTTCTCTGTTAGCCTTTTACGGACCGCAGAGAGACGCATTTCGTGTGGCCGTGATCAACCCCCGCCAGACGTAACGCCCATTGCTTTCAAGGAGAACACGCTTGTCGAAGAATCGTCATTTATTTACCTCTGAATCCGTGACCGAAGGACACCCCGACAAAATCGCCGACCAGGTCTCCGACGCCATCCTCGACGCCTGCCTCACCGACGATCCCTCCAGCCGCGTAGCCTGTGAGACTTTAACCGCAACCGGCTTGGTAGTAATCGCCGGCGAAATCACCACCAAAGCCTACGTAGATTTCCAGAACTTGGTCCGCGGCACCATCGCCGCCATCGGCTACGACAACGCCCTCTACGGCTTCGACTCCAACACCTGCGCCGTGATCTCCAGCATCAACAAACAATCCGGCGATATCGCCATGGGCGTAGACACCGGAGGCGCCGGCGACCAGGGAATGATGTTTGGGTTTGCTTGTAATGAGACGGCGGAATTGATGCCGGCGCCTATTTCTTTTGCGCATAAGCTTTGCATGCGGCTTTCGGAGGTTCGGAAGCATGGGAAGCTTCCTTATTTGCGGCCGGATGGGAAGTCGCAGGTTACGGTGGAATATGATGCGCATCACAAGCCAGTGCGGGTCGATGCAGTTGTGATTTCTACGCAGCACTCCGAGACTGTGGGTAACGACGAGCTTCGCAGTGACATTCTCAAGCATGTGATTCAAGCTACGATTCCGGCGCATCTTCTTGATGAGGACACCAAGTACCACATCAATCCGACTGGACGATTTGTGATTGGCGGGCCGATGGGCGATACCGGATTGACCGGGCGCAAGATCATTGTGGACAGCTATGGCGGTATGGGGCGGCACGGTGGAGGCGCTTTCAGCGGCAAGGATCCGACGAAGGTTGATCGCTCGGCTGCTTATATGGCGCGGCACATCGCGAAGAACATCGTTGCGGCTGGCTTGGCGGATCGTTGCGAGGTGCAACTGGCGTATGCGATCGGCGTAGCCGATCCGGTGAGCGTGCTGGTGGAGACATTCGGGACGGGCAAGGTCGAAACGACGATCATTTCGGATCTGGTGCGAGCCCATTTCAAGCTGACGCCGAAGGGGATCATCGAATCGCTCGATCTGCGGCGGCCGATTTACTGCAAGACCGCGGCTTATGGACATTTTGGGCGCAGCGATCCGGACTTCACGTGGGAAGCGACCGATAAGGCGGCGAAACTGGCGAGCGATGCCGGGTTGCGCGAGCCGGTTGCGGCGCGCAAGTAGATTTTCGCTGGTCCCACCCTTTCGCAAAGAACGCGAAAGAGTGGGGCACCGAACGAGTTTATCCAGGATTTAGAATCAAGATCAATTCAGCGCCACAGGAGAAGTATGTCGACGACACCAACGCAAGCGCAGTCTGATATTAAAGGCCTTGATTTTGCCGATCTGGGGAAGAAACGCATCGAGTGGGCGAACCAGTCGATGAAAGTTCTGCAGATCATTCGCAAGGAATTCATCAAGAATCAGCCGCTGCAAGGCATCCGCATCTCGGCTTGCCTGCACGTCACCGCAGAGACGGCGAATCTGGCCATCACACTTCGCGATGGCGGGGCTGACGTGGTGCTGTGCGCCTCGAACCCGCTGTCCACGCAGGACGATGTTGCCGCCAGCCTGGTGCGCGACCATAACATTGCGGTTTTCGCGATCAAGGGCGAGGACAACGACACCTATTACAGCCATATTCTGGCGGCTATCGATCACCGGCCGCACATCACGATGGATGACGGAGCTGATCTGGTGACCATCCTGCACACCAAGCGGCAGGATGCACTCGAAGGAGTAATTGGCGGGACGGAAGAGACGACGACCGGCGTGATCCGGCTGCGGGCTATGGCGAAGGAAGGCGTGTTGCGCTTCCCCATTGTTGCGGTCAACGACGCCGATACCAAGCACCTGTTCGACAACCGCTACGGGACCGGGCAGTCAACCATTGACGGCATTATCCGCGCCACCAACTTCTTGCTGGCGGGATCGAAGTTCGTGGTCGCCGGCTACGGCTGGTGCGGACGTGGGCTGGCCAGCCGCGCTCGCGGCAACGGAGCGGAAGTGATTATCACGGAAGTCGATCCGACGAAGGCTCTGGAAGCGGTGATGGACGGCTTCCGGGTAATGTCGATGACCGAAGCGGCCAAGATCGGCGATGTTTTCTGCACGGTGACCGGAAACAAGAACGTGCTGGCCAAAGAGCACTTCGAGTTGATGAAAGACGGGGCCATCATTTCGAACTCGGGACACTTTAATGTTGAGATCGATATCCCGGCGCTCGAAAAGCTGTCTTCGTCGAAGCGCACCACACGGACTTCGGTCGAAGAATATTCGCTGAAAGATGGACGCAAGATCAATCTGCTGGGTGAAGGGCGGCTGATCAATCTGGCTTCGGCTGAGGGGCATCCTGCGTCGGTGATGGATATGAGCTTCGCGGACCAGGCGCTTTCGGTCGATTACATGGTGAAGAACCACAAGTCGCTCGAGAAGAGGGTCTACCGCGTGCCGGATGATTTGGACAAGCGCGTGGCGAAGTTGAAGCTTGAGTCGATGGGAATCAAGATCGACAAGCTTACGCCGGAGCAGGAGGAGTATTTGGCGGGATGGAGTGAGGGGACGTAGGTTTCGGGTTTCCTTCAAACGGGGCGGCGGTTGCCGCCCCGTTTGTTTTTTGTGCGGCGTTTTCAATGCATGCGCGAGCTTCCTCGCTCATGCTCCCTGGCGGTGCTGCCGCTCGTCGCAAAGAGCAGAAGCTCGGGCACCCTGCAAGGAAGTCATAGGCCAAAACCCCGCAGGAATTGTTCAACGTCAGATTTCTCGCTTAGCTTGGCTGGCCAAACGAACGATTTGTCTCGATACCGCGCAGCGGACGCGTCGTACAGCTCCTTGAAGGGTGGCTGCCACGGTCCGCTTTGTTCTGAAGCATGTTTCAGGCACTCGAAGAGCAGCTTTTCTACGATCGGGCTGGCTTCGCGGTCCCGGTCTCGATGACTCCGCGTCGCCCCCGGCCCTGTGAGATGCAGGTTGCGATAGTCTAAATCCCTCCAGTCGGTCAGATGGAGCAAATGAACCTCAATCGAGTTCTCGTAGTCCTTAAGGTTCTGGTCAAGTGAGTTGTCGATTGCTGGAACGCCAAAATCCTTCAATACGATGTCCTTCTCGTTTCTACCGATGTTTCTGTAGAACTTGATTAACGAGCGGGCATGCAGCAGGAGGCAGTCTCGTATGATTACATCGATGTTTGGTAACAGTCGGTGAGCTTCCTGTCTCGTCGCGGTCGTAGCGCTTGCGCCTGCCAGGTTCCACGCGCACCCGCTGGCCGCTAGCCACCGATGACCATCAATGACGTGAAAAAACGTTGCTTTTAGGTCTAGTGTTGTCACGCGTCATGCGCGGCGAAATTGCCACGCGGCAACTTCTAAAAAGCGTAGGGTTTCGCTTGGTGCGGTGTCAATGGTTAAGGAATTAAATGAGCGCTGATCCACTCAGTTCGCGAGGGTGGGGAGACTACATAGATCCTTCGTTGGCAAGCCTCCGCTTTGCGAAGGCTTGCACTTCCTCAGGATGACTGCGAGTTGTGTCTGTGACGATTGAAGTGCAGAGGTTGACACACAACGACTTGCGTCCGCCCGTTGTGTTGGTCGCCTGCCCTGTTCGGAGCGCAACGAGCAAGAGAGTAGTTGCATAGATCCTTCGCTGCCTCAGGATGACAGCCTGTCATCCTGAGCGTGTAGCGAAGGATCTATGTATTGTCTGGCTGATACTGATGACGGACGAACCATGCTTCGCTCAGATCTTTCCAGTCTGGATTCATCGATACGATCAGGGCAATTTTCTTGATTCGCAATAGGCCTTTGATCTGTTTCTCGCGTGCGATTGCGAAACGAATGTCTCCAAAACGCTCGAAATAGACTAGGCGGTCGATCTTGTAGCGGGCGGCGAATTTGCGTTTGATACCTCGTTTGTGTTCGAAGACGCGTGATTCGAGATTTCCTGTTACTCCCGTGTAAAGTGTTTTCGAGCGATTCGTCATTATGTAGACGTAATAGAAGCTGGGCGCGGAGTACATAGATCCTTCGTTGGCAGGCCTTCGCGTTGCGAAGGCCTGCACTGCCTCAGGATGACAGCGGGGTGGGGGTTGTGGCTGTGATACGCGAACATTCCCAAAATGGGCTCTTGGAAATGTTTTTCTTTTGCGATATGTGTTTTTCTTCTTTGTGATGTGGCATAGTTAGAATTGAGTCTCCGAAATTTGTGCGCGGCCTTTGCGGGCCGCGTTTTTATTTGGGGATGATTTCTTTCGGGTGGAGAGGTGGTCGCGAATAGCTTATGAAAAATTACGGGATGAAGATCAAGCACCCCAAATTGCGGGGTGAATGGGCGGAGATGTGCTTTATGGCGCGGGCGGCGGAGCATGGTTTGTCGGTGACGCGGCCCTGGGGCGAGATGTCGCGGTATGACTTCGCGGTGGAATACAAGGGGCATTTCGTGCGGGTGCAGGTGAAGTCGACGATGTTTGTGGATCGGGGAGGGTATGTGGTTTCGGTGCGCGGGTGGCGGGGGAAGTACACGGGCGATCCGTTTGATTTTGTGGCGGCGTATGTGATTCCTCTGGATGTCTGGTACATCCTTCCGGGCGAGAGTTTCAGGATGCAGGGGAGCGTTGGGCTGTATCCGAAATTGAAGAAGTCGAAGTATGGACGTTATAAGGAGGCCTGGCATTTGTTGCGAGGCGGGGAGGAGACGGTGGTTGGGATTCAGGCTTGCGCGGAGGAGTTGCTCACGATGAGCCACGACGGTTACTAAAGTCCCAAAATGGACAAGAAAAATCGGCTTCGGCGTTTGACGCTGCTCTCCTTCTGTCTTTACACTCAGACTGTACGCCGGTGGCTTGGGGGCTGACCGAATTGGGCATGGGCTCCGACCGCGGCGGACAGACCGAAAGGTAAACGTGAGCCCCACTGAGACTAGCGGCAGCACCAAACGGGAAATCCAGGTGGAGATCCCGGCCGCCGATGTTGCCCGCGAAACCGAGACCCTGATCCAGAAGTACCAGAAACTGGCCCGCATCCCGGGATTCCGTACTGGGCATGCGCCCGCCTCCGTTATTAAGCAGCGCTTTGCCGAAGGCATCAAGAGCGATGTGGTGGACGCTCTGGTGCCGCGCTATTTCCGCAAAGAGGCCGACAAACTGGGGCTGACGCCGGTGTCACAGCCGCGGGTGAGCGACCTGCATGTGCACGACGGCGAGCCGATGCGCTTTAAAGCCAGCTTTGAAGTGATGCCGACGATTCGGGTCGATGACTACAAGGAGCTGCGGGCGGACAAGCCGGATGTTTCTGTGACGGACGAGGAAGTGGAGCAGTCGCTGAAGAATCTGCAGGAACAGAAGGCGACGTTCACGACGATTGAGGGAAGTCCGCTGGGGGATGGGGATTTTGCGCAGGTTTCGCTCGATGGGAAACCGAAGGATTCTGAGGGCGAGGCAGCGAGCCCGGCGAAGCCCGGTCCGACGGGATCGAACCCGGTACACATGGACGATATTCTGGTCGAGATTGGCGGCCAAGGGACGATGCCGGAGTTCACGGAGAATTTGCGGGGGGCGTCGGCGGGAGATGAGCGGACGTTTGATGTGCACTATCCGCAGGACTTTTCGGATCAACGGCTGGCGGGAAAAACGTTCAGCTACACGGTACAGGTGAAGGCGGTTAAGCAAAAGACCCTGCCGGAGTTGAATGACCAGTTTGCGAAAGACCTCGGAGAGTTTGCTGACCTTGGGGAAGTGCGGAAACGAATCCGCGAGGGCATGGAAGCGGAGAAGAAGCATAATGCGGAGCGCGAAGGCAAAGACAAGCTGGTGGCGGAGTTGGTAAAGCGCAACGATTTTGAAGTGCCGGAAGCGCTGGTCGAGCACCAGATTGACGTGCGTCTCGATCGCGGATTGCGCGCGCTGGCGGCGCAGGGCATGAAGACGGAAGACATGAAGAAGATGGATCTCAACCGCCTGCGAGCGGGACAACGGGATCAGGCGGTGCAGGAAGTGAAGGCTGCGCTGCTGCTGGAAAAAATTGCCGAGGAGGAAAAGATCGAGGTCGCGGATGCGGAAATCGATCGCGAGGTTGAGGCTCTGGCTGAGCAGTCGAAACAGACTGCGGAGGCGATTCGGGCACGTTTGACACGCGATGGAGCGCTGGATAGAATCCGGAATAGAATCCGCAACGAAAAGACCCTCGACTTTTTGTATCGTCAGTCCGCGTAAGTCGCTTCCGATCCCCGCAGAAGCCCAAGCTAAAAGGGGCAGGAGTGTGAAAGGTGAAAGTGAGAGACCCACAACAAATGTTAGTTCCGATGGTAATCGAGCAGACCGGGCGAGGAGAGCGGGCGTACGACATTTATTCGCGCCTGCTGCGGGATAACATTATTTTTATCGGGACGCCGATTGACGACAACATTGCCAATCTGGTGATCGCGCAGATGCTGTTTCTGGCGCAGGAAGATCCGGAGAAGGATATTCAGCTGTATGTGAATTCGCCGGGCGGGTCGATCACGGCGGGCATGGCGATTTATGACACCATGCAGTACGTGAAGAACGATGTGACGACGATTTGCATCGGGCAGGCGGCGTCGATGGCGGCGCTATTGCTGGCGGCGGGAGAAAACAAGAAGCGGCTGGCGCTGCCGAATTCGCGCATCCTGATTCATCAGCCTTCGATGGGAGGCCTATCGGGTCAAGCTACGGACATTGACATTCACGCCCGGGAAATTCTGCGTATGCGGGAGATTACAAACCAGTTGCTGGCCAAGCATACGGGGCAGAAGCTGGAAAAGGTAGAGAAGGACGTGGAGCGCGACTTCATCATGAACGCGCAGCAGTCTAAGGAATATGGAATCATAGACGATATCATCTATAAGACCAGATAAGGGTATGATCGGCATTCGCCGATTCGGTTTGGGAGGTTTCGGTGCGAAAAGTCGCTTCCCGGTTGCCCACGGGCAATGATTGCAAAAGAGCCGGGAGGTAAAGTGAGGGCAAGACCAGGGAACACGAGGTAGGGGAACAGGAGTCAAGCGGAGTGAAAAACAGAACAGGCACTGAGGAAATCCTACGCTGTTCGTTCTGCCATAAATCGCAGGACGCGGTAGCCAAGTTGATTTCATCGCCAAGCGATTATCCAAGGGCCTACATTTGCGACGAGTGTGTGGCAGTCTGCAATTCGATCCTGGAAGATGACCGCGCCGCAACCCCGGCGGCAGCGACACCCAATACGCTTCCGAAGCCGCAAGAAGTGAAGACCTTTCTTGATGAGTACGTAATCGGACAGGAACAGACGAAGAAGAAGCTGGCGGTCGCGGTCTACAACCACTACAAGCGGATTTACATGAACCGTCAGCGGACCAGCGACGGAATCGAGTTGACCAAGTCGAACATCATGCTGATCGGACCGACTGGCACTGGCAAGACTCTGCTGGCGCAGACTCTGGCGCGCATGCTGGATGTGCCGTTCGCGATTGTGGACGCGACTACCTTGACCGAAGCCGGGTACGTCGGCGAGGACGTGGAGAACATCATTCTGAAGCTGCTGCAGGCGGCGGATGGGGATGTGGGGCGGGCGCAGACGGGCATTATCTATATTGATGAAGTCGACAAGATTGGGCGCAAGGACGAGAACCCGTCAATCACTCGGGATGTTTCGGGCGAGGGCGTGCAGCAGGCGCTGCTGAAGATTCTTGAAGGCACGATTGCTAATGTTCCGCCGCAGGGCGGGCGGAAGCATCCACATCAGGAATTCACGCCCGTCGACACAACGAACATTCTGTTTATCTGTGGCGGGGCTTTTGTCGGACTCGAGAAAATTATCGGGCGGCGGGCGGGGAAGAAATCGCTTGGCTTTAAAGTTGGAGAAGAGGGTGAGCCCGAAGAGCCGACGGTGGCGCGCAAGCGGAATTTTGAGTTGCTCAGCGATGTGCAGCCGGAGGACTTGATCAAGTTTGGACTGATTCCGGAATTCGTTGGACGCTTGCCGGTGGTGGGCGTGCTGGAGGATCTGGATGAGTTTGCGCTGATTGAGATTCTTACCCGGCCGAAGAACGCGATCGTGAAGCAATACCAGCGGTTGTTCGAGTTTGAAAATGTGCGGCTGAAGTTCAGCGAAGATGCGCTGCGGGCGGTTTCGCGCCAAGCCATGGCCCGGAAAGTGGGGGCGCGCGGCTTGCGCATGATTTTGGAAGAACTGATGCTCGATTTGATGTACCATTTGCCGAGTCAGAAGAAGGTAAAGGAATTTGAAGTGACGCAGCAGATGGTGGAGAAGCATAGCGCATCGTTTGCGATGATGGAGAAGGCGGGATAGCTGATAGCTTGTTTTTGGGAGATTCAGTGACCACATCCAAGGAAAAATTCGAGACTAAGAAGTTGCCCATGATGCCCATTCGGGATGTGGTCATCTTTCCTCACATGATGACGCCGTTCGTGGTGGGGCGCGAGTCGAGCGTGCACGCGCTCGAAGAGGCGCTGGCCGCGGACAAGAAGATCTTTCTAGCCACGCAGCACGATGCCAGCATCGACGAACCCAAACCCAATGAGATTTATCAGGTGGGCACGGTGGTCAATATTGTGCAAAGCCTCAAACTGCCCGATGGCAATATTAAGGTGCTGGTCGAAGGCATCGAGCGCGGCAAGATTCTGCAGGTTAGCGAGACTGAGGGGTTCATGCAGGCCTCCGTTCGGCTGGCGCGTTACGCTACCGAGACCAATCCACAGATTGAAGCCGGGATGCAGAGGGTCACTGGTTTGTTCGAGCAGTATGTGAAACTTTGCCAGTCGTTGAATTACGAGACCATGATTGCGGCCGTGCGCATGGAGGATCCGGCGAAGCTCACGGATACCATCGCCGCCAACCTGCAGCTTTCGATCGAGGAGAAGCAGGAACTGCTGGAGATTTTCGATCCGGCGGAACGCCTGAACCGCATCGGGGATGTGCTCGACATCGAGATTGAGAAGTTGAATATGGATCGCACCATCCAGTCGCGGGTGAAGCGGCAGATGGAGAGGGCGCAGAAGGAGTATTACCTCAACGAAAAGATTAAGGCCATTCAGAAGGAACTGGGGCGCGGCGAGAAGAGCGAGTTCGACGAACTGAAGAAGAAGATTGACGCTGCCGGCATGCCCAAGGATGTGCGCGACAAGGCAATCCAGGAACTGAAGAAGCTGGAAGCCATGCCGCCGATGTCGGCCGAATCTACCGTATCGCGCAACTATCTGGACTGGTTGCTGGCGGTGCCGTGGAAGAAGCGGTCGAAGGAAATCCGGAATATTTCGCGTGCCGAGAAGGTGCTTAACGAAGATCACTATGGCCTCGAGAAGATCAAGGAGCGCATTCTTGAGTTTCTCGCTGTCCGGCAGTTGGTGAAGAATCCCAAAGGGTCGATTCTTTGTTTCGTCGGGCCTCCGGGCGTCGGCAAGACCTCGCTGGGGATGTCGATTGCGAAAGCTACCGGGCGGAAATTCGTGCGCATGTCGCTGGGCGGAGTTCGCGACGAAGCGGAAATTCGCGGCCATCGCCGCACCTATATCGGCGCCTTGCCGGGACAGATTATTCAGATGATGAAGAAATCCGGGACAAAGAATCCCGTCTTCATGTTGGATGAAGTCGACAAAATGTCCATGGATTTTCGTGGCGACCCGTCGGCGGCGCTGCTCGAAGTCCTCGATCCTGAGCAGAATTTCATGTTCGTGGATCATTACCTCGACGTGGAATACGACCTTTCGCAGGTATTTTTCATCGCAACCGCGAACGTCATCCACACCATTCCTCCGGCGTTGCAGGACCGCATGGAAGTGTTGCGCCTGCACGGTTATACCGAGCAGGAGAAGGTTGAGATCGCCAAGCAGTTCCTGGTGAAGAAGCAAATGGCACAAGCGGGCCTCACCGACAAGAACATCAAGTTCTCTGACGATGCGATATCCGGGCTGATCCGCTCTTACACCCGCGAGGCGGGAGTGCGCAATCTGGAGCGTGAAATCGGCAACATTTGCCGCAAGATTGCTCGCAAGGTGGTCAAAGAGGGCGTGGATTACAACATCGCCATCGCACAGGATAACGTCAACGATTATCTGGGTGTCATCAAGTTCCGCGATACCCTGGCGCATGAACGCAGTGAAGTGGGGCTGGTGACGGGCTTGGCCTGGACCGAAGTTGGCGGGTCGATCCTGAGCACAGAGGCTACCGTTGTCGATGGCAAGGGCAAGCTCACTCTGACCGGTAAACTTGGCGACGTGATGCAGGAATCAGCCCAAGCCGCGATGTCGTACGTGCGTTCGCGGGCGCAGAGACTCGGCCTGGCGCGCGATTTCTATCGCAATATCGATATTCACGTACATGTACCAGAAGGCGCCATTCCGAAGGATGGGCCATCCGCTGGCATCACCATCGCGACCGCAATTTCGAGCGCTTTGAGCAAGATTCCGGTACGCCGCGATCTCGCCATGACCGGCGAGATTACACTTCGCGGCAAGGTTTTACCAATTGGCGGGTTGAAGGAGAAGCTTCTGGCGGCCCATCGCGCCGGATTGTTCGAGGTCATCCTGCCGCAGGATAACGAGAAGGATCTCGCCGAAGTACCGGAGAACCTTCGCACCGCGATGAAGCTGCACTTCGTCGATACCATGGACCAGGTGCTGGCTGTGGCGTTGGAGCGTCCGCTGCCCGAGCCCGTGCCTCAAGTCGAGGGAGCACAGACGATTACGCCTTTGGCGCCTCCGGTGGAAGGATCTACCGCACATCAGTAAATAAAGGGTGCGGCAAGAATCCTTTCGGATCCGTACGGCACCCTTCAACACACTACGCGGTTTTCTTTCTGGTCGCTTCTTCTAGAACTTCCACCAACCAACCTACGGGGTGTTTAGAGGTTGCTGCCGCGAGGCGCGCTGATCGTTGTTGCGCTCCTCACCCGCATCAACCCTGGAAAAAGTATCTCCAGACGAGGCTTTCGTGATGGCTCTGAAACCGACGTTTGCGCCGGAAGTCGGCGTGTAACGTCCTACAATTTCGAGCGTGTCATTGAGTCCGTCGGGGCGGGTATTGTTGTTGGCCTTCGGGTCCTTAAGGTCATAATATTTGCCGCCGTGAAGCAGGAAACCAACTTCGAAACCATTGGTATCGAAATAGGCACCGGCTACGTCGCCCTTATCGTTCACGCTGCGGGCAATTGTACCCGTGGTGCCTGCATTGGGGTCGCTGATTTGCTTGAAGGTCTTTCCGTTGTAGACGAAGCTTTCGTAGCCACCAGTTGAGCTAAGCGCAAAGACGGCGATCTGGCCGCTGTTGTTGATTCCCCAGGCTTCGGTGCTGGTCCCACCCGGCACGTCGATACTCGTGTACTTGGAACCTACCTTTAGAAAGCCATGCTGGACGCCGCTGGAGTCCAAGTACAACCCTACAACATCCCCTTTGTCGTTGATTCCTAAAGCCTGCGTCCCAAGTGATTTGGGAAAGTTGACAGATGTGAATTTCACGCCAGAGTACACAAAACCCATGTACTGCCCGGTCTTGGTACTGGTACACCAGCCGGCTGCCGCGCAGGACTTGTTGAGACCGTAGAACGCAATTGCCCCGGAGGTGAAACCGCCTGTCGTCGTACAATTCGGATGATCGACCGTGGCCAGCTTCTTCCCGCCCAGAATCATCGCGTGCTGAATGCCCTTGGCGTCGACAAAGTCGCCGGCGATTGTGCCGAACTTGTTGACTGCGAAACTGTCCGTCTCCGTGGCTGTCTTGTTGGCGTGAACGTCAGAAAACGTAAAGGTTAAGGGAGGCGCCGCCGCGATACCGACGGCGACGAACATGAGAACTATCAACGCGCCGAGAATGGATTTTTTCATTGATTTCTCCTGGAGAAGGTTGGTGACCGTTGCCGTCCGTGGTGGAGAATCGCGAGGCGGTTCAGGCCGACAAATTATCGAGTGCGTGGCACTTGCGGTCAAGATGAAATGTTTTGCACTTGCAGGAACTGCGGCGTCTAGAGCCAGCTTGACAGCGCGCCCAGTTCGCCATAGATTGACAGCACTTTCCAGCCTTGAACATTTTCGAGATGGCGCAGGATGCCTACAGGGGCTAACGCCTCGGTTTATTCTTGCGCTCTTGCGGGGGGACTGAGGTCGGACCCTTCGCAGGAGTCGGCGTTGCGGAGTCCGATCTAAGCCAGCGCTTGCCGTGAAACCGGATAGAATGAAGAGTGCAGCCAGAGTGTATTTCGCCGATTACCGAGCAACACCAGGAGTTTTGAACTATGTCCAGTTCCGAGGTGAGGAACGGAGAAGTCGGGTTGTTTCCGGGGTTGCCGGAAACGGGAAGCGAAGAACGCACTACGGGCATATTGCCATCGCAGGCGATTCGGGAGTTGATTGCAAAGGGGCGCGTGATTGGCGATCGTCCTATCACCGAAGAACAGATTCAGCCGGCAAGCCTTGATCTGCGGCTGGGAGACATTGCGCATCGCGTGCAGGCTAGTTTTCTGCCGGGTCCCGGGATCAAGGTTGAATCGAAGGTCAAAGATCTGCGCATGGCGCGAGTGGATCTTACCAGCGCGGCGGTTTTCGAAAAGGGATGCGTCTATATCGTTCCACTGCTGGAGGAACTCGACTTGCCGCGAGACATTTCCGGGAAGGCGAATCCGAAAAGCACGACGGGACGGCTGGACATCTTTATTCGCCTGATCACCGACGACGGAGTCGAATTCGAGCGAGTGCCGCCCGGGTACAAGGGAAGACTCTACGCCGAGATCGTTTCGCGTACTTTTACGGTCGCAGTGCGGGCGGGAATGCGACTCAATCAGTTGCGATTTGTGCGGGGGAATCCAGTCTCTTCCGACAACCGGATTCGGCGATTGGACGAGGAACAGCAGCTGATTTACATGGACGAGGAGAGTCCGGTGAAGGCGTCGGTCGATCGCGGCCTGAGAATCACGGTGAATCTTGAAGGCTCGTCGCCCGATGAAGTGATTGCCTACAAAGCGCGGAAGCATGCGCCGGCGATCGAACTGGACCGCATCAATTACTATGCGCCCGAGGAATTCTGGGAGGCGCGTCATCACGGATTGAATCAGCGGGTGATTCTGGAGCCGGGTGATTTTTATATTCTGGCTTCGAAGGAAAGAGTCCGCGTGCCTCCCGAGTTTGCGGCGGAGATGGTGCCGTTTGATCCTTCGGTGGGCGAGTTTCGCATTCACTACGCGGGATTTTTTGATCCAGGATTCGGATATGGCGCAAGCGATATCAAGGGAACACGAGCGGTGTTGGAAGTGAGGGCGCATGAGGTGCCGTTCCTGATCGAACACGAGCAGTTTGTGGGACGGCTTACCTACATGCCGCTGCTGGCGAAGCCGGAAAAGATTTATGGGTTGCAGATTGGATCGTCTTATCAGCAGCAGGCGCTCACTCTGAGCAAACAGTTCCGGCGCCGGGCGTAGCTTGAAACATCGAGCAGCAGATCCCTCGCTTCGCTCGGGATGACAAGCATACTCGCGGGATGACAAGCATACTCGATGACAACAATTGAGGTCGTCGTTTTACAATGTAGACCTCAGCGGGGTGTCGCGATGGAACCCAACTTTAGGCCCGCCCAGACCAAGGCTTCCTTCAGCGGGGCGACTGGCTTAATTGTGGCCGTCGCCGTGGTCGGAGTTCTTCTGATTGCGCTTCCTGCTTACCGCTGGTTTTTTCTGATCAGCGTGGGAATCGGGCTGGTCGTGGCAGGGATTCTTTTCCTCTGGTACCGGTTCCGGCCAGTCAGGGAAGAGGATATCGAAAACAACAAACGCCCGCTGGGATTGGGATAGCTTCGTCCTTCCGCTTGCAACTTGCCCTGTCGAAACTGCACACTGTGGCATGCGCGTCTTGGCTCGATTCATGATGTCGGCGATGGACGCCAGCCACTTCCCTGCTCCCACCCTTCCTGAAGTCGCATTCCTCGGGCGATCGAATGTGGGCAAATCGAGTGTGATTAATTCGCTCGTGGGAGCGAAGCTGGCAAAGACCAGTTCTACGCCGGGGCGGACGCGAAGCATCAATTTCTTCGAACTTCGCTGGGCGGGAAAGCCGCGGCCGGAGCTGATTTTCACCGATTTGCCGGGCTACGGATATGCGAAGATCTCGCGGGAGATTTCCGGCCAGTGGCCCAGTTTTATCGAGCCTTATCTGGAGCATCGTCCTTCGCTGGCTCTCTGCCTGGTCTTGGTCGATGTGAACGTGCCTCCACAGGAGAGCGACCAACAGTTGCTGAATTTTCTCAGTTCTGCCGGCCGGCCTTTCCTGATTGTAGGAACGAAAAGCGACCGGCTGTCGGGGAACCAGTTGCGTAATTCTCTGCAAGGCCTTGCCCGGGAGTATCCTCGAGCGCGGATTGTTCCCTTCTCCGCCAAGAGCGCGACCGGGCGCGAGGAGTTGTGGCAAGAGATTCGAGCGGCCGTGGAGAGTCATCGCGCGTGAGTGTTACGGCGGACGGATATCTCCCAAAGATTTCCTGGATCAGATGACGACCCCTCAGGGCTAGAGCCCCGTGTCGCAGGTCCCGATTGGCATGACTGAAATCGAGCTTCCCCGACCAATTGCATTTGTCAATCGACAGTCATCCGCTATGATTTAGCTAGTCTATGGCCATCTATTTGATTACGGGAATTGCCGGGTTTATCGGATCGTCACTGGCGCGGGCGGTTTTGGCGCAGGGAGACGACGTGCGTGGGGTCGATAACTTTTCTACGGGGAAGCGCAACAACATTGTGGAGTTGCTGGATCGGGTCGACGTGCGTGAGGCTGACTTGCTGGATCTCGCAGCCATGAAGTCGGCCTGCCAGGGGGTGGACTATGTTTTACATGAGGCTGCGATTCCGTCGGTGCCCAGATCCGTGCTGAACCCACTGGAGAGCAATGGGGCTAATGTCGATGGGACCGTCAATGTGCTGGTCGCGGCGCGGGACGCGAAGGTGAAGCGGGTGGTCTATGCGGCTTCTTCTTCGGCGTACGGAGATACGCCGACGCTCCCGAAGCATGAAGACATGCCGCCCAATCCGATTTCTCCGTATGCCGTGGCTAAACTTGCGAGCGAGTATTACATGGCGTCGTTTTTTCGCTGCTACGGACTGGAGACGGTGGCGCTGCGGTATTTCAACATTTTCGGCCCGCGGCAGGATCCGACCTCTCCGTACTCGGGAGTGCTCGCGAAATTCATTACCCAGATGCTGAAGGGAGAACAGCCGACCATTTATGGCACCGGCGATCAGAGCCGCGACTTCACGTATGTGGACAACGTGATCCATGCGAATTTGCTGGCTTGCAAAGCTCCCGCGACCGAAGTGGCCGGGAAAGTATTTAATGTGGCCACCGGCACCCGCATCGATCTGAACGAAATGTTTCGCGTGCTCAAGAAACTGACCGGATATCCGGGCGAAGTGAAGCATGGCCCGGAGCGGGCGGGAGATGTGAAGCATTCGTTGGCCGATCTGACGCGGGCGGAACAACATCTAGTATATAAACCGCAGGTGAATTTCGAAGAGGGGCTGCGGCGTACAGTCGATTGGTATCGCGCACAGGAAAAATCAGCACGGGCGTGAACATGTCAGCGCGGACTTCCGTGTGGCATCCGCCAGAGAGATTTTCCAGTTCGAGCGGCACGACTCAAGTCGTGCCCTTCCCGCTCCATTACCTTCGTTATCTATAGCCGGGTTACGGACCAGACTACAGTTGCCATATGACACTCTCGTCTATGGTGGTCTCTCGCGATTGGGCTGAAGTCAGTGTATTGGAGTGCATTCTTGGTGGCTTGCATATCGGCGTCGATGTGGAGCCGGAGCCGAAGCGGGCGCGCGCCAAGCTCGCCAAATCGAAAATCGACGCCCTGATCGTAGATTGCGACCTGGATGGAACGAGCAACTTCCTAAGCACACTGGGCGCAGGACTGAACGCGGTGCCGCTGGTCATTGTGAGTGGCTCGAACGGGCACACTCATCTGCAGGACTCAGTGGCTACGTTTGTATTCAAGAAGCCGATCTCCGTCGAGCAAGCTGTGCGCACGCTCTCAGCTGCGCGCAACATGATTCTCGACGGCAGGCTGCGCTACAACCGTCACGCGCTCGACCTTCCCGTATCGATCGCCTGCGGCTCACGAAAGAAGGTCGAAGCTCATCTCATGAACCTGAGCCAGGGAGGGGTTGGGATTCGCGCGTCGCGCCCCCTCGCCTTCCCCAGTACGGTGAAGGTCAGCTTTCAGCTTCCCGAGAGTAAGCTTCAAATGAAGGCGCAAGGTGAAGTTGCCTGGACCGATAAAATGGGCAACGCCGGGATTCGCTTTCTCGACATGAGCCCGGAAGTGAAGCGCGACTTGAAACTTTGGCTGGCCCAGCAGTACCTGACGCAGTAAGTCAGCCTGGATAATTTCTGTATTCAACCGTATTTGGTGTCAGTGTCGCGCCCACGTTGCTGTTCCTACAAGCGAAAGATCCGGTGAAGTTCGAGGATTTGTGACTCGGCATCGCGCGGATTTGCGCTGCCGGTTCATCGTCGATGCAATACAACGACTGATCTTTCTGTGCCACACCGCGAGACAGCGCTTGCGCTTTAGCAACTTCGTCGGGGTCGAATCCCCAAACTACCTTAAATCCCACAATGACTCCTTCATCAACAACTGTTTGTCTGGTTTTGGGGCGAGAGACGTCCTCCCCCGAGTTACGTCTCTCGCCTTCCGCGGTTTGGTTCAGCCCATGGCTACGGGTTGCAGGTGCCGTCGCTATTGGGGTTGGTGCACAGCGGGCCGAGGTTGGTATTGGCATCGGGCACGCTGATCATTGCTACAGGACCCGCTTTGTGTTCGCCGTTGAACGGGGTGGGCTTGTTCGGGTCGAAACCGCAATTCTTCGCCGACTTGGGATTGTTGAACCAGAAGCCCACATGGAACGTGTTGAGCGGGGCAAGGGCAACGTCCGGATCAAACCCAAAGATCTGGTCCAGCAGAATGGTTTTGATGGTCGCGGTGAACTGACCGTACTGGTCGGCCTGCAGGTCAGACTGATACCAGGCAAGGCCGAAGTTGGTGAAGTTGGGGTCAACGCTGCCATCAGGCAGGAGCAAGCTGCGCTGCACGGTAAACGTGTCGAAGGCAAGGTTGGGCTTGATGTTCTTTCCTTTGATGACGAGGGTGTCGTTCAAGTGACCTCGGGTTAGTGTCACATGGGCGCTTGGTGCGGGCCCGTTCTTAGTGCCCAGGCAGGCTTCCACACCGGGATTGGGCTTGAGGTCAAACTCGATTTTCTTGCTTTGCGCCGACATCGGTTGTATTGCAACCGTCCATGCGGCAAAGGCGAAAGCTCCCATTAGAACGAGACGCTTGGCGTTTTCAGCGGTTTTGCGTGCTAGGTTCATTGCTGCGATTCTCCTTTTAACTAGTATGTTTTTTTTCGTGCGAGGCGGATCATTTCGTTTGGGCCGGCGAACTTTCATACGAGCAACCTGCTGGGCCCCGAATCGCGCCACGCATTGCATCCTGCGGCAGACCATGCCGGAACGTCCTGAGAGCCCTCTAAAAGTTGCCTAAAGGAATTCTAAAAAACCTAGGAAACGTGTATCTCAAAGAAAAATAACCCGTAATGGAGAATGGTGCTCGCCGCACCGTGATAGTTTTCCGCGCTTCGGTCGGGGGTAGTTGTCGTAGAATTGACCTAATCACTTGTCTGGGCTTTGCTCGACCAGACGAAGTCCTAACCTGGCTTTGCTCGATGGAAACGACAGTAGGGACGCCTCCCTCACGGCAGGTCTGCGCCCGAGTGGAAGCGCGTCATAGTAGGCCTATGAAAGCTGTCAAAGGATTCGCGGAAGCCCGAATACCGGATCACCAGTTCTACGAGTTCGGGCCGTTCGTTCTCGACACGGTTCAGCATCTCCTACTCAAGCAGCAGGAGTCTGTGACGCTGACTCCGAAGACCTATGACGCGCTGCTCGTGCTGGTCCGTAACAGTGGCCGAATGCTTCCCAAAGAAGAGCTGATGGCGGCCTTGTGGCCAGACAGCTTCGTGGAGGAATCGAATCTGACCCAGCAAGTCTCGATGATTCGTAAGGCCTTGGGAGAAACCCCTGGGCAAGATCGCTACATCGTAACGGTGCCCGGGAGAGGGTATCGGTTTGCAGCGCAAGTCCGGGCGTGGTCGAAGGAAAAATCGCCCGCGACCGCTGACCTTCCCGAATTGGTGGCAAGGGTCGAGGAAACCGGAAAGCAAGAAGAGCGTCCGCCGCTCACGCTCGCCGCTTCGGAGAAAGTGCTCCGCATGGAGTCGCCCGTCACGAGCAAGTTGAGCGTCGCACCAGAGCTCGAGATAAGCAAGACCACAATGGACCCGGAATCAGTTTCGGTTGCACACCAAGCGGGAGAAAAGGGGAAAAAGCGTCGAGCCCGCGTTGCAATGGCTGGGCTCGCGTTGGTAATTGCCCTTGTCGTCGGCTACTCCATGTACCGGAAGCAGCCGATCGCCCGGTCGACGGTAACGGGACCGCGAAGCCTGGCCATTCTTCCCTTTCAGAATCTCCGTTTAGACCCTGATAGCGACTTTCTCGGATTTTCGCTGGCCGACGCGGTGATTACCAAGCTCGACTACGTGCAATCGCTGACCGTCCGGCCCTCGACGGCAGTTCAAAAATATCGCAATCAAGTAATTGATATCCCGAAAGTTGCGGCCGACTTGAATGTGGATGCGCTGCTGACCGGCACCTTCATTCGCGACGGCGATGAACTGAGGATCACCTATCAACTGATTGAAGCCAAAACGGACAAGATTCTCGGTCGAGGAACAATCGATCTCAGGTATGAAAAGCTGTTGACCGTCCAGGACAATGTAGCGCAGCAAATCATCAAGGAGCTTGCGATAAAACTGTCTCCTTCAGAAGCTCAAAGCATCGGACCTGGAGAACCCGTGATCCCGCTCGCCTATGAAAATTATCTGCGGGGATTGGACCTCTACTCGCGCCATGATTTTCCGCCCGCGATCAAGATACTGGAAAAGTCGACGGCCATCGATCCGAATTATGCCCTGGCCTGGGCCTATCTTGGAGCAGCCTACACTTCCGATGCAGCGTTTGAATTTGGAGGACGCGACCAGTACGACAAGGCCCGGGCTGCCTACGAACGCGCCCTTTCCCTGCAGCCCGGACAACTGGAAGCAAAAATCTTCCTGGCGAACCTTCTCATCGATACTGGCAAGGTTGAGCAAGCCGTGCCTCTTTTGCGGGAGGCGTTGAAAACCAACCCCAACCACGCCGAGGCCCATTGGGAACTGGGATACGCCTACCGCTTCGCTGGCATGCTGGAAGCATCGGTCGTGGAGTGCGAGCGAGCGCGCCAACTCGATCCCCTGGTCAAGGCCAACGGCTCAGCATTTAACACGTACCTCTACCTTGGACAGTACGACAAGTTTCTTCGCAGCTTGCCTGATCTTAACGACTCGGCTTTTGTTGTTTTCTATCGCGGTTTCGGAGAGTACTACCAGAAGAATTGGGAACAGTCCGCCAAAGATTTTGATCGCGCCTTCATGCTCGATTCTACGTTGTATACGCAAATCGGCAGGGCTCTGAGTGATTCGATCGCGCATCGCGATGCGGAAGGGCTGGAAATCCTGCGCAGTTTGGAGACGAAGATCGAAGAACGCGGAGTGGGTGATCCTGAGGCGATGTACAAAATTGCGCAGGCGTACACTGCCCTCGGGGACAAGGCATCAGCACTGCGGACCCTGCGGCTGAGCATTGAGAATGGATTTTTCTGTTACCCGTATTTCACAACTGATCCGCTCTTGAATGGATTGCGCAATGAGCCTGAATTCGCCACGCTGTTGAACATGGCTCACCAGCGGCACGAAGCATTCAAAAAAAGTTACTTTTGATCCCAGCCGGCTAGCGAAATCGCGCTTGGACTTCTTCCTCGCCGTAGATTCCAATTCCGGACTCGGCGCATGCCATCCTCGCCAGATGCTCGCCGGGTGTGCTCTTGAACCAATAAACAAACAGGAACCAATACACGCCGACGAAGAGAGCCGTGACCGCAATCGCGAGAGGTAGCGTGACCCACCACGTGGGAAGAATATCGGTGATGGCCATCGACATTACGGCAAAGAGCAGGACAGCGCACAACAGGATCAGACCATCCACCAGTTTCGAAAGCGCTTGCAGCGAAATTGGGACTGGGCACCACAGAAGACGGAAACGTTGCGGGCTCTTCACCGGGCTGGGCAGCGCAATCGGTTGCGGCTCGATCTCAATAGCTGGCCGCGGGGCAGCGGAAAACAGTAGTTCGTTGGCGCCCTCGGCATGATTGCCCGCAACCGCTGCCGCCTCGCACGGCGCAAAGAGATACGCGGCCGAGAGAATCTGGATGAAGACCCACTCCTTCAGGAGGCGTTGCGAGTGCTCCGGCAGGTCGACGAACTGGACTCCGGCTTGGCCCCAGGAATCGGTCCAGGCAATTCGACCTGCGGCTTCGATGCGCAGGCGTGGAGACGGCAAATCAAAGCGAAGCTGCACTTGCTGGTCGGGAGCTAGCGGAACTACGGTTTGCATGGCGATCCCGAATTCGCTGAGATCGCGAAGAATGGCTCCGTTCGCGGCATCCAGGTTAACGTGGGCGAGAGTACGAATCTTCTGGCGATAAGGCCGGCGGGAGTTGCGCGGAACGCTCGCCAACTCCGTCCCCGCAGATGCCACGAGATTCGAACTGGACTCCATGACTAAATCTTAGCCCGGACCGCGGGCGCTCTGAGTAACCGTAGTGGTTCCAGGCTTCAGGAACTGGCCAATCAGGAAGCAGTGCGGTGGATACTGGGTTCGACTTCAGGCTGAATCTCGTCCCTTCGCGCACGGTCCCGGGCGATCAGACGATTGAGATCGTAACTGTAGGGTCCGTAGGCGCGGAAGGCCTGCTCATCAAACAAGCGCTTAATGCCGCAGCCCAGGCAAACCTGATACGAATGATTCTGGTAGCGAACCGGCCAGCTCATCTTGCCGTGCCAGCAACCGCGGAAGATCACCACTCCCGCCGCTCCCAGTCCAGTAGCAACCACACCCAGAGGCCACAACCAACCCGACTTCTTTTTTCGTTCACTCACCTGCCACAACCTGTAAGTCCTTCCAACGGCTAAGGATATGCTGAATTCCACAGCCGCGCAACGGTTTTCGGAAGACTATGAATCGGCAAGGTTTCCGCAGCTTACGAAAGAGCAGGAAGCTGGTCCTTACCTTCGTGCGCCGAAAAGATTGCGATTACTCCCAAACCCCTGTAACTTACGAGTAATGCCACGGCCGAAGGCAAGGGACTCCGCAGAAACCGTTTGCGAGAGTACAAATGATGAATTGAGTACGATTTCTCCCCCTAATCGCAGAACGATTTAATCGTAGAAAGATCGATCGTCAGGTTGACTGTCGGGCCAACCCGTCCAACCTCGACCATCTGTCGCTACTTCCATGAGCGCAAGTCTGAACAATGCGGGTCTGGAGTTGATCAAAGAGGAAACTGTGCCAACTCCGGCACTCGAAGGCCAACCTCCATCAACAACCGAGACTTTGGGTCACGAAGCTCTGCAGGCTCTTCTCGCTTTCTCTGCGCTGCACGAACAGATCCGTAGACGCCGCGCGAGACAGCTACGCGATGGAGTATGTTCGGACCCCGAGAGCGACTGGCAACTCGAGCATTTCGTTCTCGACGAGGTGCTGCAACTGGTGGCAGAGCGCGCTCTGGCAATTACGGGCGCCGATGGTGTGGCGGTCGCATTGGCAGAGGGCAATGCCATCGTCTGCCGCGCTTCGGCGGGAAGCATCGCCCCGGATCCGGGAATACGTCTCGATCCGAACTCTGGGTTTTCCGGAGAATGTCTGGTATCCGGGCGCATCGTGCGCTGCGACGATGCCGACACCGACTCACGCGTAAACCTGGCCGCATGCCGCCGCCTTGGCGTCCGTTCCATGCTGGCCGTTCCCCTTTCGGCGAAACAAAGTGTTATCGGTCTGATCGAGGCCTTCTCGAATGAACCGTATGGATTCAACGACAGCGACGTTCGCAGCCTGGGCCTGCTGGCTGAACTGATTCTTTCGGCGATGAAGCCGGAAGAAGAAGATCGACTGCGTGAGATTTCGCGACGGGTCGTCCCCTCGGCGACGCTCGAAGAAATAACGTTTGTCGTTCCGGAAGAAACTGCCGGCATCGAACAGAAGGGTCTTGATGTCGCGCTTCCAAGCTCCACTCAAGTGGAGAATTCTTCCGCAATCGCTGAAGTCACAAATGTGCAGTTGGAAATGGACACGGATCCGCTCGACCACGTGGCGGACCTCTCGATTGCCCAAGAAAGCTCGGCACAGGTCTCGTTAACAAATCCTGAGTCTGCATCACCGCAGAGTTCCACACCAACTGACCATCCCGTCATCGTTGCCGAGCCGGATGAACTGGACCGTTCCCGGCCGGGCCTAGTAGTGGTTGCTGCCGTCGTTCTGTTCGCTGCGGCTTTAGGGGCGGGAGTGTGGTGGACGCTCGGCCATCGCCTGCACCCGGAAATGGCAGACACGAGATCTGCTCCAACCGCAGTCGCGCCAAAAGCCGCCGTACCCACACCCGCAGCGCCCGTTGCGACTGCACCGTTGGCCGTCACAGAAACCACCACAGAAGACGATAACGATTCTTCGCCTGCGCCGCCGGAAGAGGCGGGCGTATTGCCTGCGGTTACCGGCATCCGGCACTGGTCGTCAGGAGAATCCAGCACCGTCGTGATCGATATCCAGGATCAGATTCAGTACGAAGCGCATCGACTTCCGAAGCCGGAGCGCATTTACTTCGATCTGCACGACACCAGACTGGCGGCAGCGCTTTCGAATCTGATAATTCCCGTGAACGACGCCTTGCTGCAACGAATTCGCGTTGCCCAGCCGCTCGCTGGAGTAACCCGCGTCGTGCTCGAAACCAACGGCGCAACCGATTTCTCGGTGAGCCTCGAACCGAATCCGTATCGTCTCGTGGTCGAAGTTCGCAAGCTTGGAACCAAGCCGCGCCCCAGGGCGAAGATCGATCTTTTTGCTCCCGTCAATCCCGCTCCCGCGGAGCAGGCGGCAACGAAGCAAGCCCCGGCAAACCTGCCTCCGGCGGATCAGGTCGCCGGGAGTCAAAAGCCGCTCAACGCCACCCCGTCCCTCTCAGCCCCCAAGCTTCGCATTGTGCTCGATGCCGGCCACGGCGGCTGGGACCTCGGAACGGTAGGACGCAAGGGTCTCCTCGAAAAAGACTTGGTGCTCGATATCGTGCAACGCCTTGGCCAGTTGGTCGAGAGCCGCCTGGGAGCCGAAGTCATCTACACGCGCAAAGACGACAATTATCTCGCGCTCGAAAAGCGCGCTGAAATTGCCAACCTGGCGCAGGCCGGCCTCTTCCTTTCCGTCCATGCCAATTACAGCGATTATCCTTCAGCCCGCGGCGTAGAAACCTATTACACAAACACCTATTCATCGGTGAAGGCGAGAACCGAAGAAGCGGATGAAGCGGCGGCAGCAGGCGTGAAGGCGATCGATTGGACGAATGTCGATATTCGCGCCAAGGTGCATGAGTCACGCCGGGTCGCGGCCAGCATTCAGCGGGCGTTGTATGCGATGCTGTCGGCGAAGAATCCAGGCCTTCCCAACCGCGGCGTCAAGGAAGCCCACTACGTGGTGCTAACCGGAACCTCCATGCCCGCAGTCCTAGCCGAAGTTTCGTTCGTCAGCAGTCCCACCGACGAGAACAACCTGCAGAGCTCAACCTACCGCCAGCAGATCGCGGAAGCGCTTTACAGCGGCATTGCCCACTACCAGGCGTTCAGCCGCGAGGTCAAGATGGCGAGCGCCTCAGCGAAACCCACCGGAAAATAGCGAACACTCATCGGATCAACGAGCGGGCACTGTTTCGACAGTTACAAAATTGTCGGCACCCAAGAGAGAGCGTTTCCCCTACGTTAATTTTCCGTTAAATTCGCCCCGCCTGATTGACAGGGGTGGTGAGCAGCATTAACCTGCCGTGGTTATGAGCAAAGCAGATATCGATCAATTGCGCCTTGACTACAAAAAGGCTACCGATGCATGGGTTGACACCATTCGTGCTGAAGAAGCGTTAGCCACCCCCGACCACTCAATGATCGCCATGGAGCACTGGGATGCCGCCCACTTCCGCGAGCTGGACGCACATTCGAAAGCCACGGAGGCGCGAGAGGCCTACAAAGACGCGCTTCGCGCCGTCAATTATGGCATCTAGCCAAGTTCAACAGTAGCGATTACAGCTACGCCGGTTAAGTGCACTAACGACCTCACACTCGTTGGCTTTTCGGCCACTCGGCTCTCAAACCCGGAGCAACCGGAGAAACCAGCTACGGCGTAATCTCATACACCGTGCCGTTCTTACCGCCGCGTGTCGCCCCATAAAGATTGCCTGCTCCGTCTAAGACTGCCCCGGCGTAAGGGTAAGCCGCAGGGGCATCTTTGAATGGATGGAGCACCCGCTCCATCCAGCCGCCGTTCGCTTCCCGTGTCAGCTTAAAGGCGACTCCATATCCATAAGTGCCGCCGTAGACCGTCGTGCTGTACAAGTTGCCGACCTTATCGAAGACCACCCCAGCCGCAGGACTCCCTCCGTCTTTGCCACCTTTGAACTGGTGGAGCACCCGCTCGGTCCAGCTTCCATCCGTATTCGGCGTCAGTTTGAAGACATTGCCATATCCATAAGCCCCGCCCGCGGCAGTTCCATAAAGACTACCTGCCGTGTCGAAGGTGAGGCCGTTAGTACCGGGATTTGCGCCGTCTTTTCCGCCCGTGAACGGATGAAGCACGCTCTCAGTCCAGCTTCCGTCTGAGTTTGGGGTTAGTTTGAAAATGACGCCATACCCATGCGCGCCGCCGTACCCGGCCAAGCCATAAAGATTGCCAGCTTTGTCGAAGATCACTCCGCTCCAGGGGGTGTCACCGTCCTTGCCCCCGGTGAAGCTGTAAAGCACGCTCTCTGTCCATGTTCCGTCAGAATTGGGAGTCAGCTTGAAGACGGTGCCCTCTCCGTAAGTGCCGCCCTGAGTCGTTGTACCGTACAGATTTCCTGTTGCATCGATTATCGGGGTGCCTTCGGGCCAGCCTCCGTCCTCGGCATCGGTGAAGTTGTGAAGGACGATTTCCGTCCAAGTCCCGTCCAGATTGCTTTTCAGCTCAAAAACCGTGCCGCAGCCTTGGCCGTAGGAGTTGCAACCTCCCACGCCTCCGCCTCCATAAGTTACTCCATAGAGATTGCCGGCAGTGTCGAACACCAGGCTGGGATGATCGGGATAGCTTCCGTCGTCGCCACCGGTGAAACTGTAGAGCACGCTTTCCGTCCAGCTCCCGTCGGAGTTCGGCGCGAGCTTGAAAACCACTCCCCAATTCGACGTGCCGCCATTGGGAGTTGTGCCGTATAGATTGTCTGCGGCGTCGATGATCAAAGCAGAATAAGGCCCGTATCCATCGTGGTGCGTAAAGCGATGCAGCACCTTGTACTTGCTTTGAGCGCAGGCGCCGGGCGCCAGAGTTATTACGATGACGATCATCACAGCCGCGCTCGACGCTGCCAAGAATTTCTTGTAGCTCATGATATTTCCTCCTTCTGAATACCCTGCACATCGAATGAATGCGAAGTTGAACTATGAATTCCCTCGACGGTTGCGAAACGCGATCGGCGCGCTTCCGAAATCTTGCCCTCCCGCCACTCTCGCGGCAGGTCAGAATCGGTTACGGTTTGGGTTTCGCGGCGGCCCGGAGGAGCGCTGATCAGTGCAGAACTAGGTCGGGGGAAATCCGAAATTCTTTGAGTTGCCTTGATTTTGTTTTGCAGGGCCCGCTTGCGAGGAAGGACTCAGGAACCTCGAACCCAAACTACGATGGCTGGGCTGCGCTTGCAGTGACCGGCATCACTGTTCGAGGTGATCGCATGGCAATGCTAAGAAACGAAGCTTGTCGCAAAAGCGACTACACTGCCTATACCCGGTGCGTCCCTCAGATCATTCCTCAGATAGTGATTATCAGCGTCCGGACGATACTCCGCCATACTTCTCCAGCCACTTCAACTCTTCTCGCACCTTGATCTTCCCGTGCCACGGATTCTTGTCGAGTTCGTGACCCTCGCCCGCACCTGACCCCGGAAAAATCAGCAGCGTGCTGGGAACGCCAAGGGAATACAACGCGTGATCAAGCAGGTAGGCTTCGGCCACCGCGACCCGCACATCAGCGGCCCCGGCAACGATGTGCGTCGGAGTGCGCACTTTATTCATCTGGAAGATGGCTGCTTCATCGTGATAGCGTTGCGGCGCCTCCCATGGCCGTCCGCCGAGATCATAAGCGTCATCGAATGTCGTATCGTCGTTGCCCCAGTTGGCGACGTTCTCCACCGCGCCCGCACCGGTCACAGCAGCCTTGAAGCGAGTCGTCTGCGTGATCAGCCAGTTGGTCATGTAGCCGCCGTAGCTGTAGCCGCCCACAGCAAGGTGATCGGGATCGGCGATTCCCTCTTTCACCAGCGCATCGACGCCCTCCAGAATATCTTTACCCGGACGGGAAACAATTTCAGGAACCATCGCCTCGAGAAACTTGTCGCCGTATCCCTCCGACCCGCGATAGTTCGGCTCGAACACTAGCCACCCGTGGGTCGCGGCCAAACGATCCCAAACATACCAGTCGGCTTCGAAGTGATTGCTATCGGCATCGTCCGGGCCTCCGTGGATGAGCACAAACATGGGCAAATGTTTGGCTTCAAACTTCTTCGGCGGATACATCAGCATCCCTTCGATCGATGTTCCGTCGTCCGCGGTCCAGTGGTAAGGCTTGGCTTTCGGCAGATCGCGCTCCGTGAACAGTTTGTTGAAAGCGGTGATGGGACGGGCCGACTTGAGCACCTCGGGGCCGTCTGCCAAATACACTTCCAGCGGCTCCTGGATCGCAGAGTGTATGAATGCAAGTCGTCGCGCGTTTGAACTGAGCATTAGACTCGCGTAAGTCCCAGCCCACCCCGGCAGTATAGAAAAAGGCGCAGAGACCTTGGGCTGGAAATAAGCCTGCACCTCGGTTCCAATCCTTCCCGTAGCAAGCACACCCCCATCGGGAGTGACCGCATATTCCTGCACCGCCCCTTCGAAATCAGATGCCCACCGCTGCACATCACCCGTGTCCGCATCAACGCAGTACAGCCGGATCTGCATGTCTTTGTACTTGCCTTCAACCGAACCGTATTGCACCTGGAAGAAAACATGTTTGCCGTCTCGTGCCCACTCAATGTGTTGCTCTTCGGCCAGATTATGCGTCAACTGCCGCGGCGGCCGATCGGAAGAGGCATTTGCCAGCTCGACCGAATAAATTTCGTAGTCTTCGATTTTCTCCTCGCGTCCAGACACTGACTGCGTGACGAAGGCCAGCCTGCGCCCATCCGGCGAAGCTTTGAGCTCAGCCACATGCCATGGCGTCTTTGCCAGCGCGCGCGAGCCGGGAGTTTCATCCGACTCCTCGTCAGAATCATCGGAGGGCTTGGTTCCCTCCGCCGCCCGCCGCCTGACCACCCCTGCCACATCAATGCCGAAGATCACGTCGCCACGTTCCGCCGCCCGATACCGCACCACGTCCTTCCACTCTTTCTTGTAAGCATCTTTCTGGGCTTTGGTCCACGGAGCGCGGGCCGCAAAATACAGCGTGCGCGAATCAGGAGACCAATCGAACGCGTGTACTTCCTCTTCCCCGTGGGTCACCGGGAACGCTTCCCCTCCGGCCATCGACATCAGATAAAGCTGTGCGACCGTTTCGTCTTTCGAGTCGCCATCGTCCGCCTTCGCGTCCTTGCGTTCGGAGAAGAATGCGATCCATCGCCCGTCAGGCGACCACTTCGGCGAAGTGTTATCGCCCAGTTGGGTAAGCTGTGTGAGCGCTCCTCCTCCGTGACCGTCGTCACGATAGAGCCACAGATCTCGACGATAGATTTCCTGATCCCAATCAGCCCGCTCGGTGTTCACGACCACGGCATTTCCGTCGGGAGAAATCGCCACCGCCAGAACGTCGATATAGTTGAAGAACTCATCGAAGCCAAGCTTCGGCTTCTCAGCGGCGCGGGCAACGTTACGAGCGAAAAAAGCAATGAAAGAAACGAGGAAGAGCCTTCTGATTGTCATGGGTCGAAACAGAGGTATACCGGAGGACGCAACACTTGTAAACCGGAATCGAACGCGCAGAACCGCGAGTCACATGGTGAGACCTTGACAGACCGACCGGTTAGTTTCCCATCGCCTTCGTCATAATCGCGCCCCACTTTACCGGGTTCTGCAGGCCGCCGGGCAGCGTGTTGAAGTACTCCCAATCGGCCACGCCTCCGAAGGTTGGATATTTCGCAACCAGTTCTTTCACCGTCTTCGCCACGGTGTTGATCGGCACGTAGCCGCTGCAGTTCGCGGGGTTGCCAATCATTCCCCCAACGACTTTGTCGGCGGGATACCCGTTGTTGATGATCGCTTCATACTCGCCCGGCGTCGCCAGCGTCCCCCAGCCGCAATAGAACTGGCCGTTGAACCAGTTGATCCTCTTGCCCTCCGGGCTTTTGTACAGGAGCTTGTAGTTGAATCCGGAGAAACCCACGTAGCTGTAGAGATCGGGAGCAACCGGAGACATGGTCATGATGAACTGCTTGGGGAAGTCCTTATTGAAGCGAGCAACCAGCTTTTGCGCATTTGAAAGCGTGACCTGCTCCTCGATATCCATGTCGATCCCATCGAGTTTGTAGTGCGTCAGGGTTCGCTTGAGGATGGGATAGAACGTGCTCCAGTGGCTGAAGAGGTCAGCATAACTTCCCTGCGCCGCGCCGCCCAGCATCATGCGCACGCTCACACCTTTTTTCTGCAAGGTCGCCACTTCTTGCCACATCACCTTGAACATGGGATCGCCGGGGACGTTGTCATTGAGATGGATGTAGGGCTTGTTATTCGAATCGTATCCGAGGTGGAACGCCGCAACCATCACGTCAGTCGTGATCGGCTTGTGCGTGATGGGGTCCACCTGCTTCCAGATCTTCGAGAGCGAAACATATTGGCCTTGATAATATTGCGTCTGATAGTAGTAGATGACGCGCTTGCTGCTGGCTTCCGGCGCAGATTGAGCAGACGCGCCGCCCACGGCAAACGCGCAACCGAGAGCCAGAGCGCTGAAGAACCGAACGATTCGAATTGAATTCATAAAGTTCACCGCGAGAAAAATACTAGCGCCCATGTTGTAATGTCAACCTCAGGGCGCGGGTTCGGCGTTCTTCAGCGCATCGTCGAGACCCTGATCGCTTTTAGGAGCGCTGCCTTTGATGATTCGCCAGCCATCGTCGTAGCGGCGGAATCCAACCGTGGATCTGAACTCCACACCACCTGCGTAAAGCGCGGCTCCCACTTCATTCAACGGAACCCACTTCCATCGAAAGTCCACATCGGCGGCGTTGCCGTCCTTGCTGATCCCGGTTATTCCGGTCAACTGTCTGCGGGCCGCCGGAACGCTGAAGGAACGTGCATCTGTCGCGCCCGCCGGAATCAGGTCGTGGAAGGTCTCAACTCCAATCGGAGTGAGTGCGACGTCCCAACACGGTGGAGGTGCAACGTTTGGCGGACAATTACTGGATGCGCCCGTGATCCAACCGCGGCGCTGCAACACAAGATCTTCGGGTGAGATGTAGTCTTTATTCGAAATGACACCAGTGTGCAGCCAGAACTGTTGCGTGCTCTTGAACGTCTCGGAACTGGCGATCAGATCGGACGCGAGACGCCGGGTGAGGAAGTCGCGAGGCGTGCAACCCGTTGCGATGAACAGGAGTCCGAGCGCAAGCGCGATTCGCAGTTTCCGCATGATGTTGAGTTTTGCGCCTAGTTGAGGATTGTAACCAAACGCGAGCTGCGGCGCGGCAAGAAAGGATGATCGGTAATCTGACCTTCAAACTTGGGAGCCCAGCGGCCCGGAATTGCGGCCTTGCAGGATGGACAACGGCCGTCCGGGGTTACGCGGTACTCGTCGACGAAGTAGCTGCGGCGCCGGATCAGCGTGTCGCCACAGTTGTGGCAGCGGGTGTTCTCGCGGTCTCCGACCATGCCCGGCAGGTTGCCGGCATACACGTAGCGCAAGCCCGCCTGCTTCCCGATCTCGACCGCGCGCAGCAAGTCTTTCGGGCGCGTGTTGTCGGGGTCTTCCATCCTGTAGTCTTTGTGGAAGGCGGTCACGTGCCAGGGAATGTCTGGCGAGACACTGGCTAGAAACTCGGTTAATCCGCGCAATTCGTGTTCAGAATCGTTAAAACCGGGGATTAGCAAGGTAACAATCTCCAGCCAAACGCCCATCGTATGCAGACTGCGAATCGTCTCCAGAATCGGGCCGATGCGTCCGCCTAGCTCGTGGTAGTGGCAATCGTCGAAGCTCTTCAGATCAACCTTATACAGATCAATCCATGGTCGAAGATATTCGAGCACCTGCGGCGTGCCGTTGCCGTTCGACACAAATCCGGTAATCAAACCCGCGGCTCGGGCCTCTTTGAATACGGCGACTGCCCACTCGCTGGTGATCAGCGGCTCGTTATACGTGCTGACCAGAACCTTGGCGCCTTGGCGAAGCGCGTCGCCTACCAGTGCTTCCGGTGACGCTTCGAGCGGCGGCGAAACTGCATTGGGGTCGCGCAACGCCTGCGACGTGACCCAATTCTGGCAGTAGCCACAGTGCAGATCGCATCCCAGCATTCCGAAGCTGTAAGCCAGCGCGCCCGGGTAGGCGTGAAAGAACGGCTTCTTCTCGATGGGATCGCACTGCACTCCACCGACGTATCCCCAGGGCACATACAGAGTGCCGCCGCGGTTGTAGCGCACCTTGCAGACGCCGGGCTGGCCCTCGGGGATCGGACAGCAATGACCGCATGCGTAACAGCGCACCCGATTGCGGTCGAGCTTTTCGTAGAGTTCGCCTTCGCGTACCTGCTGATTGACGATATCTCGAAGGGTGGCCACGGGGGGACCTCTACCTTATATTCTAACCCCCGGTATCAAGCGCTTCTTTGTTCTGGTCGGTGAGACCAGCGAACTCGAAGACGGTGCGGAGATCGCGCCAGTTTCCCGCCATGGCGCCGGGGATCGCGGCTTGCACTCGCTTCAGTTCATTCTCTTCCTCCTGCGTCGCACGCTGGGGCTTCTTTCGCTCCTGCGGAGTTGGGTCGTTTTCGGGTTTTGTCCCGCGGCTTGGGGCGTGGGCTGCGGTCTTTCGTTGCTTTGTCGGTGGTTCTGCGGTTGCACTTTCCTGCGATACGTTTTGCTGTGCGGCTTGTGGTGCGGCTTGGGATTCTTGGTCGACTTGTTTTGTCGCGGCCGCGCGGGCGGGGGCACCCGCACCACACGGGATTGGGCTGGCTTCGTCACCCTGGCTTAGCGGGGGACCGAACTCGGGGTGTTCGATCAGGTATTGCTGGGCGTAGTCGGGGACTTCGCGGACCATCGGCTGCTCGCTGGGCCGGTAGTGAACGTCGTCGAAGCGCACGTTCTTGGCGTTTCTGGCGGCGATGCGCAGGGCTTGCAGGATCAACCGGGCGCGCGGCAGATCGAGCGTGCCTTTCACCAGGGCATCGACTACGTGCATGATGGAAAGCTGGATGGACTCGCAGTCTTCCAGCAGGGCCATGGAATGGAGTTGCATGTCGACGCGCTGTTGTACGCCTTTGATGACACGGGTGTGGAAGTAGCAGAAGAATTCGCCGCGCAGGGCGGGCGAACCGCAGCGCTGTCCGGTGACTTTGATGTGAGTGCAGTTACGAACGTTGGGACGGGTGGGAATGGGAATGGCCATGAACGACTCCTAAAAAAAATCGCGTTTTCGGGTAAATTCTTGATTACATTGAGGCGGAGTTCGAGGGTACCCGCCAGATCTATGAAACGAAAGGGGTTGGAGGCAAAATCTTGGGAACAAAGGAGTTGCGGGGTGATGGAAGCGGCCTGGCAGGTGAATGCGGACGGGAGGGACAACTTAGTGGCTCCTGAATTGGAACGTTATATAACCACTCTATATTATATCTTTCAGTAAAGTCAAGGAAATAGTGAAGGAAATTGAGGCGGATTCCTAAAATGGGAATTCATGAAGTTGGTTAGGTAGAAGCCAGGCTCGCGAGGCGTCTGTCCCTACACGTGTATCGCCGAGGTTTGTGCTTACGCCGCGTTGGCGCTTCTTACTTCCCTCTCATATTCGACGTCGGACGCGGCTGGCAGCAGGACCCAGAGTGTGTAGATGCCGAGCGCGGTGCCGAACGGAACGTTGAAGAAGAGGGAGACAAATGCGAGGACGACGGCGACCGTGCGTGCCCAGGGTTCCCGGTGCAGCAAACCCCAGCCTGCGACGAATCCGGCGAATGCTTTGACGATGACGAACGTCGCTAAAAGACTCAGAAGCGGGTGCAGGAAAGCGGGCCGGTCGGGATGTGCGCTCATGTCGAAGACCGTGTTGGCGACAATATAGGAGGCCAGGGCCGCCAGGCCATCCAGTGCTGACAAAGCCAGCCAGAAAATTCCAAGAAGCCGAACATGCTCTCGAACCCGGTTGCGCTGCGGATATCCCAACATCGGTTCCGCGAATTCTTTTCCGCACGGCTACAGAAACGCTGACCCGCTTGTAACGAGGCGCCACATTTATCGCAGAACATGATTTCCTCCCGGCTGAACTGCTGGTGCCCTTACAAATTGAAGTACGAACTATAGCGCAGGAGCGTTCCAACAAAACCGCCGATCGATGGGAGTTCGTACGATGTGAGAGGGAGTAACCGACGAGAGCGCCCACCTCACACAACGAGCGAGCACAAAATGAAAAGGCCGCCCGGCAACTTGGGTGGCCTTTTCTTTCAAGGGAGAATAGTTCTAACGGAGATCAAACCGTCAAAACTTTCTGGCGAAATCTTATGAGCCGAAAAAGGGGGGTGTCAAGAAATATCTCGGAAATAAACGCCTTTATGTTCAATGACTTAGAAAATAGGTTAATAGTGCCTGTGGGAGATTCATTGTGAGACAATCCGGCCCCGAAACAACCCTAACCAGCCTTAATTGATGGACTTACGGTCTCACCGAGGGTCTCGGAGGGCGTTTCCGAGAGGTGCAGGGAGATGAATTCGCGGCTTTCAACTCGATCGAATCCACGACCGGGAAACCAGCGCTGGGCGAGAATCCGAATGCCGCCGAAGGCCACGCCAGCGACCAAAGCTAGACCGGCGATGATGAGGCTAAGAATAATTCCGTTCATCACTAGCTTCGCCATGGTCGCGCCTTTGCCGAAAGATGTGTTCTCGTTCCATGTGACCTTGGCGTCGTAGTTGACTGTGGCCAGCAGCACTTTGGCTTCGTCTGGCGAGAGCGGACCGGCTGCGATCACGACCATTGGACCAGTACGCTTATCGAAGATTGGTCCTTGCAGGATCGCTGAATTCGGGGTGGGCAGGTTGTTGCCTGGTTGCGAACTGCTCTGACGGGCAGCCTCAATCCGTCGCAGATGATCGGCGGCGATCTGCGGAGTCGGATAGGAAATCAACATCAAAGTAGCTTCGCCGCCCGGGCTGTTGTAATTCCCAACAACCACCTCAGCTCCGAGGTTGAAGTCTACCAACTCGGCGGAGATGGGTGGATTTATTTTCTGCAGCGCTTCGGGTCCAACCACGTACTTCGCGGTGTTCTTGACGTACGACTGGCTCGGCAGGTAGACGGGCAAGTCGGGCAAATTGCGAGTATTGCCCTGCGGCAAGGGGAAGCCCAGAGCCAGTTCTCGCAACTCGGCGGCGGACATGGCGGACAGCTCTTGAAAAAATAGGGCGTCCACCACGACGTTGCCGCGATAAAACAGCACGCGTTTGTTCATCGAGGCCGCGCCGTCGCCGATTTGCTCGCTCAGCATGTCCCGCGTTTTGTAGTAGGTGTAGGCGCCATAGGCCCCGCTGGCGTCAGCGAAGCGAGCCGCTTTGATCGCCAGCTTGCGGCCGTCATCACGGGTGTAGGTCGCGGACTCGAAGCCGGTGAAACCGTACTCTTTGAGAACCGCCGCATTTACTGGGTCGGCGATTTCAGGATCAATGCTGGTTTGCGATGAACCTGAAATCTGCCATCCGCCGAACTGCTTGGGAAGAATGGAGGCGGACGGATCTGACTCTTTCGCCCAGGCGAACCCAACCAGCCATATCACAAGAACAAGGACGAAAATCAGCTTAGAGCGCTTCATGAAGACAGAAACTAGGAGTGAACAACCTAATCCCCTGTTAATTAGACTACCGGGGAGCGATGAAAGTTTCCAGCGCAACAGCCAGACGCCCGAATCAGACCGCAAGGTATCCCCCGTCAACCGGGAATGCCGCGCCTGTGACCCAGGCAGACTCATCGCTGGCCAGGTAAACCGCAAGTCCTGCGATATCTTTCGCCTGGCCCAGACGGCCGATGGGGTGTACAGCAACTCGCTCCGCGCGAGCCAAGTTTGGGTCAGGAGCCTTGCTGATTACGGCCGCCGTGAGATCAGTTTCGACGAATGATGGGCAAATCGCATTGACCCGTATGTGTTCGTGCCCGTGGTCGATGGCCATGCACTTGGTGAGAAGAACCACAGCGCCTTTTGAAGGCGCATACGAGGCCCGGTTGCGGGCTCCGTTGATTCCGAGGACCGAGGCCATGTTGATAATCGACCCGCTTCCAGCCTTGCGCATTGAAGGCAGGACTGCACGCGAGAGAAGCCAAACGCCGCGAACGTTGACGTTGAAGGTTTCGTCCCATTGCTCTTCGGTGATTTGCTCGGCTGTTCCAACATGGAGGACTCCCGCATTGTTCAGCAGGATGTTGAGCCCGCCGAAATGTTTCAGGGTGAGTTCGAGGACGCGGTTAATCTCGTCGCTCTTCGAGACATCCGCCGCGAGAACGAAGGCGGAGTTGCCGATCTGGTGCGCGGTCTCCTCGAGGCGCTCTTTTCGGCGACCGACCAGGGCAACCCGAGCGCCTTCGCGCGCCAGCGCGATTGCACAGGCGCGGCCAATACCGCTGCCGGCACCGGTGACGATGGCAACTTTGTTTTCTAGTCGGACGCCCATTGGCAGGAACTAGTGTAGACGATGGGCAAAGAGAGGCAGCGCGAACAAGCTCGACAAACCCAAACTTCAGTAGCCTTCACCCTCGAGGCGCACCTTGCCACGAAACATCCGGAAGATAAAAACGAAGTAGCCGATCGCCAGCACAAACCCGATGCACCACCAGGTTATGCCAACGGTCAGGCCGTGATGTCCCGCGGCGGAATTGTAAATCGTCAAGTTGTAGCTGGGGTCAGTGCTGGCCGGCAGCACGACTGGGTACAGGGCAAAGGCCGCACCGACTAGCATGCTGACGATGTAGAGACTGGATGCCAAGAACGCGGGCTTCTCCTTGCGTTTCGAGGTCGCCCAAAACATCACCCCGAGACTCGCGGCCACAGCCAGCGGTATCAACACCCCGATAGGATGCTTACGGTAGTTATCCATAACCTGGGGTTTTATGGAGTACGTCGCAATCAGGCTGACGATGGTCAAAAGCACTTGGATCGGCCACATGATTACCGCCACCTTGTGGGCGCGAAGGCTCAATTCACCTTCCGTCTTGGTTACAACGTAAAGCGATCCGTGCGCCGTCAAAGTCACCAACGCGATCACACCCGCCAGGACGGTGTACCAGTCCAAAATACCGGGATGATCGCCCACTTGGAAATCGGTCCACAGCGGCTCAAAGAAGTATCCATCTGGCCCAAGCGGAACTCCGCGGATGACATTACCCAAAGCGGCGCCGAGGAATATGGCCAAGAGAGCGCTCGAGGCAAAGAAAATCACGTCGAAGAAGCCCTGCCACACCGGATTCTCCATGTGCGACCGAAATTCGATGCCAATGCCGCGCAGCATGATGAGCCAGAGAACCATCATCAGGGGAAGATAAAAGCCGCTGAAGCTGGAAGCATAGAGTTGCGGAAAAGCAAAGTAGAGCGTGCCGCCGGCGGCCAGCAGCCACACTTCATTTCCATCCCACACCGGGCCAATCGCGCGCAGGATCGTGCGACGCTCGACGCTGTTTTTAGCCACGAATAGATAAATCGCGCCGGCGCCAAGATCGAAGCCGTCGAGTACCACGTAAGCGGCCACCATCACCGCGACAATCATGAACCAAAGAGTTTCCATAAATCCTTTAGTGAACCGAAGACGGCTCCGCTGCCGGTCCGCGTTCGATTTCGCGATGGACCAGGAACAGGAAAAGAATTCCGAGAACCACATACATTCCCATGAACCCGAGCAGCGTGAACATGCCATTCCCGGCGGACACGGTCTTGGAATATCCATCTGCGGTGAGCATCAAACCATAGACAAGCCAAGGTTGACGGCCCAACTCCGCGGTCATCCATCCGGCGGTATTGGCGATGTAGGGAAATGGCAAACTCAGCAACAAAATCCACAGCATCCAGCGCGCATCGAAAAGCTTGCCCCGCCACAGCAGGAACGACGCCACAATCATGATCGCGATGAAGATCGTGCCCAGCCCAACCATGATGTGATAGCTGAAATAAAGCAGGGGAATGTTTTGGGGCCACATCTGCGCAGGGAAGGAGTCGAGGCCTTCCACCTGCGCCTCCCAGCGGCGATAGGTCAGAAAGCTGAGTGCTTTGGGAACGAGCACCGGGTTGTCGATCTTTCGTGCGGCCACGTCAGGCTGGCCAATGATGACCAGCGGTGCTCCGGGTTGACTGGTGAATAGGGCTTCCATCGCCGCCAGCGTGACGGGTTGATTGCGGGCTACCATTCGGCCTTGCCCGTCGCCGGTGGGAAAGAGCTGCAGGACGCTGAAGATGCATCCTGCAACCACGCCAGTGCGCAGGAAAATCTGCCCGTGCTCCCGGTGCTTGCCGGATAGCAAATAGAAGGCTCCGACCGAAGCCATCACGAAAGCGCCGGTGATGCCGGCCCCGCTCATGTTGTGCGCGTATTGCCACCAGGCCCATGGGTTCAGCACCAGCTCCCAGAAGCTGCTCAGTTGAACGGAGCCGTCGGCGACTCGTTCGTAGCCCACAGGATTCTGCATCCAGGCGTCGGTTACGATGATGAAGTATCCCGAAAGCCAGGAGCCGAGAAATACGGCTACCGCGGACCACCAGTGCGCGCGCGGGCTCAACCGCTTCTCTCCATACAGGAACAGGCCAAGGAAGGCCGACTCCAGAAAGAATGCGAACATGCCTTCCATGGCCAGGGTCTGACCTATCACGCCCCCGGCGAAGCGTGAGAAGTGCGACCAGTTGGTGCCGAACTGAAATTCCATGGGAATTCCAGTCACCACCCCGATCACAAAATTGATGCCAAAAATGCGTGCCCAAAACCGGGCCGCCTGATTGTAGATTTCATCATTGCGCCGCAATCCAAGCGTCTTCAGCACCACAATCAGTGGCGCAAGCCCCATCGTGAGTTGGGGAAACAGGTAATGAAACGTGACGGTGAAGGCAAAGTGAAGGCGGTGGACCAGCAGCGCGCTATCCATGGAGAGGTCTCATTTGAATACGTGAAGGGAAATATCTCAAATTCAAGGGACGTCCTGCTGTGACGGCCGTCACACGGCTACCGAGGATTGGCGCGGCGTTCGAGATGCTCGCGCCGCAATTGGCGGCGCCTGCCGGCTTCGTCGTATCGGCGGCGCTGATCGTCGGTTTCAGGTATGACGGCTGGCACCTCCAGGCGGCGCCCACCGGCGTCGACGGCAACGAACGTCAAATAGGCAGAACTTACGTGCTTACAGTCGTCCAGGATGTAGTTTTCCACCCAGGCCTTTACCCCAACTTCCATCGAACTTCGGAAGACGCGATTCACTGAGGACCGCAGAATGACCAAATCTCCGACGTGTACTGGGACCCAAAAATCCATGTGATCAATCGCTGCGGTGACGACGTAGTTTCGGGCATGGCGGTGCGCGGCCATGGCTCCCGCCAGGTCGATCCAATGCATGAGGCGTCCGCCAAGCAATGCGCCTAGCGGGTTGGCGTCGTTGGGTAGAACAATCTCGGCCATCTCGGACTGAGAATCCCGAACGGGCCGGGGCAGCGCAAGGTCGTTGTTCTGGTTCATGGAGTTGTGCTCGAGTTCATGCCCGCAGGGGCAGGCTGGATTCTACGCAGCAAATAGGATTGTAGGTAGCACTCTGCCATCTTCTGAACGCGCGGATCGGGGTGAGGAGAGATCCACCGACCGCGCAAGAGATCGTATTCCAGCGTTCCAAAGGCCGCCGGACGATGCCCAGATTCGCAAACGAACCACAGCCTCAGCTGTACTCCAAGGTCGCGAGCGATCGAGAACCTTATTGCATCGAATGAGCGTTTCGCAGGCAACCGAGGACAGCCCGCTGCGTACCCAAGATTGCAAAGCTCTCGTAGTTCCTCATTCGACGGCTCTGCGCCTTCATGTCCAGGCGCGGAACAATGGCCGGTCCAACCTGCGCCCAAAGGGAGCCGCGCAGGATGAAGCCACCCGCCATCTTCCAGTTTGCTGATCGGCATGAAAAATGGACAAGCCATCCGCTGAACTCCCGTTGTAAGGATGAGGGCATTGTACTCAGCAGCGAAATGGATCGCTAGTGTTGAACAAGGTGGCATGCGCGAAGATGTGCTTCGGGCTACAATCGTACGGATGCCGTTTGAACGCGAATTAGTCGAGGCCAATCTGGCATTGAATCTCATCGCCTCCGTCGATATGCCGAAGGTCGCGTGGGATGCGCTCGAAGCTGGGTTGGACGGTCCCGGCATCAGGAGCCTCGCCGTATTGGAACGTCCGACGTTTTTTGAAGTTCGTGACGTCCTTCCGCGAGCGAGCGAAGAGATGGGGCTTAGGAAGGTGGAGGCTGGCGAGGCGGCTCTCCGTATCGCTAGACGCCGCGCGTCTGAGATTCTCGAGAGTGGCGACGATCCTCTTCGCCATATTCGAGATTTTGAACGTCTCTGGGTTCGGGCGGGACATCCGCGTGAAATTGCCTGCGTCGGGAATTTGGATGATGAAGTTTTCATCGCCGAAACCGCGAATCAGTCCGAAGACGAAATTCGTACTTGGGTAACCAAGCGCCTAAAAGAGCTGACGCTGAGCTCGGGAGCCGGTGGGTGAAAGTCAGGAGATGAGATCTGCCTCTATGGATCGCGTGGCAATGCTAACCGAAATTCTCTCCCAGAATCCTAACGACGCCTTCGCGCGTTATGGCCTCGCCCTGGAATACTCGAAAACCGGCGAAGTGGAACGTGCGCTGGAGGAATTTGGGAAGTTGCTTTCCAACCATCCCGACTACACGGCCGGATATTTCATGGCTGCGCAGACACTAGCGACCGCGAATCGCCTCGATGAAGCGAAGAGGATGCTGGTGGACGGAATCTCCTCCGCGACCCGCACAGGCAATACTCACGCCCAGTCGGAGATGACTGCCATGCTGGACGAACTGAAATCTTCATAACGTCTCAACCCTATTCTTGTCCTTCCAACCCACTCTTGTCATTCCGAGGAAAGCGCGAGGAATCCGCTGTTCTTCGTCAGCGCGACAATTCCCAGCTTCGCCCACGAAGAACGCATCGTCGCAAACGCGCGAAGCTGCCAGCCCGGCGCCTGCTGTCGTGGCGTCGGCTGTGCCAGCATCACCTCCGCCGGGTGCAGACACGCGGAGCGCTCAAACCCCATCCACAGACAACGCGAAGAGTGCTCCGAGTACCCCAGCAGCGGTCACCCAAAGCGCTCCCGCGACTGTGAGCCCATCGAATATTTCTCCGACGCCGATGCCAGCGCCAAACGCCGCTGGCATCAACCCGAACGCGCAACGCTTCGTAGTGGGACACTACGGCGCCACGGTTCAAGATTACTGCGTCGGATTGATGATCGTGGACGACGGTTACCTCCGCTACCGGGCCGTGAAGGGTACCCATCCAATTCATAGTTTCGACTTTCCCTACAATCGGATCAAAGAAATCAAGAAGAATAACCTGGTTTTCTCCATGAACCTGGCGTTTCACGTGCGCATGGATGACGGTGAACTTTTCAACTTTTCCGAGATGGACCCAAACACGTTCCGCTTCCTGAGTCCCGATGCCCTGCTTAATGCCGTGCACACGGCAGCAGGCAGGTGATGGGCGTAATTCGATAACAATCGGCGCAAATCTTCGTCTCCGGTCGTCAGGTCAAGAGCTTGAAAATTGAATCGTGGCGAGCCTGCCTGACATCTGATAGGTAATCGTAAGTATTCATTTTTACTTACACTTAGATTGGGCAGGAGAGCAAAGCCATGGCAACGGCACCGAGAGTGACTACGGTCGAGTTCCAATCCGCGCATGCGCTAGCCTCGGATCAAGTGACGGACTTGCTGAAGCTGCAGAAGGCAGCGCAGAAGATCAGTTCGATCCTCGACCTCGATCAACTGATCGACAAAGTTGTAAATGACGTGGCGCGTTCGTTCGGGTGCGTCGAAGCCGATGTCTACCTGCACGACGAAGAGCGTGGGGAACTGGTTCTGACCTCGGCGCACGGTTGCGCCGGCTGCGAAGTCTGCGGCAAAGGTCACAGCCTGAAGATCGGGAAGGAAGGGATGGTCGGGTTCGTCGCGGGCACCGGTCAGATGCGCTATGCCCCTGATGTGCGGAAGGACCCGTACTACATAGGATGTGAAGAGTCGACGCGCTCCGAGGTTGCGATTCCGCTGCATGTGGATGGGAGATTGATTGGTGTGTTCACCGCTTCGCACCCCGAGTTGGATGCCTTTCCTCCCGAGCAACTCCGGCTTTTGCAGGCACTGTGTGGTTATGTGGCGGTCGCGGTCCATAATGCGCGCCGTTTTCAGGAAGCACAGTACCAGCGCGAGAAAATGAGCCGCGAGGCCAACGAAGCGCGCAAGATCCAAGAGGCTTTGCTGCCTCGGTCTTCACCTTCTATTCCTGGCTTCGCCGTTTCTGGCCTCTCAACTCCGGCGGGCTCTGTGGGGGGAGATTGGTACGACTTCATTCCTTTCGACGACGGCCGCTGGGGATTGGTGCTGGCCGATGTGTCGGGAAAAGGTACGGCGGCTGCGCTGCTCATGTCCGCGACTCGCGGCATGCTTCGTTCATTAGCAACCGCATGCTGCCCCAGTGACGTGTTGACCAAGCTTAACGAGTTATTGGTCAATGATTTTCCTTCGGGCCGGTTCGTGACCATGATTTATGCGATCCTCAATCCCGCTACGCGGGTTTTAAGGTTCTCAAGCGCGGGACATCTGCGTCCGCTCTTGATTGAGAATTCGCATGCGCGCTTCCTGGAGACGGAACGGGGCTTACCGCTCGGAATTGGAGCTGGAAGTTACTCCGAGGCTCAAGTGGAGTTGGCTCCAGGCTCGCGCTTGTTGTTTTACAGCGACGGCATTACCGAAGCGACGAACCCCGAAGGCGAAGAGTACGGCGCGGAACGTCTTGAAAAGCATTTTCGCCGGAGCGAGGCATCGGCGGAGAGCATTCTTGAAGATGTGCGCTTGTTCGCCAACGGGGCTGGCCTGCACGATGACGCTACCGTCATTTTGGTGAAGGGATAAGTCTGTTACCGCGGGCGGGTGAGCCCGCGCCACACTCGCTATCCGAAGCGGGTTTTGTGCTCCTTCAGGATGCAGCGGTCCATGATCACGAAAATTCCTGCTTGCCGCGCCTTCTGCGCGGCTTTTTCGTTGATGACCTCCTCCTGCATCCAGATCGCGGGAACCTTGAGCCGGATCGCCTGATCCACGACTGCTTCCACGAACTCAGGCCGGCGGAAGATATTCACGATATCGATCTTGTCAGGAACATCCAGCAGGGAGTGGTACGCTACTTCACCGAGGGACTCTTTGATATTTGGATTTACCGGGATAATGCGGTATCCATTGGTCTGCATGTAGGCGGAAACCCCGTAGCTCGGTCGCATTGGACTATTTGAGAGCCCGACTACCGCGATGGTTTTCGAGCGTTTCAGCAGGTCTGCGATGGGATCAGATTCAGGCGATGGGGCCATAGCGAAGTAATTGTAGCGAGGACAGTCGCGGGAAGCCAATTCTGGCTGGCGATGTAGGTATGGGCCAGGCGCTCACGTTCTACATGCGTTTACTCTTTATTGGTCACGTCCAGCTTCTGTCTGAACATTCTGGTCGCGATCTTGCGCACCGTGTCCGAGACTTCTTTGTTGCCTGCCAGATTTCTAAGGTCCGCTGTCAACAGGTGCTTAACCAGGCCGAGGGAAACGTCGATGGGGGTTCGGGGATTGAACGTCAGGTTCCTCATTATGGCGTACTGCTTGATGAAGCGCCGTTTCATCGAGATGCCGCGAAGTACGGCCTCGAGCACATTCTTCTGATTCGCGAATTTTTCGACTTCACTGTCCGTTATCTTAGGTGACTCGAGCACGGCCAGCGCTACCAGTTTCGTCCCGTCACGGATGAGCAAGGACCGTTCTTCCTTGTTGCCCTTCATCGCCAGTTGGATGCGTCCCTTGATGTCGAGCTTGGCGATCTTCTGCAGGGCACTGCCCCGCTGCTCTTCGGCACTCAGGTAGACCTTTTTCGCAGGGCCTCTGCGAGCTGCCGCGGCTGCGCCTTGGGCTGTGCTCGAAGCAGCCGCGTCAGTTTTCGCCTCGGCGGGCGCTGTATCGGAAAGGGCCGGAGCACTGATAGGGAGTTCCTCGATTCCGCCAATCGGCTGAAAAGGCTTGTCACCTTCAGTGGCAATCTCGCTGGCGTGCTCGGCGAGGTATGCGGCGGCCGCTTGGTCGGGGACCTCGTTCGCGTCAGTTTCGACGCTAGTGGGATGACTGGGAGACTCCGGTCCGGCATGGTTTGAAGCGGGCACCGGTTCCGGGGAAGTGGGCGCGGATTCAGCTTTGCTTGGCGCCGTAGGTCGGAAAGCGGCGAGCTTTTCCGCAACGACCGCCGATTGAGCAGGGTTTAAGTGCGGGTTGGAACTCAGAGCGGTCAGGATTGTCTGAGACTGGCAGATGCGCGGACTCTTGACCAGAGTTTCCAGCATATAGCGAGAAGCTGCGGCTCCGAGTTCCGCCAGCGACGCCTCGGAAACGGAGGGGTTTTCCAGCAATGCAGGCAGCAGCGTTGGTCGAAGATTTCCCGGGGTGATCAGGTAAGCCAGAACATTCTTCGGCGTGCGCGGATCGGCTGCGGCCTTGCGGGAAGAGGCCTCGTCCCATCCGGCTAAGGTGAGGCGGGCGCGCTCGGCGAAGATTTTGGTCTGAGTTGCCAGATAGACGAGGATTTCAAGCATTTCCTGCGGCGGAACGGAGAGCGCGCCGCGAGCGGCGGTTTGCATAACTTGCGAAGACGCCCCCGAAGAGCGAATAACGTCGAGCATGCGTGGCATAGGCATCGGCCAGCTTCAAAGAACGCTGGAACAGTATAGGATCATGCGGGGTGCGACTGTTTTGCCAGCGTTTTTGTAGCGGGTAACGTTACGAAAGGCATGCGGAACTTACTTATCCCCGGGTCACCACGGTTTCCAGTTCAAGGACCGCCTGTTCTAGTTCGCGGGTCAGAGGGTTCGCTTTCTTGCGCTTAAATTCATCCAGTAACGTGCGGTAGTACCAGAGGGTGCCGTCGCGTTTGCCTTGAAAGCGCTCCCAAACTTTTTCGCCGACCTGGCGATAGGCAGCGACGATCGAGCGAACGTTATACAGTTTGTCGGCAGCGGAAACCAGGCGAGTGTCGGAGTCCGCGGTTTGCAGATGGGCAATATATGCTTTCTTCCGCTCGAGCCACGGCGGTTTGGGGTCGAGATCGGAATCGGTGCAGCCGTCCACAGTGTGAGCGACGCGTTTGCCAAAACGACGACGAACTTCGCGAAGCATGGGAGCGCCGCCGCAGTCCTCGACGACATCGTGCAAAAGGGCTGCGATGGCGAGGTCTTCATCGCCTCCGGCTTCGAGCACCAGGCTGGCAACACCCAGCAGATGTGCAACGTAAGGGACGGCCGTGCCTTTGCGGTGCTGGCCGGCATGTTTGCGCGTGGCAAAAAGCAGTGCTCGCTCGAAACGCGCGCCCAGCGGGGTGACTTTTTGGCTCTTGAGTTTCATCGACAGACGTGCCTACTTCACGTTGTTGATCAGGACTACATCGCTGTTTACCGAACCGCGGGCCAAGAACAACTGCTTGCCGTCGGCAGACCAGGCGAAGTTGAAGATTGTGCCATCGGTGAAGTTCGTGACTTGTTTGGGCGGACGGCCGTCGAGGGGCTGGCTCATCAGGTTGGAAACGCCGTTTTTGTTATCCACGTACATCACAGCCTTGCCATCGGGAGACCATCCAAACGGCGTGTCGACCAGGTAGGAGACTTTGGTTGGCTCGCCGCCGTCAATGGGCATATAGGCGATCTCAAACCGGTCTACTGCTTCGTCTAAAGCGTAAATCGCCAGCCACTTTCCGTCAGGAGAGATTATAGGATTGGTGACGGTGCGTTCGATGAGGGGCTGAGACGTACCACCGGCGAGAGGCTGCTTCCAAATCCGTAGTTTCCCCCCACTCTGGGATTCGTACAGCAGCCACTTTCCGTCGGGTGTGATCCGCGGATTGGCGTCGCCGACGCCATCGGTAAGCTGTTTTGGACTGCTGCCATCAACATTCATAGTCCAGATATTGAAACGACCGTTGCGGTCGGAGGAAAAAACCACAGTTCGCCCATCGGGAGAAACGGCGGGTTGGATGTTATTGCCCGCATTCATGGTCAATTGGGCAGGGCTGCCGCCGTCGGCGCCCATGCTCCAAATATCACGATGGCCGCTGGCGTTTGAGGTGTAGAGAACGCCGCCATTCGGCAGGCAAGCAACGCCGTTCAGACCTTCGCCGGTTTCGCTCCCGGATGTGAGCCGCTTCGCTGTAGCGGCGTTGCCTTGAGGAGCGACCCAAATTGACGAGGAGACTTCGGTCTGCACCGTGACCAGGGCGCTGGAATCGGCAGTAAGACTGACTCCGAAATACGGGTTCAAGTCGTTGGTGATGCGGCGCGTCTCGCCGCTGGGATAAGCGACGTACCAGAGCTGGGGCAAAAGGCTGGAGCTTTGATCGGCGGCATCGAGGACGAGCCCACTGCCGTCCGGGAGCCACGCCACGCGGCCGGAACTGGACCACCGGTTGGACGAAATTGTCTTCTCCGCTCCACTCGTAACCGGCACACCCACCAGGCTCCACTGACCGGCCCCCTTACCCTCGGTGGCGAGCGCAGCGATGGTCCGGCCGTCCGGCGACCAGCTGGGACCGGCGCTGAGACCGAACCAGGAGGTAGCGTCCCTTGCGGGAAGTTTGCGGCTGGCCACAACGCGCTGATCGGAACCATCCGCCTTCGCGACCGTAAGATCGTCCGTCCCTTTCGATGGGGCAAAGCGGGCGAAGGCGATTTGGGCACCGTCGGGCGAAAGAGCGATGGGATCGTCGATGTCTTCGACCAACTTCCGCGGCGTTCCCCCAAGGATGGGTACCTCATAGAGCAATGCCGCGGTCTCATTCTTGCCGGCGGTGACGTAGTAGACGTAGTTGCCGTCGTTGGAGAAGGTCATGCCAAAGTACACCACCTCGGCGGGAGGAACGATTTGGACATTGTTGGCAGTCGTGACCTGACGTACCCAGAGACTCTGTTTTCCGGCGTCTTCGATTACGTGGACCACGTATTTGCCGTCGGGTGAGATTGCGGCTACGCGGGACTTGCCGCTGTTGGTGAGCCGGGTCAGGTGGATATTTTGGAAGGCGGCCGCTGCGGGTTTGGAGGCTCGTCCTGTGAACTTGTAGATGGCGAAACCGGCGACAACCGCTAACACGAGCGCGAGGCTGATGGCCAGCAGTGTCTTGGTTCCGTTTTCTCGGACAGCCGCAACCTGCGTGGGCGCGATGGCGGAATGCTGTGTCGGATCGGTGGAATGTTTTGCGCTTGATGCAGTCGCGACCGGAGCTTGGGCCGGTGCGCTTGCGACCTCATCCGCGCTTTGATAGGACGCACGGCGGCCGGAACTGCTGTCTCTCTGCAATCGCTTCAAATCACCGCGCAGTTCGGAGGCGTGCTGGTAGCGGAGATCGCGGTCTTTTTCCAGTGCCTTGTTGATGATCTCTTCCAATCGCGGCGGAAGGTCTGGATTGAGGCGCGCAGGCGCGGGCGGCATGCGATTCAGGATGGCATCGAAAATCATCGCGGAAGTGTCACCGCGAAACGGCAGCGTGCCGGTCGCCATTTCATAGAGAACCGCTCCGAAGGAAAAGAGATCGGTGCGGGAGTCCAGTTCTTTGCCTTTCGCCTGCTCCGGCGACATGTATGCGACGGTGCCGACGGCGGTTCCCGGGCTGGTTAGAAAGTCCAGGCTAAGGGCGGCCGCAGTTGCTTCCGCGACAGTCGGCGCTCCCTCGGCTGGCTTGCTCGGGACAGTAGTCAGTTTCGCCAGGCCGAAGTCGAGAATCTTCGCGTGGCCGCGTTTGGTCACGAAGAGATTGGCCGGCTTGATATCGCGATGAACGATGCCTTCGGTGTGGGCGGCATCGAGGGCGTCGGCAATCTCGATCGCGAGCGACAATAAAGTCTCGGTATCGAGAGGCTGCCCGGCGATGCGGTGTTTCAGTGTGACGCCATCCAGAAACTCCATGACGATGAAGGTGAGGTCATCCTGTTCATCGATCTCATGAATGGTGCAGATATTCGGATGATTCAGGGCCGACGCGGCTTTGGCTTCGCGCTGGAAGCGACTTAGCGCCTGGGGGTCTTTGGCTACATCGTTGGGCAGGAACTTGAGGGCGACGAAGCGGCCGAGCTTTATGTCTTCGGCCTTGTAGACAACGCCCATACCACCACCGCCCAGTTTTTCGAGGATGCGGTAGTGCGAAATGATTTGGTTGAGCAGTTGGTTCGGGCCTCAGGGATGGAATGTTAGCAGCAGGCGGGGAGAAACGCGACCCAACGGAGCGATTAGCCGGATTCTGCATGGTCGATTGGCCAGGATTGAACTGCACTTTCGATACTTTGGGTGAGTGCATCGAATGTCGCATCCTGATAGCCAAGAATTATGGCGACTAGGATAGGTGGGCTGGCTGCAGATAAAACAGGTGCTAGGAACAGTCGTTCCCTTCGGATAGTGGCGGGCGTCCTTTGCGTGCTGGCCGTAATGTTGGACGTTGCCGGTTGTGGAGTGTCCTCCAGTTCGTCGACGACAAGTTCCTTCGCGAACGTCGCAGTGTCGATTAGCCCGAGCAGTGCGTCGGTGGCAACTGGAAGCACACAGCAATTTTCCGCAACCGTCAGCGGCGCCTCGAATACGAGCGTTACGTGGACGACTTCAGGAGGAGGCACGATTTCCTCCGCCGGACTCTATACCGCCGGCAATAGCGTCGGCAGTGCTACGGTTACGGCCACCAGTGTTGCGGACAGCTCGAAGTCAGCCCAGGCCAAAGTGACAATCACCGCCCCGCCGCCCCCCGGAACCGCATCTTCGATCACCAAGGACGGCATTACCTGGACTTTCAGCAAGGCCGTTCCCGTGGGACAGTTTGTAACTGGCGACTACTATGTCGTCGGTCCGGTCACCATCACTGCCGTCGACCCTCCCCCAACCACCTCTTCGCCTTACGAAAATGGATCGGTGACAAATCTGCCCACCGCCAACGGCAAGAGTGGCTTCGATTCGCGGCTCAATGACGGGACTGACGAGTCGTGGTGGTTCGATGCCTCTTTACGGTCGTATCCGCCGATGACGTTGAAGCCTGGCGATTCGCTGGTGTCATCCATCAGCCTGGCGACCATTCACTCGCTTCCGGAGGTAATGCGCGCATCTGACATGAGTGCTAGCCCGGTGGCGACGGTCTCCGTACTTACGGTTGTCTCGGCGGCGCCTTCGCCGGACGCGTTCCGTCCGTCCTACTGCGATCGAAGTCAGACCATTTATCACGCTGCGGCATTGCAGCGATCTCTCTTGCCGTCGCTGGCGCCGCCGAATCCTTCTGGCACTCCCACGCTGGCGCAATTCGAGACGTTGTATCGCCGACCCTGGATCGACACCAACGCATTCCTGTTCGACGCGCCGGCGGACTATATGCCGAGTTACGGACAACATGTTGCTTTTGCCGACTCATATGCGTCATTGCTCTTGATGTTGAATTTTCCCGCCGCACAGAAAGTGAATCTCACAAATTATTTCGTGCAATATGGCATCGATTTGTATGGCTGCCTGGAAGCAGGCTACGGATGGCCCGCGTTTGGCGGGCATCGCAGCGGACGGAAATTGCCGGTTGTCTTTGCCGGAATTCTGCTGGACGACGCCGGCATGAAGAACGCGTCGGCAGCGCACCCGAACCAATTCGGGGAGGACATGCAAACCGTGTACATCGACACGATTCCGCGAGGTTACACGCAAGCATGGCAGGGAGCCACGGTAATCTATGGCGGGCATTACGGCGTAACTGCCGACGGAACGCCTGTCAGCGCGGGCTTGTACGGACCTTACGAGCAGCTACAGCCAATAAATTGGCCGCTGATCAATGGCAATGAACAGTTAGGGGAAGCGTATCGACGGTGCTGTACTTCGGTCTCGTGGGTAGGCGAGGCGCTCACCATTCATCTCATGCACGCCGAGGGCGTGTGGAATTATCCGGCGTTCTTCGACTACGTGGACCGCTGGATGACCGAGGACGACTCGCAGGCCGTCGCGGATATTAAGGCGCAGACTGGTTTTGACTATAGCGCAGACTGGGAACGCCAAGGTCAGACGCGCTACTGGCTGCAAGGAGAATTTCCTCAGTACACTTTCATCGATGACATGTGGAAAGCTTACCGGTAGCTTTCCGAGCTTTGCTAGGCTGGACAGCCGACGGCGGCTGTCCCCGCGTGATCATGGTTGCCTCTCGCTGCGACGCATTTGCAGGTAGGCGCGGATAAAGGGCTGTAGATCGCCGTCGATTACCCGATCCACGTCGCCGACTTCCATCTTCGTTCTGTGATCTTTGATCAGGCGATAGGGTTGCAGAATGTACGAGCGAATCTGCGAACCGAAATCGATATCGAGTTTTGAGTCTTCGATCTTCTTCGTGGCGGCGCGCTTCTTTTCCAGTTCGTTTTCATAAAGCTTTGAACGAAGCATGCTCATGGCGCGATCTTTATTCTTGTGCTGCGAACGTTCATTCTGACAGGCGGCCACAATTCCGGTAGGAATGTGGGTGATGCGCACAGCCGAGTCAGTGGTGTTGACATGCTGCCCGCCTTTGCCGCTGGAGCGGTAGGTGTCGATGCGCAGATCTTCGGGCTTGATGACGATGTCGATGCTGTCGTCGATTTCCGGCGAGACGAAGACGCTGGCAAAAGATGTATGGCGGCGCTTGGCTTGATCGAATGGAGAAATGCGCACCAGGCGGTGCACACCGATTTCGCTGGTCAGCAGGCCGAAGGCGTATTCTCCATTCACCGCGAACGTCGCGGATTTCAGGCCCGCTTCTTCACCCGGCTGGTAATCGTAGAGCACGGTCTCGAAACCCTGGCGCTCAGCCCATCGCAAGTACATGCGCAGCAGCATGTCGGCCCAGTCCTGCGATTCCGTCCCCCCAGCACCGGGATGGATGGTGACGATGGCGTTGCGGGCGTCGTTCTCGCCTGAGAGCAGAGTCTCAGTTTCCAGGCGGTCGACCAACTGGCGAAGCGAGTCGATTTCGCGGCGCAGGTCGGCCTCGACGCTTTCGCCCTCGCGGGCTAAGTCAAAGTAGGCGGAAATGTCGTCGCTGTGACGGATGAGGTTGGTTTCATTCGACAACATGTCTTCCAGGCGCTTCTTTTCGCGCATGACCTGCTGGGATTTTTGCGGATTCGACCAGAGATTGGGATCGGAAGCTTGCTTTTCGATCTCGGTCAGTTGTTTGCGGAGATTGCCGGCGTCAAAGATACTCCCGAAGTTCGTGAACTTTATCTTTCAAGGGGGCGTATTCTTTTTCGAGTTCTTCGACCATGATTAGTCCTTTTAGATTATCGCAGGAGACGTGGCAAGCAACGTCTGTACAGTCCGTACAAACGTAGCTCGCTAGGTTTCTTTTTTCTTGCGCGCAAGCAGCCGCGCGAACAGTGCTGCTACTGAAATTATCGCACACAGGCAGGCGAACCAGTCTCCGTAGCGGGAGTAGAACGTGGTTGCGTTCACGAGCGCATACGGAGCATGCAACGCGGTGCGGGTCTTGCGTGGCGCACTGGCCACGATTCGCCCATTGGGATCGATTACCGCGGTGCGACCAGTATTTGTGTCGAGGAGAAGCCAACGATTGTTTTCGACAGCGCGCATGCGCGATTGCTTGAGATGCTGGGCGTAGGCGCCACTGTCACCGTACCAGCCGTCGTTCGAGATGTTCACCAGCACTTGCGCGCCGTTATTGGCGAATTGCCGGATGTCGTCAGGGAAGATCGATTCGTAGCAGATGAAAACACCTAACTTGCTGCCGCCGGCGTCGAGTGGGGCGCGGGATGTGCCGCGAGAAAAATCTCCGACTTCCTTCGTCAGCCCCGCAGCGAAGGAAAACAATCGTTCAAAGGGAACATATTCACCAAACGGAACGAGATGAATTTTGTCGTAACGCGAGACCCACTCGCCGCTCGGGCTCACCAAGGAGGCGGAATTATAGATTTGCGTCTTCAGGTCGGGCGTTTCGCTGGCATTGCGGATTCCAATGCTGCCGGTGAGCAGCCACGCGTTCGCCTGGCGCGCGACGTTGCTGCCGGCATCGCGAAAAAGCGGATCATTATTGTAAAACGGAGCAGGAGACTCCGGCCAAACGATCAAGTCGGGATGCGGGCCGCTATGGGAATCGAAACTCATTGCCGTCAAGTCGCGGAGAGTGTCGTTGAAATAGGCCTTCGTCCAATCGACACTTTCGAGAATGGGTACATTGGCCTGGACCAGAATGGCAGTATGGTCGGTGGCGAGGGTGGGCGCCGGAACCAGGCTTCCAGCCTGCAGAATAAGAGCAGCGATAACGGTTGCGAGCAAAAGTTGCTTGCGTTTTTCTCGTTGTATTAGATATGCAGCCGCGAACGCGGCGTTCACCAACATGATCTCGAATGAAATTCCGTAAACACCAGTTACGGAGGCGATGCGAGCCAGCGGAGTGTTGTCGACTTGCGTCGTGCCCAGCAGGCCCCAGGGGAATCCGGTGATCCGGGTGCGAGCGAGTTCGACGGCGACCCAGAGCACGGGCGAGAGAAGTAGGGCGCGCAGATTGAATGGACTACTTCCAATCAGCAGGCTGACGAGAAGCCCGAAGAGGCCGTGGTAGAGCGCCAGGTAGAGGCAGAACAGAATCAGAATGACGATCCCGAGCGGTGCGCCGACCCCGCCGTACTGATGCATGACGCTATAAATCCAGTAGCAGGTGCCGGCGTACCAAAGAATCCCACACGCGTACGCCAGCAAGAAAGCTTGCAGCGGGCTGGCCGGCAGAAGCTTGACGCCTGCGCGCAACTGCAGGGTGTGGGGTTGTCGAGCGCGCAAGATTGCGATTAATAACGGCGTCAGCGCGACCCAGGAGAGCATGTAGAGATTGGGAAGAGGGAAGATCAGAATCTGCAGGACGGCGGAAAGCAGGACCAGAAGCCAGGCACTCTTGTGAATTTGGAGCACAGAGCAGAATAGCAAACGGCGGGTTTCAGGACTCAGGCATCAGGCCCGCCGTTAGTTTGTTCCTGACGAACTCGACGATCTGAGGTGTCACGTATTCCGGGGGATGAATCTCGAATATTGGACGGCTTGCAACCGGCCTCAGAGAAACGCCGATCCATGCTGCCCTGCCGCCATCCGTCGACTGCTTCGGAGCGTGCAGGATTACGCCGTCGGCTTGGTCGAGAAACTCCTGGGCCGAGCGCTTAAAATCCGCGGTCGCTGGATCTAGAACCGTAAGGTAGAGGTCTGGGCGGACAAACTTCAGAATGCTGTTCGACTCCAGGATTACGTTTTCCGATTCGGCGACTCTGCGGCGGATGGTTGGAATAGCTTCCGCCAGGCGACCTTGCTCGGTGCGTACCCACAACGCGCGAACCGCGCCTGCTACCAGAAAACGTGAGGTGTCGGAATCGCCCGAGCGATTTTTCTCTTCTGAGATGGCCCAACTGTGATCGTCGGTGGCGCAGTGGCAGGACTCGCCGTTGAGCGAGCAGACTCCGTGGCCGTATTGCGTGATCTTCAGAGCGGTCCAGTGATATTCAGGCAGAGCGGCGATCAGGCCAGCGACTACGCTGGTTTTGCCTACGCTGCGCGAATGTCCGCCGATCACGACGACTGCCATAAAGAATCTTATTCCGCGGGCGAGGGCGCCCGCGCCACACAAAACGTCTACTCTTTTCTGGCTAAGCGTGCCAGGGCTGCGAGTTGCTTCAAGTATTCGCGTACGGGCTTCGCCGGAGTTCCCCAGAATGCGATTCCCTTCCCTCGCAGCACTTTGTTCGGCAGGACGCCGCCTTGGCCGCCGAGCATGACGCCTTCTTCGATACGGGCGTGTTCGCCAACCCCTACCTGACCGCCCAGAACGACGTTTTTTTCGATAATGATGCTGCCGGAGAGGCCGGTTTGCGCGGCGATGACAACATCTTCGCCGATCTGGCAGTTGTGGCCGATGTGGACCAGGTTATCGATTTTTGCGCCCCGGGCGATGCGGGTTGTATCTAACGCTCCGCGATCGATGGTGGTATTGGCGCCGATCTCCACGTCGTCTTCGATTTCGAGCCGGCCAATCTGAGGAAACTTTTCATAACGGCCCGTCGCCTGATCGCGCACGTAGCCGAAACCGTCGCTGCCGAGCACCGCGCCGGAGTGGACGATCACGCGGTCTCCAAGGCGCACACCGGGATAGATCGTCACATTCGGATACAGATTGCAGTTGCGTCCGATGATTACTTTGTCGCCGATCACGCTGCCAGCGGCGATCCGCGTGTTGTCACCTATTCGTGCGCCCTCGCCGATGACGACTCGCTCTTCCACAGTGACTTCGTTAGCCAGTCTTGCGGACGGATGCACGATTGCGCTGGGATGGATGCCTGGCTTCCACTCTGGCCTCGGACAAAGATGTTGCGCAGCCCGGGCAAAAGCCAAACGGGGTTGCGGGGAGAGCAGCAGCGGCTTGGAGTTCGCCTTCCCCGCCGCAAAATCGCCGACGATTACTGCGGAAGCGCGCGATTCGAGGGCCGCGCGGAGATTCTTTTCGTCATCCACAAAAATCAAATCCCCCGCCACTGCCGACTCGATGCTTGCGATGCTTTTCAACTGCACAGTCGCATCTCCAAGCACGCGGGCCTGCACAAACTCGGCGACCTCTTTGACGGATCGCGCCCTGACCAAAGTCATGGCACCTTTTTATACGTTTGGCGTGGGAAAGGAAAGCTGGGGCTAGAATGAGCGAATGGAGCGCAAGATTTTCTGGGTCAGCTTCACCGTGCTGGGCTTGGCGGCGGATTTCGTTTTGCCGCTTTGGTGGGCTTTGGGTGCAACCCTACCGATTGTTTATGTGAGTTGGTGGATCGCGTATCGGAGCGACTGGTTTGGCTAGAAATGAGCAAGTCTTTTTGTAGGTGCTCGCTCCGGTTCCTCCAGTCGTAATGGTGACCTAACGACAAGTGTCAAGCAGAGCCTACGAGAGACGGAGGAAGTTGAAGTGATCGCTGGCCCAAGCAGAGGATGCGCGCCATCGCAAAGCGAAGATCACCAGGGTCAATCCCCAGAACACGAAGCTGGCAGCCATTCCTATACCCCAGAGTGTGCTGAAGCCCGCGATTGAGTACAAGCCCATTGCTAGCGCGAACGATCCCGCCACCATGATCATGCTGAAAGAGATCTTCTTGAGCCACACTGGTAATCTCGGCTCGTCAGTCGGAAGAAGGCCGCGTCGAATGTCGAAGTAGCGCCCAATGAAGAACCATTGTCCAACTGCAGCCAGACCCCACGCACTGCGAAGCACAATTTCAGACTCAATCCAATAGGTTAAGGGAATCAGCGGAAAAAGGGCGATCAGAGTAGGCAGGTTAAAGCCCAAGAGCAAAATGTCAGCGGGAGTGCCGATATCGCACGGCTCGGCTTCCCACCCTCCCACTTGGGCAACGCCACCTCGCCGTCCCAGCTCGATGATGCCGCTCTGTCGAGCGGCTACGAAACATAGCATCACGAACAAGAGTCCTGCCAAAATCGGGAGAACAATGCGGAGCGAGAGTCTTCCCAAGAAAATACCTCATAATCAAAGACCCCATGTGAGCCTCGATTGTTCCGCGCTCGTCCGGGCATTCGTACTCAAACGATAAGCGACGGGCGACTCGTAGTCCACATTACGTTAGTCACGGCTCCGGACAAGCAGGCCATAACACTTATGGACGGATCGAGGTCCTATGGCAAATTCGTCGTAAGCGACGAAAATGCCAATCGTTTCACAGGCTCATAAAACGGCACTCCCACCTGCCCACTAATAAAGCGGCTCCTCGCCTTCTGGCCGCGTCTTCCAGCGGCGATGCACCCAGAGCCATTGATCCGGATAGCGCCGTACGTAGTCTTCGATGACTTTCGTAAACAACGCTGTGTTGGCGACGGCGTCGGCATCGTCGTCTCCCGTGCGCACCAGGTTGATTGCGGGATCAAAACGCAAGCGGTATTTTCGCAGGGCGGGATCCCAGATCGTGAAACCTGGGACTACGGCAGCATCGGTGCGAAGTGCGATTCTCGCTAGGCCGCTGGCCGTGCACGCCGGGATTCCAAAAAAGTCGACAAAAACGCCCTGCGGCGGAGTCATGTTCGTGTCCATCAGAATGCCCACAGTTTCTCCAGCTTTCATTGCGGAGAGCAAGCCGCGGACAAAGTCGTCCTTGTCGACCATGGAGTTCCCGTGCATGGTGCGATATTGGCGGGTCAGGCGATCGAGGTAAACGTTGTCGAGGGGACGCATCACAACATGCAAGGGATGTCCGTGCAAAGAATGAGTAAAGGCTGAGAGTTCCCACGCTCCCAGATGTGCGGTCAGAAACAGCACCCCTTTGCCACGCGCGAGGGCGCGCTCGAAGTTCTCAAATCCGTCGTAGACCACCACCTGGCTTACGTTTTCAATGGTGAATTTTGGGAAAAGGCAGACTTCGGCGGCCTGGCGGCCGAAGGAGGTAAACACGCCTCGCAGGATCCTGGCGCGTTGATGGCGACTTTTCTCCGGAAAAGCCAGCGCGAGGTTGTGCATGCCCACTCGCCTGAGCCGCACATGAAGCGCATAGACGATCCAACCGAGAGCGATCCCGGCGGCGCGGGCCAATGGACGAGGCAGCGCTCCTATGAACTTGACGATCAGCCAGGCGAGGGCATACTCGAGTCTCTGCCGCATGTTGGGGGAAATGGTGACGGTAGCACCGGGAAAATGCTACGTCAAACGAATCAAGCTGTCAGGAAAGCTCCGGGAACTCCGGTGGTTAGCGGCAGAGGTCCATGAATGATTCCCAGCAGACAAAAAAATGCGAGGTTGGCAACGGTGACCCTAATCTCCGCTCCCAACCCCGTCTCCCAGGTTCTGTGGTAGGTGAACCGAGTATGCGTCAGGGCGTGGAAAGCGGCAAGATTACGAGGGTCATTGTCCTTTAGTAACCTTGAACAGCGTCCTACTTTGCCGCGACCAGATTGTGCGTAATGGCATGCACGGAAAGCGCAATCCGGTTCTGCACTCCTACTTTTCGCATCAACTTGGCTACGTGTGCCTTCACCGTACGCTCTTCGATGCCCAGTGCGGATCCGATCTCTTTGTTCGAGCGGCCTGCCACGAGCATTTCCAGAACTTCCTTCTCGCGGTCGGTAAAGGTCACACGTCCAGCCGGGAAAATGCGTCCGGGGGACGATGACACGCGCTCGATGAACATGGAGAGCACCCGTCTGGGTGCCCATACTGAGCCTTCGTTCACCACGCGGATCGCTTGTACGAATTCGGTGGGCGAGGCGGCCTCGTCTACATAACCTTTGGCGCCTGATGCGATCGCCTTCAGAATCGTCTCTTCATCGATGCCGGAACCTGTCACAATAATGCGCAGGTCGGGGCGCGTGGCCTTCATCGTAGCCATCAGATCGAACAGGTTTTGACCATTGCGGTTGCCCAACAGGATGAGATCGATGCCTTGCAGGTTGCTAATATCGGGAAGCGAGGCAGAGATCAGCTCGAAATCCGACTCATTATCGAACAGGGCCCTAAATCCCACGAACCGCAGTGGATCGCTTTCCACCACGGCAATACGGATCGGCGCTTTTTTTACCGGTGCTGCTTTCGTGGCCATTGCAGATTTCATAGCTTTCCTACTCGGGTTAGTAGGGGCTAGCATAGCTGCAATCGTAGCGGATGGAAAGCGCAGTAACGGTTTTGCAATTACGGCGGTAACATAGAAATCATCGATGAAAAGGATGAAAATCTCATGAGATTACCTTTCCGATTACCATTCCCGAGGCGGGCGCGCGGGATTGCCCTTCTGCTAGTTGCGGGAACGTTACTTGCGGCGGCGCAAACTACGTATCAGCCAAAGTTCAAGGGGGATCCGGCGCGGTCGGACTCTGAAGCTAACGCGTTGGGTTACATGCGCACCGTCATCCGGGCGCAGCAGCAATACTTCAAGAAGAATAATAAATACGCCCCGACCCTGGCGGACCTGGTTCATACCGGATCCTTCACCAAACGCATGACCCAGACCGATCGGGGGGATTACAGCGTGAGCTTCCACCCTCGCAAAGATGGTTATGAACTGACGATGACTCCGAAGCAGCTCGACGCAGAGCATCGCGCGTTTTACGCCAACGAGGATGGCGTGATCCACGCCGATGACACTAAAGCCGCCGATGAAAATTCGCCAAGCGTGAAGTGAACGAGTGCGGGCGCCGCCGGGGGTGGAGGCCCGTCCGCCATTGGCTAGCGGGGCCGCGCTTGATCTCTGCGGCTCTGTCTTCTTGATAGGTGACGCTGAGGGGGTCGCCGCCGTTCGGATAATTCTATGAACTGACGATGACTCCGAAGCGACTCGACGCAGAGCATCGCGCGTTTACGCCACGAGGATGGCGTGATCCACGCCGATGACACTAAAGCCGCCGATGAAAATTCGCCAACCGTGAAGTGAACGAGTGCGGGCGCCGCCGGGCGTGGACGCCCGTCCTCCATTTAACTGGCGGGGCCGGGCTTGATCTCTGCGGCTCTGTCTTCTTGATAGGTGATGCTGAGGGGGTTGCCGCCGTTCGGATAATTCACGGTTCGATTCCCTGGCTGACCGTTGTTTTCGGGAATCCCCAAGCCAATCGCAAAATCGGTCTGCAGTTCGCTCATTCCAGGTTTGACCTGATGTTTGTCGATCGCCTCCCAAACCTCGGCCGGCCAATGCTTGTAAAGCTCACGAGGATCCTGGATGAAGAGCATGTCGTCGGAGTAGAACTTGTAGCTGCCGCCCTTGATTGATCCCACCGGAAAAGCATACGTCTTGCCATTGTTTTCAAACACAGCCATTACCTGCTGCTCACCCGGAGATTGCGGCGCATCGGAACTGATGACGTCTTTGATCTGCAGCTTTTCGAGGGGCAGAAGTTTCCCAGCCTCGTGCGAGAAGTCGACGCGATGGCGAGCGGAGTCGTAAGGATAGTACGTGTACGCGTAACCGACTTTGACCCACACCGGCTGCTCAGTGAGTTGGCGGGCGGACTTCAAATCATAGGGATAAAGCTTCTTGAGAATTACATAGTAGTCGGGATTTAGCGGAGGCGCCTGCTTCCTGGCGTGCTCGATGGCGCTTTCATGCCGCTCGTATAGGACGTAAGCCAGCCTGGTGCCGGAGACAAGAATGGCCACACCCAGCACCAGTTGAATCCTTTGCTTGATTTCAGGACTGATCTGCATAAACCGTAACCTTACCAGACTATCCCCAGGGCCATGCCTCCGATCATAATTCGACCGTACGCATCGCGAACCTTCACTCTGATGCGGTAGACTGACATTAGGGTGAGACGCGCTCTCCGCGCCCATTTCGAGGAGAAGACCATGGCTGCTGTGACTGAAGATGAAGTTCGAAGCGCTCTAAAGCAGTGTTACGACCCGGAGATCCCTGTAAACATCGTGGACCTGGGTTTGATTTATGCCGTGCGCTTGGAATCCGTCGCCGATGGCGATCAAAAAGCCCGTCAAGATGTCTCAGTAGACCTGACACTTACTTCTCCGGGCTGCCCGTCGCATGTCATGATCGGCGAACAAGTGAAAGCCAGACTGGAGCAGTTGCCGGGAATCCGCACTGCGACCGTGAATGTGGTATGGACTCCGCCGTGGACCCCGGAGCGCTTAAGCCCCGAGGCGAGAACGCAGTTAGGGATTGAATGAGGCGTTCCGCGTTGGAAACGTTGCAAGCAACATTTCTACGGGATGCGATCTAGTAGATCGCGTGCCCCGGCGCCTGGCTGCGCACATCTGGTTTCGATCCCATAAGCAGCAATGCCCCAATCCGTTTGAATGCCCGTAGGTCTTCCAGGCTGTGAAATGACTTCGTCCGATAGTCGTCCGGAGTAGGCGTGTCATCCGGAATTCGTCGGGCTGCAACATTCTCAAAGCCATGTTTCTGTAGCATCGCGACGTATTCCGCCTCCGACCGCACGTGTACCGGTACCTTGAGCTTGTCGACCCATTGCAACGAGTACAAATTGTCCTTGTAGAGATTGATCAGAATGAACATGCGCCCTCGCGGAGCCATCACCCGGAATAACTCGGCCAACGCCAGCTCCTGATCGGGATAGTAGTAAAACGATTCGACCGAAAGCATCTTGTCGAAGAAGTTCTCTTCCCACGGAATCTGCTGCGCCGACCCCCAGACATACAGAATGTTCTCGAAGTCCTTCGACGCCGCCCGCGCCACGCGGATCATCTCATCCGAGACATCGACACCAACCACTTGCCCAAAGCCTTCTGGGCCGTCGGTCACCAGTCGGGCCAAGAGGCGCGTTGCCCACCCCGAGCCACATCCCAGGTCAAGCACCCGCTCTCCCGGGCGAAGATCCATGAACCGGATGGTCTTGCCAGTAATGTGGAGGTGATGGCGTTCCATGTTTTCGCCTTCACCCGCTTCGGCCCAACGGTTGAATTCCTGCTGAAGGATCTCGTCGGAAGTTGGTTTCGTCTCGGCCACGTCGGTTCTCCTTCGTGTAACGTCGTGCCTTTGCGGCTGAAATCTTAAAACTCTAAACCACAAAGGACACGAAGTTACGCAAAGGATATGCTACATTTGCGTTCCTGATGGGTTCAAATCCGCAGCCTCCAGCCGAACCTTCCCCCGAACTTCTCTATTGCCCGAAGTGCGCTGTCGAGGTCTCCGATCCCCTGACCTGTGGTGATTGCTCTGCGGTCATCTGCCGACGCTGTGGCACGCCTCTCGAATCGGCGGACGAATTGGGGATGGGGTGATGGAAACTCCGGTCGCATCGCTGCCCGCGATAAAAATGGGAGTCGCTCCGAGCCTGGTTCGTGGCCTCTCTCTGCTTGACGCGGTATTGCTCTTGGTCGGCGGAGTGATTGGCTCGTCAATTTTTCTAACTGCAAAAGACGTTGCCGGACCTTTGCCCCATCCCATGCTCTTTCTGCTGGTTTGGGTGCTGGGCGGTGCAATTTCGATGTGCGCATGTTTCGCGTTTGGCGAAATGGGCGCGATGTTCCCGGACGCCGGAGGGCAATATGTGTACCTTCGCGAAGCTTATGGCGACCTGCCCGCATTTCTCTACGGCTGGATGATGTTCAGCGTGGGCAACGGTGGGTCGATTGCGGCACTAGCCGTAGGGGCGGCCGCGTACCTCGGCGGGATCATTCCCATGGTTTCGCAGGAGCACGTCGTCCTCACAGTGGCGGGTGTCGTACTCACCCGCGCTCATGTCCTGGCTTTGATCATGATTGCCGTGATCACATGGATCAACGTGGTTGGGCTGCGCTGGGGTGCTTTGCTGCAGAATGCCGCGACCTGGGCCAAGTTTCTTGCCATGGCAGCGTTCGTGATTCTTGGTTTCGCCATCGGCAAAGGGGACTGGCATCACTTCACCGCAAGCGAATGGAGATCGGTTCATGGTTTGACCATGGGGGTTAGTGCCGGTCCGCTGCTTTCAGCATTTGGCGTCGCCTTGATCGCCGTCTTCTGGGCCTACGACGGCTGGGTCTACATCGGGTGGGTGGCCGGTGAAATGAAGAATCCGCGTCGCAATGTGCCACTGTCGATGGTACTGGGTGTGACGATCGTCGGCGTCATTTACGTGGCCATGAACATGGCCTATGTGTATGCGCTCCCCATTACCGAAATTGCCAAGCATGAAACCATTGCGCATGCCGCTGCGGTGGCGTTGTTCTCGCCCGCAGCTGCGGTGTGGCTGTCGGCGCTGGTTGCGGTCTCCTGCTTTGGCGCGGCGGCGTGCGCTATCCTGGGCAGCCCACGAATTTATTACGCCATGGCGCGGGACGGCCTCTTCTTCCGACGTATGGCGGAAGTCCACCCCAAATGGCGCACCCCGGCATTTGCCCTGATCGGACAAGGGATTTGGGCGGGGATTCTGACCCTCAGCGGACGCTATGATCAGCTGTATACCTATGTGATGTTCGGGATGGTGCTCTCGTACACGCTGACCGTGGTGGGACTGTTCGTGCTGCGCCGGAAGTGTCCGGAGATTCCGCGGCCCTATCGTTGTACTGGATATCCTTGGTTGCCCGCGATTTATGTGCTCATCGGAGCCGCCTGGACGTTGAACACGATTTGTACGCGTCCGAGGGAATCGCTGGCGGGCACGATTATTGTGCTGATCGGCGTGCCGGGCTATTTGTATTGGAGACGCAAGACGCAGAAGGTGGCAGCGTAGTCAAATGACTGCAGGCCGAGCTTCGCTTGGCTGGAACGGGCGAGACGCCCGTCCTCCACCACCCGACCTACACCGGCATCGTGGTTTTTCTTGCGGGATTGAAGAAGGGCGTCTTCACAATTTTCGCCGTCACTTTTTGCCGGATGGCTTCGATCGTGATCTCCATTTGCAGCCGGGTACCGAGCTTGGAGTGCGAAGTTTCGATGCTTGCCAGTGCAATCATTTTCTTCAAAACTGGCGACCACGTAGTCGATGTCGCCTTGCCTACCTGCTTTTCGCCGCAATACACGGGAACGGCAACGCGCGATGCCTGGCTGGGCGCGGCGGGCGTGAGGCCGAATTTCTCGTAGCGCTCCTCGACCTCGGTCCAATCGATCTCTAGGCCGACAAACTGTCTTGCGACGCTTTTCTTCTGGTCCTCCTCCAAAGCCGCCTTGCCGATGAAATTCTCTTTGTTGAGGTGCACCATCTTGCCAAAGCCGAGTTCGTAGGGCGAGTATTTCTGCGAAGCGATCAGCGCTTTCTTGCTGCTGGTGTAGTCGACCTCGATCAACAATAGACCAGCTTCGACGCGAGCCACGTCGAGCGCCAGCATGCCGGCAGCGTGAATGTCGAAGCGCTTCCCGGTTTCCATCACCGCGTCCCAAACTTTGAGCGCGTCGTTCCACGGCACCCAGATTTCGTAGCCAAGGTCGCCAGTGTATCCAGTGCGCGAGATGTCTACGGGAACGCCTGCGATCTTGCCGTGAGTCACGCGAAAGTATTTCAGGTTGGCAATATCGGCTTCTGCTACTGACTTCAGCAACTTGCCGGACGTTGGCCCCTGCAAAGCGAGGGCCGCGACTTTCTCCGAAATGTCTTCAACTTGGACATCCATGTTGGTGCCATTCTGGCGAAACCAGCGGAGACTGGGATCGGCGGCGGTCCAGCGATATTTGTTTTCTTCGAGACGCGTGACCGTGCCGTCGTCGATGACCTTGCCCTGCTCATCGCACCAACAGCAGTAAATCACCTGACCGACGGAGACTTTTTTGATGTCGCGGGTGATCATGCGGTTCACCAGTTTGGTCGCGTCTTTGCCGGTGATCAGATATTTGTAGAGCGGCGAGATGTCAATCAGCGCGGCGGCATTGCGGATGGCGTTGTATTCATGCTCGTGGTGCACTTCGTAAACGCTGACCGTGTAGTATCCCGACCACTCGCGGTAGTTGAGGCTCTGACAGAGCGGGAAGGTTCTTTCGTGGAATGCGGTTCCTACGGGCACTTGGGCTCCCTCGGTATTTTCGGGTCCACCAGAAAACGTAGCGAGCTACGTTTCTACAGTCGTTGTAGAAAGGTTGCTTGGAACCTCTCCCGCGTGGATTATAAGCAGCGGTGGAGGCTCGCGGCAAACTGATATCGTTTCCGGTGTGACTGCAAGTCAAGCATCCGCGTCTGATGTTGCAGACAAGAGACGCACTCCCCCGGTAGAATGTGGAGTCCTTTTCCTAAGACGGTTTCCTAGTGGGACGGCTCGAAGTATTCCGAGAACCTATCGGGTGCGCGCGAGATCCTTCGCGGCTGAAGCCACTCAGGATGACGTCAATGTTGATTCAACCTGCGTCATCCTGAAGGGCTTCCCGCCCTGAAGGATCTCGCGCGCATATATATGGCTCTCAATAGCTCGAAATACGACGTGATTGTGATTGGCGGAGGCCACAACGGCTTGGTCAACGCCGCGTATCTGGCGCACGCGGGCAAGAAAGTTCTGGTGCTCGAACGCCGCTACGTGCTCGGCGGAGCGGCTTGTACCGAGGAGGTCTTCCCCGGATTCAAGTTCTCGGTGTGCTCATACGTGGTTTCATTGCTGCGCCCGGAAATTATTCGTGACCTCGATCTTCCGCGTCATGGGCTCGAAATCCTGCCACTCGACGGCACATTTACGCCGATGCCGAACGGCGATCACTTGTGGCGAGTGAACGATCACGGAAAGACGCATCGCGAGATCGCTCGCCACTCCAAGACCGATGCCGAGGCTTACGACGAGTTCGGCAAGGCGATGCAGGCGATGTGCCGCTTCGTGAAGCCGATCCTCAGCATGGTGCCGCCCGACCCGGCCACGCTGAACCCGAAGGAATTGATGAAACTGCTTTTCCTCGGGCGCCGCTTTCAGGGCCTCACCAGCGAAGACAAGTACAACCAGGTCCAGTTGATGACCATGAGCGCCATCGACTTCCTCGATCAATGGTTTGAAACCGACGTGCTGAAAGCGACCATGTCGGCATCCGGGATCATCGGCACATTTCTAGGCGTGCGCTCACCGGGGACCGCTTACGTGCTGTTGCATCACTACATGGGGGAAATCGACGGCGCGTTCCGGTCGTGGGGATTCGCTCGCGGCGGCACTGGCGCGATTTCCAATGCGATTGCGGATGCGGCACGCGAGGCCGGAGTTGAAATCCGCACTGAGTCTGCGATTGCGCAGATCATCGTAAAAAATGGGAAGGCCAAAGGCGTAGTGCTGGCGAACGGAGACGAGATCTACGCCGACATTATTTCGTCTAGCGTCGATCCGCGACTTACGTTTGTAAAGATGATCGAAAAGGGTAATTTGCCCGACGATTTTCTCGAAGAGATCAATCGTTACAAGTTCCGCGGGTCTTCGGGCAAGGTGAATCTCGCGCTTGATGCTTTGCCGAACTTCAAAGCGATGCCCGGACCGGGTGCTCATTTGCGAGGCGCGATTTCGATTTCGCCCAGCGTCGAATACATGGAACGGGCTTACGACGATGCCAAGTACGGCAATTTCTCCCGCCGACCTTACATCGATATGGTCATTCCCACGCTGACCGATCCCTCGGTTGCGCCGCCGGGAAAGCACATCCTCTCCTGCTTCGTGCAGTATGCGCCATACAAGCTGCGACCCGGCCTCAACTGGGACGATCAGAAAGAAGCGTTCGGCAACAACGTGATCAATACCATTGCCGAATACGCGCCCAACATCAAGGACATCATTTTGTACAAACAAGTCGTGACGCCACTGGATCTGGAACGCGAGTGGGGGCTGACGGAAGGCAACATCTTTCAGGGCGAGTTGTCGCTCGAACAGCTTTTCTTTCTACGGCCGGTGCCGGGATACGCACAATTCCGAACTCCGATCAAGAATCTCTACATGTGCGGCTCGGCAACACATCCAGGGGGTGGCATTATGGGTGGGCCAGGACGCCTGGCGGCGCTCGAAATTCTCAAAGACTTCAAAGGAGCGGCATAGCCGATGGGCGACGCGCGCGATGTCGTCATCATCGGTGGGGGCCACAACGGGCTGGTCACTGCGTTTTACCTCGCCAAAGCAGGATACAAACCGCTGGTGCTGGAGCGGCGAGCCCAGCCGGGCGGCGCTGCGATCACAGAGGAATTTCATCCTGGCTTCCGCTGTTCCATTCTCGCCCATGCGGCGGGGCCGCTTCGAGCGGATGTTGTCCGTGACATGCAACTGGAGAAGCACGGCCTCAGGCTGATCACGCCGGATGTAGGTGTGATCGCACTGTCGCCCGACGGGCGCGCTTTGATTCTCCATAACAATGTTCAGAACGCTGCGCAAGAGATCGCCAAGTTTTCGCAGAAGGACGCAGCCAAGTATCCAGAATTTCAGATATCACTCGCGAATGTGGGGAAAGTAATTAGGGACGCGCTGGCGCTCCCGCCGCCGAACGTCGACCATCCCAACCGGGGCGATTTGTGGGGAATTCTCCAGACCGGCCGATCCATCCGCAACCTCGGCAAGAAAGATATGTATCGCCTCCTGCGCTGGGGACCAATGGCGGTCGCCGATCTTGTCGCGGAATATTTTGATACTGAATTGCTTCGCGCCACGATCGCGGCTCGCGGCATTTTTGGCACCTTCCTCGGTCCGTGGTCGGCGGGCACCAGCCTTGTGCTCCTCATTCGTGCTGCTGGAGATACGCATCCCGCTGGCTCGGCGTGTTTCGCGCAAGGTGGAATGGGATCCATAGCCGAGGCCATGGCTTCAGCGGCTACGCACGCGGGCGCTGAAATTCGCAGCGGCTCGGAGGTCATTGAGATTCGCGTCAAGGACGGCGTAGCCACCAGCGTAGTGCTTTCGACCGGCGAGGAAATTGCTGCAAAAGCAATAATCTCGAATGCCGATCCCAAGCGAACGTTGTTAAAACTGGTCGATCCCATTCACCTCTCGCCCGATTTTGTGATGAAGCTGCAGCACTATCGCATGCCCGGGACGGTTGCGAAGGTCAACCTCGCCCTTTCTGGTCTGCCCGAGTTCACGGCACTGAAAGGGACGAATGAAACCAGCGTTCTTGCCGGACGTATCCACATTGGTCCGGAGATCGACTACCTGGAGCGCGCTTTTGATGAATCGAAGTATGGAAATTTTTCCAAGCAGCCCTATCTGGAGATTGCGATTCCTTCTGTGACCGATCCATCCCTCGCTCCAGAGGGCAAACATGTGATGTCGATCTACATGCAATACGCGCCCTACAAGCTGAAAGGCAGCGATTGGGATAGCCAGCGCGTCCCGCTTGGCGACACGGTGGTCAGGACGCTGGCGCAATATGCGCCCAAGCTGCCGGAACTGATTCTGACACACCAGATCATCACTCCGCAGGATCTCGAAGACACTTACGGACTCACCGGAGGACACATCTTTCACGGCGAACTGGCGCTCGATCAGTTCTTTACCATGCGCCCGCTGCTCGATTGGGCACGATATCGCACGCCCATTCAGAATTTGTATCTGTGCGGGTCAGGGACCCATCCAGGAGCCGGGTTGACCGGGGGTTCGGGCGCGAACGCAGCGCGGGAGATACTGAAGGATTTCAAAAAGTAATCCTCGCAATATGGCTTGAGCTCGGGACAGAGACATTCCTTTGCGGGTCTAGCTGTCGTCCCATCCCGCGAAGGCGCCGATACATGAAGAACTCTGCTGTGATTTTAATTAGCTGTCCTGACCGCAAGGGCGTCGTCGCGACGATTTCTGATTTTGTTTTCCGTCACAATGGCAACATCCTGCACGCCGATGAACACGCGGACGAAGAGTCGAACCTGTTCCTGATGCGGGTGGAATTTGATCCCGCTGAGTTCGATATCGATCTGGCAGACTTCCCGAAGCAGTTCGCCCCTATCGCCGAGAAGTTCGAGATGCAGTGGCGTCTTGCCCGGTCAAATTACCGGCCGAAGATGATTATTCTGGTTTCAAAGTACGACCACTGCCTCGTAGATCTACTTTATCGTCACAAGAGCGGCGAGTTGCAGTGCGATATCCCACTGATTATTTCGAACCATCCTGACAATCAACCAATCGCGCGTTTCTACGGAATTCCCTACCTTACGATTCCGGTTCCGAAAGATAACAAGCGCCAGGCGGAAGAGAAAATCCTGAGCCTGATCGAGAAACACAATCCTGATTTCATGGTGCTGGCGCGTTATATGCAGATTCTCTCCAACGAGTTTGTAAATCAGTATCCGCAGCGAATCATCAACATCCATCACTCGTTTCTGCCGGCTTTTGTCGGCGCCAAGCCCTATCATCAAGCATTCAGGCGGGGCGTGAAGCTGATCGGCGCGACCAGCCATTACGTCACTGAGGTTCTGGATGATGGACCGATTATTGAGCAGGACGTAGTGCGCATTTCGCACCGCGACTCGCTCGATGACCTGCTACAGAAAGGCCGCGACCTGGAAAAGGTTGTGCTCTCGCGCGCCGTACGCTGGCACATTGACAACCGGGTCCTGCTGTATGGGAACAAGACCGTGGTCTTTGACTAGCTATTGGTAACGCAGCGCGACCATCGGATCAACGCGTGCCGCACGCCACGCCGGGACGTAGCTGGCGACCAGACTCACCGCCCCGAGCAGCAGGGCGACGGCAATGAAGGTTGTCGGGTCGGCCGGCTTAACTTCATACAACAAGCTCGAGAGCAGCCGGGTCAGGGCTACCGCTCCCAGAATTCCGAACAGCAGACCGAGCCCGGTCATGTGAAAGCTCCTGGCCAGAATCATCCCCAGCACGTCATTCTTGTTTGCGCCGAGGGCCATTCGAACCCCGATCTCTGGCGTGCGCTGCACCACTGTATACGACATTACTCCGTACAATCCGACAGCAGTCAGCAGCAGGGCAATGGCGGCAAACAATCCCAGCAGCACGGTCTGGAAGCGAGCACGGCCCAGATCGAGGGCGAGATAGTCTTCCATCGTGCGCACGTCATACAGCGGCGCATCCGGATCCATGGAAGCAAGTATTTTGCGGATTTCCCCTCCGATCGCTTTCGGATCACCTGGGGTACGAACCATCAGAGTCGGTGGGCCCCACATTAATTGTGGAAGCGGCACGTAGTAAGCCGCTGCTGGCGGCTTGACCAGATCGCTATTGCGGATGTCCCCGACAACGCCCACAATTTCTCGGATTTTGTAGCTGGCGCGTGCCGCGCCGTCACCGGCGCCAATCCTCACGCGTCTACCAATCGGGTCCTCGTTCGGGAAATACTTCTTCGCAAACTCCTGGGTCACGATCATGACCGGCGGAGAATTGCGCTGGTCACGGGCGTCAAAGGTGCGGCCCCGCAAAAGCGGTATCTGTAGGGTTTCGAAGAAGCCAGGGGCCACTACATAGAAACCCGAACTGGGTTCGTTTTCTTTCGGCACCGGATGGTCGAGCAAATTAAAGGAGATATTGAATTGATCGTCGCCGAGCGGCAGGGGAATGGCACCCGCTACAGCGGTAACACCCGGCAGCGCTCGAATACGATTGAGGAGTTCCTGTACGAAGCGGTCCTGCAGGTCTGGGGTGTAGCGAGTCTCGGACAAATCGAAACTGGCGGTAAGCAGGTGCCCGGGGTTGAATCCAAGGTCGGCATGGGACAAGCGATTGAAGCTGCGGATCAGCAACCCGGCTCCGATCAGCAGCGTTACACCGAACGCCGTCTCGGCAATCACCAAACCGGAACGCAGCCGATTGCGGGCACGCCCGGTAGTCATACTGCGGCCTTCTCTCATTGCCTCTGCGAGGTTCGGTTTCGCAACTTGCACCGCGGGAACCAGCCCAAAGATAATGCCCGTCCCAATCGCCAGTCCGACAGTGAACAACAGGACGCGGTAGTCCACGCTTACTTCCTGGGCTCGCGGCAGGTTGCTTGGATACAAGCTGAGAATTGCCCTAAGGCTTGAACTGGCCGCGGCAATGCCCACAACTGCGCCGGATAGCGACAGCATTAGCGACTCCGCCACCAGTTGGCGAATTACTCGCCCTTGAGAAGCGCCCATCGCTGCGCGGATGGCGATCTCGCGTGCCCGGCCGGTGGCTCTCGCAAGCATCAGATTGGCAACATTGGCGCAAGCGATCAGCAGCACCAGCCCTACGGCCCCGAACAGAACCAGCAAAGGAGTACGGGTAGCGCCCACGAGATCTTCAAGGTGGGGACGCGCTCCCATCCCCGCGTGGGAATTCGTGGTCGGGTATTCAGTTGCCAGCGCGTGGCTAATCGAGAACAAATCTGCATTGGCCTGCTCGAGGGAAAATCCTGGCTTGAGCCTCGCGATTGCGTTTAAGGAATCATTGCCGCGCTGTGCCGTAAGCGGTGTGTCGTTGGGGTCATCCGCCGTTGCCAGCCGTGAAAATGTCAGCCAGATATCCCGAGCCTGAGCTCGTACCGGGAACTGAAAACCGGCGGGCATGACTCCAATAATCGTGTATGCCCGGCCATTGAGATCAACCGCTCGCCCTATCACGTTGGGATTGGCATCGAAGTGCCGCCGCCAGAAGACGTCACTCAGCACCGCAACCAGGTGCCCCGGTTCATCGTCCGAGTCCAGAAAGCCCCGACCCACTGCAGCATGTATTCCGAGCAAGCGAAACAGGCTAGCGGAAACGATCTCGGCATTCACATGCAAAGACGGCCCTCCGCCAGTTAGTGTGTATTCATTGTCCTGGTACGCCGCGACGCCGCTGAAGGAATGATTGCGGGCACGGACGTCGGCAAAGTTGGGATAAGACACGCTCTGGTTCGGAATCGCCGGACTGCTACGCGTATCAAACCCGCCAATCGAAATCAATTGCCGGGGATTATCAAAAGGCAGCGGACGCAGTAAAACTCCATCCACAATGCTGAAGATTGCGCTATTCGCACCAATCCCCAAGGCGAGCGTCAGCACAGATACCAGGGTGAATCCAGGCGACTTCCACAGGATGCGGAGTCCATAACGAAAGTCTTGAAGTAGCGTTTGCATTAATTCCGTCTCCTGAGACCAGCTAGCGCTAGCTTGGACTCGCAACTCTAATGCCAAGTGGATCGCGATAAGTGCTTTAGAAACACGCACTCACAGAGTGTGAGAGTGGGACGCGTGTTCACTTGTGGGAATGTACCGTTCGACGGCGCACATAGGTCGGCCGCGATTGGAACGGGCAACCCCCGGAACTGCGGTTGATTTTCACAGCAGTTTTCACAATCCCGTAACAATCGTTGCGTATAGTTGCGGCCTTCGGGTGGTTCATCCTCAGCCAAGACTGATTCCGTACCCTGAAGGAGCCTATGTCCACTGCGGCGACATCAGTACTGGATTCAAAACTGCAAAAGTCTCCTGGAAAATTGGGAACAGCCATCTTCGGAGGCGTGCTGCTCATTGGCGTCTCCTATGCCGCTGTCAATTTGGTCTCTGATCTCTCAGGCTTCCATAGCACTTCAATCATGCCCTACCTTCTTCTGGTACTGGCATTGTTGGTTGCCTTGGGCTTTGAGTTCGTAAACGGCTTCCATGACACCGCCAACGCCGTAGCCACCGTAATCTACACCCATTCGTTGCAGCCTCACATCGCAGTCGTGTGGTCTGGATTTTGGAATTTTCTGGGCGTGCTGACCTCGAGCGGCGCGGTCGCTTTCGCCATTGTCTCCCTGCTGCCAGTGGAACTGATTCTGCAAGTCGGCAGTAAAGGTGGCTTCGCAATGGTCTTCGCGCTGCTCGTGGCCGCGATCATCTGGAACCTCGGAACCTGGTATTTCGGTTTGCCCGCATCCAGCTCTCATACGTTGATCGGCTCAATCATTGGAGTCGGCATCGCCAACCAGTTGCTCTCGCCGAAGACCGGCACCAGCGGTGTCGATTGGGGCCAGGCCACCAATATCGGTAAATCCCTGCTGCTTTCCCCGCTGGTCGGTTTCACGATGGCCGCACTACTCCTTCTGCTTTCCAAGTCCTTGCTGAAAAACAAGAAGTTGTACCAAGCCCCAGAAGGCACCGAACCACCACCGTTCTGGATCCGAGCCCTGCTGGTTCTCACCTGCACGGGCGTGAGCTTTGCGCACGGATCGAACGACGGACAGAAGGGGATGGGCTTGATCATGCTGATTTTGATCGGTACAGTCCCCACGGCGTACGCGCTGAACCACGCTGTAACGGCGAAGCAATCGGAAGACTTTATAGCCGTGTCTCAACAAACTGCGGCGACGCTTAACCATTACGTATCGCCCGATGCCGTGATCGGTGACGCCCGTGATGACGTTACGGATTACATTCGCACCAAGAACTTCACTCCTAACACGATGCTGGCCATGCGTGAGCTGGTGACCGACATCGGCAATGAGATGACGCTGTTCAAACAACTCCGGAATGTGCCAGCGGATCGCGTTCGCAACTTCCGCAATGATATGTACATCGTCAGCGAAGCTCTCCGCTTGATGAAAAAAAGCGGCCAGCCACAGATCTCCGCGGCGGATGACGGCGTGCTCGCAAACTACAAAAAACATCTGGATCTGGCTACTCGTTTCATCCCCGGATGGGTCAAGGTCGCAGTGGCAATGGCGTTGGGTCTGGGCACCATGGTTGGCTGGAAGAGAATTGTGATCACCGTGGGAGAAAAGATCGGCAAGGAACACCTGACCTATGCCCAAGGCGCCGCTGCTGAGATTACCGCCATGTTCACGATCGGCGCCGCGGATTGGTTCGGCATGCCCGTGAGCACAACGCACGTCCTCTCTTCCGGTGTCGCGGGCACAATGTATGCGAACCACTCCGGTCTGCAGTGGGCCACCGTGCGGAATCTCTTGATGGCGTGGGTGCTCACGCTTCCCGTAGCGATGCTGCTTTCCGGGCTCCTGTTCTGGGGATTCCGACACATTTTCTGAAACTGCCGGAGATCCGAGAAACAGTTCAACTGGTCCGCCGCCGTAAGCCAAAGTCCTCAAGAAAAACAATCGGTATGCCGGTTGGCCGGGTACTTGGAGAGGACAAATCGCTGCTTGCGCTCCGACCCATCGTTTGTGGTATATATGTGTGCCGCATTAGTCACAGCCAAACGCCTCGGGCGAGGAGAAGGTCGTCATGGATGTCTTTCACCGCAAATTGGAGGGCAAAGGTAAGGACACACCTACCGGCCGCGACTGCCAGTTCTGTTGCCGCGCTGATCCCGATTTCGCCAAGCGTGACCCCATGGACCGCTTGGTGCTGTCGCAGTTGGATGATACGGCCGCCGCCCACCTCACTGAAGATGGATACGTCAAACATCGCATTGCCGAACTGCTGAAAAGGCGATCTCTTGGTTGCGCTGAGGCTGGCTTGGCAAGATCGGCTTAATTCGTGTGGCGCAAGGGCTGTAGTCGCATTAAGCTGCTAAAAATAAATGACTTAACAACATCACACGGGTCTGTGACCCCTGTGGAAGACGTCGGCAAGCTTATCCGATACAATTTAGTCATTGTGAGTATTAATACTTTAATCCCCAGCCAGCCCTCAGGCGAACTTCACGAAGTTTGCGATCAGCTCCAGAAAATGGGATACGCGCAATCCAAGCGGATCCGCATTTACGGCCAAGAATTTGAGGCAGTTTCGAACCCATTCCCAAATGGGGAGGGCATCGCGATCCGAGCGTTTTCCAAGCGGGAAACCCAAGCCCGGATCTTGCAGCTTCCCCTGCCAGTCGTACAAATGGTAACCCGACAAAAGCGGAAGAAAATCGCTTAACAGCTCTCAAGCGATGGTTTCAGAACCACTACGAGGAGCATATCTCTGCATTGCCATGTCGACGATTTCCCCGATCAGCTGTGTGTAGGATCGACCGGAAGCCTTGGCCGCCATGGCAAATTCCTGCTTGCTTGAAAGCCAGGGATTCGGGTTGGCCTCGATCACGTACACCTCGCCTTTCGGGGTGAGGCGCATGTCGATGCGACCATAGTCGCGCAACTTTACCGCATGATAGGCGGCCAAGGCGGTTTCCTGCAGCCGGCCAATTGTCTCTTCGTCGAGGTCGGTGGCCAGATGCGACTTGGTTAGCTTGTGGGCCTGGGTGTCCTTTTCGAACTTGACGTCGTAGCTGGCAATCTTTGGGGTGCCCTTCGGCAGGCGTGAAAGATCGAGTTCGACCAGCGGCAGGGTCTGAGCGTGCTCATAGCTGCCCAATATCGCGGCATAAATCTCGCGGCCCTCGATGTATTCTTCGATCAAAGCCGGGGAGTCAAACTCGTTCTGAATGTATTCCACGCGTTCCATCAACTCCTTCACGCTGTCCACTACCGCGTCGGCGCTGATGCCGATGGAACCGTCTTCCGAGACTGGCTTTACGATCAATGGGAACGAGATGTCGTGCGCATGTTCGATCCGGCCACGATAGGAAGTTGCGAAGAACGGCGTCTTGATTCCGTGGAACTCGAACATCTTCTTGGCGGTTCCTTTGTCCTGTGCCAGGAAATGCGCGTGGGGACCACCGCCGGTGTACGGAATTTCGAGCAAATCCATGTACGCCGCGACGTTCATCTCCTTGGTGTCGTCGCCAGCAAACGACTCGGTCAGGTTGAATACCAAGTCAGCATCACACTTGGCCAACGCTGTCAGACACTGCGGACGGCCGTCCAACACCTGATAGAACGGCTCATGCCCGAGCTTCTCCAGAGCTTCGAAGATCTCTTCCCGATCTTCCTTTTCGGTCCGCGCCTTACGCTTTGGCTTTGACTTGCGTGCCGAAGTCTTTTCCTCCTCCGTGACCTCGACAGCCGCCGTCTCGTCTTCCCAGACATCATAGAGAACGGCGACCTTCAGCTTTGCGCCGGTCATTGCAGCCTCCAGCTTCTCGTAGAATCATAGTTCTTCATTCTCGTCTTCATCTTGCAAAATCACGGATGGACAAACTTTCCTCGCGCCATGTAATTCATCGCCAGCGCGGTCACGTACACCGTGATCTGGATCAAGTGTTCGGACTCCCGTTTGGTATCGGCGAACAGGCCAAGTTCATCGATTCTCTTTTCGATCACCTCGATCAATCTCTTGATCAACGGGCGCTGCGCTCCGGTCCAGTAAGCAACCTTGTCGACTACGGCTTTGCGTTGCGCATGCAGGAATGCGCGCGCGGGCGTGGCGGTCTTACGCCGCTTAGATGCGTCGAAAATATCGCGCAAGTCAGTATCGAGCGCCAGGTCGGCGAGCGGAATATCGTCGTTTGTGCGCTGGTAGAACTCGGCGACGGTGGCTTCCATCTCGTCGACCGTGATGTCCGTACGTCCGCGGCGGCGAACCGGATCGACGTTGCCCAGCTTTCTGGCCATCCGATTCATGTACTGCAGCTTCGCCATCGCACCCCAGCCGCGGTAGCGCTTGCGCCATGCAGAACGCGGAGTCAGCCAGACCGCAAAGGTTTCAGCAAAGTCTTCGTCAGGATGTTTCTGGGCATACCATCCCGCCAGGTGACGCACAAAGTTTCGCGAGAATGGAATGGGACGATAGTTGTCGTGATAGGGGCGGCGGAACGGACCGAAGAGCTGTTTCCATTCTGGCGTCCGATGAAGCTTATAGGCGTAGTTAAACGCGTGTCCGGCTTCATGCCTGAGATACATCATGACCTCGCGCGGATCCTCCAAGTCATTCACTTCTCTTTCGAGATGAGCCAAGTCGACATTGGCAAGATAGAACGGGATACCGATCACCGGCTCTCCTGAAGGACACCCCCATTCATCGGTCAGGTAGCAGAGCGGCCGGAACTTCATCAACCTCTTTTGTTCAAGCTCCCGATACAACTGCTGCACCAGACGCTGCAATGGCGAACCTTCAATGGTCAGACCGAGATCACGAATGGGTTTGTTCAGCATCTCCTGCAAACCAGGCCGTGATTTTTCGAGTTCGTTCACGATATCCAAGATGTCAATCTAGATTAAACCGCGAATAAAGGGGGAGAGAAAGGGATAGTCTTGCTGTAATTGTAAATGTTATCAAATTACATAACAGGATTCGTAGGTGACGGCAGATCAAGGACCAAAGATTCTTCTCTACCGGAAATTCCCCAGGCTCGTAGCCAAGCGCTTGTGCTGTTCATATTCAACAGCCTAACACCTGAGTGAATGGGCGCCCGAATCATGACTCAGGCAACACAAATCGAAACATACGCTGTCGAATGATGTGTTGTGAGTGAAGAAACTGCGCGAGCGGAGATAGCACGCAAGGAAATGAACGCCTTGCAACAAAGAAATGCTGCAGCCGATGCAGTCCAATAATATTTGCACCCCGCGACTGGCGGATGGCATCTGAGCAAGAGAAGTTTGACAGTTTCGGGGCGAGCCCCTAGAATCGACGACATAATGTTGGGTCAGTACCAGAAGAATTCCGACTGCATGTGCTGTTGTACTTGTTGTTGCGCAGTCGTGTCTTCTGGCGCCGGGAGGTTGCTGACCTAGAGATTTTGTAGTTCCAGCACTTATCAAACCCACCGCCAGTAGAAAGCTGGCGGTGGGTTTTTCTTTTTTATGGCAAACGAAACCGAGACCAAAGCACAACGAGTCGAACGCCTGAAGCGGGAAAAGAATCCCTGGGAAGCACTCGACGAAATCCAAGGCTTCGCTCGAACAGGCTTCGATTCCATTCCACCCGAGTGGCTCGGCACATATTTCCGCTGGTGGGGCGTTTACACCCAGGGAGACGGGGCCGGCGTTGTCGGCGGAAAAGGTGGCGAGGGCAAGGCCTTACCCTGCTTCATGCTCCGCATCCGTATCCCCAATGGCATTCTGAATTCTTCTCAACTGCAGACCATCGCAAACCTGACCCAGCGCCATGCTCGCGGGATTGCCGATCTCACTGTGCGGCAAAACATTCAACTTCACTGGATAACCATCGAAGCTCTTCCGGAGATTCTCGAAGCCTTGTGGCAAAGCGGGCTGAACACGATGGGAGCTTGTGGAGACGTTACACGAAACATTACGGGCTGCCCGGTCGCGGGAGTAGATGCCGACGAAGTCTGCGATGCGTCACCGCTCACGCTGGCCGCGACGCAGATGCTTGCAGGCAATCCCAGCTTCTACAATCTGCCCCGCAAGTTCAAGATCTCGATTACCGGTTGCCGCGTTTGGTGCGCATACCCCGAGATCAATGATGTCGGCCTGACCGCGATCACGCGCAGGCTGAACGGAAGAACGGAAACCGGCTTCTCGTTAAGAGTTGGTGGAGGGCTCTCGGCCGAACCTCACCTCGCGGCCCGCTTGAATGCGTTTGTCCGGTGGAACCAGGTCGAACCGGTTATCAAAGGCATCGCTGAACTATTTCGCGAGTCGAGCCAGTTGCGCGAGCATCGGGAACGGGCGAGGTTGAAGTTTCTGTTCCTGCGCCACGGCTGGACCGCCGGGGAGTTCCAGAAGGAACTCGAGCAACAGATTGGATTCCATTTGGCTCCCGCCGAACATGAAGCTGCACCTGCTGATGTGTACCGCGATCACATCGGCATCCACCCTCAAAAACAGATCGGCCTTTGCTACGTTGGAGCGGCGGTATTGCGAGGGCGAATCACCGCCGAACAAATGCGCAGCGCCGCGGATCTTGCCGATCGTTTCGCTAACGGCGAATTGCGAACCACAAACATGCAGAATCTGCTGATCGTGAACGTGCCTCGGTTACGGGCAGAATCGCTGGCGAAAGAACTGGACGCGATTGGACTGCGCGTGGGTGGATCGCCCTTCTGGCGCGGCGCCGTTGCTTGCAGCGGTACGGAGTTCTGCAAGCTCGCGATCACCGAGACGAAAAGCTTTTCGCGCTGGCTGGTCGAGGAACTGGAAGAACGGCTCCCCGGCTTCGAGCAACACCTGAAGATTCATGTTACCGGCTGCCCCAACAGTTGCGGCCAGCATTGGATCGCAGACATCGGGATTGAGGGGAAAAAGCTGAAAGTCGGCGACCGAATGCTGGACGCATATTACTTCTGCCTGGGCGGTGCCGTGGGCCTGCATCAGTCAATCGCAAGGCCGGTCGGCTATCGCTGCCTCGCCACGGAAGTACCGGATGCGATCGAACGCCTGCTGCGACGCTATTTGATCGAGCGCTCGGGCAATGAAAACTTGGGGCAGTTTTTTGCCCGCCACGGCGATGCGGAGTTGCGCGCGTTTCTAGCGGGAAAAGCAGTGGAACCTGTTCCCCGAGATTTGTCGCCGGGACGTGTGCCGCACGGAATCGAAACATAGCGCTGACGAGGCGAGGTGAGTTGAAGTGAAAAACTTATTTCCAATGTTCGTGAAGCTAGAAGGCCGCCAAGTGCTGGTCGTCGGCGCCGGACGAGTCGGAGAACCGAAGATTCGGGGATTGCTGTCGACTGGAGCTCAGATTCGTGTCGTCGCACAAGAAGCCAGCGATGTGGTGCGACGCTTGGACCTTGGTAAACAGATCGCACTTGAGGAGCGAAGCTTCATCTTGTCAGATCTGGACGGCGTCTACCTCGTTGTAGTGGCCACGTCGTCGCGTGAGGTGAATGAGCTTATCTTTCTCGAGGCGCAATCCCGTCGCATTCTCTGCAACGTTGTCGATGTTCCGGAGCAGTGCGATTTCTATTATCCGGCCGTGGTTCAGCGTGGTGATTTGCAAATTGCGATTTCAACCACGGGGCAGAGTCCGTCGCTTGCCCAGAAAACCCGGCAACAACTGGAACGGCAGTATGGCCCCGGCTATGCCCATTGGGTGGCAGAACTGGGCGAGACTCGCCGAAGAATTCTCGCCAGTGATCTGGACCCGGAGCGCAAACGGTTTCTACTGCAATCGCTGGCAAGTGTCGATGCATTCGAGGCTGCAGTTGCGGTCGACTCGAAGCCGAATCGAAAGGGCGCTGCCGTATGACGGGCAAAGTCTATCTGGTCGGCGCCGGACCTGGCGATCCCGAGTTGCTGACCCTCAAAGCCGCCCGGGTCCTCAAGCACGCAGATGTCGTACTGCATGACGATCTTGTCGGGGAACCGATTCTTCAGCTCGCGCCAACTGGAGCGGAGATTCGTAACGTTGGCAAGCGTTGCGGGAAAAAGATTATCAGCCAGGAGGAGATCAACTTTCTCATGGTCACTCTGGCTGCATCCGGACTTCAGGTCGTGCGGCTCAAAGGCGGCGACCCGCTTGTCTTTGGGCGCGTCGGCGAAGAGATCGCAGCTCTGCGCGAGGCGAACGTCGACTTCGAAATTGTTCCCGGCATTACGGCCGCGCTCGGAGCCGCATCGAGCGCGCAAATTCCGTTGACCCATCGCCAATCTTCCCATGCCTTGGTTTTTCTTGCGGGGCATTCGGCCAGGGGAGCCGACCGAACCAATTGGAGTGCGCTGGTCGCGCTGGAGGCCACCCTTGTGATCTACATGCCCGGCCATGATTATTCGGAAATTGCGCGCAAGCTCCGCTCGGCCGGCCTATCGGACGAAACACCTTGCGCGATTATTTCGCGGGCCACGACCTCCGGCGAGCGAGTGATTCCAATCAGCATCGACAACCTGGGCACTGCTCCCCGCTTCCCTGCGCCAACCCTGCTTGTCATCGGAGACGTTCTGCGCCATGCCGGTGACCGTTTTTCGGCCGCGGAACTCGGAGCCTGGAAGTGTTGGCCTTCGAGCGAGGCTGCCCATGGGATGCGTACGGAGCTGGAAGTTTCATGTGGTTCGATAGCGAGTCTGGGAAACGAGGAGCGGGGAGTATGAAGCAGACGGTCGAAAGAATCCATCTATTGCTCGATCAATGGAGTCCTGAAGATTTGTTGCGGTGGGCCTACGTGACTTTTGGGGGTTATGTCGAAATTGCATCGGGCTTCGGGCCAGAGGGAATGGTTCTCATTGACATCGCCGCCAGAGTGCAACCGGAATTCCGGATCTTCACGCTCGACACCGAGTTCTTGTTTCCCGAAACCTACGAACTCATGCGACAAGTTGAGAAGCGTTATGGGATCAGAGTGGAAAAGCTCAAGCCAGCGCTGACGGCAGATGATCAGGAACGTCTGCATGGAGCTTCGCTCTGGCTCCAGGATCCTGATGCCTGCTGCAATCTCAGGAAAGTCGAGCCGCTGCGCCGAAGGCTCTCACAATTGCGTGCGTGGGTAACCAGCATCCGCCGCGACCAAACCGCGGCCCGTGCGAGTGCGCTCAAGGTGGAGTGGGATGCGAAGTTTCATCTCGTCAAGATCAATCCGCTCGCCGATTGGACCACGGGAAAGGTCTGGCGATATATCCACGACCACAACCTTCCCTACAATGCACTACACGATCGCGGCTATCCCAGCATCGGCTGCACTCATTGCACACGGAGCGTTCAGCCCGGAGAAGATGCGCGGGCCGGCCGCTGGTCCGGGTTCAACAAAACCGAGTGCGGACTGCACGTGACTGAATCAAGTAGCGCTTTAGTCTCCATCCACACTCATTCGCCAGGCGCAAGCGGAGCGTGATTCAAACACGATGCGCTGACCGATTCACGCCTCGTGTCCGAGCCTAAAGTCCCCGCAGCCCTCGCCGATATACGCTTAAGCGGCCCTAGCTCAATCTAAAATCCCTTGGGCGCATCAGCATTTCCTCACTATGGACGGAGCGCGGTAACCCATGAAGTCGGCAAACGAATTTCCCGCGGTCGGATGCAGCCGTGAAGAGTGGGCTCCGATCATGGACCTGGCCGTACGCGAAGTGTTTGACATGATGCTGGGTACCAAGCTGACTGCGCCGGAAAGTCCCGTCAACGGATCCTTCGATATGACTGCCATGGTTGGATTAGCAGGAAAAGTGCGAGGTATCCTGACGTTTTCGTGTGGCGCGAAGGCAGCTATGCTCATGGCTTCCAAGATGCTCGCCGCACCCGCCACCGAGGTCACCCGAGAAGTGCTGGACGCACTCGGAGAAGTCTGTAACATGGTGGCCGGCAACTTCAAGAACAAGGTTCTCAGCATGGGTGAAGGCTGCATGCTCTCCGTGCCCACCGTAATCACTGGCAAGAACTATAGTATGCACTCCCTGGCGGACACTGCGGCGCTCGAAGTCAGGCTATCGTTCGACGGCATGCCCATCGTGATTTCTCTCAGGATCCAAAGCTAGAGCGCTCGGAGGAAGAACAACCATTAAGGCACTCGTGGTCCTGTCTGTCCGTCCGAAGCGACGTAGTTCGCTTCGGTCAGGCCCGCGCCGGCGCTGGTCCGAATATGGCAGCCACCAGCGCGTGAATCTCCTCTACCGCCTCATCCAGTTCGAAGGTGAATCGCACCAAGTCCACGCCTTCCAGTTCGCGGTGTTCCTGCAAGAGAATGACCCACGCCGGATCCGAGACCAAGTCCACTTTATGGCGTTCGTAATATCCATACCCCAGGCCGCGCATACGGCAGAGCAGGTCGCTTAAGTGCACCAGGGCCACGAGTGGCTGAGCCTTTTGACTTTCTTCGACAGCGTGATGATGCGCAATCACCTCGATGACGTCATCGGCCAGTTTCCATTTTTCAGCCAGCGCCTTCCCGGTCTCGCAATGCGTGAACCCCATGGTGGCACGCTCCGCCTCGTCCAGCGGTACCTCCTGGTCGCACGCGCGCTTCATCGCCCCGGCAAACTGTTGGGAAAAAACCAGGCAGTTCACCATAAACCCTATGTCATGCAGCAGGCCCGCCATGTAAGCCTTCTCACCGTCTGCAGAGACCAACTTTTCGCTGAACTTCCGGCAGACCATGGCGCATCTCAGCGAATGTCTCCAGAAAACCGACGGATCCAGCACCCACTTCTTCGCCGGAAAAGCCTGCCCCAGGCAACAGGTGAGAAGAATGGTTTCCACCCGGCGTAGTCCCAATGTAAGGACCGCCCCCTTAATAGACTTAGGCGGGTGCGCCAGCCCGAACAAGGGCGAGGCAGCCATGCGCAGGCACTGCGCGGCAATGGTGTTGTCGTAGGACACCAGTCGCACCACTTCCTCCACCTTTGCTTCTTCCGCCGAACCACCCAGCAACTTCAGTAATGGCAGAAAAACTGCGGGGATGGCGGGCATGGTTTCGATTCGTTCTACGTGCTCGCGAATCGTCGTATCCAAGGTCGTGGTCATAGCTTGCCGCTCTTGAGGGATGGTTTCCAGTACGCGATCGTTCCCGGAAAGTGAACCAGGTGAAACTGATCATTCAACTTCATCAGCGATTCCGAAGTCCCGAGAAAGAAATAGCCACCAAAATTCAGATTGCTAAAAAAATGGCTGATCACCTTCGCCTTCGAAGCGCCGTCGAAATAGATCAGTACGTTGCAGCATAAAATCAGAACCATCCCTTTCAGTGGGCAGATGTGGACTACGACAGCCAGCAGGTTTTCGTCCGTCGCTCGTGGACGGGCGGGAAGGTGGGTAAGTCAAAGAGTGCTGCTAGCAAGGCTCCCGTTCCATTGGTCCCGCTACTTGCAGGCTTCATCCGCCAGTGGCAGGAGCAGACACCTTACGGTCAGCCGACGGACTGGGTGTTTGCCAGCACCCGGCTTAAAGGAAAGCAGCCCCGCGTCGCGAACATGCTGGTCGAAGATCATCTCCGTCCGGCTGCGGTGAAGGTGGGCGTGCTCAAGAAAGGCGAGAAGGTCCGCTTCGGATTCCACAACCTGCGTCATAGCTTGGCGAGCTTCCTCGTTCGGAAAGGGACGGACGTCAAGACGGTGCAGAAGATGCTCCGCCACAGCGACGTCGCCACTACGCTCGGGATTTACGCGCACAGCATGAGCGAGGATCGTCTAGCAGCGCAGGATGACATGCTGGCGGCGATGATGACGCCCTCAAACGCGGTGCACTGAGCGCCCATAGGTTTGGAACACACGTAAGCGACTCCGCCAGATTACTCCCTTTTTGCCCGTGATCCGAGAGTTACATCCTGATCGGCTAATCCTGCACGTAAGTGGGTCTAGTCGTTTAACACCAAAATATCAGATTGGCTTGCTCGTGGCGTCGGACAGAATCTCGAACAGGCATGCGAAATCAGCCTGACTTTTGCCCGCCTGGATCGCTCGCTCCATGAGGTTAACGTACGCATCAGCAATAGTGTGGTCCGAACCTCGATCTTGGCACCAGCTTACAAGCTGCTTGGTGACCACAGAATACGCTTCGAGCGAAGCTTGATCGCCGCTGTAATTTTTGGACGAAACTCTCCGCGACATGTCGGTGAAGACTGATTCCATGGTTGGCATCATCCCCTTGATCGTCTCCAGAAATCCTCCAGCGGGCAGGTTTTCACTCTCCCAAACAACCTGCCCTTGGAGAAAGCCCAACATCGCACTTACGCCGAAGGTTAGGACAGCAACATCGAATGCCGAGGCATGACCGATTTCATGCCCTACGAACACCGTCCTATCGCCAAAGGCCATCAGAACCGGCTTCGCGCGGTTGAAGACTTCCTCCGGCCCGGAATAGAAGATCGTGCAGGCTGGTGTTCCGATCCATTCCGGACTGCCCAGAATGGCGCCGTCAAGATACGATATTCCGCATCGGCGGGCCCAGAAGTCCATTTCCCTGGCTTCTTTGGGCGTGCCGCTGCTCAGTTGCACGACGATCTTGCCGCGGAGGGCGGTTTCAATGTCAGGTTGTCGCAACAACTGTCGCGTTGAACTGTAATCGCTGACGCTAACAACAACGATATCCGCTTCTCGAACCGATTCCTCCACGCTCTGGGCTACGCTGAGACCGAGCCTTGACAAGACCTTCGTTTTCGCGCCAGTCCGGTTCCACACCGTCGTGGCAAATCCCTTATGGAACAGCACCGTCGCAAGAGCGGATCCCATGCGTCCGGCGCCGATAACCGTCACTTTGTAGTTCATGCCGCGGGTCGACCTTTCATCCACAATCTGTTCCGGCGTTCACGCGCCGCTCCCAGCGACGATTGGATTTCGTAAGGCCCGAGTTTTGTCCCAGGAGTGAGCGCCATCCGTGCGCGCAATTATAGACTGTGGAGCGCGTTGCAGCGGATGCAGCGATTTGGGCGGTTAGTCGGCATTTCGAGTGAGCTTTGTGACTTGGAATGCCTGGCGCACTCCTCAGTAGATCCATCACTCTCATGGCGTGAGGGCGGACCAAAGCCCGTAGGCTCCGAGGACCGCAACGAACACGGCGATCGTAATGGTCAAAGGCCATTGAGATACGACTAGTTCCTCTCCGCGTCGCAATCTGCGCAGTATCGCCCAGTGGGAGGATGCTGCCAGTACGGTTGCGACTAACCCAATCACCACCAGTCCAACTCCCATGTGGACTGCACCTTGATGCAAACGCATAGCCTGCTCGCTGTGCGTCGACTGCTCCAATGCCCGAAAATAGCCGATCATTCCGAAACCAAAGGTCGCAAAGGTCACTGCGGTGCGAATCCAAGCCAAGGTGGTTCGGTCGAGTGCGAGCGAAGTACGAAACTTCGCGAAACCGGTGCGGTGACCAGCTACGGCGGTTCTCGGATTACTCTCTGAATTCTCGGCCATTTTGTTCCTTCCGTGAGACTGAAGATCAGGTTTGGTCAGTCATCGATGAAGTTCCTTACTTTGTTGCGTTCTCCAAGCTCCCGATTTCGACGAACTCAGCGACGCAGTCATGGGTCAAACGAGCATTTTCAGCACTGCCCGGACCACCGCATCGGCCGGCGTGGCATAGAGAATGAGCGGAATCATGGGCAGTGTGGCTGCCGCCGCCAGAGTGACAAGAGTTGCCTTATCGATCGGCACGATCCCCATTTGTCGTATGACAGTGAAGCTGCTTCCGAGGTCGATCAGGGATGATGCGTCGGGGTTTCCCAAGAGCACCTCGTCCGGTGGCCCTTTTTTCTGAATCCACTTTTGATCAAATAGCTGGTCATGGATTGTCACAAGAGCTCCGTATTCTCGAAGCGCTTTCCTTTTGATTTTGCGCAAAACAGGCGCAACCACGAGGAGCGGCACAATAAAGACGATGATGGCGAGAACGGCATACGCAATCATCGGAAGCTTTTGGGAGGAGAGGGTCGCTCCTGAATAGGCGATAGTATTTCCTACCTGAGCAGCGATCACGGCACCCCCAGCGAAAACGATTGGACTAAACGCCTTTTGACCCGCAGATAGAAAGCCAAGGCCAGCGGCCATGTCAGAATGTGTAGCGACCAGATACAGGTTGATTCTTGAGACACGCCACATGAAAGAAGCCCAGAGAAACATCCTCCATAGCCACCTCAATAAGAGAAAACGGAAGAATGGAGTACTAACCAGGTTGAACCACCAACCGGCGAGACTCACCCCGCCCGATGCGACACCCATTGTGTGCCAATTAGAGACGCCACTCATAAGCAGCTCGGTCCTGACGATGAAGATAGAAGGAAAGAACGCGGCAATAATCAACAAGGCCTCGGGGAGAACACGATCCCGCAAACGGGTGGTTCTTTCGATCACTGCCTCGAAAGAAGGAAGTTCCTTCTCACCTACCAATCCAGATCTTAGAAATTGAAGAACAAGAATGTGCCATCTCCGATCAATTCCGGATTCGGCCAAGATCAAAATCGGAACGGCGATCAGAAAACGTACGTTCACAGCCAAGTCCCGAAGGAACGGAATCTTGATCTGCGCTCCGTAAGCCTGTCCTTGGATCAGTGCAAGAACAAGCAGGGGAAGCCAGGAAACAAGGGCGGCACCTACGGCTCTGCGGACAACTTGCTGGCGCTCATCATCGGCCTGGCCTATACGAACCAGAAGCCAATGCAGCGGACCGCCGCGAGTGATTGAGAAATTTTCGGCTAGGGAGGACTTTATCTCGTTCATTAGTGGGGCACCTCATGCGCCCGTGTCGCCGACGTTGCGGTCGAAGTGTGAATCGGTCTCCTAACTCCCATCGTCTGAATGAATCTCGGCTTTGGTTTCTCCCCGCTTGATGGACGCCAGCAAATCGTCGTGGTCCTCTTCTGTCTGGTCTCCGTAACTCTCAGCCCACTCGGCCAAAGCTTCATCCAGAGCCTTGGAGTAACCGCAGTAGCCGGCAATGCGCGCCGGGTCGCCCGTCCGGGCATGGGCCCGAGCGAGAATGGCGCCGCACGCCCACGCGTAAAAGTTGAACGAGGCGCCCGTAAGAAATTCGACTGGAATCGAAGCCTTCAAATTCTTCATCTGCCGGACCATGTAATCTCGCCCATCCATCTCGGTGTAGCCCAGCATAGGGTCAGAAGAGGCCTGGAGCGCACGCTGTCCTATCACAACGCGTTTGCCCTGGTGACGGAATTCTTCGGAAAGAGGCGGCAGGTATGGAGCAGCCGCAGGAGACACCGATTCCTTCACTTGCAGGAACAAGGGATCGTCGTCACTGATCCCGAACAGCAGCACCAGGTACGCCCTAGTTCCTACCGAACCAACGCCCACCACCCTATGGGCGACATCCGCGACATGGTAGCGGCCGAGCATCATTCGCCGCTCCGCTGACAGGGTTAGCGAATAACGATTCAGTACCTCGATTACTTTCTCTTTGGTCGCACCGGGGACGGAGGTGAGAACGGGCGGATCATTTCGGAAACTCCACTTTCTGCTGCCGTGCCGATCCGCGACCTTGGGCAGCAGGTTGCGGTTGTCGGTGCGAAGGGCTTTGGCCATGGTCTTGGCGAAAACCGCCTTGGATTTCGGGTCGACCTTTGCGATGGGATTGTCGCGTCCGGGATACGCATGCAGGTACCAGACATCCAGCACGCCCATGTTCTGCAGGCGGGTGATGTTGAATCGATAGCCCTCCACGCCGCGCCTTACTGCCGCAGCTCGCTCGCGGCGATTCAGACCGTTTTGCCGCCCGGCAACGTTCACGCTTGCGACCAGCCGCTTCAAGTCCCACTCCCACGGACCAATGGTGGCTTCATCAAAATCGTTCATGTCGAAAACCACTTCCCGCTGAGGCGTGCCATACATTCCGAAGTTATTGATATGGGCGTCGCCGTCCATCACCACGGGAATGCCGCTGATGGGACCAGTTGAGAGATCGGCCGCCATCACGCACGCCGATCCCCGCAGGAACGTGAACGGCGAGGCCGCCATGCGTCCCATGCGCAGCGGGACAAGATGTGCTTGCCTTCCCTTGTTGCTTATGGCCAGTAGTTTCAGCGGATCGGGTCGGTTCTTCCCCGGCTCCCACTCCGCATGCGCCTCGCGGGGTATCGCGCGGCGAAGGGCCTTGCCCTCGGCGCGCCGTTGCTCCCAAGCGACCATCTTGCTGCCTAAGTCAAACTTCTGCATTGGTGCGAGTTTTGCGATTGCCATGTTTCAATTCACCTCATCCATGTCTGGCAGTTGCCATGACTTGTCGAAGTAGGCTTCCTTCGGCCCATAGAAACGGATGTAAGTGAACCACCCTGCGTGCTTGGTTTTCATAATTGCTCCTTATTGATGCGATTGGTTGAGCCGCACCCGCTGGTTGACGGATGCGGCCTCGTAAGCAAATCAGCCGGTTAGCTGGTCACTCCTGCGATCCAACCGCTTCCCGTGCTACTTCGACCCCTCGCCCTCCTTCAGCTTCTCCATGACTTCATCCATGTTGAAGCTGGAGGCCTTTTGCCGCTGCGGGTAGTCCTTGAAGGTCATCAGGAAATTGCCCACGTACGCCTGCGCAGGGACCAACAAGAAGGCATGATCCAGCAGCCAGTCGTAGTAGGTGTTCGAAGTTATGTCCGCCCGCTCGTAGGGGTCCATGCGGAGGTTGTATATCAGCGGAATCCGCAACGTAGGTGAACGGGTTCGACCAGATGAGCATTGTTCCCTCGGCCCGTTGCTCCATGAACACCAGCTTCCAGTTGTCATAGCGCAGAGCAGTCAATTGCTGGTCGTCGTTGATGTATATAAACGACACTCGTGGGCTCTTCTCGACTTGGCCGGTCAGGTAGGGGACGAGGTTGTCGCCGTCCAGATGGACCTTGTAGGTCATGTCTCCGACCTTGTAGCCCTTCAGCAACTCCTCTTTCACTTGCGTGTCACCGGCCATGGCCAGAAAGGTCGGCAACCAGTCGAGGTGAGCAATGATTTCGTTGGATACACTGCCCGGCTTGATATGACCCGGCCAGCGGACCATCGCAGGCACGCGGTAGGCGCCTTCCCAGTTCGTGTTCTTCTCGCTGCGGAATGGGGTCATCGCCCCGTCCGGCCAGGAGTTCATGTGCGGACCGTTGTCGGTGCTGTACATGACGAAGGTGTTGTCCACGATGCCCAGGTCATCCAGTGCCTTGAGGACCGTGCCGACATTCTTGTCGTGGTCGATCATCGTGTCGTGGTACGGGCTCTGCCAGCGGCCCGACTGGCCGATGCTCTCCGGCTTGGTGTGGGTGCGGAAGTGCATGTGAGAGAAGTTCACCCAGACAAAGGCTGGCTTGCCAGCCTTGTTTTGCCGCTGGATGAAGTCCACAGCCCGAGCGGCCACGTCATCGTCGATCGTTTCCATGCGCTTCTTGGTCAAGGGGCCAGTGTCCGTGCACACCTGCTTGCCGACCTTACCGAAGCGCGGATCTACAGTCTGATCGTCCGTGGCCGAGGCCTTGCAGTCCAACACACCGCGCGGCCCGAACTTGGCACGGAACGCGGGGTCTTTCGGGTAGTCCGGCAGTTCCGGCTCTTCCTCGGCGTTGAGGTGGTACAGGTTGCCGTAGAACTCGTCAAAGCCGTGCACGGTGGGCAGGTATTCGTTACGGTCGCCCAGATGGTTCTTGCCGAATTGGCCGGTCGCATAGCCTTGGGCTTTCAACAGTTCGGCAATTGTCGGGTCTTCCTTTTGCAACCCAACCGTAGCGCCCGGCAGGCCGACCTTGGTCAAGCCAGTGCGTAAGCCCGATTGGCCGGTGATGAACGACGCACGGCCTGCGGTGCAGCTCTGCTCGGCATAGTAATCGGTGAAGATCATCCCTTCCCTGGCGACACGATCAATGTTGGGTGTGCGAAAGCCCATGAGTCCCATCGAGTAAGCGCTGACATCGGACTGGCCGATGTCGTCGCCCCAGATGATGACGATGTTGGGTTTCTTGGTTTGCGCCGCCTGAGCCTGGGCAGGCTTAGCCGACATTGTCATTCCAGCGGCCAGCACAGAGCTAACCGCCGCCCACCTTCCGGCTCGCCGGAATCCTGCGAATGCATGGTTCATGTATTCCTCCTCTTCGGTTTTTGCTTCTGCTGCTGACAATTGCCTACTTCTTCGCAGCAGGCTTCGGACTCAACTGGATAATCGCCGCTGCCGCGAAATACTTCACCACATCCTTCTCATCGTCCAACTGGATCTTCGGTCTGAATCCTGTTGTCGCGATTCTGAAAGTGCTGTTTTCATATCGTGCGGTTAGACCGCCACCCTCCGGATGGCGTTGAGCACTTCGGCACCGGAATCGGTCTTGCGAAAGTAAGCCGCGCAACCCGTAGCTTCGGCTTCTGCGCGCGCTTCAGGATCGTCGTGAGCGGTGATGAAGATGAAGGGAGTGCGCCCGCCTCCGGCAACGAGCTGCCGAGCGAGTTCGATACCGGACATGGCGCCAAGCTGGATGTCGAGCACCAAGCAGCCGAACTGAGGATGCTTCGTATCCGCGAGGAACGACTCCGCTGAGGCATAGGTAATCGGCTGAATGCCCGCCGCACGCAGGAGCCTGCCGAGTGATCGGCAAACGCTTTCGTCGTCATCAACAATGGCGACGTAGGTAGGTGTGATTCTGCTCATCGGGACTCCGATGAGGACTATAGGCGCAGGTGGGTAATGCCGACTACTGCCCTTTAGGGAAGGTTGCCGCGGGGCCTCTGAAGATGCCCGCTTCGTCGGTCAGCCGCGTGAGTTCCGCAACGGATTGCACGCCTAGTTTCGTAGTGATTGCCGTGCGGTGCAGCTTTACCGTCCGCTCGTGGATGCCAAGATCGGCGGCGATCTGCTTGTTGAGCCTGCCCTGCACGACATGGGAGAGCACTTCGAGTTCCCGTTCACTGAGCGCGTCGAAGCGCGCTCGTAACTGCCGCTTCCGGGCACGCTCCTCGCGTTCCCGCACATCGCGGGCAAGAGCACGCCTCACTGCGTCGAGCAGCTTTTCTTTCGGTGAGCGCTTTTCCAGGAAATCCACCGCACCACCGCGCATCGCGCGCACGGTCGAGGGAATGTCGCCGTGGCCGGTGAGGAAGAGAATCGGGAGCGGGTTATGCGATCGCGCGAGCGCCGATTGCAGATCGAGTCCGTTCATTCCGGGCATCTGCAAATCAGCCACCACACAGCCCGGCGCATCGGTATCGTGCTGTGCGAGAAACTCGCTCGCCGACGAAAACGTCTTCACTGCGAACCCGCCCGCCCGCAGCAGCCGCGAAACCGCAGCAAGAAAAGACGGATCGTCATCGACGATCTGAACGGTAGGTGTGGTCACGCTCATTTCGCGGCAGCCTCCTCCGCGATCGGCAGCGTGAAACGAAATGTCGCCCCACCGCTGTTGTTGTTCTCTGCCCAGAACCGCCCGCCGTGCGCCTCAATGATCGTGCGCGAGATCGGCAGGCCCATGCCCATACCGTTCGGCTTGGTGGTGAAAAAGGGATCGAAGATGTGCGCGAGTTTGTCGGCGGGGATGCCGTGGCCGGTATCGCTCACGGCGATTTCGACGGTCTGCGCTCCGTCTAGCGACGCGGCCACAGTGACGCGCCGATCCTTCGGGTTCGCACCGTTGAGCGCTTCCATGCCGTTGAGGATAAGGTTGAGCAACACCTGCTGCAGATGCACGCGGTCGCCACGGACGGGCGGCAGATCGCTCTGGCACGACCACGTCCAATTTCACTTGCCGCGCCGCAGCGTCGGATCGCACGAGGACACTGACTTCGCCAACGAGTTCGCTCACATCGAGCGCCCGCGTATCGAGGCTCTGCCGCTTGAGCAACCCGCGCATCCGGTCGATGACAGCTGCCCGCACGCTGATCGTCCTTGCGAATGTCGGCAAGGATCGCGCGGATTTCGTCGAGATCGGGTGACGGGTCCTGCATGAAAAGCTCCGCCGCCTCCGCATTGCGCAGAATCGCGCCGAGTGGCTGATTGATCTCATGCGCGAGCGCCGAGGCGAGTTGGCCCATCATCGAGACGCGGCCTACGTGCGCGACCTCCTGCCGCAAGAGCAGTGTCTCCTGCTCGGCTTGTTTGCGCGCGGTGACATCGCGGGAGGCGCCGCGTATCCGTACTGGCTCGCCGTTGTCGTTAAATTCGACACGGCCCTGGGAGGAGATCCAGCGAATTCTCGCCGTCCGGCAGCAACAACCGAAACTCCGTCTCGTAATTACCTCCACCCGCGACTGCCTTTGGCAGAGTCTGTCGGAGCGCTTCGCGATCGTCGGGATGCAGTCTTTGCAAAATGTGATCGAGGTCCAGTCGCTCGGACGACGTGAAGCCGAACAACTCCCGCCACTTGTCGCTTGCCCAGATTTCGTTCCGCGTGAGGTCTCGAATCCAAATGCCAAAGTTGGCGGCATCGACGGCCAAGCTCATCCGCTGTTCGTTTTCGCGCACGGATGCCTCGGCCACCCGGCGGCGGCGGAGCTGGGCAAGCAATGCCACGATCAACAACGCTTCCAGAAGGCACAGAGAAAGTGACGTGATAATGATCCGGTGATATTGCTCCCAATATGTGGCCTCTTTGAACCGGACGATACTGCCCGGCGGCAGCCGGTGCTCGCTGATCTTCCATCGCTGCAACTGACGCCAGTCAAACATTGTCACGGGCTGGTACGACTCCGACCGGGCGGCGGCTTGCGCGTCTTCGCCAGCGAGGATGCGAATGCCCAACTGGGCGGCTTTCCGTCCGATCTCTTCGAACGTCACAATCGAACCGCCGACAATCCCGTGCCCGACATAGGTTTCGTAGTAGCCGTAGATCGGAGCACGGCTCGCAGGCGCGAACGTATCCAGGGCCTGGCGCGGAGTGAACGTCTGGCCGGCAGCATCCTGGAACATCGTGAGGTAAAGCACGACGGTGTGATCCGGCAGTCGCGACAACTCGCCGCGCAATTCCTCCATGGAAAGATTGGTCAGCCAGGTAAAGTTGACCCGGTTGCCGAAGGTGGCCAGTTCTTCACGGAAGACCTCGGCGTACTGCCGATCCCTCAGCCCGCTGCCTGAGACTACCGCCACGTGGCGGGCGTCGGGATGCAGGTAGAGCATCATCTCCAGCGTGGGGGCTGCGGTATCGGGAACCGGGACATCCGCGATCCTGGTGTCTGAAACGTGATCAAGATGCGGATCACCGGCGATGGAACAATAAACGATCGGCACTACGGCGAATAACTCGGCCCGGCGTTCCATCAGAAAGGCAAGGGCGTCTCCGCCGCAGGCAATCACCAAGTCGGGCGGGCGCTCCCGATATTTCTCCCGAAAAAAATCACGCTGCCGCTGCCGCTGCTCCTCGCCTGGAAAACGGGACACGTCGAGGAACTCGCTGTGAAGTTCAATAAGGTTGCTGGTGTCGGCCGCGAAGGTCGCGTGGATGGCCTCATCCACAATAATATTAGCCGGCACCAGTCGCTCATCCGAATAGAGGACCAGCACTCGGTGCGACGGCCCTGTACCCGGAACTTGCCCACCTGCCTTGACGCTAGCCCAGGCCAGGATCACGAGCCCCGCGGCGGCGAGAAAGCAGAGTCTCCTCAACCAGCGCTCCTGCGTCGGCCGATCTTCGCGGACTCTGCCGAAGGAAACGTCATAGCACGTGCCCAAAAAACTCGGTGATTGTTAATGAAGTCATCGCGCAAGGATCAAGCAGTTGAGACGCATGCGCTTATCAGGCAAAGCAACTGTTCATGACGCCATCGAGTATAACAACGACTGTCGTTCTTGAATCATTGCCGTAATATCGCCGTTGCACCCATTGACAAGTTCTGCGTTCCGGAAAGAAGTTAATCTCCTTCGAGGAGTTGGGGTTTGCAAAGGGAAAACAGTCCGATTTCGGTTCACAGATTGGACTTAAGAGCCGGGAGCTAGAATTGGAAGTAGAGCTACTAAGAAAGAAGATAGCGAAGACAAGAACAATGAGTCTTTTTCTCTCCTCGCGAGTTCTTGATCTGTTAGCCACTAAGCATCGTGTCCATTGAGAAGCCACGGCCTAATTTAAGCTGATGCGAGGTTGTGATTAGTTCCGGCAAACGCACTTCGGTAGAGCGAAGCGGGTCAGTTCCTCGAATCGTCGGCAATTTCGAAAGTTAGGGGCCGTAAGCGACCACAGGTGTGAAATCACAGGTGTGAAATTTCGGGCTGGTTTCGTAAGTCACTGATAATGATGGTGGCCAGGGACGGAGTTGAACCTTTTTGGGGTCTTTGATATCAGTCTTACCCTTTAGAATCAAGGACTGCATCGCTTTTCAAGGACTGCAGGGACAGGTCGACAGTACAAATCCAGTACACGGCAGAATGTCGGTGGCAGTCGGCGGTTCGATAACCTTCATCCACGATCATCAGAGTTTGTTTCCACGAGGCCCTCGCTGATCGCCAGAGTCAGGGACGATCTTGCACATTACGGACACACAATCGCGATGGCTCTACGGGTCGGATCTACATCTCGCATCTGCCAGGGCGTTCAGAGCTTTTCTTGGTCATTCCCTTTCGAAGACTGGCCTCAGCAGTAGCAGACTTTGCAGGCACATTCGTACCGCGAACTCGGCATTTGTGAAGTGATCGTGATGACTTCCGGATGACGAAAGTTGGGTGCGCTCGCCGGATTCGTACCTGCAATCGGCGTAGAGGGGAGTTGGCCATGGGTCGCACACGAGCTATGTGTCCACAAGACGAGGTCATCGACCGTTTCTATCCAAAATCAGATTATTTAGGGGGCGTGGGTGGCAATGGCGCCGATGTCTGCAATGTTGTCGCCTTTTTTGAGGGATGGGACCGCGTTGATGTGCAAGATGACACCGGAGACGGGAGCGCGGGCTTCGAGTATGACTTTGCCGAAATAGTCGGTGACAAAGCCGATTTTCATGCCCTCTTGAACATAGGTACCACGCTTCACAAGCGGGTACCAAATGCCAGGGCCGTCGGACAAGACATCCACGACTCTGTCGAGCCAGACGGGATTCTCGATGGGCCGAGCGTTTCCGGAAAGCATTTTGAGAGCGCGCATAGTGCTGAGTGTCCCGTCGACGAGAAGGGCCACGTCATCCGCTTCGACGATGCCGGCATAGCCAGCTTCGACGACGATGGAAGGTTTGCCGCGAGCAGTAGAGGTGTTGTCGAGGTAGCGAGTGGCGCCTAGGTCGGTGGGACGGTCGCGCCATATAATGATGTGGTCGAGTCCAAAGGCGAAGACCATCTCTTTGGATATACGGTCTTGGGTCTCCTTGCCAGTAGGTGCCCAGTACGCGTAAGGGCGGAGGCTCTCGTCGAGATCGCCGCCGTGGTAGTCGATAAGATAATCACATCGATCGACAACTTGTTTGGTGATAAGAAAGGACGCACGTTCAGTTTGCGTCCCATCGGCTTTCCCAGGGTAGAAGCGGTTCATGCTCTTGTTATCGATGGGGTTAACATGGGGGACCTTTTGTTCGAAGGATTGAATGTTGACGAGGGGGACAAGGATAACGGTGCCGGCGATTTGAGAGGGATCAAGTAGGTTGATGAGTTTTTCAAGCGCGATGATGGAGGTGTATTCAGTACCATGGGCGCCAGAGACAAGAGCTAGGACCGGACCACGTTTTTCGCCGTTGATGATGATGACGGGAATATTGGTAGCGGCGTCGACACCAGCGGGGACTTCCAAATAGCCCGTTGATTTTTGGCCGGGAGCGGCAGTCGCAGTGCCGACAGAAAAAGATAGAGCCTGTGCCTGGACGAACAGTGGGACCAAAAGAAAGATCCCGGACGAAGCAAAGGTGCGAGCAAAAAACCTAAGCATAGATCCTCCATGGAGTGGATGAGGATACCGCGAGGGGAATGATTTGAGCAATGCAGAGAGACCGACCGAGACTCGCTGGACTCGGCGAATCGGCCAAAACGATGTTTGTTGAGCGATCGATACTCGCCGCTGTGCGTCCTCACGAGTGTGCGCACCAGCGCATTTGCTAACAAGAGACTGCGCTGCCGCCCTTGATAACAGACGCTGCTTCAGGAGGAAGCTGGCGAGAGCGACGGGACTCGAACCCGCGGCCTCCTGCCGGACAGGCAGGCGTCTCAACCAACTGATCCAAAAGGCATTCTCGCCGGCGGATTGGATTCGAAATCTGGCCCACAACTGGCATACCGGACTACCTATAATAGAAATGCCAGCAAAACAAGTTTTCGATTGATTGCAGTCAGTCGGCCGTGGGTCAGGTCCGCAACTGTCATCGAGCGTGGCGGGCTAGGTACTAGCGGGAGGATCCTTACTTTCGGGGACGAGCCCTTGACCAATATAGCGTAAACGCTGTGTCGTCGGCGCTTCGCAACCACTCCTCGACATCTTCTGTTTGGAAAGGGCGGTCCTCAAGGTCCAGGTCACGATTGAGCAACTCGGTGATTTCGCCAGCGGTGCTTGGTTTCCTAATCTTGTTCAAGGCTCGCAAAATTTGCTCGCTGAGACGACGATTCGAATTCGGAATCTTCCTCATCGTTCGTTCCACGGCCTCGAAGAACAGATCCTAACTACGTCCTCGATGTCAGTGCTGATGTGGGGCAACGCAAACATGGTAGATCATCGCGTGCTCGGGGGCCAATCCAGACATTGGGGCCGACTTGGTGCTCGGATCCGGTCCGGTGCCGCGATGACGAAAACGGCAAAATCGTGTAGCGCTGGGCCGAAAACCATTGAAGCATTCAACGCTTATGTTCATCGTGTGGAAGCGGAGATGGATGAGACGGAAAAAGGAAGCAGCTCATTTCTCTGGTCTGATCTGGACACGGATCGAACTCGCGAAATTCGCACCTTTTGCGAGTACCATGCCTCTTCGAACGACTAGTTGGTGAAAAATCCCGATTACACTCAATGACCCACCTGGTCAATTCCTCAAAACGTGTCATGGCCAACTGTCTTCCCTTGGGGATTACGTAATGCAAAGAAAACCCGCCTCGGATCGGTAGCCGTCCGTGTAGCCGGTACGGAGCGCTGGATCATGGCGGATCAGCATAGAGTTGGGCGACGCCGTCGCGATGCTTAGCGGCGATTAGCGGGACAAAACGTCTTATTCCACAGCTCACACCTGCCTCCCACAATTCAGCGCGAGCAAATAATCGACCGTCATTTCGACTCTGATTCCAATACAGCGTTCACACTGATCTGGCCGCTGGTGACTGTGATCTTCTTTTCCCAAGGCTTGTAATTGCTTTTCTTCACTATGAGCTGATGCTGGCCTGCCGCAACCGCCAAGGTGGATGGCGTGTTGCCAACAAAATTCCCGTCTATTTCGATGTCCGCGTCACTGGGTATCGATGAAATTTGCAGCTGGGCTCCCGAGACTGGGGCAGCTTCGTGGTTCGCATTAATTGCTCTCACTGTGCATTGCTTCGCGAGCATCCTGACCGACTCCACCACTATGGTCACAGGGCTGACCCCGCGGCTAGACACGAAGACGTCGGAGCTTGTGGACAGGGAAGCTCTTTCCCAACCGGTTACCTCCACTTGTTCTCCAAGGTGCGGGTTCAGCTTTATTTTGTGACTCTCCTCAAGTTTGTAAGTGTTGCCCGGGTCCGCCTGCATCAAGACATAGTCGCCTTTGTCAATGCCGAGACAACCCTGCACTGTGACCTCGGGGTTTTTCGAGTGGCGCTTATTCGCGCCGCTAGATTGACCCGGACCGCTCTGCGCCATTAGCGAACTTATAGCAAACAGCACTGCCAAGAGTGTCATCGTCGTCTTCATCGCAACTTCCTCCGTGCAAACGGCACCCGGCACACCTTCGTACGGCAGCCAAGACCAAACGTCAGACTCGGATTATCTGACACGGTTATTTGATTAGGTGGTGTTTTGTTAGATGCTGCTGAACAGAGGATCAGGCTGCCACTCGGTACTAGTAGGCGCCTGCACGTGCCAGACGATTGTTAGGCGTGAAATAGGCATAGCATAAGTGGCAGACATGCACCACGCTCGGTGCAAACAGGTAGTTCATGATGACGCCTGTTCTCAACAAGATACTGCACGACCTATCGTTTGTGGATGAGTTGGCGTAGACCCTCTTTTCATGCTTCGTTGTGACCGGATTCCGGCCGTGCTGACCTGGTTACATCAGCTACCGCCAGTCGTTCAAAATGGGAACCGGACGGTAAGGATGGCAATCATCAAACATCGCCTGTTCGAGCCGGGCTCGGAACGACCGTTCCGGTAGAATGTCCCCTGAGTACCTGCGAGGCATGGTATGGCAAGAATGCCCACGAAGAGAAAATTGAATCCCCGCAAGAAAGCGAAGAAATCACCGCCGAGAAAGCGGAAGGAGGCCCTGCGTCCGGCAAAAAAAATACCTGCGCCGCAGCGGACAGCGGAGGTCGGCGGCGAAAAGCTGACCTTCAACCATGCAATGGTCTATGCCGCAGACGTGCGACGCGCGCTAGGTTTTTACCGCGACCTGCTGGGATTCAAACTCGTGGACGAATTCCGCCACGAAGGTATACCCGTCTATGCGCGGCTGCACGCACCTGGAGGCGACGGCACGATCGCGTTGCACTTGGCGGGGCCGGGGACGCCGCTTGCCAGTGACGGTGTGCGGTTGTACTTCGAGATTCGCGAAGTTGATGAGTTCTGCCGCAAACTGCAGGCCAAGGGCTTCTACATAACACAGATGCCGCGCATGATGCCATGGGGTTGGCGTCACGCCTATCTGAACGATCCCGATGGCCACGAGATCAGCATCTACTGGGCCGGTGAGAACCGCATGAGGAAGACCGTCATGCGCGTGGCAAAGGAAGTTGAGCAGGCGCCTGCCGCGAAAGGGCGATGACGGTCGCCGCCTGTATTCGCCTGGCCACACTCGGATAAAGATCAATCTCACGATCCACGCACCCAACGTCCCAAGCGCCCCCGCTTCGAAAGTCATGGGGTTAAGACGGTGCTCTTAAAACGATGATTGGCGAAATATCCCGTTGGTGTTGAAAAAGTCACCGCGTTTGGTGCTTGCGAGTGCCTTGGTGCAGCGGGCGTAACGAAAGGGAGATGTGCCATGAACTCAAACTCAGTTAGGACGACGTTGGCGACGGTGACTCTGGTGCTCGTTGCGCTCTGCTTCTTTGAAACTCGATCAGTAGAATCCAGTTCCGCAAGCACGTCCCAGGCCGCTCCAAAACCACTCTTGCTGGAGAAAAATGAGGGTGAGCGGCGGATTTGGCGAGAGCCTCCGCCCGGGGATTTCATCCTGAAGGTCAGCCCAAAAAACAATGGTTCTCAGCACCTTGTTATGGGTACCGAGGACATCATTCGAGGGGACGAATTTCCAACGCACAAGCACCTCGGGCAGGATGAAATTCTCTATATCGTAAGAGGAACCGTTCACGTTCACCTCGGGGATCAGGAACGCGATCTGCACGCGGGAGGAACGGTGTTCATTCCGGCGTATACCTGGGTGAGTGTCAAGAACCCGGGAACCGAGACTGCAAGCGTGGTGTTTGTATTTTCAGCCCCCGGGTTCGAGAATTACATGCGGTGCGACTCGGTGCTGCCAAACGAGAAGGTGACCCCTTTCTCGCTAGAAGAACAGAAAGCGTGCGCTCACGAAGGGCATGTCACCTACAAAGACCTAGAAGAGAACCCCAAATTGAATAAGAACCAGTAGCTCGAAGGCTCTGCCGCGTCCGGTCATATAATCCTGACTGTAAAGTGAACCATGGGCCTCCCGATCGCCGCAATGTAAGATAGCTTCTGGATCGCTCTGAAGGTCTTTCGCCATTGGTATACATACGATCATTTGGGACAAGGGGACGCCGTTCTCGGTCTGCTTCTGTTTGCGTTTCCCTTGGCACTGGCGCGTAACTGGCGAAGGTGAACGCAGATGGCCCAGGAGCAGATTGTCCTGTTCGCCTACATATTGCTTCTGATGCACCTGCAATTAGCGTCTCACTGAAGGAGTTGGTGAACAATCGCCATTTCACCCATTGACCAGAACCAAGGTGCATCGTGTGTTAGAAGGGACGGTTCCGTTTTCCTTGTTCTTGAGCGGATTGCGATTCCTCCAAGAGGGGTTTTAAATACCACCTCCACAAGGGAGGTGGCAATGAAGGCAAAACGCGCAGCCGTTTATTTAAGATGCTCGACCGCCTCGCAGGAAACAGAGATGCAGGAGGCGGAGCTCAGAGAATACGTAGTCAGGAGGGGCTGGGAATGCAAGATCTATCGCGACAAAGGTCAAAGTGGTGCGAAGGAGAGCAGACCGGCCCTCGATTTGCTCCTTAATGACGTTCGAAAACGGCGAGTGGATGTACTCGTAGTTTGGGCACTCGATCGGCTAGCGAGATCGCTAAAGCAGCTTCTCAGCATCGCCGAAGAGTGCAGATCGTTGGGCGTGGATTTGGTTTCGTTAAAACAAAATGTCGATACGACCTTGCCTGCCGGTCGCTTGACGTTCCAAGTATTGGGGGCAGTGGCTGAGTTCGAGCGTGAAATGCTGCGCACGAGAGTCAAATCCGGACTCGAACAAGCGCGCCGAAATGGCAAGCGACTTGGACGCCCAGCATTGCGCCGCTTCGATGCAGACGAAATCACGGAAATCCGCCAACTCCGCAGAGCAGGAGCGAGCGTTCGAAACCTGGCAATCCGCTTCGGTACGACACAGTGCATAGTCAGCAAGCTCAGTGAAGGAAACGCGTCAAATGCAAGCGCTCCGAAAAACTAATGATTTTTAGAGGATCGGAATGTCGAATGCAGACCCTCATTTTTCGCGCCCTCGGGATGGTGCTCGGGAACCAGGTTTTTTGGAGGAGACAAAATCCACTGCTTTTTGGCGTCCACAATCATTTCAACCAAAGGCGCGGAGTCTGACAAATGGGCACCCTCTTCAAAAAGAAAGGAAGCAATCAGTGGCAGATGGGGGTGACGTTTGGCGGTCGTCAGATTTGCACGAGCGCCCACACGACCACTAAGAAGCTTGCGGAAAAGCTCTTGGCACAATGGGAGACGAAAGTGTTCGAAGGACGTTTCCAGTTGATCAAAACAAATGCCCCGACCTTCGAACAATGGGCGGAGCAGTTTCTTCTGACGAAACCACATCTGAAGACGCGTTCCTGATACGCATCGTCCGTCAACAATATGAAACCGAGGTTTGGGAAGTTGCGCCTCCCGCAGATTACTTCAGACCGAATCGAGGACTTCAAAGAGGAGCGCCTAACAGCGGACCCGCAACCATTAACCGTGACCTGGCCGTACTCCACAGGATGCTAAGGATCGCCGAGCGAAAGCGATTCATCGCCAGAAGCCCGTTCGTTGAAGTCGATCGCAAGATTCTTAGCTCCGAGCCTCAACGTCCCAGAAACGAAGGCAGCAAGCATGATTGGATACTCAGGATTGGGTGATGTTGATTTCCTCTTGATCCAATAGCGGATTTGAGTTCACAGTGGAGTTCTGAACCGTTATGAAAATTCTCTACTTTACATGATTCGTCAACCACTTACCAGCAACTCGATTTGATCCGTTTTGATCCAATCTGCCCGGTTATGAACATGGAACTACTACAGTTTTACTACAGCGACGATCTCAACCTTGGCATGGCAGCTCAGCTCAGAATAAGGCGCTTATTGTCTTCTTCCCCGTCGGCGTTTTTGGGGAACACGAGCGGTCAGCAGAGCTGTGATCATTCTTTCTCCAACAGCTTTTATCTTGAGTAAATTCCTGCCCGACCAGTATCAGATGCAGATGGCGTACGTCCGGACCATCCGACCCAAGTTACGTATCACCCGGATTCTGTAAAATGATCCGGGAGTTTCCTGCTCGCGTCGTACTGATTGCGTCAAAGTCGGAGGCACTCTGGCAGTTGAATGCTCGGGGCGTCACATTGAAGGGTGATCGAAGTCACTGCGTTAAAGCGAAGTGGATGTTATTGTGCCGCGCATGGTGCCGAGGGAAAAGAGACTCCAGACCCGATTTTCGTGACCAGTGCCGACTTGCTCCCTTGGCCAAAAAAGATGACCGCGAGGTGAGCCCATGCTCCCGTCGAATCACTCGTTGTCTGGGGCCCTGCAACGGAAAGGTATCGATCGCCGCCGCTTTCTGAAATTCTGCAGTCTGATGACAGCCACTCTGGCACTGCCTCCGCGCTACGTTGCGCAGGTGGCCGCTGCGCTGGAGAAAGCCCGAAAGCCCGTGCTGGTCTGGTTGCAATTTCAGGACTGTGCTGGGAACTCCGAGTCTATCCTCCGTTCCAGCCACCCGACCGTGCTGGAAGTGGTACTCGATCTATTTTCTTGGGAATACCACGAGTTGGTGATGGCTGGTGCCGGCCACCAGGCAGAGGCTGCGCTGGAGCGCGTCGTGCGCGAGGAAAAAGGCAAGTTCATTGCGGTGGTCGAGGGAGCAGTCCCACTCGCGGACGGCGGTGTGTATTGCACAGTGGGTGGCCGGACTGCGCTCGATATCGCACGCCACGTCTGTCCGAACGCTGCTGCCACGATTGCCGCCGGAGCATGCGCGTGGGATGGAGGCTTGGTGGCGGCGCACCCCAATCCCACGGGCGCCGTGGGAATCTCAGAGGCGGTGCCGGAGGCCACAGTGATCAATCTAGGTGGCTGCCCGCAGAATCCGGCCAACACTGCCGCCGTGCTGGTTCATTACCTGACTTTCGGGCAGTTGCCCGCAGTCGACCAGTACAACCGGCCTCTGTTTGCGTATGGGCGCATTATCCATGATCAATGCGAGCGGCGCGCCCACTACGACGCTGGCCGTTACGTTCAGGAATGGGGCGACGAAGGCCATCGCAAGGGCTGGTGCTTGTACAAAATGGGCTGCAAGGGCCCACAGGCAACCTTCAATTGTCCCTCGGTACGTTGGAACGATGGCACGAGTTGGCCGATAAAGGCCGGTCACGGCTGCCTGGGGTGCGCCTCTCACCGCTTCTGGGACACTCGTTCGCCGTTCTATGAGCGGCTGCCGCAAGTTCCAGGCTTCGGCGCAGACGTGACCGCGGGCGAGATCGGTCTAGGAATCACTGCCGCAGTGGCGGGTGCAACCGTGGTCCATGGGATCGCTAGCGCGGTTCGCGACCGCATGCGGCCCATGCCCGCAGCAGTACCACCGTCGGCGGGCAATGAGCCGCCAAGGAAAGCATAGGAGGAGTCTATGGCGCGCATCGTAGTTGACCCGGTGACCCGTATTGAAGGCCATCTGCGCATCGAGGCAGAAGTCAATAGTGGTGCGGTGTCCGATGCCTGGAGTTCAGGAACCATGTTCCGTGGCATCGAACTGATCCTCCGCGGCCGCGATCCACGGGAGGCCTGGGTCTGGGCCCAGCGCATCTGCGGCGTGTGTACCACCGTCCATGCGTTGACCTCGGTGCGCGCCGTCGAGGATGCGCTTGGCATCGAGGTCCCGGAGAATGCCAGCTTGATCCGAAATATCATCGGCGCCAGCCAATACGTGCAGGACCACGTGATCCACTTCTATCACCTGCATGCGCTGGATTGGGTGGATGTGACCCTGGCGCTCAAGGCTGATCCGGGGAAAACTTCGCAATTGGCCGAGTCCATTTCGCCCTGGCCGAAATCCAGCCGCGCCTACTTCAAGGCAATCCAGGACCGGGTGAAGGCACTCGTCGAGAGCAAGCAGTTGAGCTTGTTCAGCAGCGGGTATTGGGGCCATCCCGCATACCACCTGCCGCTGGAGGCGAATCTGCTGGCAGTGGCTCACTACGTGGAAGCGCTAGAATTTCAGAGGGACTACATCCGCATCCATGCCGTGCTCGGCGGGAAGAATCCGCACCTCCAGACCTATCTCGTCGGCGGCATGTCAACTGCGATGGATCCCAACGAGCCACAGGCGACCATCAATCCCGAACGAATCACTTTTCTCGCCGAGCTGGCCAGCAAGGCGCAAGCCTTTGTTGATCAGGTGTACGTTCCGGACGTCCTCGCGGTCGCTGGGTTTTATGCCGACTGGTTCGGACGAGGCGAGGGACTGGGGAATTTTCTCTCCTACGGCGATTATCCTCAGGCAGGCGTCAAGGATTCTTCCCGCTTCTTCCTACCGCGCGGGGCCATCTTCAACCGCGATCTGTCCAAAGTGTACCCCGTTGATCCGAGCAACGTGGCGGAGTACGTGAGTCACTCCTGGTACGAGTACTCAGACGGAGATCAGAACGGAAAGCATCCCTATCAGGGGGAGACCAACCCAAAGTACACGGGACCGAAGCCACCCTTTGAACATTTGCAGACCGACCAAAAGTATTCCTGGCTCAAGTCGCCGCGCTATCAGGATCATCCGATGGAAGTCGGACCACTCTCCCGTATGCTGGTAGCTTATGCTTCGGGGCACCAGGAAGTGAAAGACCTAGTGAACGGGGTCTTGGCCAAGCTGAACGCACAGCCGACCGCACTTTTCTCCACCTTGGGACGCATTGCGGCACGCGCCATCGAAACCCAACTCATGGCGCGACAGGTCAGCAAATGGGTCAACGAATTGGGGGACAAGCTCGGGCGCGGCGATCTACGGGTGCACAACGGTGAGAAATGGGACCCTGATACGTGGCCGAAAGAGGCGCAAGGCTGGGGTTTCCATGAGGCGCCGCGCGGCTCGCTGGCGCATTGGGTTCAAATTGAAGACAAGAAGATCAAGAACTACCAAGCGGTGGTGCCCACAACGTGGAATGCGGGACCGCGCGACGGGAAAGGCCAACGGGGCGCCTATGAGGCGTCCCTGTTGAAGACCCCAATCGCCGACCCGGAGCGCCCTTTGGAGATTCTGCGCACCATTCACTCCTTCGATCCCTGCCTGGCTTGTGCCGTGCATGTGGTCGACGGCCATGGGCGGAGCTACACCGTGCACCAGGCGACCTGAAAGGAGGCCGCAATGGCTGAGCTAAGGAAGTACGGGTGGGGTGAGGCCCACCGGCCGGAACCGGCGTTTCCTACGGTGCGGGTCTATGTGTGGGAACAGCCAGTACGGGTCTCGCACTGGCTCATATTCCTGCTGGTCGTTGTGCTCTCCTTCACCGGATACTACATTCACAATCCATTTATTGTCGCTAAGAGCACCACAACCTTCCTGATGGCGACGATGCGGTTCATTCACGTGGTCGCAGGCTTTGGGTTCATCAGTGCGTTTCTGCTGCGGCTGTACTGGTTCTTCAAGGGGAACAGCTGGGCGAACTGGCGGGCATTCATTCCGATCCGCCGCCGGCAATGGCGAGGGATGGGCGGCATGGTGGCCTACTACAGTTTCCTGCGCAAAGAGCTCACGCATCACGTCGGACACAATGCGCTGGCTGCGATGACCTATCTGTTGATGTTCACCTTGATGCTCATTGAAATCATCACCGGCCTAACCTTGTACACGCAGGTACGCGGGAAGTGGGCACTGAGCTGGCTATTCGCCTGGGTGCCGGGCGTGATCGACATCCAGCACATCCGGTTGGCTCACTTCTGCATCATGTTTGCGTTCTTCGCATTTGTGATTCACCACGTTTACAGCGCCGTGCTCGTGTCCTGGGAAGAACGGAATGGACTGATCGAGAGCATCTTCACCGGCTACAAGTTCGTTCCAAAGGCCGAACTGGAAGAAGAAGATCCAGTATTGAGTAAGGCGGAGTGAAATGCTGACGCCAGCGACCCACATTGTGCTCGGCCTGGGCAACACCCTGCACTCTGACGACGGTATCGGCCCGCAGGCCATCGAGAAACTGAGACACGATTCACGCGTGCCTAAGGACGTCACCCTGATTGAGGGCGGTACGCTGGGCCTGGAATTGCTTACCTACATCTGGGACTGTTCCCACCTGCTGGTGCTGGATGCGGTGGATATCGGGCAGCCTCCCGGGACGCTGGTTCGGATGTCCAGCGAGGAACTGCAAACCTTGCCTGGTAAAGGAAGCGTGCACCAACTGGGCGTTGCAGATCTGCTGGTAGCGCTCCGGGTTCTGGCAAGTCGAACTCCCGAGGTAGTTCTGCTGGGTGTGCAACCAGCAACCACCGAATGGGGCACGGAGTTGTCGCCCGCGGTTGCGACTATCCTGCCTGCCCTCGTAGATGCTGCCGTTGCAGAAGTGCGCGGCAGACCACATTCTCGACCGGGCGGACTCGTGGACATCCTGCGGTGGATCAACGATGCCGCCTAGAATACTTCGCCGCGCAAGAGTGATCAGGACGGCCTGGATGCTTGCCTGTGTTCGTTAGTAGGCTCTACTTGGGCGGTAGCTTGATTCCAGTTCCATCCTTTCGGACCGGTCATCTTTGCCGATTCTTTGGCCGGGGTGGGGCCGGGTGGGGCCGGTGTGCTTCCACGTTCTTTCTCGCTGCGCATTCGCGAACTCTGGCGTGTTGACCAACTCGCGTGCGCGTTGCCGGGCCGGCTCAGCCCATGTGGATGGCAAGATACTTGATGGGTGCGGTGGTGCCCGGTTCAAGAGTCCTCAAAGCTGAACCTTTGAAAGTACGCCGAAAGACGTGTGACACCGATCACATACTTTCGCACCGACGGCCCGTAATCTCACCTTAGTGAAGGCGCAAACTTCGGACTATTGCATCATTTTGTGAGTGTTCGAACGGGCTGGAGCAAACCTGGTACTTAAGAACTGTAGGGAATGGGACGGTGTCGCAGGAGGTAGCGCATGCTCGCACCATATGGAATGGAGATTGTAGAAAGCTGTCTTACCTGCAAGCTCCGCGCTGATCGCATCTTCTGTGATCTGCCTGCTACCGCACTGCAGACCTTTGAAAACATCAAGTACGTGGCCGGGTATCCGCAGGGGGCAGTGCTGTTTGTCGAAGGACAGCTGCCGCGCGGCATCTTCGTACTCTGCAAAGGCACTGTAAGGCTTTCCATTGATTCCCCTGGCGGCAGAAGGATGATTGTGGAACTTGCCGAACCTGGGGAGGTGCTGGGATTGAGTGCCACGATCTCCGGCAAACCCTACGAAGTGACGGCGGAGACGATCGATCCCTGCCAGGTCAATTTCGTAAAGCGCGATGACTTTCTTCGCTTCCTCAAAGAGGATGTGCAGGCCTGCTTCAAAGTGGCGGAGCAACTCAGCGAAAAGTACCACGATGCTTGCCATGAGGTGCGCTCGCTGGGATTATCACACTCCGCCCACGAGAAACTAGCTAACTTGCTTCTGGAATGGAGTTCCAAGAACGGCGATGCTGCCAAACCGGAAACCCGGTTGAAGCTTCGACTCACTCACGAGGAAATTGCGGGTATGATCGGCACCTCGCGAGAAACGGTTACCCGGCTGCTTGCTGAGATGAAGAAGCGTCAAATCGTGGAGTTGAAGGGCTCTACTCTCGTGATTCGCAACGCTGCAGCGCTGCGCAAGATGGCAAGCCACGACTAGCCACTCCTATGTAACCAACTGGCCGGTGACGGGGAATCACGCAGAGGTGAGTGAAAGTGCGCACTTCTATGCGCAACTCCGTTGGGAGAGGTGGGATAGCCGCATCTCAGCGGCATCAGATCAAATCACCTTTTTGTTTCTGTTAGGCAACTTTCACTGAAATCTTGCCCGCGTGAGAAGGTGGCTATGGACTT
>CAWIMI010000033.1:0-108788 GCA_963837015.1 uncultured Acidobacteriota bacterium | reverse complement strand
GTCAAGCCCCCCAGACCCCCTCATTTCCCGTAACTCCCTCATCCGAAAGCAAATATATTTTCGGAAATCATGTCATGTTTACCCTATGCCATCAGCTATCATAGAAGTAGGGGATAAAAAAGCCGGCCTCCTGCCGGCCCTCGAGATATCCCCCCAGCTAAGTCCTTTAGAAGAGATATTTTAGAAGGGTATCTCTTTTTCCACCCCAATCAATTCATAGATTTAGGAGAAAAACGCGATTTTCGCGGTATATACCCATGCCTCTACATCCCAACGTCCGTCGCTGCACTCACATCCAGATCACCGGCCACCGCTGCGGTTCCCCCGCCCTCAAACAAGAATATTTCTGCTACTTCCACACTCGCATGATCAAAGGAGTGCAGACCCGCGTCGACTCCCAAATCCACCCCGTCGCCCTCATCGAAAGCGCCGAAGCCATCCAGGCCGCCCTCATGCACACCATCGACGCCGTCCTCAAAGGCACCCTCGACAACAAGCGCGCCAACCTCGTGTTGAAAGCCCTCTACATCGCGGTAAGAAATTCCCGCAACGTCTACTTCCACCTCCGCCAGGACGACATGGTCCGCGAAGTCCCCAACTACGCCGAACAATACCTGACCGAACACCCCGAACAAAATTCTCCAGCACCACCCCAAGCAAACCCAACCCAAGAAGAACGTCATCCCCAAGAAGCTTGTCATCCTGAGGAAGCGCAGGCCAGCGCGAAGCGAAGGCCTGCCAACGAAGGACCTGTGCACTCTGTGGCTAACGAGCCCATACCGAAAAAACTCTGTCATCCTGAGCGAGCGCAAAAGCGCGAGTCGAAGGACCCCCACAAGGCAGACACCAGCAACGCCGCCGCAGGGAATTCCAACCATCCCCCAGAAAGAAACCGCGAAAACCCCGGAACCGACACCACCCCGCCGTTAACCACGCAACAATCCCAACAATGGCACGAAATCAAAAAGCTGGAAGCTTGCATCGAAGGCGCCAGACGCGGCAACTGGCGCGACCTCCGCACCGTCTTCAACGCCGTAGGCCTAACCCCACCCAAACCTCCACGACCATAAAAACAGAATTGTCATTCCGAGCGAAGCGAGGAGCAGCACCCAAACAAGAATTGTCATTCCGAGCGAAGCGAGGGGCAACACCCAAACAAGAATTGTCATTCCGAGCGAAGCGAGGAATCTGCTGTTGGCCGGGAACCACGAAAATGTAATTCCTAAATCAACATGCCCGCAATCGCCGACATCTTCAGCTTAAGAGTAGGACACAGGTTTGAGAGGAGCAGCGAGCCCAATCGAAGACGCTAACCAGACCCGTTCGCAGCGGCGCAGCGAGCCGCTCCCATCAAGGCAGCTTTATCGTTGGTGATGACTTTGACCGGCATGGCCTCAAGCAGAGGCTGCATGCGTCCTTTTCCAACAAACGCATTCATGAACAACGGCCCGGACAATTTGGCCAGCATTTTCGGAGCGATTCCTCCGCCCAGGTAAACTCCGCCCGTGGCCATCAGCTTCAGAGCCAGGTTGCCCGTCTCCGCCCCAAAGACCGAGACGAAAAGATCAACCGCTTGTTCACACAACCCGCACTTGCCGTCGAGCGCGGCACGCGAGATCGCGGGTGCAGGGTCGCCGTGCACCATCTCGTCGGTAAGCCATTGCGGCTCGGTTCCGCGCCCGGTATCGCGCAAGAAGTGAAACACATTGACCAGACCGGGACCAGAGACAATGCGTTCGTAACTGACGTGTCCGTGGCGGCCGGAAAGGTAGCGGAACAACTCCATCTCTAACTCATTGCGCGGCGCAAAATCGGCATGACCTCCCTCGGTCGCGAAGATGCGATATCGAGTTCCGTCCCAATACATGCCGGCCTCGCCCAATCCCGTGCCGGCGGAGATCACGGCTTGATTGCCCTCAGGTTTTCCTTTCACCTGATTCAGCGCCACTACGTCTTTGGGATCGAGAGCGGCGATGCCCCACGCGTTGGCCTCGAGATCATTGATGAGAACTGCGTTCTTCAAATGCAGCCCGTCGGCCAGACGCTTGGACTCGATGATCCACGGAAGGTTAGAAGTCTCAACCTTCCCGTTGCGCACCGGGCCGGCAACGCCGAAGCAAGCGGCATCGGGACGAAGCTTTGCCGTCTCGATAAACTTGGCGACAATCTGATCCAGGCCGGCGAATTCGCGGCTGGGAAACACGCTTGCAGAAACCAGGCGGAAGCGGCCGTCCGCAACATCAAAGAACGCCAACCGTGCATTCGTCCCGCCGATGTCGCCCGCTAGGATCATTTCTCGAAGTTCCTCCAGTGACGGCCGTCGCGCTCGAGCAAATCGTCCGCGTCCTTCGGACCCCATGTGCCCGCAGGATAGTTTGGGAAGTTGCGAGGCGGAAGCGCCTTCCAAACGTCGAGAACAGGACTGACAACGCACCATCCAGCCTCGACCATGTCGGCGCGCTGAAACAAGGTTGCGTCGCCGATCATGCAATCGTGCAGCAGCCGCTCGTAGCCCGTGCTGGGCTGGGAGCCAAAGTAGTCGGCATATTCGAAATTCATGTCGACTCCGCCCAGGCGCATGGCCGGTCCCGGAACCTTGGCGGCGAAGCGCAGCGAAATTCCTTCTTCCGGCTGAATGTGCAGCACCAGCTGGTTGGGCATGAGAGCGTCGACTGGAGTGTCGCGGAACAACACGAACGGCGCACGCCGGAACTGAATCACCATGTGCGTGTTATGCGCGGGCAGCCTCTTTCCGGTGCGGAGGTAAAACGGAACGTCGGCCCAGCGCCAGTTGTCGATTTGCAGCTTCATGGCGACGAAGGTTTCAGTCCTGGAATCTCTAGGCACATCTTGTTCAGCACGATAGGCGGGAACACGCTCTGCGCCGATGATGCCTTCGCCATATTGCCCACGCACGGTTCTGCTGAGAACTTCTTCGTCGCTGAGAGGCTGGATGGCGTGCAGGGTCTTTGCCTGCTCGTCCCGCACCGCATCCGCGTGGAAAGACACGGGCGGTTCCATGGCGGTAAGGCTGATCAGTTGCATGATGTGGTTGGGCACCATGTCGCGCAGTGCGCCCGCCTGATCGTAATAACTGCCGCGCGATTCGACGCCGACGGTTTCCGCCACCGAGATCTGAATATGATCGATGTAACGGCGGTTCCAGATGGGCTCGAAGATTCCGTTGGCGAAGCGCAGCGCCAGAATGTTTTGAACGGTCTCTTTGCCGAGGTAATGGTCGATGCGGTAAATCTGGTTCTCGCGCGCCACTCGCAGCAGTTGCTGGTTGAGTGCCTTTGCGGATTCAAGGTCATGGCCGAAGGGCTTCTCCACGATCACTCTCCGCCAGCGTTGATTTTCTTCCATCAGACCGTTGGCTGCCAGCTCTTCCACGATCAGCGCGAAGTAATTGGCGGCGGTTGCAAGATAGTAGAAATGGTTGCCGTGGGTGGAGTGGTCTTTGTCGACCGTGTCGAGCATATCCTTCAATTTCGGATAGATGGACTTGTCGTCAAAGTTGCCCGGGAGGTAGTAAAGGCGGCGGGAAAACCATTCCCAGATGTCGGGATCAACCGGCTCGGTAGCGAACTGCTTGATGTCCTCGGTAAGTTTGTTGCGAAAGTCCTCGGTGGACATCTTCGCGCGCGCCACGCCGACGATCGCGAACTCGCGCGAGAGCACCTGGCTTTTTGCGAGATTGTAGAGAGCGGGAATCAGCTTGCGGCGGGTAAGATCTCCGGCTGCCCCGAAGATGACCATCGCGCAGGGGTCACCGATTCTCGCGACAGGTCGTTGCTGCACGGCGGGCGCTACGTCAGTCTGGGCCATTGTGTCTGTGCCTCGTATTTTGCTCTGTCACAAAGGATGCCGTTCGCAGCTTGGTTCGCGCTCTCGGCCATATTAAATCGTTTTTGTGATTCTGGCGAATCTGGCTGGCCGCTCGACCCGGAGCGAGGGCAATGCCTCGCCACAACCGGCAAGATGCCGGCGCTGGAAATGGTTTCACGGTCACTTCGTGCTTTTGTCCACCGCTGTGAGCAGTTTGTCGAAGGCCTCAGCGAAGAGACGGACGCCGTCGTCCGTCAACTTGTCCGTGACTTCTTTCATGGAGATCCCGAGCCGGGCCGCGGTCTCCATGGTTCGATTGGCGGATTCAACGTCTTCGGTCAGGCTGGGCCGCGGGTGGCCGTGATCGCGAAACGCGTCCAGCGTCGCCGGCGGAATTGTGTTGACGGTATCCGGCCCAATCAGTTCTTCCACGTACAGAACGTCGCGGTACTTGGGATTCTTGGTGCTGGTGCTTGCCCAGAGCACGCGCTGGGTCTGCGCGCCCTTGGCGGCTAACGCCTTCCAGCGATCGCCGCTGAAAATCTTCTGATAGCCGACGTAAGTCTGTTTTCCATTGGCGATGGCAACCTTGCCGAGGATGCTTTGCAGTTGCTGTTGCTCACGCGGATCTTTCGAGGCCTTCAGCCTCGCATCGACGATGCCATCGACAGAGCTGTCAATGCGGCTGATGAAGAAGCTGGCTACGCTGGCAATTTTGCTGACGTCGCCTCCGCGCGCAGCGAGTTGTTCGAGTCCGGTAATGTAGGCGTCGGCCACGCGCTTGTAAACTTCCTGCGCGAACAGCAAAGTCACATTGATGTTGATGCCTTCGCTGATCAATTGCTGGAAGGCCGGAATGCCTTCGGCGGTTCCCGGAACCTTGATCATGACGTTCTCGCGGCTCACGGCCTTCCAGAGTCTCCGCGCTTCCGCCAGCGTGCCTTGGGTATCGCGCGCGAGATAAGGGGAGACTTCGAGGCTGACGTATCCGTCCCGGCGTTTCGAAACGTCATAGACCGGACGCAAAAAATCGGCGGCGTCCTGAATGTCGCGGATGGCGAGAATCTCGTAGCGGCCCTTGGCATCGAGATCCGTCCTCGATCGCAAAGATTGCAGGATGTCGCTGTACAACGTGCTGTCCGCGATCGCCTTTTCGAAAATGGCGGGATTCGAGGTCATGCCGCGAAGGCCGTCCTCTTCAATCAGGCGCTTGAGTTCGCCGCTGGTGAGCAGGTCGCGACGGATGTAGTCGAGCCACACGGATTGTCCGTAGTTCAGAAGATCTTTCAAGGGGTTGGTTGCTTTTGCGGTTTCAATGATTCCGGTTGCCATTTAAGCCTCTCGATTCAAGTGTCTTGACGCACGGCTAACAGTTGTATCACCCCACGCCAGATCCTTCGCGACCTTCGGTCGCTCAGGATGACGTCAGAATCTAAGTAGATGTTGACGTCATCCTGAGGGACCAAAGGTCCCGAAGGACCTCGCGCGCAGTGGCACAAGCCGACTCGGAGCGACGATCCCGATTCTACTTCGACGCTGCTATTGACGCTCGCGCTGCTTCAACTACTTTGTCCGTGGTGAAGCCGAACTTTTTCAGCAAGTCTTTGATCGGGGCGGACGCTCCGAAGCTGTGCATCCCGATCATCCTGCCGGTTGGTCCGACGTACTGCGACCAGCCGAATGTCGAGGCGGCCTCGACCGATACGCGAGCTTTCACCGCGGGCGGCAGCACCTGTTTCTTGTAGTCGTCACTTTGTTTTTCGAAGATGTCCCAGGACGGCATGCTGACGACGCGCGCCTTGATTCCTTCTGACGTAAGCTGATCGTAGGCAGTCATGCAGAGAGAAACTTCGCTTCCGGTTCCCATGAGAATGACGTCCGGCTTTCCGTCAGCAGCATCGGCTAAGACGTATGCGCCCTTGGCCACGCCAGAAGCCGGTGCATACTTCGAGCGGTCGAAGGTGGGCAGCGGCTGCCGAGTCAGGACCAGCACCGCGGGTTCATGCTTGAGTTGCATGATCACCTTCCATGCTTCCACGACTTCGTTGGCATCCGCCGGCCTCAACAAAACCAGGTCGGGGACGGCGCGCAGCATGGCCAGTTGCTCGATCGGTTGGTGGGTCGGGCCATCTTCTCCGAGGCCGATGGAGTCATGGGTATAAATGAAGATCGTAGGAATTTCCATGAGCGCGGCCAAGCGCACGGCAGGTTTCATGTAATCCGTGAAGTTGAAGAAGGTTCCACCGTAGGGTCTGATCTTGGAAACCGCCAGACCGTTGAGCGCCCCGGCCATGCCATGTTCGCGGACGCCGAAGTGCAGATTCCGCCCACCGTAGCTGCCGGGTTGAAAGTCTCCGGCGCCTTCGAACTTGAGGCGTGTCCGGTCAGAAGTGGCGAGGTCAGCGGAGCCACCCATGAGCCACGGGATATTTTGCGCAAGGACGTTGAGCACTTTGCCGCCGCTGTCACGTGTGGCCATGCCTTTCGGATCGGCAGGGAAGGTGGGCAGGTTCTTGTCCCATCCATCGGGCAGATCGCGGCGCTGCATGCGGTTGATCTCGTCTGCGAGTTCCGGGAACTTCTTCGTGTATTCAGCGAACGATGCCTGCCACTTCTGTTGCAGGTCGTGTCCGCGCTTGCCGATACCCTGGCGGAAATTCTCCAGCACACCATCGGGCACAAGAAACTTCGCGTCCTCGGGCCAGCCGTAGTTCTTCTTGGTGAGCCGCACTTCTTCCTCGCCCAGCGGCTCGCCGTGGGCTTCGTTGGTATCGTGCTTGTGCGGCGATCCGTATCCGATATGGCTGTTCACGACGATCAGCGTGGGGCGGTCGTTCGTCGCCAGGAAATTCTCGTAGGCTTTGGCCAGCGCGTTGAGGTCATTAGCGTCGGTGACGTGAACCACATTCCAGCCGTAGCCCTGGAAGCGCTCGCTCACATTTTCGGTGAACGACCAGTCGGCAGGCCCATCTAGCGTGATGCGGTTGTTGTCGTAAATCCAGCACAGGTTCGGCAGCTTCAAGTGACCGGCCAGCGATGCCGCCTCGCTGCCTACTCCTTCCATGAGGTCGCCATCACCGCAGAAGGCGTAGATGTTGTATTTGAAAATTTCAAAGCCCGGACGGTTGAAGTGCGCGGCCAGCCAATTGGCGGCAATCGCCATGCCTACGGTGTTCCCAATGCCTTGACCCAGCGGGCCAGTCGTGGTTTCAATGCCCGCGGTATGACGATATTCGGGATGCCCGGGAGTCTTACTATCAATCTGGCGGAAGTGCTTGATGTCATCCAGCGTGACCGCGAAGTCGCCCCGCGACTCGTATTCCGGATTCACTCCGCGAACTTCGGACAAGTACAGCATCGCATAGAGCAACATCGAAGCGTGGCCGTTCGAGAGCACGAAGCGGTCGCGGTTCGGCCAGGTGGGAGTCGCGGGATCATAGCGCAGGAATTGCTGCCACAGGCAGTAGGCTACAGGCGCGAGCGCCATGGGTGCGCCGGGATGGCCGGAGTTTGCTTTTTGCACCCCGTCGATCGCCAGGGTGCGGATGGTATTGATGCTCAGGGTGTCCAGTTGAGTGCTGGTCAGCAAAGTTTGCTCGCTCGCCACCATAGAAAGTTCTCCCTTCGGTCGCAATGCTTGGAGGTTTACGATCTCATGCCGATGACGACTCCGTTTCTCAGGTAGTGAGAACAGAGCTACTTCCCCACATCAGGCAGTTTACCAAGCTTTCGAAAAGCGCGTGCGGACGACAAGGCCAGAAAATCATCACACGCTGTCATCCAGGATTTGTCATCCGCATCGATTGTCCTTAACCTCTAGGATGACGCTGGCGGGACAAGGGTTCAGCGTGGGCTGCAGTTTTTTTTGGCACGCTCAGTTTTCGGGAAGCAGTCTAATTGAGCGCATAGAGATTGCCGTCCGTGCTTCCCACGTAGATTACGCGGTCTACGACTACGGGCGACGACAGAACCGTCCCCATGGCTTGCATCTTGCTGACGCCGTTCACAAGTTCGTCATAGAAATCTTCGGTAAAAGCAACTTCATAATTCGGGGTTCCATCTGGCTTCGTGAATGCAGGACCGTTTCGCCGGGAGGCGTCGGTTTGAAACTCCCAGGCCAGTTTCTGAGTTTTGAGATCGATGGCGATCAGCTTTCCCTCATGCGTGCCCATGTAAAGCATGCTGCCGGCGATCGCTGGCGAGGAGAACATGGGCCACTTGAACTTCAACGAAAACACTGGAGCGCCCGACTTCGCGTCGAGCGCGTAGAACATGGCTGTGTCCGAAGTTGCGAAGTAGACCTTGCCGTCGAGCACGGCGGGCGAAGTGATGACCCACGATCCTTTGTTGTTGAAAGACCATTTTTTCTGGCCGGTAGGAGCGTCGAGCGCATAGAAGTTCGAGTCGCGGCAGCCAAAGTAGACCACGCCATCCATAACCGCGGCCGAGGACTGGATTCCGACCTGGTTGTAGATTTCGTGATCCTCTCCGGTCTTGTACCGCCATTTCTCTTTCCCGGTTACGGCGTCGAGGGCATAGAAAAAGCTGTCCCAGCTGCCGACAAACAAAATGCCGTTAGAGATTGCAGGCGAAGCGTGAACTACATCGCCAGTTTGGAATTTCCATTTCAGGGCACCGGAACTTGCGTTCAAAGCGTAGATGTTTCCGTCGCCGCTCCCAAAGTACACCGATCCGTTCCACACCGCCGGCGAAGACAGGTAGAAGTCGAAGGGATCGGGCATGGTTTCTGCCGCAGGCTGAATTCCATGGATGTGCTTGGCTGCGAACCGCCGTTCGCCGCCGGTTTGGAACTTCCATTTCAACTGACCAGTCTTCGCATCGACGGCATAGAAGTTGCTGTCGTAACTGCCGAAGTAGACGATGCCCCCGCTTACCGCCGGAGACGACGGCACACGAACCTTGGTTTCGAACTTCCATTTCTGTGCGCCGGATTCGAGATCGACGGCATAGAGATTTCCGTCCGTGCTGCCCACATAAACCATCCCGTTCGAAACCGCGGGGGAAGAGATCACACGGCCGCTGGTATGAAACGTCCATTTGATTTGGTTGAACCGCGGTACTCCCGTCGCGTCGTAGATGCCGGTGTGTTGAAGGTTGCCGCGGAACATCGCGGCATCCTGGCTAACGGCCGGCAGGCACAGGAGGAACGCTGCTAAGACGGGGCGAAAGTTCATTCTCGGATTAGACGGAGGAATCGAGGAAAGGACAGCCGCCTAACGCTTCATCTGCGCCAGGTAGCCTTGTTGATTTTGGTAGCTTTTGGTGATGCCTTCCACGAATTTCAGAAATTGCTTCAGGGATTCGCGTTCGCCAGGTTCGAGGTTGTCGAACTTGAGGCGCACGCCAAACGTGGGATTGCTGCGAGTGACGATTCCGTTGAGGATCATGCCTTTGACCCAGATTTTTCCGTTCGCCACCCACAAGCCGATTTCGAGTTTTACTCCCGTCTTCAGCGGAGTTGCAGTTTCTACGAACCCTCCGCCCATGCTGGTGTTCGACAGGTTGCCCCAGACCGGAGCGGGCGAACCGTCTACCCGTAACTCGACTGCGACGAAACATTTCATCCGCGGATAGCGCCGCCGATCTTGTCCCCAGCAGGGAGTAAAAATATCCGGTTCGAACGGTGGAGTTGCCGCGGGTGTGGTAGCGACGGGTTCCGCTGCCGGCAGAGGAGAAGAGGATGTCCCGGACCGTGTTCCCGGCGCCCGGTTCTTGATCTTGCGCATGGTCTCCAGCAAAACTTGATTGCGCCGTGCGGGTTCGGCGTCGCGATAGGCCTGCAGCAACTCGCCGAGATGGCTCACGATTTCGGGGTCGGACAGCAGCTTGGTCCAATCCGCTCCGGGCGCAGAAGTCTTCGTTTCAGTCATTCGGTCGGTCGGCTCGATTTAGGCAAAGTTCGCCACCCATCTAGATTGAAGGAAGTTGGCGACCTCGACAAGATGACTGTGGTGTAGCGTTATCGGTAACCAGAATGTGCCCTTTGGGTTGCCGACATTGGTTTTCCTATGGTGGAATCTCCGGTTCCGGATTCTGCGCGGTTTGACACTGCAATCGCCATAACGGTCAAGCCGCTTACGAGCAGTGGGAACCACACTTGGGCGATCCACGGCACGGGGATGAGGAAGAGCACGTCGAGATCGGTGAGGGAAGTGGGCCAGCGCACGGTGGCCCAGAGGCCAGCGTAGTAGGAGATATCCCAGAGGGCAAAGAGCCAGAGGAACGCGGCGCAGCGCGCACTTGCTTTGGACGCCGCGAGCAGCGTCACTCCGAGCAGCATGACCATGGTGGCCGCTTCGCGATAGGTTTCGATCGCGAGCAGGCTTTGAGGAAACTGCGCCAGCGAGGTTGCCTGTTCATAGCCACGCGAAGAATTCTGCAGGTCGGATAAGTTGCCGGCGTATCCGGGAAGCAGACCGATGGCTGCGCGCAGATAGACCACGACCGCAGCTTCGACGAAGCCAAAGGCGACCGCAAAGATCGCGATCGTGAGGAGCGTCCGCCAAGACAGTAGCCGTCCCTTGCGGCGGAACGCGAAGTAGGTAGCCGCTGGAATCAGAATCAGCAGGTTGACCCACCAGGGTTGCGCCCAAAGCTGGAGCTTCTCCATAGAGGAGAGATTCTAAGGTACGAACGGCGCTTGCGTGCAGATTGCTTTCGTGCAAGAATCGCGCTTCCATTTCCAGATCGCTCGAACCTTGAGGTGGCCAATGAGCGAAATCCAACCAAATAAGACTAGGCTGCTCCGGCGTAAGAGTGTGATCGCGGCTGTGGCATTGATGGCGGGGTTGCTGGCGTGCGTGTTGGCGATTGTGATTTTTGTCGTCCACAACAGTCTTGAGGTGCCAAGGATCGAACGGCCGCAGGAAGTTGTGTGGCTGCCGCAGAACTGGACCGAAGACCAACGCCGTACTTACTACCACACCGCGCAGGGAAGTGAACTCTTGCCTTACGCCTGGTTTCTGGCGTTGGAGCAGCCGCGGTTCAGTCTTACGGGCGCGCCCCCGTTCAAGAATGACCGTTATATGCAGGGATTTGGGTTCATCCCTGACAAAGCATACGAACAAAATCCCGACGGCCTGCCGGTAGGGTTTGCCCGCGATGATCGTTTCGTCGATCCCTACACTGGGCAGAAACTGATTGTGCTGGCCATCACTTGCGCCGCTTGCCACACTGGCGAACTCTTTTATGGTGGGAAGGCGATCCGCATCGATGCCGGGCCGTCCTTGATCAATCTGCAGAAGTTTACTGAGGCGCTCGGGTTGGCGGTCACCTGGACATATTACGATCCGATGCGCTTCCACCGGTTCGCCGACCGCGTGCTGGGCCCCGACCATCCTCATGCGGATCAGGTGCGGTTGCGTCAGGCGCTGAAATATTATCTCGACACAACCTTCACGGAACTCAAATCGACGATTCATCTTTTTCCGACGCCTGAGGGTTACGGGCGCACGGATGCGCTGGCGCGGATCGGCAACTTCGTCTTCGGAACAGAATTGAACAACAATAAGAATCTGGCCGTCGGCAATGGGCCGGTAAATTACCCGCCGATCTGGGATGCATCGTGGATGGATTGAGTGCAATACAACGGTTCCATCCAACAACCCATGGGGCGGAATGTTGGCGAGGCGCTGGGCGTGCGTTCGCGCATTAACCTGCTCGGCTATCCCGGAGCGCAGTTTCAAAACACGATTCGAGTCGAGAACCTGCACGAAATCGAAACCCTGCTTGGCGGTGACGCACCCGGAAAAGGTGTCTGGTCGCCAAAGTGGCCGGAAGAATTACTAGGAAAGATTGATCGTGGGGCAGCCGCCAAGGGCGAGCAACTCTACAACCAGCTGTGCCTGCATTGTCATCAGCCGCCGATGGATTCCGTCGAGGGCCGCAAGCCGGAGCATTGGACAGATTACAAATATAACGGGGAAAAACAGTTCTTCAAGGTAATCATGATTCCACTCGAAGAGATTGGAACGGACCCACGGCAGGCGCAAAACTTTAATAATCGAACCGCCGACAGCGGACCTCTGGACCAGGGGACAATCTCTGCGGGTGACGGCCTGACATTTATTACCCAAAAGGTGATCGAGCAGGCCTACCTGGAACTGAAGCTCACTCCTGAGCAGCAGGAGCAGTGGAACGGCTACCGGAAGAACGAAGTTCGAGCACCTCTGGCGTATAAGGCGCGGCCGCACAACGGCATTTGGGCGACTCCTCCATACCTTCACAATGGTTCGGTGCCAAATCTGTTTGAATTGCTGTCGCCTGTGGCTGAGCGGTCCAAGGTTTTCTATCTGGGAAACAAACAGTTTGATCCGGTGAAGCTCGGCCTCGACACCGGTTCGCTTCAAGGTGCCAGTGAGTTTCGTGTGGATCTACCGGGGAACTCGAATGCCGGCCACGAATTCAATGACGGCCCCAAGGGCAACGGAGTGATCGGCCGCAACTTGACGCCCGAAGAACGCATGCAGATCATCGAGTACCTGAAGACGTTGTAGTGGTTCTTTGAAGCTCGGGACAGCCGCCTTCTCCTAATCCGCGCTCTGAGCAGGCGAAAGAGTGTCGAGTTCAAGCTGCTTGGGCGTGGTTTTTGCTCTCTTAGGGTTTTAACTGGTCGCGCGCGCAGATCGCGTTTCCGTATGGCGGTCGGCGGCGTTTGCGTAGTGTGAATTCTTCACTGCGTACATGCGGCGGTCGGCTTCTGCAAGCAAGTGCTCGGCGTTGCTGCCATCCGCAGGATAGAAAGCCTGACCAATGCTCACCGAAACCAGACCCTCGCCACAAACTGTTTTTCCAACGTTCGCGATGATGGTTTCGAGCCGATGCGCCATTTCTGCAGCAGCATCGCGACTGAGGCCGGGAGCGATCACGATGAATTCGTCGCCGCCCATGCGGGCCGCATAATCGTATTCGCGGCAGGACTCTTTCAAGGCCTCGGCGAACATTTGCAGCAACTTGTTTCCCTGAAAATGTCCAAAGCGGTCGTTCACTTGCTTGAATCCGTTAAGGTCGGAAACGAAGACCGCGAGCGGCAGATTGGAACGCTTGCAGCGGGCAATCTCGCGATCGAGGTGGAGGAAGAGCGATCGGGCATTGGGAAGCCCGGTCAGGTAGTCGGTTGTCGCTGAATCTTCGGCCTGGCGATATTTCAACGCATTCTCGATGGTAAACCCCAACTTTGAGCTGATGGCGAGCAGGATTCGAAGGTGGTCCTTGGTGAATGCATCCTGCTGCGCGCGATAGAGCGCGAGTACCGCGACTACACCGGAAACTCCCTCGAGAGGCACGGCAAGCGCTGAGCGAAGCGCGCTGTATTTGCTCGGATCGTTGAGGTATCCGGGCTCAACCGATGGATTGCCGTTCAGAATCGGCTTACTGTTTTGCGCAACCCAGCCAGATAGGCCTTCTCCGAGCGGAATCCTTAGAGACGAAAACAAGCGAAAGTTGTCCCCGCTGACATACTCGGGAGTCAGCAGGTTTTCCTGCTTAAGATAGACAGCCATGGAGTCATAGGGCACAAGGCGCTTCAAGCGCACCGAGAGCATAGAGAGAGTATCGTCCACGCTCAGCGATGTGCCCAGGTCGTGGCTCAACTCGAAGAGCATTTGCGCTTCCTGGCGCGCGGCGGCAATGGAAGAGAGATAATCGCGGCGTTGTTCTGTTTGTTGCGCCGCTGGTGTTTCGGATTCCGCAAAACCAGCGGCAGGAGCCGAGCCGCGTTCGACCTTCACATCAGTCGAAAGTTTAGCGGGAGCTTTCGATGGCCGCGCGTGGGCGAGTTTTTCGAGTTCGATATAGCGCCGATGCAGGACTTCCACCACGCGCGGGTCAAAGCTTTTGCCGGCTTCGTCAACCACGCGTGCCATGGCTTCGTCCAATGGCAACGCCCTACGGTACTGCCGATCCGAGGCGAGGGCATCGAGACAATCGACTGCTGAGAGGATTCGCGCTCCTATCGGAATGGCTTCACCCTTTAGTCCGCTGGGGTAGCCGTTGCCGTCCCACTTCTCGTGATGCGCCCTAACGATAGGTACCACGGGATAGGGAAATTCGACTTGCTCGAGAATTTCCGCCCCGATAATCGGGTGGATTTTCATCTTCTCGAACTCTTCCGGCGTGAGCTTTCCTGGTTTTGAGATGATGTGCTCCGGAATGGCGAGCTTGCCGATGTCATGCAGAACTGACGCCGCCTGCAGAGCTTCGGTCTCGTCTTCGCTCAAGCCGAGATCTTTGGCAAGCTCCATCGCGTAGACGCGAACTCGTTGCAGATGATCGTGGGTGGTGTGATCTTTGGCCTCGATTGCCAGCGCGAGGGCTTCAATGGTTCGCAAGTGGAGATTCGATACCTGCTCGGCATGACGGGTCTCGTCTTCCAGTTTGCCCAGATAAAGCCGATACGACCGGTACATGAGGTATACGGGCGGCAAGACCAGCAGGGAAGACTGCCATCCGATGTGCCGATTCAAGAAGCTGACTAAGCCGGCAATTGCCGCTCCGACAAGGTAGTAAGGGAACGACCAGAAGTAGCATTCCGACCAGACTTTCAGAACTGGCTTACCTTCCGTCAACCGGATAATGGTTGCCATGGCGAAGGTATTGAAGGCGAAGTAGGTGATCGCAACCAGAAGCAATGCCAGAGGATCGTTCCGATGCAAGCCGTGAGTGGTGACGAGCTGGTATACGGCGTACGCCGCGGCTGTCCCAACCGGCAACTGTGAAAGATTAAAAAAGACGTGGATCGACTTGAGATTGGAGGACTTCCAATACGACTGAACCAGAACCGCCGCGAAACCGATCAGCAGAGTTTCCGCGAAACTCATCTCCAGGACGCCCAGGAGAATGAACAGGAAATTCACGGACATGGTCCCGTTGATGCCGGGCAGTTTTATTTTCAGAGATGAAGCGAGCAGCGCGACAGCCAGGTAGCAGAGGAATTTGATTAGGTCGGTCGATTCCCAATTCGCCAGCGCAATGTAGAAGCACACTACCGCCGAGATCGCCATGGCGGCGATAAACACTTGTGCGCCCAACTGACGAGGGAAGCTGCCAGACATTGTACGATTCTTGCTCACCACCGCGGAAATGTCCGGCTAAAACCAGCTGGGCCCATTACCATCGTGTTCTGCTTGCAAGTCAATGATTTACGCAATCCCAGCGGGTGGTTTTCGAGGGGTACGAAAAGGGGTTCCATGGGATCGATCCGGGCCGCACAACAGCGGCGTAGGTGCTAGGCTGAATTGCAGTGTATCCATCCTCGATATTTACGCTGGCTTGGCGCTGGAACCTTGTGATCCTGCTTGCTGGTGTCCTGTTGGGCGGGCTGCCTCTTGCCGCACTCAAGGCTCCGGCCTCGGCATCGAAGACCAAGGCTGCAGACTTCACGGTGTCCTGGCAGCCAACCGGCGTGGTCAATGGATCGCCGATCATATTGCATGTGACTTCGCTGGAGCCATTAAAATCGCTTTCTGGCAAATGGCTTGAGCATGAAGTGTTGTTTTCCGCGAATCCGGGGGGCAAGGTCTGGTACGGAATCGCGGGTGCGAGCCTGGAAACTCGTCCGGGAAGTTATTCGCTGCAACTGAAGGGAGTGACGACCGGCGGCAAAGATCTCTCATTTCAAAAGCGAATTACAGTAGGCAAAGGAAAGTATCACAGCATCGCAGCCAGCGTGCCCAAGCAATATACGGAACCCAACGCCGAGCAACTTCAAAAAATCGATCAGGATAAGGCTCTGAAGGAAAGCGCGTTCGCGAAGGTGACTCCTGAGCGCGAGTGGGCCGGTGATTTCCGTCCTCCGGTGAAAGCGCAGATCTCTGATGTGTTTGGGACCGCGCGTACCTTCAACGGCAAAACCCAAAGCGTTCATCAAGGGCTCGACTATGCTGTTCCAGCAGGCACACCGGTCGCGGCGCTGAACAGCGGAACGGTTCTTTTGGCGCAACCATTATTCTTCGAGGGTAGTTGCGTGATGCTCGATCATGGTCAGGGCTTACTTACGCTTTACATGCATCTTTCGAAGATCGAGGTGAAAGAAGGGGAGCACGTTAGCGGCGGCCAGACAATTGGTTTGAGCGGCGGAAGCGGGCGGGCTACCGGGCCACACCTGCACGTGGCGGTGCGCTGGCAGGGCATTTACTTGAATCCCGCGACTTTGCTAAGTCTCCAGATGCCTTGAACCGCCGCGGTGATGCCGTTCGGCACCGCGGCGCAGGCTCGGCGATGAGTGCAGCGGCTCTCTGAGATCCAGATTACGAATCAACCGATGCAGGTAATTCACATGCACCCCTAGAATTGCCGCAGCTTCCGTGTAGTTGCGTTTGGTCTCCTCCAGTGCGTCGAGGATCAGTTGCTTTTTCAATTCTTTGACCTGGTGGTGATATTTTGCGCCGCCGATACTCGAGGCAAGACCTTTCTCGAGGATGGACTCCGGTAAATCCTCTGCCTGAAGAACATCTGACACGCTGAGCACCATAGCATGCTCGATGGCGTTCTCCAGTTCGCGCACATTGCCGGGCCAGTCATAGGTACCCAGACACACCAGCGCCTCGGGAGACAGTTTCTTGCTTCGCGTGTTGGACTTCTTGGCGTACTTCAGGATGAAGTGCTCGGACAGCATCCCTATGTCTTCACGCCGCTCGCGTAGTGGGGGCATGACCAGCGAGAGAACATTCAGGCGGTAAAACAGATCCTTGCGGAAGGCTCCAGCCTTCACGGCATCTTCGAGATCGCGGTTCGTGGCGGCGATCAGGCGTATGTCCACCGAAATTGGACGCATCCCACCTACGCGCTCGAACTCACGCTCCTGCAGGACTCGCAGCAGTTTGACCTGCAGGGCGGGTGCGAGTTCTCCAATCTCATCCAGAAAGACTACCCCGCCGTTAGCGATTTCCAGCCGGCCTTTTTTTTGCGCCACGGCGCCGGTGAATGCGCCTCGTTCGTGGCCGAACAACTCACTCTCGAGCAGGCCCTCGGGAATGGCAGCGCAGTTAATGGCTACGAAAGGCTTGCCGGAACGCGGACTATTGCGGTGAATCGCCCGGGCCGCCAATTCCTTGCCGGTTCCGCTCTCGCCTTGCAACAATACGTTCGAGTCGGTTGGCGCGACTCGCGCCAGGAATTGATAAACCTCTTTCATCCTGGGACTCTCGCCGATCAGGTTGTGGTCGAGATCGATTTCCGTGGAAAGCCGCAGGTTCTCCTGCTCCAACCATTGCACTCGGCGAGCGTTCTCGATTGCTACCGAAGACGTGCCTGCGATGGCCGTAACGAGTTGGAGATGGTCTTCGTCGAAGCGGCTCGCGGCATCGCACGTATCCAGGTAAATACAGCCGGTCACTTTCCCGAAAATGGTCAGCGGTACGCACAAGAGAGAACGCACCTGGCAATTCACCAGGCTCTCCACGCCGGCAAAGCCATTCGACCCGGGGACGTCAGCGCCCAGAATCGCCACTCCTTCTTTCATCGCCTGACGGGTAATGGTTCGGCTGACGGGAACCGGTAAAACAGATTTGGCGATGCGATGGCGTGCGAACACCGAAGCGAACGGCTCGTCTCCTTTTCCATCCAGCAATATCGCGCCCCGCTCAGCTGGGACTACGTCAAAAATGAGATTCAGGATTTGCGCCTGCAGTTCATTGAGGTCGCGGATGGAATGCACAACCCCGCTGACCTTAAGCAGTGCGTTCAGATTGCGGGCCACACGGGAATTTGCCGGAAGCTCCTTAAGAACCCGGTCCGGTTGCAGGTAAAGCACATCTTGAGGACTGATCTGCGCGGTTGCCTGGGTCAAGCTGTCTTCGTACTCAACCCGGCCGGCAGTCGGTTCCTCTCCGTCTTCATTCAGGAGCAGGAGGAAGGTCGAATCTCCGACGGAGATCTGGTCTCCGTGACGCAGGCGCGCCTCTTTCACGGCCACTCCGTTCACCGATGTGCCGTTACGGCTGTCGAGATCCCGAATCTTATAGCCCTCGCTGTCCCGAGTGAGCGCGCAATGGCGGCGCGAAAGCGAAGGGTCGCAGATGGAAAGTAGGTTGGACGGGTCGCGGCCGATATGAATCTCCCCGTTGGGGAGAGCAAAGGTCAGGTCTTTGGATGGCCCACCAATCGCGAGAAGCCTTGGATTCACTGCAAATCCCCTTACTACAGCTATCCTCTGTAACACACTTTCAGCCGGATTCGTAAGACTATCTGCGATAGTTTCACTATCCGAACAGATAGTGGAGCTATCCGTTCGGATAGGCCAGAGAGATGCAAAGAACGAGTCGGCACCGGACGACAGGAAACGCGAGCTAATTAAATCAGTCACTTGGGATGACACTGCGGGATTAGGTCATGGCTTTGCTGGTGGTCCTGCAAGTGCACTTCTCGACCGTAAGCCCTGACCTGGCGAAGCGATGGGGGAAGCGCTTTTGGCAGTCTTGCTGGGAAGAGGCCGAATCGGGAGTCTGGCGACCCCCTCATCAGACTCCCGATTTTTTCTTGGTTCCCGTTCGTCTTTCAGCACGGAAGGGGAAAGCCAATGAAAAACTTCGGGTCAACACCTTGCGTACTCCGAACGCGATTTGTCTGCCTGGGTTTTTTGGTGCTGTTGCTCTCCGCCCTGGCTTCGGCCACCGACGTCAAAGTGAATTGCTCGGGCACCAAGGAAGACGCCAAGGATAACAACGACCAGGCCTTTCACAGCATCAACGATGCTCTAAAAACTCTAGATCTTATTGGTCCCAACACCATCACCGTAAGAGGAACTTGTCATGAGAATGTGGCTCTTACGCAGCGGGACCGGCTTACCATCCAAGCCGTTCCCGGACATTTCGCCACCATCGAAAACGCAGCCACCCAGTCCGAAAGCACACTGTACATCGCTGGCTCGCACAATATTATCCTCAACAATCTGATCATCGATGGGGGATCACCGGCAATCTACGTCACCGACGCATCTAGCGCAGTTCTCATGCAGAATTGCACTGTGCAGAACAGTATGAGCGACGGACTCGACCTAGACACGGAATCCGAACTCGTCATCCAGAACTCGACGATCAAGAATAATTCGGCTGCGGGCGTCAACATCTCGAACGAGTCTCAGCTGCTTTTGGGTACGTACCCTGCTGAACGCATCCGCATTACCGGGAATGGATTCGGCGGGAGCGGCAGCACCGACGGTCTGATGATCGATGGTTCGCAGGTGCAATTAAACTTCGGCGTGCTGACCATTGATGGAAACGCGGGCGCGGGCATTAGCATGGACGGTGGCCGGCTCCAGTTCTACGGCGGAGAAGCAGACTCGCCCGGCATAATTGAGAACAACAACGTAGGTTTAAGTATGAACGATGCGGCTTCGGCGACGTTCTGGAGCGCGTTCCGCATTCGCAACAATGGGAGTACCGGAATTTCGGTGAGTGGTGCCTCTTCCATTACTCTTATCGCAACCGTCGACTCGAAGGGAAAGAACGCGGTCACAAGTGTAACCGACCACGCGACCGTGGGATTAACGCTTAGCCAATCGTCCTCTGCGCAGATCTACGGGGCGCACGTTATCAACAAGAATGGCAGTGTCAACACTCCGGGTGGCGGGATCTCGCTGGAAGGCGCTTCGCTGACGATCGGTGGTGGCGCGCACGTCGATAGCAACATCGGCCCGGGTATCAGCCTCGTCGTCAAGAGTGATCTCATCATGTTCAACATGACAGTTTCTGACAACACGGACGATGGCGTGCTCGAGACGAATTTGAGCGGCGGAGGCTTCTACAAACCGCTGCTCTTCAGTGGCAACGGCGGGCATTCCCTGCGGTGCGATAAATTCTCGGTCGCCTTTGGGATGTGGACACGATTCAGGATGTGGATTGCAAGAATATAACAGAGGGGGGCGGCCGGCGCCCCGATGTTCGCACTCCGAATATGCGCTGATCGGAGAGCCAACTCGTCATACCCCGAAATATGGACAAGATCTTTGTGGATGAGGCACTCCAGGCATACCGGGAAAAAACCGCGGACCAGCGTCCCTGGGAACTGCTCCCGGTTGAGATTACAAGCCAGATCTTGCGGGAAGCTCAGAAACTTAAGGGTCGCCGCCGGGGAAAAATCTCTCAGCCGGCCACTGCGGATGGCTGTGCAGACGGTTGAGTATCGGGTTGCTCCGCTGGAACCCCGTCGCGAAAGCTCACAGTTCTTCCTGAGATCGCGGGAATGCGTTCCCCCGGAACCAGGATGCCGACCAGGTTCAACGGATCAGCCGCGGACACAGTGACGGTTTCTCCGGTCGGCGGCATTTTTCGCGTGGCCCGCAATGATTCGACCGCAACCGGTAAGGCGAATTGCTCGCCGATGAATCCATCGACGAAACGCCCGCCGCGAATTTCGCCGCGATCTTCGAGGCGGCGAAAGGCCATTTGCAGCTCTCGCCACTTGGGCAGATTGGTCTCCCGCGCCAACACATCCCGAAAGACGATGCCGTAGCGCTTGAGCAGCATCCAGCAAGTTGCTTCGACGGCACGATTGCGCTCAACCGCCTGATCCGTGTAAAGCAGCGCCCATCTTCCGGAGCTATGGCGGGGGCGCGCGGTGCGACCACTGCCTTGTCCGGCACGACGTTTCGGGTCGATCAGTGAGCGGAGATTGTCAAAACCGTCGGCAGTTACGACCCCTGCGGCCACGAGTTCCCAGAGCGCGGTTTCAACCTCGGCCTTCAACTTGTCGGTGCCCCGAACGATGTCGGCGAAGAAGGAAGCCCCACGCTGACGCAGGAAATCGAGCACTTGACGCGCTCCGTCACTCAAGCCGCGCGCCTCGGGCTGGCTGGTGGCGGGATTATGCGAGGTCATCCAGTCGGCTTCTTCGCGGACGAAGAATGTGATCGGAGCGACGCTCGTGGGAATCACTCGTCGCTTGCCCGCAGCCGAATCCTCGAGCGTTGCCGGATGCGGAGACAGGCGTCCCCAGCCGACTGCGCCAGTGAGGCAGAGCTGGTCGAGCCAGTGAGGATCATAGTCTGCGACGCGCCTGGCGAGGATTTGCCTCTCCCACGCGTTGGCGGGAATTTCGAATCCCTGAAGCTGACGTAGAACATCGAGTGTGGCGCGTTCACCCTGGACCTGGGTTCCGGCCGCAATGTGTTGCCAGCGCAAGAGCCAGCGCATGAACTGCGCAGCTGTGATGGGCTCGATCTGCTTCCGTAGCGTCGCGACGGTGAGGCGGTGAATGCGAGCCAGCAAACGCCGCTCACACCACTCAATCTCGTGTGGCGCGGGCGCCTCCGCCCGCGGCCCGTGATCGGTAAACTTCCCGCGCAAAACGGTTCCGCTAGCTTCCATTCGCAGAAGCGCGCCTTCAATCTCAGAAGGTGGCAATCCCAGCATGGAGCCGAGTTGGCTGGCGGTGACCGGGCCCAGATGCGACATCCAGCCGGTGACGAGAGCGAGGATAACGTCATCACGCGAGGGGATTGGGGCATTGAGCGCGGCAGGTTCTCGATCAAAACTGGCGTCGGGGAAGAGCAAGGAAAAGACCTGGGCATGTTCGGCGGCGACCCAGTAGCTTTGGCCGCCGCTCGTGGCCAATGACGCGCGATGTTCCTGCGCCAGTCGCTCGAAATAGATAGCCCACTCTTGACTCACATGGAGACGCCCGCTCTCGGCTGTCAAAGAGGAACAAACCTGTTCAGCTTCGCTGAACTGGACAGCCGGGGGCGGCTCTGCCCGCGTGGGTACGGCGATGAGCGTGTGCAGAACATCATGCAGTTCGTCGGCGTCGCGGACATCCGGCCAAGCCTCTGCGCGGACTTGCGCGATTGCTGCCGGATCGAGTTTTCCGACTTCTTCCAGCACCGATTCCGGCAAGATCAGCCGCATTTCTACAGCCCGTGCGCGACGTTCTTCGAGGGGAGCGTCGTCGAGATAGGCATACGGATTGGCGTTGAGGATTTCGTGCGAAAACTGCGATGGCACGGGTGTGTCGACCGCGACGCAGCGAATACGGCCATCCGCCATTCGGCGCAACAGATTCTTCAAGCCCTCCAGATCCATGGCCTCGGTGAGCACGTCTTTCATTACTTCGTTCACCAGAGGATGGTCGGGAATCTGAATGTCTCCCTCGATGTTTTCCTGGCAGGCGGCAACGTCGGGAAAGACCGAGGCCAGCAGATCATCGGACCGCATACGCTGAATCTGCGGCGGAACTTTCTTGCCACTTTGAAAGCGTAACAATGCAAGAGCGCGATTCGCATCCCAGCGCCAGCGAGTGCCGAAAATGGGCGATGCCAGCGCAGCCTGCTCCAGGATGGGTTGGACGGTCTCGGCGTTCAGAAAATGAAATACATCGGCAAGGGGAAAACTGTGTTGTTCGGCGAGCGCGATATTCAGGCCGTTGTCCGTGGCGGCGGCCTGGAGTTCGAAGTTAAAGCTGCGGCAGAAGCGCTTTCGCAGGGACAACCCCCACGCCTTGTTGATGCGGCCTCCAAAGGGCGCGTGGATCACCAGTTGCATGCCGCCCGCTTCATCGAAGAAGCGCTCGGCGATGATTGTGTCTTGCGTGGGCACCGTACCCAACACCGCGCGTCCCTGCAGAATGTATTCGATCATCTGCTCGGCACCCGAGTCGTCAACGCCACATTCTTCCTTCAGCCACGCGACCGTCTCCGCGACTTCAAGCTGGCTGAAAGAGACCCCAATCGGCGAGGTGTTCGGCAGGCGGTCGCTGATCTCTTGCCTCAGGTCGGCCACATGCAAGGAGAGCTCCTCGGTTCGTGCCGGAGCCTCACCACGCCAGAACGGAACGCTTGGCGGCGCACCGTGCGCGTCTTCGACCAGCACGCGTCCTGATTTGCCCTCGACCCGGCGAATTCGCCACGAACTGTTGCCCAGCAGCATGATGTCGCCGGCATTACTCTCGACGGCAAAGTCCTCGTCGAGCGTGCCCACGACCGTGCCTTCCGGCTCGGCGACAACGGTGAACAGGGCAGTTTCAGGAATGGCGCCGCCGCTCGTGATCGAAGCCAGCCGGGCTCCGCGTCGAGCTCGCAACTTGCGGTTGATGCGATCACGATGAATGTAGGCTCCGTAACGCCCTCTACGGGCTGCAATGCCCTCGGAGAGCATTTCGAGGACGGCTTCGTAGGTCTCGCGCGAAAGATTGCGGTAGGGGTAAGCGCGGCGAACCAGGGAGAAGAGTTCGTCTTCGTCCCAACCGGGATCGTGTGGTGCGGATACTCCCGTCCGCATGTCAGAAGATGTCGACAAGGCTTCGTCAGGCGTTCGGGGATTTTCGTAGGCTTCAGAAGCGGGCGAGGGCGCCCGCTCCACACGATCGCCGCCCGCCGCGCAAATGGCCACGATCTGCTGGGCCAGAATGTCCAGCGGCGAATCGGGGATCATGAGACGATCCAAGTCCCCGTGGCGAATGGCCCGCACCAGGGCCGCACATTCCTGAAGCTCATCCCGAGTTGTCACGAAGAAGCGACCCTTGGGCACCGCGCCGCGCCAGTGGCCTGACCGCCCTACCCGTTGCAGCGCTACGGCGATCGCCCGTGGAGAACTGATCTGCACCACCAGATCGACTGTACCGATATCGATCCCCAGTTCCAGCGAGGCAGTCGCGACCAGTACTTTAACTTCGCCATCTTTGAGCTTTTTCTCCGCAGCCAATCGTAATTTGCGGGAGAGACTTCCGTGATGGGCGGCGACATTGTCGGGGCCAAGTTTTTCGGCCAGATGGTGAGATATTCGCTCCGACAATCGCCGTGTGTTCACGAACACGAGCGCAGACCGATGCCGCTCGATGAGCTCTACCAACCGGTTGTAGATCTCGTCCCACATTTCATTGGTGGCGATGGGCCCGAGTTGGCTGGCTGGAACTTCGATGGCGAGATCGAGCTTCCGTTTGTGCCCCACGTTCACGATTATTGGATCGGAACGGCCGCTTCCGGTGAGGAAATGTGCGACCTCTTCGATGGGCTTTTGTGTGGCCGAAAGGCCGATACGTACAGGCGGGCGATGCGTCCACGCTTCCAATCGCTCCAGCGACAGAGTCAGGTGAGCGCCGCGCTTGTCGTCGGCCACTGCATGGATTTCATCGACGATGACCGTTTCGACATCACGCAGAATAGCCCTGCTCTTTTCCGCAGTGAGCAAAATGTAAAGAGACTCTGGCGTGGTGACGAGGATGTGCGGTGGGCGCTTCAGCATCGCGCGGCGCTCGTGCATAAGCGTGTCGCCGGTGCGGACGGCAGTGCGAATCTGAGGCATGAGAAGCCCGCGCTCGCCGGCCATCTGCAAAATCTCACCGAGTGGGACTTCGAGGTTCTTCTGGATGTCATTGCCGAGAGCCTTCAGCGGCGAAACGTAGAGAACCTCGGTGCGATCCTGGAGGTCTCCGGCAAGCGCTTTGCGCACCAGCCGGTCAATGCAGGCGAGAAACGCAGCCAGGGTCTTGCCGGATCCGGTGGGAGCAGAGATCAGTGTAGTGCGACCGGCCAGAATGTGCGGCCACCCGTGTTGCTGCGGTTCGGTGGGCGTCCCGAAGCGGCCGACAAACCAATCCCTGACCAGAGGATGGGCCCAATCGAGCGCGGCAGGAGGGAAATTCATTACAGATATCTTAGCACGACGCTTTCGTCAACTGTTCGCCTATGGTAAAATGCCTTAAAGAAGGAACAAGACGATGAAATGCAAAAATTCTGTGTCCGCACTCGCCGAAGGCGAAAGTTAAACAGACGGGAAACGTGACCCTTCCGCTGCCCGCCATGCTCGACCTCATTAAGAGCCTTCGTGGTTGTTGCAAAAGGGGAAGCTTCGCTGGTCGATGCCCTTCATCGAGGTCGGCAAGAGAAGAGCTTCCCGGAACGAAGGTGCGGGAAGCGGAGGCAAAATTCCATCGGCGTTGAGAGTTGTGGGAAATTAAGGGTTTGGTTCGGCCAACTGCTAAAGGCCAAGAGCTAACAGCAAAAGAAAAAACCCATCGGTTGTCTGCTTGGGGCGTGCTCGGGTCGACAACCGATGGGCTACCGTTTCTCCTTACTCACCCTGTTGTTTTCAGGAGTCATTGGAACATAAAAACCCATCACCTGAAAAAAGTTTCGCGCGGGACCACAAAATTTTCGAAAACTCTTAAACCAATGTAATGACAATACTTACTCCGGTATGGCCGGCAGGCGGGCTGCCATTAATTCGGTAAACCGCGTGTCACTGCGCAGGCCCGCAAACTCCGGATCCTTGTAGACGTCGTCAATACCCTTGTACCCTTCCTCGATGGCCCGCCGTAAGTACTGCAAAGACCGATCCCGATCGCCCTGCTTCGCCCAGAGTTTGGCGATGAGGTAGTCGTACCGTGCCCGATCCTCCGGGGACGGTAGCTGCGCCGACACGCCGTTGTGTGAGGTACGCTCCAGGATTTCTGGATCGATTTCCATCGCCTTAGCGTAGTCTTCAATAGCTTTTTCGAACTCTTTCTTTCCGAAGTATGCGGCGCCCTGGTTGCTGTAGAACGAGGCCGAGTCCGGGCGCAACTTTATTGCCTTCTCATATTGCTTGATGGCTTTTGCATACTTTTTTTGCTCGTAGTCAATTACGCCGAGATTGTTCACCGCGTCGGCGTAATTGTGATCGAGATGGGCGGCCTTTTCGAAGTCTTTCCCAGCCTCTTTGTAGCGCTGCATCAGCAGCTCCGAGATGCCGGCTTTGTTGTATACGGCTGGATTGTTTGGCTTCTTGGCCAGAACCGCCCGGTAATAATCCAGAGCGTCGAGGTAATCCTTCTGCAGACGCAGCTCATCGCCCCGCTTTTCGAGTTCCTCCACCGAAGAGGTCGCAGACGGAGGCATGGTGCGTCGGATCGTAGGCGGACTGACCTGTACCAGTTCCGTGTTCGAAGTTTGGGCTCTTAGGGTGGAGACAACAGAAACGATCATCAGCAAACAGAAGAGAGGTTGACGGCGCATAGCTCACCTCCTAGAAAACCGGGCGAACTCCCCACACAACCATTTGACACCTTCACAGCAAATAATGTTCCTTCACTGCGGCGTGGTTTCAGTCCGCGCCGGTGGCTCGGGCGGAGGGTTAGACGGTTTGTCGTCTTTAAAGATACCCGCAATCTTGCCAAAAAATCCCTTTTTTTTCTTCCCATCCTGGTCGGCGGCGTTCGCGTCCTGCTGGGTGGGCCCGCCAGCCGTTGGAGGCGGTAACGCTTTGTCGCCCTCCAAACCGAGCATCCGGGAGAAGAAACCTTTAACCCCAGTAGGCTGATCACAAGTCTGGTTCGGTTCCGTCCCGGCGATGAATGCCGCGGTGTAGGTCTCCGGACAAGCCGGGGTAGCCAAGAGGTTAGTCGTTTTGTCTAACTGCACATCCACCACGCCAGCGGGCTGAGCAAATGACTTCACGTCCGAGTATTGGGGGAGCGAGACCGCTTTCTTCATGAACTCCGCCCAGATGGGTGCAGCGGTTTGGGCTCCGCTCAAGTGAATGTCGCTGTAGTCGTCAAACCCCACCCAGACAATGCAGAGAAGGTTGCTGGTGTATCCGGCGAACCAGCCGTCGTGAGAGGTTCCAGTCTTGCCCGCTGCCGGAGCGTCAAAGCCGCGGGTGCGAACTTCGAAGGCCGTTCCGAAGTTGAGCACACCCTCCATCATGTTGGTCATGACGGCGGCAACTCGCGGGTCAAGGACCTCCCGCTTGTCCGCTTTGAAGCCCATGACCATGTCCCCGGCGGCATTGCGCACCGAGTTGACCATTACAGGCGAGATCCGCACTCCGCCGTTGGCAAAGACGGTGTACGCTGCCGCCATGTCCAGAGGCGTCGCGTCGTAAGAGCCCAGCGCCATAGCTGGCGTAGCTTTCACGGAAGTGATTCCGGCGGATTTGGCCAAGTCTGCAACCTTGTCGTACCCAACTTCCTCCGCGAGCTTTACGGTCGCGTTGTTCAACGACATTGCCAATGCATAGCGCGCGGTTACGTCGCCGTGGTATTCCTCTTTGTAATTGCGCGGTTCGTAAATCTGGTCGCCGTAGGCGAAGCTGCCGGGCTCGTCCTTTACCACGGACGCCGGAGTGAAAACCGGGTTGGCGCCATCCACCGCAGTGTTGATCGCAGCGGCATAGACAAACGGTTTGAAAATTGATCCTGTCGGCCGCTTTGCCACCGCATGATCCAATTGGCTGAAGCCGTAGTTCCGGCCGCCGACCAAAGCCAGTACCTCCCCGGTATGAGGATTGAGCGCAACCAGAGCCACTTGAGCTTGCGGTCCTGGCGCCACGGTGGTTTCGAACTTGTTCTTGCCGACTTTTACTTTCTTCGTCCGCTTCTTCGTAACCTGATCATCGACCAGCTTCATGCCCATGTCGACGGCTTGAGCTGCGGCTTTTTGCAGATCAGGATCTAAAGTCGTGTAGATGCGATAGGACTGTTCGTTCAGTTCGCGCTCATTCAGCCGGCTGATGACGGAGTCGCGAACCAGATCGACAAAATATGGCGCGTCGCTGGCCTCCACGTTTGGAGGCGCAAGCTTCAGCGGCGTTGCTTTCGCCTTTTCTGCCTGCTCTTTCGTGATGGCATGGGTTTCCACCATGCTGTCCAGCACCACATTGCGGCGCTCGGTCGCGCGCTCCGGATGACGATAGGGCGAGAGATAGCTCGGCGCCTGGATGAGGCCCGCGATCAGTGCTGCCTCGGGGAGCGTGATGTCTTTCAAGTCCTTATTGAAATATGCCTGTGAGGCTTCGGCAAAGCCGCTGATGGTGAAGGAACCGCGCTGCCCGAGATCTACCCGATTGGCGTAAAACTCAAAAATCTGTTGCTTGCTGAACTTTTGCTCCAGCTCCATCGAAATCAGGATTTCGATGATCTTGCGCTTGACCGTTTTTTCCGGAGTGAGGAAGAACGCCCGCGACAACTGCATGGTGAGCGTGGAACCACCCTGCTCATGTCTCTGGTGCGTAAAGTCAATCCAGGCGGCCTCGCCCAAGCGGATGAAGTTTACCCCGCTGTGCTGGAAAAAGCGCCTGTCCTCGATGGCAAGAACGGCATCGACGAGGACCTTCGGAATGTTGTCGTACTTTACCAATTGCCGTTTGGAGCGCTGTTCGGCGTCGAATAGCGCGGTAATCATGCGGGGCTCAAGTTCGTAGGCTTCGAGCTCTCCGGATTTTCCGGTGATGCTCGAGACGTGACCGTCTTGAGCGCGAATCGTCGCCGGCTCCGGACTGTGATAAGACTGCGGACCGGGCTGAATCTGTATGGCGCTATTCAGCAAGCGGTAGTTGCCCATGGGGGATGGGCCATCATTTTCCGCGTAGCCCGCTCGCCGCAATTGGGCTGCGATTTCGTGCACATCGATTTTCTCACCGACTCGGAGAGCACGCGGTATGGCATAGATCGTAGCCGAACTGCTGAAAACCGCGCCTTTGAAGCGCTGATCAATGATGCGGTCGTACTTGATGTAGTAGTAAGAAAACCACCCGCAAATGGCGACGGAGAGAATGATGAAAACTGCGAGGGCGACTCTGATGACCGGATCGCGAGAAACCAGTCCCTTGCCACCTGTCGCGGCCTTCTTTTTCTTCGGAATCTTTAACTTAATGCTCACAATGAATGGGCGGAGTCACCTGGGCTGGAGAGCAAGGCCTTCCACTATCAGATGACGGCACTCGCCAACGCGTTATCCCACCGACCGAAACTGGTCAACAATTGTGATCACAGTCTCGAATTCTCCGGAGAAATTAAAACCAGCGAATGCTCCCGCATCCCCGGCTCCGCCTTCCATTCTAAATCACGGGGAATCCGCAACCGTTATCAGAAGGGGCTCTTGTTCTCGGTGGAGGCGTCGAAGTGCAGGTCTACAGGATAACCCGGCAGGTCCAGATGCACAATGTAAGGCGCGCTGATGGTCAGCGATCCCGTACCCTGCGTTCCATGACGCTGCACCTTGATCTGATCTTTTGTCAGCGGAATGTCGAGGCCTTGTGCTTTCTTGTAGATAGCGTCCCGAATGGCATCCTCTGGCTTGCTGGTATAGGTCTCGAGTGTGGCCTCGGTCTTGACGTCATCCTGGAACTGGTAATTCGAATAATAAACGGGGACCAATTCCGCCCCGAGATAGATTCCTGCCACAATCACGAAGATGCCAAAAACGAGTTTTACCGTACCCATCGCGTGCTCCCGGCTTCGGCGGTCCGCGCTGAGATCCGATCAGCGCGCAGGCCGAAAAGCTCTGAAATAATCAGTTATTGCCGCGATGCTAGCATCCTGAATTTGGTGTGTCGAGCGTTGAACGACCTCGACAGTACCTTCGGTAACTTTTTTGCCCACGGTAACACGAAAGGGTATGCCCACCAGGTCAGCATCTTTGAACTTAACCCCTGGCCGTTCGTCCCTGTCGTCTAGTAACACGTCGAATCCGTCAGCCTCCAAGCGAGTTGCGATGTCGGTCGCAGCCTTCAATAAGGCCTCATCCTTCACGTTGACGGGACAGACGACAATCTCAAAGGGCGCAATCGCCTGCGGGAGCCAGAAGCCGTTTTCATCGTTACTCTGCTCGATCGCCGCGGTCAGGATGCGCTCGATCCCGACGCCATAGCAGCCCATGGTCGGCATGACTTCCTTGCCGTTGCGGTCGAGCACGCGTGCATTCATGGATTCCGAATACTTGTAGCCCAGCTTGAAGATGTGGCCGATCTCGACGGCGGTATCAATGCGCAAAGCACTGCCGCAGTCAGGACAAGCCTCGCCGGCAGTAACTGTGCGCAGGTCTGCGTAGGCAGTCGGTTGAAAAGTCTCGCCCGGGGTGATGTTCTTGACGTGATAATCCTCCTTGTTGGCGCCGGAGATCAGGTTTTTGCGGCCTTCGAGCGCCTTGTCAACCAGCAGGATCGGGCGAGCGACGTCGTCCAGACCCTTAGCCCAGTCAATGCCGAGAGGGCCGAGGAAGCCAGCTGGAGAACGAAAAAGCGCTTTAATTTCGCCTTCTTCCATGGGCCTGGTTTCTTTGCCGCCAACGGCGGACGCCAGCTTGGCTTCGTTCATCTGGTGGTCTCCGCGCAGGAGAAGGATGACGGCGCGGGAGGTGGATTTGCCGGTCTTTTTGTCTTTTTCCTGGGCAACGAGCGCCAGCGTTTTGATCTTGTTCTTCGGGGAGACCCCGAGGAAACGGGCGACATCTTCAATCGTCTTCTGGCCGGGCGTGTGGACTTCGAGCGGCTTGCCGTCGCCCCCGGGTTTCAAGTCTTCGGCCGGGTCCAGCTTCGAAGTTGCCTTCTCCAAATTGGCCGCGTAGTTACATTTTTCGCAGCTCACGACTTGGTCTTCGCCGGCAGGCGTCCGCACCATGAATTCCTGCGATTGCGAGCCGCCCATCGCGCCCGAGTCGGCTTCGATCACCATGTACTTCAGCCCGCAGCGATCGAAAATACGGCAATACGCGTCGTGATGTTTCCGATAAGAAACGTCCAGCCCGGCCGCATCGATGTCAAAAGAATACGAATCCTTCATGATGAACTGCCGCACCCGCAAGAGCCCCGACCTGGGCCGCGGCTCATCGCGAAACTTGGACTGAATCTGATACCAGATCTGCGGCAACTGTTTGTAACTGCGCAGTTCCTTGCGGGCAATGTCGGTCATGACTTCTTCATGGGTCATACCCAGGCAAAGATCAGCCCCTTTGCGGTCTTTCAGGCGAAACAAGTTGTCGCCCATCACCGACCAGCGCCCACTGGCTTCCCAAAGCTCGCGCGGATGCAGCGCCGGCAAATAAAATTCCTGCCCGATCTTGTCCATCTCCTCGCGGACGATGCCCATGATCTTGTTGAACGACCGGTTCCCCAGAAAAAGGTAGGAGTAAACCCCGGCGGCAAGCTGGCGAATGTAGCCCGCCCGCACCAGAAACTTGTGGCTCGCGACTTCAGCGTCGGCAGGCGCCTCGCGTAGCGTAGGAATAAAGAGTTGAGACCAGCGATGCATAGTTAAGAGTCCTGAGCAGCGGGGAATTGGCTATTGTAAATGATCGCGCGCAACGAACGAGGCAACGCCTGCTCGGACCAAGCCATGCTCACGTAGGGGGGACGCCCTCGTCCGTCCAGCCACGGGAAGACAAGCCGACAGCTTTACGCATTCCCGAACTCGACAGATCCCTTTGCGAGGTTGAGATTTCTTGTTTGAAACCCTGCATCCATCCACGCTCTACATTGCACATGCCGAGTATCACCCACCTCGTTAGCCCACCACTTGGCTCTTTTCCTGGCAGTATCTGGAAGCCTGAATCCAAGAATTGCTTCGATCTGGTCAAAGGTGACAAAAACATTATTGGCAGACCCGGAGCTCAGCCAGTTGTAAAGCGGATCGTAAAGAGCCACACGACGCCTCGGAAAGTGATTTTACTAATCAACAGTGTAGCATATAATAGTACCAAGTAATGAAGTAATAACTTGACATACATAATATGGACAGGCTAGAGTGTTGTCGAAAGGGAATCCTATGGCGCTGGCTTCAAGTACGAAGGTGCGAGTGGCCGATGAGGTTTGGGTTGCAGTTTCCTTACTCCATCGCCAGTTTCCGGAGATGCTCGATTTCACGATTGAGCAAATTATGGAGCGCGCTGCAAAGGAAGTGGGCAAAGAGCCACTTCGTCCGGGCGTCTACGTCCACGTCGTTCAGCACTGCGTCGCGAACCGTCCGCCCAACCCGGGCCGCTATCGGATGTTGTTCGAAACGGCGCCCGGTCGCAGACGCTTGTTTCGCAGCGGGGATCTTTACGATCCTGCTCGCGAAGGCGCCAAGACTATGCCCGAACGAGACGAAATTCCATCTCAGTATGCTCCCTTACTCGACTGGTATGCGGACTGGAACCAGGACGATGTCGAGGAGCGGATCAAGAACGATCCGTTGCTGGCGCTGTACGGCGACGGCAAGGACCTTTGGGCCGACGAGCATGCTGACGCTTACGTCCGCAGAATTCGCGAGGGTTGGGAATGAGCCGCATCTTCTGGGACACCAACCTTTTTATTTATCTTCTGGAGCCTAACGAAGAGTTTTCGCCCATGACCAAGGAATTGAGAATCAAGATGCTGAGGCGTGGCGACGTACTGCTAACCTCTACGATTACTTTGGGCGAGGTTCTAATCAAACCGATGCAGGCCGGAGACGAACAACGATGCCGAAAGTATCAGCGAGCTATTTCATCGGCCGCCACTCTCGTCCCATTCGACATCAAAGCCGCTAGACACTACGCGTCGATAAAAAGTAGCCGCGTGATTACGCCGCCTGATGCGGTGCAGCTTTCTTGCGCCGCCACTGTGGGAGTGGATCTCTTCATTACCAATGACGATCGCTTACAAAACAAACAGATACCCGGCATTCAATTCATCGTGCCGCTGGAACGAGTGCCGATCTAAATCGCGCTACCCCGCCAACTGCTTCAGAATCTCTTTCCCCAACTTCTGCGTCTCGCCGAAAAACTTCTGATATTCGACGAACATCCGGTTGAGTTCGAGCGACTTATCTGGTCCAGGATGCTTGCGCAGAATCATGTCGCGCACGTGCACCGGGTTGGGCAGGGTTGCGTCTTCCGTCAGTTCCTCCAGCGCCGTATTGGGATCGTAGTGATACATAGGATTGACTCATTGAGAGATTGAATCATTGATTCATTGAAAATCAAGTTCAAGCCACTCTGTTGTCCTTTGCTGTGCGTAGCGAGGCTGCGCAGATGGCCAGCAACTCGTTTGCTTCTGTGAGTAGAAGCGAAAGCTTTTCTGCGGGCACAACTGCTGTATCAGTAAGCGGCTCCAGCCAGAAAACGGTTTCGTCGGCCTCCTCGACCACGATACTGATCTTTGAAATAAACTCAGCCTTGGATCGGGATCGGCAAACTGCCCGATAGTTTGCCGCGACTGCCGTGCCACAGCGAAGCAACTGTTTCCCAATTACGTCACCCTCACGGGTTCTTGGCAAGGATCGAACCACGCCGACAATCCGTATTGCAAACTGCTTGGTCCGCAGTTTCAAGGCCTCGGCCTGATCCAACTTGTTCATCGAAGACCCAACAACTGAATCCTATAGGATTTAATGACTCACTGATTCAATCTCTCAATGATTCAATCCCTCAATGATTCAATCCCTACATCATCTCGGTTCCCCACAAATCGTGCAGGTGGACAATGCCTTCGAGCTTGCCATTCCGGTCCACTACAGCCAACGACGTGATCTTCTTCTCCTCCATCAGAGCCAGCGCCGTCGCCGCGAACTCATTGCCTCCGATCGTCCGGGCGTTCCGGGTCATGCACTCGCCAGCCGCAAGGTCCAGCGCATCTTTGCCTCGGAGTTCAAGCAGTCGCCGCAGATCGCCATCGCTGATCACCCCCACAAGCTTTTCGCCTTCAACCACGGCGGTCACACCCAGCTTCTTGCGCGACATTTCATAGATCACGTCCGGCATGGCGGTGCGCGGTGTAACCCGCGGAACGGCCTCCCCGGTGTGCATCAGCGATTCGACTCGCGCCAGGCGTTTGCCCAGCTTGCCGCCCGGATGCAGGTTGGCAAAATCCTCTTCTTTGAAGCCGCGCATCTCGGCCAGCGTCATCGCCAAGGCATCGCCTAGGGCGAGCATGCAGGTGGTGGACGCCGTCGGAGCCAGTCCCAACGAACATGCCTCCTCAGCAACCGAACAATCCAGCGCGACCTCGGCCGTCTCGGCCAAACTGGAGAGTTCAGCGCGTGTGGCGCGGGCGCCCCCGCCCGCGTTCGCGGCATAAATCTCATCGCAGGTCATCGCAATCAACGGCACCTGCAGTCGCTTCAGCGTAGCCAGCAGGCGCAAAATCTCCTCGGTTTCACCGCTGGCCGAAAGCGCCAACACCGTATCGCCACGCACGACCATTCCCAGATCTCCATGCACTGCTTCGACGGGATGCATGAACAGCGCGGGTGTCCCGGTCGAATTCAATGTGGCCGCGACTTTGCGCGCGATGATGCCGCTCTTGCCCATGCCCGTGACCACAACTCGTCCCTTGCAGCCGTAAATCAATTCCACAGCGCGATTGAACACGGTGGCCATTGGCCCGGCAATGCGATCCGCCAGGACGCGCAAGGCATCAGCTTCGATCCGTACGACGTTTTCGCCCACATGTTTCATGGAAGAAAGAGGATGTTAGCACGCCAGCAGGACAGCAAAGGTTGGTTGCGACATCCCCGTTCGCCGCCCTGTTCGCTGCGAGACGTATCAAGCTACGTCTCTACAGATCGAATATCTTTTCAGAAGTGGTCGTCCATGCGCCGTATCTGGTCTGCCCTTTGTCCCAACTCGGCGAGACTCATCGCTTGAATGGCCCGATCCCACGGCCCGGCCTCCCAATTGTCTTTCTTCTTGACGGTATGAATCCAGGGAGGCAACGTGATGAGCAAATTGCGCGCGATGGCGACGGCATAGGGCTCGTAAAGCGAACGCAAATGTTTAAGCTTTTCTTCAGACTCCGGTGTTTGCGAACAGCGCAAGCCACGGTCCAGAAGGGCCTGCCGAATTGTTTGTAGCTGTTCCGGGTCAAGCCGACCAGGAGCCAGCGGATCGTATCGCGCATTTACCAACTGCGCCAAGTCGACCATCGCGTGCCGCGCCACCGCAAATGTCAGCTTAGCCTGCTGATCTTGAATGCCGTCGATGCCGGCGAGTACGAGGGTACTGGCATCGAGAATCATGGTGAGCGCACCGAGCCAGGACTGATTGTTGTGCTGCGAACGAAAGAAGCTGAGCGGCGGATAGGAAATATGGCTCTCCAACAATTCAGCCGACCAGCGCTCCCACGCCCGGAAAATTTCATCGAGCACAATTTGTTGAGGGCAGTTTCCGAATCGCACGAGCAACTCGGCCGAGGTGGGCGGCGAACCGGCGCGCGCGTCAAGCAACGAGATCTCAATTTCACGCCTGGAAAACGACGAATAAATTGTAGGCAGATATCCGATCACGGTGCCCAGGAAACCGAAGCCCATGCCGGCTTCGAGCATCGCCAAAGCACGGGCAAACGTTGATGTCGGAATAATGTCGCCATAACCGAGGGTAAAGAAGGTCGAGCCACTCAGATAAATCACCCGGCCGAACGTGACGGGTTCGTTCCCGAGCATGACGTGCTCGCCAGCGCCGTACTGCAACAGGGCGAAGCCAAAGATCAAACCGCAGGCCCAGAGCGCGAGCAGAAAGAGCAACGACAGCGGCCCGAAGTAGCCTAGAAAATTTTCGCGGCGACCGGGTGACTTGATCAGGGCCGTAATTTTTCGCCACGGAATCCAGGTGTTCCGGTAGAACCAGACCGTTATACGAAATTTCCGCCGCACCCGGCGCGGCAGCACAACGGTTTCAAACGCATCCAGCAAAACGGCGAGGATAACGACGATGCCGGCGATAGTGGCGAAGATAAACATTCGGAGTCAGTGGCGAAAATGTTAGCAGATAACACATTCCCAGTGCTGCGGTGCTGGGTTAAATCGGGACGTTCTTCAGGACGGGCTCTCGATCAAGCTACGGACTGGAATGGGCGATCTGAAGCGCCCCATGCACCGCTAGAATTTCTTTGAGCACCTCACGCAATTTCGTTGACTCGAGAGCATTCGCGCCGTCGGACTTGGCTTCTTTGGGATTGTCGTGGACTTCCAAAAACAAGCCATCCACGCCAGCTCCCACGGCCGCGCGCGCCAGCACGGGAATAAACTCGGGTTGCCCGCCGCTCCTCGTTCCCCCATCGTCGTCTCCATGGGAAGCTGACGGCAACTGCACGGAATGGGTTGCGTCAAAGACTACCGGCGCGAATTTTCGCATGATGGCGAGCGAGCGCATATCCACCACCAGGTTGTTGTATCCGAAACTGGATCCTCGTTCGGTCAGAAATACGCGGTCGTTTCCGGCAGTGCGGCATTTTTCGACCGCGTGTTTCATGTCCCAGGGAGAAACGAACTGTCCCTTCTTGATGTTGACGGCCCGCTCACTCATCGCCACCGCAATGATCAAGTCGGTCTGGCGGCAGAGGAACGCCGGAATCTGCAGCACATCGGCAACCTCAGCCACTCTGCCCACGTCGTGCGCGTCGTGTACGTCGGTCAGTACCGGGACGTGCACTTCATCCTTGACCTTCTTGAGAATGCGCAGTCCCTCCTCCAAGCCAGGGCCGCGAAAGCTGCGCATGGAAGTGCGGTTAGCCTTGTCGTAAGAAGCCTTAAAAATAAATGGAACATTGAGCGATCGCGTGACGCCCTTTATTACTTCCGCCATGAATATGGCGTGCTTTTCGCTCTCGATCACGCAGGGTCCGGCGATCAGAAAAAGATTGCCGGAGCCAATGCGCACCCCCTCGACTTGGAAGGAAACGCTCATGGAGCAGCGAAGCCCGAAGAGTTTTTTTTAACCTTCGTGTCCTCAGCGGTTAATGCCTTATCTTACCGCCGCCCGACTTTCTCGGGCCGGTGGAACATTTCTACTTCAGCGGCCACTTTCTCCGCCCGCCGCTTCAACCCGTGCTCATACGCCGCCCCAACGAAAGTCTTGAACAGAGGATGCGGCTCCAGCGGCTTCGACTTGAACTCAGGATGGAACTGGCACCCGATAAAATGCGGATGGTCCGGAAGCTCGACGATTTCCACATAAGTTCCATCCGGCGTCGACCCGGAAATCCGCATCCCGCCAGCCGTCAAAGTCTCTTCGTACTCGCGATTGAATTCATAACGATGCCGGTGGCGCTCACTGATCTCAAGCTGGCCGTAGATTTTGTGCGCCAAAGTTCCGGGCTCAATCTTGCAAGTCCAGGCGCCCAGTCGCATGGTGCCGCCGAGTTCCTCAACCCCGCGCAACTCGCGCAGCTTGTAAATCACCCGATGCGGAGTCGCAGGATCGAACTCGCTCGAATTCGCATCGGCCAGCCCGCAAACGTTGCGAGCGAACTCGACGCACGCCGTCTGCATGCCCAAGCAAATCCCAAAATAAGGAACCTTCTTCTCCCGCGCATAACGAATCGCAATCAGCATGCCCTCGATGCCACGTTTGCCGAATCCACCGGGCACGAGAATCCCGTCGTACTCCGCGAGTTGATCTTCGCTGGCTTGCTCTCCGGCTTCGAGCCCCTCCGCCTCAATCCAGTTCAAGTTGAGCTTTAAGTTATGCGCTAAAGCCCCATGAACCAAGGCCTCTTTCAGCGACTTATAGCTGTCTTCGTATTCGACGTACTTGCCGACGATGCCTATCGTCACCTCGGCCTTCGGGTTGTAAACGCGATGCACCAGTTCTTCCCAACTTTTCAGATCGCGTTCTTTGGCGTCGATCCGCAAATAGCGGAGCACTAGCGTGTCTACGCCTTCGTGCGAAAACACCACCGGCACTTCGTAAATGGACGCCACATCCTTCGCCGTGATGACCGCTTCTTCCTCTACGTTGCAGAAAAGGGCGATCTTCGATTTGATGTCTTTGGATAGGAATCGGTCAGTGCGGCAGAGCAGGATGTCGGGTTGAATTCCGATGCTCAACAGCTCTTTCACCGAGTGCTGCGTTGGTTTGGTCTTGAGCTCCTGCGCGGCTGCGATAAAAGGCACCAGCGTGACGTGCATAAACAAAGTCCGCTCGCGGCCGAGTTCCTGCCGCATCTGCCGGATGGCTTCCATAAACGGCAGGGACTCGATATCGCCCACCGTGCCGCCGATCTCGACAATCGCGACATCCACATCCTGCGCGACCTTTTTCATGGCCGCTTTGATTTCGTTGGTCACGTGCGGAATCACCTGCACGGTCTTGCCGAGATAATCGCCGCGGCGCTCCTTGGCAATGATCTGCTCGTAAATGCGTCCGGTGGTCCAGTTGTTATCGCGAGAAAGTTTGGCGTGAGTAAAGCGCTCGTAGTGGCCGAGATCGAGATCGGTCTCGGCGCCGTCGTCGGTCACGAAAACCTCGCCGTGCTGGAAGGGCGACATCGTCCCTGGGTCCACGTTGAGGTAAGGATCGAACTTCATCAGGTTGACTTTCAGCCCACGGCTCTCCAGCAGGCAGCCAATCGAGGCCGCCGCCAGCCCTTTCCCGAGCGAAGACACCACTCCCCCGGTCACAAAGATGTACTTTGCCGACATCGCTTCCTCACCTTAAATTGTGTTTGAAATTTTGTGCAGGATGGGTGCACGAGTAATTATGCCAGAAAGATTCTCTCGTGACTAGCTAGTTTTCTTGAAACCTACTCTTCGACTCTTCAGGGTGCCCCGTTCAAGCTCCGCTTGGGCGGGGCTTTCGCGAACGCGAGCCGTCGGCATGATTCCCAGCCTCTCTCGCCGCCGCGCCGTCCATTGCGATTCGATCTCGACCACTCCTTCTACACCTGTGAGATAGTGACGAAAGCTGCTCCACGGCCAATCCTCGGGCCGCTCCACCAATCCGCGCGTGACCGGGTTGCGATGGATGTATCTAAGCTTCTCCACGAACTTGCTCTCGCTCCACACGTTGAAGTCGTAGTAACGTGCTTGCCAGAACGAATCCGCGGCTCGCAAGGCGAGGGTTCTTGCCACCGACTGCTTCAGCGACTGCAGCATCTGTGATAAGCAGCCTCTCTCTGGTTCGTTGACCAGCAGATGTACGTGCTCGGGCATCACGACGTAACCGTAGATGCACAACCCGTAAGACTGGCGCACGCGTTCCAATGACGATTCGAAACAATCGCGCGAATGCGGAGTCCCAAAGTTTGGTCGGCGTCGATAGCAACTGGAGGTCAAGAAATGCAGCTGCCCGGATTGCTGAAAGTATTTGAGTCCCCAGGGCATGGGACAAGCTTAGTTGCCAATGGCGGAAGTTTCTGTGACAACTGAACATCCCCGCCCAAGCGAAGCTTGAGCGGGGCACCCTGAAGAGTTAATTTAGAAGTCTAGGTTGGGCCAGCCCTCCGACAGTTTCCCATTTCACCCCCGAGCAGGAAGCGCAGTTATCCCAAATCGCCAGTCATGCCGGGACGGATACCGAGCGGCTGGTGGACTGTCGCAGAGAATTCGATAGCGCGAGCATGGGAGAATTCCCTGACGGGCGTCGGCGAATTTGAGCTGGTGGGGGTCCATCGACTCCGCAACCGCTCCGCTGCGCGAAGCAGTTGCTCCGCTCAGGATGACAAATCTTCCAGTTTCGCGGTAACATGTCTCGCGGCAGTCCACTAGTGAAGGACGCCGGCTTGCGCCTGTTTGAACAGGGTGCTCGTTTTCGTGGCGCTGCGAAAACACAAGGTTCCTCCACTCCGCTTCGCTCCGGTCGGGATGACAGAGTAATTGCTTCGCTCCGGTCGGGATGACAGAGTTATTGCGGGAAGGCATCGCGCAGGCCGGCCGGGAGGAATTCATCGAAGAGGAAGAGATGGATGCGGGCATCGAGCGGATGCCGATGCGTATCCGGTGGACGACACCGCCGCCGCGGACTTGCAAGGCACATCGCGATTATCTATAGCCTCAAGTTGCTTGACGCCAATAGGGCATCACGCTAACATTGGACCCCGCTTGCGCTGCCCTGAATGTGCGTTCCCCCCTATCGCCCGCAGGCCAAGGAGGTCCCCATGATCCAAGAAAGATTCAACCTGGTTAGTTTGCTTGTCGCCACTGTGTTTTTCCTCTGCCTCTCGAGTTGGGGCGCCACCTGCTCCAACGGTACGATAAAGGGAAGTTATGGGTATACGGTGAGCGGCGTTGCCTCCGATGGCAGCGCCATCACCAACGTCGGCCATTTCAAGTCGGATGGAAAAGGCAACTTCGCCGGAACCCAGACCACGAGCGCCGGAGGTCAGATCTTTTCGAACGTTCCAACCACGGGGATCTACAGCATCAAGTCAGATTGCACAGGCTCCGGCACAATCACTATCAACAGTAAACAGTCGAATTTTGGCATGGTGGTGGTCTCCGGAGGAATATCCTTCCAGATCCTGAATACCGATTCGCCCAACATCCAGGCGGGCACGGCCTCAGCTCAGGGGAACGCAACTTGCACGCTCGCCGGACTCAAGGGGACCTTTGGAGTTCTCTCCAGCGGAGTCTTTGTCGGGATGGGGGCTGTCGCTCTGAGCGGCCAGTTCGCGTTGGATGGTGCAGGAAGCTTAAAGGGAACTGAATCGGGCAGCATAGCAGGACAGATTTTTACCGGCGCGCCGGTCACAGGATCTTACAAAGTTAAGTCGAACTGCACGGGATCTGCTACGTTCAAAATACCGAAAGAACCGACACAACACGCGAACCTCGTAATAGTGAATGGGGGCCAAAGTCTGCTGGTGATTGAGACCGACTCGAATACCGTGGTCTCAGGCTCCGGGCAACAATAGTCCGTGGATCGAATTGTTGCGTGGGTGGGATCGAGCGAAACGCTACTGCGCCGAGAGTGACGAGCCTGGTGCTCCAGGTTCGCGTCGGTGTTTGACGCTAACCTTGGCTAAAACACACCGACGCGACCCCAAGTTACCGCCCAAAAGGCCGGGCGGGAACCCTTCGGCTTCGCTCAGGGCAGGCTCTGGGCCACCGGACCGTGACAGCACAGACTCGCCCTCCTACACTGACCGGCATGGAAGTCCATTTCACTCCCGAGCAGGAAGCGCAGTTATCCCAAATCGCCAGTCATGCCGGTAAGGATAGCGGCTGGTGGACTGTCGCAGAGAATTCGTTAGCGCGAGCATGGGAGAATTCCCTGACGCGCGTCGGCGAATTTGAGCTGGTAGGGGTCCTTCGACTCCGCAACCGCTCCGCTGCGCGAAGCAGTTGCTCCGCTCAGGATGACAAATCTTCCAGTTTCGCGGTAACACGGTCTCCGCGACAGTCCACTGGTGAAGGATGCCGGCTTGCGCCTGCTTGAACAGAATGCTCGTTTTCGCGGCGCTGCGAAGACGCAAGGTCCCTCCACTCCGCTTCGCTCCGGTCGGGATGACTGAGTTATGGCTTCGCTCCGGTCGGGATGACAGAGTTCTTGCGGGAAGGCATGGCGCAGGCCGACCGGGAGGAATTCGTCGAAGAGGAAGAGATGGATGCGCATCAAGCGGATGCTTAACTCCTGAGGCGGATCAATTCGATAGGGAAGCGAGCCAGACGCGCGATTATTACGTCGCAAAGTACGCGCCCCTTCGGCTGCGCTCAGGGCAGGCTCGTCGCGCGGCTCGCCCAGATCCCTCGCCGCGCAAAGAACGCTTGCTCGGATGACAATCAAGTTGAGGCAATCGCCCTGGCAGCTTTTTCCTAAAATCTTGTCAAGACCCTGAAGCTGCCCAAATCTCCGTAACCCGATGAAACCATTCCAAATATAAATCTCGCAAAACGGGGGGTTTACCCCGTCGAAAATGCTATTCTGGATATAGAGTCAAAAACAAAGGCGTGGCCCACGAGCCGCGCCTTTTCTATTTGCTATACAGGGGACACCGTGAAAACTTCCGGCATGGATATCCGCGACCACAAAAAGCGAGGCCAGTGGGCCGAACTTCGTTTCATGGCCAAAGCCACGGAATTCGGCTACCAACTGGCCAAGCCCGTAGGCGATTCGACCCAATACGACGTGGTGGTCGATCTGGGCGAACGCTTCATTAGCGTGCAGGTGAAATCCACTATGTTCCAGGCGAGCAACCTGAAGGCCGGCAACTTCGTCGCCAGCCTTGTCCACCCCTGCGGCCTCAACCACCGCTACCAGCAATCCGACTTCGACTACCTCGCCGTTTACTGCATTCCTAGAGATATCTGGTACATCATCCCGTGGGCTGTGGCGTCCTGCAAACAGTCCATCTGCCTCTGCCCGGGCGACAAACAAAACCAGTGGGAGCACTACCGAGAAGCCTGGTATCTGCTCCACGACCGCGCCCCTGCCCCACTGCTGAAGCGCGGCAGGGTCGACCTCTATGGCATCATCGAAGAGTACGTTGCCCCACCCAGAGTGAGGAGGCAAAAATCAAGAATGCGCCGCCTTGGGCGCAATTTGCCCGGCAACGTTACCGCTAAACGATTGTCATCTCGAGCCAAGTGAGGGTCTGCATTTGGGTCAAGGGCCCCATTCTAGTCGCAAAGAACGCGACTAGAATGGGCCACCCTTCTTACGCGTAGGCGAACGGCCGCTCTGCGTGGCTTCTCCAAAAGTAGCCGAGAATGATCACACTGGCGATCGCTGCATACGCACACCACAGCGAGGTGAACGCGTACCGCTTAAACTCCATGACCGCCCGCAGGATCGCCAGGTTGGCCGCGCCGAAGATTACCATCATCCGGATCTTCGAGAAAAACAGCGACCCACAAGTGGCAATCACGTAGAGGACCGCAACCGCGGTATTGTTGGTGGCTTGATTGATGTACACGATACTGTTGCCCTTGACATAAAGCTGCAATGGGAATGCCGTCAGCGCCCATAAAATATAGAGCGTCGTCGCACCCCCGAGCACGACGAACGGCAGCATCCGTCCGCGGCTCTTCCGATCAGGCTCGAACAGAAACACGCTCAGCGGCAACAAAAACGGGAGAAGGCCCTGCGCATAAAGCATGAACGCCGACCCCATGTCGTGCGCGACTGCCGGCGAAAGAATTCCATCCAAACCGAGCCAGACAAACCCCTCGGTGAACTGATGAACCGCGAATAGCATTGGCAGCGATGCGAAAAGCAGTTCGCGCTTATGCTTCACTTTCGTCAAGGTGACGGCGCCGACCGCGCCCAGAACTCCGCTGCCCACAAAGTTCGCTGTGGCTGAAAAACACATGGCTGGTTTCCTCAAGAGTAGTTCAGAAGTTAGGGTGGACCACCCCTCATGGTTGCTCTGCCTTAAACACATGGTTGGCCATCTTGAGGGTCACGTAGGCGGAAGCCTTCGATGCCAGCCCCAAGACGAATGGATCGTTATTCTTAAGGTTGTCACACCAACGCTCGGGATAGTCGACGCATCCGCCATCGTCACCTGGTACTGTGCCCTCGTAGTTTCCCAGGAACCCGCCCCATATCGCGACTTCCGCTTGTTCCTTGCAGCAATCCTGCCGGGTCAGAATGCCGCTGTTCGGGATGCCGATCAGGGCGAACGAGTTCGAGTCGGTTCCGCTATTCCCAAACGAGGCAGACTGCGACACAACTCCAAAGGAGTCGAAAAACTCCTTGAAAAACTGATTGCCGATTTTTGACTGGGGCACTACATTCTTGGGAAACTGGCCGACATTCAACGCAAATGCGGGATCCGCAATCCAGATATCGAAGTTCGGGGTAGCCGTGACGTCCATATCAATGTCGAAGGCGATTCGCTTGCGCTGCGCGCTGCTCAAGTGCGTGGTGTAATAAGCGGAGCCGAGCAATCCGAGTTCCTCTCCACCGAACCAGATATAGCGGACTTGATTGTGGGGCGACGTTTTCGCCATGTTCAAGGCGATCTCAAGGATGGTTGTCGATCCCGACGCGTTATCCAGCATGCCCGCGCCGAAGATGGAGTCAAGATGCGCATCCACCACGACGACGTGATTGGTATCCCCGGAAGGCGACTCGGCGATCAGGTTGTAGTCCACGCCCGACGTGGGCCGCATGCGAATGTCGAGATGCACGCTCGGCGAGCTCATGGTAGTGAATCGTCGAAGCAACTCCGAACCTACGGCGTGAGAAACACTAACGACCGGAATCCTCGCCGGACGCGTGAGCCGCACCGGGAACGGACTGGCGGTGCCGGACCCGTAGAGAATGACTGTGGCTGCACCCGCCTTTTCAGCGTTGGTCACCTGCGCATCGTGGGCGCAGCTCCCGCGCTCAAGCAGAGCAATATGTCCAGCCACGAATCCTGCAAAATCACCAGCTAAGCATCCGCTGCCTGAGCTGCCGGCTGGCTGTATCGCGGCTCTGAGTGTGCCACCGCCGGAACGCTGAGCGACCAGCCAGTCACGGGTGAGAGCATAACTCTGGTCCGGCGTACCGAACTGCGGTACTCCAGCAACTTCCAAAGCGTTGTATTGATATTGCTGGATGGTCACGTGGTAGCCTGCTTGCCGCATCAGCCCGGCAACATAGTCCACCGATGCCTTGTAACCAGCTGTGCCGGTATCACGATTGCCGTGGCCATCCGATCCCTTATGTTGGTTGGCGATCTTCTGAAAGTGAGCGAGATGATTCCAGAGCGATGGCTGCTGGATGCACTCCAGAAGTTTTTCTGGCGTGTCATTCACTCGTGCCTGGCAAGCTTGTTCGGAGGGCGCCGCATTGCCGATGCCGGTGTTAGATGGTTCTTGCGCGCTGGCGATCAATTCCAGATGTGGTTGGGCGAGAAGAGACGGCCGCAAAATGCATAGGGCTAGAGTGATGCAAGCGATCGACAAGCCAACGCATTTCAGCTTCGTGGATACTGACTCGAACATCGCAACACCCCTTTCTGGCCCAGTCAGCTTACACCACCTCGGGGCTGGCCCGTTATTGCTGAAAGCGTGGTGCCCGCTGAACAGAATCTCCTAAGTTGACCGGGTCCGAAAACGGCCAGTTTACCTCGGCGGTGAATGCGAGAATCGCACATTATTGAAAGGATGTTCATGCGTTTTCTTACAGCGTTAATCGTTATTTTCTATTTCATGGTTTCCCTGGGTGCCGCCGCGGCACCACTTGATCAAAACGCGAGCACGCAAGGCAGGACGGACATCGATCGTTCGATCAAGCCCGGTGACGACTTCTACCGGTACGCCAATGGGGGCTGGCTCAAAACGGCAGCGATACCTTCCGGCCAGTCGAGCTTCGATACGCGCGCAATGCTAACCGAGAAAACTGGCAACAGGGTTCGCGATCGCATTCAAGACGCGGCCGCGGCCCAGTCCGTCAGGGGCAGCATTGCGCAGAAGGTTGGCGACTACTACGCCAGCTTTACGGACGAAGATGGCATCGAGGCCAAGGGGCTGGCACCGTTGGCGAATGAAATGGCCGCGATCTCAGCGATTACAGACAAGGCGTCTCTATCGGCGTATCTCGGTGGCACCTTGAATACTGAGGTTGACGGACTCACCGCCAACGCTGACCATATTTTTGGCGTGTGGGTCAACCAGAGTTTTGCGGACTCCAACCACTATGTTTTCCACTTGTTGCAAGGCGGTCTCGGAATGCCGGATCGCGACGACTACCTCGACCCGTCGGCTAAAATGGCCGCGTTGCGCGCTCAGTATCAGACGCACATTGCGGCGATCCTGAAACTGTCGGGGGTTGCAGATTCGGAGACGAAGGCGGCGCGCATTCTGTCGCTTGAAATTCGGATCGCGCAAGCCCACGCCCCGGATTCTGACGCGGCTGACGTTTTCAAGCAGAATAATCCGTGGAAACGCGCCGACTTTAACGCCAAGGCACCCGGTATGGACTGGGGCGCCTATTTCACCGCGGCCGGAGTTGATGGCCAGTCAGAATTCATCGTATGGCAGCCGTCGGCGGTAACCGGAACTTCCGCCCTGGTAGGAAGTGAAGACATTGATCTGTGGAAGGACTATCTCCGGTTTCACCTGATCGAACACTATGGCAGCGTTTTGCCCAAGGCGGTGGCTGCCGAAGGTTTCGCCTTCTACGGCACGATCCTGTCGGGCGCGCACCAGGCGCCGGGCCACAGCAAAGCCGCCATTGCCGCTACAAATGCGGCCTTGGGCCAGGCGGTTGGCCAACTCTATGTACAACGTTATTTCCCGCCTGAGGCCAAGGCGAAGGCGCAAGCCATGGTCGCCGACCTGATTACCGCGTATCGCGCCCGGATTGCAAATCTCACCTGGATGTCGGCGCAGACAAAGGAAAAGGCATTGGCGAAGCTGGCCACGCTAAAGATAGGCGTCGGCTACCCAGACACGTGGATCGATTATTCGACGCTCGATGTTCTGCGCGGCGACGCCCTAGGCAATATGCGCCGGGCCGAAGCCTTCAATCGTTCGAACAACCTGGCAAAGCTAAAAGAAGCAGCCGATCCCGGCGGATGGAGGATCGATCCGCAAATCGTTGGCGCGGTCATCGTGTTCAGCCCCAATACGGAAACCTTCTCGGCCGGCCTCTTGCAGCCGCCCTATTTCGATTTCCAGGGCGACGCTGCATCGAACTACGGTTCTGCTGGAGCAGGCATCGCCCACGAAATCAGCCACAGCTTCGACGAACTGGGCAATATCTACGACGCTCAGGGCCGACTGGGCATGTGGTGGAGCCCGGAGGACGTGGCCAAGTATCACGCGGCCGCAGCAACGCTGGTGGCGCAATTCGACGCCTACTGCCCGCTTCCCAATGTTTGCGTCAATGGCAAGCAGGTCCTCAGTGAAAATATCGCCGACCTGGCGGGACTGCTGGTGGCACATGACGCCTACCTGCTGTCACTGAAAGGCAAGGCCGATGTCGTGATCGGCGGACTGAGCGGCGAACAGCGCTTTTTCCTGGCGTTCGCCCAGCGATGGCGCAAGCTTCAGAGCGAGGCTGGGCTGCGCAAGCAGATCACAACCGATACCCATTCGCCGGGGGAATACCGAAGCGACACGGTGCGTAACGTCGACGCCTGGTACAAAGCCTACGAGGTCGCGCCCAGCGACAAGCTATTTCTGAAGCCCGAAGATCGTGCGGCGATATGGTGAGGCATTAAGAGAGAGCGGGCCGAGCGTACTCTTCCGGCGCCCCGCTCAAGCCTCGTAAACCTCTCGGAAACGCCGACTATTGACATGGCGACCTCTTTCGTTGGGGCTATAATTGCCGCCGGATGGCGCTGACCTCTGGCACGAAGCTTGGACCCTACGAAATCCAGTCGCCTCTGGGCGCGGGTGGCATGGGCGAGGTGTATCGCGCCACCGATATGAAGCTCGGCCGCGACGTAGCGCTCAAGGTGCTGCCCGCCGAGATGGCGCACGATCCGGAGCGGCTCGCTCGCTTTCGCCGTGAGGCGAAGGCTCTTGCTCAACTCGACCATCCAAATATTGTCACCATCCACTCGGTCGAAGAATCCGAAGGCATCCATTTTCTGACGATGCAGCTCGTCGAAGGGCTGCCCCTGGACCACCTGATTCCCCAGGGCGGGCTCCCGATTGAGCAGATCGTCGAGATAGCCAGTGCCATGGGTGACGCTCTCGCGGCGGCGCATGAAAAAGGCATCGTACATCGCGACCTGAAGCCCGCCAATGTCATGCTCTCGAACGACGGCCGCGTGAAGGTCCTCGATTTTGGATTAGCAAAAGACATTCGCACCGCCAATTTCGCCGATGCCACGATGACCTCAGCCAGCCGAACCGAAGTAGGCGTGGTGATGGGGACACCAGCCTACATGTCGCCGGAACAAACATCCGGGCGCCCGCTCGACCATCGCACCGACATTTTCTCCCTCGGCGTCCTGCTGCATGAGATGGCCACCGGAAAGCGGCCCTTCGAGGGAAATTCCTCAGCCGAGTTGGTCTCAGCCATTCTGCGCGATACTCCGCCATCCGTCACCGATACTCGCCCCGATCTGCCCAGCGATCTGGCTCGCATCATCCGCCGCTGTTTGGAAAAGGATCCGCGGCACCGGGTGCAGACGGCCCGCGATGTCAGCAACGAATTTCGCGATCTGGCGCGGCAGACTTCTCAGAAGGTGCTTCCGTCGAAGACTTCGACCTCGCGTACCGCCGCGGTTGACTCAGGCAGTGTCCGCGCCGACGAAGGTTTCTGGGTTGCGGTGCTGCCCTTCAAGTACAGCGGCGCCAACACCGAACTCAGTGCTCTAGCCGAAGGGTTGAGCGAGGAAGTGATCACCGGTCTCTCGCGATTCTCCTACTTGCGCGTGATTGCACGCAGCTCGACCGCGAAATATTCCAGCGAATCCGGCGACGTTCGGGCCATCGGCAAGGAACTGGGCGCTCGCTACGTAATGGAAGGAAGCCTGCGCCAGGCGGGATCGAAAGTCCGCAGCGCGGTTCAATTGGTAGATGCCAGCTCCGGCGCAGGCCTTTGGGCCGAAACCTACGACCGCGCGTTTACACCCGAGTCAACTCTTGATCTTATCGATGATGTCGTTCCGCGCATCGTTGCCACCGTCGGTGACACCCAGGGCATTTTGCCGCATAGCATGACTGGCGCTCTTCGCAACCGCGATCCCGAATCACTCACACCCTACGAGGCTGTACTGCGCAGCTTCGGCTACCATCAGCTCGTCAACGCGCCGGAGCACTTGGTGGCGAGGACGGTTTTGGAGCGAACGGTCGAACTGGCGCCAGACCGCGCCGATTCCTGGGCCATGCTCTCGTGGCTATACCGAGCCGAATATAGCCCCGGATTCAACTCCCGACCCGATCCTCTGGGCCGTGCCGTGGCGGCGGCCCGCCGTGCCATTGATCTGGCGCCCTCAAACCAGCTCGCCCACGCTGCGCTGGCTGCTGCCTTGTTCTTTCGCCGGGAGTTTAGCGCCTTTCGCGCTGCGGCCCAGCGCGCCCTCGCGCTCAATCGAATGGAAGGCTACATAACGGCCTATCTTGGGCAGCTGCTCGCCTACTCCGGCGATTGGGAGGCCGGTTGTGCCCTGGCCGAACGTGCCACTCAGCTCAATCCCAATCATCCCGGCTGGTACTGGTTGCCGATGGTCTGGAATGCCTATCGCCAACACCACGGCCAGCGCGCGCTGGAGTTGGTCCTCAAGATCAACATGCCCGCCCTGTGGACTGCGCAGATCGCGCTCGCCGCCGTGTACAGCCAAATGGGCGAGATGACTGTAGCCCACACGGCGGTCCAGGATCTGGTGCTCATTCGTCCGGATTTTGTCGCTCAGGCGCACGAAGAGCTTGCCAAATTTTGGCCACCGGAATTGGCCAGTCAGGTGCTCGCCGATCTTCGCAAAGCCGGATTGGATATTCCGGACCAGGAAACACGCTCCGTCCATGTTCCCGCTGCAACAGCCAGCAGCATCAAAACTACATCCGGCGCCGCCCGTGCCGACGAAGGCCTCTGGGTCGCCGTGCTGTCATTCAAATACAGCGGCAGCAATGCCGAACTCACGGCGCTGGCCGACGGTTTGACCGAAGACATCGTCACTGGCCTGTCGCGATTTTCTTACCTTCGGGTGATTGCCAGGAGTTCCACCTCTCGCTTTGCCAACCAGGCAGTAGACATTCGCTCTGCAGGCAAAGAGTTGGGCGCGCGCTACGTGATAGAAGGAAGCCTGCGTCAGGCAGGCACAAAGCTGCGCCTCGCCGTGCAATTAGTCGATGCGGTCTCCGGCGCTCATCTCTGGGCCGAGAATTACGAACGCAGCTTCAGCCCGGATGCAGTCTTCGAACTGCAGGACGACCTCGTCCCCCGCATCGTCTCGACCGTCGCCGACCAATACGGCATTCTGCCCCGCAGCATGAGCGAGGTGCTCCGCGCCAAGAAAGAAGAGGACCTGACCCCGCCAGAGGCCGTGCTCCGCACCTTCAGCTATTTCACCCGCATCACCCCCGAGGAACATGCTGCAGTTCGAAAGATTCTCGAACGTGCCGTCGGCGACGCGCCCGATCATGCCGATAGCTGGGCCATGTTGTCCATGATCTATCGCGGCGAATTCGCCCAGGGCTTCAATGCCGGTCCCAACCCGCTGGACCGCGCTCTTGCCGCCGCCCAACGCGCCGTGGATCTGGCTGCGACCCATGCCCTCGGCCACTACGCGCTGGCAACAGTCTATTTCTTCCGCAAGGAGATGATCCCCTTCCGCGTCGAGGCAGAGCGTGCCCTGGCGCTCAATCCGCTGGATGCCTCGGTGCGAGCCTATCTTGGCTTGCTGATTGCCACGGCGGGTGAATGGGACCGTGGCTGCCAGATGGTGGAATCCGCCATGCAGCTGAATCCCAACTGCCCGGGGTATTTTTACTTCGCCAGATGCTGCAACAGCTACCGCCAGGGCAGGTACGCGGAAGTGCTCGAGGGCGCAGCTCGTGTCAATATGCCCGGCTACTTCCACACCCACGCTCTGCGGGCGGCCGCACTCGGCCAGCTGGGCCGGCGAGAAGACGCGCGTAAGGCTGTCCAGGATCTTCTGGCTCTTCGTCCTGACTTCGCCGCCGCGGCCCGCCAGGAGTATGCCAAATGGTACGACTCCGAACTGATCGAGCAGTTGGTCGACGGCTTGCGCAAAGCCGGGCTGGAGATCCCCGAAGAAGGGAATCAAGCTGCGGTCGCGTCTAAACCTGCGACCCCGTCAGACTCGGGCGCGCTCCGCGCCGACGAAGGCTTCTGGGTCGCTGTGCTTCCGATCAAATACACCGGAAGCAACGCCGATCTCACCGCACTGGCCGACGGCCTGACAGAAGACGTCGTGACCGGTCTCTCCCGTTTCTCCTATCTCAAGGTGATCGCCCGCAGCTCGACTACGCGATACGCCGGCCAATCCGTTGACATTCGTTCCGCCGGCACGGAACTCGGCGCTCGCTATGTCATGGAAGGCAGTCTGCGTCAGGCCGGATCCAAGCTGCGCCTCGCCGTCCAACTCGTGGACGCAGCCTCCGGCGCTCATCTCTGGGCCGAGAACTTTGAACGCGACTTCAGTCCGGAAGCGGTCTTCGCGCTACAGGACGACCTCGTCCCGCGCATCGTCTCCACAGTTGCCGATGCTCATGGAATTCTGCCCCATACTATGAGCGAAGCCATCCGGAGCAAGAGCTCGGATCAACTCAGCCCTTACGAGGCAGTATTGCGCGCTTTCGGATACGCCGAGCGCGTCACGCCCGACGAACATGCGATTGCGCGGGACGCTCTGGAGCGGGCGGTGAAAGTCGCTCCGACCTACGCCTATGCCTGGGCCATGCTGGCGTTCGCCATTTCCGATGAGTACGCCTTTGGGTTCAATGCTCGACCGGATCCGCTCGAGCGCGCACTCCAGGCCGCGCGGCGAGCGGTCGATCTCGACTCCTCCGGCCACCGCGGCTATCAAGCCCTGGCGACCGTTCTTTTCTACCGCAGGGAAATCCAGGCTTTCCGAGCTGCTGCGGAGCGCGCCATCGCGCTAAATCCCATCGACGGTTGCAACATCGCTCAGTTGGGTTCGTTCATTTCCTACGCCGGCGAATGGGAGCGGGGATGCGCCTTGGTCGAGCATGCCTTGAAGCTGAATCCGAATCATCCCGGATGGTATTGGTTTGCGCCTTTCTTCAATGCATACCGCAAAGGCGACTACAGCGGCGCCCTGAACTTCGCGCTCAAGATAAACCTCCCGGGCCTCTACTCTACGCATTTGGCCCTCGCCGCAGTCTACGGACAGCTTGGCCAGCGTGACGAAGCCAGCAAAGCGGTGCAGGATCTGCTCAAGCTGAGGCCAGACATCGGGCCCATCCTGCGCCCTGCGCTCCTGATTCGATTCGATCCGGAAATGGCCGAGAACGTGATCGACGGCCTGCGCAAAGCGGGTCTGGAGATTGCTGACAAGTAGACGCCGAGACCCGACGCGAGGACCGGCCTAACTTCTAAACTACGCTTGGAGCCACTCTTCGGCGCCGATCGGTGTACAATTCTCGCGACTCGGGTTCCGGAGTCCTTCAGGGTCTCATTCGCGAGACCAAAAACCCAGCAAATCCAGGAGCTACGAAAATGAAGCAATCTTTACTTGCAGCGTTGGTAATCAGCGGAGCCGCATTGCTCAGTCATCCGTCAGCGGTTGCACAGGCCGGCGGTGCGGCAGCGAGTGCGCCTCCGAGTTCGCAAAGTTCTATGAGTCAGGATATCGATCTGCTGCGCAAGGACATCCGCTCGCAGAAGAAGCAGATCATCGCGGCCAACATGCCCCTGACCGACACCGAAGCGCAGGCGTTTTGGCCGGTCTACGATCAATACACCGCCGAACTGGTGAAGATCAACAATGATAAGTACGCGCTGATCCAGGAATATGCGCAGAGTTACGGAAGCATGACCGACGCTCAAGCCGACAATTGGTCCGCGCGCGCGCTGAAACTGGATGCGGACGTAGCGGCGCTCCGGCAGAAGTACTGGCCCAACTTTCGCAAGGTACTGCCGGCCAAGAAGGCAGCTTTGTACGAGCAGATCGAGCGCAGAGCGCAAATGCTGATCGACGTGCAACTGGCCTCGCAAATTCCGTTGCTCCAGCCGTAGTCGCGGCCAACACTATTGTGAACGAGACTCTGAGCCGGTCCAAGAACACAGGGCCGGCTACTTGTTTGAAAAGCGTACAGGCCCAGCCCAAACTTCTACGGGCACTCTGAAACGTAGTTAGAAGTCAGCACTCGGACTAGGAAATCTGCGGTGTAGCGCCTATATTTACCTAGTTATTGAGTCGCCACTTGGGGGAACAGGGACGCATGTACGCACTCGCGCAGGATCTCCGCTTCGCGTTTCGCCAGTTGCGCAAGGCGCCCGCCTTTTCCGTGACCGTCGTTGTCGTTCTGGCGTTAGGCATCGGCGCTACTACCGCAATTTTTTCGCTGGTCGAGGGCATTCTCCTCAGGCCGCTCCCGTTCAGTAATCCTGATCGCCTAGTCCTGATTGGAGATCACCTCGGAGCTAGCCCAAACACCCCCGTTACAGCTCGCGAGATCGCCACATACGCGAACGCTACCGATGCTTTTTCCTCTCTTGGCGGCTACATTACCACCAGCTATGAGCTTTCCGGAGGCGTAACTCCGGAAGAAGTCCACGCCGCTCGATTTACTGCAGGCGTCTTTCCCACGCTTGGCGTGCAACCCATACTTGGGCGGATCTTCTCGGCGCAAGAAGAGGACGGCCATCAGCCGCTCGTCGTCATTAGCTATGCTTTGTGGCTGAGCCGCTACCAGCGTGATCCCCGAGTTCTTGGCAGCTCCATCGACCTCGACCGCAGGTCGTACACCATCATCGGGGTCATGCCGCGCAGTTTCGAGTTTCCCATGCAGCCCGGACACCTCGACCAGGTACAACTTTGGGTGCCCATGAGCTTCACCCCTGACGAGCTTTCCGACCAGTCCGCCGGCTTCTGGGGATACAACATTGTCGCCCGGCTGAAGACCGGTGTTACGGTGGCACGGGCCGCGAAGGATGCCGACCGCGTCGCCCAGCAGATTATGCGCAACTTTCCAGTCAGCATGTCCGCGATTCACATCCGGGGCGATGTCACGCTGCTGCATGAGAGCGCTGTCGCGGAAGTGCGTCCCTTGTTGCGCATACTACTTCTCGCGGTGGCTATCGTTCTGCTGATCGCCTGCGTGAATGTTGCCTGTCTGCTGTTGGTGCGGGCCATCCGCCGCCGCCGCGAATATGCGGTTCGACTTGCTCTGGGCGCGCGCGCCAGTGTCATCATCCGCGAATCTGTTTTGGAAGGTCTATTGCTGAGCCTGGCTGGTGGACTGCTTGGTCTGGCGTTTGCCGCGACCGCCATCCGCACTGCGCTCCACCTGCTGCCGGAGTCCATGCCGCGCGTTGGATCGATCGCCATGGACGCGAGTGTCGTCGCCTTCGCCTTGCTTTTGGCTCTCGCCACCGGGGCTCTCTGCAGTCTTGCGCCGGCCTTTGCGGCTCTGCGCACGAATCTGACAGAAAGCCTCAAAGAGGGTGCGACGACGGGCACTGCCGCTTCGAGTCACTCCTGGCTGCGTTCCGCCCTGGTCGTTTCGGAAATCGCCATCGCCCTGATACTACTGGCTGCAACGGGCGCTTTCCTACGGAGCTTCCAGAAGATGCGAACGGTCGATCCCGGCTTTCGCCCCGACCACGTCCTGGTCGCCGGCTATCAACTGCCCCTCAATCAGTACTCGACCGAAGCTGCAGTCGACACCTTCAATCGCGCCATTGTCGACCGGATTGCGAGCAAACCCGGACTCGTCGCTGTCGGCATCACCAACTTTCTGCCCGCATCAGGTTTGTACCGCGGAGCCGCGTACACCATCGAAGGCATGCCCGAGGACAGCTGGAAGCTGCAATTTTCTATGTTCGCGACAATCTATGGCGACTATTTCCGTGCCATGGGAATCGCCTTGCTGGATGGCCGATACTTTACCCAGGAGGACCGGTCTAACGCGCCGCTGGTTGTGATCGTGAATCAATCCATGGCCAAGCATTCCTGGCCGGGTCAGAGGGCCATCGGCAAACGCATGCACGTCGGCAACCCACACAAGGGACTGCCCTGGGCAACCGTGGTTGGTGTCGTTGCCGACACCAAGATCGGCTCTCGTGATGAGCCCAGCGCCGACCAGTGGTACTTTCCCGCGCAGCAGCCAGCCATTCTCTATGGTTCCGCGTCTGACGGAAAACTCAATGGCCGGGTCGACGGATACATCACTCTCCGTTCCGCTCTGCCACCCGAGCAGATGACGCAAACCCTGCGCTCGGCCGTTGCCGAAATCGATCCGCTGCTCGCCCTGCAGCAAGTGCAGCCTATGAGTGACGTCATCTCGAACGTGGAAGCGCCGCGCCGCTTCAATACGCACCTCATCACAACCTTTGCTGTGGGCGCTCTCCTGCTCGCGGCCACCGGAATCTACGCGGTCATGGCGTTTTCGGTTTCGGTGCGTAGCCGGGAGATCGCGATTCGCATGGCATTGGGGGCACGGCGCATCGGGATCGCGCGCATGGTTCTCATCTCAGCCGCGAAACTTGCAATTCTTGGCTGTGGCCTGGGCCTGCTCGGATCGCTTGCCATTTCGCGGCTGATCAAGTCATTCTTATTTAATGTGAGCCCTACTGACCCGTTCGTTTTTCTCGCGGCAGTCATGACCATGATGCTCATGGCACTCCTGGCATCAGCGCTGCCCGCGGCGCGTGCTGCCTCGGTTGATCCGATGGACACTCTGCGCTCGATTTAGAATCCATCGAAGCGGGTTCGAGTCCGAACCGAACTTATGACTGTCACGCAACGAAGCACCGAGACAAACGACCAGCGGCTTCGTCACTTCATCTATCGCCACTTTATCCGCAAGGGTCGAGCGCCCACTGTGGCAAAGATGACGGCAGCGCTTTCTTCTCCCCTGCGCGACACGAGAGCCGAACTTGAGCGGCTAGCTCAGACCCACGCTTTTGTCTTGCAAGAGAATGGAGAACTGTGGCGCGCCGCTCCATTTTCCGCTGTGCCCACGGCTTTTCCAGTCCGATCCGGCAAGCGTGCATGGTACGGCAACTGCATCTGGGATGCCCTGGGAATCCCAGCGATGCTGCACCAGAACGCGCGCATTGACGCCTCCTGCGGCTGCTGCAATTACGAGATGACCCTCCATGTGGAAGAAGGCCGACTTCTCGGGCCGAAGGGAATCGTCCATATTGCCGTACCGGCTCGCCACTGGTACGACGATATCGTCTTTACCTGAAAGACCATGCTTCTGTTCCGGTCGGAACAACACGTCGATCGCTGGTGCGCGCAATGGAATCGCCCTCGCGGTGGAACCATGACGGTGAGTCAGGGATGGCGCTTGGCGAGGAAATGGTACGAAGATCGCTTGAGTAAAGATTGGCGGCCCAAGACAGTAGCTGAGGCTGAAGCTGCATTCGGCAGAATCGGTTTAGTTGGCGACTTCTGGAAGCTGGAAGACTGATGGAAGTGTCATTTATGTTCATTTGTGTCATGAGTGTATAATAGTGTCATGGAGAGGAATGAATGACACTAAGACAGGAGACCCGAACCCGCGTCAATGAAAACGGAAGAGTCGTCATCCCGGCCTCCTTTCGTAAGGCGATGGGCATCAATATTGGCGATGAAGTCGTATTACGCATGGAAAATAACGAGCTACGCATTTTGACCTTGAAACGACGGATCGAGCGAGCTCAGCGACTTGTTCGGCAACATGTAAAACCAGGCATCTCACTGGTTGACGAGTTGATTGCCGATAGGCGCGAGGCTGCGAAACGTGAGTAGGATCGTGTTGGATGCTTCGGTAGTACTGGCGATTCTGAATGGAGAAACTGGGACAGAAAAACTGCCCCTTCGCCTTTTAAGCAATGCGACGATCAGCACGGTAAATCTTGCCGAGGTGCAAAGCAAACTTGTCAGCCGGGGATTAGATGCTGACGACGCCTGGGACGCCGCTACCGGCCCGGCCAGCGAAACCGAACCCTTCACCATCGAGCAAGCGAGGATTGCTGGCGATCTGGCAGCCCAAACTCGCTCCCTTGGACTATCGCTGGGGGACCGGGCTTGCCTAGCGCTGGGAATTGTGTTGGGGGCGCCAGTTTACACCGCCGATCGATCCTGGAAAGGTCTGCGTCTCGGCGTGCGCATATATCACATTCGCTAGCATGTTCACTACACAATCGCCGTCGCATCATAATGCGGAGAATGATGAAATCAGGTTTTAAATATTGCGCCGGCCTTTTACTAGCCATCCTATTGGTCTCTGCGATGCCATCCTTTGCCCAGCAGCTTGCCAAACGCCTCATCCTGAAGGACGGCTCCTACCAGCTCGCCACCAAATGGGAAGTCAAAGGCGATCGCGTGCGCTACATGAGTGCCGAGCGCGAAGAGTGGGAGGAGTTGCCCAACTCGCTGGTGGATTGGCCGGCTACTGAGAAGTTCGAAAAGGATCGCGCTGCGGGCGTTCCCGCGCCTGAGGCAGTTGAACTGGACAAGGAAGCCGAAGCCGAACGCCGCGCCGAGGAGGCCAAGACTCCCCAGGTCGCCCCCGGCCTTCATCTGCCCGACGCTGGCGGATTGCTGCTGCTGGATACTTTTCAGAGCCAGCCCCAGCTCGTGCTATTGCAGCAAAATGGCGGAGCGGTCAATCGCAACACAACAACCAACATTCTGCGCTCTGCCATCAACCCCATTGCCAGCAGCAAACAGACGATCGAGCTCGACGGCCTGCATGCCGCAGTTCAGGCACACGTGACCCTGCCGGCAATCTACATCAACGTCGATGAGGATCAGGGGTCGAACTCCAGTGCACCGCAGGGGCCGCAACAACCTCAACAACCACAACAGCCGTTGGATCGTTACCACATCGTGCGGCTGCAGTCGAAGAGAGGGAAACGGGTAGTCGGAGATGTAAAAGTTAACCCGCTGGGAAAAGCCACGCAGGAGCAGAACCTGGTTATCACTACCTCGCAGAGGCTGACTGGAGGCTGGGTCAAGCTTACGCCTGCAAATGCGCTGGAACCCGGAGAGTATGCCGTGGTCGAGATGCTGGGGAAGGAGGGAATCAATACCTACGTTTGGGACTTCGGAGTCAACCCGTCAGCTCCCGCCAATGCGATAACTTTGAAACCTGACCCGCTGCCTGCTGATAAGCCCAAGTAATTAGCGATCACGGCGGAGACGTTCGCGCCTACATTTTTTCTGCTTCTTCCTGAATCCTGTTCCAGGCCCGCTCGACGTGTCGTTCCGTCGTATTCGTCTGGCCGACGCAGAATCGCAAGGTCAGCTTGTTATTCAAGCGGGTGTGCGTCAGGTAGAGATCTCCGCTTCGATTCAGGCGATCCATTAGTTCTTGATTCAGTTCATCTCGGCCCTTGTGACGAAAGCAGACGAGATTGAACGGCACCGAAGCGGCCAGTTCGAAACGATCATCGTTTCTGATCCAAGTCGCGAACATCTGCGCCAGTTGGACGTGACGCCGAATGTGATACTGCAAGCCTTCGATGCCGTAGTGGCGGATCACGAACCAGAGTTTCAGCGAGCGAAAGCGACGGCCAAGCGGAATCTGCCAGTCACGATAGTCGATGACCGCACCCGATTCCGTGGCCTTGTTTCGCAGATATTCGGGCAGAATGCTGAGGGTTTGAATCAGAGCCTTGCGATCGGAGACGAAGAAGCAGTTGCAATCGAAGTTGGTGAACATCCACTTGTGCGGATTGAAGGTGTAGCTGTCGGCGAGTTCAACTCCGTTATGAGTGTGGCGGAACTCGGGGCAGAGTGCGGCCGTTCCGGACATGGCAGCGTCCACGTGAAACCATAGATTGTTTTCACGGCAAATGCCTCCAACTGCGGGCAGCGGATCAATCGCATTGGAGGACGTTGTGCCGATGGTGGCGCAAACGAAGCAGGGAAGAAGACCCGCTCGCCGATCGTTTTCGATCTGGCGCATAAGGGCGTCCGGGCGCATGGCAAAATTCTCATCGACATCGATGAGCCGTAAGTTGTCCAGGCCCAGACCGGCAATCTGCACATCTTTTTCGATAGAAGAATGCGCCTGCGCTGATGTATACGCGACCAGTTTTCCGTCGCAGCCGCGTTTGTTGCTGGCGAAGTTGGTCGTGCGTTCCCGCGCCGCCAGCAAGGCGCAAAGCGAAGCGCTGGAGGCCGTGTCCTGAATCACGCCACCTCCTGTACCGGTTGAAAGAAACTTACGCGGCAGGTCGAGCATCGCCACCAGCCAATCGAGAACGTGGGTCTCCAGTTCTGTGCACGCTGGGCTGGTTGCCCAAAGCATCCCCTGCACCCCTAATCCGGACGAGAGCAAGTCTCCGAGGATGGCCGGACCCGATGCATTGGCGGGAAAGAAAGCGAAGAAATTCGGCGACTGCCAGTGGGTAATGCCCGGAAGTACCAGGTTCTCGATGTCTCCGAGAATCGCCGCAAAAGGCTCACCTTTCTGTGGAGCATCTGGGGGAAGCGCGGCTCGCACCTGTCCGGGCTTCGCACGCGACAATACCGGATACGATTCAATCCGCGAATAGTAATCCGCGATCCAGTTCACCATAGCATGACCATGGCGCCGGAACTCGTCGGGTGTCATGTGAAACGATTGTTCGTCGTTCATCGGGTTCTTGAGTTCTCAGAACATGCGTATATGAATCCAATTTGTTTTTCTACTTCAAGCGTGCGTAGTAGACGCGGGTGTCATAGTCAAACGAAACTCGGCCATTTACTTGATGTTCATTAAAGATGCGCCGCAGCTTGCGCAGCATTGGATCGTAGTTGGGGTGATCCCTCTGCGGTACGTAAGAAGAAGATAGCAATCGGCCCTCGATCCCGCCATAGTCAAACGTTTGCTCGTATTCGAACTCGCGCGTCTGGCAATCCCGCCCAAAGAATCCTTCTATGGCTAGCGTCATACCCTGTTGTCGCACGTCTGCATAATCGGTTCCATAAGTACGCAGCAATTCTTCGTATTGGCCCAGAAACTCAGTCGAGTCCAGCCGGCGGTCATTCCACAAGAGCACGCACCAGCCGCCAGGTTTAAGTATCCGGACAAACTCCCGCCGAGCTTTCTCGCCATCAAACCAGTGCGCCGCCTGGGCTGCGGTCACGATGTCCACGCTGTGGTCCGCGAGCGTGGTCGCTTCTGCCGTTCCCGCAACACTGGTGAAGCGCGAGTAACCCTTCAGGAATTGCTCGCCTGCCCGGCGCATATCTGCATTTGGCTCGATTCCAAGAACATGATTCCCGTTCTCGGCCAGCAGACGTGTAAAGATGCCGGTGCCGAATGCGACGTCCGCGATCACCGACTCGACCGTGAGCCCGCATTCTATCTTCAAAAGCTCGAGAACCTCAGGCGGATACCCAGGGCGGTAGCGAACGTAGTTGTCAACGCGGGAGGAGAAGCGCTGGATAGCATCTTGAACCGGCATGAAAGCAGTTTATCGCTTTCGCAGCCTCCGCGGGACTTACGGGGGAGCAGAGGAGACCACGCCTATGTATCTCTTGCGATACTCAGCCCGCCATCTCAGCCGTCCCCGTCTGCGAATCATGTACACTGACGTTTTTCATGAAACGAAATCCCATGGCCCTCCGATCCAGTTCCAGGTTGTTTTTCGGCCTGCTCCTCCTAAGCGTTCCCCTAAGCCAAACGTCCCTAAGCGCTCCTAAGTCGTCCATTGCTATTTTCGGCTACCGCGATGCCGTCGCAGAAACTGCCGAGGAAACCAGGTTTCTGGCCGTGCCCGATCCCAAGCGCGCCGAACAGCACCTGCGCATTCTGACCCAGGCTCCGCACGTTGCCGGTTCACCCGAAGACAAAGCGACCGCAGACTACGTCGCACAAAAATTCCGCGAAGCGGGCCTGGATACAGAGATCGTGGAATACCGTGTGTGGATGAACTATCCCAGCGAAATCAGCGTCGACGTGACCGCTCCCGCCGGCGTTCACATGCACGGACCCACGCGCGAGCACGTCGACGGCGATTCGTCTGGCGACGATCCGCGAGTCATCACGCCTTTCAACGCCATGTCCCCGTCGGGCGATGTCGAGGCCGACGTGGTTTATGCCAACTACGGAACGCTGGAGGATTTCAAGAAACTGGAGCAAATGAAAGTCGATGTGCGCGGCAAGATCGCCCTGGTCCGGTACGGCCAGAACTTCCGGGGAGTGAAAGCGTTTGTCGCACAAGAACAGGGCGCCGCTGGCTTAATCATCTACTCTGACCCCACTGACGACGGCTGGCGCCGCGGAGACAAATATACCCAGGGCCCATGGCGCCCCGAGACCGGCGTACAACGCGGATCAATCGGTTATATGTTCGAATTTCCTGGCGATCCGACCACTCCTGGAATTGCTTCCGTCCCCTCGCTTCCAGACGACAAGCGCACGCCGCCTGACCAATCCGCACAGCTGCCGAAGATCCCGACCACGCCTCTGTCCTATGGCGATGCATGGCCCATTCTTGAACATCTCGGAGGACCGGATTCACCCCGCGATTGGCAAGGCGCGCTGCCCTTCACCTATCACTTGGGGCCGGGACCCGTAAAGGTGAAGATGCACCTCAAGCAGGATTACCAGTTCCGCACGATCTGGGACGTGATCGGACGAGTTAAGGGCAGTGAGTTTCCTGATGAATCCGTCGTTGCCGGAAATCACCGCGACGCCTGGGTGTATGGAGCCGTCGATCCAAACAGCGGCACTGCAGCCATGCTGGAAACCGTGCACGGCCTTGGAGAGTTGCTGAAATCAGGCTGGAAGCCGAAGCGCACGATCATTCTCGGAAGCTGGGACGCGGAAGAAGAAGGCTTGATCGGTTCGACCGAATGGGGTGAACAGCACGAGGCCGAACTGGCCAACGCCGCAGCCTATTTCAATATGGACGTTGCAGTCTCCGGGCCGAAGTTCGGGGCGGCGTCTGTGCCCAGCCTGAAACAATTTCTGCGTGAGGTGGCCAAGTCTGTTCCGGCTCCCAAGGGTGGGACAGTCTATGACAGTTGGCGAAAGGAAAACCAACCGGGCGCCGAATCTGCCCAGTCTCCCACTGAGGCCATCGGCGATAGCAAGCGCATCCCCGCCGCGCAGTCGAAAGCCGACGTTCCCGTCGGCGACTTGGGCAGCGGATCGGATTACACGGTCTTTCTGCAACACCTGGGAGTACCCGCGGCTGATGTCAGTTCGACCGGTTCCTATGGCGTGTATCACTCGGCCTTCGACAACTTTAACTGGTTCAAGAAATTCGGCGATCCGGACTTTGTCTACGAGCAGGAAATGGCGCGCATCTTCGGCATCGCAATCATCCGCATGGCCGACGCCGATGTACTCCCCGACGATTATGAAGATTATGCCAAGGAGATCACCTCGTATATCGACTCTGCCAGGAAGAAAGCGCAGACTGAGTTCGCCGGTCAAACGGTGAACTTTGCCGAGGCTTCTCAGGCGGCACATCACTTCGAACAAGCGGCTGCGAAAGCTCTTGTCCGGCAGCAGGATTCTCCGTCTGACGCCATCAAGCTGAACCGGGCTCTACGCGATGCGGAACGTGCCCTCCTCATACCAGAGGGACTGCCGAATCGCCCGTGGTTTCGCCATGCGATCTATGCCCCCGGCCAGTACACGGGATATGCAGCAGTCGTCATCCCCGGGATTAACGAAGCCATCGACAAGCACGATCTCGCCCGTACCCGCCAGCAGATCGCAATATTGGCCACAGCACTGCATCGCGCCGCCAAGGTACTGGAGAACGATCGCTAATCTGTTGTCGGCCCGAGCAAAGCGAGGGATCTGCTGTTGCTGACCAATCAATAAGCAACAACTCGTCGCGTCCCACTTTTCCGAATGCCATCCGGCTGTTAAGCTTTTCAACCAATGACACCCGCCAACGCCGTGCAACACTTTCTGCGTGATCTGCCGTCGGCGGCCGTGGCTACCTTTCTAGCCTTGTTTCCCATCGTGAATCCCTTCGGCGGGATACCCATATTCTTTGCTCTCACCGAGAACTTTCCGCCCGCCGATCGCACGCGCACCGCGTTAAAGACATCCGTTTACGTGATCACAATTCTGGTCGTCTTCCTCTTCTTCGGACGCTTTGTGCTCATCCTCTTCGGCATTTCGTTGCCGGTACTGAAGATTGCCGGAGGCCTGATCGTGGCCAACACTGCCTGGCGCATGGTCACGGGAGACAGTCGCATGACTGCGGCAGAAAGCCAGGAAGCGGCTACCAAAGAAGACATCTCGCTAACCCCAATGGCGATGCCCATGCTCTCCGGACCCGGATCGATCGGCGTCGTCATGGGCTTGTCAGCCGACGCCGACAGCATGGTCGCTTACCTTGGCATGGTCATCGGCATCGTTGCGCTGGGCCTTGTCGTGTACCTGTTCCTCCAGCTCGGAGGGCCGCTGGTCAAGCGTCTGGGGCCGGGTGGTGCCGGCGCGATCAATCGCATCTTCGGTTTTTTGCTGTTGGCGATCGCGGTGCAGCTGGTTGCGGACGGCATCGCCGACTTCAAGGCCTAGTGTGGTACCCCGCAAGTTCACGTCATAAGTCCGCGCTGTCATCCTGAGCAAAGCGAAGGATCTATGTATTTTGCTCGCAGCACCGACGCACTATGCGTCGCGCCGAACAAACGTGCGGACTTATCCCGCGTATTTCTTAGACACGACACTAGGCGGAACGGTCGGAGTTAGAGGCTTTCATCCGCCGGATGCTTTTTCGTCCGACGTCGCCACATGACTTTCTGCCGTCGCGAATGTGATTTCATGGAATGGGATGAAAAATGCCAGAGTTTGTGGCGCGACTTGAACGTGGAAGACTTGAAGGATGGCGCTCACAGCCGCTTGGCTGGAAATCCATATTCCTCCGCTTTCTACCCCAAGCACTTTTACTCGAAAAATCCTGGCGGTAGAAATCTTCGGAAGTAGCAGTCCGACTTCTTGCCCAATCAATTCAGAGAACTGCATAGGGATCACCCTTCATTCCAGTGAAACCAGATGGGGATAACCCGGGGCGTCCCGTCGGTCCAGAGGCAAGCAAATCACGCCGGAATCTTCGACTCCAGGAGTTCCTTCGACTTAGCATGCTGCAAAAGTCCCAGAATTCCGTGCTTGACTTTAGCCGGCATAGTTCGCTCCTCGCGGGCCAATGGACAATTGCCGAGGTGAGGAGGATTGTGCACTTATGCCAGACTGAGGTCAAGGGTGGGGATTTTCAGCTGGGTGGGGATTTCCAGCAAAACCTAAGGTTGTCCTTGACACGTGGATGATCCGAGGACAAAATTGCTGGGCTCGGCGAGCCCCCCCTTTCCCTGCGGGTATCGTCGCGGGGCAGTAAACATTTGCTCTTTGGCCTAGTGAGTAACAATTCGTTCGGATGATGTGCCAGGAGAATTCCAATGAGGAAGACGCGAATCTGCGCGGTCTCGGTGACCTCAATAATCATTGCGCTGGCCATAGTTGTCGTATCCGGCGCGCATGCCCAATCCAACTACTCAGCCTTGATCGACCCGTGGGCACAACTGGCGGAGCTGACTGCATCGCGCGGAGCAAATGGTGATCAGATGGGCATCTCCGTCAGCATCAGCGGCGACACAGTAGTCGTCGGTGCCCAGAACGCAACCGTAAATGGCAATGCCGGGCAGGGTGCAGCTTATGTCTTCGTAAAGCCGACGAGTGGCTGGGGAAATATGACCCAGACGGCCAAGCTGACCGCCTCAGACGGAAAAGCAGGTGATGGTTTTGGGGGTTCGGTCTACATTGTGGGTGACACGATCGCAGTAGGGAATTGCAACCAGAGCGGCACGTGTAACGGTCCAGGCAAAGTCTACGTCTTTCTTAAGCCTAAGAGCGGCTGGAGGACCACCTCAAGATTTAAAGCCGTGTTGACCGCGTCGGATGGATTGGCCACTGACGGCTTCAGTAACGAGTTGGCGCTGAGCGCGGACGGCAGCACCATAACGGTTGGATCGGCCTTCGACACTATCAACGGCAACTTGCAACAGGGCGCGGCATATGTATTCGTCAAGCCTCGCTCTGGCTGGAAGACGGCTACGCAAACGGCCAAACTTTACGAGGCGCACGGCGCCGCGGGTGATTTTGCCGCTGAAGTGTCCGTCAGTGGCGATGGCTCGACCGTGTTCGTTGGCGCGTCCGGCGCGACGGTAGGTGCGAACGCGGCCCAGGGAGTGGCCTACATTTTCCTTCGACCCGCGGGCGGCTGGAAGACGACTTCGAAGCCTGCAGCCAAGCTGTTCGCAAAGGATGGTGCCGCCTATGATGATTTCGGGTTCTGCCAGGCGGGGTCAGCTTGCCTTAGTGCCGACGGCACCACCGTGCTCGCCGGCGCTCCCCAGTTGAACTTTTCCACTGGCACAGCCACCGGCCCTGGCAGGGCCTATATCTTCGTCAAACCCGCTGGCGGCTGGAAGACAACATCGCAGTTCAATGCCGAGCTAACTGCCTCGGACGGACAGACCAGCGACTTGCTTGGCTGGTCGGCTGCGGTCACCAGTAACAAGGCCGTGGTTGGCGCGATCGGTGTCAACGGCTTCATTGGCGGAGCATATGTCTTCGACAAGCCGAAATCTGGCTGGAAGACAACCTCCAAGTTCGCGGCAAAGCTGACTCCATCCGACGGAGACGGGGGTGATGTCTTCGCCTTCAGCCTGTCCCTCAGCGGAGGCACGATAGCGGTCGGATCCATCAACCATCCAAGTGGCAAGACCACCGGCCCAGGTTCAGCTTATGTGTTCGGACATTAATGTTTTTGTGCTGGCAGAGATGGAACTGGGGCCTAGAACCATAGGCCCCATACCCAGTCCACACTGGCGTGCGTGATGGACGAGGCCGGCACGCGCCGGTGTTCGCGCCAGGCGCGTCCGTAGAAAATTCCCGCGATCGTGGCCAGCAAGACATAGCGCCAGTTGAAGTGTGCCGAGCGTTTGTTGAAATGCGACAGCCCAAAGAGCGATGACGCGATCACGAGCGCCGTCCGCCGCCCTACCCGGCGCTCCAGCAGATTCTGCACCCAGGCACGAAAGAAGAGTTCTTCCGGCACTGCAGTAAAGAAGAAAATCCCCACCCATCGCAGCGCTGCCGAGCCGAGGGACGGATAGTTGGCGTGAGGATGAATGAATCCGAGCGTCAATCCGAGACCCAAAACTAAGGGCGTGAAGAACAGTAGCTCGCGCAATCCGCTTTTCCAATCACTCCAGCGCAGATGAAAATTGAAACCCGTCCCGCTGAGTTGCCGGATGGCCAAGAAGCCATACAGGCCGATGTCCACGAGAAGCAACTCATTTAGAGCCCGCAGGCCAGCAGGCCATGCTCCGTCAAACCAGCGAAGGTCCACGGCGAGCCCCAGCGCGATCAGAATGATCGCGTCTCGCCAGTTGCCGCGCTGCTCCGGATCGGCTGAGGCAGCTTGCGTCAGCAACCACGCGATCACAACCGGCATGGCAGCATAGAGCGCGAACCACCGCCACCGAAAGACGTGCTGGGAGATTGCGACCAGGATATAAGGCAGAACATGCGCGGCTGGAAGAGCGATGCGCGCTGCCATTGGCCAGCGCTGGACTGCTCGCCCGATGCGCTCTGCGACACAGCCGAACGCCACTGCGGGAGCGAGTTCGATCGCCAGGACTGTGATGGCTGCCGGAGTGAGGTTCTGCACGGCAATCATCTTAACTTCAATTGCCGACTCCGACAGGCGCGAGACAGCGGCCGGAACCAAGTTACTTAGAAAAAGGGTGGCTTACCCATTGTTTTGTCAGGCCCGGTTGCGCCATCATGCGCATTGGGCCGGCCTACGGGAGGCCCCTGAGATTCCGCGCGCCATGATTTTTGCGATCGTGATGGCCATGCTCCTCGAGGCTGCCCGATCTTGCTGGAGAAGGACGGGCCGCATGAAACCAAACACCAGCCCGATCGTCTTGATCGACTGCGCCAATCCTTCCATCTCCTCCTCTGAGAGCGGCCGGCTCTGCTCAAAATGCTTAAGACGCTGCACGAACGCGGGTACGTGTCGGGCCAACCCCGCCTGGCTGAGCACCCTGCCCGCATTGGGCTCGACGAGAGCACGCGACAGGATCACTCGCAGGAAGTCGCGATCGTGCCACATATTCCTGACTTCCCATTCGACGAGTTGAAGAATCTCTTCTTCAAGCGTAGGAGCCAGAGGCAATTGGCCGGTTAACTCAACCACTTCTTGCGAGACCCGCTGCTGAATCAGCGCCAGCAGGAGGCCTTTCTTGCCCCCGAAATAACGGTGGATGAGACCTTCAGCGCAGCCTGCCCGAGCCGCAATTTCGGCGGTCCGAGTCGCCTCGTATCCATGGCGCGCAAAGAGCTTGGTAGCGGCCACGACTAGGCGCTCCTGTTTCCCCGATGGATCGCGCAGTCTGCCGGCAGGTGATGCTGCCGTCCTGTTCTGGCGGTTGGTTGCAGCACGAACCTTCACGTCGTCACTCCTTCATGAAGGGATTCCAAACTGAACTGGCGGTCGCACTCGATGAAGCGACCCCGTTTCTCCCATTCCAAGCAAGCATATTTTAGCGACACCTGCCGCAGAGAGTGAACTGGTACAAGCGCTAGGGGGAGGTTTACTCTTTTGCTAACATCCATAGTGAACAATTGTATCGTCCAGACGCTGGCGTGGGACCGTTTCTTCTACCCTGACACCGATCAGGGGTCTTTCAAACCGGTTGTCGTTCAGATTAAACTCGCGTTGCCAGCTGATCTCGATCTGGCGAAACCGTAGGTTGGGCACAGGGGAACGATGTCGAGCGCTACCGCATGTTTGTCCTCGATATGTTTTGACTTGTCCCTGAAGGTGTCTGCTGACAATACGCTTCCGAAGACAACGAGGAGAAGCGGCCAGGACGATGCGAGCAAATGCTCGAAGAGACTCTGCAAGAACCTATGGTGATCCACGGCATAAGCCTGCACGGGTTGCGAAGCCGCAAGGACAACAGCCGGCACAATTCCCAGCGTCTGGGAACCGCTTTCGAGGGTTTGGCTCAACTGGACCACGGCCCCGGCAAGGTTCTCGTACAGGATGAACGTCCCGAGCACGACGAGGACGGTTCCGGCGACTGATTTAACATTCCGAAAGACTCTCTGCTGCGCTGCCATCTCCGCCTCCTGTGCGCCGTTTCTTCTTGCTCTACTTACAAGTCGAACGAGGGGCGGCGAAATCGACAAGTGCCGGAACTTTTTTGGGAAAGACCGGGAAGAATTGCCGAGTGGAACCGCTCTCGAAAACACGCCGGGGAAACAGGGGGTGTACACTACCGTCGCCCAGGCCAGGTTCCCCGCCATGGAGATCCTGGGGCTAAATCTACGGAGGATAACAATCATGAACAGGAAACTGTGGAAGATTTTCGCAGGGTTGTGCGCAGTCGCGATATCCGCCGTCTGGGCGTTGCCGCGGGCGCGCAGATGACAGAGGTAAAAGAGAAGCCGCCGATGTACTCGTACGTCGCATATTGGAATATTCCGCGTGCGCAGTGGGGGGAAATGGCAAAGGCCGACGCGGCCGACCAGAAGATTCTGGATAAGGCCGTGGCCAGCGGAACCGTCGTTGGTTATGGCAACGACGAGAATTTAATTCACCAGGCCGACGGCCCCACTCACGACGGATGGTGGTCGGCAATGTCAATGGCTGCCGTGCTCAACGTGCTGGATCAGTTCTACAAGGCAGGCAACGCTACTTCTCCGGTCTTGACAACCGCTACAAAACACTGGGATGGCCTTTTCGTCAGCCGTTATTACAACTGGCATCCCGGATCGTGGAAGGATTTGTACACTCACGGGTCGTCTTACAAATTGAAAGCGGACGCGCCGAGCGATGCGGTGGCGATGCCGAGCAAGAACATGATCGTTCCGCTGATGGAGAAAATGCTGGCGGACGGAGCGATTCACAAGTACGAAGTGGACGTCGAAGCGATCCACAGCGAAGGGACTGGCACGTTTTGGATCTTTTACCTGGCGGCGGACGCGGAAGGTTTGGACAAAGTCGATGGGGCACTAAAGGAAACTCTGAAAGCGAATCCGCTGGACAGTCCGGCATTTGGTTCCATGGTGGACTTCAGCGACCATCGCGATTATCTCGCTCGCACCAGCGCTACGTACAAATAGTGCAGTCGCTTTCCGATTTGTGAAGTGTTTAGCGGAGTAAAAAGCCCCGCCCAAGCAGAAAGCTTGGACGGGGCGCCGTGCGAGCAAAATGAACATGATCATGATAAGGTGGGCCACCCGAGGAGCCCTAATCTTCGTCCTTGCATCATCGCGGCACTGAAACGCTGCACCACCCAAAAGCGATAGAGGTGGGTTGTACACCTGCGCCTAGACAATCATTCGCCGAACATGGGTACTTGACCGGTGTCGACGGGGATGCCACGTCGCTGGCGGCGGGTGGCTCCGATTACCGCAAGCACGGTCAAGGATTCGAGTGCGCTGCGGGGCACAAAGATGCGCTGCGTGTTCGAGCGTAGATCCGGCGGATTGATCAGGAAGCCCTCGGCCGCGGTCAGGGAGAGGTCATTGGGCATCATGCCTTCTAGGACCTCGTTGTCCCTGAAGCGAAGCCGGACCCAGAGTCCCTCGGTGCGCGGACGGGTGGTGAAGGTCTTGCGGGAGGGCGAATCGGCGTCTCCGAATTCGCGGACGAAGTAGACGACCTTAATGTCCTTGAGTTCGATGGTAACCACGTTGCCCGCCGTGTTGAGCAATTCCAGCTTGCCCTCGCGCACAAAATTGGCGGGAGCGACGTAGCCGTTGATGGAATCGCGATCCATCTTGCGGATCACGACCTTTTTGTGTGTGGAAGGCATGGATTGGTGAAAGTGGCTCAGGCTGCGGCTTTTCCGCGAATGAGCTTAATCAGATTCTCGCACTTTTGCCTCGAACATAGTGAGTCATCGCATTCACAGTAGCCAAATTGTTAACATTGTGTTATTTTCTACAGTTTGCTGCCATCCAATTCAAGTCGTCTAAGTCTAGTCTACAGAGCAGTTTACAGTAGAACGTGCCAGGGCTTACGGGGCAGGCGGGACTGTGCTCTGTGGAAATCTTACTCGAGCCGACCCCTGGAGAATTGCAGCCTGGTAACTCTGAATTCTGAATAAAGCATGGCTGATTACATTTACACCATGGAGATCCGGCTGACCCCTGACCAGCAGCGAGGGGTCACGCTGGTCCAGGATATCGCTCGCGACGCCGGCATGAACATTTACCTGACCGGCGGGGCGGTTCGGGACATCATCAGCGGGTTTCCGATTCGCGACCTGGACTTTACGGTTCAGGGCAACCCCCTCAAACTGCAAAAACAGCTCGAACATGCCGGGGCCGTGGTCGCATCGGCCGACGATGACCTGAAAACCTTGTATCTGGTACTGCCGGGCAACGTCCGCGCCGAGATCAGCACCGCTCGGACCGAGCGTTACGAGAAGACGGGAAAGCCTCCCATCATTGCACCGGGAACGATCATCGAAGACCTGAGGCGGCGGGATTTCACCATCAATGCGATGGCGTTGTCGTTGAATCCAGGGTCTCGCGGTTTGCTGATGGATCCCTTCAACGGCGCGGCGGATATTGAGGCCAAGCTGATCCGCATTCTGCATAACTACTCGTTTATGGAGGATCCGTCGCGGCTAATTCGCGCCGCTCGCTTTGCGGCGCGCTTTCATTGGCCGATCGAGGAGCGCACCCAAGTCCGAATCCTGTCGGCGAAGGAAAATAACTACATCGAGTACATCACTGACCGGGCCATTGGGCAGGAGATTGAGCAATTAGCGTACGAAGACGACCCGCTGCACATTGTCCGCGTACTGGAGAAGGAAGAGCTCCTCAAGGTGCTCAACCCGCATTGGTCCACAGCGAAGATGGATGCGGCCGGGCTGGGGCAGTTGATGAAAACCCGGCAGCAGATGAATCAGCTGGGTTATGCGCCAGACCCATCGCCTGCGGTGTTGTATTTCCTGACAGCGAGGCTAGGCGACAAAGACATTGCGGACATGCGCAAGCTGATTCCGCGCAAGGATCTGGTCGCAGCATGGAAAGACCTGGAGGACAACGCCAAGAATCTGGCTAAGCGCCTGACCGGGAAAGAGGCAGCGACGCCTTCCCGCACCTGGAAGCTGCTGTCGGAAGCGCGCCCGGAGATGGTTCTTTTCCTTGAGGTCACGGCTAAGCAGCAGGCGGTAGCGCAAAAGATCAAGAATTTCTTTGGCAAGTGGCGACAGGTGCAGCAGAAGATTCCGTTACTGGAGATGACGGAGCTGCGCATTACGCCGCAGATGCCGGAGTATCCCAAGATTGCGCACGATGTGTTCATGCTTTTGCTAGACGGTAAGTTGCACTCGCGGACGGAAATCCTGAAATTCTTGAAACCGCTGGCGCCGCCTCCGCCTCCACCACCACCGCCTCCGCCCAAACGAGGCCGAGCTGCGAAAGCGGCTGCGGGCGCGGTTCAACCTGCAGCGGTTGCTGCACCGGTCGCGGGCAAGAAAAAGGGAAAGGGAACGGCTCCGTCGCCCGCTCCACCGACTCCTCCGGCGAAACCCGATAGTGCGAAGGCTCCTGCGCCACCAAAGGTCGAGAAACATACTCCGCCGAAGAAAGCTGCGAAACCTCAGAAGCCGGCCAAGAAGGCTGCGAGCAAGACCAAGAAGACAAAAGGAAAGAAGAAGCGGTAAGGAGCACTTTTCGATTGGGTCGGGCTTGGAACTTCGATCGGAGGTGTCGTCCTGCATAGCCTTACACTCTGGCGCTTCGCCTGCGTTCCAAAGATGACTTTGAGCTTCATCCTGGAACTTACTAGCGACAAATCTATTTCACGCGGGGGCGTGCAATGAAAAGGCTCGGGAGAATACTTTTCTTTACAGGGATTGTGTTCGCGGTTCTCCTTATCGCCGCCATCAGCTTGACTATTGGCTGGCGGCCGTTTATTGGTCCGAAGACTCGGCCGCTGACCTCGCGGAAATTTGAAATGACTCCTCAGCGGCTGGAGCGCGGGCGATATCTCGCGGTTGGATTGACCGGATGCCGGGAATGCCATTCGCAGCATGACTGGAGTGCGCATGGGGCGCCGGTGATTCCTGGCACGGAAGGCGGCGGGCAATGGCTGAATATGCCTGACCTTCCGGGGCACGTTGTCGCTCCGAACCTCACTCCTGATGTGGAAACTGGGGCAGGTGCGTGGTCCGACGATCAACTTGCGCGAGCGATTCGCGAAGGCATCGGACACGACGGTCGGGCTCTTTTTCCGATGATGCCTTACCAGGATTTTCGCCATATGTCGGACGAGGATCTTGCTTCTGTGGTGGTTTATCTGCGGTCGTTAGCTCCGGTCCACAGTCAATTGTCGAAGACCGAAATCATCTTTCCGGTGAAGTATTTGATTCGCAGCGTACCAGAGCCGATCACTTCGCCGGTCACAGGTCCGGATCCGTCCGATCGGCTGAAGTATGGACAGTACCTGGCAACGATTGGAGGTTGCGCAGACTGCCATTCGCCGATGGATCGCGGCCAACCAGTCGCCGGATTCGATTATGCAGGTGGGTGGCTGATGAAAGGCCCGTGGGGAGAAGTCAGCACCGCCAACATCACGCCGGATCCGTCGGGCATCAGCTATTACGACGAAGCGCTGTTCCTGGAAGTGATGCGCACCGGTTACGTGAAGGCGAGAAAGCTGAACTCGATCATGCCGTTCGGCGCATTTAAGAATCTGACTGATGACGATCTGAAGGCGATCTTTGCATATCTGCGGACGGTGAAGCCGGTGAAACATCACGTGGATAACAGCGAGCCGCCGACGTACTGTAGACTCTGCCGCTTGAAACACGGTGGTGGGGATCAAAATTAGTGTCCGCCAGGTCGCGACATGCTTTAGTCGCGTGCTAACCGAAGGAAAATCCTCAAGTCTATTTTGGTCGCGGCGAAAGTTCCGCAAAGAGGAACTCTCGCGCGGAGGTGATCCATGGACCGCATGCTTCTGGCTGGTGTTCTTCTCGGAATACAGCTCACCGCATTCTCGCAGACAGACATGCCGAAACCCGCCTATGACTTTTCCTTGCCACCAGAAGAGCGAGTTAAGTTAGCTGAGAGCGCTGCTCCTCCGGAAATCTCAGGAAAGTCAACCGTGTATGTTCTCGAACGAACCGAGTATGTGAAAGTTCGCGACGGCACAAATGGTTTCACCTGCTTTGTCGATCGTCAAAACCCGCTGAACCTCGAACCCACCTGCTTTGACGCAGAGGGAAGCGCTACCACATTGCTGAGCCGAATTTATGTGGAGGAGCAGCGCGCGCGAGGCAAAAGTGAAGACCAAATCAAGTCAGAAATCGAGGCCGGCTACAAGAGCGGGAAGTTCCGGGCGCCGCAAAAGCCTGGGATCGTGTACATGCTCTCGGAGCAGGGGTACCTACTGGTTCCAGGAACTAATCGATTGGTCCAAATTCCGCCCCACCTGATGTTTTATGCACCATATGCGACCGATCAGGACATTGGTTCGCCCCCGCCCGGCGCCAACATGCCGCACCTGATCAGAGCCGGGCAATCGGATGCGGTTGTGATTGTGCTCCCTCGATCGCCACATTAAAAGATTCGCGATAGCATTTCGTGCGGCGCTATAATATTGGTATGCGTCGCTGGCTGGCAGTTGCGGCCTTGGGCGCGGCTTTCCTCGCGCTACCGGCGTGGGGACAACGTCGCGGCGGAGGGGTCTCGGGGGGCTCCGCGAGACATGGCGGATTCGCTGCACACGGACCTATGGTGAGCGCCCGTGGACCGATGATCGGGAATCGGCCCCCGGCTTTTACGGGCGTTCAACGAGGCGGCGTGCACTTCGTGATGGGCGGTTTCGGCCGCCCAGGTTCACCGTTTTTCTTCCATCATCACCATCGCTTCTTCGGGGCGTGGCCTTACGGCGCGTACAACGCGTATCCGTATTATGGTTATCCCGATTACGGTTATCCCGGGTATTACGGAAACGATTCACATTCTGCGGATTCTGATCAGGACTATCCAGCCTCGGATTATTCGACTGCTTATCAGAGTGGCCGGCAACAAGCAGAGATTGATCGCCTGCAGAATGAAGTCGACCACCTGCGCGAGGAGCGGGAGGTGCGCCAGTCTCAATCCAGCGCCCCGCAAAGCCGTTCAAAGGTAGAGCTGCAGCCGACCGAACTGGTTTTCCGCGACCAGCATATCGAGCAAGTCCAGAACTACGCCATCGTCGGACAAACATTTTGGATTCTGGGCGAGCAGCGGGCGAGAAAGATTCCACTTGCCCAGCTGGACATCCGTGCCACCAAGAAGGCGAATGACGATCGCGGTATGGATTTTCAATTGCCCGACTAATTGCTGACCCCCAGCGCTCTGGCTCGACTGTGGAAACATCGCTACCAGCGCAGGACCTGTCCTTTTGTCATCCCGAGGAGCGAAGGCGACGAGGAATCTGCAGTTCTGCATCGGATACCCAGGAAACAACAGATCCCTCGCTTTGCGAGGGATGACGAAGGGCGGACGATCTGTGGATAACTTGTCGTCCTCTTCTAGCAATCTCCAATTAGAATGCCCATGATTTAAAATCAACTTCGAGCCCCTATGTCCCAATTCGTTCATCTTCATCTCCATACTGACTATTCGATGCTTGACGGTGCCTGCGATGTGGACAAGCTGTGCGAGCGCGCGAAAGCGCTGGGCATGCCTGCGGTTGCCATGACCGATCACGGCAATATTTTTGGCGCGGTGCATTTCGTGAATGCGGCCAAGCAGGCGGGAATCAAGCCGATCATCGGTTGCGAGCTGTACATCTGCAAGAAAGACGATCACAACATCTCACGCACACCGCCAGACGGAGACACCTACAACCATCTTCTGGTGCTGGCCGAAAACGAAGAAGGCTATCGCAATCTGGTGAAGATCACATCAGAGGCTTCTCTTCATGGTTTCTATTACAAACCGCGCGTCAGTAAGAAGTTTCTGGCGGAACATTCCAAGGGATTAATCGGGCTGTCCGGCTGCCTGAAGGGTGAAGTCGCCGAGCGGTTGATGGAAGAGAAGTACGACGCGGCGCGGGATGCGGCTGGGTTCTATCGCGACATCTTTGGCAAAGATAATTTCTTTCTCGAGATTCAGGATCAGGGGTTGGAGATGGAGCACCGCATCCATCCGCATCTGTTTCAGTTGGAAAAAGAGCTTGGCCTACCGATGGTAGCCACGAACGACAGCCACTACCTCTGCGAAGACGATGCCCACGCGCAGGATGTGATGTTGTGCATTCAGACCGGCAAGTCGATCCAGGACACCAACCGCATGAAGTTCCATGGAACGGACTTCTACGTCAAGAGTCACGACGAGATGTTCCGGGTGTTCAAGGATGCGCCCGATGTGCTCTCGCGCACGCTCGCCATTGCTGAGCGCTGCAGCACGCGGTTGGAGAAGGTCAGCAATCCATTTCCTCATTTTGATGTGCCCGCGGGTTACACGCTGGACAGCTATTTTGAACATGTCACGCGGGAGGGATTCGCACGACGTTTGGAATCGCTGCGAAGTTTGCACGCGCAGGGACGGGTCAAGCACAGCATTGCGGAGTACGAGCAGCGTCTGGCGCGGGAACTCGCCATCATCCAGCAGATGCAGTTCTCGGGGTATTTCCTGATTGTCTGGGACTTCATCCGCTACGCAAAGGAAAACAGTATTCCGGTAGGGCCGGGGCGCGGGTCGGCAGCAGGATCGCTGGTGTCATATTCGATGAACATCACCGATCTCGATCCGTTACAGCATGAGTTGTTCTTTGAGCGCTTTCTGAATCCTGAACGGATTTCGATGCCCGATATTGACATCGATTTCTGTATGAACCGCCGCGACGAGGTGATTGATTACGTTACTCGCAAATACGGACGGGAGAACGTAGCCCAGATCATCACTTTCGGCACCATGGCGGCGAAGGCGGCGATCAAGGATGTGGGCCGGGCGATGGATATTCCGTATACCGACGTGGACCGGATCGCCAAGATGGTCCCGACCACGCTCAACATCAAACTGGAACAGGCGATTAAGGATTCTCCTGCGCTGCAGCAGGCTTATGAGAATGAGCCGCAGGTGCGCCAGTTGCTCGATACCGCGCGCAAGCTGGAAGGCCTGGTGCGCAACGCAGGCGTCCACGCGGCTGGCGTGGTGATTTCCCCGCGGCCGCTTACCGACCTGGTGCCACTGTTCAAAACCAAGAATGACGAAATCGTTACCGCCTTCGACATGGTGGCCATCGAGAAAATGGGCCTGTTGAAGATGGACTTCCTCGGGCTGACCACGCTGACTATTTTAGATGACACGCTGAAGCTGATCGAGCAGACGCGAGACCAGAAGCTTACGCTCGATGAAATTCCGCTCGAAGATAGCAAGACCTACGAAAGCGTTTTTCACAAAGGACTGACTTCCGGCATTTTCCAGTTTGAATCTCACGGGATGCGCGACGTGCTGCGGCGCTACCAGCCGAACTCGATCGACGACCTCACCGCCTTGAACGCCCTTTACCGTCCGGGGCCGATTCAGGGCGGCATGATCGACCATTTCATCGATCGGAAGCACGGACGCAAGAGCATCGAATACGAATTGCCGGAGTTGAAGGAGATCCTCGAAGGTACCTGGGGCGTGATCGTCTACCAGGAGCAGGTGATGCAGATTGCCAATCGCCTGGCCGGATATTCTCTGGGTGAGGCCGACCTGCTGCGGCGCGCCATGGGCAAGAAGAAGCCGGAGGAAATGGCCAAGCAGCGCGAGCGCTTCGTCGAGGGCGCAGTGCAACGAGGATACCCGTCCAAGAAGATCGAAAGAATTTTCGACCTGCTGGCAAAATTCGCCGAGTATGGATTCCCCAAAGCGCATTCGGCCGCCTATGCGCTACTGGCTTATCACACGGCGTATCTCAAGACGCACTTCTCGGTTGAGTTCATGGCCGCGCTGCTGACTTCGGTAACCGGAAATACCGATGACGTAGTGAAATACATCAACGAATGTCGTGAAATGGGGATTGCCGTCGAACCGCCCGACATTAACGTGAGCGACGCGAACTTCACGCCGCATGGTACTGCAATCCGCTTTGGTTTGGCGGCGGTGAAGAATGTTGGACACAACGCTATCCAGTCGATCGTGGCTGGGCGGAAAGAGCGGGGGCATTATCGTTCGATCTATGAGTTCTGCGAGAAGGTCGATTTGCGGTTGCTGAACAAACGTGTGTTGGAGTCGCTTATCAAGAGCGGCGCCATGGATTCTCTCGGGCGACGCGGCCAGTTGATGGCGGTCCTCGACAAGGCCATGGACCGAGCTCTGAAGACGCAACGCGACGCCGAATCTGGCCAGCATGGGTTGTTCGGGGTTTTTCTGCAGGAGGAGACGAGCGTCAACAACGATCGGCTGCCCGATACGCCGGACTGGGATGAGCACACGCGATTGGCCGCAGAGAAGGAAATTCTTGGGTTCTTTATTACCGGACACCCGCTGGAAAAGTACAAAGATAAGCTCGAGGATCTGCGAGCATTGAGCACGGCCGACATCGCGGGCATCAAGGCTTCCACCGGAAAGGACGAGAACATCTGCACCGCCGGCATTATCACGAACCTCCGCGTTTTGAAGTCGAAGAAGGGAGACTTCTACGCGCAGGGCGCTTTGGAAGACATGCTGGGCTCGGTCGAGATGATTGTGTTTCCAGAGGCCTACAGGAAGTTGCAGGATAAGGTGAAGTTGGAAGTCCCAGTACTGGTACGCGGCGGCCTGCGGATTGAAGAGGGCGTGAATCCCAAGCTGACGGCGAACGACATTATTCCGCTCGAAGATGCCAAGGTTCCAGTGCCACGTTCGCTACGCATCCGCATTCCGGTTGAGGCTGCGAATGTATCGGTGGTCGATGAGTTGCATGCGCTCTGTGCTCAGCGCAAAGGCGAGGCGAAAGTGTTGTTCGACGTCGAACGCCAGGGCGATTTCATGGTGGTGATGGAGGCGGAGGGCTATAATGTCCATCCAGACCGCAACTTCGTGGCCCGCGTCGAGGAGTTATGCGGCCGCGGGGCTGTACGGGTTATTGATTAGGATGTGGCTGCAGAAACATAGCTAGCTATGTTTCTACCAATGGACTGGACGTGCGGCGGATGAGAGCTTCGATTCACGGGAGGGCTGTGTTGCAATCGGCAACGGCTCCAGCGACGACAAATGCGATGCTGGTAGTAACGGGCACGGAGTTTCTCTTATCCATGGTGGAGGCCCGCTGGGCCGCCCGGAACGGTGATGGCAGAAAGATGGAGTCTCAACTGAGGGCGCAACAAGAACTGGGCAAGATCGAGCAGCAACTCGAACGGCTGCAGGCTTTGCCGGGGCAGGACGACGATATTCGCAGCCAGATCCAGCAGCTTCATGATCGCATTCACGCTTTGCAAGCCCAGGTGACCGCACATTTCAGTGCGTGGCAGAAGGCGGAGCTGGCGCGGAATCCGCAGCGCCCGCTCATGCTCGAATATGTGGAGCGAATCTTCACCAATTGGAGCGAGATTCACGGTGACCGCGGTTTTGCCGACGATCACGCCATGGTTTGCGGGATGGCCCGCTTTCACGGACATGAGGTCGTAGCCCTCGGGCACCAGAGAGCGCGCGATACGAAGCAGAATGTTTACCGCAACTGGGGTATGACCAACCCGGAAGGCTACCGCAAGGCGCTTCGTGTAATGAAGATTGCCGAGAAGTTCAAGCGCCCGGTGTTCACTTTTGTGGACACGGTAGGCGCTTACCCGGGATTGAGCGCCGAGGAGCATGGCCAGGCGGAAGCTATCGCCAGGAATTTACGGGAAATGGCACGCTTGCGGGTCCCGATTATTACGACCATCACCGGGGAAGGCGGCAGCGGAGGCGCTCTGGCGATCGCGGTTGCGGATCGCGTGCTGATGATGGAAAACGCCATTTATTCGGTCATTTCTCCCGAGTCCTGTGCCGCGATCATGTGGCGCGACGCTGCCAAGAAAGAACTTGCCGCACAGGCGCTGCGCATCACGGCCGCGGATCTGGCCGAGTTCGGTTGCATTGACGGCATTGTTCCTGAACCCAAGGGGGGTGCGCACACCGATCATGAAGCCGCCGCCTCTTTGCTGGATGCCTCACTGAAGAAGCATTTCGATGAGCTGACAAAAATGTCCCCCCAGGAATTGGTCGCATCACGATATAACAAATTCCGCAAGATGGCGCAGTTCCTGCGCGTGGAATAAAGGAGCGACGAGAAAAATCGCCGGTTAAACTCGTCAGCGATATCACAAATCGCAGGTTCCAAGACAGATACCTTCGTGCCTGAATTCCACGTTCCTTGCCTGTTCGCAACCACCCTCCTGCCGTATAATTAAAAGTTCGCCTCATTACTCCACAAACACCCGAGCGGGCGAGACCCCGCTCCAGTCAAAGGAAGGATTAAGGAATGGCCACCACGGATGTAGCGCTCCACGAAGCCTTTGGACAGCGGGAGCCAAAGCGCGTCGTCAACAACATGAGCATTCAAGTTGCGACCGTGAACGGGTCGGGTTCGCAAAGTTCCAATACCGTGCTTCTGCGCAGCATTTTTCAGATGGGCGTTCCGGTGTCAGGAAAAAACCTGTTTCCCTCGAACATCGCAGGTCTGCCGACTTGGTACACCATCCGCGCTAATAAAGACGGTTATATTGCGCGCAAGAAAGAAATCGATTTCGTTATTGCCATGAACGCAGAGACGGCGCAGGAGGACGTCATGTCATTGGCGTCCGGCGCGGCCGTACTTTACGACGAGCCTCTGAAGCTGAATGGGCTGCGCAATGATTTGATTTTCTATCCCGTTCCTTACGACAAGCTGGTGGCTCCGGTCTGTCCCGAGGCCAAGCTCCGCAAGTTGGTCAAGAACATGATTTATGTGGGCGTGGCGGCGCAGTTGCTTGGCATTGACATGGCTGAAGTAGAGAAGGCCCTGCGCAAGCAGTTCGCCACAAAAGTGAAGGCAGCGAATTTGAATCTGGCTGCGGTGCGTGCCGGGTTTGAGTACGCGGCTGCCAATCTCACCAAGCAGGATCCCTACTTCATCCAGCGCATGGATAAGACTCAGGGCATGATCATTATCGATGGCAACTCGGCGGCCGCGCTGGGCTGCATGTTTGCCGGGGTCACCGTCGTCACCTGGTATCCGATCACGCCATCGTCGTCGCTGGTTGAAACCCTCATCGACTACATGAAGGAATACCGTATCGGCCCCGACGGCAAGGCGACGTTCGCCATTGTTCAAGCAGAAGATGAACTCGCCGCGATCGGCATGGTGTTGGGCGCAGGCTGGGCAGGTGCTCGCTCCATGACCGCGACCGCTGGACCAGGCATCTCTCTCATGGCGGAATTCGCGGGCCTTTCCTACTATGCGGAAGTTCCCGGAGTGGTCTGGGATATCCAACGCGTCGGCCCATCCACCGGTTTACCCACCCGCACCTCGCAGGGCGATATTCTTTCGACCGCATTTCTTTCGCACGGCGACACGAAAAACATCCTGCTCTTTCCCTCATCCGTTGCCGAGTGCTTCAGCATGGCGCAGGACGCTTTCAACCTCGCCGAGCAATTCCAGACTCTGGTGTTTGTCATGTCCGATCTCGACCTCGGCATGAACAACTGGATGTCGGATCCGTTCGAATATCCAAAAGAACCGATTGATCGCGGCAAGGTGCTGACCAAAGAGGATCTCGAGCGGCTGGGAGGCTTCGCTCGCTACAAGGACGTCGACAACGACGGCATTGGTTATCGAACTCTGCCCGGCACTGAGCATCCGGCGGCCGCCTACTTCACTCGCGGCACCGGACACAACGAAAAATCAGGCTACAGCGAGCGCCCGGATGACTTCGAGCGGAACATGGAGCGCATCAACAAGAAGTTCGAGACGGCGCGATCGTTTGTTCCGCGGCCTGAACTGATCAACGGCAAATCCAAATCGAAGATCGGCATCATCGATTACGGCACTTCGCACTGGGCCATCATCGAATCGCGCGACCAGTTGCGCGACGAGTACAATCTCGAAACTGATTATCTGCGCCTGAAGGCTTATCCCTTCTCACGCGAGGTTCACGAATTCATCGAACAGCACGAGCGGGTTTACGTGGTCGAACAAAACCGCGATGCCCAGATGCTCAGCATGATCAAGCTCGACATCAAGCCGGAGCTGGTGACGAGGCTGCGCAGTATCGCTCACATTCACGGGTTGCCGCTCGACGCGCGCTCGGTGACCGACGAACTTACGAGCATGGAGGGCAAATAACGTGGCGACGACGACCGCAACACCCACGCCCGCACCGAAAGTCAACCGCATCGGCCTGACCGTTCTCGACTACCGCGGTGGGAAGACCACACTGTGCGCCGGCTGCGGCCACAACGCGATTTCCGAGCGCATCATCGACGCCATGTACGAGATGGGCGTGCCGCCCGAACGCGTCATCAAGCCGAGCGGCATCGGCTGCTCCTCGAAGAGTCCGGCTTATTTCATGAGCCGGTCCCACAGCTTCAACGCTGTGCATGGCCGCATGCCATCGGTTGCCACCGGCGCAGTGCTGGCCAATCAAAGGCTGATTGCGCTTGGCGTCAGCGGTGATGGCGATACGGCTTCCATCGGCATTGGACAGTTTATGCATTTGATGCGCCGCAACCTGCCGATTATTTACATCATCGAGGACAACGGCGTGTACGGACTGACCAAAGGCCAGTTCTCGGCCACGGCCGACCTCGGCTCCAAACTGAAAACGGGCGTGGTCAACGATCTTCCTCCCATCGATACTTGCGCCATGGCCATCACGCTCGGCGCGACTCTGGTCGGTCGCTCGTTCTCCGGCGACAAGCGGCAGTTGCACAGCATGTTGAAAGCCGCCATCGCGCACCGGGGCACGGTCATGCTCGACGTGGTTTCGCCCTGCGTCACCTTTAACGATCACGAAGGCTCGACCAAATCCTACAAATACATGAAAGACCACGAAGAGCCGCTGCAGGACATCAGTTTCGTTCCGGCGTTCGAGGAAATCAACGTGGAGTACGATCCCGGCACCACCGTCGAAGTGACCATGCATGACGGTTCGCGCCTGCGCCTCAGCAAGCTCGAAGAGGACTACGATGCCACCAATCGGATCAAAGCCATCAGCCGCCTGCACGAGGCCCATGAAAAGGACGAGGTGCTTACCGGATTGTTTTACGTCAACCCAGACGCGCCGACTTTCATCGACATGCTCAACATGACTGACGCTCCGTTGGCCACGTTGCCCGAATCCGTCACCCGTCCGGGCAGGGAAGTGCTCGAGCAGGCGATGGAGGATCTGCGTTAGCAACGCCGGATTCGGCTGCGCGTCTCGGCCAATCAGAGCTGCTCAGCCGTCAGTCGATCGAGATCACCGGCGAAATATTTTTGTAACGCATCCTTGAATACTTGATTGTCGGACGTGACGCTGGCAAATAAAGTCATCGAAGATCGAAACTTGAGATCGTCGGGGAATCCGAAGATCTCTTTGATTGAGCGGCCCTCCACAAGATTCACCAGCCGCGTGCACTCCCTTAGTCGGGGCCCGAGAACCGGATGTTTCAAATAGGCTTCGGCCGCTTCGCCTGAAGAAATGGCGAACTTGATTGCCATGGGGCTGTGCCCCAATCCTCTAAGCTGCGGGAAAATGAACCACATCCAGTGACTCTGTTTGCGGCCCTCGAGCAATTCTGCGCGCGCCTGTTCAAACACTGGATTCTGGGCATCCACGAAACGTTGTAGATCGTAAAAATCAGCCGAATCTGTCATCGATCCCTTCTTATCGTCAGGTCGGGTGCGTCTTCGGAAGGGCAGCTGGCGCCCCGCCGGTGCCCATCAGCACACTTCGGTCGATCCCACGCAGGAGCTGCCGCATGAGATCGAAGCAATTCTCCTGATTGAAGTAGGCGCTATGCACCTCGATGCCATTCACCTTCGTGTCGAACAGATTCGAGCAGTCGATATCCCATACGTTATCGGGGATAGGACAAGTTCGGTCCAGGCCACTCCGTCCCAGTCGGCGCTTGCCGAAATGCTTGAGGCCGGCGGAGGCACCGAGCACCGAATCTTTTCCTGAATACATGGCCGTGATGCGGTAGCAAAGATTTGCCATGCCTTCGCCATCTCCATGCTCTACAGTGTCGCCGGCGTGAAAAAGATCGTTGTCTACGTCCGCTGCGACCATCACCAACTGGTTGATCAGGCTCACCAGCAGCGGTCTGTTCTTTCGGGTCCACACTACATTCATTGCGTTCTCAACCACGTAGTTGCCCATGCTGTGTGCGATGACGGAAGTCTGGGCTTTGCATCCGTTGGCGGGAGCGTTAACCGCATGCATCTGCTTCATCGACATCCAGTCATAAAGGCTGCCGAGCACATTCGCGAAGTCGTCTCCGGATTGCCGGGCTTCCGACCGGTCAGGCAGATATCCTGCGATCGAACCCTTGGACGGCCAGGTGAAGAGTACGCATACTCCAAGTGATTTTGGGTCGGTAGGTAATTTGGGGTCGGTGAAAAGCTTGTTCACGATGGCGCCATAACGCTGGACCGCAGAGACCCAATTCGTGTCGAAGCCGTGGACGAAAATGCTGACATGCTTCTGATCCTCGCTCGGCGTGGTATTGGGATCAGGAAACGTGTCCGCGATCTTGACCAGGCCATCGCGGAAGCTGTCCTGGCTCATGGATACCCAGTTGGCAGAAATATCTACTTGTTGCGAGGCGTTCTGCCAAAAGGACAGGTTGGTAAAGTCATCGCCGAAAGTTTTATTGTTTGTGTCAACATTGCGGTTCGTGACCATCCAGTACATACGCGCACTCCTGCGAACTCGTTGTCCACGAGAAGCGATAATTATGGGTATCCCTGGGAACGCCGACGGGGGGAACCGTCGCGCATACTCGCTGGTTACAGCATCCAGCTTTTCGATTTTGAATTGTCGGCCTCCTCGATCAGACTGTCAAGAGGCAAGGCCCATAAAAGGAGAAAGGCAACCTCGACGGCTCAAGACCGGGGGCTGATCTCGGTTCCGAACGAGTACTCATTCAGCGGACCGAAGCGTTTCTTCTCGGCGTAGAGGCGCCAACGCCGCCATACGATGCGCAAGCTTGCCATTACCGGAATGGAAAGATATACGCCGAGGACTCCCGCGATTTCACCCCCTGCCAGCACGCCAAAAATCGCCGCAAGGGGATGGAGTTCCATGCTGGTTCCCATGATGCGAGGCGAGACCACGTAGTCCTGAACCATACGCCAAGCGATCAGGAAGGCGAGTAGCAGCAACCAGTGCTTATAACTCATGAGCAGCGCGACACTCAAAATCACGACTCCAGCCACCAGGGGGCCGACCACTGGAATGAATTCCATCATTCCGCCAGCCGTCCCCAGCACCAGCGCATAAGGCACCCGCGCTGCTTCCATAAAGGAGATGTAGACCACCAGGGATAAGGCAGCGAGTTCAAGCTGGGCGCGGATGAATTGCGCCAGCATCTGGTTCAGGTCCGCGAGCACGTCCTTCAGAAATTCGCGTTGCGGTCGGCTCTGCACAAAAGACAACCCGACTTCGCTGAACACGCGGCCATCCTTGAGAAAGAATATCGCCAGGATCGGTACGACGATCAGAAGCCACGACTGCTTTGCCAGTTCTGCGGCGCGCAATCCGGCCTGTTGTGCGACGTTGGCAAAACGAGGATCAGACAAGATCCTCTGCAGCAGTTGGGTGGTTTCGCCGCTCCATCCCCGTTCTCTGCCGATCTCATGCGCCAGGTCGCCAGTGTTAACCCGATCGGTCAAACTCGGCCAGGCCTCGCCCAGATGCCGGGCCTCATGCACAGTCCGCGGCCCAATAAAGAAGAAAAGGGTTCCTAAGAGGATGACAAACAAAAGATAGATGAGGGCAATCGCCCAGCCCCGGCGCCGGGTCCACTTTTCCAGCCGTGACACGGCCGGGTCGACCAGATACGCGAAGAAGATCGCGAAGAGAAAAGCAATCAGGGTGCGGCGTGCGATGTACAAAAAGCCCAACCCCAACGCAAAAAACAGCGTTGTCGCCAGCACGCGCACCGTGCGTGAATCAATCAGAGCCAAATGAGAACCTAGTCTCGCAATACTTCCGTGTTCTGGCCCAGGATCAGAATCCGCTGCAGCTTAAACTGGTCGTCGAGCCACAGTGACCAGGTGCCCGATTCGCTTTTCAAGTCCAGACGGTTCAGTTCGACTTCTGCGCCTCGAAACGTAACCTTTTCCCGGCCGGCAAACTCCACTGTCACCGACATCGAAGCCCGCGCATGCGGATTCAACGCCCCAAACTGAACGTGCTGCTTCAACGGACATTGCAACGCGCCTTTATCCTGCTTGCAACTGCTGGCAAGATACTTCCAGGCCAAAACCTCTCGTTGCACGAAGAAATAATCATCCAACAGGCTGGTGGACGCCGGCATCATGAATGGCTGCTCCACTTCTTTATCCTGAGGACCAGCCTTGAAGCGCTCGGTCAGGAATTCCTGGTTGGGAAGCACCACCGCCTGCGCTTGTCCCGGGCTGACTTCTTTCCATTCATACTTTCGCAAGTCGCCATTGGGACCCATTTGCCACTCGGACTTTTGTTCGGCCTTGTCCGTGCCCGCCTCGCTCTTGAACTCCGACACGATCGAACTCCCGCTGCTGCTCTGATGAATGGAGAAGGTTTCCGTCGCCACCCGGTGTCCATTCATGAACACTCCAAACGATCCCGAGTCGACCATCTGCGCCGCCGCCGGCTTGTCATCCTTATCCGCAGCGGCCGCGCCGGACGACAACGCGCAAAGCCCCAGCGCAAAGATCGTTCCCACGAACAAGACAAGGCCTCTCGATACCCACTTCCTCAACCCAAGCCGAGACTGCATGCCACCTCCGCCGCAACTGTTTCTACGTCCTTGCCACTGGTCTCAATGCGGACATCCGCTCTCATATATGACTGCCACCTCTTCCCATACAACTCGCGAAATTGTTCCGGATCTTGCCGCAGCGGACGCTTTATCGCTTCGTCCTCGCATCGTCGCAGCAATTCATCCACCGGCGCATCGAGGAAAACTAAATGTACCTGCGCCCCACTAATCAGTGCGGCGTTATCAGGCTGCACGAAAGCGCCTCCGCCGAGCGCCACTACGCGAAACGACGAGCCAAGCTCTGCGAGCAATTCGCGCAACGCCGCCGTTTCCGCTCTTCGGAACTCGGCTTCCCCCGACTCTCGAAAGATCTGCTCGATGCTCTTTCCTTCCCGCTGCTGAATCCGGTCGTCCAGATCCTCGAATGGCAAACCCAATCGGCGCCCCAAAGCCCGGCCCACCGAGGTCTTGCCGGCACCCATGAAACCCACCAGCAACACCGCCCGGGCCTCACGCACGCGCGCAGACCGATCGAACGCCGCACCGGAATCGGGCCGGACTTTCATGGAACCCGATCTCCTGAAGCGGGTTCCACACCCGTCCAAGCCAATTGTTCCGCACGATTGTTCAACGTTTCTTGAGGTGGATTTTACCACTGAAGGAAAGCAACTTAACCGAAGATGCAGCCTCACCCATGGTGCCTGCGAAGGCACTCCCGGTCTGGGGCACAAAGGTGGTGTGTTCGGGTTGCAGAAAGAAGTCACTCACCACTTTCCCCTGTACCGACCGCGCGACGACATCGATGGAAGCCATGGCCGGAGCAATCGCCTCAATGTCGCCGCTGTGGCTGGTCAAAGCGTAGTCGCCGGAGTCGCCGAAATCTCCGTCGTAGTGAATCTTGCCGCTTCCGGAGTTCACATGGATCACTGAGCCGTTCACCGCATGCAACGTTACATCTCCACTGACCGAAGTGATCTCCAAGTGTCCATCGCTCATATTCGTCAGAGTCACCGGGCCGTTCAGGGTCTTGATGCGAACGTGGCCGCCGCTCAAGTCGCGCATGTCCACCACGGCAGTACTGCCCTCTGCCATCACGTCGCCCTGCAGTTTTTCAACATGCAACGGTCCGGTGGTGGAATGTAAAGTCACACTCGCGTCCGCCGGCACCAAAACTTCGTACTCAACTCTTCCGCTGTCCGCGTCCGAACCTTCCAGAAGGTGAGAAACAACAGACACCCGATTCTTGTTCTTGCTTTGGTCCACTTCGACTTTTCCGGAGGATAAAACTGCGCTAACGGCGATCTGCTTACTGGGACCGGCTTTGACCGAGATCGGTCCATACGCATTGATAATCGAAACGCTGGCGTGACGGCCGACCTTGAAATGCATCTCCTTGCGGGTGGTCTCGGCCGCGGCCAAAGTCACCAGCAAAAGGATCACCACGGTAAGCATTGCGCTGCGCTGTTTCCGGCACATAATCAACATCTCCCCATTGCCCAGCTATACGGCGCCCAACGGCCCCGGAATCAAACCGTTCTATTATGGCAGAGAACGGTCCAAAGCCATCTCATAAACCATGGCTTTTTCCTCGTATGCGTTCCTTAAGTACTGTTGCGCGATGTCGTCATTCGGATTGCTGTGCACGGATTGTTCTGCATCCCGAATATAAGCATTGACCGATTGCAGGTCCGCTTCATAGGCCGCCCGCATGGATGGCGTACGCGCCCCAAGCGTATTCAGCAACTGCACATCGTCACTGCCCATCGCGATTACCGGTGGCAGGTCACTGGGGACCACGCCCGTAGGCCGAGAATCGGCCACATGTGAAGGCGTACCGCGTTGAAACAGCAGCACTCCAAACACGATTAGAAAGCCGGCCGCAGCCGGTACCAGCCAACGCAGCCTCCAGCCCAGCATGGGAGCAGGATGTTGCGCGTGTCCCCGCTGGGTCGGATGAATCAGTCCTTCTTGCCGTAAAGCGACTTCCAGCGAGTTCCATACCCATGGGCTGGGCTCCTCGGAACTCTGCAATAGCCGCGCCTGTTGTGAAATGGCGTTCAGATCCGCTAGCAGATCCGAACATGGGGAGCAGGACTTCAAATGCTCTTCCTGCTCAATATTATGGCCGCTCCCAAGCTCTGGCAGGACCCGCTCAAACTCTTCACAGGTCATACTACCTCTCCCGATCCCTCTGTAAGTTAGGTCCTCACGGCTTTGTGGCTTTTTCAGCTCTGCTCGTTCTGAGGATCTCTCGTAACTTCATCCGTGCCTTATGTAATTGTGACTTGCTGTTGCCGATCGAACATCCCACCATCGCGGCAATCTCATTGTGCTCGTAACCCTCGACATCGTGCAGCAAAAAAATCATCCGGTAACCCGGCGGCAACCCCGCGATCGACTTCTGCAACTGCATCCGGTCGACCGATCCCGCCAGCCTGGGGTCTTCCGCGCCCGGCTCTTTCTTGGGCGATTCCTCTTCGGTCTCCATGGTTTCCTCGAGCGGAACCACCGGTAGACCCTTCTTGCGCAGTTGCATCAGCACCACATTCACCGCCATCCGATGCAACCAGGTCGAAAATGCCGATTCACCGCGAAAAGTTCCGATCTTGCGGAACAACTGCAGGAAGGCTTCCTGGGTCAGATCCTCGGCTGCCGCCGTATTGGCCGTCATCCGGAGGCATAAAGAGTATACCCGCCGCTTATGCAGGTTATACAGCGCCTCAAAGGCGTCCGCATCCCCATGCTTAGCCCGCTCGATTGCCTCTGCTTCTGAGAGCCCGCCGCCCGCTTGTTTTTTCGCGTCCGTCAAAGTCGTCTTTTCCGGCCGCACTCAGTCAGATGCGGCGTAAGTCTCTATTCGTTGTACTGCTTGCAGGTAAGTATCAGGCCCGTCGACCGTGGAAACTGGTTGCCCCCCAAGGGCTTGCACGCAGGGAAGGTTCATGTGACCTTGGTTACCGAGCACTATCATTCCATGCCACCTTACGCCCGTCCAATTACAAGCCTTTAGATTCAGCACTTGCCGGAAAAGACCCAAGAACCGCTGCAGAATTCATCGCGAGTCACCCTAGCCCTGGATTTCCATTCTGGACTCGCAGTTCTGGCTTTGTATCAGGGTCTGGCTTTGTATCAGGATATGGCTTTAGCCATGTCGAAAAGGGCCTAGCCTTAACGCGGCTTCAGCCGCTGGGGTTCGAAAGCAAATCTGAGCTAGCCGGCCCTGACTTCGTCGTAATCGTCTCCAATCCATGACCGTGCGGCCCGGTTTCCCGTTCATGCAACAGGAACGAGAAAAGCACCCCCAGAAAACCTAAAATAGAAAAAATCCACATTCCCAGATGGTATCCCGCAGGGCTTTCCGCGCTGGCGTGGCCGAAATCGTTAGCCCAGCCAATCAGCAGGTTAAATCCGAACAACCCGATGTTCTGAATCATCGTCATCAACCCATAAGCCGTCCCCAGCTTCGACTGGTCGACGATATAAGCAACCGAAGGCCACATCACTGCCGGAATCAGCGAAAACGCTACTCCCATCATTGCTAGGGGTACATACAGGCTGATGTGCGTGTAGGCCATCATCAAATAGACGGGAATCAGCAATAAGGACCCGAACATCATCAGGATCGCCCGCCTGCCTACCCGATCGACCATCAGGCCAAACAGCGGGGTTGCCACCATGGCAAATAAAGTCAGGACACTCGAGAGGAAGCCTCCAAGCTCACGCGAAGTCCCGTGCGCCTCCATAAAGAATTTCACCGCGAAAGTCTGGAACGGGAAAATGCCGGAGTAGAAGGTAACGCACAGGGCGACGATGTACCAATAGCTCACGCCGAACTTGAACAAATCAGCGAAAACCACTTTGTCCGTCGAGACTTCGCCCAGCCGGTAAGTCTTCTCGGCATACACTTCCATCGCCCAGTAAACGACCGCGCCCAGTACGCACAGAGACGATACTGCGAATGCGATCAGGAATGGCCCGCGCCAAGTCGCGTAGGCCCAGCGCGCCCAGGTGGGGGAGTTCAGGGCGGCAAACGTGCCGAGCCGGGCGATCGTCAGGTTGATGCCGAAAGCGAAGCTCAACTCTTTCCCTTTGAACCATCGCGCCAGAGCAGCTGTGGCCGCGACGGTCAGCGATTCCGCCCCCATGCCAAAAATGAGCCGGCCGATCGCCATAAGCCAAAGGTGCCCTGATGCCATGGTGATTGCGGGCCCAATAAAGCAAAGAACTCCAAAGATCATCAAAGACCGTCTCAGCCCAATTCGGTCAATCAGGACTCCGCCGATCACTACCGTGAATATGTTGGGGAAGCTATAAATGGCCTGCAGTAGTCCGATGTTCGAATCGGAAAAGCCAAGCTGTTGCTTGAGCACGTCAGCCAGAGGGCTCAACGCGTCGTAAACGTAGTAATTTCCGAACATCGCGATGCTCGCAAAGATGAGCACCATCCAGCGGTAAAATCGCGACGGCTCCGGGCGCACAGACTCGGCCATCAAGTCTCCTTTATGAAGGGCAACCAACAAGAATCCAAGAAGATACCAGATGCCAGCCGACTTAGCACGGCCAATCCAACTCCGAGAACCAGCGAGTGAGGATGCTCTCAAGAATCTGGGTGTTCTTAAGAAAAAAGGAGTCATCCCGAAGCTCCCGCGCTTTCCAGGTGGGCGAGGGATCTCGCGCGCAGTATTTCAAACTCGGAGACGCGACCGACCGCTTAACAACGAACCCGTAGGCCGGCACGCTCCCGTCCGGGCCGAGCAAAGCTCAGGCTATTCGATTGTCGCCAGCTGCACAGCGGCGGCATGTGAAACCCCAGCACTGCCGTGCCGGGAAATTCAAGGTAAATAAAGAAGAGTCCCTTCAGGGACGACACTAGCCAACCGCCGAAACCGCTTTCCCCACAAAGCCCGCTCCGTGATAAAGTGTTCCATCTAGCGGCTCCCCAGAAGCCGCGCCCGAGGAGTCTTCTATGGGGCAGGTTTACGATATCGTGAAAGACCGCCGCGTCTACTCCATTGACGCCGAGAGCACAGTTCTCGAAGCAGCAAGATTCATGATGGAACATAGCATCGGAGCCTTGCCCGTGCTACGCGACGGCGAGATCGTCGGAATCTTCTCCGAGCGCGATGTTATGAATCGCGTGGTAGCGGCCGCGCGCCTCCCGGGAACCACCAAAGTGTCCGAAGTGATGACCGCCAACCCGAAAGCCATCGGCGTGGACGAAACCATCGACAACTGCCTCTTCCTGATGCGCGAGTTTGGCTTCCGCCACCTCCCCATCACAGACGGCAAACAGTTAAAAGGCCTGGTCTCGCTGCGCGACATCCTATTGCGCTACGTCTCCCAAAAGGAAGCCGAAGCCCGCCGCGCCGCCAGCTGAATCAATTTCGCGCACGTAGACCCCCGGACGCCTTCGTCCGGGCGGTTTTCGTTTGTGAACGTCAGTGTCCTTGGTGGTTAACGCTCTTGATTTTGATCTCGTCGGCGCTATAAAGAACCCAGCCATCGAACGGGAAGGTGCGCCGCCAGCGCATTAGCGAGACGCTCGTCAGCGGTAACCAGTTGCGACTTGGAAGTGACCGCAAGCGCGACGTAAAGCGCGTCATAAACAGCGCGATCAAAAGCGGTCGCAATAGCAAATGCTTCCACCAGCAAAGCATGAGAAGAAATCGTGGGGAAATTCCGCTCTCGCATAGCGCGAAGGGCACTCTCCGCCCCAGGCACCCGGACTCGATGCTGACGCACTGCTTTCCACAAAATATTGGCAAGCTCGGCCCAGAACAAATCTGGTACCAGGAAGCGCACCTCGCCCGCCGCATAGCTTTTCAGCAGCTCCAGCGCTTCCTGAGAAAGCGTTTCTCGGCTGGCGGGAAGAATCCACTTTGCCGCGACACTGGCATCGATCACATACGTCTTCACCGCTCGCGATCCTCGCGTTGCATTTCTTCGCTAGGGGGAAAAGCTCCAGTCGAACGGGGCCGATGCGACCGCATCCGCTGCGCCTGACGGAAGAACTGCTGTCGAGCCTTGCGCTCCGTCGCCGTCACCACGTTTTCCGCCAACAAAGACAGAACCTCAGCCGTAATCGACTTGCGGTGCTGTCGAGCCCGCTCCCTCAGAGCCTGATAAAGGTCGTCAGGCACATTTTCAACATAAAGCGTAGCCATTGGTATTACCTAGCATAAGTCTAGCATATACCTAGGACAAACAGCTGGCATCCTGAGCGGAGTGGCTGATTCGCGAAGCGAATCAGCCACGAAGTCGAAGGACCCCTGTAATGTCCGTGTCATTCAGATGCCTCAAGGCACTCTCCTGTGAAACCGGTGAGTAAGCAGCCTGGAAGGTTGTCGCCCGTTGAACACGACATCCTCGCTGCTCCATAATCTTTCGTAACAATTGACACCATCCTTCGCCTGCACAACAATAAGAACAACACCCATTCACAACAAGCGGAGAAAATTATGGCCGACGAGGACGAACAAATCGCCGAGGTCCACACCGGTTCGGAGGGCAGCGCAGGGAAGTGGATACTCCTGTTGCTCGCAGTCATCTACGTTGCAGGCTCGCTTTACTTCCTGTTTAACTTGCGCGAGCGCATCGATCAATTGGGCAAGGGTCAAGCCGCCAGCAACGCACAAATTGCGGACCTGAGTAAGCGCATGCAGTCCGCCGAGGCCGACTCCGAGACTCTGGCCACGCAGTTAGGCATGACCAAGAAGGAACTCGCCTCGCGCTCCGCCGAATTGCAGCGCGAGCAGGCGGCCCAACGCGCCTCGCAGCAACGCCTCGCCGATGAGCAGAAGCAGCAATTCACTCAGGTGAATGGCGAAGTCGCCAACGTGAAAACAGATGTCGGCGGCGTTAAGACCGACGTTGCCTCCACCAAAGCCGACTTGGCCGCTACGCAAGCCAAGCTGCAGAGCACCATCGGAGACCTGGGAGTGCAGAGCGGGTTGATCGCAAACACCCGCAGTGATCTTGAAGTGCTCAAGCACAAAGGCGATCGCAACTATTACGAGTTTACCTTGGTCAAGGGCGCCCAGCCGCAGGCTGTCTCGACTGTCAGTCTGCAGCTCAAGAAAACTGACGTGAAGAAAGGTAAGTTCACGATCAATGTCACGGCTGACGACAAGACCATCGAAAAGAAAGATCGCAACGTCAGCGAGCCCATCCAGTTCTACACCGGGCGCGATCACCTGCTATATGAAATGGTGATCTGGTCGGTTGACAAGAAACAGGCGGTAGGTTATTTGAGCACTCCGAAGAGCGCTCCCGTGCCGGTGACGGCGGGCCAGTAACGCGCGATGGTTTCGAGCGCGCACGCTCTCGGCGCAATCTTCCTGCGGACGACAGTGATCTATGCTGTCGTCCTCGCCGGTGTTCGCCTCAGTGGCAAGCGCGAAGTGGGGCAGATGACGCCCTTCGATCTCACCCTCCTGCTTCTCCTCAGCAACGCAGTGCAGAACGCAATGACCGGCCCTGACACGTCGCTCATGGGCGGCGTGGTCGCGGCCGCGACGCTGCTGGTGCTGAATTATTTCATCGCCGAAGTTTCGGGTGGCAATCGTCGCTTCCGAAAATTCATTCAGGGAGAGCCCAGCTTGCTGGTGCACGATGGCGAAGTCATCGCCTCGCATATGACAAGAGAGCACATGAGCATGGACGAGTTGCAGCGCGCATTGCGCGAGCATGGCATCGCGAGTTTTCATGATGTTGCACTGGCTGTTCTCGAAGTGGATGGCTCGATCAGTTGCCTCAAGTATGATGACCTCAATCCCAAAGCCAACAATCACTTGGCGCAACGGCGTAAGATTCTGCAGAAGCATCAGTGAAGTCTCGTTGTGTTCCACGTGGAACATCTACTAAATAGCTATTAGCTATTGTTTAGGTAGAAATGTGGCGGACTACGTTGCTACAGTGGATTGCTACTTGGTTAGAACCAACGGGACGGGTTGGAAGTAGGGTTGGATTGTGACTTTTAGCGACTTGCGGGTTGTAAAAGCGTCCGGCGTTATCGGGAACGCGACGATGATTGTTCCCTGGGTGCGGCCGTTGGGATCGATCTTGGCTTCGCGTTCCAGCGGAGTGAGGGCGTGCTGCTTCAGGGCGGGGAACGCCTGGAAGTAACGGTCGAAGTCGGCTGGGGACGCGGCGTCGTCGCTGAAGTTGCCGGTGGCGGTCTCGAGCTCGGCTTTGATGGTGTGAATCAAGTATGGTTTCTGGCCATTGTTCTGAAATGAAACGTTGATCGCGACCATGGTCAGATTTTGATTGGGAACTTCGACCGAGACGACGTCGTCGATCGAGCCGGTGGCTGCGGATTGCGGGCGTTGCACGAACGCGATGAGACCCGCAACGGCTGCGATAATCGCCGCTCCGATGAGAACGATCTTCACGGGCGGCAGGTTCTTCTTCGCGGTGCCGAATTCTTCGCCTATGTTAAATCGGGTTCCGGGTGAGGGCGCGGGTTGCGGCGATTGGATGTCGTCGGGCATACGTTGATTTTGATTGTAGTCGCTTGCCGAGCAAAAATCCTGAAGGGGCTCAATTCGTCGACCGATGCAATGCCCTGACGAACGCTTGCACGAGTGCCGTCACTGCCGGGACTCGCGCTTTCGTACTCTTGGTTCCCGATACTCCGTGCCGGGCTTTCACATGCCGCCGCTACGCGGCTTGAACCTGTTCCGTGTAATTGGTGAGTGCGGGTTCGAGTCAGCGGAGAGAATGCATGGATCCTTCGCTTCGCTCAGGATGACAGCGCGATTTCAGGATGTCAGCGTTGCCAGCGGAGTGCCGATCATTGTTTGGAGCGAGCCCCGGCGCGGTCGATGAAGGTTTGCTGGCTGTTGACCGCGTCGGGGGCGGTGCGATTGGAGCTTCGGGAATAACTTCCGTTGGCGCGCATGTGACGCGCCTTGACTTCGTCGGATAGGTAGGTGTCAAGGATGTCGTAGCGGAGGTCGTGAATCAGTTTGGGGTCGCTTACGGGAAAGACTACCTCGACTCTCCGGTTGAGATTTCGCGGCATCAGGTCGGCACTGCCGAGGTAGACCTCTTCCTGGCCCGCGTTCCTGAAATAGTAGATTCGGCTGTGTTCGAGGAAGCGGCCCACGATGCTGGTCACTTTGATGTTTTCGCTTACGCCCTTGATGCCGGGTCGCAGGCAACAGATCCCTCGCACCAAGAGATCAACCTGTACACCAGCCTGCGATGCTTCGTACAGCAGGCGGATGGAGCGCTTGTCGACGAGGGCGTTCATCTTGAAGATCAGGTGTCCACGCTCGCCACGGCGCTGATGTGCGATCTCGCGCCGGATCATCCTTTCCAAATGCTCTCGCAGATCGACGGGCGCGACGAGCAGCTTCTTGTATTCGGCTTTGGCGGAATATCCGGTGAGATAGTTGAACAGGTCGGTGCAGTCCGCGCCAATTTCCTCATCGCAGGTGAACATACCGAAATCGGTGTAAAGCTGGGAGGTCACGCTGTTGTAGTTGCCAGTCGAAAGGTGCACGTAGCGGCGGATGATATTTCCTTCCTGACGCACGACCAGCGCGGCCTTGCAGTGAACCTTCAGGTTCTGTAATCCGTAGACGACGTGGACGCCGTCACGCTCCAGCTTTCGCGCCCACTCGATGTTGCTCTCCTCGTCGAAGCGTGCTTTGAGCTCCACCAGGGCTGCGACTTGCTTATCGTTTTCAATCGCGTCCAGCAGAGCCTCCACCACCGGGGCATTCCGGCCGACGCGGTAAAGCGTAAGCTTGATCGCGAGAACGGTGGGGTCCTTAGCGGCTTTCTGCAGGAAAGAAACTACCGGCTGGAAGGAGTCGAAGGGATGATGAAGAAGGATGTCCTGGTGGCGAATAGCGGCGAAAATATCCTCACCATCTTCTTCCGGCTCCAGTGCGGCAGGGATCGATGCTACGAAAGGGGGGTCTTTAAGTTCGGGACGATCCACCGCGGCGAGGTGGCGCAGCCGGCTGAGGGCGAGGGGGCCTCTGATTTGATAGACATCGTCGCGATCGACCTCTAGATTCTCGAGCAGAATTTTTAGGATGGCGGGTGGCATGGCTTCGTACACCTCCAGCCGGATAACGTCGGCAAAGCGCCGTTGCCAGACGCCTTCTTCGACTGACTCCAACAAGTCACCGGCTTCCAGTTCCTGGATGGCGGTGTCCGCATCACGGGTCACATGGAACGGGTAGGCCTCGAGAACCTTCATGCCCGGAAACAGAAGCTTGAGGTTGGCAGCGATCAACTGTTCCAGCCAGACAAAACATTGCCGGACAGGTGATTTCACGCCGATGCCCTTTTCCTTCGGCGGCGAGACTGCAATCAACTGGGGGATGGAGTTTGGAATTTTGACGCGGGCAAAATGTTCCACACCTTGCTTGTCGCAGATCAGTATCGCCAGGTTCAGGCTCAGGTTCGAGATGTGGGGAAAAGGACGGCCGGGATCAAAGGCCAACGGAGTCAGAGTTGGAAAAACCGTTTTGTGGAAGTACTTGTTTGCCGCTGACCGCTGCGTGCTGCTCAACTCGGCATAATCAGCGATCTGGATTCCGGCTTCGAGGAGAGCGGGCACGACTTCCAGATGCCAACAGTCGTGAGCGGCGTGAAACAAATTGGCGACCCGGTCGCGTATGGCGGCTAGCTGGGCCGCCGGAGCCATGCCATCCGGGCCGCATTCGAGAACACCTTTTTCGACTTGGCGCTTCAGTCCCGCGACTCGCACCATGAAGAACTCTTCAAGATTGGATCCGACGATGGAGAGGAACTTGACGCGCTCCAGCAGGGGGACGGTCTCGTCTTCCGCTTCTTCCAGCACACGCCTCTGGAATTCCAGAAGGCTTAACTCCCGATTCACGTAGAGATCGGGGTTGTCGAAAGGAGAGATGCCTGAGGCGGTTGTGGCGGAGATTCGCTCGCGACCGTTTCGACGGTCAGGCTTCTTGCTGGCAGTTTTCGGTTCGGGTCTGTGAGTCGTCTTCGGCATTGGCGATTTGGTACAGCGGGGCAGGGCAATTGTAATTTGAGACGCCTTGTTTCGTCAGTGCTTCTCCGGAGTGTAGGTGCGTTTTAACCGGTTTGTAACAATTGTTTCGCTTCGCTAGAGGCGTCAAGGTTCCGCCGCTACGTCGGCCAGAGTATTGTTTGGAATCGAGATGATCCACAATCGGTCCATGCAATAGGTGACGATTTGGTGCGCGATCAAAATGCACAGATCCCTCGCTGCAGTCAGGATGACAAAGCGGAGAGGGCCGGACTTACGTGGGCCAGGCGTGTTTCATGGCTTTGCTGAACTTTTGGGCCGGGAGCGTGTTGAGGACATCTTCTTTGGTAAGCCAGGCGCGGCGGGCTTGGAGGACGCCGTAGCGGATCTTGTCGAGGTGCGAGGTGTGGTGGGAATCGGTGTTGATTACAATCTTTACCCCGTATTGTTTAGCCAGTCGAAGGTGGCGGTCGCAGAGGTCTAGACGGTCGGGATAGGCGTTCAACTCCATTGCGACTTTTCGTTTGGCGGCGGCTTTCAGGATGGCGTCCACGTCGAACTGGTAGGCGTCGCGGCGGAGCAGCAGGCGACCGGTGGGATGTCCGAGGAATGAAGTGTTCGGATTTTCCACGGCTTTGAGCAGGCGGTCGGTCATTTCAGGGGGACTTTGATTGAAGTGGGAGTGGACGCTTGCGATTACCAGGTCCATTTGCTCGAGGACAGAGTCGGAGAGATCGAGGGTGCCGTCGGCGAGAATGTCCACTTCGATTCCGGCGAAGATTCGTATACCGTCGATATTTTGGTTCGCGGCTCGGATGCGCTTGATGTGTTCGACCGCGCGTTGGTCATCGAGGCCGTTGGCGAAGGCCAGGTTCTTGGAATGATCGGTGATAGCCATGTATTGGTATCCGTAGGCGCGGGCGGCTTCGGCCATTTCTTCGATGGTGTTGCGGCCGTCGGTTTCGACGGTGTGCATGTGGACATCGCCTTGCAGGTCGGTTTGCGAGATGAGTGTGGGCAGAGTGTGCTTCTCGGCGGCATCGATCTCGCCGAGGTTCTCGCGCAGTTCGGGGGGAATATAGTCGAGCTTGAGTTTGGCGTAAATTTCCTCTTCGCTTTTTCCAGCGACTGCTTTTTCGTTGTCCAGTTGGGCGAGGCTGTATTCGCTCAGCGTGTAGCCCATTTTTAAGGCACGCTGGCGGAGGGCGACGTTATGGGCTTTGCTGCCGGTGAAATATTGCATGGCGGCGCCGAAGGAGTCGGGAGAGAGCAGGCAAACATCCACCTGCATGCCGCCGCGCATGCGAAAACTGATCTTTTCGCCGCGAGCGATGATGTCCATCAAGCCGGGCAGTTTGATAATGTGATCGATCAACTTTTGCCGTTCCTCGTCGTCGCAGCAGACTTTACCGGTTACGAGGATGTCGAGATCGCCGACCGTCTCGCGTCCTCGGCGGAGCGAGCCGGCAGGCGTGATTTTTTCGATGCCGGGATACTCGCGGACATGCTCAGTGATCTTTGCGGCTTGAGCTTCGGCGGCGTCGAGGAGGAAGCGCCCGGCGATGCGGCGGTAATCCTGGATGGCTTTTAGCAGTTTCTGCTCGTGCTTCTCGCCCATACGGGGGAGAGTGCGAATCTTTCCTTCCTGGGCCAGCTTCTCTACTCCTTCGGGATCGCAGACGTGATAGGCGCTCCAGATCAAGGCGATAGTTTTGGGGCCGAGGCCCTGGATCTTTAGCAGGTCCAACATCGACGGGTGATATTTCTTGAGGAGTTCCGCGTGCAGAGAGAGGCGTCCTTCTTTAAACATTTCCTGCAGGTTCAGCAGCATCCCCTTGCCGATACCGGGGATGGCGAGGACTTGCTTGGGTTCGCTGATTAGATCTGCAATCTGCTGCGGCTGGGCTTCGATGGCTTCGGCGGCATTGCGATAGGAGCGGATGCGGAAGGAATCCTGGCCGTCGATTTCGAGCAGGTCAGCGGTTTCGTAGAGTATGCCGGCGATGGCTTTGTTGTCCATGCGAAGTTAAGATTCTATCGCGGAAGGGTCGAAGTCGGAGTTTCGACGAGGTATTAGAAACACTCCTCTAGCCATCGGCGCACGATTGGTTGTAATTTGATGCTGGAGTTTTAACGTCTGATGAATTCACCTATTGCGGAGAGGCTTCGGGACGCGGTCTCAGAGTCGCGATGGAATGAGGCCGTGGCGTTGCTGCAGACTTCCGATGCGGGGCCGGCGGCTGCTGCGTTGGGTGAGCTCACGTTCGAGCAGCAACAATCGCTGTTCCGTCACTTGCCTGTGGAACTGGCCGCGGCTGTTATCGCTCACTTTCCTTACTATCACCAATACGTCCTGCTGCACTCGGTGCCCGCGGAAGAAATGCGGGCGCTGATTGACAAGATCAGTCCCGACGACCGGGTGCGGCTGTTCGACGAGTTGCCGGAAGAGGCCTGGCAACGGCTCATGGACGAACTTTCTGGTGAAGTCCCGGTGCAGACCACGGCGCCAGCTGAACCGGTAGGCGAGCCTGAGGCAGAGCCGCAGCTTCCGGAGCCGGGGGAAATACTGATCGAAGGACGCCAGCTTGAGAAGCGTTATCGGCAGCCGGACGGGAGGGATATTCAGATCATCGCTCCTTTGGACTTGTCGGTGGAGTCGGGCACGATCTGCGCGCTGCTGGGGCCTTCCGGGTCGGGGAAATCGACGCTGCTCAGAATTCTTTCGGGATTAACCGAGCCTTCCAGCGGCACGGTTCTGGTGCATGGTGAGCCAATGAATGGACGGACTCCGAATATTGGCATGGTGTTCCAGAGTTTTGCTTTATTTCCCTGGCTGACGGTGCTGGAGAACGTTGAGGCCCCGCTGGTGGCGAGAGGGATGCAGCATCCGGAGCGGCATCGGCAGGCATCGCAAGCACTTGCCATCGTGGGACTCAAGGGTTTTGAGAACGCTTATCCCAAGGAGCTTTCGGGAGGAATGAAGCAGCGAGTGGGATTTGCGCGGGCTCTCGCCGTCGAACCTGAAGTACTGTTCATGGATGAACCATTCTCGGCGTTGGACGTGCTAACGGCTGAGAGCCTGCGCCGTGAGTTGCTGGAGTTGTGGATGAACGATCAGATTCCCACGCGGAGCATATTCCTGGTCACGCACAACATTGAAGAGGCGGTGCTTTTGGCGGATCGAGTGGTTGTGCTGGGGACGCATCCGGCGAAGATTCGGGCGGACTTCCGCATTTCTCTGCCACAGCCGCGAGATCGGAAGTCTGCTGAATTTCTCATTTATGTGGATTACATTTACAAGGTCATGACTCGGCCCGAACAGGAGTTCGGACCGGTTACGCAGTTGCCCGCCCTGCGCAAGGCTTCTTTCCAGGTGCTGCCGCATGCAACCGCCGGAGGCATGGTGGGATTGCTGGAGTTTCTGAACGATCGCGGGGGCAGGGAAGACTTATACCATCTCGCGGAAGAATTACTGATGGAAGTGGACGATCTGTTTCCCATCGTGGACGAGGCGGTCATGCTGGGCTTCGCGGAGTCGACTCAGGGCGATGTGCAGATTACTGAGGCGGGGAAGGAATTTGCTGAGGCGGATATCGCCACCCGAAAGAAACTCTTTCGCGATGCGGTCCTTAGCCACGTCAAGCTGATTCAGCAGATTCGCAATGCTCTGGAGCGGAAATCAGATCGGGCTGTTCCGTTGGAGTTTTTTCGCGACGTTCTGGACGAGCACCTCTCGCAAGAAGACGTTCAACGGCAGATCGATACGGCATTGAATTGGGGTCGATACGCCGAGATTTTCACCTACGATTCTCAGTCTGATCGGTTGCTGTTGGACGAAGCCTCGAACGCCGCTAAAAGCGTCGAGGATGTATCTCTTCATTAAGTCTGGTTCTTCCTCTCGTGAACTTGAGACGCTCTGAGCTATTCGTTTTGCTCGATGATCGGGAGGTTGGAAGCGATCTGTAAATCCAGAATCAACTGGAGCTGATTTTCCACCTGAAGGAATCGAACCGCCAAAACCGTGGGAAGCGCCTTCTTCAGCAGTTCGTAATATTTTTTCTTGAGAGCCAGTCTCTGCTCATCGAGCGCCATGACTCTCTGAGCGAGTTGATCGGCCTTCGGATCGGTCATGGTCAGAAAGTTCTGGGCATAGTCATGGACGATAGCGAGCTTCTCGTCGCCCAGTTTTGTCTGTTCAGAATCGTAGTTTCGGTAGATGGGCCAGAAAGCGGCGGCCTGCTGGTCGGTCAGCTGCATGGCCTCCTTGATGATCTGTTCTTTCTTGGCTTTGAGGTCGGTGCGAAGAAGCCGGATGTATGCCTGATCGTTGAGTTCAGCACTCTCCGCCGGATCCTGAATCTTTTTTTCCTGGGCCCAAAGTCCGGTTGCTGCCGCCACAGCCAGAAATGCGACCATCCATCGAATTCTCATGAGTTCCTCCGAAATTTCTTTTTTATGTGTATGACGGATCTTATTGCGCGACTGGAAGCATTACAGGTTGCGTCAGATGAAATTCCAACTGCGCTTCGCTGGGAATCTGGACCTGATCGCCTTTCTGTACGACGGAGCCCACACCACCGGCGACGGCGCCAATCGCTGCACCCATACCTGCATTGCCCGCAATGGCGCCAATAGCCGCCCCCAACCCGGCTCCGCCCAAAAGCCGGAACGCAGAACGTTTTCCCGAGCTTTTGCCCTTTTGCGAGTCGAAAACGTCGGTCATGATCGGAATGGCATTTCCTCCGATTACGATTTGAGTCAGTTGGAGTTTCAACTGCGAGGAGCCCGTGGCACGCCCGGCTGAGTTCGCCGTAACCACTTCGCCATAGACCGTTGTGCCTGCGTATGCGACGACATAACCGTTAGCAGCAAGATTCGTAGACAGCGTGGCCGTGAACAGCTGGCCGGTATAGGCCGTACTTGTGTCCAAGCCATCCACCATACGGACAAGGAGGATGGTTCCGGCTGGAACCTGAACTTGCTGGGGGCTCGGTGCTGGCGGGGGCGGGGGCGGAGGCGGTGTTGGGACGGGACCAAAGGAGAGAGATTGGACTTGCTGGGCGGGATAGATCTGGGTGATTCCATCCGGCCCAACAAATTGGATGCCCGCCGAGCTCCGACCCATGAAAGTCCCGGTGATGACCTGACCGTTGGTTAGGACGAGTGTGTCGGCTACGGCAGTGCACGCTAGGCCGAGGCATATTGCGCAAAGCATCACAATTCTCAGTTTCATCTGCCCCCTCTTTCTACATTCTCTTCTTTGTTTCGTTTCCGCGATCGATGATCCCGCAGGCCGGCGAACGGTTGCGCGGAAACAGTGCATCTTAACCTTTCTAAAGCCTGGAGAGAATAGTTACGACTGGGAAAAGTTGCAGTCGGCGTTTCCTCAGAAGATAACTTTCCCCGCCAGTTGCATGTTGAATGGTTCGCCCGGGCCGATACCGGGACCACCGAAAAAGTCGCCGATGGTATCGGTCACAAAGCCGCTGGAGCCGACGGATCCGCCTCCAGTGGCGAGGTTGATGCGGTTGAAGACGTTAAACATCTCGGCGCGAAGCTGTAGTGTGAAGCGCTCTTTGATGGGAATATTCTTGATCACTGAAACATCTACATCGGCAAAACCGGGACCATAGAATTTATTCCGTGAAAGGTCGCCGTTCGGATTATCCGGGAGACATGTGGGCGAAGGCGTGCAAAAAGCGGCGGGATTTACCCATTGCTCGCCAGTCGATGCGTTGAACGCATGCGACGCTCCGGCAAACGGATCGCCGACCAGATTCAAGCCCGGTCGCTGGCTTCCGGAAGCGCCTGTGCCGGGGAAGTTGAATGGTTGCCCCGAGTGAAACGACAACAGCCCGCTCAACTCCCATCCATGCGTAAGGATTTTGGGACCATGCGAGGAGCCGGGAATGTCGTAGTTCCAATAACCGGTGAAGTTTTGGCGCGTGTTGAAGTCGCTATTCCCGTATTCCTGGTTGAGGTTTGTGCCTGCGAGCGGAATCACGCCACGAAACTCGGTGGCCTCGTCCAGGGCATGAGCCCAGGTATAGGCGAACTGGGACGTAAAACCGTGCCAGGAGCGTATTTTGAGAACGCTCTGCAGACAGTTGTAATTGGAGGTGACGGCGCTATTAAACTGGTTGATCGAGCCAACATTTGCATACTGCGCGTCAAAACTTCCGCTCTGATTAATATTCTCAGTGATCGTCAACTTGCGTCCGAGACCTCCGACGTAGCCCACTTGCAACACTGCCACCCTACCGAGACCTTTCTCCACTTGCAGGTCGTAATTGAAGTAGTAAGGCGTGCGGAAGTTTTGTCCGACAGAGAAAACGTTATAAATATTGGCGCCTGTAACCGGATTCGGAATGCCGCAGCCCGATTCGACTGCGTAGTTCAAGCTAGCGCAAGTCACCACGCCCGGAAATATCGACTGGCCGCCTTGCTGGACCGCTTGCCAGTTGTACGAATTCCGGCTGTAGTTGTCCACCGCGTCCGGTCCTGCAGGATTATTTTCCAATCCATTGGCGGCCGCGTTCGGTGGACGATTGTCCAGAAATGGACTGATCGCTGTCTGCTCATAGAACACGCCGAATCCCCCTCGCACCACCAGGTCGCCCATGTGCCCTGGCTGATAGGCAAAACCGAATCTCGGCGCAAAGTTGTTTCCGTCTGCCGGGTAAACCGAACTGATGCCTGCTCCCTGGATAGCCAAGCCCCTGCCCGGGATGAAGACGGGAAGGTCCTTATCGCCACTATGCAGAGGTCCGCTGTATTCGTAGCGAAGGCCAAAACTCAAACTCAACTGCGGTGTCGCGCGCCAGCTATCCTGTCCGAACAGCGCGAATGAATTGACCAGAACATGCCGCTCCGCGTTTCCCACGGCGATGGAGGATGAGCTCACGTCACCCGCCAGGAAATCCGCGAGAGCCAACGTGTTCGAACACGTGGCGTTCGCTGTGGGGCAAGTTCCCGCCCATGGTCCCTGCGTACCGTCGAAAGAGAAGCTCCCTAGCGAGCGGCGAAAGTAAAATTCGTCCACTCGACCCTGCCGTATTTCCCCTCCGAAGCGAAGTTCGTGCTTGCCAGTCACATAGGAAACAATGTCGGTCAGGTGGCCCGTAATGTCGTTGCGGCCCTCCGGCGGCGTGATCCCCACTTGATCAAAGCCGGAGATAACAATGTTCGGTGCTCCAAGAATGGGCTGTCCGTCAATAAGCGCGTCCGGACTCAGATAAAGACCCAGAGCTTTGGTATTGAAACTGTTGTTGGCATCATGAAAAAACTGATTGAAATAGCTCACTCCAAACAACACCTGATTGGTCAATTTCGGCGTGAACTGCGAGTTCAACACCGCTGAGTAATTCTCCACGCGGATAGGAGCAGCTTCGAAGTAGTACCCAAGATTCGAACTGGCCTCGATCAAGACCAAAGCTGCTCCGGGTGGTTGGATCTGATTGCCCTGCCCCATGAACCAGTGTCCCGAGAGATGATGCTTGTCGTTGAAGTGGTAATCGAGTTTGGCTACGCCGTTGTAACTGTATCCGGTCGCCGGGACATTGCCAAAGAAGTTGCTAATGGTTCCCGGGAGCCTGCTGATCGAACTGGGCCAGAGAGTCGAAAACAAAGTGCTCGAGAGCGTGCTTTGCGGAACGTCGTATTTCGCCAGCACCGCTTGTGCGCTCGCGATCCATGCGGCCGACGGTTCGGTAGCCAGACCGCTGAGTCCGAAGATGTAGTTCTGTTTTTCGAAGCCAAGAAAAAGAAAGGCCTTGTTCTTGACGATCGGTCCTCCCACGGTGAACCCATAATTTTCGTTGCGCAGCCTGGGCGCTCGCGGAAACTCCGGAGACGGCACAAAGAAAGGCGAGTGTGCCGCATAAAACTCGTTGCGGTTGTAGTAATAGATCGAGCCGTGCAGTTGATTGGTTCCGGACTTGAGAATCACATTGACGGTGCCTCCGGCGTCCCGTCCGCTCTCCGCTGTCGACTCCGTTTGCGTAGAGAACTCGTCAATGGCGTCAATCGGCATAATCACGCCCGCGATCCCCGAAACTCCACCTTGGTTGATGGCGGGGATGTTGTACCAGAAATCGTTGTTGTCCGTTCCGTCGAGTTGCCAATTCACCCCGTTGTTCCGAGCGCCGTTAATCGTGCCGCCGCCGTTTATCGAATAACCTCCATAGCCCGGCGCGACAGCGACCAGTTGCGTGAAGTCCCTCCCGTTCAGCGGCATACTCTGCACGGCTTCTTCCGGGATGGTGTCGCTCTGAGTAGCGGTCGTAGTATCGACGGTGAGCGCAGCAGCTGCTACCTCGACCGATCTATTCTCCTCTGCAAGAGAAAGTTTGACCGCCAACGTATAGAGCGAGCCGGCGGTTACCCGGACGCGATTCGCGGTGTACGTTCCGAATCCAGCGGCAGCGACGTTAATCTCATACGTTCCAAGCGGTAGATCTTGAATAGAAAACTGTCCGTCAGCGGTTGTGACCGTGTTGTGAGTCACGCCGGTTGCGGTCTCGATGGCCGCTACTCTGACATTCGGAATGACCGCACCCGACGGGTCGGTGACGGTGCCGTCAATGGCGCCACGAAATGTTTGCGCACTGAGGAATGTGACTTCCAGCAGGGACAAGAATAAAAGGGCGAGAACGCGCTTCATAGGGTCTGGGCTTATTCAAACATCAGGCTGACGCCGACAAATCGATTGGATTGATTGTGCTTTCCGCACGGACTGGAACGCGAACCCGTATCTCGGTGCCGCCCATCAATTTTGACGTGATCGAGATCGAACCGTTCACCAGCCTGATTCGCTCCTGCATGCTGACCAGCCCAAGTCCTCGGCCCTTCATCGCCGCTTCGACGTCGAAGCCAGCGCCCACATCGCTGACCACCAAATGAATCTCACCCGGCGTTCCCCACAAATGCACGGCAATGCGGGATGCGCCGCTGTGCTTTGCCGCGTTGTGCAGCGCTTCCTGTAGAACCCGGAACAGAGAAAGAGAGATGTCCGACGGCAGGGGACGCGGCAAGTCGTGACTCCTCAAGTCAATCTCCAGTTTCTGCTTCTCTCCGAACTCCTGGCAAAAGCCCTTCATGGCCGCCACGAGTCCCAGGTATTCCAGCCTGGGTGAATGCAACTGATGAGACAGAGCCTGAATGTCGCTGGCGATTTCCGAAGTGCGCGTCCGCAGTTCGTCCATGCGGCTCAGGACTTCAACGTTGGCATCAGGAACTTCCATCTTGACTCGCTCCATCTCGATCGCAAGCAATGCCAGTCGTTGATTGATGTCGTCATGAAGATCTCGTGCAATCCGAGTCCGTTCCTGTTCTTGCGCCTCGATCAACCTGCTGCTTACGCTGGAAAGGGCTTCTTCCGCAAGCTTGCGCTCTGTAACGTCCATGCACGATCCAATGTAACCGGCGAACGAGCCATCGGGATTGAATCTAGGAACTCCAATGTCGAGAACCCAACGATATTCGCCGTCGTACCGGCGAAGCCGATACTCCATACGGAAGTCTTTGTGGCCATCAAATGCCCGGGTGTGGGTTTCCAAACACCTTTGCTGGTCCTCGGAGTGGATCCCCTCCACCCAACCGTTACCGAGCTGGGCCGACAACGATCTCCCGGTAAAGTCGAGCCAGGGCTTATTGAAGTAGGTGCACAGTTTGTCGGACCCCGACATCCAGATCAGCACCGGAGCAGTGTTCGCCACCAGGCGGAACCGCTCCTCGCTCTCTCGCACCGCATCTTCCGCCTGCTTGCGGTCGGTGACGTCCACTCCGATGCCCAACCCGCGCTGGGGATTACCGTTGGTTGCATAGTAGAACTTGCCTCGATCCGTGACCCAACGGATCGCCCCGTCGGCTCGCACTATGCGAAATTCGGCCGTATACGGGGTCCGGTTTTGCATTGCCTCTGCAAGCGCTTTCGAAACTCGCTCGCGGTCGTCCGGATGTACACGCTCGTAGAATTCCTGATCGCCTGGCAAATAGTTGTCGGAGCTGATCCCGAAAGTCGTCTCTAGGTCACCGAACCAGAAGCTGTGCCCGCTTAACAGATCCCAATCCCAGCCGGTTGATTTGCTGGACTCCATCGCCAAGCGGAGGCGGTCGTGGGCCACGCTCACATCGGAGGTGAATTCGCGGTTGGCAAGATAGTCCTGCACGAAGACTGCAACCGCTAAAAGTACGCCGGCGATCATTACCAGCAGCAGCCGAATTTCGTGCGTGCCAAAGGGTTCATCGGTGCGAAACAATTCCCACACGCCGACGATCGGAATCGCCAGTACAGCCAGCATGGCCAGAACCGAACTGTACCTGGTGTCTGAGGTGTCCAACTGGACGGTTTGTGCCAGTTGCTGGGCCAGCTTCCGACCTTGCAGGCCGATCCACGCCAGCCAGGAGATCGAGGCCGTGAAAAACATCCCAATCAAGCCTCTGGCGACAGGGAAATGGCTTCCAGTCAAATCGCCCGAAGGGTCTTTCAAGGCCCAGACGATGTTTGCGGCCAAAGAACCGAATGCGTACAGGGTAGACGCGCCGAATAGATGCCAATAGATGGATTTCCAGGGAGGCTGAGATCGAAAAATAAGCACGCCCAGAACCACCAGAAGCAGGACATTTTCCGCGAAGTAAAGACCCTCAAAGCGCAGGATCATGGCCGACGCCTGATTCCCATAGTCGTACGGAAACAGGAGGTAGGCGTAAGCAAAGACCCAAACGAAAAGTAAGACCAGAAAGTTGAAGGTCGTGCGATATGGCCTGTGGCTAGGCAGCCTCAAGTGGGGGCGCGACGCCACCGCCGCAATCATGAACACAATGTGTAAAAACAACGGGGGATTGTCGAACAGGAAGGCGGGAATTTTTCCGTGCAGCACCACGCTGTAAAACCACGAGCACGGCACCAGCGCCCAGAGTCCATAAGCTCCTGCGAGGAATAACCAAAATAGCCGGATGGTTTGACTGCTCTGTAGTGCATTCCAAGCGGCAACGCCGCTGGCCACGAGAAGTAAGACGAGGTAGGTGATTTCGCAGAATGCTACCAGGGCGGGGCCTTGTTTCAATGTGAGGGAGAGAACTGCCTGAGCTACGAGCACGCCGACAGCGAGAGTCGGCCAAGAATAAAGCGGCGATCCTAGTCCAGTTCCGAGAATCGGCGGCCGATGTAGTTCTGACCCGGTGGAAATTTGAGGATTGGCAACGATGGCAAACCGTCCGAGCGGTATCCCTCTGCGGCCGTCATTCAAGGGGGCCGCAAACTAGCATTTTTACTAGCCCCAAAGGAATATACCGTTGGACGTCTAGACACAACTGGTAATTTCACTAGTAACGAAGAGAGCCGCTTGCGGCAACACATTGGCGAGCAATGTCCTTATGGGGCCCCCACAACCCCGTTTGACCCGAACCAGACGGGAGATTGTGCCGGGAGACGGTGAGGTGTATATTACCGCTCTGTCGGATCGCCAAGAATGGACGTTCCGACGGTTGATTGCCTGCTGCAGGTCAGTTCGCCGCTTGCTGAACGGACTCGATTGCTGCACGTGTTTTGAATTACCCGATAATCTTTCTCTACCTAGTGGTGCTGGAATGACACGCCAGGAACGACGCCAAACTTCGCGGACGATTATGGAGCGGCACGCCTATATCAACATCGAGCCGAACAATGGTGGCATCGTGTTGAACGTTTCGGACGGAGGGCTTTGTTTTCACTCTTTTGATCCGATTAAGCCCAACGGCACGGTTCGTTTCTGGTTCTCCGACCAGAATCAGCGAATCGAAGCCGGCGGTATGGTGGCGTGGACGGATGAGACGCAGAAAGGAGGTCTGCGATTCACTGAGATGCCGACGGAGGCTCGCGAGAAAATCCGCGAGTGGATCAGCGACCCTACAGCGGCTCTCCCGGCTAATCCGGGATCTGTGCCAGTCAGCTCACTGCGCGGAGGTGCTGCGTCCCGCGATCCAAGAGATTTATCCAATGCGACGGCTCCTTTTGGGCCGGTTCCTGCAGGGTCGCTACCGGGCCAACTGAGCGGGTTCTCGCGGGGTTTGGCTACCGGGCTTGTGATTTCGGCGCTGGTGGCTTGCGTGTTTCTATTTAATGGCTATCGCCGCGAGTTCGGGGAGTGGCTCATCCAGTTGGGAGAACGATTTGCCGCGAAGCCGCAGACGCAGACCCTCGTCGTGTCGGCAGCGCCCCCGGTGGTTACGCCAGCGGCACAGACCGTGCAGGCACCAACTCCACCGGTGCCATCGCCCGCGCCGATTGTGCCCGCCGTGGCGCAGACGGTCTTATCAGCGCCGCAGAAGGTTATGCCCGCGCCCACCCCGACTCCGGTTTTGCAGTCGGAGAAAGTCGCACCGCAACCGGAAAGGGTCGTGCCGCAGCCGCTACCAAGTCAACCCAAACCGCAGGTGGTAAAACTTGATCCCCCGGTTCCCGCCACCCCGACCGCTGTTTCCGAGCCGTCTCCAAAGGCTGCTGCACCGGTGGTCGCTGTGCCGACGATCGTAAAAACTCAGCCGACGTCAGTTCCGCCGCCTCCTCCAACATCTGCACTCGCGGCCGTCTCCAATCCTGTTCCGGCTTCGTCAAGCCCGGCTCCGACGCCCGAGCCGGCGATCCAGCCTGGCGTCCACACCGAAGCCTCCACAACTGCGAATCCTACTGCGACTACGGAACTGTATTTTGAGGTTGGCAAATTCAAGAATCCGTTGCAGGCTCACGACGAAACCGACAAGCTGGCACAACTCGGATTTCCCGCGACAGCGGTGAAGAAAAACTTCCTCTGGACGAACTCTTATCACATACTCGTGGGCCCTTATGGCGATGAGGAACATGCCAGAGCCACGCACCAAGGGCTGGTCTCAAGCGGTTTCAAGCCGCGAACTTTCGAACGGGGTTCGCGTGACTTCACCCTAAGTTCTCCGGTAAAGCTAGGCGGTGCGCGCACGCCCGAGGGAGACTACACAATCCGTTGGGAATCGTATATTGGCGACGCGAGCGTGAAATTCATGCGCGACAATTCCGTGGTCGCGGAAGCTGACGGGAAGTGGGTGAAACACGAACCCAAATATCCGCGTGACGCATACGTGTACCGAAGAAATCCGGACGGATCGCGCACCCTCCTAGAGATTCACTTCGAGG
>CAWIMI010000032.1:0-340949 GCA_963837015.1 uncultured Acidobacteriota bacterium | reverse complement strand
CCGCCATCGGTCTCAAGAAGGTTATTCCCGCTATGCAGTTGGGCCAATACACCAGCGTTGTCGCCATCGCATCCCGCGATCTCGCGAAGGCGCAGAAAGTAGCCACGGCGCTTGGCATTCCCAAGGCTTGCGGCTCGTACGAAGAACTTCTCGCCGACCCCAACATCGAGGCCGTCTACAATCCTCTTCCCAATCAGCTGCATGTGCCGTGGACCGTTAAAGCCGCCGAAGCAGGCAAGCATGTTCTCTGCGAGAAGCCTCTCAGCATGACAGTGGCGGAGGCGGATTCTCTTCTCGCTGTCCGCTCGCATACCGGGGTGAAGATCGGCGAAGCTTTCATGATCCGCAGTTATCCCCAATGGCTGCGGGTCCGCGAACTGATCAACCAAGGCCGTATCGGCGAACTCCGGTCGGTCCTCACCTTCTTCAGCTACTTCAACATTGACCCGGCCAACATTCGCAACCGGATCGAATGCGGCGGCGGCGCCCTCATGGATATCGGCTGCTACCTGATTCACGCATCACGGTACGCGTTCGCGCAGGAACCCACCCGCGTCATCGCTCTGATCGACCGCGACCCCCAGATGCGTACCGACCGGCTCACATCGGCGATTCTCGACTTCCCCGGCGGTCAGTCCATTTTTACTTGCAGCACGCAACTCGTCCCTTACCAGCGCGTTCAATTTCTCGGCACGCGCGGGCGTATCGAGCTGGAAATCCCTTTCAATGCGCCGAAGGACCGTCCTACCCGCCTCTTCATCGACGAAGGCGGCGACCTCTTCGGCAAAGACATCATCACCGAAACGTTTTCTGTTTCCGATCAGTACACGCTGCAGGTTGATGCCTTCTCAAGGGCCGTTATCGATAACACGGAAGTTCCCGTCCCGCTCGAGGACGCCATTAAAAACATGGCCGTAATCGAAGCAGTCTTCAAGTCCGCCAGTTCGGGGCAATGGGAATCCCCACAGCGATGAAGGGTCTCGAAATCACCGTCCCGTGCCGGTGAGCACAAGGAGTCGCGGGCTGGATGGGTCCGAAGTAGAAACGATGATGGTCCCGAGCCGGGGACCGTCGATGGCTGGTTTGAAAGTGACTTCGATGGCGCAGCTTCCACCCGCGGGCAAACTTGATGGGCAGGTGTTGGTCTCAGAGAAATCGATGCCTGAGGCGCTGATGTCACGAACGCTCACGGCGGTATTGCTGATGTTGGTCAGCGTGGCAATTTTGAGCGGGCTAGCTATGCCAACCGGCAGAGAACCGAAGTCCAGTTTCGCAGGCGTGAGTTCGACCACGCTTACCGCATTCGTGTTCAATACGAGAAGGACGCAGAGCATCCCAGTGCGCCATGAGTTCACTGTGTCACATTGACAACCCAACCCGGGTGACGAAGTTACCGGCTTCCTCTACGTTACCACTCATTGGCTCGACATCTTACGCCGGCATTCCAACGCGGAAACACAAGACGGTGTGGATGAATCGGGCATAGATAAACAATCCAATCACCGCAGCTGTGCGCTTGATCTCTGCGGGCGCTCTTTCAGGCGAAAAACGAAGTTAACCGTTAAGCGAAGATTGTTCTGCGCTTGCACAGTCCCGGTAGCGTCATAAAAGTCTGTGCGTACGTAATCACCGATGACGCGAAGCGCTAATTGCGTCGAAACTGGATGCTCAACGCCTCCGCCAAACGCGTAGGATGGCCGGAACATCCAGCCATGGAAAATCTCGTTTTCAGCGATCGGCACCGCTCCGTCCACCAGAGCCGCCCCGCCTAGCGCGTGAACGAACACGCGGGTATTTCCGTGCGCAACTGGATAGAACACTGGACCGGTATATGCGCTCAATACATAGCCCTGGTGATGGGTGCCGAGAACTTCCGGCGTATAAAGATAATTGGAGTCGAGCGTTGCACCCCAGCGCGAGTTGAGACCGACGTTCCCATTAAAATCCAAACCGTTGAAATGCGCGCTACCACCGGCACCGGGAATCGGCATTGAGAGATAGGCATAGCCGACGCCCAAATTATAGGATGGTCCGGTGACCGCTGGAGCTGGCGCCGATTGCAGGTTTTGTGCGACCGCGGGCGCTATCGTCAACAGCCCGAAAAAGCAGATCTTCCCGATGATCCTCATTGTGTTTCTCATTACGTCCTTTCTGATCGGCAGTACAAGTGTAGAAAGAGCTTTTTAATTCAAACGGCCAACGTACCGGTCGACTGGCTTAGGGCGCTATCGAACCTTGGGCCACAAGCTTTCTGTCGGCTTGGCTGTAGGTTAGAAAGGGGAAAAATGGCGTGACCTCGAACGGCATCTTCTCCCTCGGGGACACCAGCGCAACCGGCTTCGCATTCATCATCGCCAGTTGATTGCTCCACGGATCCAACTTGATCCGGCTGCCGATGGGAAGAGCGGCAATCTGATCAAGGCGTTGTTTCTGTAAAGCCGGCGCGGAGTTGAAAAGCGCAGCCATTCGTGTGGTGTTTCCGCTCGCCATGGTGTCTCCCAGGCGGGGCTTGATCAGGTTGGTGAGCACGGGCGCGCGATCGTGTAATGCTTTGAGGAACAGCCCGGCGTTGCTCAGTTTGTCTTTGTATGGTGAATTTCCCAGCAACTCCACAGCTTTGTTGTCGGCAGCTTGTTCGTCTGCGGGATCCAATTGGAAATTCAGATGTTGGAAGGTAGTCGTGTCGGCGAAGAAGAAGCGGTCATTGAAGGCCATCTGGGTATCGATGTGATGGCCCAAGACAAGATGGCTGAGCTCGTGAGCCAGAACCATCGCCAAAGATGCTTCATCCGGCAGAACATCCAGCAGGCCACGACTGACTACAATCGTATGCCCGATGGTGAAAGACTCCAGAGGCAGCGTCAGCAGCACTCGGCAGCGCACCTCAGGCTCGATTTGAAGTTTGTTGGTGATGATGAGGTTGTCGACCACGGTCTGCAGCACTTTGTCCACATCGCCTGGAGGCGCCATTAGGCCGATCTTCTGCAGATGATCGACCGCATTGTCTTCTGCCATCCGTTCCCACATGCGCTGGGCTTCGACAGGGCTGTTGTCTTTGGCAACCGGACGATCATCCACTGAGTTGTCGACTTTAATTTGGGTAAACTCTTCCTCGTGGTTCAGTTGTTCCGGATCGTAGGCCCATAGACGGGTCTGAGCCTTGAGATACAAATCGTGAAACAACGCGCTGTTGGGTTTTGTGCCGGACTCTTCGACGTAAACGTACGAAGGCAGCCACACATCGGCCTGCAGATTAAAGCGCCAGCTGTCGAAGTGCAGGTAATGCGTGTCAGGATGGCCGGAATAGGTCCCATTAAAGCGGACGATGTTGAAGTCGCGGTCTTCGACCCAGATTCTTCCGGTGAACAGCCCTTCTTTTGCTTTCTTCCCAGGTTGGACATCGATCACAATGCAGCGCGTTTCGCCAAGAAACTCGCGCCGCACAAAAGTGAAACGATAATTGCTCTTCTGGAGGTCTCCATCGAGAATCACCATCTGCGCGAAGCCTTGCGGCAAGAACTTGTACTCCAGGGCAGAAGAAAAGGGATTCACCACGTGATGCATGAATCCCGGGTGCTGCTTCTGGAAAGTTGCATCGCGGATGCCATCATTCAAGTCAAGCCGTCCCAGGAAATACTGATCGCTGACCGGGTTGACATTATGGTCGTTGTCTTCATGAAGATTCTGGATATAAGTCTCGGCCAGTGGGTGCATGCGTTTCATGGTTCCAACAAACCCGCGCTCACGCGCCACCACCCGGTCGACGGTTTGGTCGAAGGAGAGTGTCGCCGTGGGCTTCTGGTTATCGGCCGCGACTCCTGCGGTCGCGGATATCAGCAACAACAGGACGATTTTTGTGAAGCTGCGCATAGCTCTCCTCACGAAATGAGTTCGAAAATGATGTGGACCTGAGCCGTCGAATCGATCGGCTGGCCTTCGTGCAATGCTGGCTTGAACTTGATTTGCTCGGCGGCCTTCACGGCTTGTTCGTCGAGGCCGTACCCCAACCCTTCAACCACGCGTATCACGCGGACTTGGCCGTCGGACTTGAACAACACTTCCAGACGAACTTCGCCGTTAACCTTTCGTTTACGTCCCTCGTCCGTGTAATCCGGTTTGGGCTTGAAGGTAATTTCGACGGGAGCATTGGCTCCGCTGCCCGGCTGGTGCGATGCCGTCTTCGGACGGATACCGGCGCTGCCGAGAGTGTCGATCGCCCCGTTGCCGAATCCGGAACTCACCACCACGCCCGGGTTTGAGCCTCCACTTCCATTGCCGCGTCCCGATCCGCTGGGTAAGTCGAATCCACCCTTGGCGCTGATGTTGGCGACCCCGCGGTGCTCTGACGACGGAATGCCGTTCGGATCGCCGAAGCCTCCGGTCTGCACTGCTGCAGCAGGTTTGGTGACCGTCGGTGCGAGCGAAGTGCTGGTAGAAAACGTGCCCACGGCCACGATCTTCGACGGCGGAGTTGCGGGAATCACTGGAATCTTACTTTCGAGTTTCAACTCCGGCGCAGGGCGATCCGGCTCCCGTCGATTGGGCTCTGCCATGGTGTGTATCTGCCGGGCGACTATAAGCGGAGCAATGGTCGGCTTAGTTTCCAGTACCGGTTTGCTCTCCACTGGCCTAGGCCGCGCCAATGCGGGTGGAACAGAAGGCTGCTTCTGCTCCTGCAGCACGAGTGGTTCGTAGGAGACGAGAGTCGTCACCCGGTCGTCTTCAGGCAGCACAAGGTTTCCGCGGTATTGGACACCCAAAAAGAGAAGTCCTGTCATGGAGAAAGCTTGCACGCTCCAGCCGGCCATGAATGACTTCCAGCGTGACTGCGGCGATGGCAATAATGTAAACAGAAAGCCCCCGACGGTCTGCCCACTCGGCAGGGTATCGGGCAATCACGATGCCACCGCTGACCCTGGAATACATCAACCGCGAAGGTTGTGCTCCCTAGTGCGCTGGAACGTCAGAATTCGTACCAGTCAAAGCATTTAGCGCACGCGTGACTTTTTAGACAAGACGAGCTTTAGGAGGTTTCTCTAGCACGATAGTAACCTTCGCGGACTGTTACGCGTCACGATTAGGTACTCAGAAACGGTGAGCAACAATGAAAGCGAATTCACATAGGAAAAGACTTTCCCACACGATCTCTAGGTCCACACCAGGTTTTCGATCAATGCAGTCTGGAGTATTCCGCTTTGGCTTCCTGCAGGATGGGCACGTCAGGGGCGGCATTTTTCCATAGCGCCAGGAAGTTGTCGTACGCGTTCTTGGCTTTGATAGTGTCTCCCGACAAAACGTAGGCTCTGCCCATTTGGAGATGCGCCAGCGCTCCGATGGGCTCACTTCTGACGATGCCGGGGTGATCGAGAATTTTTTGAAACTCGGCGGCAGCCGCGGTGCCATTTTTCGCCGCCAGATAAGCTTCGCCGCGGACGTAGACCGGATAAAGAGTGAAGTTCAAGGTCAAAAGATTGCCTCCAAGTTCGTAGGGCGTTGCGGCTAACGAATCTGCGGACACGTTGCTGACGCTACCCCGAAGTAGAGTCGCAGCGTGAATCGTAGGCAAGTAGCTGAACTGCACAATTGTGTCTTCGGGAAAGCGCTTTTTCAAATCATCGGCCAGCCGTCTGGCGTGCATGGAAGCGCCTGCCATCCCCAGCGCGATGGCCGACAAAGCCTCGACATCCCGGCCGTTTGAGGACGCAAGTGCGGTTTGGGCCTGCTGCTTGGCCAAGTCCGTATAGTCAGCCAGCGCCTCGCGCACCGCGGCCTGCGCCTCATAGACCGCCGCCGCTTCTTTATCATCGCCTTTCCGAGCGGTCTCGATTGCGCGCTGCGCCAAGACCCGCGCTTGGCCGAGCTGCCCGCCGTACAGGGCTGTGTCCGATTCGAAGTTAAGCATTTGGTCTTCGTATCCCGGCTTGCTCTCAACAAACGCAGCTTCCCGCTCCATCCCCGCGGCGTCATGCTGAAGGAAGTCAGCCCAATAGAGGTTCACGTGAATCTCAGGAGAATCAATATTTTTGGATTTCGCCTCTCGCACCGTGGCTTCCGCTTCATCCAAGCGGTTGAGCTGCAAGTATCCGTTGACCAGATTCGCATAGCGGTTCCCGGTGGCGGGACCGACTCTGACGGCCTTTTCGAACGCGGCGATGGCTTTGTCGTCGTCGCCCAGTTGGCTATAGACAATGCCTAGATTGGTATACGGAGCTTCGCGCGGGTAAGTTTGTGCCAACAACTCAAAAACCTTGCGGGCTGCTTCCAGGTTCCCGGTGACAACAAGTTCATAATGCGAAGCAATATAGAGCCTTTCCCGCTCGCTCAGGTGCTGGCGCAATTCATAAGCTCGGCGAACGCTTTCAGTCGCACGGACTGTCTCATTGAGATTGAAGTAGCAGGTTCCCATCCGGGCGTACGCCATGGCGAAATTCGGATCCAGGCTGATCGCCTGCTGGAACAACGGGACCGCCGCATCGTAATCACTGCTTACGACCATGGCCTGATACCCGAGGCTGTAGGCTTTGAGGGCTTCCAGCGATGAGGTCGTCACGTTCTCTGCTGGCGCGTCATACTTCTCGACCGACGCCAACGATTCGCCCAGTTGACTGCGGATTTCGGAAGCCACCTTTCCCAACGCATCGAGAACATGATTCTTGTCGGATGCCTGCGCCTCCGCACTCCCGAGCGAGTCACCGTTTGAGCAGGTGGACGCTTTCAGGGTGAGAAGGTATTGCGTGCCAACTTGCGCAATTGTTCCGTACAGAACCGCGGCGCTAGCCGTTCGCTGACAAACTTCGCGAGCCAGGTCATGGGTCAGGCGGGAGTTTTTGGGTTGGGTCATCAAAGAAAGTGTCTGCGCGATGCGGTCGTCGGAGAGCAGGTTCAAAAACGGGGACTGCTCCAGTTGCGAGGAAAGCCCCTGACGCAACGCATCGTCGAACACCGTATCTCCCGTCGAATTGGCAAAATCTGCCAGGACGACAGTGTCTGCGTCGGTGAGTTTCGTCGGCCGACGGGGCACCAGTACTGAGGCCAAGACAGCGACGAACAGGAGCCCGGCGGCGAGCCACCATCCACCTGAGCGGACCACCCACGCAGGTAAAGTGGAAACTGTGGACAGCCGTTTACCCGGTTCGACACGAGCACTCTCTAATGGTGGATTAGGTTTGCCGTCGTCCCTGTGTTCCTTGACTGGCGCGACAAACCGGTATCCCAGCTTCGGTACCGTCTCGATATATTGCTGTGCTCCAGAAGGTCCGCCGAGCGCTTTACGCAGAGCGGATATATTGACCGTAAGGTTGGCTTCTTCCACAAAGCTGTCGGGCCATACCTGCTGCATGAGCTCGTCCTTCGTGAGCAGGCGGCTGTTGCTCTGAATCAGGGCTACCAGAATCTCAAAAGCCTTCGGCGACAAGGAAATCGGTCTGCCATCGCGCAACAACAGGCGCTCACGAGGGTCGCAGCGGAATTCCCCAAAATCGTACAAGACTTTTGCTTCTGCGGACATGACTGTCTTTGGAATTTCCTTGGAAATTCTTAGCAAGCCGTTAAGGACAATTTCGAATCGCGCCGCTTAACGTGCACTCAGGCCGGCGGTCTGGCTGCGATTAGGCGAGATTCTAGCGGATGCGCGAAGCTATGGCAACGTTGCAACGACATGACGCTGAACCTTTACAGATTTGGGACACGCTTGTGACAAGTGTGTTGGGCGACTCAGGCATTTTGACAACAGGCCTTCTCGCTCGACCAAGCAGTGGCAGTGCTGGATGCCGATCGGCTCATCCACGGTTTTTCTGGGAAATGACTTATACGAAATCAAAATTACGGAGATCTGTTTATGAAGAAGTTTGTTCTAGCAGCAACCGTCCTGGCTCTCTGTGCCCTCAGCCTCGCTGAGACGCCGAGCGCCGCGAATAGTAAGAATCAACCTGAAACAGCGGCGGCGTTGACGCAAGGGAGCGCCGCCCGAACCGCGCCCAACAACTTCGCTGCACAGCCCGTCTGCGCGTTCACCTTCACCTCAGGTCATGATGAGACCTTTTTCAAATATTGCGTAACCGCCAACGGCAACATCGTACAGCTGGAGACCCCCCGGGGTCGGGAGCACCTAGCCGTCGCCGACAAAATCGGCGAAGGGTATGGCCTCTGTGACACCGGTGGCATTGAATACTTCGATTACGCTGGATTCGGCGACAGCGGGAATTGGAACCCAGCAACCGTGGTAAGCCAGGACGCAACGTCCGTCAAAATTGCGCGCACCACCGGAGACGGCATCTGGACCCTAACTCAAACCATCACCCAAGTGGCCGGCACTTCGCCGTCCGCAAAGATTGCCATGACAATCAGGAACAACGACCCTGCCGGGCAGAGAGATGTAGTGATCTTTCGCTACGCGAATGTGAATGCCGATAGCTTCTTCCAGAACAACCTGGACGCCACCCGTGACAGCGCATTCGGGTGGAATTCAACCGACGGACGCGACTCCCACCCACTGGGGTTCGGCTTAATGTTGCAAAATGTCGGCGCCACGCCCTTCCACCACTTTGCTTTCATTCTGAATGTTCCCGACCCTCCGGAGCCGTGCAACGCCTTTCGGCACGCCGTCGTCGGTCCGATCATCAATACTGACGGGTCATTCTTCTTGGACTATGCAATCGGACTTGGCGGGGGTCAATCGAGAACCGTGACCGTCGCCTACAAAGGTATGTAAGCGCTCAGCCAACTGTTCACCGGCCTCGCAAGAGGCCGGATTCGGCCAAGTAGTAGTGAAGCCAGACCTGCCCAATAGGGGCACATGCTTTTCTGGTAGTGAGGTTATAAGAAATCAAACTAAGGAGAATTTATGAAGAAAATTGTTCTGACAATTATGGTCCTGGCGATGGCGGCAGTAGTCGCCCTGCCAGCAGCAGCGCAAACTTTCAAAACGTTGCACCTGTTTGACACTCGAGTCAGCGGAGAAGGGGCGATTCCCCATGGGGCACTCCTCCGGGATGCCGCCGGCAATCTTTATGGAACGACCCTTGCCGGCGGTAGTGGCGATGGAACTGTGTTCAAGATCGACAGCACGGGCATGGAGACGATCCTATTTACTTTTAATCTGCAGGTGAGCGGCTCCTCTCCCGATACGCCCTTGATTCAAGACCAGGCAGGAAACCTGTATGGCATCGCCCAGGAAGGGGGGCCGCGTGGCGGCGGCGTTGTGTACAAGCTTTCCCCTCAAGGTGAGCAAACCATTCTGCACGCCTTTCAGCTAGATCCTCAGGGTGGCCCGGTAATTCCCACCGGCGGCCTTTTCATGGATAAGTCCGGGAACCTATTTGGAACGACGCTTTCTGGCGGGAAGTGCTCATCTGGATGCGGAACCATATTCCGGCTAGATCCGGCTGGCAAGCTGCACCTGCTCTATAAGTTCACGGGCGGTTCGGATGGCAGCGAACCGTTCGGACCACTGGTGCAAGATGCGAAGGGAAACCTGTATGGCGTGGCCCGAGCCGGAGGAAACCTATCTTGCCCAGACCCGCACTTTCCAAGCGTTGGTTGCGGCACAGTATTCAAGCTAGCTAAGAATGGCGCGCTCACCATCTTACATACCTTCGCAGGCCGAAAGGATGGCTCAGTCCCGCAAGGTGGCCTTGCCATGGACGCAGCCGGCAACCTGTACGGCGTTACCAGCGTTGGCGGCAACCGTGAATTCGGAACCGCCTTCAAAATCTCCAAAGACGGCAACTACACGATCCTTCACCTCTTTGCCAGAAAAGATGGGACGAGCCCCAACGGGGGCTTGGTCCTGGACGCATCCGGCAACCTCAATGGCACCGCCAACTTTAATGGCGGCCATAACCTCGGGTCTGTGTTTCAGCTGAGTCCGGACGGCGTGCTGACGGTCTTGCATCGCTTCAAAGGAGAAGACGATGGAGGGGTTCCGTCTGCTGGCTTGATCCGTGATGCCGCTGGTCACCTTTATGGAACCACCACTATGGACCTCTCGAACCAAAAGATACAGGGGACTGCGTTTGTGATAACGCCTTAACTTGTAGCGCGGCTTGGAGCGGATTTCCGTTGCTCGTGATCTCTGCTCCGAGTTGAACTCGCGTCTTTTCGCGCGAGCCTGCATACACAGCATTGTTGAGGAAAAACCTAGGCTAGGAGATTTTATGAAGAAATTTGTTCTTGCAATCGTGGTGCTGGTGCTGGCGGTAGCGATGCAGCCAGCGCAAGCTCAACACTTTCACGTACTCCACGAATTCCAGAATGGACCCTTCGATGGCGCATCTCCCGGAGGGGCGCTAGTCCGCGACCAGGCTGGCAATCTCTACGGAACGACCGGCCACGGTGGCCTGAACGAAATGGGAGTGGTGTACAAGATCGATCCCACAGGCGCTGAAAATGTTCTGTTTAGTTTTGATGGCACGAATGGAGCCGGCCCTTTTGCGGGCTTGGCTCTGGATCAGGCGGGGAACTTGTATGGCACAGCGGGTGCGGGGCCAAACGACGAAGGTGTGATCTTCCGGGTCTCGCCGTCAGGCGAAGAAACAGTGTTGTTCGATTTTCCAGCCAAGCGTCCCATCGGCCCGATCTTCCCCATCGGAGGCCTCCTCCTAGACAAGGCTGGAAACCTCTACGGCGCCACCACACTGGGTGGCAATGGCAACTGCGTTGATGGCTGCGGAACCATCTACCGGCTGGATACCACCGGCAAGGCACACATGCTCCATCAGTTCAGCGGCGGTGCCGACGGTTTCAGCCCGTTGGGATCACTGATCGCCGATTCGAACGGAAATCTGTATGGGGTGGCTCAGGTGGGTGGAGACTTCAATTGCTCGGCAGATCCGTTCGAAGGCGAGGGCTGCGGCACCGTGTTCAGAATTGCAAAAAACGGAAAGTTCACGGTCTTACATGCGTTCCATGGTAGAACCGATGGCGAAATTCCTCAGGCGGGACTTGTGCTCGACCAAGCCACCGGTAACCTATACGGCGCCGCCACGGGTGGTAACAAGTCCGGCAACGGGCTTGTCTTCCAGATTTCTCCCAAAGGCAAGTACAAGGTTGTGCATCAATTTACAGGAACGGATGGGTCAAGCCCCAACGGCGGCCTGATTCTGGACGAGGCTGGAAACATCTACGGCACCACTCAGGGTGGTGGGGCCAACGGACTTGGTACAGCATTCGTAATGAATCCCGCTCTCCAATTGAAGGTGTTACACAGCTTCACCGGAGGCCGGGATGGCTTCGCCCCGCTCACAGGCCTTACCCTTGACCCCGCCGGCAACCTGTTTGGAACCGCCTTTAAGAATCTGCGGACTAAACACGACGTGGGCGATATTTTTGAGATCACGCCCTAAGACGACGGCATGGCCCGGGGCACCTTCGCACTGCTCATAATAGTTGCTCCGGGCAATCCCACTGTTCAGCATACGCAACGGCGATGTGAAGGCAATGTGTCCTAACTAATTCCCTCAGGAGATTTTCTATGAAGAAATCTATTCTTGCAATCATGGTGCTGGCGTTGGCAGTAGCGATGCAGCCGGCGCAAGCGCAACATTTTCACGTACTGCACGAGTTCCAGGATGGACCGAAGGATGGTGCATCTCCCGCGGGAGCACTAGTCCGCGACCAGGCTGGCAATCTTTATGGAACGACCTTCTTCGGTGGCCCAAACCAAAATGGTGTGGTGTACAAGATCGACCCCAGCGGCGCGGAAAGCGTCGTGTTCGCCTTCCCCTTCGATGTCACCCACGGACGCGGTCCCATTTGGGGTGTGATTCTGGATCGGGCGGGGAACATGTATGGCACCGCGAACGGGGGGCCAAATGACGAGGGTGTCATATTCAAGATCTCGCCGTCGGGTGAAGAAACGGTGCTGTTTGATTTTCCTTCCAAGCTTCCCATCGGCCCGATCCAGCCCAACGGCGGCCTCCTCATGGACAAACTTGGAAACCTTTACGGCGCGACTGTCCTGGGCGGCAATGGCAACTGCATTGATGGTTGCGGAACCATCTATCGGCTGGATACGGCTGGCAAGGCGCACATGCTCTACCAGTTCACCGGCGGCGCGGACGGTTTCAGCCCGATCGGATCTGTGATTGCCGATGCCAACGGGAACCTCTACGGCGTGGCTCAGGTCGGCGGAGACTTCAATTGCTCAACAGAGCAATTTCCCGGCGAGGGCTGCGGTACGGTGTTCAAAATCGCGAAGAACGGAAAGTTCACGGTCTTACACGCTTTTCATGGTGGAAAAGACAGTGACCTTCCTCAGGGAGGTCTGCTCCTCAACCCAGTTGACGGCAAGTTGTACGGCGCCACCACCGGTGACGGAAATGTCCGCGGAGTTCTGTTTCAGATCTCGACCACGGGTCAGTACAAGGTTGTACACCGATTCACGGGAACGGACGGGTTAAGCCCCAATGGGGTGCTGATTGCGGACAACGCTGGCAACATCTATGGCACCGCTGGCGAGGGTGGTTCCCACGGGATTGGAACAGCGTTTGTGATGAATCCGGCCGGCCAGTTGAAGGTATTGCACAACTTTACCGGAGGCCGGGACGGGGAATTCCCAATGCCAGGCCTTACCCGTGATCCAGCCGGCAACCTTTTTGGAACCGCCGGCAAGAACCTGCGGACGAAACACAACGTGGGCGATGTATTCGAGATCACGCCCTAAGACGGCAGCACGGCCCGGGGCACCTTCGCACTGCTCATAATAGTTGCTCCGGGCAATCCCACTGTTCAGCATACGCGATGTGGAAGGCGACGTTGTTTTCTAACTAATTCCCTTAGGGTTGTCGTCTTTTCAATTCAGTTTTCGATATTTCAGGTAGACAGATGTTGCGGCGGTGCCGCGGAGTGTTGGGCGGAGTCACTGCAATGTTGGTACGTGGAACTACCACTATGAACGTCTCGGGAACGGTCGCGTGATCCGCAAATTTTCGGAACCTAAGGTCTAGGAGATTTGTTTATGAAGGCATTTATTCTTACATTCACCGTGGTGGCGCTCTGCTTCTTCAGCTTGGCTGAGACTCCGAGCGCAACCGGTCTTAACCATCAACGGGAAGCCGGAGCCTTATTGGCGCAAAAGAGTGCCGCGCAATCCGCGCCCAACCGTCCACCTTCCAGCGCCGATTGCGCCTTCACCTTCACCTCCGGTGCCGACAACACTTTCTTGAAGTTTTGCGTGACTGCGACGGGGAACGTCACGGTCTTTGAGAGCCCGGCAGGCCAGGAGCACATCGCCGTCGGTGTCGATGGCGAGGGATACGGCCTTTGCGACTTCAAGTCAAAGGTTGGTTACTTTGACTACGCTGAACGCGGAGATAGCATGACCTGGGGTTCTCCCACCTTGGTAAGCCAGAATGCCACATCCGTCACGATTGCCCGCACCACGACCGATGGCTTCTGGACGCTGACCCAAACCTTCACCCAGGTCGCCGGGGCGTCGCCGTCCGCAAAAATTGCCATGACGCTCACCAACAACACGGCCAAGAATAAACTAGCCGTCCTTCTGCGTTACGCGGACGTGGATGCCGCTGGCGTTTCCCCGAACAACCTGGATTCAACCCTCCAAAGTGCATTCGGATGGAATTCAGAGGGGACGACCACCACCCCGTACGGATTGGTGTTGCAAAACCTGGGCAACCCACCGGCTCGCCTTGTCGCTGGATTAGCGGAGGGCGTTCCTGATGGACCCGACCCGTGCAACCCCGGCGAGCACGCAGTCTCAGGGCCCGTCACCGCAACCGACGGGTCGATTGTTATGGTGTACGAACTCGGGGTCCCGGCGGGGAAGTCGAGAACCGTGACCGTCAGGTACCGGGGCTTCTAGCGTAAATCGGCGACCGTCGCAGGACCACAACCCTGACCGTTTAGAAACAAAAAAGGAGATTCTTCTTATGAACAAGCTTGTTTTTGCAGTCACCGTCGTAGTCTTCGGCGCTCTCAGCTTCGCAGAAACGCCGAATTTCGCGGGCCTCAAAACGCCACACCAAGCAACCGCAAGGTCGGGCACGAAAACAGCTTTGCGAGCAGGAACTCACAGTCGCGTGCCCGCCCCTGACTGTTCATTCACCTTCACCTCCGGCAGCGTTCTCACTTTTCTGCAGTATTGCGTGACCGCTAACGGCAACATCATCCAATTTGAGACACCTGAAGACACCATGCTCATCGCGGCCAAGGATCTCGGCGAAGGCTATGGCATCTGTGACGCAACTACCAATGTTTCGTACAGCGACTTCGGTGGTCTTGGCGACAGCGGGAACTGGGAGCCTGCGCGCGTTGTGAACCACACCGCTACCTCCGTGAAGATTGCGCGCACTACGGCTGACGGCATCTGGACTCTGACCCAGACCATCACTCAAGTGACAGGGCCACCCTCGGCAAAGATCGTGATGGCACTCAAGAACAACAGCTCCAATTCCAGAGAAGCTTTCCTTCTACGCTACGCGGACGCGGATGCCAACGGCGAAGTCACCAATAGCTTCGATGCAACCTTGAACAGCGCATTTGGATGGAATTCAGTTTCTGCGGACAATCCTTTTGGATTGGTGTTGCAAAATCTGGGTACGGTGACCTTTGGATATGACGCGTTTGTACAGGGCGTCCCCGACGCCCCGGACCCGTGTAATCCGTTTGCACGGGCCATCGAAGGACCGGCATCCCCAATCGACGGGTCCTTAATCATGTTCTACGACATACCCGGCATCTCCCAGGGTGCTACCGCGACCGTGACTGTCGCTTACAAGGGTTGGTAACTGACATATCGCGTGCCTAACCGCGGTGTGAACAACAATTTAGGAGACAGAAAATGAAGCTAAACATAAATGCACAAATTCTTTCAGGTTTTATAGCCGCACTACTTCTGACCAGTGGCGCCTGGGCGCAAACCAAGAATCTTGAGGCAATTGCAACTCTAAAGTTTTACCCCGCCGCCCAGGGCAATTCGTTTGCCGTGGGAACCAATCCGGGCAGCGTGATCTTCGACGGTAGCAGCGTCTGGGTTGCAAACACCCCCGTCCGCTCGCTCACCAAACTCCGAGCCAGCGACGGAGCGAAGCTGGGGATTTTCCCCACTCCAGACTTCGCGGCCGCGATGGCATTTGATGGAGCCAACATCTGGGTGGCCAATCCGCACCAGCACAGCGTCACCAAGATGCGCGCCAGCGATGGGGCGATCCGGGGCACGTTCCAGGTAGGACTCAGTCCCGGTGGAGGCGTGGCATTCGATGGCGCAAACATCTGGGTTTCGAATTCCTTTGACAATACCATTACCAAACTGCGCGCCAGCGATGGAACCAATGAAGGAACCTTTCCGACTGGCGTGGACCCCCAAGGCGTGGCGTTCGACGGAACCAATATCTGGGTGGCCAACAATACCGACAGCACCGTTACCAAACTGCGCGCTAGCGACGGAACGAATCTCGGCACTTTCGCCACCGGGCACGGGCCGAGAAAAGTTGCCTTCGATGGCTCCAGCATCTGGGTCGTCAACTCATTCGTCAGTACCGTGACGAAGTTGAGAGCGAGCGATGGACTGAGCCAGGGCACGTTCTCGGTCGGCCGCAATCCGGTGGCTCTCGCCTTCGACGGCGTCAGCGTATGGGTGGCGAATTTTAGCGATAACACGGTGACGCGGCTGCGTTCGACAGATGGTCTGAATATGGGAACCTTTCCGACCGGACGGTTGCCCGATGGTGTGGCTTTCGATGGCGCGAATATCTGGGTCGCCAATCAGGAGGACGGCACCGTTTCAAAGTTGTAGCTCCAGGCCAACGAGCGGACCCGCCCGGCGCCGGGGTGGGTCCGCAGCTTCCACAGTTTGAGACATCGCCTCTGCCTTCAAGAGAAGGGCGAGTCGAAAACAAATCTTAGGGGACATCACACGGAGTGAGAAAAATGAAAATGCGATCGAAAATAACTACGCGGAAGGTGCTGCTCTTGGCAGGCTTCGTTCCCTGGCTGTGCGAACTGCGACGGCTGCCCAGCAATCACCAGCCTCAGTTGACGTAATCCAGCCTCCAACGGCGGTCACTATCTTTAGCTGCGTCAACAATACGACCGGCGCCATCAGGATTGTAAGTAACACCACGACGTGTAAGTCGACTGAGCACAAGGTCGAGTGGAACCAGAAAGGCGCCCGGGGACCACAAGGGCCGCAGGGACTTCAAGGCCAACAAGGACCACAAGGACCTGCTGGACCGCAAGGCCCCCGGGAATTTCCCTAGGCTACTCCGGCATACCTAGTGTGACTCAACAATTGCCCGTTTTTCCCGGCGCCCTTGTTGCGCAAACTAATCCGGTTGCGGCGTCGGGCACCTACTTTATTTCCGCATCGGCGTATATGGATATTGATAGCAGCGATACGGGGGGCGCTTACTGCTACGACACTACGGCAAGCAGCGGGTCTATTTTCCAGTTTGGCGGATCCAGTTCAGTCGGCAACCAAACGGTCGCTATTACTGACGTGATCAGTGTTAGCGCCGGCGATTCCTTCCAGTTGTTTTGTTTCGGCACGAAGGACCTTCTTGACCAGTTCAACAACGCTGGGCTGACAGCAATTTTGATCAATAACGCCTCCGACGCCAGCAAGAAATCCCGACATCCGCGAAGGGTTCACCCACCAGCCGCGCCGGTAGCGGTCAGGTAACGACGGGAACTCGTTCGCTCTAACCCCCGCTTCTCTTCAGGGAGCGGGGTTGAGTCTACTATCGCGGACAGTGTCCCCCGCGGGGCGCGGAGTTCCAAACTCCACGCCGATAATCTGCCAACCGTCTCTTTTTTTTCTCATTTGTCGTCTTTTCTCCCCGGTTTCCGATTTCCAAAGCAGAGCGCAAAAGACCCCAACCTGTGGCGCCAGCCTGGTAGGTGCGTAGGCTGGGGGTTTTTCGCTCATCACCTTCAACGATCCGGAATCACAACCATTCGGATCAGGAAAGGAGTTTTGAGGCGGTACTTTGCCGTTTGGCGCAATTGCGTTGGGCGGCGACCGGATTAGCCAACTGATCGGCCAATCCATAAGTGAAGCGAATCGCATTTCAATTTGGTGGGGGCGCCTTATCGGTGTTTAGGCTTCCCATTCCAATAGATAAGACTGACGTAAGTAAGCAAACTGAAAAAGGAGAGTTCATGTTCCGTAGCAAAATTTGTGGATGTACCGTTCTTCTGCTCATTTTGTCGGTTCTGCCTGTCTCTGCCCAGCAAGCGGAACGATCGACTAGCACAATCCAACCTGCGGCGGTCACTTTTTTTGGCGCTGCGTCAACAACGCCACCGGTATCGTCAGGGTTGTAGATAGCAATACCGTCTGTAAGGCAACCGAGCACAAGATTCATTGGAACCAGGTGGGACCTCGCGGTCCACAGGGAACGCAGGGAAATCAAGGGCCGCGAGGTCCACAGGGTCCTCAAGGTCAACAGGGACTGCAGGGGCAACGGGGTCCCCCGGGAATGTCCGTGGGTAACACCGCCTTCTTGAGCGGTGGCGGTGACGTCCCGTTAAGTGTTTTTCCCGGCACCGTGGTCGCGCAAACCGATCCCATTGTGACGTCGGGCGTATACATCAGCGCGTCAGCGCTGCTAAACATCGACGCCGCCGACTTCGCTGCCTACTGTTACGTCACCCCTGCGAGTCAGGGTTTTGATGATAGCATCGACAGTGGATCCAGCGCAGTGGGCCACTACCAGACCGCAACTGTCACCGATTCTTGATTTATTGCCGCGGGCGACACTTTCCAGCTTGTGTGCTACAAGAAGAATAGTGACGCGAGCACGTTCGCTTTCGACGCAGGGCTCACAGCGGTTCTGATCAATAGTCCGGAAAACCACAAGAAGGTCCGTAAATCAAGGAAACACCTTTTGGGTGGGCCGACAGACCCCATGTAAGACTGGATTTGTTCCTTGGTTCGACTTTTCCCCAACCCCGCTGCCCTGATCAGCGGGGTTGGGGATTTTTTGGGCCACCCGAACAACTGAGATCTCGAGGGTTGGTACAGTATGGGAGGCTCCGAGCAGGCGCCGTGGCGGCTGGCAAGCCAACCGGCAGCTAGCTATTCACAGCGCTCTTCAAGTCCAGGAGATACCGATGGGAAAGCAAAAGTCGAACCGAGCACATGTTGCAAAACAGAAAGTGCTTCCATCTCTTAGAGTGATCAAAAAGCCAGACGACGGAGAATATCCCGCTTATGCCCACATTTACATCGACCTGCTGCCTGACGACGGGCTCATCCTGAAGCATCTCGACGATAACCTCACGTCCACCAAACAATTCATTGCCTCCATTCCCAAGCCTCGCTTACTGCATCGCTATGTAGAAGGGAAGTGGACCATCAAAGAAATCCTTGGGCACGTTGTAGATGATGAGCGTATCTACGTTTACCGGGCGCTGCGCTTTGCGCGGAACGATTCGACGGAACTTCCGGGGTTCGACCAAGACCACTTCGTCCGATATTCCGAAGCAAACCAACGTGACATCGAGGACCTTCTGGACGAATTCACTTTGGTACGCCAATCAACCATCGCTTTTTTCAATGGCCTGGACGACGCGGCGTTGATCAGGACCGGCGTCGCAGAGGGTAATCGTGCCAGCGTGCGTGCACTGGCTTACCATATCGCGGGTCATGAATTGCGTCACATGAACATTATTAGGGAGCGGTACCTAGTCTGATTTTGATGTTTATTAATTAACAATCAGGACAATCGAGAATGGCGTTTGGGGCGGAACATCCCGAAAGACTTCTTCTGAAGCAGGGAAGTCGTTGCGTAACCAGATCGGCTGGCTTCGATGTTAGAATTTTGGTATGCAGCAATTCGTCATAGAGCGGGAGATCCCTGGTGCTGGGGCAATGACACAAACCCAGATCCGGGAGATGTCATTGCGCTCATTGCAGACGTTGAAGGAAATGGGGCCGCAGATTCAGTGGCTCCATAGTTACGTCACCGAAGACAAGGTTTATTGCGTTTATTTGGCGCCAGACGAGAATAGCATCCGGGAGCACGCCCGCAGGACCGGCATTCCCGCTGATCGCGTCTCCGCGGTGCGGCGTTTGATTGATCCGTCTAATCCGAAATAGCGGACTGCGGCTCCTCCAGAGAGTATCGGATCGCTTTTTCCATGTTCATCGCGGAGCCTTCCAACCACGCACTCTTCCCCTCCTTCTCACTGAGCGACTCCCAAGCACGTAGAAGCATCTGATCGAACTTAGATTGTTCCGCTTGATTCAGAGGAACCTTGATTTCCTGGCGTAGATGCGCTGCTGCCGCGGCCAGCTTCAATGCGCGCTCGGCGTATCCTTCGGCTAAGGCCAGACACGCGAAACCCTCCAGCGCTCTGGCCATGCCACGCCGGTGTCCCAACCCAGCGAAGATTTGCAGAGCCTCGCGGTATGCGCCGTGCGCAGCCAGATGATCGCCCAGTTCGCAGTCGATGGAGGCCAAGTCAGTCAGGGATCGGGCCAAACCCCAGGGGTCTCCGTCTGTGCGAAAGGCGGACAGAGCACGTTGATACAATTCGCGAGCTGCGGCCCAGTTACCCTGTTCGCGGGCAATGTCGCCCTGCTGGTTGATCGACCAGGCGGCGCCGCTGCGATCGCCGAGTTCTTCAAAGATGCTCGTTGCCTCACGCAGCGCCCACTGTGCTCGCGAATAGTCGCCACGAACCTTCACCACGTTAGCGAGGTTATGAAGGCACCGCGCGGTCGCCAACCGGTCCGGTAGCAGACGCCAGCACGCGAGGCTGCGCTCAAAATTGCTTTGTGCTGCCGAGTAATCACCCTGATCTTGCGCCGACAACGCCAAAGCATTCAAGGACGCGGCGATGCCCGATTCATCCCCCAATTCTTCATAAAGAGAGAGGCTCTGCTGGAGAAAATGCCGGGCAGCTGGATGATCGCCCTGAGTCGTCGCCAAGGCGCCGAGAAAAGTCGACACCCTGGCCCGTTCTTTGGAGCGGCTAGCGCCAGCCAGGCGCAGAACCGTTTCCAGCCGGGCGCGGCCTTCGGTCAGGTGTTCCCGCATATCCCAGAATCGAAACAAGGCGACGCAAAGGCGCAAACCCCAGTCTAGATCCACGGTCTGAAACAACCAGTCGAGGGCAAAGCGGAAATTGTCAATCTCAAGGTCGCACTGGGCCAGCCAGCGAGCACGATCGGCGGGGTTCAGTTCCGGATTTCCTTCTTCGGCGATGACCAGACAGTACGCAGCATGTGCTCGCCGGGTTGCAGATTGCTCGCAGCTATCGGTGAGACGCTCGAGACCATACTCACGAATCGTTTCCAACATTGCGAAACGTGGCTCGGCTTCGCTTCGGTCCACATGCTGAACCAAGTTCTTATCCACCAAGGATGAAAGTCCTTCGAAGAGATCGATCCCGAGGTCGCGACTCGTATTGCAAACGCCTTCCACTGCCTCGAGCGTGCATCCCCCAACAAACACCGAAAGCCGGCGAAACAGTTTCTGCTCGGCCTCATTCAAGAGACCGTGACTCCAATCAATAGTCTTGCGGAGCGTCTGTTGCCGTTCCGGGAGGTCGAGCGCACCGCCTGTGAGCAGTTGCAAAGGCCTTTGCAGGCGAGCGAGGATGGCGCTGGGTGAAAGTACCTTGGTTCGGGCAGCCGCCAGTTCAATCGCCAACGGCAGTCCATCCAGCCTTGAACAGATTTCCCGAATGGCCACTGCGTTTTCCGAGGTCATCGCAAAATCGGGCCAGACGGCTGCGGCGCGCTGCACAAACAACTCGATGGCGGAATCCTGCGCAAGCGAGGTTACTGGAAATTCCTGTTCGCCGTAAATACGTAAGCACTCCCGCGTGGTAACCAGGATCTTAAGAGAGGGGCAGGCTTCTAAGGTTTCAGCCACCACCGTCGCCGCTGGGAGAACTTGTTCGAAGTTATCCAGGAGGAGTAAGAATGGTCCGGAGTTCTGCAGTTGATCGCCGATAAGTTGAGGGACGCTCCGGTTGGCAACCTGGGGGATGTCGAGCGCCTTCGTGAGAGCAGTTGCGACCAGTTCGGAGTTCGTGATCGAAGCCAAACTAACAAATTGAACACCCGCCGTAAAGCGGTTCGCAATCGAGGCGGCCACAGCAACCCCCAGACGCGTTTTGCCAGCACCCCCGGGACCGGTGAGGCTCAACAACCGAACGTCACTACGCAGCAGCAACTCGCCGGCCTCCGCTACCTGTTGTTCCCGCCCGATGAACGATGTGCGCGGCATTGGCAGATCGTGCCGCTTCCCGGCGGCCTTCGCCGAGGACAGCTTTCGACCAGCAGATAACTCAAACGAATCGGCTATGGGGAAATGGTCTGGCTTCGTTGCGCGTCGGATCACTTCGGCCGTGAACAAATACCCGCGCCGAGGCACGGTCTTGAGTAATTGCTGAGCGCGATCATCCAGCGCGCGACGCAATTCGAGAGTGCACTGTACCAGCGAATCGTCGGTAACGAAGGCGTCAGGCCACACCGCCTGCATCAACTCTTGCTTGCCGATCAGCCGTCCCGGATTTTCCACCAGATACTTGAGGGTTTCGTAGACCTTAGGGCGGAGCTTGATCTCCTCTCCCGCTTTGAGGACACACCCTCTGGCGACGTCCAGCGTGAATTCGCCGAATTGATAGTTCAGCGGACTCTTCTCCAACTGTGCTCCCGTTTCCGAAAAGCCAAGTACCTGATTGGTCTCGACTTTCGGCTTTTTTTTGGCGTTGTTTCGTTACTTCTCGTTCTGACGCTTGATACCTTGCACTTGCTAGGCGGGGATTAACCCTCCCCTGTGCGCGTTCATCGAGAGCAACCGGGCGAGAAGAAGCTCTACAAATCGGATTCTAGCAAAGGGCCGGTTGCCAGAGAAGGCGGCAGCAAATCGAGGCCGAGCACCGATCCACAAAAAAGGAGATAAATCTAATGAGCACAGCACAGATTTCCGTCATTAACCCGAAAGTCGGGCTACCGGCGTTTTGCACTCCGCATGTCTGGCGTGGAAAGAAAATCCCAGCGGCGCCTTTGTGAATTGGCACCCCCAACGTTTCGTGCGAGTCATTCGCGCCGGCAAATCTCCAAGGAGAACAACAATGAACCATAATAAAAGCTTTTTGACGATCCAATTCCTAATGCTCGGCCTGATAATCTGTTTTCTCTCGGCGGGTGTGGCCAACGCTGCTCCGCTGTACAAGGGCCGATTCAGGTTGCCGAACGAAGTGCGCTGGGGCCACGCAGTGCTCCCGGCCAGCGACTATCAACTTAATTTCGAGGACATCGGAACACGCGCATTCGTGCTGATCCGGCAAACGAAAGTGGCAAGCAGGTCGCGTTCGCAGCAACCTTGGCCAACACAGGCGGCAAAAGCACCAGTGCACTGCTTATCGCGGGTGAAGGCAACCAATGGGTCGTCCGCTCACTCAGTCTGGCTGAGTTCGGCGAGGTCTTCGTTTATGAGCCGTCGCCCATGGCTGCCGCCAGAGATGTCCAGAAGTCGCAAGCGATGCAGTCCTTATCGGTACAGGCCCGAAGTAATAGGAAGTGACATCCGACACCGCCGACACGAAGTGGCACTCGGACCAACCATAGCAGCCTTTTCAGCCCTCACCGGGCCGAAGGCTGCACAAAAAAAGTGCACAGAGCACGACTAATAATAAAAAGGAGACAAATCCAATGAGCACAGCACAGACTCCCATTCTTGACATGAATAAACTGAATGCCTTCATCGGTCAATTCGTGACCGATCTGGGTGCCGCCGTTCATACCGGCATGGTCGTCATCGGAGAAAAGTTGGGACTCTACAAAGCCCTTGTCGACGGCCCAATGAGTTCCGCGGAACTTGCTGCCAAGACGAAGACCGATGAGCGCTATTTACGCGAGTGGCTCGCTTCACAAGCTGCGGGTGGCTACATCACGTACGATGCCAAGACTGGCAAGTTCAGCCTGAGTGAAGAACAGGCCTTCGCACTGGCAACCGAAGACAGCCCCGCATATTTGCCAGGGGCATTTGAACTGGCTTTAGGCTCGCTTGCCGCGGTTCCGCGGATCGCGGAATCGTTTCGCACCGGCGCCGGCATGGGGTGGCATGAACATGCTGACGGCGTTTTTCATGGATGCGAAAAGTTCTTCCGTCCAGGCTATGCCGCCAATCTTGTGAGTGCGTGGATTCCTGCCTTGCATGACGTCAAAGAGAAATTGGAGGCGGGGGCGCGCGTGGCCGACGTGGGTTGCGGGAAGGGAGCTTCCACCATATTGATGGCAAAAGCATTTCCCAAGTCTCGATTCTTCGGCTTCGATTATCACGACAAGTCGATCGACGCGGCCCGCGAGTCCGCCAAACGAAATGGTGTCGCCGACCGCGTTACCTTCGAAGTGTCGAAAGCAAAAGATTTTCCGGGCAGAGACTACGACTTCGTGGCCGTCTTCGATTGCCTGCATGACATGGGGGATCCGATCGGAGCTGCCGCACATGTCCGGCAGTCTTTGGCCAAGGATGGCACATGGATGATTGTCGAACCCTTTGCTAATGACCAGTTGAAAGACAATCTGAATCCCGTTGGGCGGGTCTATTATTCGTTCTCGACGCTGCTGTGTACGCCTTGCTCACGATCGCAGGAAGTCGGATTATGCTTAGGTGCGCAGGCGGGCGAGACACGTATTCGGGAGGTTGTGACCTCCGCCGGGTTCAGCCGTTTCCGCCGAGCCACGGAAACACCGTTCAACATAGTGTACGAAGCTCGGCCGTAAGTTGGCCTCGTGCGCGAGCGTGACGGATCTCGACCAAGAAATCGCGACGTCGCGCTCGCGCGACCTTGAGTCAACAAGAGCCTGATCGTTACCGGGCTCAGCTCTAGCCGATCATCCAGCGCATGGAACAAGCGGGAAATTCGACTTCAGGAAAATCAAAATGAATCAGACTACTAACGCAACCGTTTCCAAAGAACACTCAAGCGGCAATGGCGCGTCGCATGATAGAAACAGGAGTACGTCCTCGTCGCGGCCTGTTGAGCCCGTGCTGACCGAAGAGATGCTCGCGCGTTTTGAGGCGCGCGCTGCCTCCTACGACCGAGAGAACCGCTTCTTTAACAGCCCGTGGTGCAAGTTCGGATTCGTGACCAGAAAGTGTTGAGGTATCCACAGGCTTGGTTTGTAGAATCGGCGCATGGCGATGGGGACGCGCAAGCAGCGGGAGAAGCAAGAAGATTTGTGGATCGCGCACACGGAGTTGGCATCAGCTCCGGGGCATCCGTTCTATCAGCGTTTGAATGAGTTGCTGGAGGCCGAGGGCTTCGACGAGTTTGTCGAGGGCCGGTGCGCGAAGTTTTATGCCGAGAAGAACGGGCGTCCGTCGCTGACGCCGGGGATTTACTTTCGGGCGCTGCTGATCGGGTATTTCGAGGGCATCGGAGCGGAGCGCGGGATTGCCTGGCGGTTGGCGGACTCGCTGGCCCTGCGGCGTTTTGTGGGCATCGCGCTGGACGAGTACACGCCGGATCACTCGACGATTTCGCGCACGCGGCGGCTGATTGATCTGGACACGCATCGCGAAGTATTCGGCTGGGTGTTGGGCGTGCTGGCCGATCGTGGGTTACTGAAAGGCCAGCGGATCGCGATTGATGCGACGACGCTGGAGGCGAACGCGGCGATGCGCTCGATCGTGCGGCGGGACACGGGCGAGAGTTACGAGGAGTTTCTGCGGGGGCTGGCGAAGGCCTCGGGCATCGCGACCCCGACGCGGGAAGACTTGGCGCGGTTGGATCGCAAGCGCAAGAAGCGGACGTCGAATAAGGAGTGGAAGAGCCCAGCGGATGGCGATGCGCGGATCGCGAAGATGAAGGATGGGCGCACGCATCTGGCGCACAAAGCCGAGCACGCCGTCGATCTGGACACGGGCGCGGTGTTGGCGGTCACGCTGCAAGGCGCCGATCAGGGCGACCCGGCCACGCTGGATGAGACGCTGTGCGAAGCCGGGATGGCGGTGGCGGAGCAGGTCGGGCGCGAGGCGGAGTTGCGGCCCCACGAAGCGCCGAAGGTGAACGTGGCCGGCATCGAAGAGACGGTGACCGACAAGGGTTATCACAGCGGCGCGGTGGTGAGGCGGATGAAGGCGTATGGCGTGCGCAGTTACATCCCAGAGAAGAAACAGAAGGGACGGCGGAACTGGGCGGGCAAACAGGCCGAGCAGCAAGCGGTGTATGCCAACCGGCGGCGGGTGCGGGGTGAGTATGGCAAGAGTTTACTGCGGCGGCGCGGCGAGTTAGTGGAGCGCAGCTTCGCGCACTGCTACGAGACGGGCGCGATGCGGCGCTGCCATCTGCGCGGACAGGAAAACATTTGGAAGCGGCAACTGATCCACGTGGGCGCGTTCAATCTAAGCCTGATCCTGCGCCAACTGCTGGGCGCGGGCACGCCGCGGGAGTGGAAGAACCGCTTCGGCAGCCTTGTTTTGACCCTGTACTTACTCTTCCCGTGTCGGATAAATAAGGCGCGGTTTTGCAGAAGCCGAATCTCCGCGTCCGTTGCCAAGTGCTTCGTGAGATCGCGTAGCCGACTACGTCGCCCGACTCGCAGGAAATCCGCTACTTGCACCCCGGGCTGTTAAGGAAGATTTCGAGGAACTCCGCGCGGCGAAGTATCTGCTGCTGCCGCTGCCCCCGAAATTCGGTGGCTCCGGGTTGACCTTGGCCGAAGTGTGCCGAGAGCAACGTCGGTTGGCGTATTACGCGCCCGCAACTGCCCTTGCCGTGAACATGCATCTATATTGGCTCGGTGTTGCCGCTGATCTTTGGCGCCGAGGAGACGCCTTGCTGGAATGGATCCTGCGTGAGGCGGCCGCTGGCGAGATTTTTGCGGCCGGCCATGCGGAGAGCGGTAACGATGTACCCGTCCTGCTCTCAACCTCGAAAGCGGAACGGGTTAATGGCGGCTACAGATTTACCGGCCGAAAACACTTTAGCAGCCTGACGCCCGTCTGGACGCGGTTCGGCTTGCATGGGATGGACACCAGCAATCCTGAGCAACCCAAGATCGTTCACGCATTCATGTCCCGCGATACCGCTGGGTACACAATCAAGGAAACCTGGGACGTAATGGGCATGCGCGCCACCCGCAGCGATGACACTATGGTGGAGAACGCATTTATTCCCGATCGCTACGTTGCCCGAGTCGTGCCTGCTGGCGGAGCGGGAGTCGATTCTTTTGTGCTCTCGGTTTTCGCATGGGCGTTGATGGGCTTTGGAAACATTTACTACGGATTGGCCAAGCGCGCGCTGGACCAGAGTATTGCCGCTGTGAAGGTCAAAGGTTCACTCGCGCTGTCCCGTTCGCTGGCGTATCACCCCGAGGTGCAGCACGCGATTGCGGACATGGTCATCGAACTTGAATCCATCGAACCCCATCTGGAGACGGTCGCCGAGGACTGGTCGAACGGCGTAGATCACGGCGCCCAGTGGCCTGCAAAGATCTTTGCGGCCAAATACCGGGCGGTCGAGGGGTCATGGCGAGTTGTGGATCTTGGGTTGGATGTGACCGGCGGCACCGGGATCTTTCGTTCAGCGGGTTACGAGCGATTGGTTCGCGACGCGCGATTAGGACGAATTCATCCCGCTAATTCTTTTCTCACGCACGAAGTGGTGGCGAAAACCGCACTGGGAATCAGCTTAGATGAACAGCCTCGCTGGGGCTAGCCGAATTGTCCGGTGTGGCAGGGTGGGACTCACCGACGACATTTCTCGTTCTCTCCAGAACCAGGTCAATGGGGAAGCGAGAAACTGAAAACATCGCTTCCCGCCGAGATCGCGACATGTTGGGCACCATCGACTGCATAACTCATCGGCGAAGCATGCATCGTCTGGCCCGTGTTGAAGTGCCAGAGTGGACTGCCGGTGCGGGCGTCAACCGCTTCCAGTGACCCGGCGTCATCCCCAAAGAACACCAACCCACCGGCGGTGGTCAGCGTTCCTCCCCAGGAATCGCCCCGTCCGACTTGCGGATAACGCCAGATTACTCTGTTTTCTGACACAGAGTACGCCAGCAAAGTTTTCTGCGCGCGCTCATCGGGCGGGAGTTTCGTGCCCGTGTTGTAGTAAGTCTCGCCCAGAGTAAATGGCCTTGGTTTGCTGAAGAATAGATTGCAACTCTCAAGCGCCATAACGTAGAAGAGTCCGGTGTCGGGATTGTAAGAAGGCGAAAACCAATTGGTGGCCCCATCGATACCGGGGCAGATGTAGATGCCTTGCTCGGTCGGTTCTCGACCTGACAACAGAGGTCGCCCAGATGGGTCCACACCTTTGGCCCAGCTCAGATTCTGCACGAAGGGTGTGGCGCTGAGAAATTTGCCATTTGTGCGGTCGAGAACATACAGAAAGCCGTTGCGATTGGCCTGCACCAGCAGGTGACTCCTCGCGCCACTACTTTCGACATCCACAAGCACGGGGGTTTCATTGGCGTCATAGTCATAAATATCATGAGGAGTAAACTGAAAGTACCACTTTAACGCTCCGGTGTCGGGATTGAGCGCCAGAACGCTAGCTGTATACAGGTCGTCGCCGGGGCGAGAGTCTCCAACGAAATCAGGTGCGGCGTTGCCGGTTGTCCAGTAAAGAGCATTGAGGTCGGGATCGTAGGTGCCCGGCATCCATGTCGTGCCCCCGCCATGCAAATACGAATCTCCCGGCCAACTGGCAGAGCCGAATTCTCCCGGCCCGGGAATTGTCCAGAAGCGCCACTTCAGCTTCCCGCTTAGTGCGTCGTAGGCTGCCAGGAAGCCGCGGACCCCAGAGTCGCCGCCGGATGTGCCGACGATGACTTCGTCTTTCACTACGAGTGGAGCGCTGGTGGCTCCGTATTGTTTCGCCTTATCCGCATAGGCGACGTCCCATAGCAAGTTTCCTGAGCGGGCGTCAAGGGCGAGCAGGTGGGCATCATCTGTTTCCATGTAAACGAAGTTCTGCCAGACTCCAACACCACGGCTGTGATGATACGCGGCATCATCCAGCAGCCCGGAGCTTACTGGTCGCTGGTAATGCCACACTACCCGCCCCGTGCGCGCATCCAGCGCGAATGCATCGTTCGCCGAAGTAGCGTACATGACGCCGTTGACGACGACCGGGGTCGCCTCGAGACCTTCGGAATTGCCGGGATGAAAAACCCACGCGGCGCGCAACTGAGCGACGTTTGTCGGATTGATTTCGCGCAGGCTGCTGAAGCGCCTTCCTGAGTAGTCACCGTTGTAGGAAGTCCAGTTTGGCCCGACCGGCCTTGCGAGCAAGTCCGCTGCGCCTACGTTCACGACGGCGGCAACGGGAGACGTCCCTTGCTGCGCCCCAGCTGATGAGCCGGCCAGCGGAAGCGCGGCAAACAACGCCAGGATGCCGCTTTTAACGTATGGATTCACCTCTGCAAATCCCCTGAACCGATTTGCACTTCCTGGAGAGAACCTCGGTCCAGTCCATTCCAATCTTCCAAGTGAAGCGAAATGCGAGCTGGCCTTTCCGTCGGCGTGATTTTGGTTTCGAGCTCAACCAGCTCGGAGGGATCCACATCTGCCACGGGCACACGTGGCAACTCTAAGCCGTGCTCGTCATAGAAATGTGCTACTAGCCGTCCGGCGAAGAACACTCCAAACACGCCAGAAAGCTCAAGTTTTCCGTTCTCCAGACGGGTGGCTCGAAGAGGGCGCACCACGATGCCTGCATCCGTCACGGCGTGAAATTCGCTTCCAGCACGAGTGGGAAACCATTCTGTCTCGAGATTGCAGGTCTCCCCGGGGCGCAGCCGGCGGAGCGGCGAATTGATCTCCGCCTCCAGGTAGTACGGAAATCCATCTTCTCCCGAACTCATGGACGCCACGCCGTCTGCATTCAACTTGACCTCAGGGCCGTTCGTCCAAAAGATGATGGACGCCTTCCCGGGATAGGTTTGGGATTTTTCAAATTGAAAGCGTTCCACCATGCCATAACGGCTGCTTCCATCGATGACGGCCAGCCATCCCGTCATCGAGTCCAGCCACAACTCGGCCGCCATATGGACATAGCGCAGCGTAAACAGACCGTCTTCTCTAATCGAGGCTGCAGGATTTTCTGCCGGGCCGAATCGGACGTGATAGCGGTTGAGATAGCTGCTCGCCGGATTTGTGGGAGCGAATGTGTGGAAATCGTGATTCATTTGAGAGGGTGCCCCCGGGGCAGCCGTGTCGTATTGAGAGACAGACTGCATCGACCATTCCACGATGTGTCCGGTTGTGTTCTTCATGGTGGCGTGAAAACGAATGCGCGGGGAGTCGGCGTCTAACCGAATCGTACGCTGGAACTGAATCCCGGTTCGCGGATCGGCCGGTCCGGTGAGTTCCACTTCACAGTGCTCTCCTTCCGAAATCTTTCGAAAGGAATACGGCCCGTCGTCGAGAATGTCGGAATTCCCCACCCAATGCTGTTCGTCTTCGTTCCCCTCGGGCAAAAGCCAAAGCTTATCGCCTCCGTAGTTGAACCATTGGCTCTGACTTGGAGCGAGGTGTTTGCCTTCATATTTCGGATTGACGAAGAGATAGGAGTGTCCGGCGAAAACCACCTGTATTAATCGTCCACCATTCTGCGGCAGAACAATGAGCTGGACCCAGTGATTGGCGATTCTCTGCGCGGGCCAACCTTTATAGTCGGCGGGTTCAATGCGGCACGCTGAACTCATGGGCTGATGCGCTTCACTCCTGGTCTGGGCAAGAGCAAGGTTAATTCCCAGACTCGCGAGAATCAGGAGCAAAGAAAAGCGCGTTACGCTACCAGGTTTTCGCAGCTGTACTGTCATCGTTGCCGCCTTCGTAACGAAAGGAAACATAATAAAACGCAATAAAGTGATGTGCGTCAAGCTCATTCTGTGGTATACCAAATTCGCCGTGCGACGAGCGATCCGCATCTTCAGCACGCCGCCCCGGCAGATTCATCATCGGCGGAGAATTCGGCTGCGACGATTCATGAAGGAGGGATGGAATGAGTGCTCGGAATTCCAGTCGGCGATCATTCATTAAATTGGCAGCCGCAGCTCCGCTTTTGACCCAGATCGCGGTCCGAAATCTCTACGCGCAGGCGGCCACCACGATCGGCAAGGATCCCCGCCAGAATGTCTACGCAAAGCTAGGCGTAAAGACGGTTATCAATTGTCGGGGCACGTGGACTTACCTGAGTGGGTCTCTGGAGTTCCCGGAAGTTCGTCAAGCACAGCTAGAGGCGAGCCAATATTTCGTCAACATGCTGGACCTACAGCGCGGTGTGGGACGTCGTCTTGCTGAGTTGACTGGCGCTGAATCAGGAATGGTCACTTCAGGCGCGGCCGGTGCAATGGCAGCCGCAACCGCAGCGTGCATGGCTGGCGCCGATGACAAGCACGTCTGGCAACTGCCCGATACGACCGGTCTCAAGCATGAAGTGATCATGGTGGGGGGGAGGAGCGCTTTTGATAGCGCCATCCGGCTGACCGGAGCGAAACTGGTTCTCGTGTTTTCTCGGGAAGAACTGGCCAACGCAATCAACGAGAATACGGCCATGATCTATACCACCGACCTCGGGGAGAAACTCGATCGCCAACTAGCGATCGCGAAAAACCGTAACGTGCCGATGTTGCTGGACGATGCGGCAGGTATTCCCCCGGCCGACAATGCCAGGCACTACGCCCGGATGAAGATTGACCTTTACGCCTTCTCCGGGGGGAAGGGTCTGTGCGGACCTCAATGCAGTGGCCTGCTCTTGGGTCGAAAGGACCTCATCGACGCAGCCCTGATGAACTGCAGTCCGCGTGAAGGTTCTGTCTGCCGCCCCATGAAAGTTGGGAAGGAAGAGATAATCGGCTGCTTGACCGCGCTCGAGACCTGGTTGAGCCTGGATGAGAAGACGGTTTACAGCGAGTGGAACGGTCGCGTTGACCGCATTCGAAAACTAGTCGACACCGTGCCGGGAGTGAAGACAGAAATCTATATCCCGGATGATGGAAACCGCTTTCCAACGCTGAAAGTCTCATGGGACCAGTCAGCGTGGGCGTTCACCACATCGGACTGCGTTCAAAAGCTGCGCGAGAACGATCCCGTTATCGAAGTGCTCGGTTCGGATAATCCAAGCCTGGTGACAGCGGTTCGCGAAGGCAATCCGAACCGGAAAGAACATAAGGAAGCTGACCACATTGAACTGGTTTCCATGACCATACAACCCGGACAGGAAATTATTGTGGGACAAAGATTGCGGGCAATTCTGAGCGCCGCGCAAAAAGGGAAGGCTTAGTCTCGTGACACAAATCGGTGGATGATTCGAATGCGAATATTGCTTGCCGGGTTGTTGCTTCTGTCGACTCCTGTAGTCCAGAGCCAGATACGCGCTGTAGTTCCCGCGACTGTGTCTGCCGCGGCTAATCGTGTCTATTCGCCCGGTGTAGACGCAGGCGACTATCTTTACGTTTCCGGGCAGGGGCCTCGCCGGCCAGACGGCACTTTGCCGACAACCTTTGAGGCACAGGTCCGGCAAGCCCTGGATAATGTCAAGTCGGTTGTGCAGGCAGCAGGCCTAACCATGGATCATGTGGTTTACACCCAGGTTTATCTCGAAGACATCATCAAGTTTCGGGAAGTAAACCAAGTTTTCGCGGAGGTCTTCAGCAAATCTCCGCCTGCACGTGCAGTGCTCGGTGTCGCAAAGCTGCCCGAGCCACCAGTACAGATCAATGCGGTCGCGGTACGCAATCTGGCTGACCGCCGTGCCATCAGTGCGTCGAACTATAAGTGGGACGAGTCAGCCTCGCCTGCCATCCTTACCCACGACCGTCTGTTTCTATCCGCCATGCCTGGCAGCGATCCTTCCACCGGCAAGGTTCCGGATGACCCGGCGGCCCAAGTGGATTTTGCCCTCGACCGTATGAAAGCCGTTCTGGAAACCGCCGGTCTCGACCTTCGCAACATGGTTTTTGTCAATCCCTACCTCACAGCGGACATCCCGATGCGGATCATGAACCAACGCTATGCGTTGCGGTTCGAATTCGGCAACACCCCCGCGCGCGCCACGATAGAAGTATCGAGTCTTCCCCGCGGGACTCACATCGAGTACACCGGCGTCGCAGTGCGTGATCTGAAGCAACGGCGAGCCATTCGACCCAGGAATATGTCTCCGAGCCCGACTGCGAGTCCATGCGTTTTTGCTGGGGAGACCTTATATTGCTCTGCCAAGAGTGGTTTTATTCCGGGGCCGCACGGTGGCGTCTATGCCTCCACCACAGCCCACCAACTCCGGCAAACCATGCGAAATCTGCTCGACAATCTCGAAGAACTTGGCATGAATTTTGACGAAGTTGTGGCCACGAACGCTTACCTGGACGATTTGTCGGACATGCCGGTATTTGATGAAGTGTATGCCCAGTATTTCGACCGCGTGCTGCCAGCACGAACCATGATCGAGCAGCTTGCGCCGGCCGGGCGCACTCCCGATAAAGAGGACCACTACCCGGACTTGGAACAGGTATCGCTCATCGCGATTCGAAGTTTCTCGAGCCCGTGACGAACGAGAAATCTGGATGTCGAGTACTTGCGGCGTCTGGTAATGCCGCAGTTTGATTCAAACTGAGCACTAACCAGCGTCTGAACCCGTCGTGGAGTATGCGCTGGCGACATAGCTGCACCGCTTGACTATCCCGAGTGACTTCGGCGGCGAAAGCGCCGGAGTTTGGCTCGGTTTCCGCATGCCTTCATATCGCACCAGCGTCGCAGTCCGTTGCGGCTGGTGTCGACGAACAACCACGAGCAGGCCTCTCCCGAGCATTGCCGGACGCCTGTCAAAGCGTCTGACGTTAGAAGGTTCGCGGCCGAACGAACGATCTCCTCGAAGACGCGATCCAAGGGAGGGGTCGTCGCCGGCCACGTTAGCCGATAGTGATTGGCCACCCGGTGAAATTCGGCGTGCCGGATCGCATTCTGGTAGATGCTCTGAAATTCCTGGAGGGCATCCGGTTGAGGCTTCTTTCCCTTTGCTGCGCGGCTGAAGATTTCGTAGAGCAACTCGCGCAGCTCTAAGGCACGCCGGAATCGCGTCTCGTTAGCGAGAACGCTCCGCAGTTGCCGGATGTCCGCCTCCCGAAGTAGTCCGGCCTGGGTCGCCCATGCCACTAGATCGGCGACGGTCTTGAGATCGTCACCGGGATCAGCCATGCCATGGCTGTGCACGGTGTTAGTGAAATCTAGCGCCAGATTGCCACCCAGGAATTCGTAATCCATTTCAAAATTGTAACTCGTTTGTCGACGTTGACAAGTTACCAGAACGCAATTATATTGTAACCAGTATGGCATTATATACAGGTTACATTACGGAGCGAATCTCCATGTCAATCCGGACTTTCCAACTGCCCTATTCCGAAACTGCCGTTCAGGATCTGCGTGAACGCCTCGCGCGCACGCGTTGGCCCGACACAATCCCCGGCTCAGGATGGGAGTACGGATTCGATCTCGCATATCTGAAACGCATTTGCCGCTACTGGCGCGATGAGTTCGACTGGAAAGCAGAAATCAAGCGGGTGGCATCCTTGCATCACTTGCGATACACCGTGGGCAAGCAGTCCATCCATTTTGTTCACGAGCGAGGACGAGGGCCAGCCCCAATTCCGATCCTCTTGCTCCATGGCTGGCCCGGATCGTTTCTTGAAATGCGGAAGCTGATTCCCCGGCTTACCGATCCGGCGGCGCACGGTGGGCAAGCCTCCGATTCGTTTGACGTAGTCGTGCCGTCTCTCCCGGGTTTTGGATTCTCCAGCCGGCCGACAGAACCTGGGATGAACACCGCCCGAATGGCGGATCTTTTTGCCGAGTTGATGACGGAACTTGGATACAAACGTTTCGCCTGTCACGGGGGCGACTTTGGAGCCGAAGTAACCAGTCAGCTGGGACGTCGTCATGCCGCGCGCATCATCGGGTTGCACTTGAATTACAGTCCAGGGTCCTACCGACCTAGCCTGCAACCCGAAGAAGTCCTAAGTCGAGAAGAGCAGCAGTTTCTCGCGGACGCGGACCGGTGGCTAGGAGAATCTGGGGCATACGACCACATTCAGTCTCGCACGCCGCAAACCGTTGCGTACGGTCTGAACGACTCTCCCGCCGCTCTGGCTGCTTGGATTCTCGAAAAATTCAGAGACTGGGCCGACTGCGACGGCGACCTTGAAAAACGGTTCACCTGGGATGAGTTGCTGGCAAATGTCACGCTTTACTGGATGACCGAAACCATTCGCTCGTCGTGCCATTTGTACTTCGAAACGAGGACGACCCCGCTTCATCTCGCGCCGCGTGAGCGGATCGAAGTGCCTTGCGGCATCGGGCACCTTCCGAAAGAGGCGCCGTTTCCACCTCGGTCGTGGATCGAGCGTGGCTACAACGTTCAGCACTGGACCGAATTCGCGAGCGGGGGACACTTCGCGGCGATGGAGGAGCCGGAAGCGTTGGCAGCAGATATCAGGAAGTTCTTTCGGAGGTTCCGGAGCGATCACGAACCTTATCCAGAACCGGGGGCTGAAGTAACCTGTGCTTCATTGTGGCCGCCCCGCCGATAGCAAAATGTCCGCAACCTCATCGGGACGTTCGACGTGGCAGTCGTGGCCAGTTTTCAGCTCAGTAACCTCCCAGCCGGAAGCGCGAGCTTTTTCGGCAAACGGCTGGAAGAACGGCCTCGCCGGATATCCTTCGGCAACGCCGGCGACGAAGGTAGCCGGAGCGCTAGCCTTGTGATTGGCGGGAAGACGAAGCGGCTCCTCGAAGCAACGTAAACTGAAATCACAGAGTCTCGCGCGCACGAAATCGCGCGCTTCGCCTGGCTTCAAACCCCATAGATCAAGTTGGGCCTCCCCTCCCGGCAACCGCCAGCCATCTCCGTGCTCGCGCGCGATGTCGCGAAAATGGCTGCCAATCTGAGGTGGAAGCAAATCCAGTACGCTTTGCCCATCTTCCGGAATGAAGGCATCCAGGAACACCAATCTTTCCACTTGCATAGGATTTGTCTCTGTCACACCGCTGATGATCATGCCTGCGTAACTGTGACCCACAAGAATCACTTGGTCGGAAAACCGTGACAGTTGCAGAGAAACTTCCGCTATATGTTGCCGTAGCGAAATGTCATGAGATAGACGTCCTTGATCCGTTCCAAGCCCACTGAGAACCGGTGTTATTACCTGATGGCCGTGCTTTTGCAACAAAGGGACTAGAAGGTCCCATGTACCGGTCGACTGCCATGCGCCGTGTACGAGGAAGAACGTGGACATGCGGGGAAGTCTAACAGGTTGCGACAACATAGGAGTGAGGTCTCGGAGGCCGTGGGTAAAGCGAAGCGCAGCCGGAATCTAATCGTGTGATGCTGATTGCCTTCCAGGCCCAAGCAGCGCACGGCCGGGGAACACATCTGCCACAATCTTACCTTCGTCAACAACTACGGTTCCTCCGACCAGCAAATAGCGCACTCCGACACTCGGCTCCATAGGCTTTTCGAAGGTGGCGCGGTCGCTGATTGTGCGTGCATCGAATACAACAACGTCGGCGTCGGCTCCTGCCTGCAGTCTTCCTTTATGTCTCGCGGCGGGAGTGGACCGCTCCAGCATTTGAGCCGGCATGAGACTCATTTTTCGCAGAGCATCCATAAGTGTGATGGTCCCCTTTTCGCGGACGTATTGCTCCAACACGCGCGAGTAAGTTCCGGCATTCCGGGGATGCCCTTCGGCGCCATCGCTGGCAATCATCACCAGGGGGTGGGGGATCACTTTGTCCACCATCTCCTGCGTATTGGCGAAAATCAGCACCCAGTGCGTCGTGCTGGATGCATGGAGTTCGTCAAAACGCTCCCTGGTGAGATGTTCACCGGTATCCGGAAGTACGAGGTCGCCATAGCCGATGCCCAGCTTTTCCCGCCAGCCAGGATTGAATAGCGCTGAGTTCACTGCAGTCATTCCCGCGATATAGGGATACGCCTCGGTCGTCACATCGAGGCCGCGCGCGCGCGCTCCTTCGATCATGGAGAGACACTCCAGCGAGTCACGCAGGCAACTGCTATTGATGTGTACGATGTGCAGTGGAGCGCCGGTGATCGACGCGCTCCAATTACTTCGCTGACCGCTTCAATACTCGATCCCGGCTCCACGCGCCCCGCGCTGCGTATGTGAGTGTAGACTGGAACCCTCCGCTCGGCAGCCAGACGGAACATGTCAATTACCTCCAGCCGAGTAGCTCCGGGTGTGTATTGAATCCCCATCCCAATTGCCAAGCCACCGGCGTCAAGCTCAGATCGCAGCCGCCGCAGGATCTCCGCGATTTGTTCCGGTGTGGCCGCCTGATCGGTCGCGGGCCCGCTCTTAGGCAAGATCTCAGGAATACCAGCGTGGGTTGTGATGACCTCAGCCGGTAGCGGCTCGCCGAACGCCTGCGCCCGTGCCGCGACGTGACTGGCCGCTGTGCCATAGTGAATTAGCGAGTGGCCTTCTTTGGCTTTCAGAAACACGGCGACATCGGGAACACCGATTTCCATTTCAAGCGCCGTGGTTACACCGTCAAGTGCCTTGACGCGTTGACTATCGAGGTCCTGGCTGTGCTGGTGCAGATCAATGAAACCCGGAGCAACTACCATTCCGCTCGCATGAAGCACCCGCCGACCCTTCAAGGCCTGGGGTGAGATGCTGACAATCTTTCCGTCGCGGACGCCAACGTTGCGTATCGCGTCCAGTCCGGTCTCGGGATCCATAACGCGTCCCCCTTCGAGCACTAGATCGAACTGCTGCGCTGACGCGATGGTGGTCGATAGCGCCAGAAGAAAGAGCGAGAAAATAATCCTGCGCATGGTGGCTCCGTTTGGACGAGCATGATATCAGGGCGAAGGCCATTCGGCGGTCTCTCTACTGCCAGAGCCTTCATTCGTTGACTAGCGCATGCCCCGCCGTTAAGATGGAGCGTTCCGAGAGCGACGTTCCTTTCTGGATGATCGACCAGATAATCTCGCATTACCGCGTTGTCGAAAAGCTTGGCGGCGGCGGCATGGGTGTGGTCTACAAGGCCGAAGACACCCGCCTCCACCGTTTTGTGGCTTTGAAGTTTCTGCCCGATGAAGTTGCGCAGGACGCTCAAGCCCTGGCCCGCTTCCAACGTGAGGCTCAAGCGGCGTCCGCGCTGAACCATCCCAACATTTGCACCATTTATGACATCGGCGAGCATGACGGCCATGCCTTCATCGCCATGGAGTTCCTCGACGGCGTGACCCTGAAACACCGGATAGCTGGCCGCGCGATGGATCTCGAAAGTATTCTGCCGCTCGCGATCGAAATGGCGGACGCGCTGGATGCGGCCCACGCCGAAGGAATCGTGCACCGGGACATCAAGCCGGCCAACATTTTCGTGACCAAACGCGGGCACGCCAAGATCCTCGACTTCGGGCTGGCGAAAGTAAAGTCGTCGTCCGAGAACGCCGCCGAGGGAATGACTGCCGCGACCGCGGGACCCGCTCTGGAATTGCTGACCAGCCCGGGTACGGCAGTGGGGACCGTGGCATACATGAGCCCGGAGCAGGCCAAGGGCAAGGAACTCGACCCGCGCACGGATTTGTTTTCCTTTGGGGCAGTTCTGTATGAAATGGCGACGGGGCGGGTGCCGTTCCAGGGAGAGACGTCGGCGATTATCTTCGACGCCATTCTAAACCGGGATCCAGTGCCGCCAGTGCGTTTGAACCCGCAATTGCCGGCGAAGCTTGAAGACCTTATTAATAAGCTGCTGGAGAAAGACCGCGAATTGCGCTATCAGTCGGCCGCCGAAGTGCGCAGCGATCTGAAACGCCTCAAGCGGGATACGGAATCGGGACGCTCGGTGGCGTCCTCGGGGAGCGAGAGCGCGCAAACGAGTTCGGCAGCAACCGGAGGGGGAAGGGAAGGTGCGCATGCGACCGCCACGTCGCCCTCGGGCAGTTCGTCGCTGGCAACGGCGGCGCGCGAACACAAGGCGGGTCTCGGCGTAATTATGGCGGTGGCTGTGTTGTTAATTGCGGCCGCTGCATTCGGAATCTACTCGCTCTTCTTCTCCAACCGCAGCGTGCCGTTTCAGAGCATCAAGATTTCGAGGGTCAGCGGCACCCACAATGCACGCCTCGGCGCCATCTCGCCCGACGGCAAATATCTGGCGTACGTCCTCAATGAAGAAGGGAACGAATCCCTATGGCTGCGGCATATGGCAACGGAGAGCAACGTACAAATCGTCAAGCCGGAGCACGTGCACTACGAAGCGACGTGTTTTTCTCCTGACGGAAGCTACATCTACTTCACGCACTCGGAATTGGCCAGCGGCCCGGAGTCGCAAGATTACGATCTTTACCGCACCCCGGTGCTAGGCGGAAATCCGCAAGTCCTTTTGAAGGATATTGATTCCACCCCCAGTTTTTCTCCCGATGGGCAACGCTTCGTATTCTTGCGCGCCAATGACCCGGAGCCGGGCAAGTATTTTGTCGTGATGGCGAACGCAGATGGCAGCGGTGAGAAAACCACGATGAGCGGCTCGATGACCGTTCCGCTGTTTGCGCCGGTTTGGTCGCCCGATGGGACGGTGATTGCTGCTCTGACGTATCCCCAGTCGGAAGGCGATATTACCTCGGTGGAAACGATCGATCCCGCGAACGGCAATTCGAAAACCGTCTACCAATCGAAGGACATGGTGATCGACAACCAGGCATGGCTACCGCGGCAGAACGGACTGGCCATGATCTTCCTCGGCCCGGACACTTTCTTTCGTCAGCGACAAATTGGCATCGTCAGTTATCCGCAGCTTCAGTTCCGTCAGGTTACGGCGGACACAAACGATTATTCCAGCTTGAGTGTTTCATCCGATGGCTCAACCATCGCCAGCGTCATGCGGCAGACGACACGTGACGTTTACGTGAGCAGTGGTGAAAAGCCGGATTACTCGGATGCAAAACAGCTGAGTTCGGGCGAAGTGCTGTGGACGGTCTCATGGAGTAGCGACGGCAAGATTTTGGCCGAACAGGATTCCACAATCAAAGTGATGGGTCTGGATGGGTCGGGCACTTCGCTGCCTGGGGAAAAGGACACAACTGCGCAAAACCCCCGTGGCTGTCCTGACGGTTCGGTGGTCTTCACCAGAGCGATCGTCAAGACTGGCTCGCGTAATCTCTGGGTCAGCGCCGCGGACGGCACCGGACTGCGACAGCTTACGACCGGGAAGTTTGACGACGAGGGTGCCTGCTCTCCCGATGGGAAATGGGTCTTCTACATAGACGAGACTAAGCGCGCCTACATGAAAGTGCCTTTCAGCAGTGGGAAAGCGGAGCCTTGGGTGAGCCCGGCAGCAGAAGGGCGCGCTGGCTTTGACGTAACCCGCGACGGCAAGACTGCGGTGCTGGGAACTTACGATTTCAAAGTGCGCAGGCCGAATATCGCCTTGTTCTCTCTGGAGTCCGGGCAAATGATAAGAAACTTCGATTACGATCCGCGCCACGTCGGTGCGCTGCGCTTCAGCCCCGACGGAAAAGGATTTGTGTATCCGATTCGTGAAAAGGGTGTGGATAATCTTTACTTGCAGCCGTTGGATGGCGGGGCGGGACGGCAAGTCACCAATTTCACATCGCTGAAGATTTTTTCCTACCAATGGTCGCCCGATGGTAAGAAGCTTGCCTTAGTACGCGGGGATTCACCCACCGACCTCGTCCTCATAAAAGACGCGAAGAACAGCGGGCGCAATCAATAGTCCGGTCTCATGCAACGCTTTCGCACAGGCGCCCCAAAGTCGCACCCGGCGTGAGGACTTCGAGATCCTTGTACGCGAGTCATCCGGCTGGGACATCAGTGCTACCGACTGAATCGGCCATAGCGTTCTCGCTGTAAATCAGCTGACCGGCTAGGATGTCGACATTATTAGGAAGCAGACTAATGAAAAAGATATCGATTAGCCGTGCCACCGCGGAGCACTATTCGTGGGGCCCGGATTGTGGCGGGTGGCCCCTCGTTAAGGACGCTGCGCCGAGTGTCATCGAGGGACAATGCCGCCCGCCAGGCCCGAAATGCTCCACTTGCATCGGTCCGCGCAACAGTGTTTTTTCGTGCTCTCCGGCCGAGTGACAATGCAGGTTGAGCATCTGGAGATTCGGTTGCCGGCGGGAGAAGGACTGCCCATTCTGCCGATGGTGCGGCAGCGAATCAGCAATCAATCCGAAGAATCAGCTCGCTTTCTCGTCATCTCGCAACCGCCAAGGTACAGCGACTGCGTTGTGCGGAAGCGTTGGGATCTTGATGCTTCCGCTTTGATCAAGGGCGATACGGTAGTCTGGTGAACTCCGTAATTGACGAAATATCTGCACAAGAGCAGACTTGTCGGATTCACCCTAAGGAGCCGAGCATGAACAGATTCCGGTTTGCAGTGTTAGTCGGCACTCTTACCGTTTGTCTGTCGCCATGGCTGCTCGGCCAGGATCAGCCGCCGGGGTCTACAGTTCCCCAACCTCCGACGGCGCGCGGCACAACTGATACGGGATCGACAACATCCGAGAAAAGAATCACCGCTTACACGCTCCCGTCTGACCTATATGAGAAAGCCCATGACCGCAGCCGCATCCGTTTTCATTTGGCCCTGATCGGTTTTGTTTATGCTCTGGTGGTCCTGTGGCTGATCTTGCGCTGGAGACTGGCAGCAAAATATCGCGACTGGGCCGAGCGCTCCAGTTCCAGGCGTTTTGTACAGAGCCTTGTGTTCTCGCCGTTGCTGCTGCTGACCATAGCTATTTTCACCCTGCCTTTGGACATCTACGGTGAAGTGGTCGAGAAACGCTATGGGATCTCGGTACAGAGATGGGGCTCGTGGAGTTGGGATTGGATCAAGGCGGAAGTGATTGCACTGGTGATCGGGACCATCCTGATCTGGCTGCTCTACATAGTGATTCGCCGCAGCCCACGCCGCGCGTGGTTTTATTTCTGGCTGATGGCTGCACCCATCGGCGTGTTTCTCTTTTTCCTCGAGCCTTGGGTGATCGACCCGATGTTTCACAAGTTCGACCCGTTGCGGCAGAAGAATCCTGCACTGACGGCCAGTCTGGAACAAATGGTGCAACGAGCCGGCGAGAACATTCCTCCGGAGCGCATGTACTGGATGGGCGCCGGCGAAAAAACTACTGGCTTGAACGCATACGTCACAGGCATCGGCGCCTCCAAACGAATGGTGGTATATGACACCACCATAGCCAAGATGAATAACCGCCAGATTGTCTTTGTGGCCGGGCATGAAACCGGCCACTATGTGTTGCAGCACATTCCCAAGGGGCTAGCCTTCTTTGCCGCACTGCTGCTGCTTTTCTTCTATCTGGTCCATCGCCTGATTGGATGGGTGTTAACGCGATGGGGCACGGCTTGGGGAGTTCGTGGCTTAGACGATTGGGCGTCGTTGCCCGCTCTGTTGTTCTTGCTGTCATTATTGCTCTTCGTGACGAATCCGGTCGCGAGCGCCTTCAGCAGATACTTGGAGCATCAGGCCGATCAGTTTGGACTGGAGGTCACGCACGGACTCACGCCCGACTCGGCGCAAGTGGCGGCGCAAGCGTTCCAGGTCTTGGGCGAAGTGGATCTGGCCGATCCCGATCCAAACCCGATGAATGTTTTCCTGTTTTACGATCATCCGCCGATCTCCGACCGGGTCCGCTTCTGCCTAACCTATAACCCGTGGGAACATGGCGGGGAAGGGGAGTTCGTCAAGTAGAACCGGCTTAATTCCATAGTCCCATTCTCGGAGGAGTCGCTGACCGCCCCCGCGCTCAAAGAAGCCTACGGCGGCACCAGCGTTAGACTATGCTCTGGGAATATTCGACCTCCTTTATATATGCCCCACCGTCCTCCCGGCCCTAAACCGCACTTCCTGATCGGCAATATGCCGTTGGCGAGTCCCGACCCTCTAGCGGTGTACGGTCGCTGGGCTCGAGAATACGGCGACATCTTCTACTACCGCGCCGGATGGATCCATGTTTATTTCCTGAACCATCCGGACCTGATCGAATTCGTTCTGGTTCGCAATCACCAGAATTTCCAGAAGGACCGGGTCATCCGAAACAGCCGCTGGTTCTTTGGGGATGGCCTGCTTACCAGCGAGGGCGAGAACTGGAAGAGGCAGCGGAGGCTCGCCCAGCCGGCCTTTCATCGCGACCGAATCGCCTCGTACCCTAGCGTTATGACCAACTATGCAGAGCAGATGCTATTGCATTGGCAAGACGGCACAATTATCGACGTTCATCAGGAGATGATGAGATTGACGCTGAGTATTGTTGTTCGCGCCTTGTTCGATGTGGAGGCCGAAGAAACAGAAGAGATCTCTCGATCCTTGAATGTCATGATGCGACACAGTACCGGCGCCCGACTGATTCTTCCGCCGTTCCTTCGTCGGCTACCAACGCCCCAGATGTTCGAGTTTCGCCGTGCTGTACGCAAGTTGAATGACACCGTGAACAGAATTATCGATCTGCACCGGAGGAATCGAAGAGATTCTGGAGATCTGCTTTCTGTGTTAATGGAAGCCCGGGATGAAGACGGCAGCCGCATGGATGACCAGCAACTTCGCGACGAGGTGATGACGTTTCTTCTCGCCGGCCACGAAACAACCGCGCTGACGCTATCCTGGACATGGTACCTGCTGAGTCAGAATCAACAGGTCGAGCACAAACTTCATCAAGAGTTAGACCTTGTCCTCGAAGGGCGCATACCCACCATTTCTGATTTGTCGTCGCTGACGTATACGGAAAGAGTAATCAAGGAATCCATGCGGCTCTATCCACCGGCTTGGAGCGTTGCCCGCACAGCGATCCGTGACTTTGAACTCGGCGGATACCGCATTCCCGCGAGCGCGAACATTGTGATGAGCCAGTGGATCATGCATCATGATGCCAGGTTCTTTCCGGATCCGGAAAAGTTTGATCCGGACCGGTGGACTAATGACACCTTACAGAAACTGCCGCGGTTCGCATATTTCCCCTTCGGTGGTGGTCCAAGACAATGCATCGGCTCGTCGTTCGCGATGATGGAAGCAGTGCTCCTGCTCGCGACGATCGCGGCGCGGTTTCAGTTGAGCAAAGTGGAGGGAAAATCGGTGGTGCCTGTGCCGAGCTTCACCCTCCGACCAAAGGAAGGCATTTACGTGGCACTGAGGAAAAGGCAGTAAGAACCATTCAGAAGCCTAGCGTCGGCACGAAGGTTGAGCTGGCAGGAGGTTTCGCGCAGGTATGCTTCGCCTTGCCGGGATACGAAATCTAGCTCGTATTCTTGTCCGCCAGCGTTCCATTCGGAGTAGAATCCTCCTGCCTTAGCGGCACGAGCCGACCCCGAAAGGAGCCATCGCATGAAGGGAACAATGATGCAGTTTCCTCTCACGTTAAGGCCGCTCCTGGAGCGGGCGGAAAGGCTTTTCCCCAACGTAGAAATTGTCTCCAGCCGCCCCGACAACTCGATTCACCGTTATACGTACGGCGAAATGTCCCAGCGCGCAAGGTCGCTTGCCGCAGTTCTCCAAGCGGCGGGTCTTAAGCGTGGCGACCGGGTGGCGAGCCTGATGTGGAACCACAATGCCCACCTCGAAGCCTACTTCGGCGTACCCTGTGCAGGTGGCGTGCTGCACACCCTGAACCTTCGGCTTCATCCCGACGAACTGGCGTACATCGTAAACCACGCCGAAGACCGCTTCCTGATTGTGGACGACGTGCTCTTGCACCTTTTTGAAAAGTACAAAGAGAAAGTGAAGTTCGAGCGCGTCTTTGTGGTCCCCTTCTGCGGCGAGGCCCTGCTCGCAGCCTCGGAGAACTACGAAGCCTTATTGCGCGATAACCGCAGTGCGACGATTTATCCGGATCTGGACGAGGACGATGCCGCCGCCATGTGTTACACATCAGGCACGACGGGAAAACCTAAGGGTGTGGCCTATTCTCATCGGGCGATCATCCTTCATTCTTATTCCATTTCGTTGCCGGACAATTTTTCCTTGTCCCGACACGATTGCGTTTTGCCGGCGATGTCCATGTTTCATGCCAATGCCTGGGGATTGCCCCACGCCGCGGTCATGAATGGCAGCCGACTGGTGTTGCCTGGGCCCAATCTCCAGCCGGAAAGGTTGTTGGATCTCTTGTCTGCCGAACATGTGACCTTCACTGGAGCTGTGCCCACGGTCTGGCTCGCCGTTCTCGAAACCCTGGAACGCGAACCCGGGCGCTGGAAACTCACTCCCGGCATGAGGATCGCGGTCGCAGGGTCGGCGGCTCCGGAACGCCTGTTCCGTGGCTTCGAAAAATTTGGAGTGCGAGTAATTCAGCCTTGGGGGATGACCGAGACTACGCCGATTGCAACCGTTTGCACCCTCAAACCAGAGATGGAGAACTGGCCTGCAGACCGGCAATTCGAGCTCCGCGCCAAGCAAGGCCTACCTTCTCCGTTTGTCGAAATCCGGGCTGTGGGAGATCACGGCGAGGTGCCATGGGACGGAGAAACTCCGGGTGAACTCGAAATCCGCGGTCCCTTCGTCGCTGCCAGCTATTACAACTTGCCCGAGGAATGCAGCCGCTGGACGAGCGACGGATGGTTCCGCACTGGCGACGTGGTCACCATCGACGCCGACGGCTACATGAAAATCACCGACCGCACAAAAGACCTGATTAAATCCGGAGGGGAATGGATCAGCTCGGTTGATGTGGAGAATGCTCTTGTGGCCCACCCCGCGGTGAAAGAGGCGGCGGTGGTTGCGGCCCCTCATCCCAAGTGGCAGGAGAGACCGCTCGCGGCGGTCGTACTTAAAGAAGGTTGCCTGGTCACCGCCGAGGAACTGCGGTCGTTTTTGGCTTGCAAGTTCGCCAAGTGGCAGCTGCCAGATGAGTTCATCTTTGTTCCCGCATTGCCCCATACCTCGACCGGTAAACTTTTCAAGTCCGAATTGCGGAAAAAGTTCCAGCATTGGTGGTCTTCAGGGAAAGCGGACTAATTCCTGCTCGATAAAGTTTTGATCGCGAGGCAATTCCGTCAGCGATGAGTCGGACCCTCAGAATCAATCGCAATCGTAGACAGAACAGTTTGACCGCAAGGTACGGATAGCGTGAGACGCACGACTCCACTTATCGTGTGTCTATGCACAAGACGATCGAACCTACTATCCTCTACTTCGGAACTCCCGTAGCGCTCATAAGCTCGTTGAACCCAGACAGCTCGCCGAACTTGGCGCCGATGTCGTCGGCATGGTGGTTGGGCTGGAGCTGCATGCTCGGCCTGGGCCAGATGGGACAAACCTCTGACAACCTTATCCGCACGCGCGAATGTGTAATCAATCTGCCCTCGGAAGATCTGGTCACGCATGTTGATCAGCTGGCGCTCACGACCGCCAAGAATCCCGTGCCGGAGAAGAAACGTCAGTGGGGTTATCGCTATGAACGAGACAAATTCGGCATCGCCGGATTTACTGCGGTCGAGTCGGAGTCGGTGGCGCCACCGCGGGTAGGCGAGTGTCCCGTACAAATGGAGGGCGTCGTGCACGATTTCCGTCCCTTCGGCAAGAACGTGAGCGCCAACATGTTCGAGGTGCATATCGTGAAGTTGCACGTCGACGAAGAGCTCTTGGTGGGCGACGGCCCACGTCCCCATATCGATCCGCTGCGCTGGCGTCCGCTGATCATGAGCTTTTGTCGATTCTTTGGAGTAGGCGGCGAGGTGCATCCATCGCGGCTTGCAAATTCAGATTTCACGAAATTCATGACGCAAGGAGTGACATCGCAACCGGCGAATTCATCTGACGTCCACGAACAGAGGTAAAGTTGCATTGTCCTTCTGCTTCTATCGTCGCATTGTAGTGGCTGAAAAATCATCGAGCATCTCGCGTGTAATTTTATGAGGCAAGATCTCGGGCATCGAGCTATCTGCCCGACCGAAGTACGTTGAGCCTTGCGCTGCGTGTTCAGTACGGTTCAGAGGAGGCGCAACTCTTCTGACTAACCGATAGGATGACGCCATTAACCGTTCGGCTAGAAGGAACTGTAGCTGAAGCCTCATTCTGATAATCCACTTACCAGCATCTTCCGGCTGAAGTACTAGCAGCGTCAGCGAATTACGGTCACTGGAGAGCATTTTTGCGACCCGTATGCCTTCTGGCACGCAACCTGCAATCGAGAAAAGTGCTGGCGGTTTCAAGCCGTTGAACAATCGAAAACGGCAGGCAGCAAAGCCCGGCTTGCGCTTCGACCGTCCGCAACATGAGGAGGATTTATGAAAAAGCAACTGTTTGCGCTGATCGGCTTGGGCGTGCTGCTGGCCACTGTATCTGCTTACGCTCAGACCGCCAAGTTGAAGGCAGATGTTCCCTTCGAGTTTCTCGTTGCGGGGAGAACGATGCCCAAAGGTGAATACACGATTCGAGCCTTGGACGGGATCGACCACGCGTTATCGATCAGCGCCGAGGGTCAGAGCGCGAGTATTTTCCTGGCGAACTCGTGCATCTCGCTGAAACCTGTCGAGACCGAGCTTGTTTTCCACCGGTATGGCGATCAGTATTTCCTTTCCGAGATTTGGACGGCTGGAAATGAGGCAGGGTACCAACTCCCCAAGAGTCGCCGAGAAGCGGAGGCAGAGTTGGCACGGAATGGCACTGCTGAAAAGGTAATGGTTCTGGCAGAGCTGCGTTAGGACCAGTTGTAATCGAACCCGAGACAATATAGGGCACACCCTGTGTGCCCTTTTTCTTTTCATCCCCGCGAGAGACGCTTCCCATATCGCTCATAGGTGTTCCTCTTCTATCTGCAGAGAACGCGCGATGCCGATGAAGTAGGCTACTGATCACCTGGGCGGTGTTGCGCTTCAGCGCTGGTTGCCTTCAGATCCAAATTACGGATGAGTCGCAGTAAGGAGTTCGGATGCAGGCCAAGCGTCTTCGCGGCTTCGATGTAATTTCCATTCGCCTGCTGCAGCGCCTTCTGTATGAGCTGTTTCTTTTGTTCCTTGATAGCGCTCTGGTATTTAGACGTCGAAGCCGGAGCAGAGGTGCTGGCCTGGAATATTTCCTCCGGAAAGTCCTCAGGCAAAATGGATTCGGCCGCCCCCAGCACCATCGCTCGCTCAATCGCATGCTCCAGTTCGCGGACATTTCCGGGCCAACCGTAACTCATGAGACAAGCACGTGCCTCTGGCGAGATGGGCTTGGGGCGGAGTCGGCACTTGCGGCTGGCTTTAGCGATGAGATGGTCAGCGAGCCGCGGAATATCTTCAACTCGGTCGCGCAACGGAGGAATGGTGACGGCAACTACATTGAGGCGATGATATAGATCCCGGCGAAATGTTCCCTCCTCCACGGCTTGCAGCAGGGCGCGGTTAGATGCTGCGATCACGCGAATGTCTACCTTCAGCGGACGTGTCCCGCCCACGCGCTCAAACTCTCGCTCCTGCAGAACACGCAACAGCTTAGCCTGAAGCGATGGAGCAAACTCGCCGATCTCATCCAAGAACAAAGTCCCTCCGTTGGCTAGTTCCAGCTTTCCCTTTTTCTGCGACGTAGCCCCCGTAAAAGCACCCTTCTCATGGCCAAACAGTTCGCTTTCTAGCAGTGTTTCCGTTATGGCAGCACAGTTGATCGCAACGAACGGCCCATCGGATCGCAAACTAGAGGCGTGGATTGCCCGGGCTACAAGTTCTTTCCCGGTGCCGCTCTCGCCTTGGATCAAGACCGTCGAATCGGTAGCGGCGACACGGCGGACTAATTCATAGACCGCGCGCATGCTCGGGCTTTCGCCCACCATCTCGTGGTTCAGATTGACTTCTGCTTGCAGTTGCCGATTTTCTTCTCGCAGCCATTCCAGATGCTGAACCGCGTCTAACGCCAGGCTTGCAATGCCAGCAACTGCAGTGATCAGATGCAGATGCTCTTCATCGAAATGCTCCGACCCGCTTGAGGTGTCGAGATAAATTACGCCGATAGTCTTCTCCGAGACATGCAACGGTACACAAAGCACCGACTTTACCCCGAATTCGCCCAGACTCGCATCGCTACTGAGCGACCCCTGCTTGGAAGTGTCGTCTGCCCGAAGGCCGACACGTTCTTGCACCACCCGGTTCAGCAAAGTCCTGCTGACTTGCACCGGGGTTCCCGGCCCCCGCACACGGTCCCAACCGACGCTCGCGCCTATCTCTCCGACGCTGTCCAGGAGCAGGATGGCACCGCGCTCTGCTGGCACGGCTTCGAGGATCATGCCCAACAGCTGCCAGAGCAGCCCTTCCCGATCGCGAATGCCTCCAATCCCGGTAGCAATCTTGAGTAGAACATTCAGGTCCCGTGCCAATCGTTCGGTTTGTGGCAAGGCAGCGACTTTTTGGGGATGCAGGTACAGCGCATCTTCAGAACGAAGCTGCGAAAGTGCGCCCGATGGATCGGCTGTGTCCCTTGTCGCGTCCTCTAGTTGGACGGGATTTCTCTCCGCCATCACTGCATCATCGTGCAGCAGGAAAACCAGCATCGAGTCGCCTAGACTGATGTAATCCTGATGATGCAACTCGATCTGCTCGACGGGCACGCCATTCACCCGTGTACCATTTCGGCTGCCGAGGTCTCGGATCACGAACTGATTGTTTCTCCCTGTAATGACGCAGTGCCGTCTTGATAAGGCAGGATCTGGCACCCAAAGATGGTTAGACGGCTCTCGCCCGATCGACAGCTCTTCGCCCGGCAGAGCGAAATTAGTCCCCTTAAGCGGTCCGGTAATGCCAACGACTCTCGGATTCATCGCATGCTCCGATTGCGACTGTTTAGCACATTTGCGCTCGCAATGCACGCGCTTCGACTTCTGTAGCGGACAGCGTGACCGCGACAGCCATGTTTTGCGGCTCAGCCGAGGACGGGTTTGTATAGCAAACCCACGGCAACGCCGACGAGAATCCACTGAACAAAACAACTGGCAGTGGCTTCAACGCCGAGGCGCGCTAGATCATGAGCGGGGCTATTGAAAAGCACACCAATAGATGGATGCTCCGTGTGATGTCAAATCTGGCGTAGTACCACTGATGCGAATTGATTTGGTCAACTGCAAAATGCAGTGGCTTGAATGGCGCCCCCCACAAAATCCTTCCCGCAAGTCCATACCCTGCAACGAATCTCGCCACAACTCGAATTTGCCCGTCACGTGCACTAAGTAATCATGCAAGTCTGGCGCGAGAGAGGCGCCGGACAAGCGAGTGACGGGATCGAACCCGAGAGGAGGGCCTATGTCAATCCTGTTTGTTCTGCTGATGTTCCTGCTGATCATCAGTGTCAGATATTTCATCGAACCAAAAGTTCAACCGGCGCTGGAGCCCCAGATCGTCGCCAAACCCCAACCCCCGATTGTGAAACGTGAGTACGGCTTCGAGATCCCGCAGGATTACTGCTTTCATCTCGGACACACGTGGGTCATGAAAGAGGGCATGGATGATGCGCGGGTTGGAGTGGACAAGTTCGTCACCAACCTGATGGGAAAGATCGATCATATTGACGTGTGCGGAGTGGACCGGTGGGTTCGTCAGGGACAGAAACTCATTACCCTTAGCAGCAACGGCACCAGCTTCGATCTGCTGTCTCCCGTTGAGGGCGTGGTCACGGCGATCAACGACGATGCATTGCGCGATCCGAGCCTGGTTGCAAACGATCCTTACGCGAACGGCTGGATCGCGATCGTGAAATCTCCTGACCTCAAAGTCAATCAGAAAAATCTGATCCAGGGTTCGATGGTTGTCCCCTGGATGCAGAACAACCTAAGCCGGCTGAACGCGATGGTATCGCCCACGCCTGCATTGGCCCAGGATGGTGGCGGCCCGATCAGTGGTTTGCTTCCGCATCTGGCGCCAGAAGTGCGGCAGAAAGTGGTGCACGAGTTCTTCTTGACGTAACGGGACTCAGGCACGGAAAGGAGAAATGTCATGGCAACGACCGAAGCAATCCTGGTCGACATCACGAAGTGCATCGGATGCCGGAGTTGCGAGCAAGCCTGCAAACAGATCCACGGATTTCCCGCGAATACCGAGACCAAACTATCACCCACCGCTCTCACCATTGTGGAAGAGCGCGGCGATCGGTTTGTGCGGCGGATGTGCATGCACTGTCAGGATCCGGCTTGCGCGTCGGCTTGCCTGGTAGGCGCGCTCAAGAAGAGCGCGGCCGGTCCGGTCACTTATGACGCGGCGAAGTGCATCGGCTGCCGCTACTGCCTGGTGGCGTGTCCCTTCAGCGTGCCCCGTTATGAGTGGGGCAAGCTGGTGCCCTACGTGAAGAAGTGCGATCTGTGCGCCGCGCGCCTGGCCAAAGGTCAGCCACCGGCGTGCGTGGAGGCGTGTCCAGTGCAGGCATCCATCGCGGGCAATCGCGATGAAATCCTCGAAGAAGCGCAACGTCGCATCCTCGGTGATTCGAAATACGTGAAGCATATTTACGGCAGCGAAGAAGCGGGCGGAACATCGGTGTTTTTCATCTCCGACGTGCCGTTCGAGAAATTGGGCTTTGTCGCCGCGCCCAACCAGCCACTGCCGTTATTGACCGCGAGTGCGCTGGGCGATGGACCTACCGTGATCCTGGTCGGTGGCGCTTTGCTTTCTGGTCTTTATTGGATCACGCAACGCCGGGCCGAAGTCGCTTTAGCTGAAGCCCGCGAGAAGTCTGCAAAGGAAAGGAGCTGACCATGACTGCTATAGGAAAGACTCCCAGAGAAAAGACTGCCTCAGGATTTCCAAAAATCAGTTTCTGGCGCACCGTCGTGGCGTTGATTTTCGCCGCCGGTCTTTACTCGATGTATGCGCGTTTTGCGCTCGGCTTCCAAGCCGCTACCAACCTTACCGATCCCCAGCCGTGGGGCCTGTGGGTCGGCTTAGGGACACTGTGCGGCGTCGGCTTATCGGCTGGCGGATTTGCCATCGCGGCGTCTGTATACATTTTGGGTTTCGAACGCTACCGGCCGATCCTGCGCACATCGGTGCTCATCTCCTTCTTGGGATATTGCACGGTGTGCATCGGCATGATGTACGAACTCGGGATTCCATGGAGAATATGGCATCCCATCGTGATGTGGAACCGGCGTTCGGTGCTGTTCGAGGTGTCATGGTGTGTGATTCTCTATACCACGGTACTCGCGCTCGAGTTCTCACCGGCGCTGGTGGAAAAAATCCCGTGGGTACGAGTGCGCGAGCTTTATCTGCGCTGGCACCACAGCATCCTGATCGCCCTGGTACTGGCTGGCACACTGCTCTCGTCGATGCACCAATCGTTCCTCGGCGGACTGTACCTGATCACCAAGGGCCGACTGGATCCGCTCTGGTACACACCGTACCTCACTACCCTGTTCTATCTTTCCGCGATCCCGGCTGGATTGTCAGTGACGATAATGGCTATTTACCTCTGCGTTCGCTCACTCAACGCTCGCGTCGACATGAATATTCTGAGTGACGTGAGCCGGGTGATTGCGCCGCTGCTGGCGATTTATGGCGTATTCCGCGCGGTGGATCTGATCAACCGCGGCGCGACGCAATATTTATGGATGTGGCGAGAAGAAACGGGTTTGTTCTGGCTTGAAATCGGGTTGTTGGTGATTGCGCCGCTGGTGCTGCTGAATCTGGAGAAAGTTCGCAATACTCCTCAAAATCTGTATTGGACCTGCGCCGTAATCGTGATGGGTTTTATGACTAACAGATTGAACGTATCCATCACCGGACTGCAGGCCAGTTCAGGGACATATTATGTACCCAAGTGGACAGAGTTCGCGGCTACGCTGGCGACCATCGCGGCGGCGGTCGTGGCTTTCCGTTACGCCGTAATCTATCTGGACATTTTGCCCAAGAACCCGCTACAAAAACGGGTGTTGGTCTTAAGCGCTCCTGGAGAAGCGTAAACTGCGGTGCGGGACAAACTGGGGCCCCGGGGCGACGAGCCCGGGGCCTCTCATTCGTTGCGGAATTAATTCACTCCTGACCTGTCTTTACCAAACCTAGTCTAAAGCCATTGCTTTGAGCCGCCGCTGCAACGACGTCGGATGAATGCCAAGAATGCGGGCTGCCTGGGTTTTGTTGTTGCCGGTAGCTGCCAGAACCTGTTCGATGTAGTTGTCTTCCAGCGTGCGTAGGGTGAGGAACTGATCTCCGGTCGGCGAAATGTCCTCCGCGGAAAATGTTCCATTGGTCTTCTTGGCAGGATGTTGATCGCGAATCTCTTCCGGAAGATCGGAAGTGTCGATCTCGCCTTGCGCGCTGAGAATCATAGTGCGCTCAATCACATTTCTCAATTCGCGGATGTTGCCCGGCCAGGGATACTGCTCCAGCAGCTCCGCAGCCGCCGGAGTGAACCCTGTAAAACTCTTCTTCAATTCGCGGTTGAGGTGCTGCAGGATTTCGAGCGCTAGAGGAACGATATCCTCATTGCGTTCACGCAGGGGAGGGATGTACAGCTGGACCACATTCATGCGGTAGTAAAGGTCTTCCCGAAATCGCCCCTGGTTGATCGCGTTCTTCAAGTTCTCGTTGGTGGCCGCGATCAATCGGATATTGACCTTGATCGTGCTCGTCCCGCCCAGCCGCATGAACGTTCCTTCTTCGAGCACCCGCAGCATCTTTGCCTGCACGCTGGCCGACATGTTGGCAATTTCATCCAGAAACACGGTGCCGCCGCTGGCGCGCTCCAGCAGGCCTTCCTTGCGGCGGCGGGCGTCGGTGAAGGCTCCTTGCTCATACCCGAAAAGCTCGCTCTCCAACAAAGCATCGGGAAGGGCAGCGCAATTGATCTCCAGCAATGGCATCGAAGTGCGAGGACTGGCGTAGTGAATCGCTCTCGCAAGCACGCCCTTGCCGGTACCACTCTCACCCTGGATCAGAATCGTGGTGTGGTCGGTTTCGGCGGCCTTACGAGCCACCTCCAACATCTTGATTGTGGTCGGATTGTGAGTGATCACTCGTCCAAAGTTGTAACGTCCCTTTTCCGATTCCACCGAATCACGAACCCGCACTCGTAGAGTAAGGACCTCGGTCGCACGATGCAGGGTGGCCATCAGGTCGTCCAGAGGAAAAGGTTTAACCAGGTAATCAAGGGCACCCAGCTTCATGGCTTCGACGGCTCGTTCCACAAGATGATAGGCACTCATCATGATCACGATGGCATTTGGGTTCGCCTGTTTGATTTGGCGCAGCACTTCGACTCCGTCGATGCCTGGAAGGACGATGTCCAGCAAGACAAGGTCGGGCTCCTCGTCTTGAAACAGTTTCAAACCGTCCTCGCCAGAGAGGGCGGTGAATACCTCAAACCCATCCTGCCGTAAGCTGCGCGAGATAGTATGGAGCGTGAGCTCCTCGTCATCGATGATCAGGGCGGAATAGGGCATTGGTTCCCTCAAGCTACGACTTCAAATTGTTCTTTGACTTGATGCGACTCTTCCTGCCGGATTGGCAGGGTTATGGTGACCGTGGTTCCGTGGTTCAGTACACTATCGATTCGAATCTCACCCTTGTTTCTTCGCACGTACGTATGACTTATGCTGAGGCCAAGGCCGGTGCCTTTGTCGCGCTTGGTGGTGAAAAAAGGTTCGAAGACGTGCGGCAGGATGTCTGGCGGAATACCGTAGCCGGTGTCGCTGACTCGTATTTCGATGCTGTCTGCCAAGCTGAGCTTGTTGGCGGAAATCGTGATCTGTCCGCCATCGGGTGTCGCTTCGGCCGCGTTGATCAGTAGATTCATCAGCACTTGCGAAAGCTGGTTGGAATCAACCAGGATGTGGGGCAAGTCTTCGGGAACCTGGTTTTGCACTCGTTTGCCGCGGAGGACCGGCTGGCCTTCGAGAAAACTGAGCGTATCGGTAACCAGGCGATGCAAGCTGAGATTGCTCAAAACCAGCGGGCCGGGGCGGGCGTAATTCACCAGTCCGCGCAGAGTTGCGGAAATGCGTTTGGTGCCGGCGATGCACTGTTCGATTTCCCAACGGCGGTCGGGATCGTCGGCGGTCTTCAACTCGAGTTCCAGGTGTGACAGGATGCCGAGCAGAGGATTGTTGATCCCGTGCGCTGCGCCCAGTGCCAACTGAGCGAGCGTCGAGTATTTCTCGTACTCGGCGAGCTGAGCCTGGAACTGGAACTTTTCCTTGTGCAATTCACGATCTTCGTAGAGACGCCGAAAGAGTTCTTCCTGTGCCAGATTGCGCTCGCGCTCCAACTGTGTCTTCACTTCTGTCGCTTGCTTCAGGGCTTCGCAGGCTCGCTGCCATTCACGTCGCTGAAGCCGCCAAACGATGAACATCACAACCAAGACAATGAAAGTGAACGGAAATAAGTAGTGTGCAATCGGCAATTCGAAGCTCTTTCTTAGCATTCCCAATGTGCGGAAATAGCTCCCTGAAACTGCCCAAAAACCTTGCACCTCGGCCCACTGCGGTTGCGTCTTCATCTTCACCCAACATGCAGCGAATCGTCCGAAGTAGCAGTGATGCAGGTCACTGGAAGGGGTGCGGGAAGGCGTTGCAGATCCATTACGGCGGGGATTTTGAAGTACCGTTACGGCTGTCTTGGCAGACCACCGTGGCATAATGGTGAGACATCCATCGGCCCCGTAGCTCAGTTGGATAGAGCAGCGGTTTCCTAAACCGTTGGTCGGCGGTTCGACTCCGCCCGGGGCCTCCATCGCCAAACTATTCGTAGCGCAGGGCGCGCATGGGATCGATCCGGATGGCGCGCATTGCCGGCAAGTAGCAGGCGACTGCTGCCACTGCAAGCATGACGGCGCAAACCGCAATGTAAGTCAACAGGTTCGTGGGGCCGACGCCAAATAGTAGGCTCGCAAGCATTCGCGTCAACAGAAATCCCGCGGTCAAACCGATCAGCAAGCCGATCGACACCCATCGCAGGCCCTGGCCCATGATCATCTTGAGCACGTCGCCGCCGTACGCGCCGAGAGCCATGCGCACTCCAATTTCGCGAGTCTGCTGCACCACCGTCGTCGCTAGCACACCGTAGATGCCGACGCAGGCTAGCACAACCGCAAGCCCTCCAAAGATGCTCATGAGAAACGAATCGAAGCGGCGCTGCCCGAGGTTATCGTCAAGCACGTCCTGCATCGTTAGTACATCGAATACGGGCAGGTCTTTATCGAGTGCCCAGATCTGCCGCTTGATGCTGGCCGTGAGCGCAGTTGGATCCGAGGCGCTGCGAACCGCAAGCGTCAGGTAGGTGTAGTCCTGCATCGGCCGCGTGATCTCCGGACGCGTGGCATCTTCAAGCGAGGTCTGACGCGTATCGCGAACCACGCCGATCACGCTTAACTGTACCGGCTCTTTTTCTGCCCGCGTTGGCACACTCCAGATGTGTTTGCCAATCGCATCCTGCTCCGGCCATAGCTTTCTGGCCAGCTTCTGGTTGATCACAATTACAGGAAGATTCTGATTGATCTCGTCGGCGGTGAAGTTTCTGCCGCTCACCAACGACATCCCGAGCGTCTCGAAGTAGGATGGCGAACTGATGCCGCGCATATCCGCCGTCGGCTCGCTGCCGCGCTTGGGAGTTGGCTCACCTTCGACCGTGAATCGCATCAGACGAATGCGGGTCAGCGGCAAGCCATCGGCGAAACTTGCAGCCTTTACGCCGGGCAAAGCGGAAATTCGCTCCAACGCCTGACGGCAAAATGCAGCTGTCTGCTCATTGGTCGAGTAGCGATCGGGCGGCATGCTGAAATGCATGGTCAGCAGGTGATCGGGACGGAAGCCCGGGTCCACGTCGAGCACCAACAGCAGGCTGCGAATCATGAATCCGGCTCCGATCAACAGCACTGAGGCCAGGCTCACCTCAACCACGATAAGAGCGGCGCGCATGGTGCGCGGGTGAGACCGGGTGGACTGGGCTCCCTCCTTCAGGACAGTGATGACCTCGGTGCGCGAGACGTACAGCGCAGGGAAAATCCCAAACAGCATGCCAGCGAGCAAACTAGCCGCAGTGGTAAAGAGCAGTACGGGGATGCCAATGTGGATTTGCTCGGGCCGGAGAATATCCGCCGGTTTGAGCGCAAGAATGGCCTTGATTCCCCACTGGGCAACCGCCAGACCGAGCACGCCTCCAATGAAACTCAGAACCAGGCTTTCCGTCACCATCTGTGCGATCAAATCGGCCCGGCTCGCTCCGAGTGCCTTACGGACTGCAAGTTCCTTCTGCCGAGCCATGGCGCGAGTCAGCATCAGATTCGCCAGGTTGGCGCAGGCAATCAGCAGAATCAGTCCCACCGCGGATAGCAGGACGAGAAGATTGCGGCGGAGCTCTTTGCCCACATCCTCGACGTACACTGGAAAGATATTCACGCCAAATCCGGCGTTCAGCGTAGGATTCTGCTCTTCAAGCCGCTTGCCGATCACGTCCATTTCGGCGCGGGCCTGCTCGAGCGAGACGCCAGGGCGCAGCCGCGCATAGACCTGCACCTTGAGCCGGTTTAATTCCTGTGCGGTGCGTTGCGCAACGGGCTCGTAGGGTATCCAGATGTCTGGCTTTCGCTGCTCCGTGCCTTCTCGCGTCGACGGCAAGTAGAAGTGCGAGGGAAGCACGCCAACAACGGTGTAGGGAACATCATTGAGCGTGATGCTCTGGCCAACAATATTGCGGTTGGCTCCGAAATGGCTCTCCCAGTATGCGTCGCTCAAAATGGCGATCTGAGAGTTGCCGGGTGCGGAATCAAATGTCGTGCCGATGGCCGGCGACACTCCGAGCACCTGAAAGAAGTTCGGCGAAAGTCGAGCGCCGCTGACCCGCTCCGGCTCGCCGGAGCCGGTGCGATTCAGGTTGGCGTCTTCCATTCCCGCAATGCCCTCGAAGGCACTCGACTGGCGCAGCCATTCGGCGAAGTTCGTGTACGAGGCGGGAAGACGCTCGCCAATCGCAGCTCCCAGCGCGGGATTCTTTTCCCACACCATGACCAGACGATCGGGATCGCGGTAGGGAAGCTTGCGTAGCAAAACTCCATCCACGACGCTGAACACCGCCGTGTTTGCTCCGATGCCCAGCGCGAGCATCACCACCACAACCGTGGAAAATACAGGCGAAGTCCGCAGCAGGCGGAATGAGTGGCGGAAATACTGCATCAGATTCGCAGACTTCATCGGAAGAAACACGAATAGGAATCTTCAATGTTAGCATTGCCGCGCGAAATGGTTGCTCCCGAACGGCGGCGTTGACTCAAGCTGCAGAAACGCAACGAGCTACGTTTCCACACTTCCCGCCAATGGAACGGCGCAAGCCGCAAGTGAAGAGGAAAATGCGAAGCAGCGAAATCAGGCCGAGCGCAGGTCGCTGGACAATTCCGCACCGCCGAACTCGGCTCGCTGAGCAGGAAGCGAAGACGGCTTGATCGCGTCTTGGACCGAGGCGGCAGTTCGCTTGCACAGCCAGAAGAGAAAAGAAACCGTTGTGAGCCCGAAGAAAAGCCAACCTAATATGAAAACCTGAATCCAATGCATGTTTTTGATCCCCTTCTAGGATGCGGGGGGAGCATCTAGCGTGAGGGCCCGATTATAAGCAAAAATTTATGCCTTGGGAATGGTGCAAATATTTTCGCAAAAGCTGCAAGCGTCGGAACCGGCAAAAGCCAACTCTGAGCAAACCCAGTCAATTCAAAGTTTTGTAACCAGAACGTTAAGATCCCACCATGCGCCGCCGCGCATTCCGCCGTACCATTTCAGATAACACATAGAGTCTATGGCGTCGATATTCGACGAAGCCAATATTTAGGCAACGTCCCGCAGGCACTTGTGCATCTTGATCCCATCGAGTTGGCCCGGGATGAGTCTCTCCAAGACGTCCGGAGGATTAGCTCATGAATGCCATCCAGAAAAAGACGGTTGTTGTTACCGGCGCTTCGAGCGGGATCGGACGCGCATGCATCTCGCGAATGGTGCCGTCCGGATGGCAGGTCTTCGCGACTGTTCGCAAGCCACAAGATGGCGACAGATTGCAGTCCGAGGTCGGCCCAGACCTCACGGCTGTAATCATGGACGTTACCGATCGAGCCTCGGTCACCGCGGCCGCCGAACAGGTCACATCGAAACTTCGCGGGCGCGGCCTGGATGGGCTGGTCAATGTGGCGGGGATCGGCATGGTGCGGCCGGTCGAATACGTTCCGCCGAGCGATCTTCAACAGGCATTCGATGTCAACGTGTTTGGCCAGATCGCGGTTACCCAGGCGTTCCTTCCCCTCCTCCGCCAAGCACGTGGCCGAATCGTCAACATCAGTTCAGTGGGCGCGCACATCGCGATCCCCTTTGGTAGTTTGATCAACGCCAGCAAGAGTGCATTTGGCATGTTCAGCGATACCCTGCGGCTGGAGCTGCATCCGTTCGGCATCAGGGTTTGCGTCGTAGAGCCGGGAGCAATTAAAACGCCCGCGGTAGAGAAGACCCTCGGGCATATCGAAACCGTCATCGGCAATCTGCCAGCCCGCGGCGCCGAGCAATATGGAGAAATGCTCAGAGAGTTCGCCCGCCGCGGCTACGCTCGGGAGATGAACGGCAGCCCGCCCGAAGTTGTCGCCCAGGCCGTGCATCACGCGCTTACCTCCCGCCGTCCCCGGGCTCGATACCAGGTAGGGAAGCACGCACACCTTCTCACCACCTTGCCGAGAATCTTGGCGGACGGCCTTCTCGATAAAATCCTGCTTCGGATCACCGGTCTGCCAACCAAGTGGGGTGCCTTAGGCCCGCTGAAGACCGATTTGCCGAAAGGTTCTTGACCATTTTCATTCCATTTGCCTGTAGCTTCGGTAGTCAGAATCATCGGGAAACGTCCAAATCATTAGGACTGTGAAGACTGGGCCAACATGGCCTCGACAGGCCTGCTAAGTCGGTTCAAGATGAATTGAGGCGCAAGTCGGCTCATCAGTTTCAAAATGTTGCTCAGTCCCGGACGAATTTCTAGCTGATCCTTTTCTAACCCCTTAATTGCCTGGCTGACCATCTTTGATACATCCATCATTCGGACGTCCTTTACATCTTCGGCCCGAATATCTCCCGCAAACAAAGGCGTCCGCGTCATCGGAGGAGCCAGCTCAAAGACCATGATCCTCGTGTTTCTGAGCTGGACACGCAGGGACTGCGTGAAGGAGTGCACACCTGCCTTGGCGGCACAATAGATGGGCGCGATCGGCAGAGGAACAAAAGCAAGCCCAGAGGAGACGTTCACAATCGCGGCGAACTCCTTGGTCTCCAAGTGCGGTAGAAATTGCTTCACCATACGTATTGTTCCTATGAGATTCGTCTCGATCTCACGACTGATGTCTTCCAGGCCGTTCCCCTCCCCAAGAAGATTGATCTTGCGCATGATGCCCGCGTTGTTAATCAGTACGTTCAATGCGGAAAACTTCTTGATGACGGCATCGAAGAGAACAGGAATTGCCTTCGCGTCGCTGACGTCGCTTTGAAATGTGTGTACACCGGGAAGGCCTCTTTGCACTTGCTCAAGCCTGCTCTGATCTCGTCCCGTGACAACTACACTGTTCCCTCGCTCAAGAAGTTGAGCTGCGATCTCAAACCCGATGCCGCTCGTCCCGCCTGTGATTAAAACGGTATTGCCCGAGAGTCTCATTAAGAACGCCCTAGCGTAAGAAGTCCGTCCCACACGTACATTTACGCCGTCTTCTGTACTGGGCGCGGCTTGGCTGGTTGGTAATCGCCCGGAACTATCCTTGCGGAAATGTTCAAACGATTCCAGCCATTGATGGTGACCACAGCCAGAGTGAGATCCGACAATTCTTTCTCATTGAAGTGTTGACGTACCTCCTCATAGACCTCGTCAGGCACGTGACCATTGGTGATCAGCGTCAGAGCTTCAGTCCACGCCAGGGCGGCACGTTCCCGATCCGTATAGAACGGAGATTCCCGCCAGGCATCCAAGGAATACAGCCGTTGCTCGTTTTCTCCGCCCGCCCGCAAGTCCTTCCAGTGCATGTCGAGACAGTACGCACAGCCGTTGATCTGCGACGCCCGCAGGTGCATCAGGTTGAGCAGAGATTCTTCCAGCCCGCACTCCTGAAGATACCGTCCCAAACCAAGCATAGCCTTGAATGCTCCAGGAGCTGCTTTGACATAGTTGAAACGTGCGTCCATAAATCCTCCTTTGGCTAATTCGTCATCCGTGGCGCATCACCGTCGATCGACCTTGCTGTCATGGCCTTCTCTTAAGGTTGCGTACTGCACGGAGCGCGAAAAATCGTCCCGGGACCCACCAGAACTACCAACTAATCCGAAGGCGACCCCATCTTCGTGGGCCGATTGATTCCGCTCCGCACATCGAAATCGCTCATTTAATCTCTTGGATGTCGGGTCGCAATTTCCAGATTCGTCGAACCCACCATAACCCTCGAAGATTTCTCATCCAGTAAACACCTGAGTCACAGCTGGATACGAACTGGCGGCGGGTAGACCATATTACGGCGTTCACCTTGGGCAGGTGGCCCACCCATTTCAGGCACAACTCCAAATCACAATAAAAAGGGGGTGGCCCATCCTTCCGCGTTCTTTGCGGAAGGGTGGGAGGCGAGAACGCCCGGGACTAACCCAGCCAGTTTAGGCAGCTAGCTGGGAAGGTTGAGTTGCCAGATTCCCGATTTGGGACCGCATCGGCAGTCCGCCCACTTTCTGCTTGACTCTCGCACCTCTCGCACCCGATAATATCGATACAGATAAATTATCTGGAAGATAATCATCGATCTTTGACAATCTGACCGCCGGAGGCAAATCCGGGGGGGCGACATCGCAGTTTCAAGATAGTACTGCGGCATGGAGTGCACACGTAACTCCAATGTTTCCAAGATTTTGCCTGTAACTACCTTAGAACCAAAGATCTGGAAGGCAAGAAAATTTCCAGTCCTTTGTTTTCAATATTTTGCGCAAAACAGAGCGTTTTTTTGATGCAAAGTGTGCACCGAAATGTGTGCAACCGCGCCGGGAAGCAGTTCGTGGGAATGACGATCTCAGCTTGATTTGTCGGACGACACCCGCTCACAGCTTCAATGTAGGCCGAAATCGCGGCGGCCTTCGCGCCTGGATCGCCTGCTCAAAGCCATACGCGATCTTCAGCAGAGTCGGTTCACTCCATGCCCGGCCGAAGAACGAGATTCCAACCGGCAGGCCAAAGACGAATCCCGCCGGTACCGTGATGTCGGGATAACCCGCGACCGCCGCAGCGTTTGAACTGCCGCCGACCGCGTGATCCCCGTTGGCAAGATCGGTAAGCCAAGCCGGACCAGCAGTCGGGGCCATGATTGCATCGAGATGAAACTGGTCCATCACCGCGTCGATGCCCTGCTGGCGTGACAGACGACGATTCGCATCGAGAGCGTCCGTGTATTCCTTGCTGGTGAGCGGACCCTTGGCTTCGGCTTTGATGAAAATATCCTGGCCGAAGTAGGGCATCTCTTTTTCGCGATTGCTGTCGTTGAAGGCGATGAGATCTTTCAACGATCCCGGCGCCCCCGGACGAGCCGCCAGGTAAACGTTGAGATCAGCTTTCAATTCGTAGAGCAGCACCAGAAATTCGCTATCGTCGAATTTCCCGTGGGTAGGCAAGTCGGCGGGATCGACGATGTCCGCGCCTTGTCGCTTCATGGCGGCGATCAGCGTGTTCATCAGCAGATCCTGAGCGTCGTTTGAACCAAAGTATTTGCGCGCAACGCCGATGCGAGCCCCGCGAAGTCCGTTGGGGTCAAGAAATTTCGTGTAGTCCGCCGCCGCTTTACCGGCGCTCGCCGCCGTCGCGCTGTCGCGGGGATCGACTCCCGCAAGCGCACTTAACAAGACAGCCGCATCGCGCACGCGTGCGGGCCATCGGGCCCGCCGTGTCCTGACTGTGAGCGATGGGAATGATGCCCGAGCGGCTGATAAGACCAAGCGTCGGCTTGATGCCAACCAGTCCGTTGGCCGAAGACGGGCAGACGATCGATCCATCGGTTTCCGTTCCCACCGCGACCGCACAAAGACTGGCGGCGGTCGCCGCGCCTGAACCCGAACTCGATCCGCAGGGATTCCGGTCGAGCGCATAAGGATTATTGGTCTGCCCGCCTCGCCCGCTCCATCCGCTGCTGGAATGGCTGGACCGAATATTCGCCCACTCGCTCAAATTCGTCTTCCCCAGGATTACGGCTCCGGATTCCCGCAGCTTCTGGGCGACGAAAGAATCTTTCGTTGGCTTCGATCCCAGCAGAGCCAGCGACCCGGCGGTGGTCTGCATGCGGTCGGCGGTATCGATATTGTCTTTGATCAGAACCGGAATGCCGTGCATCGGGCCACGAACGTGCTGATCCTTGCGCTCCTTGTCGAGGGCCTCGGCAATCGCCATAGCATCGGGATTAACTTCGAGCACGCTATTGATCCCCGGACCTTGCTTATCGATTTCCTCGATCCGCTCCAGATATTTCTCGACAATGGATCGCGCAGTAAACTTCCCGGAGGCCATCCCGGCTTGCAGGTCGGCGATGGTGATCTCGTCCAACTCGAACGGCTTGATCTCAGGCATTGATGCGAGGCACGTCGTGTCTTCGCGAGCGGCCGCCAGTGATGGTAACAATGCGGCGCCTACGCCCGTCAAAGCGCTGGTTTGCAGAAAGCGCCGTCGTGGAAGGGAAGTAACATCCAACTCTGCTTCTTTTGTGTGGCTCAACCGGTCTCTCCTGTTCCGCACTTTCGATACCCGCGAAACCGGAATTATAGGCCAACGGCCAAATGGGCTTGTCAACTGCGGGGTGGGGCACCCGCTCGCGGACTCAATGGTGTTGGGAATCCTGAGGCAGCGGTTCTAACAGATCGAGAAGGCTGAAACCAGAACTAGGCGAGAAAGCGGAGGGTCAGCGCGAGCCTCTGCGCCCGAGCGGCAGGTCTGAATTTTCCGATAGGGCCTTTCACATCCGCTACTTCGCGTTTATCTTCTTTCTGATCCGCCGCAGCTCCATGAAACAAAGTCCCGAAGTCGTACAAAGAACGCAGCCCATCATGATAATCACCTTCATGTCCATTGGAGCGGGCTCCTCTCCCGCCTGTGTCCTGCGACCGCTTCAGACTTATACAGCCAAAACCGAAACTACTCTATTAGGAAAAGATACAGCAAAAGGCTTATGCTGACTGTTACCATTCTAGTTTCACAACCAGCCCTATCGGGTTGAAGCGAAATGCCGCAAATTGCCCCACCGCGCGTTATAATAAGTTTTCATGCCCAGATATTCCATCGTTGTGCCCCTGCACGATGAGCAGGAGAACGTTACCGATCTTTATGACCGCCTGAAAGCGGTCATGGAAGTGCACGGCGAGAGTTTCGAGATTGTGCTGGTGGACGATGGTTCTCGGGATCGAACTTTCAACCTGCTCCGCGAAATTGCCGCCGTCGACAGCCGGGTAACCGTGGTGAAACTCCGCCGTAATTTTGGCCAGACATCCGCGCTGGCCGCGGGTTTCGACCATTCGCGCGGCGATTACATTATCGCCATGGATGGCGACCTGCAGCATGACCCCGCCGACATTCCGCTATTCCTTGAGAAGATCGCAGAAGGCTACGACATCGTCAGCGGATGGCGCAAGCGCCGCATCGACAATCTCTGGCTGCGCCGCATTCCATCGAAATGCGCCAACTGGCTGATGGCCAAACTGAGCGGTGTCAGTATTCATGACTTTGGAACGACATTCAAAGCGTATCGCCGCGAGGTGCTGGAGCAGGTGCCGCTTTATGGAGAACTGCACCGCTTCATTCCGGCGCTGGCATCCTGGTATGGAGCTTCCATCGTCGAAGTCCCAATTCGCAATGTCAACCGCGAGCGCGGCACTTCACACTACGGAATCTCGCGCACCTTCCGCGTGTTTTTCGACCTGATCACGATTCGCTTTTTGCTGCGATACCTGGCCCGTCCCCTGCACTTCTTCGGCACCGTCGGAATGCTGAGCATTCTGGGCGGAAGCGGAGTCGCGGGCTGGCTGATGCTCGACAAGCTTCTCAATCACTCGGATACCATGTCCCAGCATGGCCCACTCATGATCTTTGCCGCAGTCCTGCTGCTGGCTGGCTTGAACATGCTTGCCGTCGGCCTGTTCGGAGAGATGCAGGTGCGGCACTATCACGAACCCGCCCGGCGCGCACCGTACTCGGTGGATCGCCTGCTTCGCGCCCAAAGCAGCGAAGAACACACCATCTCCGAGTAATCCTAGATTAATCAAATTAATGGAAACCGGGCGTCTCGCCCGTTTGCCCTCGCCCGCAGCTAACCCTCCCTGCAACGTTGCGTCTAACCGCTTTTGAACGCGCAATCGTCCCTCTCGAAGAAAGACCCAAAGACAAAAGAAGGACGAAAGGAAAGAGCACGAGATGACGAGCGGAAAATTAACGGCCAGCCTCCTTGCCCCATTTCTCTTCCTAACTTCGCTGCTGGCAAATCAAAATCCGACAACTTCGACTGCCTCAGCCATCGACGTGGTTCGCGAAGCCGTTCGTCAAATGGGCGGCGAAGACAAGCTCAGGGCATTACGAGGCATGCACTTCAAGGCGGCGAGCTATCGCAACGCCCTGGAACAGTCAGAGCGTCCCGAAGGGCCCTACATCGTGGAGTACGACGAAATTTCCGAGTCGCGAGACCTGGAACATTCCCGTTGGAAACAGGAAGTGGAGATGAACTTCCAGATGCAGCCCGCAGTGAAGATCAAAGAGGTTGTTGCCGATGGGGCGGCATCACGAGAGTTCTCCGCTCAGACGATTCCCGCATCCCGCGATCAACTGCAACAAGCTGAGGAAGCGCTGGAACTTTGCCCGGAGCGCATACTGCTAACAGCAGCCGCAGCGCCGGACTTGCGCCTGGAGCCGGATACCAGTGCTCCAATCGGTTCCTACTCGTGTCGTCGCCTTTACCTGGAAAGGCTCTCCCGTGCGTATGTTCCTCAACGCGTATACTTCGCTGCCAACAGCCGTCGAGTGGAAGCGAGCTTACCCCAGCGATACGTTCTGGGGTACCTGGGGTGACGTGACGACACGTGTTTACTATTCCCTCTGGTGGCTGTATCCCGGCGGCATTCACTACCCGCGCCAGTGGGACACGTTCCGCAACAATTTGCCGGAACGCGTCGTTACCATTTCCGACCTAGATCTGAATCCAACCTTTGCCAGCGATGAGTTTGCCATCGCCGCCGATGTGCGCACGAATTTTGCCAAGCGCGCAAACAGCACGGTCGACGATCATCCCCTCGGTCTGCCCAAGCAGCCGGCCGTGGAGCTCGCGAAGGACGTGGTTTTTATTCCCGGTGCGTGGAACACGACTTTGGTAAAGCAGAGCGGCGGCATCGTGGTGATCGAAGCACCCATCGCTTCGGGATACTCGGCGAAAGTGATCGCTGAAGCCGAACGCCGCTGGCCGGGAGTGCCGGTCAAGGCGGTCATCTCTACCTCCGATTCCTGGCCGCACATCGCCGGGGTTCGTGAGTACGTGGCGCGTGGCATCCCGGTTTACGCTCTCGATCTGAATCTTCCGATTCTTCAGCGTCTGGTAGACGCACCGCGAACGTCGTACCCCGACCTCCTCGCGAAGTCGCCGAGGAAACCAGACTTTCGCGCTGTATCAGACAAGGTCGTGCTTGGCGATGGACCGAATCGCCTGGAATTCTACCCTCTGCGCGGCGAAACTTCTGAACGACAAATGATGGTCTACTTCCCGCAGCACAAACTCCTCTACGGCAGCGACCCGTTTCAAAAGGATGAGTCAGGACTGTATTTTTATCCGCAGACCGTCTGGGAAGTGAAGCACGCCGTGGAGAGAGAGAAGCTGCAGGTTGACACCTTCTTCATGATGCACATGGGACCAACCCCATGGAGCGACCTGGACAAAGCCACCGCCCAAGCCGAACATCCCCAGCCCGCAAAGTGACAAAAATCAAGGACGGGCGTCTCGGACGGTTTGAGCTGAACAAAGCTCCGCAACGATCCTAAGCTTTTCCGAAAGCTTCTTTATTCACCACGTAGGGCATCTTGGTAATGTCCCCGCCGTAATTTCCTTCTAACACGTCGATCAGGCCCTGGACGCAACGTCCCGCCATGCCTTTACCAGGATCGGTGGACAAGCGAGTGATGCGGGCCGCGCTGGCAAAATGCGGATAAAGCCGGCAACGATCTTCAATCGCCGGATCGCGCAACGGAGAATCCGCCGGCAACGGCTCTTTCTCGTACACGTCGAGCGCCGCGCCCGCAATCCACTTCTCGCGCAGCGCTTTCGCCAAGGCAGCTTCGTCCACCACCGGCCCGCGGGAATTGTTCACCAGGAAAGCCGTGGGCTTCATCAGGCGCAGAGTGCGCTCGTTGAAAAGATGGTAAGTAGGAGTGGCACTCTCGCCTGCACGCAACAGCGGCACATGCACGCTGACGAAGTCGGCCTGGGCCAGCGCGTCCTCCAGCGTCGTGTACTTGATCCAGGTTTTTTCGCGCGATATGCCCTGCGCGTGCCGCAAATCCATCACCGCCTGGATTGCCTTCACATAGTCGTGGTTTTGGTAGGCAGGGTCATAACACTCGATGTTCATATCGAAGCCGCTGCACTTCTTGATCATGGCCAGACCGATGCGGCCCGTGCCGATCACCGCGACCGTCTTTCCTGTTACCTCGTCACCGAGAAACGGCAAGTACGGATGCCAGTATCCCCACTGGTTGTCACGCGTGAGATGTTCCGCGGTCCACATCTTTCGAGCCAGCACGCCCAGCATGAAAAAAGCGAATTCAGCGGTAGCTTCGGTGAGTACGTCGGCAGTGTGAGTGAACGGGATTTTGTAGCGGTTGGCATCTGCGCGGTTGATGTTGTCGAAGCCGACCGCAATCTGCGCCACCACTTTCAAATGCCCTTTGCCCACCTCGAAAACCTCAGCGTCGATGGGATCGCGCAGAGTGGTAATCAGGCCATCGATACCCGATTTCACTTTCTCGAGAATCAGAGTCTTCGGCGGCGCCTCCGGCTTGGGATACACCTCAACTTCATATCCTCGTTTGCGCAGCAGGTCGATCGATTCCCCAATGTCACAAGTGGCAAACACGCGGAATTTCGCAGTCATCGTTTTCTCGATTGGCTCTCTGGTTGGAAGTCTTGCAGACAAGCTGCCCGCAAAAAAGTGCGAGGTCAGCCGACGATCATCTTACTCCACCGCATCGGCAGCACAACGCGAGCAGACACGCTACAAATTCTGCTTCGTCCACTGATCGACGCGCCCCAGCGCTTTATTCAAGTTCTCCAGCGAATTGGCCACACTGAATCGCAGATAGCCTTCCCCATAATCTCCAAATGCCGTCCCCGAAAGGCAAGCCACGCCCGCCTCTTCGAGCAAAGCATCCGCCAACTTCTTCGACTTCCAGCCCGTCTTCGTGATATTGGGGAAAACATAAAACGCGCCCTTGGGCACGCGGCAGGAAAAACCCTTGATCCGGTTCAGCCCCGCCACAAAAACATCGCGGCGTTTCTGAAATTCCGCGCGCATCCGATCCACTGGAGCCTGATGCCCGCGAAGGGCCTCAATCCCCGCAACCTGCGTAAAGCTGGCCGTGCACGAAATAGAGTTGGTCGAAAGCCGCGCGATGTGCGCCGCGAGATCCGGCCGCATAACCCCATAACCCATCCTCCATCCGGTCATCGCATAAGTCTTGGAGAAACCGTCCAGGAGGATTGTGCGTTCTTTGAAGCCGGGTTCAGCCATGATCGAGTAGTGGCGGGCACCGTCGAACATCAGGCGGCTGTAGATTTCGTCGGATAAGACCATGATGTTGCGATCGCCGATGGCTTTCATGATCCCGGTGATGTCGCGCTTGCTGAGCGTGCCGCCAGTGGGGTTATGAGGGGAATTCAAAATGATTAGCTTGGTGCGATCCGTGATCAGTTGGGCCAACTCTTCCACATCCAAGCTGAAATCCTTTTCTTCGTGCAAATGGATGGGGACAGCCTTGGCGCCGACGTAGCGGATCATCGACTCGTAAATCGGGAAACCAGGGTTGGGATAAATGACTTCGTCACCCTCTTCGGCTAACGCCAGCATGGTAAAGAAAATAATTGGCTTCCCGCCGGGGACCACCACTACCCAATCGCTCGTGACCTTCACCCCGCGGCTGCGCTCGACGTCGTCGGCTATGGCCTGACGCAACTCAGGCAGTCCGGCGGATGGGCCGTAGTGAGTCCAGCCAGCTTTGAGCGCTTCGATTCCGGCTTCGACGATGTCCTTGGGAGTATCGAAGTCGGGCTCGCCAATTTCGAGGTGGACGACATCCTTGCCCTGACGCTCCAGAGCGCGTGCTTTGTTCAGCACTTCAAAGGCAGTCTCAGTGCCCAGACGCGACATGCGTTCGGCTAAACGGAGTTCGTATTGTGTAGCTTTGTCCATGGTGGCAAAGGTTGTCATTATATTCCTCTGTGGCAGAGTCCGTCTGTGAGGCAGAAGCTCAGTGTCCCCTGCACAACAATAGTATGCCACTTTGAGCCCGATTGATTGTCTCGCAGACACCCCGCACGACTGCACGCAAAAACGACACTATTGCCGCGTATGATGTTCCCGTATGTTTTCGCGACGCACTGATTGGAGACTTGCGCCTAATCGCTTTACCCAAGTGCAGCAGGAGTTGCGGGCTGAGGGCAGGGAAGTGCTCGACCTGACGATCTCGAATCCTACGCGGGCTGAGTTGCATTACGACGCAGAGAGCATCCTGCATGCGTTGATTAATCCGAAGGCCCTGGATTACGATCCTCAGCCCAAAGGCTTGCGCAGCGCGCGCGAGGCCGTTGCTGGCTATTACGGCAGAGAACACGACGAAATTGATCCTGAATCGATTGTGCTCACTACCAGCACCAGCGAAGGTTATTCATACGTATTCGGTCTGCTTTGCAATGCGGAGGATGAAATCCTGGTGCCCAAGCCCAGCTACCCGCTATTCGAGTTTCTTGCCGACTTGCAGGACGTGAAGCTGGTGCCGTATCCGCTGATCTACGATCACGGGTGGCAGATCGACCTTCCATCTTTGTATAAAGCTGTGAACCATCGCACGCGCGCGGTTGTGGTGGTTCATCCTAATAACCCCACGGGATCGTTCGTGGTAGATCAGGAACGCGCCGCGCTGAACCAGTTTTGCAGCGAATTCGATCTGGCGCTGGTGGCTGACGAAGTCTTTCTCGACTACGCGCACGATGGGGCGCCGCGAGCGACCTTCGCTACTAATCGCGACGTTCTCACGTTTACCTTGAGTGGTTTGTCCAAAATCTCCGGGCTTCCGCAGATGAAGCTGGCGTGGATCGTGACTGGCGGTCCTAGTGAAACAGAGTCTGCGGCGCTGGCGCGGCTTGAGGTGATTGCCGATACATATCTCTCAATGAGCGCTCCCATTCAATTGGCTGCACGCGCGTTGCTCGAGCAGCGCCACTCCATTCAGCCGGTGTTGCTGGATCGAGTGCGGGCGAACTTGAGCGAACTGGATCGCGGGTTGGCCAAGCAGAAAACCTGCCGCCGCTTCGACGTCGAAGGAGGATGGAACGCGGTTCTGCGGGTACCGGTGACCCAGTCGGATGAAGATCTGGCGATTGAAATTCTGCGCAAGACGTCAGTGCTCGTGCATCCGGGACATTTTTACGATTTCGCGAGCGATGGATGCTTGATTGTCAGTTTGATTACGCCACTTGGGGATTTTCGCCGGGGCATTTCGCAGGTGCTGGAGCTTTTGAATCCATAGCGTGGCTGACTAGACAGCACGCCGGTGTTTGGGAAAATGGTGTGGAAAAATCGGATTCGATTTCCCGCCTCGATCAACTTATACTGTCGCTCATGCCCCGCAATGAGAGCGAGATTCGTCTGAAGCCATGATCCTCACTACTGACCATGGAGCTGTCCGCGAGCTGCGGTTTAATCGCCCACCGGCGAATGCGTTGTCGCCTGAGTTGATCATCGCCTTGAAGCAGGCGGTGGAGTTGGCTCCGCAGGATGGCGCGAGGGCACTGGTGCTTTCTGGGATGCCCGGCAGATTCTCGGCGGGTTTGGACGTTCCGCTGTTGTTGACTCTGGATCGTCCGGCGATTGCGGATTTGTGGCGCGAACTATATGCGCTGCTGCGAGCATTGGCGTGTTCTCCGATTCCTATTGTTGCCGCGATGACTGGACACGCTACCGCAGGCGGCACAGTTTTGCCCATCTTCTGTGATTGCAGGATTGCAGCGCAGGGGGATTGGAAGTTAGGAGTCAACGAAGTGCAAGTTGGGCTGCCTCTTCCGCCAGTAATTTTTTCAGGACTGAAGTGGTTGATCGGTGCACATCAGGCGGAGAGACTTGCCGTGGGAGCTCTTCTAATCGCTCCGGATGAGGCTGTCAGAATCGGATTGGTGGACGAAGTAGTTCCGCTCGATCAGGTGGTGAATCGGGCGATCGAATGGAGCCGCAGCATGCTGGCGCTGCCTGTCGACGCCATGGCTATGACTCGGCGGCGCGCCCGAGCCGATCTGGTCGAACTTTTTGCCGAGCCATTCGATCTTGAGCTGGAGCAGGCCAACGCGACATGGTGGAGTCCCGAGGCGCAAACCACGCTTAGGGTATTAGTGGATCGGCTTGCACGTAAGAAGGCTCAAACCTGACGGACGTGGTTAGGGTGTGATCGGGGAAACAAGGCAGCGGCCCATGAGAGCGAACTTGATAGCCGGAATCAGGTCGAGGTAAAGGCGGAGCTTGAGAACGTAGCCCAGAGCGCCGGTAGCGAGGGCAGCGTCAACAATCTCTGGGTCGTTGTTTGCGGTTAGAAAGACTATCTCGGTCGGACAGTTGTCCTCCTGCTTTATGCGTTCCGCGGTTTGGATTCCGTTCAGGACCGGCATCGAGATATCGAGAACGGCGACCTCCGGCCGAAGCCGGACAGTCGCTTCGAGTGCGGCGTGACCGTCATTCACTGTCCCGACTACCTCAAAGTCGGGAGCTAAGAGCGATACCACGGTTTCGAGCATCGCCGGGTTATCATCGGCCACCAAAATTCGCGGTTTGGTCAAACTGGGCTCCGAAAACGGCAAGCCTTTCCCTCCGCTGGTCTTGCAAAACAACATGTTCACCTTAAGTTCGTAGCTGGACCTCGGAACTTATAGTGATGGGCGGACGACCCCCAAGCCTTCAACTTGAACCCGGTTCACGGGGCAAAGTTTCGCAACCAGTGGCACAAATCGTCTCGATTAGGATGTACGAGCTATGGGGAACGTTGCCTAGAAAGCGAGAAGGCGGCTGTGGTACGAAGGGACCCGTTTCGTGTTTTCCCACTTACCCCGTGGCCCGAACAGAATCATTTGTAAAGCCGAGGGGGACTCGGGCATGGATAGTGGTGCCACGCTGCGGTTGTGAGTCGATAGAGAATTCTCCTTTCACTAATTGCAAGCGCTCTTGCATGCTGGTAAGGCCAAGTCCGCGACTCTTCATTGCGGTTTCTAAATCAAAGCCGGCGCCTGAATCGCTAACTCTCAAATGAATCTCACCGGACGTTCCCCACAACTGCACCTCGAAACGTTGCGCTCCGCTATGCTTCGCCGAGTTGTGCAGTGCCTCCTGGAGAACACGGAAGAGACATAGCGAGATGTCCGGCGGGAGGGGACCGGGCAAGTCGTGGCTTCGGAAATCAATTTCCACTTTCTGATGGCCGCTGAATTCCTTGCAGAAGCCTCTCATCGCCGCAACCAAGCCCAGAAGTTCCAGTCGGGGAGAATGCAATTCGTGCGACAGGGCCTGAATATCATTCGATATTTCTGATGTGTCCTTCCGTAGTTTCTCCACGTGACGCAAGATTTCAATCGACGGATTGGGGAGCTCTCGCTTGAGTTGTTCGATCGCGACCGCCAGCAGTGCGAGCCGTTGGTTGGTGTCATCATGCAAGTCTCTGGCGATGCGAGTCCGTTCCTGCTCCTGGGCCTCAATCAGGCTGCGGCGCATGGCCGCGAGAGCCTCTTCCGCCAGTTTGCGCTCGGTAATGTCTACATCCATGCCCAACATGCGTTCCGCCTCGCCGTTGGGCGAGTAATAGAATTTACCCGTCGCTTCGACCCAGCGTACAGTTCCGTCGGGCCAGAGCGTGCGGAACTCCACTTTATAAGGTTTGTGGCTTTGCATTGCTTCGTTGGCCGCTGTCCAGACTCTTTCTAGATCCTCCGGGTGAACGCGACGACGGAAATCCTCTACACTTCCGGCGAAGGAATCGGAGGGGATTCCGAACACGGTCCAAAGAGCACCGGACCAGGAATTCCGCTCGGTCTTGACGTCCCAATCCCAGGCTACGGATTTGCCCGATTCCATTGCCAAACGAAGCCGATCATGAGCCAGGGCGAGTTCTGTTTCCGCCTGCTTGCGGGCGGTGATGTCCGCAACGATGCCTACGATCCGGAGGATCCTGCCTTGTGCGTCGAATTGCGCACAACTATTCCGCTGCAGCCAAGTTACGGTATGGTCTGGACGCACCACGCGATAACTGATTTCCAGGGTCGGCTTCTCAGGAGTCAGTTTGGCAATGGCACCTGTCAGGCGCTCACGGTCCTCGGGATGAACTTCAGCCAACGTTTGCTGACCGGTTGGGTGGGCCGCGTCTTCGACTCCGAGAATTTGGGCGCTCTCCGCTGAGCGAACGATCAGATCAGTGGTGGCGTCCCATTCATAAGCGAACATCCTTCCGGCCTGAACCGCCAGACGAAGACGTTCTTCGCTCTTTCGCAGCGACTCTTCCGCCTGCTTATGCTGATCTACGAGGGCGGCGAGAACCATAAAAGGTGTTGCCGCGAAGAACAAAAACAGCTGGAGCGATAGCACGTTATCGAGTGGTGAAGGTCCGGTGAAAGGACCGCGACCATGCACCGCGCCCCAAATGGAAAGAAAAGCAACCACAATCACGGAAGTGGATATTCCCGTCGCCCCGAAGCGCAAGCCCGACCATAGCAGGAATGGGATCAGAGAATAGAGTAGTGCAGGAGGGGTGTTTCTCCCGGATGCAACAAACGTGAAGTATCCGAGAAGCACCAACGCAGCCGTGAGTACAGTTGCTTCCAGGTATTCCGCGGGTGATTTATGCGACCACGAGCGGGCCTCGCCGACCCAGCTCAATATGGCGGGCGTGAGGGTCAGGAATGCAAGCGCTTCGGAGAAAAAACTGACTCTCCAATTAATCCAATAGTCGCCGTTCAAGGCGATGGCACCGATAAATGCCCCAGCGAATGGTGCCAGGATGACGGCAAAGAATGAATACTTAGCCAGAGCCTTCACGCTGTTCAGCCGGGGCACGCCGGCGAAGGAAGAGCTGATACACAATGCGGCGATGAGGACTTCGACAGTATCGGCCAGGATGAGCCAAGCCGTCGAAGGAAGCGTTAAGCCTGTCTGCAGGTCATAGATAACGAACGCGGCAAAAGCTGCGACGATCAGCACTGGCCAAATCCTTCGCGGTACCAGCAACAATACGGACACTAGTAACGCGCAGGCAGGCCAAAGGGGGCAGAGGGTTTGGGGATGCAAGGTCAGCGCTCCCCCGAGCCTCGCGCCGAGGTAGCAGAGCGCAGCGACCAGACAGGCCAAGAGGGCAGTGCGGAACCGAGAATTTCGATTTTCTATCCCTGGGATCGGGCGACTAGGAGCACTGCCCACAGTGTTTCTCCCATGCTCGAAGATCCGGTTGCATGTTCATCGTCCACACGCGTGGGTCACTGGCGAAATTTCTCGAGTATTCGAGATGCTGGTCAGGTGGATTCGCTTAAATGAGCGGTTGGACTGAGGCTCCAACGCGCAACGGTGAGTCTGTTCTGATGGCTTGATGCGATGGGGGATTTTCATTGTGGCCACCCTCAAATCGGCTGGTGTAACTCCAAACCAAGCCGATCCACAACGATCATGCAAACTCTAGAAAGTGTCGTCTCCTTGGGGGCAAGACGTGACCAAAGCTGTTATACGCGCCCTCCGCCGCAGATTCAAGGGTCGTAGAGTCGTCCGGTTCTCACAGACATACATCATTCCAGTCTAGCTTTTCAGGAACGGATTGTTCTCGCGCTCTTCACCAATAGTCGTTTGTGGACCGTGGCCCGGGATGACCACCGTGGCATCGGGCAGAGTGAGCAGCTTGTCGTTCAGGGAATCGATAATCTTCTCAAAGGAGCCGCCGGGCAAATCGGTGCGGCCAATGCTTCCCGCAAAAAGCGTGTCCCCGGCAATCAGCGTCTTCTCGGCAGGAAAATAAAGGCAGATGCTGCCTTCGGTATGCCCGGGCGTGAAGATTACATTAGCCGTGTGTGAGCCGGCCTTCACCGTGTCCGACTGCCCGATGGTCTGGTCAATCTCCACCTTGCCCGGTGGGGCCATTTGGAGCCACGAGGCTTGAACATCCAGCATCTTGAGCAATTCGTAATCGTTCTGATTGAGCAGGATCGGAGCGCCGGTTGCGGCTCGCAGCTTCATAGCGCCGCCGACGTGGTCGATGTGGGCATGGGTAATGACGATCTGCTTCACCTGCAGGTTGTGTTGGCGCACCAACGCCAGGATACTTTGGATTTCATCGCCGGGATCGATCACCATCGCTTCATGCGTGGTCTCGTCGCCAATGACGGAGCAGTTGCACTGCAGCGGGCCAACAGGAAGGATTTCGTGGATCATGGGGGATTTGTCATGGGTCGTTGGCCGATTGTCGTTGGCCAACAACCACTGGCCAACGACCAGCGACTATTTCTGCGGTACCGGACCTGGGGGCGTGGCAGGCTTCGCCGGCTGCGACTTGGCTGGCGCTGCTTTCACTCCCTGCAGCACCGAGTTCGAGCCGCTATGGCGCGACGCGATAACCGACAGCGTGATCGAGGTCACCATAAAGATGATGGCGGACCATGTGGTTGCCTTCGAAAGAACTGACGCCGCACCGCGCGGGCCGAAGGCAGTCTGGCTGCCCATGCCCCCGAAAGCCGCGGCAATGTCGCCGCTCTGGGCGCTCTGCAGCAGCACCACGATGATGAGAAACAAACAAACCACAATGTGGACGATCGTAATCAATATGACCATGAGCTTCGTGATTCCTCGACCGGCGTGCTCCGCCGTTCGTCTTTCCGTAAGGAGCCTTTACTTCCGGGGATTGTCATCCGCGGGACTAAATGCGACGGTACGTGAGGAGATTGGAATCAAGCTTCTGCATTGATAACACAGAGCTTGGTTGGCTTTCCGTCGGCCGGGATGAGTCGAAGGCCGAAATCCCACTTCCGCTGCCGATTTATTGTACGACGCGGATACGGCAGAACACAAACCCGACGCTTGCTTGTCTTAAAAGGGAACTACCCAGCGTAAACCGTTGACACTTTTCAAGAAAGATGCGATTGTATTGGGAATCCAAGAGCATCTGACTGGAAGTAGTGTATAGATTGACAAATTCCGCCCAAGTTTCGTTGCCTTCATCGAAGCCAGTCATTTGGTTGCGGGCGGAGCTGTTTCGCGTACTCATTCTGCTGGTCCTTTTTACTATTACGGGTGTAGCTGTAACACCCGGAGCCAGCGGATGATGTAGCCCAGAAAAGATTCAAACCAGAGGCCATCATCCAGAAAAGATGATGGCCTTAAGTTTTTTTGTGGGCTTTTTGATCGGCCGAAAATGGAGCGGGGATGAGCGAAGCGAAACTCAACAGTGCGGTGCTGACTCAAGGTCCTAGCCGCGCGGGAGCCCGCGCCATGTTGAAAGCGGTGGGTTTCACCGACCAGGACCTGAAACGGCCACTGATCGGAGTAGCCAACACCTGGATTGAAATCGGCCCTTGCAATTATCACCTGCGCGAGCTCGCGGCCTCGGTTAAGCAAGGCATCCGGTCGGCTGGCGGCACGCCGATGGAGTTCAACACGGTTTCCATCTCGGACGGGATCACGATGGGAACCGAGGGCATGAAAATGTCGCTGGTCAGCCGTGAAGTGATCGCCGACTCGATTGAGTTGGTCGCGCGCGGCAATCGGTTTGACGGCATCGTCGCGCTGGTGGGATGTGACAAAACCATCCCGGGAGCAATTATGGCGCTGGCGCGGTTGAATATCCCAGGCCTTGTGTTGTATGGCGGATCGATTGCCCCAGGCAGTTACCAGGGGCACGACGTCACGATTCAGGATGTGTACGAAGCCGTGGGAGCGCACGCGCAGAAGCGGGTCAGTGACGCGGACCTGCTGGCTATGGAAAACAGCGCGTGTCCGGGGTCGGGCGCGTGTGGCGGACAGTTCACCGCAAACACCATGGCCATGGTCTGCGAGTTTCTCGGGCTTTCGACAATGGGGAGTGCCAGCGTGCCCGCGCTAGACGCGAAGAAGGCGGAGGTGGCTCAGGCTGCGGGTGCGAAAGTGATGGAGTTGTTGAAGCGCGATCTTCGGCCGCAGCAGATTCTCACTCGCGATGCATTTGAAAATGCGATTGCGAGCGTGGCGGCGACCGGCGGGTCAACCAACGCGGTTTTGCATCTGCTGGCGATCGCCCGCGAAGTGGGCGTGGTTCTTTCGCTGGATGATTTCGATCGCATTTCAAGACGGGTTCCGTTACTGGCCGACCTGAAACCTGGGGGAAGGTTTGTTGCTACCGATCTGTATCAAGCGGGCGGCACTGGGCTGGTAGCAAAACGGCTGAACGAAGCGGGACTGTTACACGGGAAAGCGTCCACCGTTAGTGGTAAGAGCATCGGTGACGAGGCGCTAGCGGCGACTGAGAAGGCAGCGCAGGAAGTAGTGCGTCCGCTGGCCCGCCCCCTCAAGCCGAGCGGCGGCCTCGTGATCTTGAAGGGCAATCTTGCTCCCGAAGGCTGCGTGGTTAAGGTAGCGGGGCATGAACATCTTCATCATCGCGGACCAGCACGCGTTTTCGACAACGAAGAAGCGGCCTTCGCAGCCGTGCAAGAGGGACGGATTCGTGCCGGGGATGTGGTGGTCATCCGCTACGAGGGTCCGCGCGGCGGACCTGGCATGCGAGAGATGCTTGGCGTGACGGCAGCGCTGGTGGGCGCGGGTCTGGGCGATTCGGTCGCGTTACTCACCGACGGTCGTTTCTCCGGCGCTACGCGTGGATTGATGGCGGGTCATGTCGCTCCGGAAGCCGCATGCGGTGGTCCCCTTGCCGCGATTCGCGATGGCGATCTCGTGGTTTTCGATATTGAACGGCGTGAACTCCGCGTGGAACTTTCTGACGGTGAGATAAGTAAACGGCTCGCTTCCTGGCAACCGCCGGAAGCGCGCTACCGGACCGGAGTTATGGCGAAATATGCGCGGCAAGTATCGTCGGCGGCGTTGGGTGCGGTTACCAATTAGGGAATGAACCCTTGCGTACGAATGTGCACAAGGGGAGGAAATGTCGCGGGTCCACATGGGCGAGGACGCCCGCGCCTAACGTTGCGTGTTCGAGGAGTTTATGAAGAAAACCGGTGCGGAGATCATCTGGGAATGTCTCAAGAAGGAAGGTGTGAAGCACATCTTTGGTTATCCGGGTGGCGCGATTCTGCCCGCCTACGACGCGCTGTGTAAATATCCCGAAATCCACCACGTGCTGGTGCGCCATGAACAGGGTGCGGCGCACATGGCCGATGGTTACGCGCGCGCTGGCGGGGGAGTCGGAGTCGCCATTGCCACCTCGGGGCCAGGTGCGACCAATCTGGTCACGGGCATTGCCACGGCGATGATGGATTCGTCACCGATCGTCTGCATCACGGGCCAGGTGGGCAGCAAGCTGATTGGTTACGACGCTTTTCAGGAGACCGACATCACTGGCATCACTCTGCCGATCACCAAGCACAACTATCTCGTCACGCAGGCCGAAGATCTCGCTCCGGCGATGCGCGAAGCTTTCTGGCTGGCGAAGTCGGGGCGGCCGGGGCCAGTACTGATCGATGTCACCAAAGATGCCCAGCAGGGAAGTTGTCAATTCGACTGGGCGGCGGCCGAGCCCCAGCGACGGAGTTGTCTGGCAGAGACGTCGATCGCGCCCCAATACGGGGATGGGCTCGAATTGATCAATCATGCCAAGCGGCCCGTGATACTGGCGGGACACGGCATTCTGCTCTCCGGGGCGATGCGCGAAATGTGCGACTTCGCCGAACGGGCTCAGGTTCCAGTGGCAATGACCTTGCTTGGCATTGGCTCTTTTCCCGCGTCGCATCCGCTGAACCTCGGCATGATGGGCATGCACGGCGAGGCCTGGGTCAATACCGCGATCCAGGAGGCGGACCTGCTGCTCGCGTTCGGTATGCGCTTCGACGATCGCGTTACTGGCAATCTTCGGACCTATGCGCCGATGGCGAAGAAGATTCACGTCGAGATCGATCAAGCGGAAGTGAACAAGAACGTCAAAGTTGACGTGGCGCTCATCGGGGATTTGCGGCAGATACTTTGCGAGTTGATGCCTCGCGTGCAAGCGGGCAATCGTGAACCGTGGCTGGCGAGAATCCGGGAATTGAAGGGCGATTCGGCAGTCCGCGACATTCAGAATTTGCCGGACGACGGTCATCTCTATGCCGCTCACGTGGTCAATGACCTGTGGCGTGAAACGGCTGGCGAGGCAGTCGTGGTTACGGACGTCGGCCAGCACCAGATGTGGGAGGCCCAGTATTACAAACACGATAAGCCGCGAACCATGATTACCTCTGGGGGGTTGGGCACGATGGGTTTTGCTTTGCCCGCCGCCATCGGCGCAAAGTTCGCGCGGCCGGACGCGGAAGTCTGGGTCGTGGCCGGCGACGGCGGTTTTCAAATGACGATGGCCGAACTGGCTACCATCGCGCAAGAGCGCCTCGAAATCAAGGTCGCGATTATCAACAACGGCTATTTGGGCATGGTGCGCCAGTGGCAAGAGTTCTTTTACGAACGCCGGTACAAAGCCACGCCTCTGTACAGTCCGGACTTTGTGAAGCTCGCGGAGGCGTTCGATCTGCCCGGTACCGCGGTTAGGAAGCGTGCCGAGGTCGTGCCCGCCATCCGCGAGGCACGAGAGCATCGCGGCACGTATGTGATCAACTTCTGCGTGGAGCAGGAAGACTCGGTCTTCCCGATGGTGCCTGCTGGCGCCGACCTTCACGCCATGATTCGTCGTCCCAGTCCGTTAGTCGAAACTGCGCAGGACCTGTGAGGAAACATGCTGATGACGTTCGTAGTCCAGGTGGAGAACAAGCCCGGCGTTCTGAACCGTGTGGCATCGCTGTTTCGCCGGCGCGGTTTCAATATCGAGTCGCTCACGGTCGGGCACACGGAGAAGCCTGGTATCTCGCGCATGACGATTGTGGTCGACACCGACGAAGGTGGCGCGCTGCGGATCGAAGCCAATCTTTATAAGTTGGTCCACGTTCTGCGGGTCGAAAACGTGACCTCGACTCCTACGGTGTTTCGCGATCTGGCCATGATCAAAGTTGCCGCGACTCCTGAGACACGAGCAGAGATTATGCAATTGGTACACGTCTTTCGCGGCCGCATCGTCGACGTGAACAGCGAGTCGATGGTCATCGAAACTACCGGCGCTGAGGACAAGATCGATGGCCTGGTTGAGATCCTGCGCGGCTACGGAATTCTTGAAATGGCGAGAACGGGCAGAGTCGCGATGACCCGGGGGCCGAGACCCGAAGGTTCGGCAAGCGCCGCTGGTCGCGACGATTCGTTAGAGGACGAATCAGTGTCGTATTCGGTTTAGTAATCATTTGTGGAGGTAAGTATGGAAACTTGAAAGAGAAGTTAGAAAAAACGCTTGAGGAACATCAACGGGAGAGCGGTTTGCACATGATCGGAGGCCGTGAGCGGCTCGTGGCACGGCTGCTGAAAGTGCTGGACTCGCCAATGCATGATGCGGGAATGCGGGAAGTGCGAATCACGGCGCATCGGACGAAGGCGGCCGATGCTGTCAATAACTGATCGAGAGAGTCAGCAACGCGGTCATCGATCGATCCAAGACAGTCCAAGGAGAAAAAAATGGCAAACATGTACTACGACAACCATGCCGACCTAGCACTCATTCGTGGCAAGAAAGTTGCGGTGATCGGTTACGGTTCGCAGGGTCATGCGCACGCTTTGAATCTTCGTGACAGCGGAGTGCAAGTCGCGATTGCGCTACCGAAGGCAAGCAAATCGCGTGCCAGCGCCGAGGCTAGTGGCCTGCGCGTGGTTTCGCCCGCTGAAGCCGCGGTTTGGGGGGATGTCATCGCTTTTCTCGCGCCCGACACAGCCCAACCAGCTATCTACCGGGAAGCGATCGCACCCAATCTCACCGCCGGCAAAACTCTGTTTTTCGCGCACGGTTTTAACATCCACTTCGCAACCATCCAGCCGCCCGCTGACGTGGATGTAATCATGATTGCCCCCAAGTCTCCTGGCCATCGCGTGCGCGAGGTCTTCGTTGACGGAGGCGGAACCCCGGCATTGTTGGCTGTTTATCAGGATGCAAGCGGATCGGCGAAAGCTCTGGCTCTTTCCTACGCCAAGGCGCTTGGATGCACGCGAGCGGGTGTCATCGAGACTACTTTCGGTGAAGAAACGGAAACCGACCTCTTCGGAGAGCAGGCCGTTCTTTGCGGCGGCGTGAGCGCGCTGGTCAAAGCCGGCTTTGAAACCCTGGTCGAAGCGGGATACCAACCTGAGATCGCGTACTTCGAGTGCATGCACGAACTGAAGCTGATCGTCGACTTGATGTACCGCGGAGGCTTGAACTACATGCGGTACTCCATCAGCGATACCGCTGAACACGGCGATTACACCGGCGGCCCGCAGTTGATCACCGATGAAACCCGAAAAACCATGCGCCGCATGCTGGGCGAAATTCAGCGCGGTGAATACGCTCGCAAGTGGATCGCGGAAAACGAAGCCGGACGTCCGTGGTTCAACGCCACACGCAAAAGTGAGCAAACTCACCCCATTGAGCAAGTGGGTGCGCGATTGCGTGAGCTCATGACTTTCCTGGACCCAGTGCGAGTTGCGCCGGACGGAAGTCCGGAGAAAGCGTCACATCCCGCTGCCGAGTTTGTCTCGAGCGGCGCCGACTAACAGAAGAAGAGGTGGAACCATGCAGGTATACGACTGGAATTCGATGCAGCCGGAGGCGGTGACCGAATCGTACCGGCGCACCGTTGCGCAAGGTCAGAAGATGAGCGTGGCCCGGCTCGAGGTCGCCAAGGGATCGTCCACGCGGGCCCATCGCCACGAGAATGAGGAAGTCATCATTCTCCTGAAAGGGCGTTGGCGATTTCACTTTGCAACGGGCGACGTCATGCTGCAGCCCAATCAGATGCTGACAATTGCGCCGGGATCGGAGCATTCGTCCGAGGTGCTGGAAGATGTGGTAGCGATCGACGTGTGCAGCCCCACGCGGGAAGATTGGCTCACGGGTGCCGATCACACCCTTCACAACGATCCCGACCAGTGTTTGTGGGGTGTTTAGCGGGTTGAGGTCAGTTCATCGAGCGGGGATACCGAAATCATGATCGTGAACATGCGGGAGCAGGCCACTGAAGCGGAGATACAACACGTCATCGATCGGGTGAAAGAGGCGGGATATCAGGCGCACGTCACGCGTGGAGAAGAGCGGACGATCGTCGCCGCAGTCGGCAGTGGTGGGCGCCGGCACGAACTGGAGGCGCTGGCGGCAGCGCCCGGCGTGGACGGCGTGGTTGCGATCGCGCAGCCTTTCAAACTGGTAAGCCGTCAGGTCAAGCCGCATCGTACCGTCGTCAGCATTGGCGGCGTGCAGATCGGAAACGGAGGCTTCGTCGTGATCGCGGGCCCATGTTCCGTCGAATCGCGGGACCAGTTGTTTGCGACAGCTCGGGCGGTGAAGGCCGCGGGTGCTCGATTGCTCCGAGGCGGTGCTTATAAGCCACGTACGTCCCCTTACGAATTTCAGGGGCTGGGCGTGGAGGCGTTGCGGCTGTTGAGTGAAGCGCGGCAGGAAACTGGGCTGCCAGTGGTCACTGAGGTGATGAGCACGGAAGACGTCGACGTGATCTGCGAACATGCGGATTTCCTGCAAGTGGGCGCTCGCAACATGCAGAACTTCGCGCTGCTCCGGCGGCTCGCAAAAGTTGACAAGCCGGTGCTGTTGAAGCGCGGACCGTCGGCCAGCGTTAAGGAGTGGCTGCTGGCGGCGGAATACCTCGTGGCGGGCGGGAACCCTAACGTTGTGCTGTGCGAGCGCGGGATCAAAACATTTGAGACGGAGACGCGGAACACACTGGATCTGGCGTCGATCGCTCTGGCCCGGGAGTTGACTCATCTGCCGGTGATCGCCGACCCGTCGCACGGAACCGGTCGGCCCAGCCTAATTGCCCCGATGTCTCGCGCGGCCGCGGCTCTTGGAGCCGACGGGCTTATGGTGGAAGTGCATCCCTGCCCCGAGCGCGCCCTCTCGGACGGGCCTCAATCTTTGGACATCCCAGGATTTGATCGACTCATGCGCAGCCTAGCTGAGCCTTTGCGGGCAACCGAAATGTGAGTCAACATCTCCCACGTTCTTCGCTCGTCCGCTCGGACCCGGCGTCCAGGTACATGCCAGTCGCAGTTCCGGTGTTCCTGAATAAACCCCCTTTATTTTTCCCACAAAAGCATTAACATGCTAGGCCTGCCCTAAAGGGGGCCCATGGAAGGTTCTGTCACACCGCGAAAATTGGCTGGCCGTTACGAGGTGCGGGAGGTCCTCGGGCAGGGTGGCATGGGCCTGGTATATCGAGCCTATGACACCGTGATTCGCCGTGAAGTCGCGGTTAAGACGATTCTCGATATCCCCGATCCGGCGTCGCTGCAGTTGTTTTACAAGGAATGCGACGTGCTCGCGTCCATGAGCCATCCCAACATCATTGAGATCTTTGACATCGGCGAGTTCGAGGAAGAGGGGAAGAAGAAACCTTACTTCGTGATGCCGCTCCTGCCTGGGACGACACTCGAGGCCTTCATCCGCAAGGCCAGCCATCGCCTAACCGTCGACCGAACGGTCGGAATTATTTCCCAGACCTGCCGCGGCCTGCAGGCAGCGCACGAGCGCGGGCTGGTGCACCGGGATTTGAAGCCAAGCAATATTTTTGTGATGGAGGACGATTCGGTCAAGATTATCGACTTCGGTGTTGCTCACATGACCGACACGCATTCCACGCGAGCGCAAAAGGGGACGTTGCTCTATATGTCTCCAGAACAGATTGAGATGAAGCCGCTGTCGGCGCTCTCTGACATTTTTTCGTTGAGTGTTGTCGCCTACGAGGCGCTTACGGGACGGCATCCGTTCCAGCGCGCACGAGCCGATGAGATCGTCGAGGCCATCCGCCATCAGATTCCCCCTCCCGCTTCCGACATCAACCCCGCAGTGAGTCAATCGATTGGCCGTGTCGTGCACAAAGGAATGGCGAAACAGTCCTGGCATCGCTTTTCCAGCGCGCGGGAGTTTAGCGATGCGCTCAACAAGGCGTTGCGCAACGAACCCATCGAGTTCTTCGATCGCTCACGTACGCGGCCCCGACTGGAGCGCGCAACCAAGGCGATGGAAACCGGAGATTACCAGTTTGCTGGAGAGATCCTGGGAGAGTTGGAGGCCGAGGGCCATCTCGATTCGTCGATTACTTCGCTGCGCCATCAACTGGATACGACGGTCCGAAGAAGAAGCATCACCCAGTTACTGGATGCCGCCAAGGCACGCTTCGAGGAGGAAGAAGATCCCTTAGCCCTGCAGAAACTTCAGGAAATTCTGGAAATGGAGCCGGACAATGTTTCGGCGCTGTCGATGAAAAGCAAGATCGAGAGCCGGCGCAGCGAAAAGCAGATTGAAAACTGGTATAGGCTGGCTCGGCAGCACACGGATAATCATGCGTATGCTCACGCCCGTGAAGCCTTGCAGAATGTTCTGCAACTTAGACCAAACGAGGCGCGTGCGCTGCAACTGATTGCTGAAGTCGATCGCCAGGAACAGGAATACAACAAACTTCGTCAGGAGAAAGCGCAGATTCATCGTGCGGCGATGGACGCTTGGCAGAAGGGCGACGTAAGTAGCGCTCTTACCAAGTTGGCGGTGGTTCTGGAGTTGGACCGCCGCGCTCCCGACATTTCCACTCCCGAGGGCAGCGCCACGTATCAGGGCTTTTACAACGAAGTTCGCTCCGAACATGACGCGACGAATACTGCGTATGCGGAGGCCCGCAAACAACTTGGCGAACGCAATTTCGGCAAAGCTCTCACGGTTTGCGAAACGTATTTGGCCAAGTATCCGACCAACGCGATTTTTCAAGCCCTTAAGTATGACATCGAAGAGCAGCAGAGGCAGGAACTGTCCGCCTTCGTGGCGTCGGTAGACCGCCGGGTGGAGGCTGAGCCCGATCTGGACAAACGGGTGAACATCCTCAAAGAGGCGCTTCAGCTGCACTCCGATGAAACTCACTTCGAGCGCGCCCTGCGACTGGTCAAAGACAAGCGCGATCTGGTGAACTCCATCGTGGCAAGGGCGCACCATCACGAGGAGGAGGGCGCGTTTGGCGATGCCCTCAATGATTGGGAAATTCTGCGCACGATTTACAGCCAATATCCCGGTTTGAAGTTTGAAGTCGAACGGTTGCAAAAGCGGCGCGAGCAGCAATCCCGGATCGACGCTAAAACCCGGCTGGTCGAGCAGATTGATGCCTGTCTGCATTCCAGCGACTACTCTCGAGCTCTCGGGATTCTCGAACAAGCGGCCGGTGAGTTTCCGAACGATGTTGAGCTGGCACAGCTTGGAAAACTCGCAAACGATGGACTGCAGCGTGCCACAGAAGCCCAGCAGCTCATGACGGAAGGCCAGAAGCTGTGCGCGGAAGACCGTTTCGCAGACGGGATCAAGTTGCTGAGAGAAGCCTACGAGCTCGATGAACACAATACGCTCACGCGGGCGGTATTCTCGAATGCTTTGGTGGAGCGAGCGCGTGCCGTGGCGGAGAGCAGCTGGCAAGAAGCGGATCAGCTAGCTCGGCAGGCTTTCGAGCTCAATCCGAGTCATCCTCTTTCGAAAACAGTGCGTACCTTGATTTTGGACCAGAAGCGGGAACAGATGGTCGGCGAATGCCTTTCGGAGGCGCGCAAGCTGCAAGCTGCGGGTGATTTGGCGGGCTCGTTGTCTCGCATTGAGGAAGCACTGGCGGCTTATCCCCGCGAACTTCGGCTCATGCAGATTCAGGAAACGGTTCAACGAGAACTGCTTTCCCAACGACGCCAGGCGCGGCGCAGGGACTTGGAAGAGTTGCGACGGATGGAGCGCGAAGTTGAAACCATGACTGACCCCGCTGTGAAGCACGTTTTCGGGGAACGCGTTCAGGTCCTCGCCGGAAAATATTTGGACGACGGAGAAATTCTCGCGGTGGCCAACGGTCTGCTCGGGCGATTGAACATGGCGACCGTGCAGGGCAAGGGCTCCGGCCGCGACGCCGGAGGAGAAAAATCGCAGATTCCGGGAACGGCCGGGTCTCCCTCTTCCCCAGGCGCAACCGCCTCGATTTTTTCTCCCGCTACAATGGACGTTCCGCCTTCACCCGCTTCTGAGAAAATCAGCGAGCCCGTGCCCCCGCCGAGACTTACTGAAAAGGCGGCTCTGCCCTTCGCGTCTGCGTCTTCGCCGGCAGAGACCAAACAGTCACCTCCGCTCGATCAGCCGGTATCGCCAGTGCGAACTCCACCCAAAGGTCCTTCTCAACTTCCGCGGGGGGTGATCGCTGCTGCCGTTATCTCTGCTGTGCTGCTATTAGCGTTTGTTCTAGTCAGGCATCGTCACCCGGCTGTGCCGGTACCAACGGCCGCGCGGTTTACCGTGCGCACTTCGCCACCGGGGGCCACCATCCGGATTAACCACGAGGTCCGCGGAACCTCCGATCTCCAGGTCGATTTACCCGAAGGAAGCTATCAGATCGAAGCCGACTTGGACGGCTACCAATCGAAGAGCAGTTCGATTGAGGTCAAGGCTGCCTCACCTAGTGTGATCAGCTTGACTCTCGACCCCGCTTTACCGATCGTGAAGCTTTCTTCTGACACAGGCACGGGGAGAGTCTCGTTTGATGACCAGCCGGCGGTCGAACTCGAAGGGGCGCAGTGGATGCTCGATAATCTGGCGCCCGGAGAGCACAGGTTGAAGTTTGACGGCAAGCAGGGCACCGCTTCCTTTACTTTCTCAAGCCAAACCAGCGCTTCACCTGCGGTTAAAGGACCGATCCTTGCTAATAGTCTCGTGGCTGTTGTGGTCAGCAATCTCGGCAGCAAAGTGCATGTTTATTGCAGCGATTCCGGAGTCAGGCTCAGCCTTGACGGACAGCCAGCGGCCGCCATGGGAGAAAACGGATGGGAGTTTCCCCAAGTCTCCCTTGGCGCTCATGAACTGACCCTGATTCACGGCTCAGATCGGTACAAGCTGGATATCGACGTTGCGGCTGCGCCAACCCTTGCCACCTTCATGCAGTCAGGGCAAAACATTGGAACTCTTCTGGTTGTTGCCGGTGAGGATAAAGCGCGAGTGTATCTTAACGGTCAACTCCAGAAGGCAACCACACAAGATGGCCAACTGCGGATTCCAAATCTTGAACCCAAGGATTACGTGGTTAGGGTCAGCAAGACGGGCTTTCAGGATCTGCCTCCGCAGAACGTTCGTGTGCGCAAAGGGGAACAAACCAAATTATCTTTCAGCTTGCAGCCGATTCCGCATCTGGCTTCTCTCTCCATCCAGGGTGGGACGCCAGGTGCGCAAGTCTTGATCGACCAGGCGCCCGCAGGAACGGTGCAGCCGGATGGAACTTTCAGTCTCGCGACCGTAACGCCAGGCGACCACGTCGTTGAACTGCGCAAGGATCGCTATATTACAAAACGAATTCAGAAGCACTTCGTCGCCGGCCCAAACATTACTTTAACCGGCACCGATGTGGTTTTGCAGGCGGCCACGGGCGAGCTGCGCATCACTTTTTCTCCCCCGGAAGCCGCAGTTACTCTTGCCAAAGCCGGAGAGGCGCCAGTGAAAGTGACCAATGGCAGCCCGCTAAGTCTGCCGCCGGGTACGTACACCCTAACGGCAAGAATCGCTGACAGTTTGACTCGGTCGTCAACTGTTGAAGTCGTCGCCGGACAATCGAAGAGTCTTGACTTACCGCTGGCTCCCAGCGGAATGTCCAAGTGGGATGATCCGTCCGGTTGGAAACCTGACAAGAACGGTTTTGTGCACAAAGGCGGCGAGTTCGTTTTGTACGGCGTTTCCCCAGTATCGGGAACATTCGCTTTTTCGGTGATGCTGCAGAAAGGGCATCGTCTCCAGTGGGTGGTGGACTATCTCGATGCCAACAATTACGTTCTGTTTCAGTTGGACGAAAACAATTTTTATCGCACTGTAATGCACAATGGGCAGAAGTCCGACGAATTCAAGGTTCCCCACAAAAGCGACAAGAAGAGTTTTCGCTTTATGCAGATTCGTGTAGCGCCTAACGAAATCGTGCACCAGGTTAAGGAGGGTGATGCCTGGGTCATTCTTGACAAGTGGAGCAGTCCAGGAACGAATCTATCCGCTGGGAAGTTCGGCTTCTACATTCCTGGCAACGACCAGGTTGCCTTAGCAAGTTTCAGCCTCTACCTGGACCTGAACCCTCAACATTAGACTGCCTTCGCCTTGGCGGAGGTCGCACTCGCGCTGCCAATTTCGATCTCCCGCCTTGCCTAAGGCCCCGTTCGATGCCTCCTTCTGCTGCCTTCGCGTTGCTTCCGTTATACTAATCAAGTATGCCAGTGCTGAAGAATATTGCCGCCATCGCCAAGGGCATGAGCATCACCTTCATGGAGATGTTCCAACCCACGCAGGTGGAGAACTATCCCGATGGGCCGGGACCGCTTCGGGGCGCCAAGTTCCAGGAGCGTTTCCGGGGCGTGCACGTCCTGCAGCGCGATGAGAACGGACTGGAAAAGTGCGTCGCTTGTTTTCTGTGCGCGGCAGCCTGTCCCTCGAACTGCATTTACATCGAGGCGGCGGAGAATACGGCCGAGCATCGAGTAAGCGGGGCGGAGCGCTACGCCAAGGTCTATAACATCGACTACAACCGATGTATTTTCTGCGGATACTGCGTCGAGGCTTGTCCCACGGACGCGATCACCCACGGACACGGCTTCGAAATCGCGAGCTTTAACGCCAGCAACTTGGTCTACCGCAAAGAACAGATGCTGGCCCCCCGGCCAGCACACATGGGAGCCAACGCGGTATTCAATCAAGCTGAAGTGGCGGGCGGCGCGCCGGCAGTTCCGGTACCGGGGAGCTAGGGTTTTTTAGTAGTTGAAAAATGGTGACGCCGGTCCCCAACCGAGGACCGGCGTTTGCGTATTCGGGTTCCTTTGTGAACTTTAGTGTCCGTTTGTGGTTAACGATATTGATTTGCGGAGCGCTGAAAGCTAGAAATGCCTGATTTCCTCCAAACCGTTCGCGAGCGCGTCGTTATCTACGACGGCGCCATGGGCACCAATATCCAGAAGCGCAATCCCACCCTGGATGATTATTGGGGCAAGGAAAACTGTAGCGAAATATTGGTGCTGAGCCGACCCGACATTATCCGCGACATTCACGCCGACTTCTTCGGCGTCGGTTGCGACGTGGTCGAGACCGACACTTTCGGAGGCACCAGCATCGTTCTGGGAGAATTCGGACTCGCTGACCGGGTCGCGGAAATAAACCTCGCAGCAGTCAAGGTTGCAAAAGAAGTTGCACAGCAATTCTCCACCAAAAGCCGGCCGCGATTCGTCGCCGGATCGATTGGCCCAACAACGAAACTGCCATCCCTCGGACACATCACGTTTGATGACATGGTGGCGAGCTACGTGGAACAGGCCCTTGCCTTGATCGAGGGCGGCGTCGATGTCTTGTTGATTGAGACCGCCCAGGATCTTGGGCAGGCGAAGGCAGCGGTTGTGGCTGTCTTCGAAGCGATGCAAAAAGCAGGGAAGCGTCTGCCGGTTACGGTGCAGGTTACGCTGCAGGAGAGCGGGACCATGCTCCTAGGCACGGAAATCGGGGCAGCGCTGACTGCACTCGAACCATTCGATGTAGACATCATCGGGCTCAATTGTGCGACCGGGCCGGTGGAGATGAACGATGCAGTACGCTTCTTGGGCGCCAACTCGACAAAGTATGTGTCCGTGTTGCCCAACGCCGGGCTTCCGCAAAACGAAGGCGGACACGCCGTCTACAAGTTGACGCCAGAAGAGTTGGCAAAGTATCACCAGCATTTTGTTCAGGACTACGGTGTGCGCATCGTGGGAGGATGTTGCGGCACGACGCCCGAACACCTGAAAGCCGTGGTGGACGCGGTCTCCGGCGTCGAACCTGCGAAGCACGACATCAAGCCGACAGCGGCTGCGTCAAGTGCCTACACGTCAGTTCCTTTCGATCTCGACCCCAAGCCGCTGGTCGTGGCCGAAGAAATGAATACCACGACGCGGGTTGAGCACTTTCGCAATCTGGTGCGCGGCAGAAAGTACGACGACATTCTGGCGCTAGCGAAGAAACTGGTGAACGAAGGCTCGCACATGCTCGACCTGTGCTGCGCCATCGTCGGTGAGGATGAGAAGGGTTACATCACCTCGATTCTGGAAAGAGTCGCGACGCGCGTGCCAGCGCCCATTCTGGTCGATTCGACCGAGGCAGATGTTGTCGAAGAGGCCTTAAAGCGTATCCCAGGCAAAGCCATTATCAACTCGATCAATCTTGAGGATGGCGAAAAGCGCACTTCGAAAGTCTTGCCCATGGCGAAGCGCTACGGCGCGGCGGTGATCGCGCTCACCATCGACGAAGATGGTATGGCGCTGACTGCCGAGAAGAAGACTGCGATTGCCAAGCGTATTTACGAACTGGCCACGACGAAGTACGGCATTCGTCCGGTCGACATTATTTTCGATGCACTTACGCTCCCGATTTCGACTGGGCAGGAAGAATATCGCTCTGCCGGAATGGAGACGCTGAACGCGATCAAGCGGATCAAACACGAGTTGCCCGACGTGAAAACGATCCTCGGAGTCAGCAACATTTCGTTCGGCCTGGATGCTTATCCTCGGCGTGTTTTGAATTCAGTCTTCATGCACGAGGCGGTTGACTACGGCCTGGATATGGCCATCGTCAACTACACAAAAATCTACCCTTTATACAAAATTCCTCATGAAGAGGTTGAGCTCGCCCGCAAGCTGATTTATCAGGACAGGTCTGACGGTGACCCGCTGCAAAAATACATGCAGCATTTTGCCGGGACCAAGGGCAAAGTGCAATCGTCCACGACAGCGCATGTGGAGACGCTCTCGGTTGACGATAAGCTGAAGTTTGCGATTATCAATGGCGAAAAAGCAGTGGGTCAGGGAGCGCACAAGAAAACGCTGGAAGAGCTTCTTGAAGACGCGCTGCATGAGTACTCGCCGCTGGAATTGATCAATACCGTTCTGCTGGACGGGATGAGAACGGTTGGGGAATTGTTCGGCGCGCGCAAGATGCAGTTGCCGTCCGTGCTTGATTCCGCGGGCGTGATGAAACAAGCTGTCGCATATCTCGAGCCCAAGATGGAGAAAAAGACGGGCTCGCAACAGAAGGGAACCATCGTGCTTGCGACCGTGAAGGGCGATGTCCACGACATTGGCAAGAACCTGGTCGACATTATTCTGACCAACAACGGTTTTAAGGTGGTCAATCTCGGCATCAAGCAGCCCGGCGATACGATCATCAAATCGGCGCAGGACCATAAAGCAGATGCCATTGGCCTCAGCGGATTGCTGGTGAAGTCGACGCTCGAGATGAAGTATGTCATTCAGGATCTGGAGCGGCAGAAACTGGAATTTCCGGTCATTTGCGGCGGCGCGGCACTAACTAGAAAGTACGTAGAGGACGATCTTCGACGCGAGTATTCGAACGCTGTTTTTTACGCCGATGATGCTTTCGCCGGGCTGCACATTATGGAAGATCTGGCCACGGCGAACGGCAAGAAACAAGCTCGCCTGCAAGAGGGACGCACCGTGAAGGAGTATGCGAAGGCCGCCGCCGTGGACGAGGAAACTGGACCGGTTTTCGCCGAAAGAAGCGCGGTGGTGAGCGATGCTCCCAGTATTCCCACGCCTCCGTTTTGGGGAGTACGGGTTCGGAAAGAATTCGACCTGCGCGAAGTCTTTCAGTACATCAACGATACCGCGTTGTTCAAAAATCAGTGGCAGTTGAAGACGGCGTCGCAGGAAGACTATATACGGCTGGTGGAACAGAAGTTTCGGCCCATCAAGCTGCAGCTGCAGGAAGAAATTATTGCAAGCGGGATTTTTGAGCCCAAGGTTGTGTATGGATATTTTCCGGCTCAGGCTGACGGAAATGATGTGATTGTGTATGAAGAAACGCGGGCGGGATTGCCCGTGCCACACGAGTTGTTGCGTTTTACGTTTCCGCGGCAGCGAGAGGGCCGCAAACTTTGCATTTCCGACTTCTTCGCGCCCAAAAGCTCGGGAAAGATGGACGTGCTTGGGTTGTCTTTGGTGACGATAGGGGCGAAGGCTTCGGAGGAGACCCAGCGACTGTTCGAAGGCGGGGAATATACGCGCTATCTTTATCTTCATGGGCTCAGTGTGGAGACTGCTGAGGCGCTTGCGGAATATCTTCACAAGAAGATGCGCGAGGAACTTGGCATTGCAGGCGAGGACTCGTCCCACATACGCGATTTGTTCCATCAAAAGTATCAGGGATCGCGCTATTCGTTTGGCTATCCGGCGTGTCCCAACCTGGAGGATCAGACCAAACTGTTCGCATTGCTGCATCCGGAAGAGAACGTGGGTGTAAAGCTGACTTCGGGATTTCTGCTGGAACCGGAACAATCGACCTCCGCCATCGTCGTGCATCATCCGCAAGCGAAGTACTTTGTGGTGTAAGAAAGTCAAAACCTGTCGCCCCAGATTTGCTCGGATAAAAACGGCGTTGAGTTAGTAGCTTGGCAGAAGAGGAAAACGGTTGAAAGGCATACTCCTCCGCATTGCCGCCATCGGCCTGGTACTGGTCTTGCTCACCTATGCGGCAGACTACCTTTCCGTTCGCTACAAAATTCCCAACGGCCGTGATCCGTTCTCTACCGTGACAATCCAGCCTTACTACGCAATCCACGAAAAGAACGGCAGGATTGAGTACGATTTTGCCCAGCCGCAGACGCAGGTATGCATCCACTCCTTGTTTCCCCACTTCGGGTACGCTCCGTGCTGGTATGTGAACCGCCATACCGACAAACGGATCGACATATAAAGTCAGATTTCCCGTTTGCCTTCTACTTGTTTTCAAGTACCATCTAGCTGTTTTCAGGGATCACGGATACTGGAATCGCAGATGACTCGATCAGCCCGCGCAGTCGCTTTCCCTCGCGTGGTCAGCATTGAAGATCTTCGGCCTCTGGCACGACGCCGCTTGCCGAGGGCGGTTTTCGATTATCTAGACGGGGGCGCCGAGGGAGAGGTCACCCTCCGCGAAAACTGCCGGGTATTTGAAGACGTCACCTTTCGCCCACGTCACGCAGTTGCGCTTGCGAATTGCGAGCTATGTACGCGCGTGCTGGGCTTTGATCTCTCCCTCCCGTTCTTGCTAGCTCCCGTGGGGTACAGCCGTCTCATGCATCCCGGTGGCGAAGTCGCAGCTGCCCGGGCCGCCGGTGCTGCAGGCACCGCTTATATTCTGTCCACGATCTCCGGGCACAAGCTGGAAGATGTGAAAGCGGGCTCCCACGGCCCAGTGTTTTACCAGCTTTATTTGATGGGTGGTCGCGGAGCGGCCGAGGCGGCGATCGACAGAGCGCGGGCTGCGGGATTCTCAGCCTTGGTCGTTACCATTGACACGCCCGTCGCCGGAATGCGTGAGCGAGATTTTCGCAATGGCATGAAGGAACTCGTCAGTGGCGGCCTGCTGGAGAAAGTTCCCTTTATTCCAGAATTGTTGAGACATTCCGGATGGCTGATCGACTTCCTTCGCGATGGCGGCTTGCCGGGGCTGCCGAATGTCGTCGTCCCGGGAGAGGGACCGATGACATTAGTGGACATCGGCGCGGCCCTAGCCAAAGCAGCGGTAACCTGGGCGGACCTGCGTTGGATTCGCGAGCACTGGGGCGGACCGATCGTGGTTAAGGGCGTTCTTACAAGCGATGATGCTCGTCGCGCCGTCGACGAGGGTGCAGCAGCTGTGGTTGTTTCAAATCATGGCGGCCGCCAGTTGGATTGCGTTCCTGCTTCGCTGCGAGCCTTGCCTGAAGTCGTGAAGGCAGTGAACGGCCAAGTCGAAGTGTTGATGGACGGAGGGATTCGCCGCGGGACGGACGTGGTCAAAGCCATCTGCCTGGGCGCACGCGCCGTCTTGTGCGGGCGTGCTTATGCCTACGGTCTGGCGGCTGCGGGTGAAGCCGGAGTGGCGCGAGCGATCGAGATCTTGCGAACTGATGTGGAGCGTACGCTCAGGCTGCTCGGATGTCCATCCGTCGCCGCACTGGACCGTTCGTACGTCAATGTTCCAAAGAGCTGGGAGTGCAACTAATAATTCATGCAATGGACCCAGGTTTACGATCCGTTTGGTCATTGGTGGCTCTCAACGATGGTGGCAGCGCTTCCGATCATTGTGCTTTTCGGGCTCTTGGCCGGCCTGAAGGTAAAACCACACTGGTGCGCTATTGCCGGGGCTCTTACAGCCATGACGGTCGCGATTCTGTTTTTCAAGATGCCGCTGATCTTGGCCGCGATGAGTTTCGGATACGGCGTCGCCTTCGGCCTGCTTAAGATCGCCTGGATCGTTCTCGCCGCGGTTTATCTATATGACATCTCGGTCGAGACTGGGCAGTTCGAAATCATGAAAGAATCGATTGCCGGCATCACCGCCGACCGTCGGTTGCAGGTTCTGCTGGTCGCGTTTTGCTTCGGCGCGTTCATCGAGGGAGCGGCCGGCTTCGGCGCGCCGGTCGCGATAGCCGGAGCCTTCATGATTGGCCTTGGGTTCAGGCCGTTTCATGCTGCTGCGTTGAACTTGATTGCCAACACAGCACCCGTGGCTTGGGGCGCGATCGGAACTCCGGTTCACACCCTCGCCGCGGTCACCGCCGTGCCCGAGTCCGACCTCAGCGCCATGATCGGCCGCATTCTTCCTTTCACTGCGGTGATCGTTCCATTCTGGCTAGTGCGAACCATGGTCGGGTGGCAAGAAACCTTTGAGGTGTTTCCCGCCATCCTTGTCGTCGGCCTTTCGTTTTCTCTGACTCAATTCTTCTGGTCGAACTATGTCGACAGCAACCTCGTCGACATTATGGCAGGGGTCGTCTCGATAGTCGCCGTTGTGACCTTCCTGCGTTTCTGGAAGCCGAAAAAGATCTGGCGCTTCGACTACGACAAAGACGCAACCCCTCTGCCGCCGCCCACGGCGGAAGTCGTCGACCAGTTTGGCGGGGAGTGGTCGGCAGAGAAATTTGACGGTTACGTAAAAGTGCGTCCGTACACCGTTGGGCAGGTTTTGAGAGCTTGGATGCCCTTTGCTATCCTGTCAATCTTTGTTCTGCTGTGGGGCCTTCCGAAGATCAAGCTTGCCATGAATCAGGCCACCACGCCTGCCTTTCGGGTTGTGCTGCCAGATGGCAAACCTCGACCAGGTCCGCCCGGATGGGACGTACCTTACTTACACGGCGCTGTTTATCGTGCTGCGCCCGTCGTGGCCAAGCCGACCGCCGAAGCCGCGCGCTACGATTTCAATTGGCTCTCCGCCACCGGAACCGGCTGCTTCTTTGCCGCCATTGTTTCCGGACTCTTGCTCGGGCTTAGCCCGGTTCGGCTCATGAAAGTTTTCTGGCGCACTCTGGTGCGTATGCGGTTGGCCATGATCGCAATCTCATTCATGCTGGGTCTGGGTTACGTGACCCGCTACTCCGGTCTGGACGCGGTGCTCGGCCTCGCCTTCACACGCACCGGTTGGCTCTATCCATTCTTTGGAACGTTCTTAGGATGGCTAGGCGTAGCGCTCACCGGCAGCGACACGTCATCGAACGCGCTCTTTGGAAGCTTGCAGCGAATTACGTCCCAGCAACTCGGCATCGACCCGGTTCTGATGTGCGCAGCAAATAGCGCTGGCGGAGTTATGGGAAAAATGGTGGACGCGCAGTCCATCACAATCGCCACCGCAGCCACGGAGCAAGTGGGCAACGAGGGGATCATTTTCCGTTTCGTAGTGTGGCACTCGGTCGCTCTGGGCGCCATCGTCGGAATTATCGTGATGCTCTACGCCTACGTTTTCCGCTGGGCCGTGCCTCATGGATTGACGTTTGTGAAGTGAAAGGAGTAAGACTCAAAACGTCCTGGCGGAGACGGGCTCGATTACGGACATTCGCACAATTGCAAACGAAAGTTAAAGTTGCGTGACAATCACCAGGGACTGGCTCCACGGGGGAACTCCCAGTGAGCTGAGAAGGGAAACGCTATCTTGGTTCCGGAATCGATGCGGAAATTGCCGCGGCGCCTGAGACTCAACCATTTCTACTTGGCAGTGCCGGCCTTGTGCCAATCGATAATATTGACCAGCTTCCAGGGATTTTGATTGAGCTGGAACTCCAACTGCCCGTCTTTATTGATGATGAGCTGGGACGCAGGGTAGAGAACCCCGGAACTCTTATCCGTGTCAGCATCGACAATGTCAAACTCGCCCACTGTCAAGTTGTAGGCAATACTTCGGGTGTTGTTATAAGCCTCGCCAAATCTGATCAGGCGGTTGGTGACAAAGCGAATCTTGCGACCCGTAGGAGTGGGAATAATGCGAATGTAACTGAGGTCGTAACCCACGGTGCCGGTAATGGCGATACGTCCGACGGACTTCATCTTGCTAAGTGCATCAACCAACCCTTGATTCTGGCCCTTCTTGAAGGCATCAACGAGAAGCTGTCTGTCTTCGTCTGTGGAGTACTGATAAATGGTCACCTTCACACCAATCGTTCTACCCATCTGCGTGCTGGTGCCCATTGCTGTGGAATCGATGGTCTCTATTTTTCTGTCATCCTGGGAAAAGGCGAGCGTGGCCGTTGTCAGCAGCAGCGTAGTGAGTAGCAGCCCGCGGTAGACGAATTTGCGAATGTTGGACTTATCTGCATTGTTGGGTGTCATCGTTTTCTCCTTGTCTGTGCCGGTAGACGTTTGTATCTTCGGGCAAATCCGTGCGATGCCGTCCTCAGCGTCGAACAGGCAACAAACGCCAGCTTCACCGCCAATAATACGCTAATTCTGGTAGCTGAAGCGGGTCGACTAGGGAAACCCCTAGTTAACAGCCCGTGGTGCAAGTTCGGATTCGTGACCAGAAAGTGTTGAGGTATCCACAGGCTTGGTTTGTAGAATCGGCGCATGGCGATGGGGACGCGCAAGCAGCGGGAGAAGCAAGAAGATTTGTGGATCGCGCACACGGAGTTGGCATCAGCTCCGGGGCATCCGTTCTATCAGCGTTTGAATGAGTTGCTGGAGGCCGAGGGCTTCGACGAGTTTGTCGAGGGCCGGTGCGCGAAGTTTTATGCCGAGAAGAACGGGCGTCCGTCGCTGACGCCGGGGATTTACTTTCGGGCGCTGCTGATCGGGTATTTCGAGGGCATCGGAGCGGAGCGCGGGATTGCCTGGCGGTTGGCGGACTCGCTGGCCCTGCGGCGTTTTGTGGGCATCGCGCTGGACGAGTACACGCCGGATCACTCGACGATTTCGCGCACGCGGCGGCTGATTGATCTGGACACGCATCGCGAAGTATTCGGCTGGGTGTTGGGCGTGCTGGCCGATCGTGGGTTACTGAAAGGCCAGCGGATCGCGATTGATGCGACGACGCTGGAGGCGAACGCGGCGATGCGCTCGATCGTGCGGCGGGACACGGGCGAGAGTTACGAGGAGTTTCTGCGGGGGCTGGCGAAGGCCTCGGGCATCGCGACCCCGACGCGGGAAGACTTGGCGCGGTTGGATCGCAAGCGCAAGAAGCGGACGTCGAATAAGGAGTGGAAGAGCCCAGCGGATGGCGATGCGCGGATCGCGAAGATGAAGGATGGGCGCACGCATCTGGCGCACAAAGCCGAGCACGCCGTCGATCTGGACACGGGCGCGGTGTTGGCGGTCACGCTGCAAGGCGCCGATCAGGGCGACCCGGCCACGCTGGATGAGACGCTGTGCGAAGCCGGGATGGCGGTGGCGGAGCAGGTCGGGCGCGAGGCGGAGTTGCGGCCCCACGAAGCGCCGAAGGTGAACGTGGCCGGCATCGAAGAGACGGTGACCGACAAGGGTTATCACAGCGGCGCGGTGGTGAGGCGGATGAAGGCGTATGGCGTGCGCAGTTACATCCCAGAGAAGAAACAGAAGGGACGGCGGAACTGGGCGGGCAAACAGGCCGAGCAGCAAGCGGTGTATGCCAACCGGCGGCGGGTGCGGGGTGAGTATGGCAAGAGTTTACTGCGGCGGCGCGGCGAGTTAGTGGAGCGCAGCTTCGCGCACTGCTACGAGACGGGCGCGATGCGGCGCTGCCATCTGCGCGGACAGGAAAACATTTGGAAGCGGCAACTGATCCACGTGGGCGCGTTCAATCTAAGCCTGATCCTGCGCCAACTGCTGGGCGCGGGCACGCCGCGGGAGTGGAAGAACCGCTTCGGCAGCCTTGTTTTGACCCTGTACTTACTCTTCCCGTGTCGGATAAATAAGGCGCGGTTTTGCAGAAGCCGAATCTCCGCGTCCGTTGCCAAGTGCTTCGTGAGATCGCGTAGCCGACTACGTCGCCCGACTCGCAGGAAATCCGCTACTTGCACCCCGGGCTGTTAACCCTATAGAACGTACTAGGAGTGTGACGGTCTAAGTCTTTTCGCCCAGTAAGTCGGGTAATCGAAAACTTGCCAATCAATATGTTCGCGCGCAATCGCGCTTTCTTCGATGGCCGACTTAGACATTGTCATTTCCTACTCGCCGAAATCCGGGTGAGACTGCTAATCGCTCACAGTGTCAAATGACTTTCACTTATTCGATTGGAACGAAAGCACCCATATTGGCGCTGGGCAGGAAGGCATGATCTTGGAGAGCTTGTCCTTCGGGACGAAAAGGGTGTCCCCGGGGTGCATGTCCGGATCTTCGCGAAGATCACCTTTGGCTTCCATTTTCTTGATGTCAACAAATCTGGGTGGAAACCCAAGCGTCCGATACCCTCCGAAACAGCACAACTTGCGAATGCTTTGCACTGTCGGTAAATCCGCCGGCGATTGCCGTGGCCTGTCAACGTGGTTTCCCCGTGCGGAGATCATATTTGCCGGGATGGCCCACCTGGCCGTCAGCAATGAAGCAGGGCTTATTGAAATCCTTGAGTACGATCGAGACGCAGTCGCGTACTGGAAATAGCAGAAATTAAAGGTCTGGCGGAGAGGGGGGATTCTATTACCGTCTTTCTAGCAAGTCGTCGTCGATTCCTACAGTTAGCGATTCTAGCCTGTGTTTATGCGGGTGTCGAGCATATTCGTAACTTAGGCTGCTGTTTCCACAGTTTCCCTTATTGCCCCTAATTCCACGGAAACCGTATCAATGGTATCAGTGAGAAGCAGGCGGCGAGTTAATTCCGATGACCGACAACAGGTTCTTCTCGATCTGCCTCCAATCGCACCGCCGGGGGTGTTGAATGCGAGGTTTGGTTTTCGAGCGACAACCGTCCCGAAGAATTTTCAGTCCCGGTGACTTTTGTGTGAAGCAATTCGGTGGGCCAGCGGCTCACGACCGACCAAGTCTCTCTTGGGACCGTCCAGGCCAGAGCGACGGGCGGCGCTTTTAGCGATCTTAGTACATGCAAGGCAGTGACAATGGCAGGTGAATGGCAGGTGCGCCCGTGAACTTTACCGTGACAGGGCAGCGTTCCGAATTGAAACGATCTTAATACAGTAAGAGCGGGCGGTCTGGCATTCTCTCTATACCACGTCAAGATTTTATCTGTTATTTGAGTGCGTGTGCGATACCGTGTAAACATGTCACGCACGTAACCAACAGGTCTCTTCCTTGCATGACGAAGGGCAACGTTCTATCTACGTCAGCCAACGCGTACGCTTCGTCTAGGTCCTGACTCGGAACGTGCGCATCTGCCAACCGCGACTGTAGATGCCATGTAGCGGCCCAAGTGCGGCGTGCGCCCGCTTTTCCCCGGTCACTGTGGCAAGAACCTTCTCTAATGACTTCAAGGACTTCCAATTCTCATTGTCGGGTGGCGACACGGTTTTGTGGCGCCGCCGTATCGATGTGTTCGACGCTACTCGCACCAGTCTTTCGCCAGTCCGTACAGACCAGATGCGCTCAGAGCCTTGAGCGGTGGCAGGACTTAAATTCTTCTCTGGGGTCGGCGCGCGGGCGAACAACGCTCTGTCGAACGGTTGGTGGGCGTCGTTCAGGCTGCGGCCATCGGAGGAAGCTCCGGCGCTGCGTCCGTGCGGGTACTCCCCGTCCCTGCGCTGGAACAATTCCGCAGATACCTGCCTTCGGGGCTGACATTAAACCCTGCCCAAACGCGTTGGAGCCACTCTGGAAGGAAGGCGACATCTTTAGCGTAAGCATTTACCAACCCGAGGCCGTTGTGCCAAGTGGACCCTGCAATCCGGTGATCCTCTTACGCTACCCGTTTCTATCGTGTACCACTCCAATGATCCACCGCGGCGGTTAATGAGGGCGGGTATGAGTTCGGGTTTGAACCACAACCACTGGCCACTATCGATCAGACTCTTTGCGATCTGCCTGTTGCCTGCTGCGTCCACGACGGGAGATAGGCGGGTCTGGTTCGTCATCGCGATGCGGGGCTCCTCGCACCCGGCTCAATCCACTCGGCCCGCCAGACTTCACCCGCCACACGATACAGCATCCGTCTTTCAGAGAGTTTCCGCGTGAAGCTCGATGTCTCTATATCATCGGAAATTCAATGCTTGGCACGTCCTCGTCGAAGTCGAGGTTGGTCCGTGTTAGTGCATCACCGCCATGGATTCGCCAAACATCTGGCCGCCTTCGTGAATTTGATTAATGCGTCCTTCCCACAGTTCACCGTTTTTGTACGTGCCGTCCGGTTCCGGCCAGTTGAAGTCCGGTTCTGCTTCGACAACCTCGACGCGTTCTCGGTACCACGAGATGCGCAGCGCCATTTCTCTGCACACAGGTAGTCCTTCAGGTGCTCAGCGCGAACCTCTAGCAGCCTCGGGCTGTTGTCCTTGTCCAGCCTCAGGCGAACGACTTCTGTATAATCCTCGTCCATCGCAACCCAAACGTTTCCCTCCCGCTTGAGCTTCAGCGTAATCACGAAGTCAGGATGGATGTGCCACGTTCGTGGTTCGGCAGAATTACCGCTCTGCGACATCACCAGCGGAATGGCTCCCTTCAGTTGCTCATCGTCATACTCGTCCGCTGCGACGTAACGCCCGTAATACGTGCTGCCGCAATGGTCGTGCATGAGGTTAAGGCGATTCCAGCCAAGGCTTGCGGCTGCATCGCGCATCGTTAGCGGAACGGCAAGCGAGGCCGCACCGAAGAACTCGGATTTATGCCCGAGATGTCCCCACTTACCCGTTTCATCCTTCTGACTTGCGCGAAGCGGAATCCACACTGCGCTGTCGAATCGGCGCTTGCGAATTTCCGTCATTTCAAACCATTTCTGTTCCATGGCCATAACGTTCGGTTAAGGGTCTTTGCGACGCCAGAGAAACGGACCGCACTTTAGACGATCTTAGTATATGGAAGGCAGTGGCAATAGCAGGTGAACGGCAGGTGCTCGTTAGCGGGACTTCCCCAAAAAACAAAAACGAACGCTACTCGTCCTTTCCTTTTTCTTATTTCCTTGTTTTTCTTCTCTTGCGTTTCTTCAGATTTGGTTTAGGTAGGTCGAGATGTTCTCGTTCGTATAGATCGCGAAGCATCGAGAAGAAGTTCATTCCCGCAGCAACTTCTTTCAGTTCGGCCTCTGAAATCGAGAGAATAGTTATGCCTTCCTGTTTAATCTTTAGAAGTTCGCGCTCAGCATATCTCATGTCCCCTTCACCACTTATGCCATTCTTAGAAAAGACGATGCCAAATCGGCACTTTGCCGCGCGCAATACGCCTGCAAATTTTTGCACAGTGGTGACATCCGCAGAACCTTTCCAGTCCTTGCACTCACAGAGAAAGTAGCGGCCCAACTCCGAACGAAAATCGTAGGTTGGTCCTTCGATAGCACAATATATGTCATAGTCTGTGGATCGGGTTCTCATCCTCATTCGCGCTCTAAACCCCGGAACACAATTGAGCAAGTAGTGCGCCACCCGTTCGAGTGCCTTGCCATCTCCTGCCCCCAGTTTGGATAACAGCCAGCGCGCATAGGAGGGATTCGCAACATAGAATGACGCCTCTGTCGTGGACGGATATTCTGTCATCCACTTTTGATCTAGTTCTTGCAATGCCCACTCGGGGAAGCGCATGTCTTGCTGGGAGGCCCTCCAAGCTTCGGAGGCATAGCGGCGAAATTCCTCGTCCGAAATGCCATGCTGCCAGACAGCACGGAAATATGAGCCAGTAGCATCTATGGGAATGTTTCCGCTACAAGCAATCGCGTCCTCGCAGATCGTCAGCATGATATAACGCTTTGCCAAGAGCGGACGCCCCATTAACCCGTGAATTTCACTCAGTCGGACAAGCGGAGTCCCTTTGTGTTTCCTTTCGCCGAGACGTTCTTGCATTTCCATCAGCTTTGCAACATTGCGTAGTAGATGGACAAAGCTTCGTAGAACCTGCCCTGCACTGCGTAGTATCTTGCGCAATCATCCCAAATTCCGCATTGTCCCTGAGCCGTTTCTGTTGGGTCAATCGAGTCGCGAAGAACCTCTACGACTCGCGAAGCTCCATCTCGTTGTTCGAGTAAACGGCTGCACTCAATCGGGAGGCGACTTTTGATTTGGTCAAGCACAGTCATAGCGCGGGCCGGGGGTATCCTACCACTCTGACTCTTCTTCGCGGGCGCGGTCCGACGCATCTTGCGGAGCTTTCCTCAAGGGCGTAACGAGATTCGAGAGAGTGATACGCTCGAATGGTGCTCGCGGCCATCGTCATTTTCCCCAAGCGGCCTCTTTCGGTGCTCGACTGCCTACTCACAGGCCAACGGTTGTCGATCTTCGTCATGATACGCTCTGCCAATGTAATCGCATCGGCAAGGCGGACTCCGACGCTGGTGACGGCCTGCCACCCACTGGGCCAGTCTCCGCGCCGCAAGAATACGCGGCCCTCATCCACGTTCCCAGAGCGCGTTTTGCCTCAAGAAATGAGCTTCTGCCTGAGTGCGAGGCGCTGTCATTGCGGCTTCCTGATACGTTTGCCGTTCACTTCGACGAACGAGTAAGCCGCCGATTCAGGGAAACCATGCGAGACGCGGTCGTATTCGATATTCGCTTTTCGCGTCTGCTTCAGCGACGCGTAAGCATCGCCACGCTTCAGGTACAACTCTGGCAATACTGTTGACTTAAATTCCTTTGCCTCGATCAGGAATTGTTTCGCAAAATCCGCGTACTTCATTGCAGGGAAAAACAGCGCCCTCAGTTTTTCACATAGAACGTCATCCGGCACCGAGTCGTACTCTGGATATATTCGACGAAACTGATCGACGTTCATCTGAAATACGGCATACGAAAGAGTTTGTTTGATGGAGGAACTGATGTCCTCAATTGCCTTCGGATAATCGTGCAGTTTTGTGTACGCTTCAGCCCGGTTGTCGAACGAACCGCACGCCTCCTTGCACCCCAATGCGATGGATTGACTGAAGTCTAGAATTGCTGATTGGTAATCGCCCAAGGCGACTTTTGCCAATCCGCGATCATTGTAGGTAATTCGCGCTGTCTCATGACTAGGTATTAGTTCCAGCACCTTATCGTAGTCCCGTAACGCTTGGCGATACTCCTTCAAGTTCGAGAAAGAAATTGCTCGAAGTGCGTACGCAGGGCCGAATCTTGGGTCCAGCGCAATTGCGCGTGTCAATGATCGAACGCCCGTGCGGTGAATTTCGTCGAGAGCAAGGCACTGCGGCGTTCGAGGCACAACATCGTCCAAGCACTCCGCGTTCTTGCGGGACATAAAGCCTCCCAAAGGCCCGACACTATATAGCTCACCGATGAAAAACTCTGGCAGCGGTGCGGCTGGATTGAGTACGGCGGCGCGGTGGAACGCGTCGAGTACAGGGCTGTAGTCGGAGTCCAAATCGAAGCTGTAGAAGAAAGTCAGATAAAGCCCGCGATACAGAGGCGGGCGATAATCTTGAGGAAACCGCCGTTCCAATGTGTCTAAATCGGCCTGAGTCCACACGCAGGGTTGTGCAGTGGTGGTCGGTTTTGTGTTGCCGTCATTAAACGCATTTTTGGCATTTTCGTAGTCCTCCTCCCCTATCGACGCATCTAGATCGCGCATTGAGTCTTCGAAATGCCCGCTCTCGAACTCAACCTTCGCCTTTAACGCATAGCGTTCTCTGAGTGTGGGATATGCGGTCGTGGTCGATTGCGGGTGCAAAGATATGGAGTGGGCTATATCGTCGAGAATTTCTGCCGAATTTGCACGGGAGTAGCACGAAAACGTTGCTCGTAGGAAATAAAAATCTGGATTGGTCGGCTCAAGGCGAATCAGTCCTGTAAGTTCTCGGATTGCTGGTGCAAGTGTCTTTACGTTATGCGGGTCTGCTGCGCTTATTGCTTTGCTCTGCACGAACTGCAACGACGCTGGGGTCGGCGGCGTCGGCATTGGACCGGGTTCGCCCGCCAGTTCGGGTGGTTCAGCGATATGTTGAAGATGCACATCATGTTTGTTCGGTGTTCTCTGACCACTCATTGCCGATTGAGCGCGGACGACTGGCACCAAATACCACGCGCAGCACACTACTATGACGCTGAGTCGAGTCATCGAGCGGCTTCTCACGCTAATTAATACTGCGCTTGTCACACTCCTGATGCAACTCCAAGGGCTTGCAGCTATCATCGCATTGAGGCGGATTCTGCAAACGACCAATGACTATTGACTGCCCGGTCCCTTTTTGACTCGTTCGATGCGGGTTCCGCTCTCATCAGCCGTAATGTCAACTTCACCCTTCCGACTCGCAACGAACATGGTGGCCTCATTGTGTCCGGTGTTGACTCCGAACTCATTTTCACCATCACCGAGGGTAAGGTCCAGTCCGTTACTGTGGGGAAACACTAGCAACTGCCCCTTGTCGCTTGAATAAGACAAAGTATCTCCGTTCACTAAAACCATTGTGCCCTTATCATTGATATTCAAGCCCGTGAAGTTAAGGTTGGCCGACTGCTTGCCTTCGTTGAAGTAAACGCCTGTCCAAAGAGCGCCATTTTCTTTTCGCCCTTCTCTTCTGAAACTCTAAAGGGATAGTACGTCTGCGGGTAGGCCGTCCCAGTCTTATCTACCCCGATTACAGCAAGGGAGTGCCGTCCCGGGTCGGTTATAGAGTCTTGCGGCCTCGATCGTTCGAGTCGCAAGATGAAAACCTTATTGCTTCTATCGAACGCACAGCAGCAGGTTCAGCTGAATGAAAGCAGAATCCACAGTCTGGTTACGACAAGTTGTCGCTCTAATCGCTCGATACGCTCGACTGGGAGAGTAGTGAGAGAAGGTGTTGCCATGGAGAGTTCTCCTCAGCAGTAACTAAAGAGTCGCGTACAACTATACGCACCCGTGCAAGTCTTGACGGGCGGCGTACTGAGAAATCTAACGTAGAGATTTATCACACAGCATCTCTTTCTAGCGTAAGTCTCAGAGATCAACAGGAGACCGCCTAGCAGGCCGCAGACACTAATGTAGACAGCGCCTAGCCCTCTACCCTCACTTTCAAGCCGATCGTTCTAATCACACGTAATGCGTGTGTGTATCAAATTGCTGCATGTGTGCCATGAAAATACCTCAATTCGTTCTCTCTAATCACAGATCGCATCTCGCGCTTTCCCGACGCTAACCTTGCAGCTAGCTCTATCCCATTCATTGCAAAGCGCTTAACTCTTGGAGGGATGCAGCGCTGGTTGCCAAAGGTTCAGTTCTGCGCGTCAGTGCGCGAATAGATTCAACAGAACCAGTGCCTACAGCAATCAGAGTCAGCTAAAACAGACGCCCGACGATGTCCTTGCGCCACGCACGGTCAAATGGAGCGAGCTTCCACCAGCCCTTCGGCATTCTCTTGCTTTCGGCTTAGGCTTTTCCGCCCGCTGCCACCCCCAAACTCTTCCCAGTCGTAACCACAATGCGCGCATCATTTGACCTCCCGGTTCAGAATCTTGTTCACTGCCCATGCTGTCCATCGTGCGGCGCTCCGTGGATTCACGCCTTCGGCATTCAACGTCGCAGCAATGGCGTCATAGCTCCGCTGCTCTGCATCGCGCATCTGTCGCATCCGGCGAGTGTGGCCTTTTCTTCGGGCCTCTCGGGATGCACCCCATACGGATAGATTCCGTTGACGTGCCGTCCCTGTTTCGCGGCGCGTAGCTTGCCGAGTTTCATTCGTGCCACAAGTTTTCGCTTTTCGTTGCGCACGATCTGCATCTTGATTCCCAGGATCATGTCCTTGTCTGCGTTCTGAAACTCGTCTAGGGATGTGTCCGAAGTGAGCAGTCCATCCACGACCGACCAGACCGCCACGGCAGCGCCAGCGATGCTGAGGAAATCCTCGAAGATCGCAGACTTGCCACGCCCGATGCGGTCCAGTTGGTGAACGATCACAGCGTCTAAGTCTTTTACGCTGACGCGCTCCACAAGCGCCGCCATTCCGGGTCGCTGGTGCCACGGTAGCTCGCCAGTGACCCCATCCGTGAACCATTCGAGCATTTCAAACCCGCGAAGTGCTGCCCACGCGGTAATCTGCGCGCGCTGCTCGTCTATGCTCGTCCCATCGTTGAACTGCGTCCGACCGCTCACGCGGAGATAGCCAATAGCACGTTTCATGCTTCCTCCACATCGGGCAGCAGCCCGCAGACATCCGCATAGCGTACGCAGTCGAGTGAATTGCGCGGATCAAGCGATCCGTCCTCGATTGCCTCCGCACGTCACCATCCCACCACTCAACGACGTCGAGTGTCCAGCTTGTTGCGTAGCTCTACATGCGCTCTGTCCTTCAAACCAAACCAGCAATTCGGTATCGCTATGCTTAGCTGGTCACTTGGTTTCCGCCTTTCCGTTGCACGCCTCTCGAAACGCGCACGGTTGAAACGTGGGTTCGTTGTAGCTAACGCTCGGTAAACCGCGCCACGATGGCGGAGAACCGCACCACGTCGCTGTCGGCTGGTTGATCGAACGAGGGTAGCTGCTTTATCGTTTCTGCGATTAGAACGAAATCCTTACGTGTCATGATTGCTCCTTTTCGGTCGTCATGCACTGTTATAGTGCATATCACACATGTTCCATGTGTTAGCAATCAAGCAACCAACCTACAAGATCGTTGCTGTGTTGGAAGGCTTGTAATGGAGTCAGCGGGTTACGAAAATCCTTGAGAGGTTTGTTCCACTTTCTGTGCGTGCCGTGAAGTGTCACGAGTGACAGGAATGTGCATGGAAAGTGACAACACACGTCATGCGTGTGTATGCACACATAGCACTCGTCACTGCAAGAGGTTCGAGCTAACTCCTTTGGAATTTCAAACTCTCGATTTCGTGTTGCAAGGAGGAGGGTTACACGGCGAGTTTTGCCATGTCCTTTGTCTGCGAAGGGTTTAGTTCCAACGGCATGGTATGGCGGCGAGGAACGGAATAGTACGGCGTCGGTGCCACGGATTCCCTGAGTCACGCAACTGATGTCTACACCAACACACATCTGTCGGTTGACATCTGTACTATAGCGCGATAGGCTCCCCGCATGGCTAAGATCGGCATGACACCCGGCGGGCAGTTCGGTACTATGTTCGCTCAGGCGATCGAAGCCAAGGGCTTCAGCTTAGGCTCTGTGGCGCAAAAAGTTGGGCGCAGCTACGAGCAGATGCGGAAAGTCTTCCTCGGTACGTCTACGCCATCACCGCCACTCGTGACGAGAGCTCTCTAAGATTCTCGGCATGAACGTAGAGCAAGCGCAAAAAGCCGCCACACAGGACCGAATGCAACGCAGGTTCGGCAAGCAGGGTCTCAAGGCGCTAGGCCGCGATCCCCGTTTGGCGGAGCTTGATGCTGTAGCGGCTTTGCTCAGCGATCAGGAGCTTCAGACGGTCATCACCGTGGCGCGTGGTTTGGTGAAGTCGCGGAAACAAGGCTGAGATCGAGAGTCTCGTAAAAGGATGCGACCCACTGTACGAGTAGGCGCGTTCTCCAATCCCTCCGGTACGAAAGGTCAGCACCTTCCCAGCAATTTTCAACAGGCCGTAAGCAGCTAGACTGAGCAGTGACTTCCACTTGTTCTTCTTTGAGTCCCGTCGTACTCCGATCAAATAGAAACAACTCATCGAACGCACCTGCCAAGACAGGGCCGCAAAGATCAAGCGTCAGTGTCGGATCGTGCCGGGTAGGAACTGCCGGGTCAGAGAAAGGGAGGAGACTGAAATGACTGATGAACTGCAACTCAGCCGAGACGCTCTGGCCGACAAGGTGATCGGTGCCGTGGTCTCGGCTTTCACCAACTCGCAGAGTACCAAGAACAGATTGCTCAACTCTGGGCAGAGTTCGAGAGTCTCAAGGATGGCGAGACGATCAAAGGCTGCCGCACCAAGACCGAGTTCTGCGAGGTTCACCTGAAACGCAACATCCGCACCGTGCAATACCTGCTCAAGGGCGGGAACCACAACCGACGCGAAACAGTTTCGCCTCCCGTGTCGAGGTGCAGGTCGAGGATGACAGCCTGTACAACGAAGGCAAACTCTCTTACGCAGATTGGAAAGTGCTGATTGAGCAACTGCTCGCTCTTGAGGGGAAGAACCTGAAAGAGCTGGAGCGCTCACGGTGTGTCCATCCAAGCGGTAGCGGAGACCCTCAAAGCCTACGCAGCAGGCGTGGCGAAGCAGTACCGCGAGGACAATTGGGAGCCGTCCTACCACGTGGTGCGCGCTGTCCGCAACCTGCTCTTAGAGAATCCAGAGCTTTGCGTGAATCCAGAGTTTTGTTCAAACAAGGAGGGAGACGATGTCACGAGTGCATGGCTGTGGTACCGTGCTCGGGGTCCGGGTGGAATGCCACTGGACGTTGTGAATCAGTGGCTAAGGGAGAACACCGTCCAGTGCAACCCCACAGATCACGGTATGCCATACGCGCGTAGGTACAGCGACAGGTCCACTGAAACACTGGCTCAAGGGGAGTGCCGAGATGACGAAAAGCCATAGCCTTTTCCGCATAGATCAGCCGTCCGCAACTAGCTAGACTAATCGGTGCCTTCCACTGGTTTTGCTCTGGCTTGGGTTCTACCCCGGCGACCACTCAGCGACGGTCGAATCTAATACCCATACTCAGTGCGTTTGAACTCGCCTGCGAAGGCAAGGCTCAACGAGACATCAAGCGCCAATAGCGGCGCTCACGGAAACAGCACCATCTCGAACGCCAGATGGCCAATAGGTGGCTCCCGGCCCACGAAGCTCTCTGGAAATCAGCACAGTGGATCGACGCACTGGCCGCTCAGTACGAGCTTTGGAATGCCTCAGGCGACCCGCTGCACTGTATCGACAAAGAACTTCCACGAGGCGAAGAGGCGGACACCTACATAGTCGAGCCGCATCTGGTCATCACCGCGCCAACACCAGAGGTGGACGAAGGCTTCGTGCTCCGACCATGCGACTCCGCTGCACTTGCAGTATTCCGAAACCGAGTGCTCAACAGACCCGGCCCAACAAAGCTAATCGAATCTCACCACTACATCGACGGCTCTGCGTTGCACCGACTGTGGAACGAGCCAGATGCCCGAACCCCGGAGGGGAGCTTAGGGTAAGACTGCGTCAGATTAAGGCCGAACGCAAAGCCAACTACCCAACGAACAAAGCGGAGTGGAAGATTCGGTACCCGAACCCGGCAACGATCAGAACAATCCCACCCATTACTGGATTCGTAAGCGGCAGACACTCGCGCTGGGTAACTATACAGTCTCCATGCTACCCGCCTTTAACCCGGCATTCGCCAAGGGTAACCGAGCGATGGTGTCGTTGGCACAAACGCGAGAGGCGAAAGCAAAGGCTCCTAAGCGTAAACGCAGTCGCCCTGTCTTCAGGTTTCCCCATGACCACTGGTTCGAGGGATTCACGCTGCCGACAGCGGGGGAGGAGAATCCGTTGAAGACATTGCGCACAGTCGCCGCAATCAATACTCGGAACCCGATCAAAGCTCAGGAGGCAGTCTCCGACGCACTGTGGCTTGCTGTACGCAAGCTGCGGCGCGAACCGAAACGACTAAAGTTCAAATCACAAGAGAAGTTCAACGCTTGGCTGCGTGCTTTCGTCCGCCGAACGGTCAACCGCTACCGCGAGGAACGATGGGGTGACCTGACCCGTCGCCGGAAAGAAAACGTCGTGCTCGTTTCCGGTCTAGACATCGGATATGCCGAGCTACGCGCCCTGACCGCTCGTGCGCGGAGAGCAAAAAAGAAAGACATGGAAGTGCAGGATGCACGTGCCTGCAAGAACTGGCGGATAAACGGCCCGGAGCCTGAATAAATACTCCTTTCTAACGATTTGCAGCAATTTATTTCAGGCTTTGCAAGTCATTAAAAACACGCATCGTGGATGTGTTTTGTACTGTTGCAGTACAGTCAGATTCGCAACTTCTGGGCATTAGTAGTGAAGGGAAGCGGAGATGTTCGTAGCCGCTGATCTTCAACACCACACCGAGCCGCAAGAGCCGGAAAGAAAGGTTTACCAATGCCCGAACATACAGAAGAACACAATACATACTCCAACGAAGCAAATCGCCGAGCGAAGATTCTGACTGCTATCAGCCGCACGCTCGACGCATCCAAAATCAAGCATCAAGGCACACGCGAACAGGCAGTGCTCGCCATCCTCGCCAAGATCGAAACCACGCACACGCTGCGCGTTGCAGATAGAGGATGGGTCGTAGCCGCCGACCGTGCTGGCGTCCCATGCAGTTTGCAGTCGCTCGTCGATGACGCGATGTTGCTAGATAAGAACATCGGCGATGCCGAATCCATCGCAGCCGCCATTCGGGATGGCTCCATCAACCTCGGCGCAAAAGATGAATTGACCACAACGCAACAAAAAGTCGAGTTCATTCGCAAGTACGGCGAGGCCGCGTGGGCCAAGCTCCCGGCCCATCGCTCGAAGGCCCCGGCCATTCCCACAAAGGAAATGACTCGGGACGAGTACTTGGCGATGTCCATGAAAGATCGGATCGCATTCCAGAAGACGATCACCGAGAGCGAACTCGGTCAGATTCTGCATCGTCGGTAAAGCCCCTGCACATCTTCCGAGCCACATAGAAAAAGGTGGCTCGGTGCGGGCCGTGGTCCTCTCCTTCCCATGGCCCGTGCGGGTTTCTCGGGACAGATCGTCCCAAGTCAATCAAATTCAATTCCGAGGAATAAAGAAATGTCCAATCTGTCCGTTCGTAAGAGAGGGGCTGCGCATGTCTAGCCCTCTTCAGAAGTTCGACCCGGCGAAGAGCCGCTGGCGATTCGTCAAGGTCGCCTTCGATCTGTCCGCCCCGCATCCCGCTTACCGTCACGTCCTGCTCGCGCTGGCGCGTTATGCCAACGAGCACGGCGTCTGCTACCCGTCGCACCACCGACTGCTGGACGACACCGGGTACGGCACCAAGACGACCATCGTGAACGCGCTGAAGCACTGGAAGGGCGTCGGCGTCCTGAAGTGGAAGAAGGGCTGGGGCAATGCCCACGGGCGGCGCTCCAACGTCTACCAGTTTGACTACGACACGATGTTGGCGCTGAGCCTGATGAAAGACCACTCGGCTTCAGATGAACAACCACTGAGCACCGATGAAGAACCACAGAGCAACGATGAACAACCACTGGGAGGGGTAGGAACAACCACCAGACCGAACACTAAGGTCCTAGCAGTAGAAGTTCCCCAGAATAAGAACAACCCAGTTACCGAAGGCGACGCGGTGCGTCTGCCTCGCAGACAGACAACAGGACAGTATCTGTCTCCACCGGAGGCCAATTCCGGGGAACAACCACATGGCGGTTGTTCATCTGAAGAACCACACAGTGTTTTTTCATCTCCCAGTCACGACGTAACCGTACCAGCTCCACCGAAGCCGACACTGGCCGAACTGCACAGCAGGCTAACACCGGAGAACAAGAAGCTCTGGTACAGGCGCACAGGGGGCGAGGCTGGGGCTGAAGGCATACGAGTAGCAATCGAAATTCTAGCAACCCAAGGAGAGAACTAAATGCAACGCAATTATGAGCAGCAGATTCATCAGCGCAACCAGTCCTCAGCCGAAGTGGAGGCGCTGCGGATTCTATGGGGCGGCACAATGAAGCACTTCACCCCGGAGGCTCGCAGCTTTGAGACATGGCTCCGGCTCATTGGCTACGTCGAGACGACTCGGAACATCAACGATGTCCATCGACAGTTCATCCGCCTGCACGGAATGATGCTCCCCGGCGAACTAATCTGTTACATGAATCGCCTCGTCGCCCGGACGCTATTGTTGCAGCGCAGCCGGGAGAAGGGCACGAACCAAACCCAAGGGAGTCCCACAGCCGGAGGCTCCCTTCAACTACATGGAGATTCCGTATGGAAGAACAGCAAGAACTAACACCCGAAGAGGCAACGAAGGCGAATCGCGCGTACAAGCAGCGGAACAAGCTCAGCGCCGCAGAGAAGGCCATCGCCAAGCTGGACAAGACCCACAAGTTCGTGCGCCTCGACATCCTCAAAGCCCTGCGAGGTAAGGAGTGCTCACCCGGCACAAACTCGCGCCTCGCGTATCTGAAGGCTCTTCAACAGTTGGAGATCGACTACGTGGAGCAGATTACCAAGATGGGCGTGCTACCGAAGAATGTCACCAGTCAGACCACGACGCAATACATCTTCAAGGCCCACGTCGGCAAGGGCGGATCAGTTCAGACCACGCCCGTGAACGCAAAACAGCTTCAGGACATCGAGCGCACTGAAGCCAAGGAATGCAAGCAGGGCATGGCCGATTCACCAGAAGACGAAGCGATCCGTGCCCAGTTCGAGGCCCAATACGGCGACGGCGCAGTTCAGGAGGAGAAGGAATAGATAGCGCGCGAAGTTGAAGGCCCCACACGTAGCACAGCGGCGAGTTCCCCCAACTCGCCCGATCTTATGACATCAAATCTATCTCTTGCTGACCAGATCGCAATGACTGGTCACGCTCTTACAGCCAACGAACTTGCCAAAATCTTGGCCGTCTCGCACGTAACGATTTTCAAACAGGCGAAAGCTGGACGCATTCCTTCGTTTCGCATCGGTACATGCGTGCGGTTCGACCCAAGAACGGTTGCGAACTGGTTGCGTACCCAGTAATACAGATCAGTACGAACTTTGGTCATTTTGCTTTTTCTGCTAGCGGTTGTACTTTCGCTTTGGCGGGGTCACGGTGAGGGACCGGAATGTTCTGAAGTGCTCGTCGTTCGATGCCCTTAAAAAAGGCTAGACGGCTCAATCGGTTATTCGCGGCGGTATCGATCCGTCGCCGCCACCAATTTCTCTCAATTGTTCCGAAAGCGAAATGACTGTGAAAAATCTAGAGCCTCTCGGCGGTTCGATCTCGGCGTAGAATCCGGTTATGTCCGATAGCGAGTCGCCCACTGAATTGCATGAGAAGATCAAGAAGGACATGCGGAACTCTGGATTTCCGCTCGAGTTCCATGTCTTGAACGTGTGTTCGACTAAGAATATGGGTCGGATGCCCGGTCTCAGGTATGAGTTCCTCGGGCAAGCAAGAGAGGTAGACCTCCTTGCTTTCTTCGAACATCATACGGTCGATCCCAAGGAAGACGCAACTCGTCAATTCACATCCACAGACTTGATAATCGAGTGCAAGAAACGCGCGGACAAACCGTGGGTATTCATGTCCTCGCCATCGTATTCCTTTTCAAATATGATCGGCTACCTAAAATACACGAGTGAGTATGATCTCTACTTTGCCAACAAGAAACTGGACCCCCTTCTCTTCCAAATTTTTCCACGGCTTCACAGCAACCTCTACACCGATAAGTCGATACCGAGATGTATCAGCTACTATGAGGCATTCAGAGACCCTAACCAACCCAACGATATATACAAAGCAATCGACACTGTAGTTTCGTACATATTGTACCGACGTGCGACCCAAATGGAACGCCGGAAGGAGTTCGGCACTTTTTCTGCGTTCTACCTGCCCATCTTGGTTCTAGACGGCAAGCTGTTCGAGGCGTCAATCAGTCGAGACACAGTCGAGTTGAACGAGAGGGAGCACATTCAGCTTCGCACGTTTCACCGTGAAGACATCTATACCATAGACGTAGTTACGCGAAATTACTTTCCACAGTTTCTCGACAAGGTCGAGGGCTTCCACAGTGAAATAGTCTCGGCAATTCGCGCATTGAAATTCCCCGCTGACTTTCGAGCGAAGTACGAAGAGCTGATGACATCCGCCGAAGTTGGTCCGGCGATGATGGAAGGTGAGGCTGCCCAACGGTGGTGGAACACACTGCGCAAGAAACGGACACGTACAAAATCTAAGAAACCCGTCCGCTAGGTCCCTTTAGATAGGTTCTAAGCGAAAATCTCATTCACTTTCTCGCGTGTCTGCTGGCTCCGGGACGGCTTCAGATACCGCATCGTTGACTCCATATCCGAGTGACCGAGCCACTGCTGAACAGTGCGCAGATCGACGCCCGCCCAAAGGCACCGGGTTGCGAACGTGGCTCGGAATTTATGAAGCCAGAAGTTCTCCGTGTTGAGCTTCGCCCGCTCAGCAACGGCCTTAAGATCGTCGAGAAAATTTAGCTTCGGGTTGCATCCGGCGGTGGGGAAGACCAGATTGCACCCCTTCTCCGCTTTGGCCTTCCACGCTCTCAGCTTCTTTGCGAGCTTCGCCGGGATGGGAATCTCCCGCTCCTTGTATGCCTTTGGTGTCCATCCCCGGTCGGGCTTGTGGGTGACGCGGACGGTGAAGGCAGCGAAGTTCACGTCGGACCAGTACGTGTACATCACCTCTTGTTCCCGCATCCCAGTCATCAGAAAAAACTCATACCACAACCGTTCCTCCGCATCACACGCCCCGAACAGCTTGCCCAGTTCTTCCTTCTCGTACATCTCGGGTTCTTCTTCGGTGTAGCGAGGCCAATCGTTCTTGCCGACCAGCCCGCGAATCCCATTCGCCTTCAGGAACGCCATCAGGTTCTCGAACTTGTTGTACACGCTGCGCGGTGCCTGCTTTTTCTCATCCCGCAGGAACGCGCAGAACTTCAGCAAGTCCATCCGGTCAATGTCTTCGAGATTCAGCTTGTGGCAGGACTCTCGGAAGTAGCTCAAAGCCGTCGTATAAGCGGCCAGCGTCTTCGGCTTCTTCGTAAGTTCAGTTTCTTGGAGGTAGTCAGCGACCGATGCCGCAACCGACCTATGGCCGTTCGCAGCCATCTCCGGCACCGTGGCATCCCCGTTGTTTAGCTCGGTCTCTTTCCGCAGCCGCATGGAACTGGCGTCGGCAGCGTCCTTGCCCACCGACAGGCGGATACGCTTGCCGTTGTCATGCCACTCTATGTAGTAAGCGCCTTCGGGGTGGCGCTCGGGCTTGCCGTTGACCAGCACAGCGTCAGGCTTGACCCGCCCGTTCGCGGACAGCACAACAGCGCAATACCGCATTCCTTGCGGCGTTTGGACTCGTTTGGTGAGATTGACTTCGCGGTGCATCCGGTGACCCCTTCCTTGAAAACCGTATCAAGTGTAGGTATCACCAGCCTGCAAGTACCAGATAACAAAAGTAATGGCGGAGAGGGGGGGATTCGAACCCCCGATACCCGTTAAGGTATGTCCGCTTTCGAGGCGGATCGTTTCAACCGCTCACGCACCTCTCCGCGTTAAAAATTGGTCAACGGCAGCGGTTAGTTGCCACTGGCTTCGAATGTGGTTACAGCAAACTGCAGATTCCTCGCTTCGCTCGAAATGACAAGACTCAAATATGAAGCTACCTGGCGCGGTCGCCCGCCTCGACACCTGACGGTTAGCGAGTATCGACTAACGCCCTTCCGCACGCCGGCTTCTAAAAAACGATTGCAACAGCTCGGCGCTGCGGCCTGCCAATACGCCTCCTCGGACTTCCATCTGGTGATTCAGTTTGGGGTGGTTCAACAGCTCCATCACCGAATGGACCGCTCCTGCTTTCGGGTCGTCCGCGCCGTAAACCAGGCGTTTCAGTCTTGCATGCACCAAGGCGCCGGCGCACATGGGGCACGGTTCAATTGTAGCAAACAGCTCGCAGTCCCCCAGGCGGTGGTTACCGAGGTTTGCCCCGGCTTGACGCAAAGCGATGATTTCAGCGTGGGCACTGGGATCGGAGTCGGTAAGGTTGCGATTCCACCCTCGACCGACGATCTCGCCTCCACAGACCACGACTGCGCCCACCGGAACTTCACCTGCCTCCAGGGCGCGCTGCGCTGCACGCAGGGCTTCCTCCATCCAGAATTCGTCGGAGGCAGCTAGCGGTCGTTGATCGTTGGTCATCGGTCGTTGCCTGACACGTGAGGCCAGACCATTGTAGCGGGATACCTCGCTCCAGCCCTTCTGCGATTTTGTGGTTGATGGTATGCTTACTTCGTTATGGGGATTCCCAAGCTGCTGCGCAAGGTTTTCCTGCTGGACCTGCTTCAAGGGCTGAAAGTCACCTTCCGTTATCAGGACCCGAGGGAAATCTATACCGAACAGTATCCTTTGCAGCGGCCGCAGGTAGCGGAGCGCTATCGCGGGGCGCCGCGGCTGAATGTCAATCCAGATACTAACGAGACCATGTGCATCGCCTGCGATTTGTGCGCGCTGGCGTGCCCCGAACATTTGATCGTCGTTACGAGCGCTCGCAACGAAACCACCCGCCGCAAGGAACTCACCAACTTCACTTACGACCTGAGCCGCTGCATGTTCTGCGGACTCTGCGAGGACGCCTGTCCCGTGGACGCTCTGGAACTGACCCAGGACTTCGAGCTAGCCAGCTACACCCGTGAGGGCGCGATCTGGAATCGCGAAATGCTGGAAAAGGGTCCGCAGCCGACGCAGTATCGGAAGTAATCGTCCGCCGCTGGTCATTTGTTCGCTGGTCAAACCAAATTAAATCGTCGGCGCAGGACCAACGACTATCGACCAACGACTGGCTGCTGTTGCGTCATGCAATGCATAGCGCCGAATCCCCAGATCAAGTCTCCCGAATAAATTCCGATGACATCGCGGTCGGGGAAGAGGTCGGCGAGGATATCCAGAGCGACGCGGTCGTTGGCATCGTTGAACACCGGGACCAGAACCACTCCATTGGCGATGTAGAAATTGGCGTAACTCGCCGGCAAGCGGCGTCCTTCAAAGATCACTGGCGATGGCATAGGCAGTTCGATGATGGCGAGGGGCTTGCCATCCTGATCTGTGGCGGCACGCAGTCGACGGATGTTATCCCGCAGCGGTTCGTAGTTGGGATCGTCGGGATTGCTCTCGCTTGCGGTTACGACGGTGTCGGGGGCGACGAAGCGAGTGATGTCGTCGACGTGGCCGTGGGTGTCGTCGCCGGTAATCCCGGAGCCCAGCCAGATCATGTTTTCGACTCCCAGATAGTCCGCGAAGACTTTTTCATAGTCTTTTCGCTTCATCGTCGGATTGCGTTGCTGCACTTTGCTGAGCAGGCATTCTTCTGTCGTGAGCAGGGACCCTAGGCCGTTGACGTCGATGGAGCCGCCTTCGAGGACGACGCGATGTTTGCCGAAGGCGCCACGCAGTTCGCGGGCGTTGGCAGCCTTTGCCATGAGGCTCCCGATATTTTCGTCGTGCTTGTAGTTCGAATATTTCGCCCAGGCGTTGAAACGCCACTTGACCGCGAGAGGTTCGCCGCCAGAAACACGTGGGGACAGCCGCCCGCGGCTGTCCGGCCGAGCGAAGCTCAGCTGCGTTAGAAACGTGCAGCCGGAGTCGCGCGTCCAGACACGATCTGTCGGCCAGCGATGAAAGCGAATATTATCACTGAGTGCATTGGCGCGATCGAGAACTCTGCGCGCACGTTTTTCAGAAGCAGCATCGTTGACGATCAACTCGACCCGTTCGTGTCGAGCCAGATGACGAATGATTTCCGCGTAGACCCAAGGGATCGGCTCAAACTTTCCGGGCCAGTCGTCGCGATAGTGAGGCCAAGCCAGCCACGTGGCTTCATGCGGTTCCCATTCGGCAGGCATGCGGGGGGCAATATCTGCGGGCTGTGAAGATCTAGCTGGCATGTACCTCTTTGGCTAAACAGCTCTCCGAAAAACTTGGTTTTGGGTGGCGCAGCACAGCGGTCCATCCCAGAAATGCACCGTGTGGGGACGGGCGTCCTCGCCCGTCCGGCGGAGTAAAGCTCTGCAGCTCTTTCGTCAATCGATCAGCCGGCTCGTAATCGGAGCATAGCTGTCAATTCTCCGATCACGCAAAAACGGCCAGTTGCGGCGCGTTTCTTCTAATACTTTTAGGTCGACTTCTCCCACAAGAATCTCTTCTTTATAATGCGAGCCTTCGGCAATGACTCGACCAAAGGGATCGCACAAGAATGACCCACCCCAGAATTCCAGACCCGCTCCTGCAGCCGTGTTGCCACGAACGTCCCCAGTTTCAAAACCGACACGGTTGACCACGGCCACATAAACTCCGTTGGCGATGGCATGCGCCCGCTGAATCGTACGCCACGCATCGTGCTGGGCCACGCCGAACTCCGCTTTCTCGGCGGGATGCCAGCCAATGGCAGTGGGATAGAAGAGCACGTTCGCCCCCTGTAAAGCAGTAAGTCGGGCTCCCTCCGGGTACCACTGATCCCAGCAGACCAATGTGCCCACTCGACCAACGTTGGTATCGAAGGCTCGAAAGCCGAGATCGCCGGGGGTGAAATAATATTTTTCGTAATAAAGCGGGTCGTCGGGGATGTGCATCTTGCGGTAGAGGCCGCGCAAAGTTCCATCGGCGTCGAACATGGCGGCGGTGTTGTGGTAAACGCCGGCGGCGCGCTTTTCGAATAGCGACGCGATAAGGACGATTCGAAGTTGTTTGGCCACCTCCGCCAATCTCGTCGACGTCGGGCCAGGGATTGGTTCAGCGAGATCGAATAGCGCGGCATCTTCCCGCTGGCAGAAATACTGGGTCTGAAACAGTTCGGGCAGACAGACGATTTGTGCGCCCCGCCCAGCGGCATCCCGGGTGAGTTCGATCGCGTGCTGCAAATTCAGGTCGGGGTCGGACGTCATCGACATCTGGATGAGTCCGACGCGAAATTTCTCTGGCGGCAAACGAAGACTCCTTTTTCGGACGAATAGAATATCAGTTCCTGCTTGCGAGTTGCCGGCCTTCGTGTTCCGCGGCTGCGTTTTCCACGACTCCGGTGGTAGCAGGAGCCTGCTGCGTTCTAGTAGAGTAATGCTTCGGCATAAAGTTGGGGGTGGACCTTGAAAAACGGCAACCACGATGGCGCGGGAATCGACCGGAAGCTGCACAATCCGATTGAAGACCGCTTGACTCCGCTGGAATCGCTGGACCTCAGTTCCGTGCGCTCGGTTGACGATCTGGTGCGGGCGATGGGCAAGACTGCGTTCACCGGTCGCCAGGTAGGTGAGGCGGCCGATGTGCTCGAAGCCATGGCTCGCGACGAAGAATGCTTCGTGGTGATGACGCTCGCCGGCGCCATGACCGTGGCCAAGCAAAGTTTGATCATCGCCGATCTGATCGATCAGGGAATCGTGAATGCCATTGTTTCCACCGGAGCGCTTATGGCGCACGGACTCGTCGAAGCAACCGGCCGAGCTCATTTCCGTTACAACCCCGATGTTTCCGATACTGAGCTTTACGAACAAGGCTACAACCGCGTGTACGACACCCTCGAGCCTGAGCAGAATTTGGACGACGTGGAAGAAGTAATGTCGCAGATCCTGGAAGGTTGGGATCACAACGAAGTAGCGTGCTCCTACAAATTAAATCATGCGATCGGGGCGCATCTGGCAAAGCACGCGAAAGGGCAGCGAGGCATTCTGAAGTCTGCGTATGAGAAAGGCGTGCCGGTATTCGTTCCGGCATTTACGGATTCTGAGTTGGGCCTCGACGTTGCGCTGAACAACCGCTTGCGCGAGTCGACGGGAAGACATAAGCTGCGCTTCGATCCGTTCGAAGATCTGGAGCATTTTGCGGCCACACTCTTGCGACAGACGAGGCTGGGGATTTTTACCATCGGCGGGGGCGTTCCGCGCAATTGGGCACAGCAGTTTGGACCGTTCTGCGAGCTCCGGCATCGGCGGCTCGGAGAAAATGTTCCCTTGAAGCGCTATCACTACGGCGTGCGAATCTGCCCGGAGCCGGTGTACTGGGGCGGGCTTTCGGGGAGTCCCTACAGCGAAGCTATTTCGTGGGGCAAGTTCGTGCCTCCAGCCGAAGGCGGAAAATTCGGCGAGTTATTCGTGGACGCGACCGTCGGATTGCCACTGGTTGTGGCAGCAGTGCTGGAGCGCTTGGGAAAGAAGGCGTCGACCGCGGGAAAGAAAGTTAAAGCGCGGAAGTGAGACTGCTAGTAGGTCTTCTCCCCGCCAAAATCAGTGCCTTTCGCATTGAGTGAGGAGCGGAGGCGTATCCAACTCTCCGCTCTCACCTCGACGTTTCGTCTGCTCTTTGGCTGCAACCCGTTCACCGGGCCGCATTTCCGGAAAACAGCACCAGAGTCTTAGGCAATTGCAGGAATCCAGTTTCAAAATCAATGCCAGGGACCGAATACGCGCCCACGGTCCACAAATCAGAGGTTCCAGGTACCGCAAATGCGCCATTCAACTGTTGCGCCAGTCCCTTGGTCGGGCTGACGATAATGCTCCATTGTTTGCCGTTGAAATGCTCCACCAGGGTTTCATCCTGTCCAGCCGTAGCCGTGTCCCCGAAGAATCCTACGGCGTATAGGTCAGTGGCCGAGACCGCCGTCACGCTTGTCAGCGCGTTGAGAGATCCAGCCGCGTCGCTCTGATTCGGACTTGGAACTACCGACCACTTTTGCCCGTTCCAATGTTCGATCAGAGTCAACTCTCGTTGGTGTCCTGCATCTCGAAGTAGGCCGACCGCGGTCACGTTGTTCGCTGACACGGCATGCACACTGAGTAGTACGTTCTGGTTCAGAGCCGCCTTGGGCAAAGGGTTTGGACTAGGCACAACCCGCCATCGCTTGCCGTCGAAATGTTCCACCAGGGTTTGGACAGAAGTCGTGGGCTGATCCACCGACACGCCAACCGCCCAGATATCCGTCGGCGAGTTTGCTGACACCGCTGAAAGGAGATTACCGGTCGCACTCCGATTGGGGCTGGGAACTACGGTCCATTTCTTTCCGTCCCAGTGCTCGATCAGCGTCAAAACTGCTCCATTGGAAGCTGGTTGATATCCCACAGCATAAATATTGTCCGCTGCCAGTGCGACAAGGCCATTTAAGGAGGAATTGCCATTTGTGCCCAGCAGGGGTGTAGGAACCACCTTCCATCGTTGACCATCCCAATGAATCATCATCGGCTGCAGGTTGACGGTTGTGCACGTGAACGAGAAACCTGTCGCCCAAACATCGTTCGTAGATATTTCAGCTACGCTGGTCAGATCGTTCCCGGTATTGAAGCCCTGGCAAGATCGAGGGGACCCCGGATTCGGACTGGGGACATCGGTCCATTGAACTCCGTCCCAATGCAGCGTTAAAGTACGCGAGAAATTAATATTGTTGTCGTTCTGAAAGCCGACGGCCCAGGCATCCGACTTCGAAAAAGCGGCAACCGCATTGAGTGTGTTGCCTTGAGCATTTCGGCTGGGACTCTTCTGAATCTTAAAAAGGGAACTTTGGGCATATGAAGTAATCGCGATGCCGCCCGTCATGAATAGGCAAAGTAGCAAAAATAGCAGATGGTGAATGCGGGAATCCCGCGTCCCGGTAAACCGGATCATTGTGGCCTCCGGATCGCATGTTAGGGAAACCGCGGCCCACACTTGTAAGGAGAATGTAAATAAATCGTAATCTGTGCGGTGACAAGCGGCGTCGGCCCATTTTTTATGCTTCGACGCTCCTGACCGCGTAACGCTATGGCGCTGTCAATCGAAAATCAAAACCGCCGAAGCAATCACCGTGCTCCACAGGCCGCGCTTATCACCAACCGCGGATTGAGTAATGTTAGCCGTGCGCACGATCTTGTTCGAAATCCGGTAAATCTCTTTCTTCTCGTCCCAGGAGCGGTCCGGATCGAACTCCACATTCAAGGTCGTGGCCAGCATTTCCGCCGCAAGCTCCTCGGCATACTCGCCCGCCGAGTCGTCAGTTTCACCAAACGAATGGTGCTCGCTCAAGTAGCCATAGGTATTGCGGTCGGCCGGAATCGCCACGCCGATACTGGCCGCGAGCAGGCGATGCGGCTCGCGCGTGGAGTTCTCCGCAACCACCGCGAAAACGACTTCTCCAGGATTCAGATACTTCAGTCCCTGCGAACGCGGTACCAGCTTGCACTGTGGCGGGAAGATGGATGAAACGCGAACCAGGTTTTGCGCAGCGATGCCGGCGTCCCGCAGCGCCAGCTCAAAGGAAGTAAGCCGCTCCCGATGTTTGCCGACCCCCTTGGTGAAGAAAATCTTCTTCGGGACCATGTCCTTTCCCAATTCGTTGTTCCTCCGATAGTCAGATGAGGGTCAAATCTAACATAGCGAATTGTAAAGGGAATATGAAAATTGGTTCGCAAGACAAAAAATCTTGCGAACCTAGGATTCGGATTACCGTCCCCAAAAAGGAGGCCTATTTCGCTGCGGCGACTGAGCTGACTTCGATGGTGTCGCCCTCGGCTTCGCCCTGCACCGTGGCCTTCGCAGCGGCCAACTTGTCGAGCTTGTCGAGCGTAGCCTTGTCCTTCACATCCAATGTGTACACTTTATCTCCCACGACGAGGGCGTACTTTGAGCCTTTTTGGACGCAGGCGCGGAGGCAGGAGGCGTCGTCACCCGCCATCATGTGCTTCGCCCCGCACATGGCGTCGCTGACTGTGCCCGTGAAGGTTTGGGCCTTGCCGGCGAATGCGGTTGGAACGAATGTCGCAATTACTAAAGCGCAGAACAGGGAAACAGCTAACTTCCGCGTAAGTCTCATGAAGTCCTCTCTCTTTTCCGAATTAAATATGCACCGTGGTATTTAGATGTGTCTATTTGAAAGGCGATAGCAGCACGCGTCAAGGATTTTCGCCAACGGCGATTACGATTTTGGATCGAAGCGCAGAGTCACGTCTACCGTTTTCTCACCACGATTGAGCGATTCTCGGATGCTGGTCTTCCAGTCGCTCATGATCGAAATCTCTTTGTCCTCTTTTTCCAGAAACCGCTTGGGATAGCTTGAGTCATAAGTGTCTCCTCCGCGCAGCTTCCAGTCATCCTGCAAGCGGGCGGTAGTGCGCGAGTCGAGCCCGCGGATGTCCAGATCGCCCATAGAATAGACGTCTCCCTCCTGGATTCGCAGCACGTACTTGACGGTGGAGTTTGCGTCGTCCATTTCCAGATCCGGTTGGATACTGACTGCCATGTATCCGCGGGTACCGTAAAGTTTCTTCATGGCTTCGATGTCGGTATCGAGCTGAACCGCGTTGGCTGGTTGACCCATTTCAGCATGCATCAGCTGTTTCAGAGTCTCCGCGGAGAGCAATTTATGTCCCCCTATCTCAATTTCAGTGAGCTTGTATTGGCGTCCCGGACCAACCGGGAAAGTCACATCGACGGTGCTCTCCTGGGGACCGTTCTGTACCACCGTGGCCTGAGCGTCGCCGAACGTCGCTTTCAAATATCCCTGCCGGAGATAGAGCGGGAGAAAATTCTTGTCCTCCTGAGCACGAAGTATGGAGCGCAAGAAATCGGCGCCTTCCAGCTTTTTCGCCGCAGATTCAAGCAAAGGCAATTCAGCCTCGCCGGCTCCGGCAAAAGCGATGTTGCGAATGTGGATCTCGGCCCCGGTTACGGAGAAAACGAATGCTTCGATGGGGCCATCCTGGTGGGCCGCGCGAAGATAGTCGACCTTGCCTTGTACATTGTGTTGGATCAACAACCCTTGCAAAGCGTTCGAAACCTGGTCTGCAAGGTCACCGCCAGCGGGGAGTTGCCCTTGAAATAACGGAACCTGGGCATGAATCTGGTCGAGCAGTTCCTGATCCGAGAACCAGACCAGATTGTCGAAACGAACGGGAACGAATTGTTCCGCGTCCTGGACCTGCAAGTCCAACTTGGTGCCGTCCGCCGAGTATTGAAAGCTGTAGGCAACATCGCTGAAGACACCGGTTTCGCCGAGGACCCGGGCAGCTTTTCTAAAATCGTCCTCGCTGACGGTCTGTCCGATCTGCAAGCCGCTCGCGGCGATCACTTCTTCTGATTTGTAGCGCTTGGTCCCGGTGATCTTGACGGAAATGAGTTTGAAAGCCGCGGGTGGTAGTTCCTTAGGGGATTGTTTGCGGTGAGCCTGCCCGAACCCAGAGGAAATGCCAAGACAAACGAACAACAAAACCCACGGAGTAATTGAGAGTCGCACGCGGAAAGATTCTAACCCAAGCCGTCGGAGCGTGAGCACAAATCCTAACCGCTACTACTGCTTTCGTCGACATACCTATGAAGAGGGTGCCCCATCCTTCCGCATTCTTGGCGGAAGCGTGGGAGGCGAGAACGCAAGACCGGCATTTGAGACGATTCGCGCACGCCGTGACCGTCCCACCTATGGAACGAAGCGCTTGCCATGAAGGTCCGAGGTGCGGGTTCGGCGCAGGATCCGCGATTGGGGCAAGTCTGCTCCTGGCGCCATCAAATGCCAGGCTTCACGAAAAATCTCTAGGCGACCGCTGCCCCGTTCGCGCCCAGAAGGATAGAAAGCCAGAACGGCCGAGGCCGGTATACAACCAACCGGGATCACGTAAAAAACGTTCTCCGCAGCAATATAGGCGACCAGAAAATCAATTTCCTGAGCGGTGTAAGGTATCTTGTCGCCGTGCGTACCTCGCAGCCGGTAGATTCCCTCGACTAAGCCGAAAACCGATTTCACCTGCACCCGCCAGAAGCGCTCGCCCGAGTCAAGGATGAAGTCGTAGCGTTCGCTGTCTCCGTGCGGCTGGGCGACGCCAAAACCGAGGCCCGCCGCTTTGTGCAGAAACGCAAGCTCGGCCAACTCGCCCTTCTCTTTGGTCTTGAGAGGTCCGCGGACCAGGGGCGCGATCGGGCGTGTCCGCTCGTAAGACTTACTTGATTTCTTCCTCATTACGACTCCAATAAAAAAGGCGCGAGCCGGATTCTCCGGTCGCGCCTGCTTGTTTTTGCTCCTATTTCCAGAATAGCAAACTGGAGGGGGTAAACATGACATGATTTCCAGATTTATTTCCGAGCCGAATCAGTGGCTTAGAAGAAAATGGAGGGTCTAGGGGGCTTGACAAGTTTTCGGCAGAAAGGCGTTTTTTGCGGTTTTTCCGAGTCGGGAGGTGCGTGAGGCGGCGTTTAGTAATCTAAAAGATCAAGACACCTCGGTGACGTGGCCTCAACCAGGCTTGCCGGGTACGCTACACTGTATGAGCAACAAGGGCACAGGCTCCGGGAAAGGTTCTGACGTGGCGACATCGGCTGAGAAACCAAAGTCCGCAATGGAAACGCTTGTGGAGAGCTTCGGGGATTTATTTGAATCCCAGCGCAAGAAGCTCAGCAAAGAGGAATTCAAGAAGGCCGAACAAAATTTCGATCGGATTATCAGTAAAGCCCGCGCTTCTCGCGCACGGCGGCGCGAAACAGCATAATCCACTTTTGCAGTTCTTCCTTCGTGACATCCGGCTTGTAACCCTTCACCGCCGATACAAAATCATCCTCCCCGAGATATTCCGCGATCAGTTCTAGCTTGTCACTGAGAGCCCGGCCTCTCGCCTTTAGATCTGCACGACAGCCTGCTAACATTGCGACATGAATGACGCGGAGCTTCAAGAATTATTGGCGGATCTCGAATCAGACAGAGTCGAGCGTAAAACGTCGATGGCAGATCCGGAAAGGGTATGCCAAGCTATCTGCGCGTTCGCTAATGACATGCCGGATCACCAAGCGCCCGGTGTTGTTTTCATCGGTGCGAATGATGACGGAACCTGCGCGGGAATTCAGGTATCGGATGAATTGCTACTCAATCTCGCACACATGAGATCAGACGGGAATATCGTGCCTCTGCCGTCGATGACGGTTCAGAAGAGAAATCTCAGCGGATGCGATAAAGCTGTGGTGGTCGTTCAGCCATCATTTGCTCCACCTGTCCGCTTCAAGGGCCGGGTGTGGATACGTGTCGGCCCACGCCGCGCTGTTGCATCTGTTGATGAAGAGCGACAGTTAAGCGAGAAGCGCCGATCCAGGGATCTGCCGTTCGACATCACGTCAGTCCCTTCGGCGTCCCTAGACGATTTGGACCTTGATCTGTTTACAAAGCTATACCTTCCTGCCGCATTGGCCCCTGATGTCCTCGCGAGCAACAACAGGACGGTCGAACAGCAGCTCTCAGCACTTAGATTCGCCACAACGGTGGCTACGCAACCGCAGAGGCCGACTGTCCTGGGAATACTAGTCGTCGGCAAAGATGTGATCGGCTATGTCGCGGGCGCGTACGTTCAGTTCCGAAGAATTGAAGGCACTGAGCTGACAGACACGATTAGGGATCAGAAGGAGATTAGCGGACCTCTTCCGGAGGTCCTTAAAGGGTTGGACGACGTCATCCAAGCCCACATTTCGGTTGCCACCGACATTACGTCAGGGCCAATCGAGGCGCGATCTCCGGACTATCCCCTGGTCGCACTTCAGCAGATAACTAGAAACGCGATCATGCACAGGAACTATGACGGAACGAATGCCCCGGTTAGGGTTACTTGGTTCAGCGACCGAATTGAAATCCAGAATCCCGGTGGCCCGTTTGGCCAGGTAACTCGAGACAATTTTGGCCAGCCAGGCATCACCGACTATCGAAACCCCCATTTGGCAGAGGCACTGAAGAACCTCGGGTATGTACAACGATTTGGCGTTGGCATAGCCTTGGCGAAACAAGCTCTCAGCACAAACGGAAATCCGGAACTAGAATACGAAATCGAGGACGGACACGTCCTCGCAGTCCTGAGGAGGCGGCCTTGAGTGCGAGCATATTGGCCTTTTTCAATAACAAGGGTGGAGTCGGCAAAACCACGATCGTTTACCATCTGGCCTGGATGTATGCTGACCTCGGGATGAGCGCTGTCGCTGTGGATCTCGATCCCCAGGCAAATCTAACCGCAGCCTTTCTGTCCGACGAACGGATGACGCAGCTTTGGCCGGAGGGAGACCACCCTGACACCGTATACGGCTCAGTTCAACCCCTCATTCGCGGCATCGGCGATGTATACGCGCCGCATCTTGAGAGAATCTCGCATCGCCTTGTGCTGGTGCCCGGCGATCTGGCGCTCTCAAATTTTGAGGATCAACTATCAGAAGTGTGGCCAAAATGTCTGGATGGAGACGAACGGGCCTTTCGCGTGACGTCAGCTTTCTGGCGGATAATGCAGTTCGCCGCCGCAGAGCGCAATGCTCAGATCATACTCGTGGACCTTGGCCCAAATCTAGGAGCCATAAATCGGGCGGCCCTTATATCCTGCGATTACGTAGTCGTGCCCTTGTCGCCCGACCTGTTCTCTTTGCAGGGGCTCAGAAACCTCGGTCCAAGACTGCGCACGTGGCGGGCGGATTGGAGGAGGCGTCTCGAGGTCAACCCCGTTCCGGAACTTCGGTTACCTAGCGGGGCCATGCAACCGGTCGGCTATCTGATCCAGCAACACTCGGTGCGTTTAGACCGCCCAGTTCAAGCATACGACAGATGGATTGCACAAATACCCTCCACGTACAGGGATGCGGTACTCAACGAATATCAAACAGAACCGTTGTCGTTTGAAACGGATCCTGAGTGCCTCGGTCTTCTCAAGCACTATCGCAGTCTTATGCCGATGGCACAGCAGGCCAGAAAACCCATGTTCCACTTGAGACCGGCAGACGGCGCATTAGGCTCCCATTTTCAAGCAGCGCAGTCGGCACGGAAGGACTTTTCGAAACTTGCTACGAAGATTGCCGCGAGGGTCAACGTGACGATGCCCGAGGATCAACCGACACTTCAGTTTTGAAGGAATCCTGCCGGCGGTAGTTCGCGTCCGTAGCTTACTTAGGCGGGCCTGATGCATTAATTCCGCGTCCTCGCTTTGGATGTTTACTTGGGTCACGACTTACCGTTAGCCCCTACTAGCAGCGGCGTCGATGCCTTTGATCTTTACGGCGATGTCGATGAACGCTAGCGCGGCGCGGCTTAGGGCTTTGTCTTTGCGGAAAACCAGGGCGAGGTCGCGGCGGACGGTGGCATCGGAGATCGGGATGGCGGCTAGCGCGTTGGCGCGCATGTCTTCGAGGACGTTCGAGCGGGCGATGAAGCCCGTTTTCCGGCGGCTTGGGCGTCGATGCCTTTAATTTTTACCGCGATGTCGATGAAGGCGAGGGCGGCGCGGCTTAGGGCCTTGTCTTTGCGGAACACTAACGCGAGGTCGCGGCGGACGGTAGCGTCGGAGATCGGGATGGCCGCTAACGCATTGGCTCGCATGTCTTCGAGCACATTCGAGCGGGCGATAAAACCCACGCCAGCGTCGGCGGCTACGAAACGCTTTAGAAGTTCGCTGGAGTCGAGTTCCATGGTGAAGCGCGGCTTGAGCTTGCGTTCGTAGAAAAGATTTTCCAGCGCGTCGCGGGTATGTCCGATTTTCGGTACGACCAGGGGGAACTTCGCGGCTTGGGCGATGGTGGCTGATTTCATCTTGGCCAGGGGATGCTGTGGGGGAGCGATAATCACGAGTTCGTCGCGATGGATCAGTACAACCGTCAGGCGCGTGTCGGTTACGGGAAGGGAAACGACGCCAAAGTCCACCGAGTTGTCGACTACGGATTCCAGAATTTTGGCGTAGTCCGCGCGCTTGATGTTCACGCCGACATTGGGGTGCTGCTTTTTGAACTCGGCGAAAACTTCGGGCAGGATGTGCAGGCATGTGCCCTCGTTGGCGCCGACCACGATCTCGCCGCGGGGTACGCGCTCGGTTTCGGCGATGGCGGTGAGCATGGTCTTGCGGGATCCGACCATTTGTTCGGCGAATTTCTGGAAGAGCTTGCCGGATGCTGTGACGGAGACTTTGCCGCCAGAGCGGTCCAGTAACTTCGCGCCCACCTCTTCTTCTAAAGACCGAATCTGGGAGGAGATTGCGGGCTGGGTACGGAAGCGCCTCTCCGCGGCACGGGAGAAGGAGTTGAGCCGCGCAACTTCGAGAAAAGTTTCGAGCTGGTCGAAGTCCATAGCAGCAGTTTTGGGAGTGTTCGGGGCGCGGGGGGAATTGTAGCAGGATTGTCGGGCGCGCTATTTGTAAGTCAGAAACGAGGATCGAGTTTCGCGCTGGGAAGGCAGATTCCTCGTCGCTTCGCTCCTTGGAATGACAAGAGACAATTTTGAGGAGTGACGAAGGAGGGTTTGTTGGTTGTAGAGACGTAGCTAGCTACGTCTCCACAACAATAGTTATTTATTTATTGCTTCAGCAGTTTTTCGATTGCGGACGTTACTTCCGGGGAATCCGGGGTCACGGCGGGTTCGAAACGCTGAACTACATTGCCGTTACGGTCGACCAGGAACTTGGTGAAGTTCCACTTGATGTCTCCGGTGTGGGACGGGTCGGCGTCTTTGGTGAGGTATTGATACAGCGGCGCCTGATCCGCTCCCTTGACCGAAATCTTGGAGTACAGAGGGAAAGTCACGCTGTACTTTCTCGAGCAGAACGTCTTGATCTCCCATTCGTTCCCGGCTCCTGCTGCCCAAAGTTGTTCGCAGGAAAACCAAGAATGACGAAGCCCTGATCTTTGTATTTTTCGTAAATCGCTTCGAGAGAGCTGTACTGGGGCGTGTTAGCCGCACTGGCTGGCTACGTTGACCATCAGGATTACTTTTCCTTTGAAATCGACCAGGGGCATGGGTTTTCCGTCGATGCTGGGCAGGGTGAAATTGTAGAGGTTCGAGGCAGCGAAGGTTGAAGTAGCCATAAGAATCACGAGTCCTGACAAGAGATATTTGCAAAGGTTTGCATTGCGCACAACGGTCATTCTTTCTCCTTGGCGCTGCTGATGTTTGATGACGCGATTTCGATAAGAATACCGGAGGGAGTTGCGGTGCACAACTTTCCCTGCGGTATCAAGCTTAATCGCACTGCGCGCGAGATCCCTCGTCCAGCTGCGCTGGCCTCGGGATGACGGCTGGTGGGGGGCCTGCTCTGGTCCCGTTGACGGCCGGTGGGGGTGGTCCGAGCCTAATTGGCTTTAAGTATCATGTTCGTATTCGGACACTTGCTTCCCACGAATGGACAGAACGGGCTCATTGAATCGTGCTTTGATTGGTGGTAAGCATATGGGGAAAGGCAACTTACGCGACTGGAACAGTGGTCGTGCGCGTGCCATTCTTTAGGCAAATGGATATTGCTCGCCCATCGGCCGCGGGAGAACGTCGCCGCCGTCGAATCATCTACGCTGGCGTCGGAATTGTGCTGGTCGCTTTGGTGACGATGGGGTTGTCGCGCTTGAAGCCGGCGGCTCCTACCGTTGAGCGGTCCACAGTCTGGGTGGACACGGTCAAGCGGGGTTCCGTGCTGCGGCAAGTGCGCGGTCTGGGAACCCTGGCTCCGATGGAAGGTTCGATCCAGTTTCTCCCGGCGATCACCGAAGGGCGAGTGGACAAAATTCTTGAGCTTCCCGGAGCTCAGGTAAAGGCCGACACCGTACTGCTCGAGCTCAGCAATCCTCAGTTGACACAGGAGGCGCTCGATGCCCAGTGGAAGCTGAAGGCGTCCGAAGCCGACTACAAGAACCTGGAAGTGGCGCTGGCCAGCCAGGTGCTGGCGCAAAAATCGTTGTCGGCACAGGCCCAGTCGGAATACAGCCAGGCGAAGATGCAGGCCGACATCGACTCTGAATTGGCGAAGCTCGGAGTGATCTCGCAATTGAGCATGAAGGTTTCCAACCAGAAAGCGGAGCAGCTGTCTACGCAGAACGACATCGAGAAACAGAGGCTGGTGAATAGCAGCGAAGTGCTCAAAGCGCAGCTTCAGGCGAAGCAGGCCGAGGTGGAAGAGTTTCGCGCCCTGGCACAGCTGAAGCAGAACCAGCTCGATCACCTACGGGTTCGTGCTGGGATCGATGGCGTTCTGCAGGAGCAGACGCTGAAGATTGGACAGTTTGTGACGCCGGGGACGACGCTCGCTAAAGTGGTGCAGCCACAACGGCTGAAGGCCGAATTGAAGATTGCCGAGACCCAGGCGAAAGACATTCAGATTGGACAGCCGGCGTCGGTGGATACACATAACGGCGTAATTCCTGGTCACGTTGTGCGCATTGATCCGTCTGTAGTGAATGGGACTGTGACCGTAGATGTGACTTTAGACGCCAAGCTTCCGCAGGGGGCGCGGCCGGATCTCAGCGTGGATGGGACCATTGATCTCGAGAAGATGGATAACGTGCTCTATGTGGGACGTCCGGCGTTCGGGCAGGAGCAGAGCACGGTAGGGATGTTCAAGCTGGAGCCCGATGGAAGCAATGCGGTGCGCGCGCAAGTGAAGCTCGGCCGCAGCTCGGTGAATACGGTTGAGATTCTGCAGGGGCTGAAGGAAGGCGACCAGGTCATTCTTTCGGACATGTCGCGCTGGGATTCTTACGATCGCGTTCGCCTGGAATAGGGCTGAGCGCTAAAGAGAAAGGAACTTCGATGGCCGACGCAGGCACGATTATTTCGATGGAAAACATCACCAAGGTGTTCTTCACCGATGAAGTGGAGACCCATGCGCTTTCTGGAATTCATATGGAGATTCGCAAGGGAGAGTATGTGGCGATCGCCGGACCGTCCGGCTCGGGCAAGTCGACGCTGTTGGCGCTGATTGGACTGCTGGATTCGCCGACGGACGGGACTTACGTGCTGAATGGACATGCCGCCGCGAATCTCAACATCAGCGAGCGTTCGCGCATCCGCAACCGCGAGATCGGATTCATTTTCCAGAGTTTCAACTTGATCGGCGATTTGACAGTCTATGAAAACGTCGAGCTGCCGCTTACCTATCGCGGCATGGCGGCAAACGAGCGAAAGGAGCGGGTCCACAACGCGCTCGAGCGCGTTGGAATGAACCACAGAACCAAGCACTATCCTTCGCAGCTTTCTGGTGGCCAGCAGCAGCGCGTGGCCGTGGCTCGCGCATTGGCTGGTTCACCGGCGATCCTTCTGGCTGACGAACCAACCGGAAACCTGGATTCCCGTAATGCCGAAGCGGTGATGGACCTGCTCCGCGATCTGCATCGAGAGGGTGCGACCATCTGCATGGTGACGCACGATCCTCGCTTCTCGCGGCATGCCGAGCGGACCATTCACATGTTTGACGGACGAGTGGTCGAGGAAAGCGTCGAGGTTAACTGAAAATCGCCGCTTTTGCGGCAGCGGCATGGCAGGCTTCATTCCAGGGAGAAGAAATGATCCAGCTCCGCAATATTGAGCGTACTTACAAAACCGGCGCCGGGGTCACCTACGTTTTGCGCCGCATCAACCTGGATATTCGAGAAGGTGAGTTCCTCACGGTGATGGGGCCTTCCGGGTCGGGAAAGTCCACGCTCATGAGCATCATCGGGATGCTCGACGACAGTTGGGCGGGAGAGTACTACCTTTTCGAGCACGCGGTGCACAAACTTGACCGGAAGAAGCGTTCAGAGTTGAACCGCAAATATATTGGATTCGTTTTTCAGAGTTATCACCTGCTGGACAACCTCACGGTGTACGAAAATCTGGATGTTCCGCTTTCTTACCGCAACATCCCCCGTTCGCAGCGCGCCAGCATGGTGGCTGAGATTTTGGATCGATTTCAAATCGTAGGGAAAAAAGATCTGTTTCCGAATCAGCTTTCAGGCGGACAGCAACAGTTGGTAGGAGTCGCGCGAGCCGTGGTGGGGAATCCGAAGCTGATACTGGCGGACGAGCCCACGGGCAACCTGCATTCCAGCCAGGCAAAAGAAATTATGGAGCTGTTCAAAAAGTTGAATGACCAGGGAACCACCATCATTCAGGTGACGCATTCCGAGGCCAACGCAGCTTACAGCGACCGAACGATCCAGCTATTCGACGGCTGGATCGTGAAAGATCCGGCGAATCCTGAAGCAACGCCAGCGGTTGCCGCTCCGCAGTCGAGGTAGCTATGAGTACTTTGCTCCAGGATCTTCGCTATGGCTTCCGCCTGCTGCGGAAGGGCACCGGGTTCACGATCGTCGCGGTGATGGCGCTGGCTCTCGGCATTGCCAGCACCACCGCCATTTTCAGCGTGGTGGATGAGGTCCTTCTGCATCCATTACCGTATCCGGATTCGGGCCGGATCGTTTCCGTCTTCCAAAAGCTCAGAAGCAATGGAGCCTACGCCAGCGCCTCTCCGGCGAACTACCTGGATTGGGTAGCGCAGAACCACAGTTTTTCGTATATGGCGGCATCGCGGGGATTTCAAGGCAACTTGTCGGGTGGCGAACGTCCCGAACGTATTCGGTTCGTCGTGGTTTCGGCGAATTTCTTTCCGCTGTTTGGCGTCAGGCCCGTACTCGGGCGCGGCTTGCTTGCCGAAGACGAGAAGGCGGGCAGCGACCACGAAGTTGTGCTTAGCTACGGCCTTTGGAAAAGTCGCTTTGGTTCAGATCGCGGCCTGGTAGGCCATAACATCACTCTAAATGGTGAAGGGTATACCGTGGTTGGTGTGATGCCAGCCAATTTCGCACCGGATGATTACGGTCAGCTCTGGATGCCGTCTTCGTGGGACGTGCCACCGTACCCGCTCTCACCCACCAAGGATCCTCGCTCCCTGAGAGACAGTAATTATTTCGAGGCCTGGGCGCGCCTCAAACCGGGAGTGACACTGAGGCAGGCGCAATCGGAGATGGATGCGATTGCGCGCCAACTGGAAAAACAATATCCCGATGCCGACACCGATATCGGAATCAGCGTAGTTCCCATGCAGGAGAACCTCGTCGGCGATATTCGGCCCACGTTGCTCCTCTTGGCAGCGGCGGTGGTTCTGGTTCTGCTCATCGGCTGCGCGAATGTTGCCAACCTGCTGCTGGCACGCGCTACAGACAGAGCGAAAGAGGTGTCCATTCGCAGGGCGTTGGGAGCGAGCCGTTTGCGGCTGGTCCGGCAATTACTGACGGAGAGTGTTTTGCTGGCGCTGATTGGAGGATCCTTGGGGGTTCTGCTCGCCGCGTGGGCGGTTCCAGCGCTGTTGGCGCTGAGTCCGCCAGATATCAGCGATTTCAAACACATTGGATTGAATCCGGAAGTGCTCGGCTTCGGCATCGCTGTTTCCGTGCTCAGCGGAATTCTGTTCGGCTTGGCGCCTGCGCTTCATGCCTCGAGGGAAAATCTTAGTGGGTCGTTGAAAGAAGGCGAGCGAGGGAGTACGGGCAGCGGCGGAAGGACCCGTTCGACCCTGGTCGTGACGGAAGTGGCAGTCTCGCTGGTTCTTCTGATCGGCGCCGGGCTTGTCGTAAAGAGTTTTGTGCGTCTGATGAAGGTCGATCCAGGCTTTGATCCGGATCGTCTCCTGGTGTTCAGCGTGGGCCTTCCGCCATCTGCCGCGACGGCGCAGCAGGATGAGTTTTACCAGCACGTTCAAAATCAAGTTCAAGCCATGCCCGGTGTGCAGTCAGTCGGGGCGGTGAGCCGACTGCCGCTGTCCGACGGAAACAGCGGCCGCAGTTTCAAGTTGCCGGGTAGCGATCAGGATTATGACGCCGATATCCGCGTCAGCACGCCCAGCTACTTCCACACGATGGGCATTCCTTTGTTGAAGGGCCGCAATTTTACCGAGCAGGATGCGCGAGGTTCAGTTGAAGTGGCGGTGGTGAACGAAACTCTCGCGAGAACAGTATTCCCGGGCCAGGATCCGATTGGGAAATACATCCTTGAGTTTGGTCCGGAAAAGGACAAGCTTCAGATCGTCGGCGTAATTGGAAATGTGCGGCACGAAGGTCTGGAAGCGGACCCGAGGCCGGAGGTGTACCTCCCGTTCGGACAAGGTCACTGGCCGTCGGTTTTTGTGGTTGTACGCTCCAAGATCCCGGACCCGCTCGCACTTACCGCAGGGGTGCAGAACGCGGTTTGGAGTGTCGATAAGGATGTCCCGCTGTCCAATCTGCGCACTATGCAAGATGTGATCGCGCGCTCGGTTTTACGGCGAAGATTCACCACCCTGCTGCTAGCTATTTTCGCCGGGTTCGCGATGCTGTTGGCCGCGGTTGGACTCTACGGGGTAATGTCTTACACGGTTTCGCGACGCACGCATGAAATCGGCATTCGCATGGCCTTGGGCGCACAAAAGGCGGATGTGTTGAGACTTGTCCTGCGGCAGGGAATGTCGTTAGTCGCTTTGGGCGTGGTGCTGGGTATTGTGGGCTCGATAGCTGCAACCAGGCTAATGGCGGGCCTCCTGTTTGGAGTGAGCGCCATCGATCCCACAGTCTTCGGCGGAATTGCGGCCTTGCTGGCGAGCGTGGCGCTGGCGGCGAACTATGTGCCAGCGCGAAGAGCAGCCAAAGTCGATCCTATGGTGGCGCTGCGATACGAATGAGGTGAGGGTGTGGAACCTTTGCTGCAAGACATCCGATACGGGTGGCGAATGCTGACGAGGAATCCCTGGTTCACTGCGGTTGCTGTACTGACCCTGGCTATCGGAATTGGGGCAAGCACTGCAATATTCAGCGTGGTCGATACGGTGCTCCTACGTCCTTTGCCCTATCAAGACCCGGACAGGCTGGTCATCGTTTCGGAGACTTTGCCGGGAATGTCCATGGACGAAATCGGAGTGTCGCCCGGGGAGTATCAAGACTATCGAGACCGCAATCACTCGTTTTCGCAAGTTGCAGCATATGAAAGTGCGGGCTTCAATCTGACGGGTGCGGGCCAGCCTTTGCGTGTGAATGCGTCGGCGTTGTCGGCGTCGGCATTCCCACTGCTCAGCGTGTCGCCGGAGTTGGGACGCGGCTTTGCTGCCGACGAGGAAAGATATGGCTCTGCTAACGTCGTCGTCCTCTCGCACGCGCTTTGGGAGCACCAATACAGCGGCGACCCGAACATTCTGGGCAAAACGGTAAAGCTCGATGAGAAGCCGTTTACGGTGATCGGGGTGATGCCGGCTTGGTTCCGGTTTCCATTCGATGGAGCGCCGCTCTCCGAGATGGCCGATTTGTGGGTGCCGCTCGCGTTTGCTCCGGACCTGCTCAGTCCAGAAAATCGCACTCGAGAATTTGGCGTGGGCCTGATCGGCCGCCTGAAGCCTGGGATCAGCAGGGAACTGGCGCAAAAAGATGTCGAAGGCATCGCCAAAGAGTTCATGAAGCAGTATGGATATTCGGGGACGGTGCAAGTCGTGCCCCGGGCATATGGGTTTGCGGCGCAGACTGTGAAAAAGGCCAGACCGCTCGTCGTCCTGCTGATATTGGCGGTCACCTGCGTGCTGATCATTGCCTGCGCGAATGTCGCGAACCTGCTGCTAGCGCGCGCCACTCACCGCAGCCGGGAAATGGCAGTGCGAAGCGCAATTGGAGCGAACCCGGCGCGTGTGGTGCGGCAATGCCTTGTGGAAAGTGTTTTGCTTTCGCTGTGCGGAGCGGTTGCGGGTATTGTTGTGGCGGCAGCGCTGGTTGGCGGGCTCAGGCGGTTTGGGCCGGTGGATGTTCCCCGTCTTCATGATGTGACGCTGCACCCGGTTGTTCTTTTGTTCGCGCTGGGACTAGCGGTCGTGACCGCGATGGTTTTTGGTTTTGTGCCGGCCTGGCGGCTGGCGCATGTTTCGCCGCAGGCTTGCTTAAAGGAAGCGACGCAGGCTGGCCCGGCGCGCGGAACCCAGCGCTTGCAGAACTCCGTGGCGACGATTGAGATTGCTGCGGCGTTGGTCTTGCTAATCGCCGGTGGATTACTGCTGAGAAGTTTCGTGCGGCTGCTGAATTCTCCTTTTGGATTCGATCCCAAGGGCGTATTTGTGGTGCGCACGCTGTTCGATCATGCGCGCTATCCCGATCCAACCAAGCGACAGGCCGCTCAGAAAGAACTGCTCGATCGCCTCTCGCGTCTGCCAGGAGTGACTGCGGTCGCGGCCGCGAGCCATCTTCCATTGAGCGATATGAGACAGATTGGCTTTCGCCTGGAGCATGCGGCTGCGGACGACTTCCACTGGGCGGAAACGTCGCTGGTCAGCCCGGGTTATTTTCACGCGATGGGAATCACGCTGCTCCGAGGCAGAGATTTCAGTCTTCTAGATACTACGGACACGCCGAACGCTGCCATCATCAGCCAAACCCTGGCGAAACAATATTTTCCGGGTCAGAATCCGATCGGACAACGCTACTACTGGGGCGATCGAGCGATCTTTACAATCGTCGGTGTCGCTGCGGATGTTCACATAGCGGCGCTGGATGCGGATCCGCCGCCCATGATTTACACCTCCATGTTCCAAGTGGAAAGCGGAGCTAGCGGCCGGAGTGCGTTTGTGTTACGTGGCCGTGCTGGTGAGACCGGTCTCTTCCAGGAAGTCCAGCAGCAGGTCTGGTCGGTCGACAAAGATCTGCCCATCTACAACACCACGACTCTGGAAAACCTGGTTTCAGAGTCGCTGGCACAGCGTCGTTTCACCGTGTTGCTCCTTGGAAGTTTTGCGGTGATCGCGCTATTTCTAGCCGCGATTGGCCTTTTCGGAGTGATTTCATATCTCGTCGCCGAGCGGACGCGGGAGTTCGGTGTGCGGATGGCTCTGGGGGCCGACCGGGGTAGCATCTATTGGCACGTACTGAAACGCGCCGCGATCCTCGCGGCGGGCGGTTGCGGCGTGGGCCTACTGCTGTCCCTGTTTGCCTCACGACTGCTTCAGGCAAGCCTCTACCAGATCAGTCCCTTCGATTGGCCGACAGTTGTCTCCGTACCGTTGCTGTTGCTGAGCGTTGCATTGTTTGCGGCTTATTGGCCGGCGCGGCGGGCGACAAAAGTTGATCCCATAGTGGCGCTGCGGTACGAATGAGAACTTCATTTGCGGAATTGTGTAAAGCCATTTTCCATCAAGGCAACAGAAGGATACCAATGATTGCTAAAGTGATGCTTTCGTTGCTGGTGTTTCTCGGAGCGCTTGGAGCCACGGCGCAGAATCTGGTTGATTATTCAAAGCCAGCCACGCATTTCCCTTATTTTGTTGGCCCTTATATTGCGCGTCAGGTTCCACCGCCGAGCTTCGGGAATACTCTGCGGATCGAGTCGCTGCTTAAGGAGGGCAAGCTCAGGCTATCGTTGCCAGATGCGGTTGCCCTGGCACTCGAGAACAATCTCGATCTCGCCATCGCCCGCTTCAATCTGTCGATTGCCGACACCGATATCATGCGCGCCAAATCTGGAGAGAGCGTGCGCGGAGTAGCGACCGGTCTGGTGCAGGGAACGCCCGGCGGCGGCATTGGCGGTTTTGGCACCGGAGCTCCCGGAGCCGGAGCGGGCGGAACATCAGGGGGCGCGGGCGGCGCGGGCTCAGGCGCTTTGGGTTTGGTGCAGTCGACTCTCGGTACGGGGACTCCGATCGACTCTTATGATCCCATCATCAATGCAGGCATGAGTATTGATCACGCTACGTTTCCCCAATCGAGCACGATCTTGAACGGTGTCCAGTCCTTGCAGCAGAACAGCGGGATTGCCAATTTCAACTATGCACAAGGCTTTGCTACCGGTACGTTGATGACGGTTGAGTTCGATAACGACCGCATAACCAGCAACAGCTTGTTTGGCATTCTCTCTCCTGAGGTTGACAGCCGCTTCCGCTTTACTTTGCGCCAACACTTGCTCGCTGGTTTCGGCTTCGGTCCGAACTTGCGCTATGTCCACATTGCCCGCAACAACCGCGAGATTTCTGACGTGGCATTCCGTGGTCAGGTGATCGCGACGGTTTCGCAGATTCAGAACATCTACTGGGATCTGGTGAATGCTTATGAGGATGTGAAGGTCAAGGAGCGCTCGTTGGAACTCGCGGAAAAAACGCTCTCCGACGATCGGGAGCAGGTGAAGATGGGAGCGATCGCTCCCATGGAGGTGATGAAAGCGGAGAGCGAAGAATCCGCCAGGAGCCAGGATTTATTGCTTTCGCAAAACGGGCTGCAACTACAGGAACTGCTGATAAAGAATGCGATCACACGAGACCTGAGCGATCCGGTTTTGGCTTCGGCATCGGTGGTTCCGACTGACACCATGAGTATTCCGGAGAGAGAGCCGGTCACGCCATTGCAGGATTTGATCAGCGATGCCCAGGCGCATCGGCCGGAACTGGCGGAGGCACGCATGGACCTGACCAACCGGGAAATCACCCGCAAATCTACCGCGAATGCCATGAAGCCGACGGTGGATTTCGTTGCCTGGTACGGTGCCTATGGCCTGGCAGGGTTGGAGAATTCGGGTTACAACGGCCCCCCAGTTGGTCCGATTCCGCCTACGGGACTTTCCGACGCATTTTCGGCTCTGTTCAAGAACAATTCTCCCGACTACGCTGTGGGATTAAGCGTTAACATCCCGCTGCGAAATCGAGGAGCGCAAGCCGATCAAATTCGCTCTCAGTTGGAATATCGGCAGGCGCAGCTGCATTTGCAGCAGCTTCAGAATCAGATCGGAATTGAAGTACGCAACGCTCAATTTGCCCTGTTGCAGAACCGATCCCTGGTCGAGGCTGCCCGGAAAGCGCGCGATTTGGCGCTGCAGACTTTTGACGTTGAACAAAAGAAGAAGGCCTTGGGTGCCTCGACCAGCAACCTGGTGCTGCAGACAAACCGTGACCTGGCCCAGGCCGAATCGAATTTCGTGGCGGCAATGTCTACTTATGAAAAATCGATTGTAGAACTGGACCGCGCTACGGGCCTGACGCTGGCGCATGCCGGCATCGAAATCGAGCAGGCGGTGCGGGGCGAGGTGCAGCAGATGCCCCACTTCGAAGGGGTCGCTCCCAGGAAGGAATCAGCGGCTGACGAGTCCCGCCCGCAAGTTAATTGATGTGAAGCGCGATCGAGCCCGAGTCGCGAGCTCTCTGGATTGAGACGACATGACCACGACAGCGTTATCCTCTATGACTATGCCTGCGAGTTCCAATTCCGGGGCGCGGCTGCTGGTTGCCGACGACCAGCGGGATGTGCTGGAAGCCCTGCGCCTTCTGTTGAAGCCTGAAGGTTTTACCATTGAAGCCGTGACTTCGCCTTCGGGCGTGCTGGATGCCCTCGAATCGCGGGAATTCGATGCCGTCTTGATCGATCTGAATTACACCCGCGACACGACTTCGGGTCAAGAAGGTCTCGACCTGCTTTCCAGAATTCAGGCAAGTGACAGTACGCTGCCGGTGATCGTCATGACAGCCTGGGGAAGCGTCGATGTTGCAGTCGAGGCGATGCGCCGTGGTGCGCGCGATTTTATCCAGAAGCCATGGGAGAATGCCCGCTTGCTGGCGGTATTGCGGACGCAGGTTGAGTTGAGTGGCGCGCTGCGCCGCGGCCAACGGCTCGAAGCGGAAAACAGGTTGCTGCGGGCTGAAGGACTCCCCAAGTTCATTGCCAATTCCGAAGCGATGCAACCCGTTCTGCGACTGATCACTAATGTTGGTCCGTCCGATGCCAATGTTCTGATCACGGGAGAACACGGCAGCGGTAAGGAAGTCGTGGCTCGGACTCTGCACGCGTTGTCCAGCCGGGCTTCTCGACCCTTGGTCGCGGTGAACACGGGCGGCTTGCCAGAGGGAATCTTTGAAAGTGAACTGTTTGGCCATGTGAAAGGCGCGTTCACGGACGCCCGGACAGACAGGATCGGACGCTTCGAGTTGGCCCACGGCGGCACGCTTTTTCTGGACGAGATTGCAAACGTTCCCCTGTCCCAACAAGCCAAACTGTTGCGAGTCCTGGAAAGCGGCGAGATGGAAAGAGTGGGCTCCTCGCAAACCCGCCGCGTGGATGTGCGCATCATATCGGCCACCAACGCCAACCTCAACGCCGAAGTGGACGCTGGCCGCTTTCGACAAGACCTTCTTTTCCGCCTGAACACGGTGGAGGTTCATGTGCCTCCGTTGCGCGAACGTCGGCAAGACATCTCGCAGCTTGCCATGTATTTTCTCAACCGTTACGCTGAGCGCTATCGGAAGCCGGCGAAAACTCTCGATCCGTCCGCTATGCAGGCTATGCTGGAGTATTCTTGGCCGGGGAACGTCCGCGAACTGGATCATGCGGTCGAGCGCGCGGTATTGTTATCCAGCGGGGACCTGGTACGAGTCAGCGACCTGAGTCTGCGGAATCCGCGCGAAACGGCACAGCGGATGGAGGATCTCAGTCTGGAAGAAGTAGAGTCCCTGCTGATCCGCAAAGCCATCGACCGCTACGGTGGGAACATCAGCCAAGCGGCAGACGCGCTGGGCCTAAGCCGGAGCGCGCTTTACCGACGGCTGCAGAAATATGGAATCGGAAGCAGCTAGCCATCGGGACTCTACGGCGTCCACAGGGACGTCTCCGCTGGAGCCTCGAGTCCGGCCTTCGCGAAAATCCAAGCGTCACTTGAGCCATGAGACCCGGATTCTGTTGCTGACCCTGGCATCCGGCGCCGCTGGGGTTGCCCTCGCGATGGTATTGCTCTGGACCGGTGATCACGAGCCTAGCACGCGCTGGAGTCTGACGTTCCTCGTAGTCGTGATCTGGCTTGGCTTCGCCTTCGCCCTGCGGTCAGCAGTGATCCGCCCCCTCCAGACTCTTTCCAACATGCAGTCCGCACTCCGAGAGGGTGATTTTTCCTTCCGGGTGCGCGGTGCAAAAATGGGAGATGCTCTGGGCGAGTTGATGATCGAAGTGAACACGCTTTCTGACATGTTGCGCGAGCAACGCCTGGGTGCCATGGAAGCGAGTGCGCTTCTCACCACCGTCATGACTGAGATCGACGTTGCCGTATTTGCCTTCGATGGCGATCGCCGGTTGCGGTTGGTGAACCGCGCTGCCGAACGTGTCATGGCTCAGAATGCCGAGCGCCTGCTAGGAAGGAGTGCTGAAGAATTGGGTCTCTTGGAGTGCCTGGAAGGGGAATCAGCGCGCACTCTAGAAAAAAGCTTTCCTGGGCATTCAGGTCGCTGGGGTGTCCGCCGCTCAGTGTTCCGCCAGGGAGGCAAGCCGCATTACTTGGTAGTGATCGCCGACCTTAGCCGCGCCTTGCGCGAGGAAGAACGGCAAGCCTGGCAGCGGCTGGTACGCGTGCTTGGACATGAATTGAATAATTCGCTAGCCCCGATCTGCTCCATCGCGGGCAGCCTGGAAGACATTATGAAACGGGAAGTGCGTGCCGCCGATTGGGAAGATGACCTGCGGCGTGGACTCCGTGTCATTGTCGATCGCTCCGACGCTCTAAGCCGGTTCATGCGCGACTACTCCCGACTTACTCGTCTGCCGAAGCCTCAGCTTCGATCAGCGAATATAGATACGCTCGTGAGGGTCGCAGCGGGTTTGGAAAGGCGCACCCCCGTGGACATTGAGCCCGGACCGGAAGTCACTCTCAACGCTGATCCCGATCAACTACAGCAACTGCTGATCAACCTCATCCGCAACGCGGTGGATGCGTCGCTCGAGAATGGAGGGAAGGTCAGAGTGGGCTGGTCCAGAAATGGAAGTTGGCTGCACCTGTTCGTGCAGGACGAAGGTTCCGGAATTGCCAATCCATCGAATCTGTTTGTACCCTTCTTCACCACGAAACCTGGCGGATCCGGCATTGGCCTGGCCTTGTGCCGGCAAATCGCCGAGGCTCACGGCGGCAGCATCTCGCTGCACAACCGCGCCGAAGGCAGGGGCTGCGAAGCGATCGTCCAGTTGCCGCTTGAAATAAGCGGCGAATAGGACCCCGGAGTCGGTGAGGTACAATGGCTCTCTTCCAAAAGTAGGCTCATAGCAGGCTGGGCAGGAGGCTCCGGTTGCGTTGTGATATTCGGAGGTCCAGCGAATTGTGGAATCGACTTTCCCCGAAACGACACAAACAAGAATTCTTCCCGGAGGCTACATGAAACGGCTGCTACTGTGGACAGTCCTATGTCTAATCTTGCCCATCGCGTCACCGGCTCAGACGGAATCGGTAACCAGCAAATCGGACCGTATGTTCTTTCCTCACGATACGTTTTACGGTTGGGCACAGTTTGAGATCGCTCCTCCGCACAACGAGATCGATCCCAACCTGTGCGCCGGGAACGCCGGCAGCTACGGGGGCGTGAATGCTCCATGCAGTATGTTCGCTCGCTATATGATCTCCGGACTTTTGGAAGTGCGTCCCTTTGGGAAGGGTCAGTTCCGCCGAATCATGTTTTTTGGGGAGCCTTCATTCCTGTTCGGCAAGAACATTCCCCAAACGCTCTACACCTGGTCCTGGGATGCTATCGGTATCGAACACTCGTGGGGATTGGGAGTCTATATCTGGAAGGGATTCGAATTGCGCGTAACCCAGCACTTCCTGTTCGACCGGTTGGGCGCGCGCGACCGCAATCTTGGACCCGCCGATTTAGGCAACAACGGACCCTGGGGACGATATAACGCGATCGGAGTGAGAAAGTATTTTGGCACGCGAAGGTGGTAAGGGCTGCTTTACGGATGTCTGGACTCCAGCGCGTAGTTACGGACATCTCCGAATCCAGTGACGCTGATGTGGCCAATCGAGAGCCAGCGCTCAAGGCTGTGATGGCCAGTGCGATGAAGCAGGTATGAGATGCCGACGGAAGTCATGGTCGCGGCCGCTTCCAGACTGGCGAATCCCGCTGAATTATTGACCACATCGTCGGGTAGCAGTATCTCCTCCCTCCCGCGAGCCTGGAAATTGCGAGTAGACGCGTAATCCATTCCACGGGTCACTGCAATACCCGAAAAGAGTGCAATATTTGTGCGGTCCCAGAACGCGTGTTCATGAAGCGGAACTGACGGGGTGGGAAGGGCCGCGGCGGTTGCTCTCGATGCATCCGTCGCGCGGGTAGTCGCTAGCGGGGACTCTGATTCTTCAATGGCAAGCCGCTGTGCGATTGCCGGTTGGTTGACAACCAGGCAGATTCCCCAGACCACCGTCGCGATTCTAAGAGAGGCATAAAGAGGCCGAATCGCGGTTTCCAGACGCATATTCATATTGTAATGGCGACACCAGAGGTGGCCGACCGTCGAGAATCGCTCAAAGGGACGGTCCATTTCTCGCGCATCCGCTGGAACCTTTATAATTGTTGGTTCCCTAACACTCCCTGGAGGACATGTAATGGCGGTCTCATACAACGGCCTTCCGGTGCCACCGAATGGCGCCCGGGTCACCTACAGCAACGGGCGCTATCAGGTGCCTGATAATCCGATCATTCCTTTCATTGAAGGTGATGGCACTGGCCGTGACATTTGGAAGGCGTCCGTGCGCGTGTTCGATGCCGCAGTGAAGAAGGCATACCACGGCAAGCGCCGCGTGGTGTGGTACGAAGTGTTCGCGGGCGAGAAGGCCAAAGCCGAGTTCAACAACTGGCTGCCGGACGACACGGTGAATGCGATCCGCGAGTTTCGCGTCGCGATTAAAGGTCCCTTGACTACGCCCGTGGGTGGAGGCATGCGCTCGCTGAACGTGGCTCTGCGCCAGACTCTCGATCTGTATGCCTGCGTGCGACCGGTCAAGTACTACAAGGGGACTCCTTCGCCGGTGAAGCATCCCGAACGCATGGACCTTGTGATCTATCGCGAAAATACCGAGGATGTCTATGCCGGTATCGAATGGGAAGAAGGTACACCCGAAGCTGCCCGGCTCATCGAATTTCTGAATAAAGACATGCTGAAGGGCGGCAAAAAGCAGGTCCGGTTGGATTCAGGGGTCGGCATCAAACCGATATCCGTGACGGGAACCAGGCGCCTGGTGCGCATGGCAATTCAGTTCGCGCTGGACAATGGCCGCAAGATTGTCACCTTGATGCACAAAGGCAACATTCAGAAATTTACTGAAGGCGCCTTCCGCAAGTGGGGATATGAAGTGGCTACGCAGGAATTCCGCGACAAGGTCGTGACTGAGCGTGAGAGTTGGATCGTCGACAATAAAGACAAGAATCCGAATCTCACGATTGAGGAAAACGCCAACCTGGCCGAGCCTGGCCTGGAGTTCGCCCCGGAAGAATTCCGGCAGTCGATTTATCAGGAAGTGAGAGACGTACTCAACGCCATCTATGCTACTCACGGCAAGGGTTTGTGGAAGAAAAAGCTGATGATCAACGACCGCATCGCGGACTCGATCTTTCAGCAGGTCGTAACGCGGGCGGACGAATACTCCGTGTTGGCAACCTCTAATCTCAACGGCGACTATATCTCCGACGCTTGCGCCGCTCAGGTCGGCGGGTTGGGCATCGCCCCCGGAGCCAACGTCGGCGACGGCTATGCGATTTTTGAAGCCACTCACGGTACCGCGCCTAAATACGCAGATAAAGACGTCATTAACCCGGGTTCAGTGATTCTCTCTGGCGTGATGATGTTTCGCCTCATGGGCTGGAATGAGGCAGCGGACCTGATCGAACACGGCATGGAGCGCACGATCGAACGAAAGCAGGTCACATACGATTTCGAGCGACTGATGGAAGGCGCCACCAAAGTGTCGACCAGCGGCTTCGCCAGCCACATCATCGAAAACATGGACGCGGCTGTGTTGAGTGCTTCAAGGTAACATGTCGCCCGACGAAAGGTCCGGGGCTAATAGTTTGTAGTTATCCGAAGTCGATCTTATTCTGAAAGAGGAAATCATGCGTAAGAAAGTTACAGTTGTAGGATCTGGAAACGTGGGCGCAACGGCCGCTCACTGGATCGCCTCCAAGGAACTGGCGGACGTAGTTCTGATCGACATCGTCGAAGGCGTTCCGCAAGGCAAAGGCCTGGACTTGCTGGAGGCCATGCCCATTGAGAAACGAGATTCGCACGTCGTGGGCACGCAGGATTACGCAGACACTGCCAATTCGGACATTGTCGTCATTACCGCCGGCATCCCGCGCAAGCCCGGCATGAGCCGAGATGATTTGCTCAACACCAACCACAAGATCATGAAGGATGTGGTGGGCAAGGCCGTACAGCACTCGCCCAACTGCATTCTGATCATCGTATCGAACCCGCTCGATGCCATGGCGCAGGCGGCATACAAAATGAGTGGCTTCCCGCGTGAGCGCGTGATTGGTATGGCCGGCGTGCTTGATTCCGCCCGGTTTCGTGCCTTCATTTCGGAAGAATTGAAAGTCAGCGTCGAGAACGTGACTGGGTTCGTCCTCGGCGGGCATGGCGACACCATGGTCCCGTTGCCCCGCTATTCCACCGTGGCCGGAATTCCGATTACTGAGCTCATGGATGCCGCGACCGTAGCTCGTCTGGTGCAACGCACGCGGGACGGCGGCGCCGAGATCGTGAAATATCTGAAGACCGGCAGCGCCTACTACGCCCCGTCGGCCGCAGTGGCGGAGATGGTCGAGGCGATCTTGAAAGACAAGAAGAAGATCCTGCCTTGTGCCGCTTATTTGGAAGGCGAGTACGGGATCAAGGGTCTCTACGTCGGCGTGCCGGTGAAGTTGGGCTCGAAAGGTATCGAACAGATTATTCAAATCAAGCTTACCTCGGAAGAAAAGGCGGCTTTGGATAAGAGCGCGGAAGCCGTGAAGGAGTTGGTGGCCGTTATCGGAGTCTAGACGCTACGACTTTCAGGAATGCCGCCGCGAGGCGGCATTCTTGTTTGTCTTTTGAAACAGCGTTTCTACGTTTGACCGGTCACACTCGCTCGATCGTCACCGACTTCACCACCACATCTTTATTCGGTTTGTCCTGGCGATTGCGCGGGACGCTCACGATCTTCTCGGCGATATTCTGCCCTTCGACTACTTCCCCGAAAATCGTGTGCTTGCCAGTGAGCCACGTCGTAGGCGCCAACGTAATAAAGAACTGCGAACCATTTGTGTTCGGTCCAGCGTTTGCCATCGCCAGCTTTCCCGGGTTGTCGAATTTGTGCGGCGAGCCTTTGGTTTCGTCTTCGAACTGATAACCGGGGCCACCCATACCACTGCCTGCCGGATCTCCGCCTTGGATCATGAATTCGGGGATTACACGATGAAAGATCGTGCCATCGTACAGACGGTCTTTGCTCTTTTTGCGGCTGACGGGATGTGTCCACTCACGCTTGCCCTCGGCTAGCTCAACAAAATTGGCAACAGTTTTCGGGGCGTCCTTTTCAAACAAGCGGCAGACGATGCTGCCTTCCGATGTATCGAAGATGGCATAAGTGCCGGGTTGGCGGGTCATATCGATTCCTTTCGTTTATAAGCTTGATGTCGAGATGCGAGGGCAAGGGGCACTCGCAGAATGCCGGCGGGCCGACGGCGCTACAAAAGTCTCGCGCTAATTCGCGCCGGTGATGTTGATGTGGTTGATCTTCACCGGCTTGTAGGGCTTATCGTTCGAGTCGCGTCCCATCCGCGCGATCTGCTTCACCAGCGTTACGCTTGCTTCATCACACTGCCCAAAGATGGTATAGCCGCCGTTCAAGCTGGGATAGGCAATCTCGGTAATGAAAAACTGCGAGCCATTCGTGTCCGGTCCGGAATTGGCATAAGCCAGACGACCTGGGCGGTCGAACTTCAGGTCATTTGAAGTTTCATTCTTGAAGGCATATCCGGGATCTCCCATTCCGGTGCCAGTCGGATCGCCTCCTTGAATCATGAAGTCGGGGATGACGCGATGGAAGATGGTTCCGTCGTAAAGCGGAACGCCGTGTTTTTTCTGATGAGTGATGGGGCTGGTCCAGTCTTTGGTCCCGGTGGCTAAGCCGATAAAGTTGGCTACGCCGATCGGGGCTTTATCCTGAAAGAGGGTGCAGGTTAGTTTGCCTGCGGTGGTGTCGATCACAGCCGTGGGGTGACCTGAAGCCGCCGCTGGTTTGGCCTGCGCCCATAGCGTCACGGAAGACAAAAAGATGACTAAGACAACAATCAAGCCTTTGCGCATGGATGGCTCTCCTTGAGTTATGTAAATCTGAACCTTGAATTGTACGACAGCGTGGTCGGAATTACTTGCCAGGCAGGGCTGTTTGGGCCTGCATTTCTCGGCTTACGCGTTCTACCTCTCGAAAAACCCGCAGCACATTGCCGCCGAGAATCTTATGAATATCTTCGGCGCTGTAGCCGCGATCAAGTAGTCCTTGAGTAATCTTAGGTAGGTCAGCCGCGGAATCCATCCCCATGGGCAATGCTCCGCTCACGCCGTCGAAGTCCGAGCCCAGCCCCACGTGATCCACCCCAGCGACCTTCGCGATGTGATCAATGTGGTCGATCAAGACGGTGAAGGGCGGGCGTCGAATTTTAGCCATCCATTCTCGGGTGATTCGATCTTCATCGTCGAACGTTACCTGCTTTCCTTCAGCTTTCAGTTTCTCAAGGTAGGCACGGGTCACCACTTCTTGTTCCTTTTGTTGTGCCTGGACCGCATTCCAATAGTTTTGATCCAAGAAGCCAGCAAAGAAATTCACGTCCACGACACCGCTGTTCTTAGCGACAGCTCTGAGCATGTCATCGGTCATATTTCGCGGCGCATTGCACAGGGCCCGCGCCGAAGAATGCGACGCGATCACCGGTGCCTTGGTGGTCGCAATCGTGTCCCAAAAGGTTTTATCCGCGACGTGGGAGATGTCGACCATCATCCCCAGACGGTTCATCTCCAGCACGACTTGCTTGCCGAAGTCGGTGAGTCCGTTGTGGTGTTGGACCTTCGGGTCGTCGATATCCCCTGAAGAGTCGGCCCACTCGTTAGTATTCGACCATGAAAGGGTCATGTAGCGCACGCCGAGGCGGTAGAAATCGCGCAGAAGATGAATATCATTTTCGATGGAGTGTCCGCCTTCGATCCCCATCAAGGCGGCAAGCTTTTTCTGCTTGTGGGCGCGCTCGATGTCTGCAACTGAGAACGCCATCATCATCCGGTCCGGATGTCGTGCTGCCTGCTGGTATACGGAATCGATGAGATCGAGTGTGTGTTGGGCGAAGCGACCCCGATTAAGTTCAGGTTCTACCCAGATGGAGAAAAACTCCGCGCCAAGATTGCCGGCTCGGGCTTTGTCGAGACTGATGTTGCCCACGTCTTTTGGATCGGTCGAGCCGATATCGAAGCCTCCGTTGAGAAAACGCTGCGGTGTGTCAGCGTGAGTGTCAATGACAATCGCCGAGTCGTGGATGGTGCGAGCTTTGGGGCTGATGGAGGATGGGTTGTTGTTCTGGGCGAATGCCATGGTCGAGATCAGGATCGGCAACCCGCAGAGAAACAGGAAATTTGGCGAAAGCAAGCGCTTGAATGTTTGCATGAGTCGTGGGAAAACCGATTTTATACGGTTGCGCGCGCCAGACGAAGTGAAAAGTGGATTCTCACACGACGATCGAGTGTAGGAAGAATTTCCTGAGATCTTACTGTAACGCGAGATCTTGCAGAGGTCCTTCGACTTTGTAGCTGCTTCGCTTCGCGAAGCAACTACTGCGCTTAGGACATTTAGGTGCAACTGAAAGACAGCTGGAGGTTACTGTTGCGGGTTGCTATCGGCCAAGAAACTCGGCGGTGGCGAGAGAGGGTCGAACAGGGCGTCATCCTGCTGCTCTCCGGCGAGTTCCTTCGATTCGCGCAAGTCGGCGTAGCGGCCGGATACCGCGACGTGGAACACCCATTGATGACGTTCTTCCTCCGGTTCTACCAGACCTTGATCCCTCAGCGGCACTAGATATTGCTCCATCCAAGTCACTTGCTGCCGGGTCATGCCCCGGCGTTGGATGTCGACCGTGATGCCAGCCAAGTGAGACGAAGCGGTTTCGCCTTTTTCAGGTGCGGCGTTGCGATTGTGGCGGCGAAGTTTCTTCTGTACCTGCACCGTACGTACAGCAGAGTTCACCTGGATCGGACTATGAAACTGTTCGTAATACGCCTCGCTTAGATCGTCAAGAAAATCGCGCGTCCACGGACGGCAATAACGGCGATCAGGGTCAAGCCGCGGATCGAAACGCAGAGTTTGACCGGCAACGATCGGAACCAGATCCTGGCTGGCGATCAGTTGCTCGAGTTCGGCTTGATTCTGAATTCGTGGCAAGTCGAGGCGGTCGATTTCCTCGTTCTGGCGCAGCAACGATTCGTGGGAAGGACGGAATACCGGGTTCCAAAGCGCGCGGCGGAGTCGGCCATGGTGTTTGCTGGCGCGATGTGTGTTTTGGCTGGGCACAACCTGATGCAACCCAAAAGCCTGTCCGCACACTGCGGCGGCCAGAAATACCAACAAGAAAGCTCGATCTCGTTTACTCTTCACGAAGTGTGCCTCAAATTCTCAGTACTACGGCGCTCACGGCAGGCGGCTATTTTAAATCACCGCCACTTGATGCCAAGCCAGCTTTCAGCTGCGAGGTTACTAAAGAGTGCTTGGCCAGATTACCGCCCATTACTTCAAGCCGGCGAGCATCGCCTGCTCCCATTTCCCTCTGCAGCTAAGATGCCGTTTCCGTCCCCCAGATTGCCCGCGCCTATTTGCCCAAGAAAACAGAGCTTACGGTTTTGTGGCTTGGGAACGAAGTGCGCACTATATCACTGTTTGACGGCAAAAGTCCCGGAAAACGTCACCGCTGGGCCATTTTGGCCCCAGCTCCGGTTCTTGCCGAACCCGTCATCTGTGGAAGAGGTCGCCGATGGCTTGTTTCATGACATCGCCGCTGACCTCGGAAATAGAGCGGGTCAAGGGTATGTCTTTGGGGCAGACCTCAACGCAGTTTTGGGCGTAGCCGCATTCCTGAATGCCCCCGTCGCCCATGAGCGCCGCCAGTCGTTCGCGTTTCAGCGCCGCTCCGGTGGGGTGGGTGTTGAAAAGTCGAACCTGCGAAATCGTCGCCGCGCCCACGAAGCCCGTTTCTTCGTTGAACTGCGGGCAGGCTTCCATACAACAACAGCAGGAAATGCAACGCGAGAGGGGGTAAGCTGCCTCTTGGACCTCGGGACTCATACGAGGCCCAGGCCCCAGGTCATAACTACCATCAACGGGTACCCATGCCTTGACAGTCTTCAGGTTTTCAAACAGAACGCTGCGGTCGACCGTCAGATCGCGAATCACTGGGAACTTCGTGAAAGGCTCAAGCCTGATGGGTTGCTCGAGTTTATCCACCAACGCGGAGCAGGCCATACGGGCGCGACCGTTGATGAGCATGGCGCAAGAGCCGCAAACCTCTTCAAGGCAATTGGAGTCGTATGTGATGGGGGTTGTGGACTTGCCGTCGCGTGTCACCGGATTTCGTGCAATTTCCATCATGGCGGAAATCACATTCATTCCCGGTTGCCAGGCAAGTTCGAATTCTTCCCAATGAGACTGAGCATTGGGTTTGTCCTGTCGTTTGATCTTGATGATGACCGCTTTGTGATCAGGCATCCGTTAAGCCTTATTCCTTAAACTCGTCAATACTGATATTCATTCAAAAACGTTGTCATTCTGAGCGAAGAGTCTCTGTATTTTGCCGACGCCGGACAAAATCCACAGATCCTTACGCCCAGGATGACAGGTGAAAAAAGATGCGCTACTTCGCTGCGTCATACTTCCTCGGGCGTGGTGGAATCAGCGAAATATCCACTGTCTCGAACTCGAACTTCGGCTCGTCAGCATCTGGCGCGAAGTACGCTTTCGTTGTTTTCAGCCAATTCTTATCGTCGCGCTCCGGAAAGTCTGGTTTGTAATGGGCTCCACGAGATTCATCCCGCATTGCCGCACCCTGCGCGACTACGCGAGCGAGTTGCAGCATGTTGTAAAGCTGGCGCGCGAAGACAACGCTGGTGTTGGCCCACTCAGACCGGTCGCTCAGATTGATGCGCCGGAAGCGCTCGAGCATCTCACATAGCTTGGCGTCGGTCTCCTGCAGATTCTTGTTGTAGCGGATGACCGTGCAATTGGCGGTCATCAATTCGCCGAGTTCTCGCCACAGCCGGAACGGGTTCTCCTGGCCATCCGACTTCATTAGCATCGAATTGTTTTCCTCCTGATGCTTGCGTTCCAGTTCGAAATGCCCATTGCTCGACGCGGCCTTCTGATCGCGGGCGTACTGTACCGCCGCGGGACCTGCAATGAACCCGCCAAAGATGCAGGAGACCAGCGAGTTCGCGCCCAGACGGTTGGCTCCGTGATATTGATATTCGGATTCACCCGCGGCATAAATTCCAGGAACGTTCGTCGCCTGGTTGTAATCGACCCACAGACCACCCATGGTGTAGTGCATGCCGGGGAAAATCTTCATCGGAACTTTGCGCGGGTCATCACCCACAAACTTCTCGTAGATTTCAAGAATGCCTTCCAGCTTGCGGTCGAGAATTTTGGGATCAATGTGGGTCAGGTCCAGGTAGACCATTGGTTTTCCATCGATGCCCAAATTGTGTTCATAGACGACCTTGAAGATCGCTCGGGTCGCAACATCGCGGGGCACGAGATTGCCATACTTTGGATACCATTCTTCCAGGAAGTACCAGCGCTCGCTTTGCGGGATGGATAACGGATCGCGTTTGTCACCCGGCGTCTTCGGGACCCACACGCGTCCGCCCTCGCCGCGTGCCGATTCCGACATCAGCCGCAACTTGTCTTCGCCAGGGATTGAAGTGGGATGAACCTGGATGAACTCTCCATTGGCGTAGAAACATCCTTGCTGATACAACGCGGACTGCGCAGAGCCCGTGCAGACTACCGAATTCGTGGATTTGCCAAAGATCGCCCCAATCCCGCCGGTCGCGATGATGATTGCGTCGGCAGGGAACGTGCGCATCTCCATGGAGCGCAGATCCATGGCGCAAATGCCGCGGCAGACTTTGTTCGAATCGAGCACGGCCGAGAGAAATTCCCAGTGCTCGTACTTTTTGACTTTGCCTTCGGACTCGTAGCGGCGTACTTGCTCATCCAGCGCATAGAGAAGTTGCTGACCGGTCGTAGCGCCGGCGAATGCGGTGCGGTTGTAGAGCGTCCCGCCGAAACGGCGAAAATCCAGCAAGCCTTCCGGAGTGCGATTAAAAGGCACTCCCATGCGGTCGAGCAGATCAATGATGCCAGGCGCAGCTTCGCACATGGCTTTCACGGGAGGTTGGTTGGCGAGGAAGTCGCCTCCGTAAATAGTGTCGTCGAAATGCTTCCAGGTGGAGTCGCCTTCACCCTTGAGGTTCTTGGCCGCGTTAATGCCGCCCTGCGCACAGACGGAATGTGACCGCTTCACCGGCACAATCGAGAACAGATCGACCTGCCCGCCCATCTCCGCGATCTTGATGACCGCGGAAAGGCCCGCGAGGCCGCCGCCGATAACGATGATTTTCGGACTTGATGCCATCTTCGGATGCACCGCTTTCCGTGAACTTTAGTTCGTCGTGCCCGGTCCCGCTTCGACCATGCTTGCCCCCGCGGGATCGGTCGGCTGCAGAGCGTGGGACCGGAATGAAGTCAAGCTGGCTAAACCCGCTCCGAGCAGGACAAAGAAAAACACCAAACACACAGTCAGGAACCGCTTGCGTGCCTTCTCTCCCGAAACGATGCCCCACTTAGCGCAAAAAAGCCAGATGCCGTAAGCGAAATGCCATGACGCAGCGATCAGTCCAACAACATAAAACAGGAACAGTGGAGTCTGAAATACTTCGCCTTGTACTTTGCCGAATGAAGCTCCTGGAAATTCATGTAAGTCGACGCCGGTAAAGCGCATTGTCCAGGTATGCCAGAGGATGTAGGCGAACGCGATTCCGCCGGTCCAGCGTTGCACCGTGTACATCCAGTTCCCAGTCCAGGGATATTCCCCGACGTTCGTCTCTCCGCGGTACCAGATGTAGAAACCGTAGAGCGCGTGAAACAGGATAGGCAGCCAGATTCCAAACAACTCAAGTAGCAGAACCAGCGGGAGGCTCCCAAGAAAACGTACCTGGCGGGCATAGGCGGCCGGACCACCGATCGCGGATGCGTTAGAAATAAGAATGTGTTCGAACAGAAATGCGCCGACCGGGATAATTCCGGTCAGCGAGTGCAAACGGCGCAGCAAAAACGAATATCCCTGGCCGGTCCGCAGCGGAGCTACGCCACCTTTGATTGGTATCGGAGCCGCAGGACTGGCGGTTGCTGCCACGGAATGCTCCTTATGAGTTCAAGTATGAGAACGGAACCTTTTATTATCTTGTTGCGGGAGAAGGGAAGTCAAGGAAGCAAGTGGACATGAGTGACGGATTACAGCGGTTTTCGTTCTCGAAGCGTGCGGGCGATGCCTTCCAGGCTACGGCTGATCTGCGCGAACGATTCACTAATTAGCGACTGGTCGCCGAGGCAAAGATGACAAAGATTCGCCGGCTCCCTTATATCAGCAGATGCTCTTTGGATGCGCCTCGCAATAAGCATGTTATTTCGGTTTGCCCGTTGCGGGCTGCTGCCGGTTTTCGGCCAGTTCGGCTTCTTGTTTCTTCAACAGTTCCACTCCCTGCGCAAAGGTTAGGTTCGACGGCACCGCCCGAAAATCGCTGAACACTTCGTCCGACTTGATATTGATGCTTTTGAACAGCAGGGCTCTGCCGGTGAAGCTCAGGCTCATTCGAGTCATCTCCCAGTCTCCTTTGGTTACTTCCGCCTGTTGCACCAGAAAATGTCCACCTTGATCCAGGTGTCCCAGGATTCCCCAGCCAAAGCCCACTTCTTTACCGAGAGTCCCGTCGATCTTGGCAATGCGATGTTCGTCAGTATCAATCAGGAGATAACCTTGCATGGCTGTAAGCACCTGTTCCACATGGCTGGGCGGACTGTATTTGGGATTGGGACGAAACTTCAGCCGAATTAGGGTTGCGCCGGCCCGGCCGATTTCTGACGTTCCAACCCCAGTTCCATCGGGTTCGTAAATGAAAGCGTCAGGCAGCGCTCTCATGATTCGCGCAGTCCGCTCCGCGTCTTCCTTTTCCGACTTCTGCTTTTTCTTTAGTTGCCCAGGACTATTCGCTAGCTCCGCCAGATGATCTTCCTCAGCCTGGCGCTGCTCCGGCGTTAACGGTTGGTCGTTGAAGGCAACCGCCATCGCCGCCATTCCCTCGCGGGTTTCAACCATCAGCTTGGTCTGCGAACCGTGCGGCGTTTTCTTCAAATCCGTGAACATCACTCTTGTGTTGCCATTGCTGGTCGCGACTTCGTTCTGGGCCGTCTGCCGCACCAGTTCGACGGGAGATCCAGAAGACGGTTGGTCAGCCCTCGCCGCCCGCGCGCATATGATCAAGACCACAACGCAAGCCGTGGTTCCCAGTCGGGTTCTAAGGTCAGCGAGTCTCATAGCTCCTCACGCCTAGCTTAGACGAAACAATGACTCATAGGCGTTGTAAGGCGACGAAGAATTGACAGTGGGGAGTAAAAAGGCCCTGCTGCCTGCAGGGCCTGTAGAAATGCGAGTAGAAACGGGGGTTTATTTCCCTTTGTATGTGATCGGCGAACCGACCCCGGCACAAAGATCCCAACCCTTCTTGCAGCGGGAATCGCCGCTTGTGATGTCGCGGAAGTCCGCCTTGTACTCTGTCTTCTTCGCGTACTCCTTGTAGATCGCCGTCAGTTCATCGTTCGTCGACTTCGTCTTTTCGCCGGCGGCATTCACGATTCCGGCAAAAGTCGGTGAAGACCAACTGGTTCCGCCCACTGGGTTCCAGCCACCGTAAGCAGTTATATAGATGGCGGCGCAACAAAAATCGGAAGCAACATCCGGATATCCACGCTTGCTTCCGACAATATTCTTGATCACATCCTGATAGCTGGGTCTCGGCTCATAAGGGCTGATGTCGCCGCTACCGCCGCCGTACCACTCGCTCACGAAGTCCCCATTGGAATCCCGGTTGAACACTGTACCGCCAACAGAGACCACATTCGGAGACGCTGTCGGATACGAACTCACCCCGATCCCCGAATCCCCGCTGGCAGCAAAGTAGACCACTCCGGGTTGCTTAAAGTACTTCTCAAATTCCGCCTCGTTGGCAAGCTCTGGGTCGCCCCAGCTCATGCTGATCACGCCGCCACCATTCTTGGCCACCAGTTTGCTTGCCACCGTCACTGCCTGCCAGGTGGGATCCGTGTTGCAACGGTTGGTCGTGCACAGCTTCGACTCCACCAGGAATAGCCTGGCTTTGGGCGCCATGGCATGAGCCCACTCGATATCCAGCGACTCTTCAACGTCCCAACCCGAATAGACCGGGGGCTTGTGGCCGTCGGCATAAACCACCTGGAAGTCGGCATCGGGTATGCCAAAGTATTTTGAAAACGTGTGCAGATCCTGCTTCGCGGTCGGGAAGTCTCCCGCGTCGACAATGGCGATAGCTCCCCAGCCCCCGGTCGGCACAGTCGTGCTGGTGGCAACTGGACAGCCCTTGGGTCCCTTGACCAGTTTATATACGCAGGCCAAAGAGCCTGGTGTCTCCGTGCCCGGCGGAGGCCCACCAGTCATATTCGGGACGTCTGGAACGGCAAAAAAGTAGTTTGTGTGAATGCGTCCCGGGTGCGGAACGCTGGACGGGGGAGCGACAAGGGTAAATCCATTGATTTTTGCTTCGTCAGCCGCCTGAACATGGCCAGGCAATAGATACGCGCCAAGGGACAACGCAACACCGGCAACTACCGAAGACACGACCGAATGCTTCATGCACTCACTCTTTCTGCAACCGGGACCCGGTTCTTGAATTGTGGACCGACGGGCATTGTACATCGGCCTCGGCCGCGATACTTAAGGCATCCGGGCGTTTTTCAAATGCAAATCTTTTTGCTGAGATCTCGCGCCGCACCCCCCCAGAATCCTCCGAATAGTTTAGAATCCGTTATTCCCGCTTGCACCCCGCGGTTGTGCGTCCAAGAGGAGAGCTGAGTATGGATATGCTAAAAACCGGAGAGTTTGCCCACATTGGTAAATCGGTCGTGATCAAGGGAGAACTTTCCGGCAGCGAGGACTTGTACGTCGACGGCACGGTCGAGGGCACGATTCAATTGCAAGGCAACAACCTGATAGTCGGACCCAATGGTCACGTGCATGCCGACGTCAGCGCCAAGGCCGTAGTGATCCAGGGCAAGCTGGAAGGCAACATCCGGGCCAATGACCGGGCCGAGTTGCGGAAATCTGCCGTCATCGTGGGCGATATTGTTACCCAACGTATTGCCATCGAGGACGGTGCTTACTTCAAGGGCAAAGTGGAGATCCAAAGAGAAGCCGCCAAGCCAAATTCAGCCCCGGCAGCCAAACCTGAACCCCAGATTGAGGCGAGGAGCACGGCAGCAGGAAGTACTCCAGTAACCAAGCAATAGCATTTTTCGCCGGTCCAACCGCATGCGCCGCGATATATTTAGATTGCGGAACTCTGTTGAGCCGGACGCCGGGAAATTAACCAATGGCATCCGTTACGCACAGCTTCATGAAACTTTTTCGTTCATCCACCATCCCCGGTCAAGGAATCGGGCCCGTCTCCACTTCGCAGCGGCTTACCCGCCGCTCCAGCGGGCTGGGCGAGATTTCGCGCACGCTGCAATCCGAGGAACCAATCTGCGTTCTGGATATCGGTTCGACCTCTGCCGCCAACATCCGATACCTGACCACGCGGGGGCACAAAATCTACAGTGAAGATTTGCTCGAGGCCTCGACCGATCCGGCTCTGATCACCAAGGACGAACAGGGTCAGACCATTCTGGATAGCCGGCGATTTCTCGCCGACAACCTGGTTTACCCTCCAGCCCAGTTCGATATCGTTCTGTGCTGGAATCTCGCCGATTACATGCCTGAAAGCCTGGTCAAGCCGGTCGTCGCCCGTCTCTGGTCCACGATTAAGCCTGGTGGCATGCTGTTGGCCTTCTTCCACACTCACGAAGCCGGACCGGACGCTCCTTGCTACCGCTACCACATCGTGGATAAGGACATTCTCGAGATGCAGCACGTCCAGGCTCGACGGGATCTGCGCAAGGGGCCCACGGGCGCGCTGCATACTTCCATCGAGAAGAGTTTCCGCTTGCAGCGGGTTTTCAACAACCGTCACGTCGAAAACCTGTTCCGCGATTTCGGCTCCATCAAGTTCTTCCTGACCCGTGACAACATCCGCGAAGTCCTCGTCGTCAGGTAACTGCTCGTCAGCTAAATGAAGGACGGGCACCTCGCCCGTCCTGGCGGAGCAAAGGTCGGTCTACCTCGTCCTTCTCACCAAATATCGTGTGATCGCGGGCATCTTTTCGAGCAAGCGAAAAATTGGAATCCGCACGCCCTGCGGCAAACTCAGCATCCGCCGGATCTTGGACGCGGTGCGGAACACGGGTGTGAGCCGCTTCTCATACGCCGAGCGATAGTCGCACGCAGCTTGCGGCAGCGAGATTCTTCCGGCGAAGAACGGAATCAGACACTTGGCCGCCAGCGTGCCGCTCCGCAGGGCGAGCGAAACGCCACCCCCGACGAAGGGATCCACAAAACCCGCGGCGTCGCCAGTCATCAGAATATCGTCTCGCTCTGGCCGCGGTTCGCGAAAGACAAGGGGCGATGTCGTCACTGGCTCGCTGAGCGGCCTCCATCCACGACTCCGTTTCTGCAGTGCGGGATGGCCATCGAATACTTCCGCTAGGGTGCTGGCCACATCAGCCCGCACCATGGCGCACACGTTGACCCTTTCGGTTGCTTCGTCCCCGTCCCTGAGGATGACCCGTTGTACTCCGCAATAACCGGCATCTAAGAAATAGAGATCCACGGAAGGCAGCGTGGGAGACTCGGCAAAATGTCCTTTGAGCCCAAGCCATTTCACTGCAGTTTTTGCTGTGTCAGCCGCTCCAAGGTTCAGGTTCGACCAACGGCCCGAGGCATTGATAAGGGCGCGACCCTCAAATTCTCCCACCGAAGTTGTGGCCAGAAACGGATCCACTCCGGAGATAGCCTGCACGACAACCTGCTGCCGGCAATCAACTCCACTTCTTTCTGCTGAATCCCAAAGAGCACCGTCGAGGTCCAGGCGCGAGATGCTGGCTGCAGAGGGATCGACCGGCGTTTCAATCATGCAACCGTCGAGAAAAAGGCGAGCTCGAGCAATTCGAACCGCATCGGCGACCAACCTCGTGTGTTGCGGAGCGAGCAGGCCGGAGAGAAGCTCGAGGGATTCGGAAGAAACGAATTCGCCGCAAACCTTGTCACGGGGAAACTGTCCGCGCTCGAGTAAGAGTACGCGAGCCCCACGGCGAGCGCCAATGATGGCCGCGGAACTTCCCGCTGGGCCGCCGCCGACCACAATCAAGTCATACATCGTGCTATCTTTTCCACGCGATCGCTCCCATGCGAAACACAGGACGGCGCCTAATCTCCACCCTCGCCGCCATAGTCTGCCCCAGCATCTCGTTCATTTCCCGGACGGTGTATGCGCGACGCACCGAAGCGGGGGCATCATTGCGATTGAATCGACTTCGATACAGCGCCAGGCTTACATAAACCAGGACGAGGTGAATTGGGGCGCGAACCACATCGTTGATGATCACCGCCCGACGGCTCACGCGCAAACTCTCGTTGACGAATTGCACGAACTCCGGCGGTTCCAGGTGGTGAGCAAAGAGGCAGGAACTCACTAAATCAAAACTCCCGTCCGCGAACGGAAGCGCCAGCGCATCCCCCGCTACGGCCGAGCTTCCATTTTCAGAGCCATTTTTCAGATGCGAGGGAGCGCGGTCAAGTAGCGTGACCTGAAGCCGGACCCCCAACTTATCCATCCGTGCGCTGGCAGCGTGAGGCACGTGTCCGGAGCCAGCGGCCACCTCTAACAGCGAAAGTGATCTGGCACCGTGTTTCCGTACCAACCGCGCGATCATCGACTGGGTCGTGGCAACCCCCCCGAACCACCGATTGATTTGACGGAGGTCGGAGAGGGCAGCGGCGATCTCGACAGTTGTGCCGGAATCGGAGTCGAGCAGTTCGGGAGTGACCACGCGCTTCATAATCAGACCGCAATCTAACCCGGCGCCGCCGTTTCGGCGACGGTCGCTCGGGCGTCCTTGCCCCCCTCGCGAGGGCAAGATGCTCTCGCGACAGCCGGCAGGATACCGGCGCTACACTTCTGCCAATTCTTCTTCCAGCAATTGCTTGTTATACAGATCGGTATAGTAACCGTCCTTGGCCACCAGTTCGTCGTGAGTACCCAACTCCACGATTCGCCCGGCGTGGAGAACGGCGATGCGGTCGGCATTGCGCACCGTGGAAACCCGGTGGGAGATGAAAATCGTGGTGCGTCCCTGCATGATTTCGCGCAGGTGATTGAGAATCTTGTCTTCGGTATGAGTATCGACGCTCGAAAGTGCATCGTCCAGAATCAGAATTCGAGGATTACGAATGATCGCGCGTGCGATCGCCGCCCGTTGCTTTTGCCCGCCGGAAAGAGTGATGCCGCGCTCACCCACAAGCGTCCGATACTGCTCGGGAAAACTCTCGATTTCCTCTGCGATACTGGCTGCCTGCGCCGCCGATCGAACCTCTTCATCCGTGGCATCCGCTTTTCCAAAGGCAATATTCTCCCGCACCGTCTCGCTAAACAGAAAAGTTTCTTGCGGCACAAAACCGAGGTTGCGGCGTAGCTCCGCAATCGGATATTCGCGGATGGGAACGCCGTCGATCAGCACGCTTCCCGGTTCAGCATCGTAAATACGTGGGATCAAACTCACCAGAGTGGTCTTGCCGGAGCCCGTAGGCCCGACGATCGCCAGACTGCTCCCAGCTGGAATGCGGAGATTAATGTCGTGCAAAACTGCTGTTGAGTTGTAAGAGAAGTTCAAATGCCCGAACTCGATCTCCCCCTGTATCTGTTTAGGCGCGAGCGTCTGGCTCGTGCTGCTTTTGACTTGGATCGCTTCACTGTCCTCAATCTCGGGCTTCTCCACCAGAATCTCGTTGATGCGTCCCATCGACGCCGTGCCCCGCTGGAAAATATTGATCACCCAGCCCAACGCGATAATGGGCCAGGTAAGCTGCACCATGTAGGTGTTGAAGGCAACAAAACCGCCCACCGTGATCCGCCCGGAAATTACTTCGCGCCCCCCCAGCCACAGCACTAGCACAATGGCGAGTCCGAGCATGGTTTCAAGCGTCGGCCAAAGCATGCCCATCAAACGAACCAGCTTCAGACTACGCTTGATGTACTCCTGATTAGCGCTCTCGAATGCCGCAATCTCCGCTTCTTCCTGCACGTAGGCGCGAATCACACGAACGCCTGAGAAGTTCTCCTGGGCTCGGGCTGAGATATCCGAAAACATCGCCTGGATTCTCTCGAAGCGTTCATGAATCTTGCGGCCAAAGTACTGGATAGTGATGCTGACAATCGGCAAAGGCAAGAAAGCGTACAAAGTCAGCTTGGGGCTGATCGAGAGCATAAAAGCCAACGCCCCGGCGGTAAACACAATCGTGTTCGCCGAATACATAATCGCCGGCCCCAGCAGCATTCGCACTGCATTGAGGTCATTAGTGGCGCGAGCCATAATGTCGCCAGTTCGCGTCCGCTGATAATAAGAGTAGGAAAGACTTTCAAGGTGACGGAACAGATCATTTCGCAGATCGAATTCGATTTCGCGGGAAACCCCGATTACGATCCAGCGAGTCAGAAACTGGAAGATGCCCTTGGTGGCGGCCACCGCCAAAAGAGCCAGGGCGTAGTAGCCTAGTTTGTACCGCGTGACCCCTTGGTGAAGATCATCCACGGCCCGTCGGATTACCAGCGGAAAAAGAATCCAGATGCCGTTGGTCAGGAAGACGCAAACCGTCCCCACCGCATAGCTGCGGTGATACTTCTTAAAATAGGGAAGCAGGGGACGAAGACTTTTCGGCAGCATCAGCTCGTTTAGATGCGATTCTATCAGTACGAGCTTCAGTTTCGCCGGAAGGTCCCCATCGTCGGCGAGATTTGCGGCTGCCCTAGCCGATCAGCGAACGCGACCACCCCAGCCGTTAGCAGCAGCGCCACCCAACTCCCGAGGAAGAACCAGGTGGAATCAATTAGGTAGGAATATAGAAGATCAACATCCACGGTCGCACCTCCCAAAGAAACAATCGTCCTAGCAGGCTTTTCGCAGCAGGTCCTTTTCGGCGGACCTTCGCCCTTGGAGTTGCACTTTGCCGGTCAAGAGTTTGTAGTCGTCGAGAACCTCGCGGACCGCGTTGAGCCGGCCGAGCGACGTGAGATTCACATCCGTAAGCGCCTGCTCGATCTGCGACATCCAGCATTCGACGGCCCGATCCACGCCAGCCGCCATTTCGGCGGCGATAACATCGACAAGATCCGTTGCCATCACTGCAGTAGCCAATGCCTTACCCGCCTTCCTTGGTCTGTACTTCGAAACACCACCTACCGGGGGAGGGAACCCCTCAGTCCTCTCCCCCGGTCCCCCTCGTATTCCGTTACTGGTTGGGTGCGTCTTCGGTGTGCGATCTCTGCTCACGTTCCTGCATGTGTTGCTCGAAGCGTTGCTCCCGCTTGGATATGAACTGAGCCAGCTTGGTCTTCTGGTCCGCAGTCAGAACCTGATACGCCTCGGAGGCGATGCGAGCATGCTGCACTTCAAGTTGCGCGTGAACCTGCGCTCCCTGGGCTGCAATGGCCTGCGCCTTGGCTTCATCAAAAGTGCCGCCCTGGATGAGCTGCATCATCTGTTCGTGAGTCTGCATTTCCTGCTTGAACAGAGGCTCCATTGGTTTCTCTTTCTCCATGATCTGTTTGATCTGCGCTTGTTGCGCATCGCTGAGATCCAGATAATCGGTGAAGAAGCCCAACATTGGTCCGCCAAAGAAATCCCCGCCACCGCGCGGACCGCCGTGGGGTTCTGCTATCGCAATCCCCGCCACCAGCACGATAGCCAAAGCTGCCAACGAAATCTTGCTGCGAAATTTCATAACCTCTCCTGTGAGCATTCCCCGTCTACCGGAAAACCTCAATTTGCTTACAAGTATAGAAACACTTTTCCGGATCTTTGGTGGTAAAGAGTCGGTCAACCGGAGTAAAGTTTTGTAAAGCGCGATAGCCGCTGGTTTGACAATTCTTTACCTCCTTTATCCGCGCCCCTAACTAAAATGAGAAAAGTGGATCGCATCCTGGTCATCGACGACGACGTGGAGCTGTGCAGCCTGGTCGCTGAGTATCTCGAGCCCGAGGGCTTTCAAATCGAGGCGGTTCACGACGGCAATCGCGGTCTGGATCGCGCCCTGAACGGAGACTACCTGCTGGTCGTGCTCGATGTGATGCTGCCCGGCATGAATGGCTTTGATGTGCTGCGACGCATACGCAACACCTCTCGCATCCCGGTTCTGCTGCTCACCGCTCGGGGAGAAGACGTCGACAGGATTGTCGGACTGGAAATCGGCGCCGATGATTACCTGCCCAAGCCCTTCAATCCCCGGGAACTGGTTGCCCGCATCCGCGCCATCTTGCGTCGAACCCAGGTGGCAGAGAAGGAATCGGAGAGATCGGGCGACGATCAAATTCCTGAAATCGTGCGGGTGGGTGATATTGAGCTGGATCCTGCCACTCGAATCGTTCGCCAGAATGGCAAGCCGGTCGAGCTGACTTCGGTCGAATTCAATTTGCTGCATGTACTTCTGCGCGAGGCGGGACGCGTCGTAACCCGCGAGCACTTGGTGGACGCCGTTCTCAGCCGCAAATTTTCACCCTTCGACCGCAGCATCGATATGCACGTCAGCAAAGTTCGCAAGAAGCTGGGCGACTCCGACAACGGCAGCGATCACATCAAAACCGTGCGTGGCGTGGGATACATCTTCGCTCATCCCCGGGAGCAAACCGCTACTAAAGCGGCCAGAGAGGAAGCATGAGAAGCCTCTTTCTCAAGATCTTTCTTTCCTACTGGATGGCGCAAGCGCTCTTTCTAGTGTTGGCGATTATCGTGACTCTCACGATGCGGCCATCGAGGGAAATTTCCAATCTGCAGGCGCTGGAACCGAAATTTCTGAATGAAGCTCTGCAGGCTTACCAATCGGGAGGCGAAGACGCGACGCGAAAGTACCTTGGGAATGTGCACGACAATCAGCACGTCCGGATTTTCATCTTCGATGACCAGGGCCGCGAACTCCTGGGCCGCAAGCCGCACGACTGGATCGAACGTGTAAGGCGCGGCCAAGTCCGGACCGCCGACAGCTTCTGGGGACATTTCGGTCCCGGTCAAGCGCTGCGGCAAACCATCACCGCGGATAACGGGCGCCGCTACATGGTGATTATCGACCTACCTCCGGAAGAGCACCCATTTTTCGGACCTCACGGAGTGCCCGGCCTGGGCATTCTCATCGCAGTCATTTCTTCGGGGTTGGTGTGTTATATCCTGGCCCTGTATCTGACCTCTCCTATCGTGCGTCTACGAGCGGCGACGCAGAAGCTGGCTTCGGGCGATCTCAGCGCGCGCGCCGGCAAGCCCGGGTCGCGGCGGCATGACGAAATGGCCGAATTGATGCGCGACTTTGATCGCATGGCCGAGCGCCTCGAAAACCTGGTGAGCGCTCAGAGCCGGTTGCTGACCGACATCTCGCACGAGTTGCGCTCCCCGCTAGCCCGGCTCAACGTCGCGCTGGAACTGGCTCGCCAACGCAGTGGCTCCGAGGCCCGAAGCGCGCTCGATCGCATCGATCGCGAAACCAACCGTCTCAACCAACTCATCCAGCGGCTGCTGACCATCGCCCGACTCGAAGCTGGGGACGAATCCATCGAGAAGCTGCCAGTCCACCTTGAACAAATCGTCCATGAAATTGCCAAGGATGCTGCCTTCGAAGCGCAGAGCCGGGGTTGCGAAGTCGAGGCGACCGTGGTGGACGACTGCGTCGTCGTCGGAAGCCCGAGCCTGCTGCACAGCGCGATCGAGAACGTCGTACGCAACGCCATCCGCTATACCCAGGAAGGTACCAGCGTGGAAGTGCGGCTGGAACAGGGAGTGGAAACCGTGAGCGCGCGACCCGAGGCCGTGGTGCGGGTGACCGATTCCGGTCCCGGCGTCCCCGAGGAGGCGCTGGATAAACTGTTTCGCCCGTTCTACCGCATCGACGATGCGCGTGGGCGCCAGACTGGCGGAGTAGGCTTAGGACTGGCCATCACGGATCGCGCCGTGCGGCTTCACGGCGGGACCATACGCGTGTCGAATCGTCCGCAAGGCGGCTTGATGGTGGAGATTCGGCTTCCGCTCTCATCGGAAGAAGCAGCAGGCGCGGACAGTCCGCAGACCGTCACGATTCTGTCGCGCGAGCTGTGAACGCCGCTCGGAGGTCCTTCGTCTCGCCCCGAGCATTTACTGATTAGTAATATGCAGCCCGCCGTTGTTTACTGCTTCATATCGGGTATATACCCTAAAATTTGCATTTTCGCGCTGGATCTATGAAAACACAGGGTATTTTTTCGAGATACCCTCGTAAAATATCTCTTCTAAAGGACTTACGGAAGGGAATACCTTAAGGGTTGCGGCTGCGTAAGTTATTGAAAACAGGTATCGAGCCGGTGGAGTCGCTCTAAAATATCCTTTCTAAAGGACTTAGCCGCGGTCCTTTTTTCGAGCTGAACTGTGTTTTGAAGGCCAAGGCCGCCTGCGTGGAACAGGCCAGATTGTCAAAGAACGACACTTGCTCACTGCTGTTATCGAACAGCTAATGCAATCTCTTATATGTTATCTGAGCAGGAACGGTGGGTCAAGCGAAAAAAACGGCTGGGGCGGGTCGGGGCGTGGACAGCGGGAACGACTCTGCGCGAGATCCTTCGGCCCGCTCGGGAAAGGGGGGCGCAAATGAGCACCAGCACGACCGGTCATATCAGCGCCGAACTTGCCGATCGCGGGCGCTTCCCCGAAATCGAGCACTAACACCACCATCTTCATCCGACTGGGAGATGCACGTGCTCGAAAGGCAGTCGCCCCGATTGCTGAAAGTCTTTTGGTCCCCAGGGCACGGGACAAGCTTGGTTTCTCATGGCGAAAGATTCCGCGACAACTGAACACCCCCGCCCAAGCAAGCTTGAGCGGGGCACCCTGAAGAGTAGAGCGGAGGCTTAGGTTGGGCCAGCCCCCTTGTGTCGAGCGTGGTGCTTGCGCTGATTTGGTTCGGCGTAGGGGGCATTCTCGACGTTGGGGGAACCGATCTGATGTATGTGTTTTGGCCATCCTCCGTGATGCTAGTTGTGGGATGGCGAAGCACGATTCGGGGTGTGATGATCTCAGCATCGTCGGTAGTCATCAACTGTTTACAGTACATGGCGATTGCGTATGCGCTTCCGCTAGCTGTGCGGTTCCTGCGCAGATTTCTCCCCAGAGCCAATGAGTGAAATCGCGATGTTAGTGCGCCGGGATAAACCGGCATGAAGTAGAGAATGCAAAATTCTTACGGGAAAGGATTAGCGATCCGCTCGGCCCCGAGTCTTGCACTGCTACCGTGAGGGACCCAGTGAAGCGTAGACAGGGGCATAGGCGGGGTGGGCGATTGAGCTGCGAAAAGATACAACCCGGACGCCGACGCGGTTAATATGCGCGGAAGGCAACATGAACAGGGGCGATAACGCGAGTCCCTGTGCAGTCCGGCGTAGTCGAAGACCCCAGGCACGCCTAGAAACTTCATGCACGAGAACCGGGAGACCTCGGAGACACCTGCGGTCGAATCAGGCAGCAGGTCGGCGGGAGAAGGCTCAGGCCACACGGCCCGCATGCACGTCTGCGAGGAGTCACACAGCGGCGTAGTACCGATGAATCATTCGAACAAAGACGGGGCATCGTTGACGGAGAATGAGGAGGGAAGGCCGCTGATCAAGGAGAACGCCGGTCAACCTAACACGTGCCCGACACAGAGCGGGGAAGCATGCGTGTCCCAGGGGCTGACGGGCGTGCGGAAAGCAGTAAGGGACAGCAATAAGGAGATGAGATTCACTGCCTTGCTCCATCACCTGACCGTCGGCCTGCTGCGGGAAAGCTTTTACTCGCTGAAGAGGAAAGCCGCCCCCGGAGTGGATGGGGTCACGTGGCAGGAGTATGAGCGCGGCGTGGAGGATCGAGTGGTCGACCTTCACAGCCGAGTTCATCGTGGAGCCTATCGAGCGAAGCCATCGCGAAGAGTGTACATAGAGAAAGCCGATGGGCGGAAGCGTCCATTAGGGGTAGCGGCATTGGAAGACAAGATCGTCCAACATGCCGTGGGCACCATCCTCAACCAGATCTACGAGGAGGACTTTCTCGGCTTCTCGTATGGATTTCGTCCGGGGCGCAGCCAGCATGATGCGCTGGATGCGCTGTCGTATGCGCTCCTGAAGAAGAAGGTGAACTACGTACTTGACGCAGACATCAGCAGCTTTTTCGATACTCTCGACAAAGGCTGGCTGGTCAAGTTCGTGGAGCATCGCGTGGCCGATCCCCGCATCCTGCGGCTGATCCAGAAATGGCTGAAGGCCGGAGTGATGGAGGACGGCAAGTGGTCGGAAGCGAAGACAGGGAGTCCGCAAGGCTCGGTGATTTCACCGCTCCTGGCGAATATCTACCTGCACTACTCTTTCGATCTCTGGGTGAACGCCTGGCGCAAGAAGTGGGCGCAAGGCGAGGTGGTGGTCATCCGTTTCGCAGATGACACCATCGTGGGTTTCCAATATCAGACCGACGCAGGCCGTTTCCTGGAGAACTTGCGGGAACGACTGGCCAAGTTTGGGCTGGAACTCCACCCGGACAAAACGCGCCGGATCGAGTTCGGTAGATTTGCTGAACAGAACCGGAAACGTAGAGGGGAAGGCAAGCCGGAAACGTTCGACTTTCTAGGCTTCACGCACATTAGCGGGAAGAATGGATTGGGGCGATTCGCGGTGCGGCGCACGACCAACCGCAAGCGCATGCGAGCCAAGCTGCGACAGGTGAAGCAGCAACTTCGCGAGCGCATGCACGATCCCGTGCCCCAAACCGGCGCTTGGCTCCAGTCGGTCGTACAAGGCTACTTCAACTACTACGCGGTGCCAGGAAACCTTACGAGTCTGGGGGTGTTTCGGGATCGGGTGCTTGTGCTCTGGTGGCGTGCTCTTCGACGCCGTAGCCAGAAACATCGGATCTCGTGGACGCGCACTCTCACTTTGGCTCAGCGTTGGTTACCTCCACCCCACGTGCTCCATCCCTTTCCCGACGCTCGCTTTGCCGCCACCTATCTGCGATAAGAACCGGATGCGCTAATTAGCGCCCGTCCGGGTCTGTACGGGGGGCAACCAGTGATGGTTGTCCCTACCGTGCTCAGCAGCTACCAACCTGATTTGCTCTCCGGCCCGCTCGGCACTCAAACCCGAGCGGCCAGAGGACGCCAGCTACGGCGTGATTTCAAAGACCGAACCGAAGGTCTTGCTGCCGTCCCCCCTGGTTGTCCCATAGAGATTGCCTGCCCCATCGAAGATCAGGCCGCCATAGGGATACGCTCCTGGGGTATCGTGGAAGGTGTGCAGCACCGTTTCTTTCCAGCTTCCGTCGGCATTCGGGGTCAGCTTGAAGACGTTGCCGTACCCATGAGCGCCGCCCGCCGACGTCGTGCCGTAGAGATTTCCCGCTGCGTCGAAGATCACGCCGGAGTAGGAATTGGCTCCGTCCCTGCCGCCGGTGAACTGATGCAGGACCTTCTCTTTCCAGCTTCCGTCGGCGTTCGGGGTCAGCTCGAAGACGTCGCCGTAGCCATGAGCGTCGCCCGAAAGAGTAGTGCCGTAGAGATTCCCTGAAGCGTCAAATATCAGAGCACCCTCGGCGGCAGCTCCGTCGTAGCCGCCCGAGAACCGATGTAGAATGTGCTCCGTCGAGGTTCCATCGGCATTCGGCGTTAGCTCGAAGATGGTGCCGCAGCCGGTACGGTACTGCCAGTTACAGCTCCCTTTGCCGCCTCCTGCGGTCGTGCCGTAAAGATTACCGGCCGCGTCAAAAATCAGGTTGCCGAGGTCGGGAAAGGCTCCGTCCCTGCCGTCCTTGAAGCGATAGAGTATAGTCTCGGTCCAGCTACCATCCTGGTTCGGTGTCAGCTTGAAGACGAGGCCATTTCCAGCGGAAACGCGGCTTACCTCGGTCATGCCATAGAGATTGCCCGCTGCGTCCCAGGTCAAGCCAGCAGCGGGACTGTTTCCATTATCGTTTTCAAAGTTGTGCAGCACGGTTTCGGTCCACGTGCTGTTCGTGGCGGGCGTCAGCTCGAAGACGGTGCCGCAATTGCAAGAAGAATTAGCGCCACCCCAAAAAGTCGTGCTGTAAAGGTTCCCGGCCGCGTCGAAAATCACGTCGGCGTATGGAACCACGCCGTCGCTCCAGTCGAAGCTGTAGAGCCTGCTCTCGGCCCAGCTTCCGTCCTGGTTCGGCGTGAGTTCAAAAACGGTGCCGCGAACAGCGCCGCCGTTCTCCGTGGTGCCGTAGAGGTTTCCTGCCTGGTCGAAGGTCAGGCGGGACTCGGGGTTGGCTCCGTCCGCGCCGCTGAACTTGTACAGCGTTTTGAACTTGCTTTGCGCCAATGCGCCGGGCACCAACGTGAAAATTACGATGACGATCAGCAGAGCCGCGCTTGAGGCTGCCAAGAATTTCTTGTAGATCATGACAATTTCTCTTTCTCTCGATCTTGTGGGTCGAGTGAAATTCAGGCCGAGGAATGATTCTCTCGACCGTGGTGAAGCACGATTTGCTCTGGCCACTCAGCGCTCACGCCCCGAGTGGCCGGAGAAGTTACGGCGTGACCTCAAACACACCGCCCGCTCCAACGTCGCTGGAGCACGTCGTCCCGTACAGATTGCCCGCAGCATCGAGGATCAAGGAGAAGGGACAGGACAGGGGATGGTTCTCAAAGGTGTGCAGCACCGTATACTTCCAGCCGCCGCCTGACTTGGGCGTCACCTTGAACACAATACCGTCGCCAATGCCGCCCGAAACGTTCGTGCCGTAGACGTTCCCAGCGCCGTCGAGAATCACTCCCGCGACCGGGTGGTTAGTGTTCGCGGGGCCGAAGCTATGGACAAGAGACCACTTCCATGGTCCGGAAGCGGTGGGCGTCAGCTTGAACACCGTGCCCCCGCTAAAGCTGCTTGGCCCCCAGAAGGTGGTGCCGTAAAGGTTGCCCGCGGCATCTAAGACCAGTCCGGTGAAAGAAAAGGGATCGCTGCCGTCCTTGCCGTTGCCAAAGGCGTGCAAAACGGTCTCTTTCCAGGACCCGGCGGCCATGGTCAGCTTAAAAACGACACCTTGACCGTTTTTTCCGCCCTGCGCTGTGCCATATAGATTTCCCGCCGCGTCCAAGGTGAGGGGGCCTATCTGTCCCTGTCCATCATTGTGGGCGGTGAAGGCGTGTAGGACGCTTTCTGTCCAGGTTCCGTCCGAGTTCGGGGTTAACTCAAAGGCCACGCCACAGCCGTTATCATAGTTGTCGCTGAATGGACCGGGGCAAGGCGCCGAAAGACGCACGCCTCCGGCATCCGTTGTGCCATAGAGATTTCCAGCCGGGTCGAACGTCAGGCGGGCTTCGGGTTGAGCTCCGTCGGCACCGCCCGTGAAGCTGTAGAGCACGCTCTCAGTCCAGCTTCCGTCGAGGTTCGGGGCCAGCTCGAAGACCACGCCACACCCCTGGGTGTAGGCATTGCTGCACGAGCCCGAACCGCCTCCGCTGGTCGTGCCATAAAGATCGCCAGCGCTATCGGAAATAAGCCCGGCAAAGGGATAACCACCGTCTGCGCCGCCGGTAAAGCTGTAGAGCACGCTCTGCGACCAGGTTCCGTCGGTATTCGGCGCCAGCTTGAAGACGACGCCAAACCCATAAGCGCCTCCGGCGGCAGTTACGCCGAAGAGATTGCCAGTGACATCAAGGAGCAACCCGGAAGAAAACCAGTTGCCTTCGCCGGTTACCTCCATGAACTCATTTCCATCGGCGCCGCCGGTGAACTTGTGCAGGACTTTGTAATTGCTGGCTGCCCAGGCGCCGGGAGTCCACGCTAGAGTTACTAGGATGACGATCAGCAGAGCCGCGCTCGCGGCTGCCAAGAATTTCTTATAGATCATGACAATTTCTCCTTCTCTCGATCTTGCAGATCGAGTGAAATTCAGGCCGAGCAATGAAATCTCTCGACCGTGGTGAAGCCTACATAGGTGCCCACTGTTGTCCCATAGAGATTTCCTGTTTGGTCGCTTCGGGGTTCATTCCGTCTTTGCCCCGTCATTGAACTTGTACAGCGTTTTGTACTTGCTTTGCGCCCAAGCGCCGGTCGTCTTGTATTTGTCTTGTGCCCACGCGCTGGGCGCAAACACCAGAGTTACGGTCAGGATTCGTTATGGTTTGGGTTTCGCGGCGGCCCGGAGAGCGCAGATGAGTGCGGAACTAGGTCGGGGGAAAACCGATATTCTCCGAGAGTTGCCTAGACTTGGGCGACTTGCGAAATAGAGAAAAATTCGGCAACTCAAACTGACGGTAAGCCGCTCTAGCTACCCGCCGCAATGATGTGGATCACAATTCGATGTGATGGGAGGGCGAACGCGGTTTTGGCAACCGGGGCTTGGCGACTGTTTCCGGCGTGGGAGGGCGATAGACAGAAGAGCCGAACCTTGGACGGGTGCCGGTTCGGCTCCTTCTGCGACCTGCAGGTCTGATCTGATGAAATGGTCAAGCCCTTTTTACATAGGTGCTGCGAGTCTTGTCTGTGACGCACATCACGCCCGAACGTCCATCAAGGGCAGCGACTCGGATCGATAGTCAACGCGCGTGGTTTCTCAAGTGACGTAACCAGGCCATAGGGCTCAAAACGCCTCCAGGTTGCCAAGGGCGCGGTAACTTTGAGGGGATAGACTGCTTGCCCCGCTTTGATATTGATACCCTCTCCATGGAGACCTAGACTGAATGCTGCCGACTCGAGTGGGGTAGAAAAGGAATTCGTTGGGAGGTCCAACCGATGCGGGGCAACTTCCACTGGACTGGTTGGTTCCAACCTGAGTGCGGGTTTGCGCTTGCCTTATAATCCTGATACACAGATGAGGGTAACCCTTGATCTCCAAACCTATGCCGGGGGAGTTCCTTGCGCGGAGCGTCCGAGATCTTGGATCGATGACACGGAGAAAGAATGGGGATGAAGTTCCGTTTTCTGCGGCATGTGCTGCTTCCGGTTTTGCTTCTCTGCCTGCTAGGTTGCAGCAGCAATAGTAGCTTAGTCAGTAACAGCTCAGGGCTTCTGTTTGTGACGGCGCAGGCCAACACGACGGTTTCGGTTTACGGCGTGAACCTCACAAATGGCTCGCTGAGTACAGTCGGGTCGAGCGCTGGAACTGGAACGGCTCCTGCGGGCATCGTTACGGTGCTGACCGCGGATGCGCTGTTCGTCTCGAACAGCGGTGCCAATACCGTTTCCGGGTACACGGTTAATTCGGACGGCTCGCTTACGGCGGCCAGCGGAACCGCGGCGACGGGAAAGACTCCCATGGGGCTTGCGGTCGACCCCGGTGGGAAGTTTCTGTTCGTGGCGAACCAGGGATCGAGCGACATTTCGGTCTTTTCGATCAACGGCACCACGCTGAAAGCTGTGCCCGGGTCGCCGTTTACGACGATTCCGGTTGGCTACTCGTATCAGAACGGGACGTTACCGGTTTCCGTGGCAGTCAGTTTTTCCGGAAACTATTTATACGTGGCCAACCAGTTGGCGAATTTCGTTTCGGTGTTTGCGATTAATTCGAGTTCCGGCGCGCTCACTCCGCTGGGGGTGCCGTTTTACACGGTGGGAACCTCACCTTCGGGAGTCGGCATCAGCCCCAAGGGAGGCTTTCTTTACGTCATGAACGCCGGAGCCGACTCTAGCAACGTCTCTGCCTTCGCAATTTGCGACGTTGTAGTGACCAGTTGCAGCGTGCCGACGAAGCCCGATGGCACGCTGACGGAGGTGGCAGGTTCGCCGTTTTCGGCTGGCCTCGGGCCGGTCAGCATTGCGTTCGATCCGAATTTTAATTTCGCCTACGTCGTGGATCAGGGATCGAATACGATTTCACAGTATGCGTGGGGACCGGGAAACGGAAGCTTGACGCCGCTTTCCCCCACGACGATTTCCACGGGTTTGACTCCGGTGGGGATGGTTATTTTCGCGGGGACCACGGGAACGACCACCAACGGGGTAACGAATCCTACCGATTACGCCTATGTCGCGAATAACGGCGCGGGGACGATTTCGATGTACACGCTGGCCACGAGCACAGGACTGCTGAACGTCCTGGGCATGCCCGTGGTGGCGTTTGGGCAACTTTCCGCCATGACCGCAAGATGAGGAAGATCAGGTCGGAACCTTCAGAACGAGATATCCGCCAACCAGAGCGAAGATGAGATCGGGCGACCAGGCTGCCAGCACTGGCGGCAGTTGGCTGATGTTCCCCATTGCCTCGAATAGCCCGGCAACGGTCCAGTAGACGACCGCGATGCCCACCGCCACGGCTACGCCGGTGATTGCGCCGCGACGTCCAGCCGAGAGAGAAAAGGGAATGGCGAGCACCGCCATCACCAGGGTGATGATTGGGAAGGCCAGCTTCTTTTGCAGTTGAACCCTTAGTCGCACTACGTCGAAGCCGCTTTGCTGCAGGTCGCGGATGTAGCGGCGCAGTTCCTCATAGTTCATTTCCGAAGACTGTTTTACTTCTTTTTTGAAGTAGGTGGGCGGTTCGCTAACCGTGGGGAAAGTGGCGACGTCGAAGGTGCGATAGTTCTCGATAGCGGGGCCGCGCAGATCGCGCTCCCATCCCTGGGTGCAGACCCAGCGCTGCAGGCTGTCTTCCCAGTGAGCTCGGTCGGCGTAGATGCGTTTGGTCAACTGGAATGTTGCAGGATCAAATTGGAAGACGGCGAGCCGTCCGAACTGATCACGATCAGAATCGAAGAGTTCGTAATAGTAAATATCGGAGTGCTGGCCGAAAATCCACTTGCGGTCGGGATTCAGATAAGTTTGGGCGGGCTTGCCCTTGATCATGTTGCGGAGCGCGTCCTGACGCTTGTTGGCGTGCGGCAAATAAAACTGGTCGGCAAAGAAGAGTCCTGCAGCGAGTATGGCCGACGCGACCAGCAGCGGGGTGATGATGCGATAAATGCTGATTCCGGTGGTCTTGATGGCGGTGATTTCGTTGGAGCGTTGCATTACGCCGAGAGTGATCAGAACGGCCAGCAGGATGCTCAGGGGCGTGATGTTGTAGACGAAATAGGGAGAGACGTTCAGCAGGTAGGCTCCGACGACGAGGGGCGAGATCTGATTACGGAGGATGTCTCCCAGCAATTCGAAGAGGGTGAAGACCAGAAGGAGCATGAGGAATGCGGCCACGACCATCGCCAGATTCATGCCGAAGTCGCGCAGCACGTAATCATCGAGGATCATGGGGAACCTGGCGCTGAACACGCGGCGGCGGGTAGAGGCGCGCTGGAAGACGTCTTCGGCGCGGTGGCTGCGGAAGGGTAATCCGCCGTTTTCTGGTATGGCTCCGAAGGGACGCCACAGGCGGCGCAGGGAGGCGACCTCAAACGGGCGGTGCTCGGCGCGCCACAGCAGGAAGGCGCCGCCGAGGAAGAATACGATATCCGCCAGCCATACGCCGAAGCCCGGGGACAATCTTCCCTGGCGGGCCAGTGAAACTCCCACCAGCGATGCGGAGTAATACGCGAATACCAGCAGGATGGTCAGGACGAATCCCGTGGACTTGCCGCCTTTCTTGGACGACAGGCCGAGGGGGATTCCCACGAGGGCCAACACCAGGCAAGACGTGGGAAGCGCGAAGCGGCGATGGAATTCGATCAGGTACCAGCGGGCCAGAGATTTGTCTTTCTGAGCGTTGGCTTGGCGCCACAGGTCCCAGGTCCCCATTTGCGAAACGGGTATGAGTTCCCGCTCTTTGGCGGTGTCGGCCTGGGGTACGGGAATCGGGATGTCGGTCTGATCGAAAGTGGAAATCTGGTAACGGTCAGGAATCTTGGGATCGATCTCGTGAGTCGAGCCGTCGGTCAGGTGGAGATGGAGCGTGTCGGGGGCTTCGCTGACCAGGATTCCCTGGCGGGCAAGCGTGATTCTTGGGGATGAGGGGACGCTGGTGTCGGCGATGAAGACGCCTTTCCAGATGGCTGCGCCCTGGGCTGCTTTGACGTTCTGAACGTAGAGCACGAGTCCGGGGAAGCCTTCGTAGAAAACGCGCGGCTGCACTTCAAACGAGACCTGCGAGGACTTCAGGCGGTCCTGCAAGTGAACCATGGCAGCTTGAGACTGGGGAGCGAGATAGACTCCGTTGGCGAGAGCGAGAAGCCAGGCCGTGATGGCGAAAATAGAAATGATGTGGAGGAAGCTCCAGACTCCGATGCCGCTGGCTCGCATGGCGGTGATTTCGCTGTCGGCGGCGAGGCGGCTGAGGCCGATCAGAATGCCTACCAGCACGCCGGCGGGAATGCTGATGGTGAGCGTTACCGGAACGATGAAGAAGAAGACTTCGGCAACACTGGGCAAGGGAGCGCTGTTGCGAACTACCAGTTCGAGGATTTGTCCCAGGTCGCGAGTGAATAATACGAAGGTGAAGACTGCCACGCCGATCAGGGCATGAGCCGTGACTTCGCGGAGGATGTAGCGGGTGAGGATCCGCATGGCCGGGGGCTAAAGCGAGTCTAGCATGGGGGATCGAGGCGTGGCCGGAGCTGGACCATTCGCGATGCGCGGAGCGTGGCACGAAACGTGCTCGGCATTCTAAGGATTGGCCTCGTCTTAGATCCCTCTAAGGCGGGTAGGAAGCGCAGTCCTCCCCCGGGTGAAATCTATGACCGTGATGTGCGTGGACGACGATGCAGGGATTCGGGAACTCTACGGAGCTCTGCTGGGACAGAATGGTTACGAAGTCATTGCTGCCAGCGATGGTCGCCACGCACTGCACGTGTTTGAATCCAAAGAAAAGGAAATTGACGCGGTCATTCTGGATTACGAAATGCCCGGAATGAATGGGTTAGAGCTGGCCACGTGGCTTAAACAGCGGCATCCGACGCTGCCGGTGATTATGATTTCTGGATCGCATCCGGACCTGGAGCAGATGGCGCCGTTTGTTGATGCGGCGATGGGAAAGGGCGTTCCATTACGGCACATTTTGGAGCGGCTTCAACATCTTCTGGCGGCCTGACGCGGCCACACCGATCGACATTTTTTTAATTAGAGCGTCACGCGAAAGCCGCCGAGGATTCGGCAAAAATGCCGACTAATCGGCTTTCAGGAACAGTGCAGCTAAGGGCGGCAGGGTCAGATTCAATGAGTATGGGCGTCCGTGGACCATCTGTTTCTCCGCCTGGACGCCGCCGAGATTTCCCATGCCGCTGCCGCCGTACTCCTTGGCATCGCTGTTCAGCAGCTCACGCCAGAAGCCTTCTTTAGGAACACCTAAGCGATAACCGATCCGAGGAACGGGGGTGAAGTTGCAGGCCACGACAATTTGTTGCTTGGATGATTTTCCCTTGCGCACCAATGAAATCGTGCTGGCGACGCTGTCGTTGCAGTCGATCCATTCGAATCCTTGGGGATCGGTATCGAGTTGGTGCAGGGCTGGCTCGCTCGCGTAAAGCCGGTTCAACTGCTCCACCCACTTCATCAATCCCTGGTGGACGGGATACTGCAGAACGTTCCATTCCAGACTGCTGTCATGTGCCCACTCGCGTACCTGGCCGAACTCATCTCCCATGAACAGCAGCTTCTTACCGGGCTGCGCGAACATGTAACCGAAAAGCAACCGCAGGTTGGCAAATTTCTGCCATTCGTCTCCAGCCATTTTTCCGATGAGGGAGCCTTTGCCGTGGACGACCTCATCGTGCGAGAGGGGAAGAACGAAATTTTCGGTGAATCCATAGAGCATGCGGAAGGTGAGCTGGTTGTGGTGATATTTGCGATGGATGGGATCGAGAGCAAAGTATTTGAGCGTGTCGTGCATCCAGCCCATATCCCATTTCATACCAAAGCCCAGGCCGCCGAGATAGATGGGGCGCGAAACCATGGGCCATGACGTCGACTCTTCCGCGATGGTCTGAATGCCGGGATATTCCTTGTAGACTTCCTGATTCAGCTGGCGCAGAAACTCGATAGCTTCGAGATTTTCGCGTCCGCCATACTGGTTGGGGAGCCATTCGCCTTCTTTGCGGGAGTAGTCGCGGTAGAGCATGGAAGCTACCGCATCGACTCGGAGGCCGTCGGCGTGATACTTGTCCAGCCAGAACATTGCGCTCGAAAGCAGAAAGCTTCGGACTTCGTTGCGCCCATAGTTGAAGATGTGCGTCTTCCAGTCCGGATGAAAGCCCATGCGAGAGTCGGCGTGCTCAAACAAGTGTGTGCCGTCGAAATAGGCGAGGCCGTGTTCATCGGAAGGGAAGTGCGAGGGCACCCAATCCAAAATCACCGCGATGCCGCGCTGATGCAGGTAGTCGACCAGATACATGAAGTCCTGCGGCGTGCCGTAGCGGGCGGTAGGAGCGAAATAGCCGGTGGTCTGGTATCCCCAGGAGCCGTAGAACGGGTGCTCCATCACGGGCAGAAACTGGACGTGGGTGAAATGCATGTGGCAAACATAGTCGGCGAGGCGGGGCGCGATCTCACGATAAGTGAGCGGGCGGTTATGTTCTTCCGGGACACGCATCCATGAACCGAGATGGACTTCGTAGATGGAAATCGGAGCTTGCAGGGAATTCCTGGCCTGCCGGTTTTTCATCCAGTCTTGATCGGACCATTGGTATTCGAGATCCCAGACCACCGAGGCGGTGCGCGGCGGTTTCTCATGCAGCAGGCCGAACGGGTCGGTTTTGTCGACAACGTGTCCGTGATGATGAGAAACGATATGAAACTTGTAAACGGAACCCTTGGTGACTCCGGGGATGAAAGCTTCCCAGATGCCGGAACTTCCTCTGGCGCTTAGTCGATTGGAACGTGGATTCCATCCGTTGAAGTTGCCGATGACCGTCACCTCGCGTGCATTGGGCGCCCACACGCTGAAGGATGTGCCAGGCTCGCCGTTTTGCGAGGTGAGGTGAGCGCCCAGCTTTTCATAGGTGCGATAGTTGCGGCCTTCGTTGAAGAGATAGAGGTCCTGCTCGGCCAGGAGGCCGGTTTCAGAGCGGGGAGGCATCGGTGAGGTGGTTTGGGTCATTTAAGTAGCCTGCGGCATTAGTGTACCGGAACTGATTTTTCGGCGACCGGCAGCGCGGCGGTGGAGGGTGGGCGGTGGTTTGGTTCGAAATAGTGCGCGCGAGATCCTTCGCCCCGCTGAACAGCGCGGGTCTCAGGATGACGGCGGTTAACAAAGAAGGATTCGCGATGACGGCAGTTAAAAGAGGCGGCCTCAGGATGACGGCGGTTGAGAAACGTGGGACTCAGGATGACGTCCTTTCGTGCGAGCTAGGCTGATCCATGCTGCATCGCCTGCATGCTAGACTTTTAGGCACGGCTCTTGTTCTCGCAGAGAGCCGGCATATTCAATGCCTGCGCTTCGGGTCATCATTCTTTGGCATCAGCATCAGCCTTTCTACAAAGATCTGGTCACCGGGGAGTACCGTCTTCCGTGGGTTCGGCTGCATGCGCTCAAAGACTACTATGGGATGGTCAAACTGCTGGATGAGTTTCCCGGCGTTCACCAGACTTTCAATCTCGTCCCATCGCTGATCACGCAAATCCAGGATTACGTTGCCGGGACGGCGAACGATCCGTTCCTTAAGGTTGCGGCCACGCCGGCGAAAGAACTCACTGCCGATGAACGTCGCTTCGCGCTGCAATACTTGTTTCAGGCGAACCCGGTGAACATGATCGGCCGCTATCCCCGCTACCATCACCTTTGGGAGCGATTTCGCGGAGCGGGGGACTCGGCCGAGCGAGCGGACAAATATTTCCAGCCGCAAGACTTTACGGACTTGCAAGTGCTCTCGCAGATTGCATGGTTCGACGAGTTTTTTTTGGAAGATCCGGATATCGTCGCGCTCATCAAGAAAGGTCACGGGTTCTCGCTCGAGGATCAGGCCTTGGTGATCGCCCGGCAGCGTGTTTTGCTCGGGGACGTGCTGCCTGCGCACGCGGCGGCGGCGGAGCAGGGACGAATCGAAATTTCGACTTCGCCGTTCTATCATCCGATCCTGCCGCTGGTCTGCGACACCAACGCCGGTTCGGTTTCGACCCCGGGACTGCCGTTGCCGCAGAACCGTTTTCGCCATCCTGAAGACGCGCGTGAGCAGTTGCGGCGTGGATTGGACTTGCATCAGGAAGTATTTGGGTCTCGGCCCGTCGGCGTTTGGCCATCGGAAGGCAGCGTGTCGGAAGAGGTTTTCGCGATCGCACAGAGCCTGGGTGTGAAATGGATGGCCACCGACGAAGGTGTTCTGGGGCGAAGTTTGGGAGTGAACTTTGCGCGGGACGGCGAAGGCCGGCTTTCTTCGGAAAACGCTGGAAAGCTGTATACCATCCATCGCTTCGAAAGCGGCTCGACCGAGATGCATTTGATCTTTCGCGACCACACGATCTCGGACCTGGTCGGATTCGTGTACTCGGGAATGCCGGCGCAGGACGCTGCGAATCATCTCATCCACAACATCAAACGAGCTGCACAACCGGTGCTTGATCAAGGACGAGATGCGGTGGTATCGATCATCCTTGACGGCGAAAATGCATGGGAATATTATCCGCGGTCGGGGCGCGAGTTCCTGCGCCGCTTCTACGATGTGCTGCAAAACGACCCGGGAGTCGAGGCGGTCACGGTGTCCGAGGCCATCGCCCGGCATCACGACTTTGGCAAGGTCCCTTCGCTAGTTCCCGGATCCTGGATCAACGCCAACTTCAACGTGTGGATCGGCGCTCCTGAGGACAATCGTTCGTGGGACTATCTTTACCATGCGCGCAACTTCTATGCCGCGGCTGCGCCCCGGGCAAGTGAGGCACAGCGCAAATTGGCCTTTGAAGAACTGCTGATCGCCGAGGGCAGCGATTGGAATTGGTGGTACGGCCCGGAGCATCATTCGGCCAATGATCGAGAATTCGATCAGCTTTACCGCAAGCATCTCTCGAATGTGTATCAGGCGCTAGGTGCGACTCCGCCCGATTACCTTGCTCAGCCAATCAGCGGTGTCGAGACCCGGCCGGAGTTCACGCCTCAGACTCACTACATCCATCCGCGGATTACTGGGGACATGGTGCGGTATTTCGAGTGGATGGGCGCGGCGGTGTACACGGCTGATCGGCGTGCGGGCGCGATGCACGGCAGGCAGTTTCTGGTTGACGCTGTGTACGCGGGAATCGATGAGACGAATATTCATGGACGACTGGATTTCGTGGGCCAGCGTCCGGAGATGGATTTTGACCTGGTGGTGAATCTTGAATCCTGGGCAGCGGACTCGCAACGGCCGCGGCGCGCTTTGCGATTGGACGCGCGAGTCGAAGCGGGCAAGACTTCATCGTGGCAGGTGACGTCTTTGGAGGAGGAGAAGCCCGTGGCGATGTCGGGGGATACCTCAGGAGAAGTGAAAGTTGCTTTGCTACGAAACTTCGAGTTCAAACTGCCCCTGGCCTGGCTGCTGGCAACGCCGGTGGTTTCCGCCCTCGGCGGTGACGGGAAAGTAGCTGCCCCGGTTGCGACACTGTTACGCTTGCGCTTCAGCCTATGGCAGAACCGTCTGCCGGTTGATGCGCTGCCGCTTGAGGGATGGATTGAGCTACGCCTGCTGAGTGAAGGAGATCTGATGGCTGTGGCGTTCTAGCCACCAACAATGCAAGACGTCCTCCTGCAACTGCGATCGAGAGCAAAGAGAATCAACACCGGCAATCGAGTTTGTTGCCGATGGGTCTTTTCTTTCCCCTCGCCAAGGGGCACCATTGCCTGCAGAGGGCTGTTGGTTGGGAAAGGAGAGCAGCTATGACCGAGCAGCCTCAGGGGACGCCACAGAAGGAACGAAGAAAGTATCCGCGCACCAAAGCCACAATTCCAATCGAGTTCAAACCGGAAGGCGCAGCCGTTTCCAGCCATGCCGAGACCGCCGATCTCAGCCGCAGCGGATGTTACGTGGAGATGAGTTTTACGCTGCCCGTGGGGAGCAATCTGGATGTTGGTCTTTGGGTCGAAGACTCGCGGCTGGCAACAAAGGCGGTGGTCGTAACTCATCATCCGCAATTTGGCAATGGCATCAAGTTCCTGGATATGTCCAAGGAAGACATGGCCAAGCTGGATCACTTTCTGAAGAGTTGCGAGACGCCGTCAGAATAAAGGCCGAAAGCAAAGCTTTCGGCCTAAGCGAAGAACTGAAAATCGGAGATTAATTTCCGGCTGGGCTGGGCATGGCGGTCATGGCCAGCGGACGGCTTAATTCCATGGTTAACTCCGTGCCTGCGGGCAGCGTGGCTGAGTTCTTTTTGACCAGCCAGTGGGTAACCGTCGCAGTTGCGCCCACAGCCCCGCCAATCAGAACACCTTTGCCTCCGCCGATTAGCCCTCCCACCAGCATGCCGCCACCGGTGCCTGCTCCCATTTCGATCAGATCTTTGTTGTCGTAGCCTTTGCCCTTGAACTGGCCTTCGTTGTTGACGCTCGTGCCGTTGTACAGATCGGTGTTCTGCAAAGTGGCATTGAGCGTGAAGTAGTCGCCGTTCGGCATCACCAGGGTGTCAGGGAAGATGGTGATCGTGGGCTTGCCCGAAATCCGGCGCGCCTCACTGGCGTTGATGACGCGTCCTTGCACGGTGCAGCCGATCGGAACTACAGGTTTGCCATCGAGCATGACCGCTTCCGTGACTCTGCCGGAAAAGGGGTCTCCGCTCTTGCTCGACGTGGTGAGAGTTTGAATGAGTTTTACTTTCAGCGTTGTGCCCGCAGGCAATGAGATATTGTTTTGTGCCACTGCAGTCACGGCCAGCAGCACGACGCTAAGCAATGCAAGTTTCTTCATTTCGCCTCCTGAAGCGATCGCAATTTTTCGAACTCTTGTTTTTCGTTGTAACCAGTCAACTGGAAGCCGACACTTTCCGGACCGCCTCCATCAAGCCTTCCGCCGGCGCTCGATCAGTCTGATTGTCGCCGCGATAGATGTACCGCACCGTTCCTCCGCTATCGACGAGCAGCGTGGCTGGATGCGCGATGTTGATGGCGTCGGTTGCCAGCCAGTGATAAAGCCCGTACGCCCTAGTTACCGTACGGTCCTCATCCAAAAGAAACGGAAACGACACCGGATGCTTTGCCAACGACTTCGCGGGCTTGAACATTCCGTCGCGCTTCTCGGCCGCGATAAAAATCACTTGCACCCCAGATTGCTCGAATTCAGCTTTCATTAGCTCAAACTGGGCCATGCGTTTTACGCAGTTCGGTCACCAAGTGCCGCGCAGGAACTCCAGAATCACCGGCCCACGGACTCGCAGGCTCGAAAGCGAAAAGCTCCCCTCCTGGTTTGCTGCCGTAAGCGAAAAATCCGGCGCACGCGACCCGATGCCCAATGTTTCCGTGCGATTCTGCATCTGGATTCGACTGTAAGGTACCTGCGACAGCAGAACAAGAGCGGATGCGGTAAACGAACCAGCGGAGGCACTGGGATTTTAGTGAGGTGCGGACAACCGTGTTGGCGGGCGTTGCGCAAGGAACGCTTTTCCGACCGAGGAGCGTCACCGCTCAACGTTTATGTGTCACAGAACCAACCGTCCGCGTGATTTATAATCGCGTCCCCTGTAAACTCTGGCCGCTAATTTTCTTGTATTTACAATCAGTTAGGAGATTTCACTGTGGCCGTTCTTACCCGTTTTTGCCCGTCTTTCCCAAGAGAATAGCCATGATTTCAGCCATGATTTTCAGGAAGTCAGAAGTCCAACGAATACTGATGGGCAAACTTTCTAACCAAGTCGCGCAACGCGCACTGTGTCACGAACGTTTGTTCTTTTCTGGCCACGATCACAATGGCCTGCATCAACAATTCCGATTCGCTTTGTCGTGCTTCTTGCGGAAGTGGACGCACGAACGTGTAGGGCATCAACGTTGATTGCACAATCTCCTGGGCATGGTCTGGCTGCGGCGTAGGCGGTTCAGGTCGCGTGATCGGAGTAGGAATGGGCTGATTGATCGGACGCGGATTAATTGGGGCTTCTAGCGGTCGCGGTTCGATGTTGAAGGGTTCCACAAAAAAATTAGATATCACGGAGCAGTTGGAAATGGAAGATGAAAAAGAACAACGCAAGGCGGGTCATCGGGGGGGTTGAGTGTAATGGCCTGATAACGTCACTTACCGGTCGGTCCTGCGTACAAGCGTGCCTAAATTGTCAGCAGCTGCCGCTGACAGCAGCTCGCCAACTACCAAGTTGTCGGTGCAGCTTTGAGTCGCCTGAGAAATTCTATCAACCCATTCAACGCTGCCCCAGGTTCCAGACTTTGACCTCAGCGCCAGTTGCATCATCTTCAAAATCCTTGTCCTTCCCCCAGTCGATGATGAAATCAACTGTGTCCCCGGCGGAAAGCGACCAGTCGTGGGGACGCAATATTAGCGGCCATTGGTAGCTGGTAATAGGCGCCTTCAAGAACAATCGTTTTGAATTATGAAGAACATAAACGTAGGTGCTGGTCGGGCCGACGTGGTCCAAGCCGGCGAACGTGACCTGCACTAAGAACTTTCCTGAGGATGGCGCTGTCCATCGCAGTACACTCAGCTGACCATTAATCGGATTGAGGAGGAGGTAATCTGGGGGCTGGCATACGGTTGTCCAGCACACTGTCTGAGTTGTGTCGTTGTGGGCAACGGAAGTCAAGCCATCGCAATGAGAAATGAACCACCAACTTATTCCGCTGACATCACATGTGCCTCCCCAGGCGAAAAGAGTCAGCGGGACATTCCAGGAGGCCAAGTAGCCGTAGGACCAGACTCCATTGGGGTTCGATTGGATTGAAAAGTCCTTCACGGCGTCGTAGTCAGGGGCACGATTTGGTGTTTGGGCGGATGCCGCCGGCGATACGATCAGTAGCAGCGAAATTATGATGCCAGATGCTTTCAGTAGTTTCATACCAGTTCTCCTTGATCTTCTCGGTTGCGTTGTGGCCTAGGCGTCAAGAGCGCCGTCAGAATCAAGCGCCGCCGTGCTTAATGCTGCCCGAGGTTCCAGATCTTGACCTCGACGCCCGTCGAGTCATAGTAGAAGTCTGCATCTTTACCCCGGTCGACCATGAACTCGACGATGTCACCGACTGAAAGCGTCCACGCGTAAGGATGCAATAACAGCGGCCATTGGTAGCTGGTAATGGGCTCCTTCAGTAATAGCCGTTTCGAATTACGAAGAACATAAACGTATGTGCTGGTCGGGCCGACGTGGTCCAAGCCGGCGAACGTGACCTGCACTAAGAACTTTCCTTCAGACGGTGCAGTCCAGCGGACCACGCTCAATTCACCTCTCGGGCCGGGATGAAAATCAAGGTAGGTGGTGGGAACACAAACGGACCCTGTGCAGATCTGCTTGTCCGTGTCATTGTGCGCAACGTAGGGCGGATAGTACGGGAATGTCCCGGACCTAAGCCACGCGCTCACGCCCAGGACCGAGGTAGTGTCAGTTACCGTGTAGAGATTCAGCGTGCTCCCAAGGGTTGATTCCCAACCATAGGACCAGACCCCGTTCGGGTTGGATTGGATTGAGAAGTCCTTCACAGCGTCGTAGTCAGGAACTTGATTCCGAACCTGTGCCGATGCCGCCAGCGATATCAGCAGCAAAGCTATGCTGGTGAAACCAGATATCTTCGGCAGTTTCATTTTGAATCCTCCTTTTGTCCGTCGAGTTTTCTGGCGAGGAGTGTTCACTTGGCGCGCCCGAGTGCGCACGTGCTCGAACGGCCATTAAACATCCTGCTCGGTTATGTGTTTTTTCGGTGCGTGGAGTCCTCCTAGCGTCTCAGCGGTGTGCACCGACGTTCTGGAATTGCTCTTCGGAGAGTCGCTGCTTTCTGTGTAGCTCAACCGGATGGTTCAGTCAGTGCTTTCCGTCACTGCGTCGAGTGACGCCTTTCTCGGATGAGGCTCTCCCCTGGCAATTTACCTCATCACCAGCGAAAGAAACCCCGGCGACAGGATACCAACGCAACCTGCGCTTCCAGATAGTTGTTGGGAAACCCTGTTAGGTGACAACGATCACAGACAAAAAGGGAGGGTCGGGATAATCATTATCATGATGAAGAGCGGGACGTGATGCCCCCAACAGGATTCTGAATCTGCACTCGCGGTTTCAGAATCCGCAGCTCCTACCATGACTCGGAACCTCAGGAGCTATGGGGGCATCTTCCCACCTGCTCGAACTCCGCGTACCGAATCCAGCACAGAGTCGTCGTTGCAAAGAGCCGTCGCTGTCAGCGCCTTCTCTGCTATGGGATTCGCCATTCCATCACGTAGAAAGGTGACGCCGGTCATTGCCCTACTTGCCCAAAGCGGGGAAGCTTTAAGTTGAGGTTCCCTGAGCCCTTCCTCATACGCAACCGGACCACGCAAGACCCAAATCAAGGCAACTCGGAGAACACCGGAGTTTCCCCTGACCCGAGTTCCCGCACTCACCCGCGCTCTCCCGGGCCGCCGCGAAACCCAAAGCGTAACGAATTCTGACCGGCCACGAGATGTGGCGGGAGGGCAACATTTCGGAAGCGTACAGATCGCGCTTCGCAACCTTCGAGGGAATACATAGTTCGATTTCGCATTCATTCGATGTGCAGGATCAGGAGGAAATATTTATGAACTACAAGAAATTCTTGGGAGCCGCAAGCGCGGCTCTGATGATCGTCATTGTAATCACTCTGGCGCTGGCGCCCGGCGCGTTGGCGCAGAGCAAGTTCAAAACGCTGTACAAGTTCAAAGGTGGGGCGGACGGAAGCCAGCCCGTGACCCGTCTGGTATTCGACACAACCGGAAGTCTCTACGGGACGACCGAATACGGCGGCGCTAATAAAGCAGGCACCGTCTTTAAGCTAACGCCCAGCTCGGGTGGCGTTTGGACGGAGAGCGTCCTTTACAGCTTTTGCGGCCAATCGAACTGCACGGACGGCAAGAACCCCGTGGCTGGCGTGATCTTCGATGCGGTTGGCAATCTTTACGGCACGGCGTCAGGCGGTAAGAATGGCCAGTACTGTTATGACGGCTGTGGTGTCGTCTTTGAGCTGACGCCGACGACCAGCGACGGTTGGACGGAAGGTTTGCTCTACAGTTTCACGGGCGGCGCGGATGGAGCGGATTCCTTTGCTGCCTTGGTTTTCGATACGGTCGGTAAGCTCTATGGCACCACGTGGCAAGGCGGCAGCCACCTTAAGCAGTGTTATGACTTGTGCGGTGTCGTCTTCGACTTGACGCCGGGATCGAATGGTGGCTGGACGGAGAATGTGCTCCACACCTTCACGAATGGATGGGATGGATCAAGCTCTTGGGCTGCTCCGCTGATCTTCGACAGCGCCGGGAACTTCTATGGAGAAGCGTGGAACGGCGGCAAGTATGGGTATGGCAACGCCTTCAGGCTGACGCCAAACGGTGACGGAACATGGACAGAGGATGTACTGCATCAGTTCCAGGGTGGCAAAGACGGAGCCGAACCCCAAGGCGGCCTGATCTTTGACGCCGCCGGTCAGCTCTACGGCGTGACACGGGACTACTGGTCCGGATATGGCATCGTGTTTAAGCTGACGCCCAACAGCAACGGAACGTGGACGAAGCATACCCTGCATCAGTTCACGGGCGGCAAAGACGGAGCAAATCCTTTCGCTGGCCTGACTTCCGACCAAGCCGGAGACTTGTACGGCACCACGATAAACGGCGGCGCTAACGGATATGGCGTCGTCTTCAAGCTGACGCCAACATCGACGGGCGGGTGGACCTACCGCGTGCTCCACGCCTTCAAGGATGCCCCAGGGGCGCATCCCCAGGGTGACTTGATCGTCGACGGGGCAGGAAATCTTTACGGCACGACCTTTGGGGACGGCGGCAAGACCTTCGGGTCGGTGTTTGAGATCACGCCGTAGCTGGCTTCTCCGGCTGCTCGGGGTGTGCGTGCCGAGTGGCCGGAGACCAGATTATGGCTCGTAGCTGTCGTAAAATCGCGATTACACTCATTGTCGAGAGAAGGTAACCCCAAGGCCATCTTCCCGTGCGACCGTGATACCCGCAACCTGTTGAAGGTTCGTCCGTGGGTAAGCCCCTGGAAATCGAGATCGTGTCTCACAGCGGCTTTTCTATTTAACCTGAAATCCCTTATATAGTCTTGGGCGGAATTTTTCGCAGCTACATGCTTGCGCTTCCGGGTTTCCGTGTGGCTGCGAAGGACGTGCGTCTAGGTGGGTGCAACCCTTGTCCCCATGTTCGGACTTTAAGTGGTCACAGCCTAAGCACAGGGTGTCGTCGTCGTTAGCCATATGCGCAATCCTCTCTCCACTCCCCACTCTCATGCAAGGCAAATTCAGCCACTACCTGATGACTGGCCGCTAGACCCCAAAGAAGTCATAGCGGGTGAATCGCGACCTGTTACTGATCCGCGCTCCGTCGCGCTGCGGCCACGTGGTACATGATTTTCCCTAACCGCATTTTTCGCGGCATCAGCGACCCATCGGCATTGTATTTCACCTTTTCAGAGGGAAGTTCGGTATAAATCCATACTACATTCCCTTTAACCTCAGCTTGGTAGTCGCCCTGGTCGAGGCCCCAGCAATAGTGCGCCCCCGGCTTGCACCATAGTTGGGCGTTGGAACCGTCAGGCATGACAACATAGACATAGATTGCATCGTCATCACCGGTCCCAATTTTGCTGTCCTTAACATGAACCGTAACCTTCTGAGGATTATACCCGCGCTGTCGGACCCCGCTGGATGATCAGCGCAATCGCGCGCATCTATCAGCCTGGAGTCCAGGCAGACTGTGCCCTCGTGGCCTTGGCCGGTCAGGGCAAGTTGAAATCTACCGCCTTTCGCACACTCGCGGTTCGCGATTGCTGGTTCTCGGATTCTATCGACACGTTACCTACTCCGAAAACGGTTTGCCAGTCACGGTAGAGCCTTTTGATTCCAGCTCAGAGCGGGTAACGATCACGGATGTACTTTTACACGCCCTGGCCAAACCAAGACACGCAATCAATCAGGCGGACCGCTATCTAGTCCGCAACTGCCTGCTTCATGCAGGCTGGTCCCGTGGACGGCAAACCAAGCTTCCGGGAAATCGTAACGTGCGTTTCTATTGCCGTCGACAGGACTTGGACTATTTGAACCGAAAAATAGGGGAAGAGGAGGACTGATCATGGGTTTCCTTTATTCGGATGAAAAAATCGCACAAATGAAAGCCGAATGGGCGGCTGATCATCCCGAACCGCCGAAACCGCCTACACATGCGGAAAGACTCTGCGAACTGGCACGGGCGAATCCGAACGCGAAAGTTAAAGACTTAGCTTTTGCCGCTGAACGATCAACCGGTTGGGTAAGAAAAATTCTGCGTCAGAACAACATCACGCTGGTCAAGCCGCCGAAAAAGCCTCGACTAAGAATCAAGGCCAGTACGTTATGCCACGCATGCGGCCATCCGAAAGGCGGACGCAGGGCACTTTCCCAGCGCGAACAATCGCATTGCCTTGGCCACGTTCGTCATCTGCACTGGTCGAATCCCAACAGTTACGTTTGCACCACGCGGCATTGCCTGAGTTTTAACTATGACGACAATGGCCAGCCCGTAGCCTGCGAATGTCCTGATTTCGTGGTACCGCAGCCAGAACAGACGGAGAAAGGGGAATAGAAGCCGTGAACGATGACAGAAGGAGTTATTTTGAATTTCAATTAGAGTGCCAGCACAGCGTTTTTGGTGAGACATGTGATTTTGGTGAGACATGTGCGCGGGGTTATCACAGGACGGAAGTGGCGGGTCAACTACTCGGACAATTCTTTGATGACAACCGGATTAACCCTTTCCGGGAAGAAGACCTACAGCGAGTTTTCGCTTTTATGCGGGAGCATGACATTCCCGCTCACGCACCGAAAACTTTCGCGCTTCTGCTGAAGCTGGGAGAAGCAGAAGTTCGAATCATTGATTGATTGATTTTCCCAGCCACGGAACGCAGGGGAAAGGAGCCAATGCGAATGAACGATACGCAAGAACAAACGCACACTGGCTCCTTCCCTGAACGAAATCAGGTTCAGCGTGCGAATCAGATTCCGCCTAGGCTGTTCGATATCACGAACGCGGCAAAATATCTCAGCATGAGTGACAAAGGTATCCGGGAACTGATCCACGCAGGAGAACTCAGCTACATCCAGAAAATCCCGGGAAGGTCGCCTTATTTGCTAGATCGTGTTGAACTCGACAAGTGGATTGATCGCAACTTGCATTCCGCTTTGAAGTAAACTCCACAGCAACAAACAAGCCCCATCAGGGGCGGAAAGGGAAAGGGTAAAAACTTAAAATATGGTAGCTAGAAAACGTGGCAATGGCAGCATCTTTCGCCAGTCCGGCTGCAAAACCTGGACGATTCAATATTTCAGCCAGGGAAAGCGTATCCGGGAAAAGACTGGCACGGAAGACTACCAACAAGCCCAGCAAATGCTGCGGCAAAGACTCTATGCGCGTGATCGCGGGGAAGTGGTCACGCAAAATCTCAAAGTTAGAGTAGGGGACCTGCATGAAATGCTGATGCGCGACTACCGTATCAATGGACGCAAGTCCATGGGGAAGGTAGATCGGCAATGGAAAAATCACTTGCAAGGCTACTTTGGCAACATGCTGGCCGGACAGGTTACCACGGACGTAATCGAACGCTACGTGGATTCGCGGCTGGCTGCAGGAGCGGCGGTAGCCAGTGTGAATCGTGAAACCGCAGCACTGAAAACCATGTTCCGCCTGGCTGGCAAAAAAAGAACCATACCTCGGGTTCCCATGTTCCCGTCGCAGATCAAAGAGAACAACACGCGCACGAACTTTGTGGAAGATGCGGCTTTCAGAAGGCTAGCGGAACACGCCAGCGAACTGTGGCTACGCGTGTTCCTTGAACTGGCATACACTTTTGGCTGGCGCAAAAGTGAATTGCTGGGGCTGCGTGTGCATCATGTTGACTTACTGAATCGCAGCATTCGTCTGGACCCGGGTACTACCAAAAACGGGGCCGGTCGGGAAGTCTACATGACGGAAGCCGTGTACCGCCTGTTGCAGCAAGCAGTCACGGGCAAGCGGCCAGACGATTTCGTGCTGACCAGGGCCAACAACAAACCGGTAAAGAGTTTCCGCAAAGACTGGCTACGACTATGCGAAAAAGCGGAGCTTCCTGGTTTGTTGATTCACGACTTCCGCCGTTCTGCAGCCCGTAACCTGCGGCGGGCTGGAGTTGCGGAGTCCGTGATCATGGCTACAGGCGGCTGGAAAACACGTCAGATGTTTGACCGCTACGCGATTGTTTCAAACGCTGACCAACGCGACGCGACCGAAAAGCTGGAACGGTCCCGGAGCTTTGGTCAGGAGTTTAGCCATGATTTCAGCCATGATTCACTACCATACAGGGCTTGAAGCTGAAACTGGGGAATTGAACTAAATGCTTAAAGCGGCTAGAGTTACAGGACTTATAAAGCGTGATTTCAAGCCAGGTAAGCTGGCATTTCAAGTGATTTATAATCGCCGTTCCCGGTTCAACCAATGGGGAGAACCTATACTGGCACCGGCTACTTTACTGGACGCAAGCTTACGTTCGATCCCGACCATCCGAATGTCCGAGAGAACGACGATTCAAAGTTCACGTCTGCAAGCAAGGATGCACTTATGCCTATGATGAATATTGGCGATATCCATGCCCGTGAAGTTCTCGATTCGCGCGGTAATCCTACCGTCGAAGCCGAAGTCACACTGGTTGACGGAACCAAAGGACGGGCCATCGTTCCGAGCGGCGCATCGACCGGCGAGCACGAAGCGGTGGAGTTGCGCGACGGCGACAACCAGCGCTTCCTGGGTAAAGGTGTGCTCAAGGCGGTTGAAAACGTGAACGGCGAAATAGCCGAGGCTCTGGCCAATTTCGATGCCTCCGACCAACGCGCACTCGATCAGAAGATGATTGAACTCGACGGCACCGAGAACAAGGGACGCCTGGGCGCGAACGCGATTCTTGCGGTCTCGATGGCCGCAGCTCGGGCGGCGGCTGCGGCTCTGGACCTGCCCTTGTATCGATATCTCGGTGGTGCTGGCGCCAACATCTTGCCCACGCCGATGATGAATATTCTGAATGGCGGCGCCCATGCCGACAATAACGTCGACTTCCAGGAATTCATGGTCATGCCCGTCGGAGCCGAGTCGTTTTCTGAAGCGCTGCGTTGGGGCGTCGAAGTTTTTCACACGCTGAAGGGCGTGCTCAAGAAGCGCGGCTACAACACCGCGGTTGGCGACGAAGGCGGATTCGCACCATCGGTCAAATCGAACGTCGAAGCCATCGAGGTCGTACTCGAAGCCATTCAGCAGGCCGGCTACAAGCCGGGCGAGGAAATCGCGATTGCCTTGGATCCCGCAGCCAGCGAGTTCTACCAGGATGGCAAGTACGTTTTCAAGAAGTCCGACAAGTCCGCGAAAAGCTCCGATGACATGGTGCGATTCTGGGCGAAGTGGGTGAACGACTATCCGATTGTTTCACTCGAAGATGGCTTGTCCGAGGAAGATTGGGATGGTTGGCAGAATCTCACGAAAGAGCTCGGCGGAAAGATTCAGCTCGTCGGCGACGATCTGTTTGTGACCAACGTGCAATTCCTCCAGGAGGGAATCGACAAGAACGTGGCGAATTCGATTCTCGTCAAAGTGAATCAGATTGGGACGGTTAGCGAAACGCTTGACGCAATCGACCTGGCGCGCCGCAACGGATACACGTCAGTGATTTCACATCGGTCTGGCGAAACCGAAGACACATTCATTGCCGACCTGGCAGTCGCGACCGGAGCGGGGCAGATCAAAACGGGTTCAGCCTCACGCACCGACCGGATTGCAAAATACAACCAGTTGCTGAGGATCGAGGAGGAGTTGGGGAGCGCGGCGAAATTCTTGGGACTGAAGGCGCTGAATTATAAGGGGTGAAGCAATGCTGCTTTAGGGATTGTCCGTGATCAGCGCACTCGTGGTTGTTCTGGTCTCTGTCATACCCGCTATCTTCATTGCAGAGCTGATTGCAAGGCGACGTGCAAAACGACGCAGGCGAACGAGATGGATGCAAGCCCGCGCTGTCATCCCCGACGATCAATTCTATACTTCGCTTGGACCCATCGCGATTTCCCGCGAAGGCGCCATCAGAGTGAGGTCGGAAGTTGGTCACGCAACGAAGATGCAAGCGAATCTGATCGCTGCCAGCGATAACATTCGTGAACTGGAGAGGGCTGGCGACGGTCCCCACTCCACGATAATCGACTACTTCACCGATCTCTTGTTCGTGGACGAACCTAAGAATGATGCAATTCTCGTCACTGTGAGAGATCTCGTGATTGAGTTCGGGCCGCAACTAGATGAATCGGCTCCGAACTCACGGCTTTCTTGACTTAGTCCACGACTTAGCTATACTGACCTCATGGAAGTCAATATCCACGAGGCTAAGACCCACCTCTCCCGCCTGCTCGAACGCGTCGCCATGGGCGAGGAGGTCATTATTGCCAAGGCAGGAAAGCCCGTCGCCAAAATCGTTCCATTAGAAAAACGGCCCAAGAATCGAATCCTCGGCTCGGCCAAGGGCGAGTTTACGGTGCCGGACGATTTCAACGATCCTCTGCCCAAGGAGATCGAGGATCTGTTCTACGAATGAGGGCCCTTCTCGACACGCACACATTTTTATGGGCGATTGCAGACGACCGGAGGCTTTCCCGCCGGGCGCAAAAGATATTTACCGGCCCCAACGACCTGTGGCTAAGTGCGGCCAGCGTCTGGGAGATACTGATCAAGGTGCAGGCGGGCAAACTTCCCTTGCCCCAGCCGTCAGGCCCGTACCTGGTGAAGCACGCGGCAGAGAATCGGATCGAGGTTCTACCCATTAGTCTGGACCACATCCTGAGAATCGAATCGTTGGCAATGCACGACCGCGATCCCTTCGACCGCGTCCTGATCGCGCAAAGTATCGAGGAGAAACTTCCCCTGGTCACTTCCGATCCGCATTTTGAACGCTATCCGATCGAGTTGATCTGGTAGTTTGTTTTGGGAGAGGCTTGATGAAACATCATTTTCGTTTCCTCGCAGTTATTCTTTTCGCGACCTCAACACTCCTCGCGCAACAGCCCGTGCCGAGCGACGCTCCCGCCTCAAAAGAACAAGTCGAGAAGCTGTTCGAGGTCATGCAGGGGCATCAGCAGATGCGTCAGGTCATGGACGCCACGATGAAACAGCAGACCGCCATGATCCACGAGACGCTGAAAAAGCGCTATCCGCAGACTTCCGCGGACCGGATTGCACGCGCCGACCAACTGATCGCAGAGAGCGTGAAAGACGTGCCGATGGATGCCATGCTCGACGACATGATCCCTATCTATCAGAAACACTTCTCAAGAACCGATATCGAGGCCATGACCACATTCTACGCGTCGCCAACCGGACAAAAGATGATGCAGGAGATGCCGGCCCTGACCACAGAATCGATGCAGGCTTCCTACGCTCGCATGCAGAAGCAAATGGATGCGATGATGCAAAGAGCCGAGCAAATCGTAAAAGAAGACCAGGAAAAACCTAAAAGCGCGCCAGCAACTCCTGCGCCTCAGCAAAGGAATTAGACCGTTGTTTTTGGAAGGTCGTGCTTAGCAGTCCGTGGTGCATGTAGCTGATTTTCTACAAAGCGGGCGACGTAGCCGGGTGCGCGATCTTGCGACACAGTTGGCAACCGGCCTGGAGATACGGCGGCAACGAAGTCGCTGCTGACGATTCCGGTTCGAGAACAGCAAAAGAACGTGTACCACGAGCCTGCCAACGCGGTTTCTCAGTTCCCGCGGCGTGCCCGCTCCCAACAGTTTCCGCAAAACCAGGCTCAGGTTGAACGCGCCCACATGCACCAACTGCCGCTTCAGAATGTTGTCGCGTCCGCGCAGATGGCAACGTCGCATCCCGCCCGTCTCGTAGCAGTGCGCGAAGCTGCGCTCGACCAACTCGCCGCGCCGCCGCAATAAACTCTTGCCGTACTCGCCCCGCACCCGCCGCCGGTTCGCATACACCGCTTGTTGCTCCGCCGGCTTGCCCGCCCAGTTCCGTCGCCCCTTCTGCTTCTTCTCCGGAATGTAGCTGCGCACGCCGTACGCCTTCATCCGCTTCACCACCGCGCCGCTGTGATAACCCTTGTCGGTAACCGTCTCCTCGATCCCGGCCAGGTTCACCTGCGGCGCTTGGTTCGGTCGCAACTCCGCCTCGCGCCCGACCTGTTCCGCCACTGCCATTCCGGCCTCGCATAGCGTCTCATCCAGCGTGGTCGTGTCGCCCTTATCGGCGCTTTGCAGCGTGACCGCCAGCACCGCGCCCGTGTCCAGATCCACAGCGTGCTCCGCCTTGTGTGCCAGATGCGTGCGTCCGTCCTTCATCTTCGCAATCCGTGCATCTTCGTCCGCCGGACTCTTCCACTCCTTATTCGACGTGCGCTTCTTGCGCTTGCGATCCAACCGCGCCAAGTCCTCCCGCGTCGGCGTCGCGATGCCCGACGCCTTCGCCAGCCCGCGCAGAAACTCCTCGTAACTCGCCCCCGTGTCCCGCCGCACAATCGAGCGCATCGCCGCGTTCGCCTCCAGCGTCGTCGCATCAATCGCGATCCGCTGCCCTTGCAGCAGCCCGCGATCGGACAGCACGCCCAACACCCAACTGAATACTTCACGATGTGTATCGAGGTCGATCAATCTTCGCGTGCGCGAGATGGTCGAGTGATCCGGAGTGTACTCGTCCAGCGCTATGCCCACGAAGCGCCGCAGCGCCAGCGAGTCCGCCAGTCGCCAGGCAATCCCCCGCTCCGCCCCGATGCCCTCGAAATACCCGATCAGCAGCGAACGAAAGTAAATCCCCGGCGTCAGCGACGGACGCCCGTACTTGGCCGCATAGAACTTCGCACACCGCTGCTCGACAAACTCGTCGAAGCGCTTCGCCTCCAGCAGCTCATTCAAACGCTGATAAAACGAATGCCCCGGCGCCGACGCCAACTCGGCGTGCGCGATCCAGATGTCCTCTTGCTTCTCCCGCTGCTTGCGCGTCCCCATCGCCATGCGCCGATTCTACAAACAAAGTCTGTGGATACCGCAGAAGTTTTGGCTTACGAATCCGGACTTGCACCACGGGTTGTTAGGCGCCAGAGTATAATGATCGCGGAATATGCCGGAAACTGAGATCATTTTCTCCGTACAAGAATCGCCGGAAGGCGGCTACGAAGCTCGTGCCCTTGGCTATTCTATTTTCACCCAAGCGGACACCATGGATGAGTTAAAGCTGAACGTGCGGGAGGCGGTTCGCTGCCATTTTGACGAGGGCAAGGCACCGCCGGTGATTCGCCTGCACATGGTGAAAGACGAGGTTATTTCCGCTTGAGATTGCCTCGTGATCTTTCCGGTCACGAACTCATCAAATTGCTCCGGCGATACGGCTACGAGGTTACTCGCCAGGTGGGCAGTCACATTCGATTGCAGTCTGGCGTTCGCGGTCACGCACACCACTTAACGATCCCCGCACATGGGAGTTTACGAATTGGAACTCTGAACGCTATTCTCTCCGATGTGGCGGCTTACCTGAACATTGAACGCTCGGAGTTGGAACTGGAACTTTTCCAAAAATGACTCGTCCCAAACCTCTCGTCCTCATCATCCTTGACGGCTGGGGCTATCGCGCCGAGACCAAGGCCAATGCCATTGCGCTCGCCCGCAAGCCCACGTACGACCGCCTTCTACGCGAGTATCCGAACACCTTGATTTACACCAGCGGTCCCTACGTTGGATTGCCCGACGGTCAGATGGGCAACAGTGAAGTTGGCCACCTCAACATCGGCGCGGGACGTATCGTCCACATGGACAGCACGCGCATCGAGTTGATGATCCAGAATGGCGAGTTCTTCTCGCAGCCGGTTCTGCTTGCGGCCATGAAAAATGCCCGCAGCGGCGGCCGCCGTCTGCATTTGTTTGGGTTACTCTCTGACGGCGGCGTGCACTCTTATCAAACCCATCTTTACGCGCTGCTCCGCATGGCGAAGGAAAATGGGGTTGATCGCGTATTCGTGCACGCCTTCATGGACGGTCGGGACACTCTGCCCACCAATGGAGCTGGCTACCTCGAACAACTCCAGCAGAAGATGCGTGAATACAATACTGGCAAGGTTGCTAGCGTGAACGGCCGCTACTATGCCATGGACCGCGACCGGCGCTGGGAGCGCATTGCCAAGGCGTTCAACGCCATGGTCTATGGCAACGGTGAAGCTGCGAAGTACGTCGACGCGGTACAAGGCGTCAAAGAGTCCTATAACAAAGGAGTGACCGACGAGTTCATCGTTCCTTTCGTTTGCGTCGACAACAAAGGTGAGCCGCTGGCCACGATTCGCGACGAAGACTCCTGCATCTGTTTCAATTTCCGCGCCGACCGGGTTCGCCAGATTACTCGCGCGCTCACCCGCAATAGCGGTATTAACGAGAAAGCCGGACGCGATCTCCCCGGAGCTGATGATCTCGACGCCACGATTCCCCGTGACCGTGTCCCCAGGAATCTGCACTATGTCTGCATGACCCGGTATGACAAACAGTTCAGCCTGCCCGTCGTCATCCCACCGGAGTCGATGAACAACATCCTCGCCAACGTGATGGGGCAAATGAATCTCCGCAACCTGCGCGTGGCCGAAACGGAAAAATATGCCCACGTCACCTACTTCTTCAATGGAGGCGTGGAACAGCCATTCCCCGGTGAAGACCGATTGCTGGTGCCCTCGCCGAAAGTCGCCACTTATGATCTGAAACCAGAGATGAGCGCCACCGGGATCGCCGATGGCGTGGTGAAGGCAGTCGAAGACGGAACTTTCGACGTGATTATCGTAAACTTTGCCAACGCTGACATGGTCGGACACTCCGGCAAAATCGAACCTACAGTGAAAGCTGTAGAAACCGTGGATGCCTGCCTTGGGCGCATTGAGCCGGCGGTTCGCGCCAAGGAAGGCGCAATGCTGATCACCGCCGACCACGGCAATGCCGAAATGATGATCGATCCCGTAACCGGGGGCCCGCATACCGCGCACACGACGAATCCGGTCCCGTTCATCGTGATTTCAGAGAACAGCAAGCAGTTCACGCTCAAGCCCGGAGGGTCGCTGCGTGATATTTCTCCGACAATCTTGGGCATGCTGGGAATCGAGCAACCAAAAGAGATGACTGGACAAGATTTGCGGTTACAGAAGCAGAGTTAACCAAAGCACCCTCGAAGAACCAAAGCGCGGATAACTCCTGGAAGTGCAAAACCTTTCATCTTGACCGCCACCCCCAAGGGAATGATAATGGGCGGCCTCGACCGCATCGCGACTTTCCGCCACGGTCGCGCGGTTTGGAAACGTTCTTCGCGTGAGCTGTAGGGGCGCCCGGACTCGGTCTTGAACGGGCTTTTCTACGGTTGTGGTGTTGTCTTTGGTGTTTCGGGCGGTGCGGGCCGTAGGCATCCGTCCGAATGTAGCGAAGCTCGATTTTCTTAATGTGGAAAGATGCCGTTCGCGTTTATTACCTGTCCTGGTTTGGTGCCGGCGGCGGGAACGAATCACAACAAATTTCTCTCAGGAGGAGAAAATCAGTGAAAAGGTTCATGCTTGGTGTATTGCTCGTTCTAACGTTCGTCGCTGTAGGAATCGCGGCGGCGCCAAAGTTAACCTTCACCTATTCCGATGTCCTCGCTAACAAGACGGCACTTGAGACGGACACTTACGGGGTCAACAACGCTGGCGTCATCGTTGGAGACTATGTGGACGCCAAGAGCGTTCAGCACGGTATGATCCTCGCCGGGAAAAAGTTAACCACGGTAAATAACAAGAGTTGTGAGGCTATTGCCGGGACCGGCGGCATCTCGTTCTACGGCGTTAACAAAGCTGGCGCGGCTGCCGGCTGGTGTACAAACACCAGCGGTGTGGACATTGCTTTTGTTTACTCCGGTGGGAAATTTACTGCCGTCAAGTACCCGAAATCTAGCGGAACGCAAGCTAGCGGAATCAACGACAAGGGCGAAGTCGTAGGCCTGTACTTCGACTCGGCTGGCGCCTCGCATGGCTTCTCGAAAGTGGGTGCCAAATACACGACACTCGATGTGAAGGGCGAAACCAATTCAGTCGCCTGGGGAGTCAACAATGCCGGCCAGGTCACCGTGTACGCGACGAATTCGGCGGGCGACTTCGATGGTTACGTCGTAACCGGAAAAACCTTTAAGAAAATGAACAACCCGAAGGCGAAGGGCGGACTGGGCACGATTATGCACGCTCCTGCGCCAACCCTCAAGGGCGAGATCGATGGCACCTACTACGATTCGACTGGCGCGGAAAAAGGCTGGCTGCTTCATGCTGGGAAGTATTACGACGTAGTCGATCCAGGCGGTACGACTCGCGCTGACGGTCTCAATGACAAGGGTGTAATCGTGGGACGCTACGGGTCGGGTTCGTTCGGTGGTACTGGCTTCAAGGCAACCTACAAATAATTACCTTTGCAGCTCGCCGCCTCAATGCTCGTAACCGGGCTTGAGGCGGCCGGGCCTGCGCAACTCAAACAAGGTTCATGGTTGCGGACTGGCTGACAGGGAGAGTTGCAACGACTTTCTCTAGGAGGAGAAACCCATGAAAAGGTCCATTCTGGGAGTATCGCTAGTTCTAACCTTTGTCGCCGTAGGTATCGCGGCGGCGCCACCCTTAACCTTCTTGTTCTCAGACGTCCACGCCACTAAGACGGCCCTAGAGACCGACACTTACGGGGTCAATAACTCTGGGACCATCGCCGGAGATTACGTGGATGCCAACGGGGTTCAGCATGCTATGATCCATGGCAGCCCAACCACCCCCGTTGACTACAAGAAATGTCAGTCGATTGCTGGGACTGGGGGCGTAAGTTTCTACGGCCTCAATAAGACTTGCACGGCCGTGGGCTGGTGCACTAACACCAACGGCGTAGACATCGGCTTTTCCTGGAGCAAGGGAAAATTCACAGACATCAATTTTCCCAAAGCATCTGGGACGCAGGTTACAGGAATCAACGACAAGGGAGACGTTGTGGGGCTGTACTTCGACTCTAACGGCGCCTCACATGGCTTTTCCAAGATAGGAAGCAAGTATACGACCATAGACGTGAAGGGCGAAACCAATACAGTAGCCTGGGGCATCACCAATAAAGGCCAGATTACCGTATATGCGACGAACTCGGCTGGCGATTTCGATTCTTTCCTGGTTACGGGCAAGACATTCAAGAAGATTAACAACCCGAATGCGCAAGGTGGACTCGGCACTATCGTCCACACACCCAGCAACACGGGTGACATCGACGGCACCTACTACGATTCGACCGGCGCGGAAAAAGGCTGGCTGCTTCACGCTGGCAAGTATTACGACGTAGTCGATCCAGGCGGCACGACTCGCGCTGACGGTCTCAATGACAAGGGCGTAATCGTAGGACGTTATGGATCCGGTTCGTTCGGCGGTATCGGTTTCAAAGCAACCTACAAATAACACCTTTACAGCTCGCCGCCTCAACGCTCGTTAGCGGGCTTGAGGCGGCCGGGCCGCTGAGGCACGCCACCCGGAGCTCCTCTCACTGATCCGCCTTTTGTTTCGTCAAGTAATCGTTAATCGCTGTGCCCCACTCTTTTCCGTTTTCGCGATCCGAGTCTCCTAGTTCCTTTACGTGCTCGTTGCCATCTGGAGTTAAAGCGGTGCGCTCATACGCAACGTTGACCTTCGTGCTGGTTGGATCCAGCTCTGAAAAGCGGACATCAATGACCGTGACCATGGCCTCGGGAATGAAGTACACGTATTGGAAGTGCCGGGCGTCTATTTCAAAAGATGTATTGACCCAGTAAGCGCGATGGTGGCCGTGGCGGATGGTAAACACGGCGCCTTGAGTATCCACAGCGGGTTGCGGGTACAGAAAGTGCGGATCCCAATGGCCGCTCGCCCAGACACGCTCTCCCTCCGGCCCGAACAGCGGCGCGGTAGTCCGGTAAGGAGCGTGGACGGTAAATTCGAATTCGTTGCGGACATGCGCCACCGGCCCGGTCGACGCGGCACGATAGTGGCGGTGATAAAGAAATGCCAGCAAGGCCAGCACTCCCAGTGCAAGCACGATCAGTATGCCCGGCTTCATCGCCTTCTCTCCTTTAGTTGATGGCTATCGGAGGCCTTCAACGTCATGCCATAAATCTTCTTGAATTGCTCGATCTCCTTCAGTGTTTCCGTGGAAAACGGCGCCTTCCCCTCGAAAGCGTGCAGTACCACTCCTTCCAACAGATCGCCAAGAGACATGTCTTTCAGTTCGGCAATCGCCTTCAACACTTTCAACATGCGTTTTTCGAGCCGCACGCCGGTTTGCACGCGTTCGACTTCGACGAATGCGGGTGATGCTTTATCGTGTGCCATGCCATGATGGTACCATTGTACGTTGGTACACGCAAGACATCAAAATAGCCACCGTCAATTAGAACGTGTGCGGCCTCGCACATATGCGTGTGCGCTTCGTCACATACAGAAAAGCCGGAAATCCTCGATCATGACGTTCATTGATTGTGGGGCGCTGGCAGACTGCAACGCGGTCCAATAAAGCCGGCTCCTTAAGGAGACATCTCATGCCAAAGACTATGAAAGCGGCATTCGTTGAGAACTTTGGCGAACCGCTAAAAATCGAGGAAGTGATTGTTCCAACTCCTGGGCCAGGACAGGTGCTGGTCGAGGTTGCTGCCAGCGGCGTCTGCCACACGGATCTGCATGCAGCTGAGGGCGATTGGCCGGTTAAACCCACATTGCCTTTCACCCCGGGCCATGAAGGCGCGGGCTTCGTCGCCGCTCTGGGCCCTGGCGTAAAGCATTTGAAGGAAGGGGATCGGGTGGGAATCGCATGGTTGCACAGCGCTTGCGGATATTGTGAATTTTGCCTGACCGGCTGGGAGACCCTCTGCCAAGGGCAGGAAATGTCAGGCTACTCCGTGAATGGCAGCTTTGCTCAATATGCGTTGGGCCATGCGGACTACCTGGGCCGAATTCCCGACAAGCTATCCTTCGTTGATGCGGCGCCGATTCTTTGTGCCGGCGTTACTACTTACAAAGGACTAAAACAAACCCAGGCGCGTCCCGGAGAGTGGGTGGTCATTTCGGGCGTGGGCGGACTCGGGCACGTTGCCGTCCAATATGCAAAAGCCATGGGATTGCACGTTGCCGCCATCGACATTGGACCTGAAAAAATGCAGTTAGCGCGGAGCCTCGGCGCCGACATCACCGTCGATGTGAAGCAGGAAGACCCGGTTCAGGCAATTCAGAAGAAGATTGGAGGTGCGCACGGTGTGCTGGTGACGGCCGTATCGTTGCCTGCGTTCAAACAGGCGATTGGCATGCTTCGCCGCGGTGGAACCTGCGTTCTGAATGGCTTGCCTCCGGGCGAATTCCCCATCTCCATTTTCGATCTGGTGCTGAATGGACAGACCGTGCGGGGCTCGATTGTCGGTACTCGCAAAGACCTCGAGGAGGCACTGCAGTTTGCCGCTGATGGCAAGGTGAAAGCCACCATCGAACAGCAACCGCTGGCCTCGATCAACGACATCTTTGACCGGCTCAAGCAGGGAAAGGTCAATGGCCGGATCGTTCTGGACATCGCCCGCGAGGCGGGAGCGAATAAATCCACAAACAAAGCTGCGGCGTAGAAATGCAGGGATCGCGTGCCATACGGTGCGCGGTCCCGTACGCTGTGACAACTGGACAAAAACCGCTCGACTGATCAAACCCCAGCGCTAGTGATGACGGATGAACTGAACGCCGCTCAGCAAAAGAAAGAACAAGTACGAGACGACGGCGATAAGCACTAAAAACGCCAGGTTAGCAAGCCCGTTCTTTAGCCACTGCGTTCGAATTCTTCCCGACCTGAACAGGATCTCGCGGACGTAGAGAACCCAGAACGTGACGGCGACGCAGAATAAACCTACGCGGACAACTGTATAAGTAGGGTACAAAGCCACGTCATAATACACCATGGCCTCAGTTCTCTTAGGATCGATTGGCGTCTAAAAGCGTACCCTCCCGCGTGACCCGATAGGTGCGACGATTGGAGCTAAGCCGCGCGGACCGGCTTGCGCGACTTTCCCCACCAGACGGCAGTGTCGTCCGGACGGTTGCGCATCTTCGACAATTCCTGCTTGATCTGCACCAGACGGCTTTCACGCACATCCGAAGCTGTTCGCTCAATCAGACTGTGCTCGCGCTGTTGCGAATACAGAACATTCATGTTGCTCAGATCGGTGATTTCGTGACGAAGGCGGGAGAGGTGTTCCGAGAGATAAGCCATGATTCCAGCATACGCTTGAAGTGGGGCTCCGTTGGAGTTTCCGCGGAGTATTGCAAATGCACGGGTTACCGCCCGTACTCTCGATCATTTCGAGATTGCACCGATGTCAACCGAAAAAGTCTGCAGTGACAGATGCGAAAGCGAGCCTGTTTTGGATTCCCTGGACATGGAAGTCAGAAGAGTGTGAGCACTCTTTGCAGGACACCCCTGCGGTCCGAGATCGAAGCTCACCTGCTGCGTTTGTGCACACTGGTTCAAGCTTCCTGCATTTTATAGCGGGCGTGGAAGGGCGGGATGCTCGTCCTCGATTTGATTTGGCAGAGAGGGTACCCCTTACTTCGGTTTGTTGAGTGGGTTGCTGAGCTTGTGTAGAGTCAGAGTATCCGCAACATGAGCCACAATTCGCTCCTCCGATGGTTCTTCCAGGGATTTTTCCCGATTGTCTTTGTTCTGGGTGGGCTATCTGTGCTTGCCTCCGCGCAGGCGATCGCTGCGCAGTCTGCTCGCCTCGGTGTGCTCGATCGCATTGTGCAGCAGGCCATCCTCGATGAGCAGATTCCGGGTGCAGTAGTGCTCGTCGGGCACGATGACCAGGTAATTTATCGGAAGGCGTTTGGTGAACGGGCACTCGAACCCCAGCGCGAAGCCATGACGTTAGACACGATTTTCGATGTCGCTTCGCTCACCAAAGTGGTCGCAACCACTCCGGCGGTTATGCAACTGGTGGAGAAAGGCCAAATTCGCCTCAACGAGCCAGTGGCGAAATATCTTCCACAGTTCGCGGAGAACGGCAAAGAGGAAATTACGGTTCGCGAGCTGCTCACGCATTACTCGGGATTGCCCGAAGATCTCGATCTGGCACAGTCGTGGGAAGGTTGGGAAACGGCAGTGCACATGGCGTATGAGGAGAAGCCGATCTATCCCCCGGGATCGCGATTCCTGTACAGCGATGTAAATTTTATTGTGCTCGGTGCATTGGTAGAGCGCGTGTCAGAGATGTCGCTCGATGCCTATTGCCAGAAGAATATTTTTGCTCCGTTGAAGATGACGCATACCCGCTTTCTGCCTCCCGCATCCTGGATCCCGAAGATTGCGCCCACGCAGTATGACGAACACGACAAGATGCTGCGCGGAGTGGTCCACGATCCTACGGCGCGACGGATGAGCGAGGTTGCGGGGCATGCGGGCGTGTTTTCGACGGCGGACGATCTGGCGATATATGCCGAGGCTCTATTGAATGGCAGTCCGGTTTTATCTCCGCTGATGGTCGAGAAAATGACCACGCCGCAGCAGCCGCCGACGGCGCAAGTTTTGCGCGGTTTTGGCTGGGACATTGATTCGCCGTTTTCCAGTAATCGCGGGGATCTTTTACCGGTCGGTTCGTATGGTCATACCGGGTTCACTGGGACTTCGTTGTGGATCGACCCTACAACGCGGACTTTCATCATCATTCTGACCAACGCTGTGCATCCTCGGGGGAAGGGAAGTGCGATTGCTTTGCGTTCGAAGATCGCTACCGCCGTAGCAGCGGCCTTGCCGCTGACCGTGGCAGAAAAGGACAAACTGCGATGGGAGAGCATCACCGGATACAACGAAGCGCAGACCGCAGCGCGCCGAGTCGCGACCCGTAATGGATCGGTGCTGACGGGAATCGATGTATTGGAGGCCCACGATTTTAACCTCGTGCGCGCGGCAACGGGAAAGAAAAAGATTGGACTGCTGACCAATCAAACCGGAGTGGATTCGCAGGGGCGCCGCACCATTGACGTGTTGTCTCAGGCCCCGGGGGTTTCGCTGCAGGCGATCTTCAGCCCGGAGCATGGAGTGACGGGCAGCCTGGATACGACCGACATTGGCAATTCAAAAGACGCGGCAACGGGAATTCCGGTTTACAGCGTGTACGGTGGAACGGATGCGGCGCGGCGGCCACCGCTCGACGTATTGAAAACGCTCGATGCAGTGGTAGTCGATATTCAGGACGCCGGGGCGCGCTTCTACACCTACGAAACTACACTGGGATATTTTCTGGAAGGCGCGGCCAAGGCGGGAATCGAAATCATCGTGCTGGACCGCCCGAATCCGATTACCGGATCCTTCGTGCAAGGGCCGATCCCTGAGCCGGGGCATGAGAGCTTTACCAACTATGATTCCGTCCCTATTCGTCATGGCATGACCATGGGCGAGCTGGCGAAAATGTTTAATAGCGAACGTGGCATCAATGCCCACTTACAGATTGTTCCCTCAGGGGGATGGATGCGGGGCGACTGGTACGATTCGACCGGGCTGGCATGGGTCAATCCTTCGCCGAACCTTCGCAGCCTCACCGAAGCCACGTTGTATCCCGGAGTGGCGCTGGTCGAGGGCACTAATGTTTCCGTTGGACGAGGTACGGACACTCCCTTTGAATTGCTGGGCGCGCCCTGGATCAACGCTCGGGAACTGGCGCAATATTTGAATGCGCGGAACATTTCCGGAGTGCGCTTCGTGCCCGTCAGCTTTACTCCGAGCGCAAGCACGCATGCAGGACAGAAATGTCAAGGGATCAACATCATTCTGATCGAACGCAACGCCTTCGATGCGCCGGAGTTGGGTGTCGAATTGGCCTCCGCGCTGCGCAAACTTTATCCCGAACAGTTTCAAATGGAGCGCATGATCGAACTTCTCGCGAATCAGTCGGTTTACGACGCCGTCGCTAAAGGCGAAGATCCGCAACGCATTGCGGAAGACTGGCGCGAGCCGCTGGAGAAGTTCGAAAAGCTGCGGCAGAAGTATCTGATCTACAAGTGAACATAGTCCAAATCACGCGCGAAGCCGTGTCGCCAGAAATGTTGCAAGCAATGTTTCTACAGTATGGCCGGAACGCTGCATGCCACGTTTCAACCGTAGAAAACGTAGGTGGCTGCGTTTTCGAGGGTGCGCCATGTCCTTATATTGGCTAGAATAGGTGCGCCTAATTCGCACCCTGTCACCCAGGATGAGGTTCCCTGTGATGCATGCTGCCAGCTCCAAGTTCCCGATCGCCAATAACTTCTATCGCTGTGCCGGCCCCAACTGCGGAATTCTTAAGCACTCGACCGACCGCTGGTGGCTCATGTGGACTTCCTTCGGCGAATACAACCGGCCGCTGCTTTACTTGTGTCCGTGGGATGAAGAGATAGCCGCTCGCGAAGGCACCCTGCACGTCTGTGGGGAGCTTTGCGCCCAGAAGCTGCAGTCTCAATACATGGGTAATGTGAGAGAGAATGAACTCAGGCGGCTGGCGCGGTAAAGCCTAGCTCTCGACGCGGCGACTAACTTTCTCCATCGTTCTTGCATCGTATTTGCATCGGGCGTATGTCTTAGAAGAGGTGCTTTATGCGGATCATAGTGGCAGTGCTGGTTTTGGCGGCTTCAGTCTCGGCTCAGTCCGATCCCGCGCCTAAGCCAGACCCCGGCGCTCCCACCGCCGCTACCGCCGCACCCGCCAGCCTCTCCACTGCCACGACGACTGCCAATCCCACGGCCGGATTGACAATTCCCGCAGGAACCAAGTTCCCGGTTGAGCTAAAGCATGCCGTATCGAGCAAGGGAACGCACGAGGGAGACGGAGTCTACGCGGAGACCACATTCCCGGTCGTAGTGAATAACCGAGTGGTGATTCCGGCGGGCACCTATGTGCAAGGAAGGATCAGCCACATCCAGCGTGGAGGGCGGGTCAAAGGTCGCGCGGAGGTTCTCATGCACTTCACCACGCTGATCTATCCCAGCGGTTACACCGTGCTTCTGCCAGGTTCGGTGGAAAACGCGCCGGGAGTCGACAAGGCGACGGTTGGGGATCAAGAGGGTACGATCCGCTCCGACAGCCAGACCGGCCAGAAAGTGGGGACGGTGGCGACGACCGCGGGCACGGGCGCAGTGGTCGGCGGTCTGAGCAACGGTGGCAAAGGCGCGTTGATCGGCGCGGGCGTTGGTGGCGCGGTTGGAACTGCAATCGCTATGTTGACCCGAGGAAACGATGTGAAGCTGGATGCCGGCACAACTTTGGAGATTGTCATCCAGCGCGACGTTCCTCTTGATGCCAGCCGCGTGCCCACGACCACGCGGGCGTACTCGTCTTCGCAGCCGTGAGGGATCAGCCGGATGCGCCTCAAAGAGTTTTATCGCCTGGTAACAACAGTACCTTGCCTTGGGGTGTTCTAGAATTAGGCATGCGCGGTATCGTCATAGCTGCGTTGCTCGCTATCACATCGGCTGCGTTTGCTCAGTCCGCTGGCATATGGCAACCGCCCACTCTCGACCTTCCAGACAGGCTTCCGCAGGCGACGGTTTCCAAAGAGATGATCACGAAACTTCGGGTAGCAGAGATGCAGATCATTCTCGAGGAGACGCCGCTCAATGACGTTCAGAAGAATCTTGGCGGAGTCATCGGGTCACGCGGGGATGCGAATGAAGCGCTTCAATGGCTCTGCTTTCACGGCTCAGATGCGAAGGGCAGATGGGTGCTCTGGCTCGAAAGTAGTGAAATGGGTAGTGGCAACGTCGATGGCTTTGCTTGGCAACGAATGGCTGAAAAGGCAACTCTAGATTCTCGATGCCTGACGCAAGATGTTGAGATCGATTTGCCTGTTCGGCTTGCCATCGGCTTAACCGAATCGGACGTGCTCGGGTGTCTCGGTACGCCTACCGCCAAGTATCGCAATACACTGATCTTTGATCACGAACATCAAGAGACGGTCCGCAACGAACCTTTTACGTCGTCGAACACCGTGTATCTAGAGCTTCGCAGTGGCGTGGTATGGGCTGTCCAAGTGTGGAAAACCACTAGCAACTAGTGCCACTCAACTCAGTTGTTGCAAAATCGGCAAACTGCGGCTCATGCAATTGCAGTAAGAGCAGTTATATGCGAAATGATCAGCTTACTGGATGCTTGCTCGCGGCAACGCCTGCGGTTACATCCTGAGCAAATTCCCGTCGTCGTTCCGGTCCTTTGCGGTTTTCGAGCACCCGCACCCGCCGGGCAGGGACATTGGTCGGGTTCACGCGAACGATGCGTCCGTCGTCAACTTCGATGTAAAAGCGGAACCAGTCGGTGCGGAACATGCGGCCCGAGGCATAGAACGTCACCGAGGCCGCGATCAGGCCCTGAAAATCCGGCCCCGTACAGACCACAAGGCGCTTCCCGATGTCCTGCGTCCAACTCATGCCGCCGACCAGGGGATCGTTCAGGAAACAGCGTTCAAACGGCACTGCGTGGGAAATCTTCCGCAACTGCATGAGTTGGAGCAAAACCGAAATCTTGGCCAGATTGGTGACAACGATTCGCGTTTCGGAAGCGGAGAGCCGCTCCAGCTTGATGTGCAGTTCCGGCGACCATTCACGCTCAAATTCCTCGCGGGCCAGGGCCAGACCTTTGTCGGCGGCCTCGGCGTAGCGCAGCGTGGCGCGGGCGAGAATCACGCTGAGGAAACACGTAACCACCGTTGCCGCCAGCGGGATGTAGTTTACAAGGTTGAAGAGTGGACTAGTGTGTGAGTTGATCGACTGCATTTGCATAGAACCGATTGGCTCCTCGCCCGTGCAACCCGATCCTGTTACTGAAGTAGACCTGTGAAGAACCGCGCCGCGGTTCCTATCTGGGAGAGTCTAAAGAGCCCGCCGCCCGGGCTCCAGATGCGGTTGGTACAGAGGCTAGATCAATACCGGCGGTGGGTCTTTGGTAACGCTATTTCAGCACAAACATCGCATTCACATGAGCCGTCACGGAAGTCGTTTGCGGGCTAAATTCTTCCGTCGGAGCGGGCGCAGCTTGCGCCATCGCGCTCATTTTCATCATCGGCTGCATCGGCATCGGACGCACGTTTTCGAAAGTATCCACCGAGGCATACGACAACTCACCCAGAGTCCGTCCACTGGCATGAGCCAGGGCTTCGGCTGATGCGTGCGCTCGGCGGTAGGCGTCCTCCACAGCTTTTGCCTTGGCAGCGTCGATATCGTCCAGCATGTAGCTGATGGATTGAGTGTCGCTCACATCTGCATCCGACAATTGCTGCACGATCGGGGCAATCTTCGTAAAATCCTTCAGCTTCAGGGACACGCTCACATTCACCCGGTAGGCGACTAGTTTGCGTTTCGCCTTGGTGTAATCGTAGACGGGCTCAATGGAGAAATACCCGATCTGCGCTGCCGTGGGTTCAAGGCCATTGGAGCGCAGAATCTGGCGTACTTGTTCGGCCGCTTTCGAAGCCTTGTCATAGGCAGCGCGGGAAGTGTCCTCCTGCGCCGAGATGTTGAATTGCACCAGAGCGGTGTCAGGGTTCGCCTCGAATTTGCCATCGGCTCCAACTACGACGCTGTTCGGTTGCGCCGTGATCGTGGGACGATCTTGCCCAAGCGCAAGTCCGGCAGAAAAAAGCAAAAACACGAGCAAACTGACAGCAGCCTTCATAGCGTGCCTCCCGCAAAACACCAAGAAAAGTTATACGCCAGTGTGTCAACTAATAGAAGAACGTCAGGCCCCGGATACCTTGCAGAGAACGGCGGCATTGCGCGGGTTTTTCGTGGTGAAACACGCTCCACATGCTAGCCTGACGAGGACAAAGTCTTGGCGGCCGTATAAGCGAAGCGACTAGTCTGAGTGTCAATATCCTTGCGCAGATCAGCCCAGATATTCTCCGGCATCTCGAGAAATGTCTTCACGACTTCAGGGTCGAACTGACGTCCGGACCAGATCTTGATTTCTTCCCGCGCCTCGGCGATCGTCCGCGCTTTGCGATAGGGACGGTCGGAAGTGATGGCATCCAGAGTATCCGCGACTGCGAAAATGCGGGCTCCAAGCGGAATGTCTTCGCCCTTTAATTTTCTCGGATAGCCGGTACCATCGAAGAACTCCTGATGCGAATAGACGATTGCCGCCGCCTCGGTGAGGAAGGGAATCTTCTTCAGCATCTGGTAGCCGCGGTAGGGGTGTTCCCGCATCTCGGTGACTTCATCGGGGTCCAACTTGGCAGGTTTGCGCAGGATGGCGTCGGGGATGGCCATCTTCCCGATGTCATGAAGAAAGGCGCCACGCGCGATGACCGCGATCTGATCTCTGGGCAATCCCATGGCGCGAGCGATGGCAATGGTGAACGCGGTGACGCGCTTCGAGTGGCCCTCGGTCTCAGCGTCTTTCAAGTCCAGAGCGTCGCCCAGGGCTTCCAGCGTGATGTCGTAGGAACGCTCGAGGTTCGCCATCGCATTCTGCAATTGCTCGGTGCGGGCATCAACCAGGCTTTCGAGTTCGGTCTGATACTTGCGGTTCTCCATCTTGAGGCGGCGATTCTCCAACGCACGCCGCACCGTAGCCAGGAGTTGTTCGCGCTCGAAAGGCTTTAGCAGGTAGTCGTAGGCGCCGTTGCGAATTGCAGCCAGGGCAACCGAAATATCGTGAACCGCGGTCACCATGACCACGGGCATATCCGGATAACCCTCCTTGGTGCGTTCGAGCAGGCCAATTCCGTCGAGATCAGCCATCATGAGGTCGGAAAGCATGAGTTCGAATTCCTCGCCGGCATCGAGTATGGCCAGTGCCTTGAGCCCAGAAGATGCCTGCCGGGTCTTATAGTTGGCGGCCGCGAGCATGGAACAGACAATTTCGCGGATAGGGTCTTCGTCGTCGACGACCAGGATGCGCTCAGATGGCATGGTTTTGCTAGTGTACCGCGAAATCCACCCGGATTTGGAGTTCCTTGAATTAGGCGTTTCTAAACTCGAAGTTCCCAAAGTAACAATCACGAACGGGAAAGCTCATCGGCTGCGGGGGTCGCCATGTTATTAAGAAAGGTGCGCTCTGCCCCTTTTCGCGATGAATAATTCTGCCTTATTTGCCTGGTATGCCGTAGCGGACCTCGCGGTTCCGAAGTTCGTGGCGGTGGAATCAGCCGCGCTGGTCATCCTGGCGGCAGGCCTGCTGGTCTTTCGCACCTTTCGCGAGCGTTATCTGCTGATCTGGATTCTGGGCTGGCTGGCGTACTTTGTTTCCAATTGGACCATTCATCACCCCGGCGTTGACCCGAACTCGCGCTACGCGGTAGCCATCTCTCAATCCCAGTTCGTGCTCGCGCTGTGCATGTTTTCGGCGGCGGTTTTCGTCTACAGCCATGCCCGCAAAGTGTTGGTGCCGCTGCTGGCATTTTCTATCGCAGTCGTCGCCTACGCGGCGGTAAGAGCCTTGTGGTGGCCGGATTCGTTCGCTCTGCGCGTAGTGCTCGAGGTTTCCTATCGGGTCGTTACTTTCGGCGCTGCACTTCAACTAATACGCTTTCGCTGGGCGCGCTGGGAGATTGGCCCCTGGCTCTTGAGTCTCACTTTGCTGGCGATGCACCTCGACTGGGCGCCGGTGAACGTGCACCTGCCACCGGGATTCAGTCTCGCCGCCGATTTGCTTCTTGGCCTCAGCATGTTGCTGATGGTCTTCGACGACTCCAGAATGCGGGTTCGCCGCCTGGGCGTGCTCAATGCTCTGACTACAACGATTACGCGTTCGCAGCAACACGGACCGATGACCGAGACCGCGCTCGGAGAGTTGAAGACTCTGATGGGAGCCAAAGCCGCATGGTTCCGATTGCTCGAGGGTGAGAAGCTGGTCCTCACCACGCAGATTGGCCTTTCCTCGGACTACGTTCGTGATCGCTTTTCTGTCCCGGTGGATGAATCCCTGAAGGGCATGATCGCCGAAACTGTGCCCATGGTAATTGAAACCGCCAGTGCGGCCGACAGCACTCGTCCGCATCTGAAGCGGGAGCGCTTTCACCATGTAGTCATGCTGCCGGTACTGGGGAAGAAGTCGGTGATTGGAACTCTGTCGTTGGGCAGCGCGCACCGCTTCTCCTACACTCCAGATGATATGGAGTTTCTGGTCACCAGCGCCCATCAATTGGGACTGGCAGTTGAGAACCTCCGTCTCGTGGAACAAATTCTGCGGTCGCATCGCCAGTGGGCGAATACTTTTGATTCTATTCAGGACCTGGTGCTCGTGCACGACGCCAACTTCATCGTCATGAAGGCGAATATGGCGCTGCTGCAGCGACTGGGGCAAGCTCCGGCGGATGTGATCGGCCAGGCGTGCGAGGCCGTGCTCCCGGGCAGAGGGGAGTGGACGGGATGCCCCTACTGCGTCGCCGCCGAAGAAGGCATTCAGGAAGCGCAAGACCCGTGCTTCGGCGGCAATTGCATGATTTCCACGTCGTCCTACAGCGAGCATGGAAGCCACCAGAAGGGCACGATCCACGTAGTGCACGACACCACCGACCGGCATGATGCGGAAGAAAAGTACCGTATGATCTTCGAGCAGGCCCAGGAAGGTGTCTTTGTCGCCACGCCCGGTGGCAAGTTGCTCGATTGCAATGACGCATTCGTGCGCATGCTGGGCTACGACTCCCGCGCCGATTTGATGGCCATGGACCTCGACACCGAACTTTCCGCGTCTGCAGAACAAACAGACGCGTTTCATCGCGAGATCGAGACCCACAACTACGTTCGTAACTTTGAAATGACACTGCGCCGTAAAGACGGCGTGTCAATCACGGTCCTCGAGAGCAGCTTCGCCACGCGTAACTCCCTCGGTAAGATTGAGCGCTACCAAGGCTTCCTGCTCGACATTACCGAAAAGAAGCGCGCCGAAGACGAAATCCGAAAACGCAACCGCGAACTGAACGCGCTGAACGCGATGGCCGTAATCGCCACTCAGTCTTTCGATCTCGATGAAATCCTGAACCTGACTCTGCGCCAGGTAATTTCGCTGCTGGGCGCCGAGACCGGATCGATCTATCTGGGCGATGCCGATCAAACCACGTTCCGCCGTCGTGCCGGCTGGGGGCAGCGCAGCGCCGATCGCGCCCGCCTGTCCGAAGTCCAGTTCGAGGGTGGCTTCGGTGATCTTGTAACCCGATCCCGCACCGAGGTCATCACCCCGGAATATCTCCCGCATCTTCCGCCGCTCGTAGCCGAGTTCATCCGCGCCGACGGGTTGAGTTCCTGGATCTGGGTTCTGCTGTGGAGCAAGGACAACCCGATTGGCATGATGGGAATCAGCAGCCGCGAGAATCGTGTCTACACCAGCAACGATGAAAATCTGCTGGTCGCGATCGGACGGCAGTTGGCGACCACGATCGAGAAAGTCCGGCTCTACGAAGAAACCTGCCGCGCCTACGAAGACTTGCGCAAGACTCAGGAGCAGTTGCTGCAGAGCGAGAAGATGTCAGCTGTGGGTCAGCTAATCGCGGGCGTCGCGCACGAACTCAACAATCCCTTGACCGCGATTCTCGGCTACGCACAACTTCTCGAAAGCGAAGGGCTGAGCGACCACGCCGCCGAGTTCGTTAGCAAACTCTTCAAACAGGCGCAGCGGACGCACCGCGTGGTGCAAAGCCTGTTGTCATTCGCGAGGCAGCGTAAGCCAGTGAAGGAACATGTAGACATCTGCAAAGTGCTGGATGAAACCCTTGCCTTGCGCGACTACGACCTGAAGGTGAATGACATTCGATTGCAGCGTGAATTCGAGGCTCCGGCGCCTGCGGTCACGGCCGACCCCCATCAACTGGAGCAGGTGTTTCTCAACATTATCAACAACGCTGTTGACGCGATGCTCGAAGCAGGCCGCGGTGGAACTTTGAATGTGCAGGCCTACACCAAGGACGGCAATGTCCACGCCGAATTCAGGGATTCAGGCCCCGGCATCACGGAACCCCATCGCATCTTCGAACCGTTTTACACCACCAAGGGCGTAGGTAAAGGCACGGGCCTCGGCCTGAGTATCTGCTACGGAATCATTCAGGAACACGGCGGGCAAATCCACGCCAGAAACGAAACTGGCGGTGGAGGCGTTATCGAAGTGGTCCTCCCATCAGCGGGAGAGAGTGTTGCCCCCGAGAAGCAGGCCCCGACCGCCCGGCGCGAAGCGGCACTCGCAGGACGCGTGTTGCTGATTGAGAGCGAAGAAGCAGTGCTCGAATTCGAGCGCGATGTCCTGACCGGAGCCGGAGCCGAGGTCGTCACTGCAACGAACGCCGAAGAGATGAAATCTGTCCTGCCAAAGCAATCATTCGACGCCGTCATCATCGACGGCAAGGCCCAAGGGCATGGCAGCCCTCAAGAGGTTTATAAGTGGCTCGCAGAAAACCGTCCCGGCATGGAGAAGCATCTCTTATTCACCTTCTCCAGCGTCGCCGAGCCGGAAGTCCGCAGCTTCTTGCAAGAAAAAAACGTCCCCAGTCTGGTAAAGCCCTTCGAAGTGGCCGACCTGATCACCCACGCCCGCCGCCTGATGCAAAAAGCGCAAGCCGCCAGCGCCAATTAACTGGTCACAAGATTACCTTGGCTGCTGGTAGAGGCCGATCATGTTTCCTCCCGGATCGCGGAATAGCGCCGTAATTTCGGGAGCGTCCGCGCCGATGGGTTGCACGATCTCGCCGCCATTAGCAATGATGGAGTCAATCGTAGCTGCGACGCTCTCCACCATGACGTAAAACAAAAGGCCGGGTGTTGAGCCGGGCGGACGTCCGAGCACCCACGTACCGCTCACTTGCCCGGTAGTGTCGTCAACGGCGATGCTGCCATTTTCGCGTTTCCGAATGTTTCATCCGAAGACTCGCTTATAAAACTCGGCAGAACGCGCAATGTCGGTGGCCGGCATCTCGATGTAGCAAATCTTGCCGTTCGCAAGCGTAGGAGGCATCCGGGTTCCTCAGACAATGTAGGCGCGAGCGTCCTCGCCCGTGCGTCCTATTCCGAGCAGAGAACCACCATAGCACCATCAGCAGACCCCGATGGCTGCACGTAGACCGAACGCCCCGTCCGCTGTCGTTGACTCCGAGCACCGACGTAAGCGCTCATAAACACCTGCGACACATTTCTGCTTCTATACGGCATCTCAAGCTGGCATGCCCTGCATCAGACGAACATTGAGGCGCAGATTGAGGCCGCGCATCTTGACAGGCTATCCGTCAGATGTTTAAGTAGTTAGTTATCTTTTGCACTTAATTTTGGGTGACAAGTAGGCAAGCCGCTTCGCGGGCGCGAGTCGGGGTGCTGTGTGTGCGCCGTTTCTTCTTCCTCTCCCTGAAATCGGGAAAAAGACATCGCGGAAATCGGAGGAGTTCAGTGAGATTGAATCGCCATCGGTCGGGAAAGACTTGTTCGCGAACCCGCGTGCTCGTGGCAATCACGTTCTTGATGATGCTTGGCACCCTCGGCCTAAAATTGGGTTCGGGTGCGGCGAAGCCCGGGGTTACCGACGCTGCAGATTCCCGACGTCTTTTTCCGGTTCGGTCAGCACATTCTCCTTCACAGGTTCTGGCCACGTACAACCATCTGCCGCTGATGTTCGAGCCAAACCGCGGACAGACCGATTCCCGGGTGCGATTCCTCGCTCGAGGCAGCGGTTACAGCCTATATCTCACTGCGGATGAGGCGGTTCTTGCGCTACGACCTCCCGCCTCGAGTTCTCGACATCCGAACACTTCCGCAATCAGCATGAAGCTGGTAAGGGACGCTTCCCCGGTGGAACCAGTTGGTGACGTCGAACTCCCCGGGAAGAGCAATTACTTCATCGGCAATGATCCCGCGAAGTGGCATCGTAATATTCCCCAGTTCGCGCGGGTGCGCTACGGCAATGTCTATCCCGGAATCGATCTGGTGTATTACGGCAACCAGGGGCGGCTGGAGTATGACTTCGAGGTTGCGCCCGGCAGTGACCCAAGGCAGGTGAGTTTCAGGTTTCAGAATTTCCAGAACGATAGTCCACGCGGCCTGAAAATCGCAGCCAATGGAGATCTCGTTCTCGATGTCGGCGGAAGTGCCGTGCGGCTGCAGGCGCCGCGAGTTTATCAGAGGTTTGGAGCCGAGGAACGTACCGTCGACGGCCGCTTCGAACTGCGCGGCCAGAACAAAGACAAAGTCGGTTTTGAACTAGGCCCATACGACCCCAGCCGGACGTTGATTATTGACCCGGTTCTCGCGTACTCGACATACCTCGGCGGTCGTGGGGTGGAGAGTTGTTCGCTCATAACCGGCCTTCCCTTCACGCCGGGCTGCCCTGCGGTCGCGGTGGATCCGGCCTTCAACGCCTACGTCGCGGGATCGACCACCTCGACCGATTTCCCGCAAACCGGCGGAAAGTTCCAGCCTACCTTGGCGACCGGGGCACTCGCCAATGCCTTCATCGCCAAGTTCAGTCCCGTGGGCACACTTCTTTTTTCGACATACCTGGGCGGAGACGGCGTTACGTACACGGCCGGGGTCAGTGTGGATTCCGGACTCGATGTCATCGTCGCAGGAACGACCACCTCGGGAAATTTCCCCACCAAGGGAACGAACGCAGCTTTTCAGGCGACGCCGGTTACCGGCGGCAAGCACGTATTTGTAAGTAAGCTCGATCCCACGGCAACCACGCTGTTGTACTCCAGTTATCTTTCCGGCCACGGCGTCGATATCGCCTCAGGCTTGGCGCTCGATCCCGGAGGCAACGCCTACATAACGGGTACCACGACGTCCACAGACTTTGGCACGGGATTTCCTTCGACGCTGGGGTCCTATCAACTGAGATCGGTGGCGACGAATCAATTCTTTTTGACCAAGGTGGATCCGAACGCCGGTGGCGCCGCCAGCCTGCTCTATTCCACTTACTTCGGTGGCAGCAGTCCCAGTAACGGCCAGGTTGTCGGCGGCGGAGTCGCCGTCGACACCAACTCGAATGCCTACATTACCGGGGGCACAAATTTCACCAACATGCCCCTGCTCAACGCCTTTCAAGGACTCAACGAGGGCGGCTTCGATGCCTTCGTGGCCAAGCTCAACCCCGGCCAGAATGTCGCTCAGGGGCAGCAGTTGATCTATTCCACGTATCTCGGCGGCTCGGGCGACGATGTGGGTTTAGACATCGCTGTGGATTCGAGCCCCAACGCGTATGTCACGGGTTCCACAACATCCACCGATTTCAACATCGGGTCCCTCGGGACAACGGCCTTGCAACCCGCAAACGGTGGCGGAATCGACGCGTTTGTTGCCAAGCTTGGGGTACTTTGTACCGGTTCGACGTGCGGCACCGTACCTCTTCCTCTCAACTACTTCAGTTATCTGGGCGGGGCGGGAACCGACGTGGGCACAGCCATCGGCGTCGACAACAATTCCGCCGCGCGCATTACTGGCTGGACTAATTCGCCGAACTTCCCCATCGTCGGCAATCCCATCCAAGCGACTTACGGGGGCGGCGCCAGCGACGCGTTCTATGCCAGCGTGGACACCCTCGCCACTTGCAGTCCGATTACGACTCCTACCTGCGTTCCAACCAGTACCACAAGCTATTTCGGAGGAACCGGCGCGGATCTCGGCACTGGCCTGGCGCTCGATCCCCAGGGATCCAGCTATCTAACGGGAGAAACAGCTTCGTCCAGCGGATTCCCCTTGAGGAATTCTTCGCAGGGCGCCCTCGATGGACCAAGCGATGCATTTGTTTCCAAACTTGCGCCCCTCCTGAACTTGACCATGCCGACGCCCGTTGCCACCCCGACCGTCGTTGGTATGGGGAGCCAGGTGAGTTTCGCGTACACGATTACAAACAGCGGCGAATTTACCAACAACGTCACGTTCACCGACAACTTGCCTGCTTCGGGAGCGACCTTTGTTTCCGCGACCGCGAGCCCGGGCACTTGCGGCTCGGCCGTCAACCTGACAGTGTTGTGCAGTATCGGTTCTCTGAACGCCGCTGCCACCGCGACCATCACGGTGATTCTGACGCCTGTGGCTCCGCCCATCGCCGGCGGGACGGTGAATTTGGGAAACAGTGCCTCTGCAGGTGTCGGAGGGTTGACCCTAGCCACCTCGAGCAACAGCGTCACGGTGAATGATTTTAGTATTAAGGTGGCGCCGGCGGCGGCAACAGTTCCTGCCGGTGTGCCTGCGATCTACACCGCGACGATCACCCCAAGCGCGAACACCGGATTTCCCGATAGCGTCTCAATCTCCTGTGGTAGTGGCCTTCCTACGGGCGCAACCTGTTTGCCCGGGAACAACAATCCCATTCCGAATCTCAATACCGGCGCGCAGAGTTCGCAGCTGATCATCAACACCACGGCTCGCGTAACCACCACCACCGAATTGCGCCATCGCACCGGTCCGAGGCTTCCGTTCTACGCTAGTTTGTTGCCGGTGTCCGGGCTGGCGCTCCTCGGCGTTGGACTGGGCGGCAAACGCTCCCGCCAGCGGTGCTTCGTGATGGGGATATTGTTGGTCGGGCTCTTCGCCCTGATTATGTTCCTGCCGGCCTGCGGCTCAAGTTCGACTACAACGACCACCACGGGCACTCCGGCGGGCACCTATGCGGTGACGGTCAACGCCGTGTCGGGAAATGCGACGCGAAGCACCGTGGTTGCTCTGGTCGTGCAATAAGATTTCCTTTGTGTACCTTCACGTCCTTTGTGGTTGCTGATTGAGAATGCCAGAATCACAAAGGAAGCTGTAGAACGGCGAGGAATCCATCAAGTACGACTCCGCCAGATTGCTCTTAACCATCGATTTGCTGGGCACTTTTGTCTTTGCCGTCGAGGGCGCCATGGCAGCCATTCAAGGCAACCTCGATCTTCTAGGACTCATGGTGCTGGCCTTCGCCACCGCACTCGGCGGCGGAATTATTCGCGACCTGCTGATCGGAGCAGTCCCTCCGGGTTCCATTCGCGATTGGCGATATCCGGCGGCTGCGTTTTTCGGCGGCGGGATTGTATTTTGCTTTTACCAATTCGTCAGCCAGCTTCCCCCGTGGGTGATTATCATTTTCGACGCCGCCGGATTGGGGTTGTTCGCGGTCGCCGGCGCAGCCAAGGCGCTCGACTTCGGCATCAATCCCTTCATCGCGGTTTTAATGGGAGGTGTAACCAGCGTCGGTGGTGGAACGATACGCGACGTCTTGCTGGCCCGAATCCCCAACGTTCTGCGCGCCGATGTCTACGCGACCGCGGCACTGGCGGGAGCCACGGTGCTGGTCGCCGGCCTCCGGCTTAAGATAAGTCCCAAGCTGATGACCATCCTGGGCGCCGTCGTGTGTTTTCTGTTACGAGTGGTTAGCGTCTGGCGGCACTGGAATCTGCCCAAGCTGCTCACTCACTGACAATCTTTCTGATTGTCATTCCGAGGAACGAAGCGACATCCGACTCACGAGCAGGTGACTGCATTGCGGCTCAGAGTCTATGCGGTCTGCCCTTGTTCAACTGTCGGAAGTTCGAGTATTCGTTGCGTGAAGTTGTGAATTCACATTGAGGGTTCAAGACGTCTTCTTCATCAGTCTCTGATGGTTGTAGAACTCGAGAGGAAATGATATTGCCTCGTTGAGTTCGTCCTGTCGAACTTAACCTGCTGCATCCATGATGTTGGTTCAAGACGATCTATTAACTCCTACCTTTCCTCACAAATCCGTCCTCGCTCCACTCTTCCGAGCCCACGCCGTTGTGCACAAAAAACAATCCTGTTGGATCGTATTTCTTTTTCACCGACGCCAGCCGGGCGTAATTGCTTCCCCAGTACGCTTGCTGCCAATTCTCCTGAAAAAAATTGCTCTCCGAGACGTATGCTCCGTCATCTGGCACGATCGCGCGCAATTCATTTACGCACTTATGGATCTCTTGCCCGGATTTTCGTCCGGCCTCAACATCTGGCTCATGGCCGCGCACGCCCGGATATCCGCCGCCTGCGTCGCCTACGATGGCCAGCGCAAACGCGTTGAGCACTCCGGGGTTTGTCGCCGTATCGCGTGTCGCCTCAATCGCCTCGCGCGGCCCTCCCGCCAGGCCTTTGTTGAAATGCAACTCGATGTCTTTGTGGCGCGAGCCGGCAAACAGCGCCTGCGCCAGCTGCTCCTGCGAACCATCGTCGAGCAGAGACGCCGGCATCCACAACGATTCGTATCCGTAAAGGAACCATGCGACTTGCCCCGCATCTCCCGTCCACCACGCGTTGTTTGAACTCGCTCCGGGCCGCTGGTCCAAATTAAAAACTGCTTGATGGTTCTGCTTCCTCCACTCCACGTCCCACCAACGCCTCGCCGGCATACTGCCAAGAATCGGTTGTCCCTCGATTGAATAAGCGGCCGGCGAGCTTGCCACCCAGTCCAGAAAGGGTTGCCATATCTTTTTTACTTCTTCCGTACTCAGATCGTGGCACACCATCAACAAATCGAGCACATTGTCGCTCGTAATGTGGGCGTGCTCGCCCCAGTGATCGTTGAAAAGATGCTCTCGATAGAACCCGACGAAGTACCGCAGCAAACGCCGGAACGCGTCATCCGACGCGGCCGTTACCGTAAGAATCGCCGCGCCCCAAAATTCCGGCAGTTCCCGTACGCGCAGCGTAACCTTGCTTACTGCGCCGAATGTTCCTCCTCCGCCGCCCTTTAGCGCCCAAAACAAATCGGGGTTCGTACACGCATTCGCGATGCGCACTTTCCCATCTGCAGTGACGACTTCCGCCTCCAACAATCCAGCGGCCGCGGTTCCGTAATGCTTCGAAAAACTTCCGAAGCCTCCGCTCTGGACCAGGCCCGCCACCCCGACCGTAGTGCAGCCGCCGCCTTGCACATAGGCGCCGCCTTTTGTCGTCACTGCATCGTACGCTTGCATCCAAATCGTTCCGGAGCCGAGCGTCACCGCGCGTTGTGGGGCCTGCTTGCACCCTTGTGGAACAAATGTTTCATGCATGGCGATGTCGTGCATGTGCCGCGTCCACACGAGCAGCGAATCCGCTGCGTTCGAGGTTCCCTGATAACTGTGCCCGCCGCCTTTCACCACCAGCCGCAAATCATTTTCCCGCGCGAAGTTCACCGCCGCCGCGATGTGATCTGCATTACTTGCCGCGACGACGTAAACGCTGGGTTTGCTCACCCACGCGTCCACCCATCCCAACGTTTGCGTCAAGCCAGGCTGGTCGCCAATGTAATAAGGATTGTGAATATTGTTAAGGAGATTCTGGCAGCCCACGCTTCCCGTGTCTTTGACGCAAGCCTCGATCGGAAATTCTACCGGAATCAAATTTCCGTCGACCTCATCATTCAGCCGCTTCCATGCTGCCTGCGAGGGCCAATTCACATCCGACGGCCGCCGCCGACGAACCCCCGCAGCAACGCGCGTCGCATTCGACAGGTCCGCAGTTCCCGCATCGCGAACAAGATTCTTTGCGGCTCCCCATAGCTCGCGGGCCCACAAAGGACCCAGCGCCGCCATTCCTGATCGTTTTAAGAATGTTCTTCTGTCCATTGAGGTAGAAATTCTGCCACGGTTTCCACCTGCGCCGCTGAACCGTGTCGGCAGCTTCTTATATTAAAGGATTCTTCACCGGGCCATCTCCAGCTTCTAGTGGCATTCGGGCTTCACATCAGTCGATGTTCGGAATCACACCTTCTCTGCGTGACCATTGGCTAAACATGAGTAAGGTGCCAGCCGGGCGGGCGGTCGGCAGCCAAGCCATCATCGATGACGCCACGCGCCTTTGGAAAGTATTGCTCGAACGCCAGGAGCGCCGTCGGCACGATTCGTGTACCCGCGGCTGTTTTGCCCATGTGGCAAGTTTCGCGCCGTGGGCCAGAGGCCGGGCGACGCTTACACCTTTCGGGATCGGCAGCGATGCATAGTCAGGCTGGTTTCGGTGCGGTGACGGCACACCCTGTCCCAATGAGTCCGCACACGATTGTAATGGCGCGAGCCTAGTAGGAGAGGTGTTTGGCATCGAATTCCGTTTCGCAAGAGATTGCCATTGTGTACATTCTGCCTGAGTCGGCAACTCAGTTGCGTCAGTGCTCTGATCATTTATCGGTGGCATGGAGGCGGCTGGTCATGAAGCAGAAGCCAAGTCCCGGAAGAAGAAGCAACAGTACCAAGTCCATCCTGCGCTTGCCCGACCTTGAACACGCCAAGGCAGCGATGTCGAACAGCCTCCGCTCAACAAACGCAAAGCGGGGTGACCGTCACACCATCGATGAGTTCAGCGTTAATGGGGGAACTCACATGGTCTTGCCGGTGCCTATGTTTCGACGGTCGCCGCAACGATCGAATATCCATGAATTTCTCGGAATCTGTCGTATCATAAGTCGCATCGCGGATGCAGTTGTAGCGTCGTCGCGCAGCGGCGAGCAGCTCTTGGTAGCCCGCGCCACGGAGATTGATGAACCCGCCGCTCACGCCAAGTTCACGGCCCTACAGCTTATTGCCAGGCACCCGGTTCGGGAATTACGAAATTCTTCAGCGACTGGGTGCTGGCGGCATGGGCGAAGTTTATCGTGCCAGGGACACTCGGCTCGAACGCGAGGTCGCAATCAAGACTCTTTCGCTTGAGCGCTGCTCTCAAAAGGAGGCTTTAGCGCGTTTCGAGCAGGAAGCCCGCTCCGCCTGCGCGCTCAATCATCCAAACATAGTTACAATTTACGAACTCGGGCATGTGAACGGCACTCGCTACATCGCCATGGAACTGGTGAGCGGTGAGACGGTGCGTGAAATGCTTGCCTCGGGTTCGATTCCATTTCCCAAGGCGGTCGCAATCGCCGCGCAGATTGCCGATGCTCTCGCTAGAGCGCACGAAATGGGCATCGTTCATCGCGACTTAAAGCCGGAAAACTTGATGGTTTCCGCCGACGCTATAGCCAAGGTTTTGGATTTCGGTCTGGCGAAACTGCTTGCAGTCAATCGCGACGAAGGGTCGAATGCTTCGACTACCAACATTACGGAGCAGGGAACAGTAATGGGGACGCTCGGCTACATGTCTCCGGAGCAAGCCACTGGCGGCGAAGTCGATTTTCGTTCCGATCAGTTTTCTTTCGGATCGGTGCTCTATGAAATGGTCACCGGAGCTCCCGCGTTTCGGAGAAAGACCGGCGCCGAAACTACGGCCGCAATTCTTCGCGATGAGCCGGAGCACATCGGTTCCAGAATGCTTCAAGCGCCGGCACCATTCATCTGGATCGTGGAGCGCTGCCTCGCCAAGGACCCGAAGGCGCGATACGACTCCACCAGGGACTTGGCTCGCGATCTCGCCGCCGTCCGCGACCGGCTCGCTGATTCCCCCGCCCAAGGTTCGAATCCTCGCCCCGACAACCTGCCGGTGCAGCGGACTGCATTCATTGGGCGCGAGCACGAAGCGGCTGCTCTGGGTCAGTTGTTGAGCCGCGTGGACGTGCGGCTGGTGACCCTCACCGGTCCAGGCGGCATCGGGAAGACACGACTCGCATTGCAGGTGGCGGGCGAAATCACCGGCCACTTTCCCGGTGGCGTTTGTTTCGTTGCTCTTTCGGCCGTTGCCGAGCCTGGTTTGATCGCTTCCACCATTGCACAAGCGTTGGGGTTGCGTGAGACTGGCAATCAATCGCCGCAGGAAAGCTTGGAGGCGTACCTGGGCGCCCTGAGCCAGCCAATGCTTCTCCTGCTTGACAACTTCGAGCACCTCGTCTCCGCCGCACCGGTTATAGCGCAACTGCTGACGATTGGCCCGAGACTCAAGGCCGTGGTCACCAGCCAGGCACCGCTTCACGTGTACGGCGAGCATGAATTTCCGGTGCCGCCGCTTGCGCTGCCGGACCTCAAGTCCATTCCGCCTCTACCCGTTCTTTCGCGTCTTCCCGCGGTTGCGCTCTTTGTGGAACGGGCGCTGGCCGTGAAGCACGAGTTCGCGCTGACGAATGAAAACGCGCACGCGGTCGCGGCCATCTGCACTCGCCTTGATGGGCTGCCTCTCGCCATCGAACTTGCGGCGGCGCGGATCAAGCTGCTTTCGCCGTCTGCCATGCTGGCCCGCCTCGAAAGCCGTCTGAATCTGTTGACCGGCGGCGCCCGCGATCTGCCGACTCGCCAACAGACTCTTCGCAGCACCGTGGACTGGAGTTATAGCCTCCTCAATACCGCTGAAAAGACCTTGCTCCGGAGGCTTTCTGTATTTACCGGGGGGTGCACGCTGGAAAGCGTGGAAGCCGTGTGCGACACCAGGAAAGATTTGGGCATCGACGTACTCGACGGCATGGCTTCCATGGTAGACAAGAGCCTGGCCCAGCAGGTGGAGCAGGGTGAGGAAGAAACGCGCTTTCTTATGCTCTCCACCATCCGGGAGTACGCCCTCGAACGCCTCGCGGAGAGCGACGATGAATCGGCGACTCGCCGAGCCCATGCCGCTTATTACCTCGTCCTCGCCGAAGAGGGTGGCGGCGACGCTGCCGGTCAACCCGAATGGCTCGATCGTTTTGAGGTCGAGCACGACAACTTCCGCACGGCGCTCGATTATCTGATCAAAACTGGTGATGCCGACTGGGGCCTCCGCCTCGGCGCGTCTCTGTTTCGCTTCTGGGAAACCCGGGAACATCTTACGGAGGGACGCAATGCCATTGCCAGGCTCCTTGCGTTGGAGGGAGCCGCGGCGCATCCCAAACTCCGTGCGCGCCTCCTGTTCGCTGCCGCTGTCCTCGCGGGAGAGCAGGGCGATTACGGCTCTGCGCAACAATTGTTCGAAGACAGTCTCGAGGCTTGTCTCGAGCTGGACGATAAGCGCGGCGTTGCCGTTGCGCTGAACGCATTGTCCGTCAACGCCCGCGATCGGGGGGAACTCACAGTCGCATCCTCACTCTGTGAGCGGTGTGTAGCCATATGGAAGGACCTCGGCAACTCCGCCGATATCGCTCGCGCCCTCAGCAATCTCGCTAATGTGATGAAGTTGCAGGGCGAATATGAACGCGCATCGTCGTATTACAACGAGTGCCTGGCGATGTTCCGCAACGCTGGAGACGCCGCTGGTGTCGCCTGGACGCTCAACTACCAGGGCGACGTCGCTCGGGAGAAAGCGGACTTCGTGGCCGCTCGCTCATTTTGTGAAGAGAGTCTGGCGATATTCCGCCAGCTGCGGGATAACTGGGGAATTGCCAGCGCGCTTTCCGATTTGGCATCTCTAAGTTGCGATCGGGGAAACAACGCCGAGGCGCGTCGTCTATATGGCGAAAGCATCAAGATATTCCAGGAGTTGGGTCACAAACGCGGCATCGCGAGGGCGCTGGAATCTCTTGCCGTCGCTGCCGCAGCGCAATCGAACGCTGAGCAATCGCTGCATTTGGCAGGAGCCGCCGCCGCGCTTCGCCAACGATTGGGCGCACCGCTCTCGCTCGCAGAACAACCCAGGCTCGAGAAAGCTCTGGATTTTGCGCGCCGAACGCTGGGTAACGCGGCGGGAGTGACAGCGTGGATGGAAGGCTGGGCGATGCCAGTGGAACAGGCCGTACAGGAAGCGCTCAATTACGAAGCGAAGCTAGGTTCTTCGACTAGGGACTCAGTCTAACTCAGCCTGCGAGGCTGGGATCGATCAGGCGCCGGACTGCCGACACGCGATTCGCCGGAAAACCTCCGCGCCGCGCGTGTTCGCGAACGGTTTCCTCGTCCGGCGCGAGGTACACACAATACAGCTTATCGCCCGTGACGTAGCTGTGCAGCCACCTGATTTCCGGTCCCATCTCCTTCAGCGCGCCTACCGACTTTCTGGCGACTTCCCGGAGTTCCGCATCCGATAAATTACCCGCGCCCGGGATTTCCCGCTCGATCACGTATTGGGGCATCGCCACCTCATCGAACAGCCATGTTAGCAGATTCTTCGCCTGATTAGTCCATCCGGCGGGACGCATCTACAACACCATAAGGCGGCACGGTGCACTAGGATGTGGGCCTTTTGCTAAAGACGGAGATTTTGACATACGATTTCTGAAGTTCTGATCCAGCGATCCTTTAAGAAGTCCAGGCCACCCCTTGTGACACTTGTGAACACTGTGACAAGACTGCCGTGTGTGAGAATCTTTTCCTCCGAATCGGGCGGTAGATGCATTGGGAGGATTTTCGATCGACGAGGGAGGGATTCTGCTGCAGAGGCGGGCCCATTCGTAATGTCTGACTTTGCTCCGACGAACCAGAGTGACAAGACCTCAACCTACGGACATGCGCGGGATTTAGGGGCGGGAGTTCTCAATTTCCGGGTTGCCGACCAAACATGCTGATCAGCACATTTCGGCTTAGCAGCTGTCAGTTTAGGGGTCCAGCAAACAGCAGCAGATTCCCATCCGGATCCTTGACGACGAAATTCTTGGCACCCCAAGGCTGCTTTTTCAGCGTCTGGTGAAAGACAACCCCAGCGGACTGAAACTCGAGAAACAGCAGCTTGATTTCGTCCACGGTAGCGACGGTCATAGATACCGATAACAGTTGCTCCCGATCGCGGACCGTCGACTCGATCACTGGCCGCTCGACACACCTTAGATTGAGGCGCGCCGCGTCGCGACCCACCTGTGCATAGTAGGGAGGTTGGCCGTAACTGAATACAAGCGAAAAGCCTAACTTCTCACGGAAAAATTCGCATGATTTCTTGATATCGGTGACGAGTAGTTGCGGCTCTGCACTGGCAATCCTTGCTTTGGATGGCGATGATTTGGATGGCGACGCTTTCACCTTGAGCGACGTCGTCGAAAGTCCAGTTTTCAGGTCTTGCCAACTATCGAAGCCTTGCTGTCTTGCAACCATTTCTTGCGCATCGCTGAGCTTAAAGCTCGCTGCAAGAATCTCGGAGTCGGGCATATTCACGAAACGAGGCAAATGCCCGCGGATTTGTGCGGCGACGGGATAGTGGCGTTCGCGATGCCATCGCAATATGAGCTTGGCTTGCTTCTTGAGGTTCTCTAGATTGGGCATGTAGATTTCCACGACGAGATCGTAGGTGGGCATTGCCCCTTCGGCGACGTGCCGTTGCATCCTACATGCGCAGGTTGCAGTATCTGCAAAGATGTCAGCAGTTGTCAATTGAGAACGCCGCCGCGCTCCACGTTGTTGGGCCGCACTTGCGCATTTGTCGTATCGCGGGCAACACCGCCTCATTGACTTCGGATGCCGATGGCAATGCGAAGATCATCCCCAGTGGGAGGTAGACTTAATCTGGCGGCCTTGCACCGCGCGGAGCAGCGAATGCCCTGGGATGGGCCACCCCTTAGCCGGTCGATGTCGACAGGCACGCCACCCGGCCAGGAGGTTTTCGGCCGGGACCGCCGTTCCAGATCGTCCATTGATTCTGTTGAAACCATGGCCGCGTGAAGTAGGGGCGCTCGGCGGGGGGCTTCCAACCTCCAGAGTGACAGTGGCTCACGAAAATGCCCTCCGGGCCGAGGCGCCCCGAAAGTGCAACCATGATGCCTCCAATATCTTGATTAAAATAAAGTTGAGCGGTACACCGCTCGATGACAACGTCGAAGGGACCGGGACAAATAGCAGGGTCCAGAATATTTCCCGTCACAAACTGAATCCGCCCGCCATTACAGCGGCGCTGATTTGGACTACAAAAATGACTGAAGGTTTCATCAGAAAAATCGAATGCTTGGGCTATTTCCGTGGCTCGAGGTGATAGGTCCAAAGCAACGACGTTGAATCCGGCTTGCGCGAGGGCCCGAGGCTCCTGAGAAATTCCGTTGCCCGCGCACAGGATGCTCGTCATTCCTTCCAACCATAGCATTCCGACCAGATACGCATCGTTGTGGAGAAAGTCAAACCTTGGGGGACCAAGACCATGGCGGACCTGCTCCGTCCAAAATCGGTCCCAGGCGGAGACGTCGAGTAAATTCTTAGGCGGGAACAGCCAATCTGTGTCTCTATTCTCAGCCCGTTTTGCCTCGGCTGGGAAATCTAAGCGCACATCATTTGCGACTGGCGGTTTCTCTCGAGAGGCCGCTCGCCCACGGCTAAACAGTCGCCACAGATTCGAAAGCATTGTTCCCCCCAACTGACCCAGTATCCCATTTTTCAGAAGCCTCTGCGACTGGCTCGCTCTCATCAAGTTGTCTAGATCTCGGAATCGCCGCCGCACGCCGGCGGATGCCTTGGCTGGCTGTAGAGTGTTAGGCTGGCCCGAGCACGCCTGTCGCTGCTCAAAAGCGATCGCTACGCGGAACTTGTTTGAGAGCGCTGCTTCCAGATCAGTGGAAACGCGTACGGGCAATCACAAAATGAAGTGCGCGGTATAACATGAAGCGTGCAGCTTCCGGTGAACCCGCCGCTATTGCCGATGCTCGCCAAGCGAGTGGGTGATTTGCCAGCCGATGGGGATTGGGTTTTCGAACCGAAGTGGGATGGGTTTCGCGCTCTCGTCTTTCGCGATGGGGATGAAATCCTGATCCAGAGCCGCGACGAAAAGTCGCTAAACCGCTACTTTCCTGAGCTGCTGGAGCCGTTACGCTCAGCATTGCCTCCCCGCTTCGTCCTCGACGGAGAGATTGTCATCGTTAAGAATAATGAACTGGACTTCGACGCGTTACAGCTGCGCCTGCATCCAGCCGCGTCGCGCGTGAATCTTCTGTCTCGACAAACTCCATCGTCATTCGTTTTCTTCGACCTGCTTTGTCGGGAAGATCGGGATCTTCGCGGCGAGCCATTCCAAAACCGGCGCCGCGAGCTGGAATTACTGATTTCATCGGCGCCGCCTCCCCTCCATCTAACACCCGCAACCGGGGACCGCAGCGTTGCCTCCGACTGGTTTCGCCGCTTTGAAGGCGCAGGCCTTGACGGCGTCATCGCCAAGCCCATCTCAGGAACCTACGAGCCGAACAAACGCGTGATGCTCAAGGTCAAGCATGAGCGCGACTGCGACTGTGTGGTGGCAGGATTTCGTTGGCACAAGAAAGGTGAGCGCACCCTCGTCGGCTCATTGCTGCTGGGCCTCTTTGACAATGCCGGTACTTTGCAACACGTCGGAGTTTGTGCGAGCTTTAGCGCCGAGAAGCGCCAGGAAGTCGCGGAATTCATCGGCCCTTACCGCAAAGATGCGCTCGCCAGTCACCCGTGGAAGCATTGGGCGGACCAGGAAAACGTGACCGTTGAAGCCGTCAAACGAATACCGGGAGGTCAGAGCCGCTGGAGTCAGGGCAAGGACTTATCGTGGGAACCGCTGCGACCCGAGCTTGTGGTGGAGGTCGCTTACGACCACATGCAAGGAAGCCGCTTCCGGCATACGGCGCAGTTCCGCAGATGGCGACCGGACAAAAAACCCAGCGACTGCACATACGCCCAGCTCGAAGTCGTTCCGCCACAGGAACTGGAAGCGATTTTTTCCTCCGGTCGCTAAGCCTGCGCCAGCTGCCGATCTATTCTTTTTCTTCTTTTTCTGCTTTCCTCTTGTGCCATTGCCGCCATTCACGCGTTGGGTCATCATCAGGATCGGGAGTTTCTTGCGGCGGCCACGGTGCTCCGGGCACATGGCGTAGATTGACCCGGATCCGGGTCCAGGACGAGGACCTTCCTCGCGGAATCGACCCGGTACCATTCCTGAGATACTTTCGAAGATTCGCCCCGACCTGGTTAATCCGATGAACTGAATTACTATGACGGCCCGGCTGGCATAAGCCGCGGATGGCTCGACTGACCGACGCAAGAAATCGTAGTAGCTCTGATTAATGGACAGCGTCCGGGGGCGAGTGGATATGTTGTGGCGTGAAATACCGAAATCCAGAAACGGAATCTGTTGTACCTTAGAAACCCAAGGCCGAAACTCGCAGAGGCGGTCGATTCAGCGCTTCGCGCCAACGCTCCGGACGGCAGTGATGACGGCCGAAAGGCGGCGGACGCTGTCGCGGAGCTTGCCCAAACTGTTGGCGGCGAAATCGCCGATCGATTCTTCCTTCTCTTCCACATCGCTGAAACCTGCGACTTCCATTTGCTTGGCGGCAGCTTCGAAGCGTTGGGCACTTACGTCGTCCATGGTGAGGAAGCGGAAGGCTTGGGCAAGCGGTACCCCATCCGCCCCGGAATGCAGGAACTCGATGTGGGCGGTCACTTTCCCAAACACAGTACTCAAGCTCATTTGTCCCGCAGTCCCTTGCGGAATCGGGCCCTTGGCAAGGATGGCAGAGCCTCCGGTAAGAGAAAGGCGCCGAATCACTCCGATAAACCGGCTGTCATCGACGGCGAATAATGCCCGTTCCTGGTTGGGGACACGAATGCGCGGTGGGCGAGCGTGCTTACGAGATCGGTTCCCTTTTTGCGACATACTTAGGCAGCATTACAAGTGGACAGGGAATCGTCAATGTTACCTCCGTGTCTGAGCTTCTTGTCTTGTCGGCGGCCCCCGCCGCCGAGTTCCCAACGTTGGCGGGAGGTATTGTTTCAATTCACCACATTGCCCGAGCCGCCATTTCTGCACGACAGGACTGGGGCGTTGGAAACTCCGCCAAGTTTGCACTTTTCGGTGCGAAGGCCAGATCCGGCAAACGATGCCTTTGCAGTCGTCCACTTAAACGCATTTCGCGCGAGGCCGCAACCTCTCCTATTTCGAGGAAAATCGTACTGCCCCGGGAGCCTTCAACGGTCGGTGGGGTCAAGGAAGCGCCGATTATCAGTGAGGTTCGGCAACGCTCTCAAGTTGCCTATCACTTTGACGGAAAAGCTCTCGACGGCTGGCACGCCGTCTACCCCGTCAACTGTCAAGCGGACGGTGAAGACCCCTGCCCTGGTGTATGCGTGAGACACCTTTGAACCATTTGTGCTGGTGCCGTCGCCGAAATCCCAGTGATAGTCGACCGCGGGCACGCCGGCGCCGTCTGTTTGTGCCGAGAGATGGATTGTCTCGCCGGCGTTGCCGACCGAGGGCACTTGGGCCTTGACGCTTGGAGCGCTCGGAGAAACGTTGCTATCTATGAGCTTGATCATTCTCACGGACTCGGGGATCTGATTCTCGATCCGCACGATGCCGCCGACGAGCGTGACCGGCGCGTTCTGGTTCAACAGGTCCAACGCAGCAAAAGTGTGCTCCGCAGGCAGCCCGAGGTCGGCAAGTTTCAACATGTGCGACCGTGAGCTCTTTGTCCAATTGAAGACTGTCAGGATGGCCTGGCGCGGACTTTCCTGGAGAAAGAAGATGCTGGGTTGTTCATCCTCGGGCTCATATGTCATTAGATCGAGCGGGGTGGACGCTCGTCCAATCTTGGCCATGTTCAGCAAGTCGGTATTTTCAACCAGCGCTAGGCGATCCCGCTCCGACTCCAGGGTAAGCATGTCATCGCCAATCTCATACATGCCGCCGGACACCGCGGAGAGCGCAATCGATGCCTGGGCGGCGGGTAGTGAGACTGGGGTCTGCGCTCTTCGATCCTCCAGTAAGTAACTGTCGGTGATGTTGAAGGCGTCCGGATCGTTCACGAAGAAGTTGCGGTGCATGTAAAACCGGGCTGCGATCCCTGGCGCAGCATCCTTGGTTCTCTGAAAACTGTGCCCCGTATCCGCGGAGACCCGCCCTGTATCCACGATTCCCACTGGATTGAGCATGGGGCTTCCGTCCTTGTCGAGGATCACGTCATCCCCCACGGTGTCGCGGATGATCTGCAGGCCGATGCGCTGCGCTTCCAGGGTGCTGGTGTTGGGCCGGTAGCGGTACCCCTCAATCGCCGTGGTATCCATGAAATCGAGTTTGATGAAGCGGACTCCCCATTCGCGGACCAGTGTCTTATAGGTCTGGCGCAAATATTCCTGCGCTCCAGGATGGGTCGTATCCAGAGCGTACAGGACATCTGTCTTCTGGCCCCAAACGTCACCAATGGGAATGGGCTCGCCCCTGGCATTGTGAACCAGCCAATCCTTGTGCTGCTCGTAGACCCAAGCTCGACTCGTTACCTCGAAGGGACCCGTCCATATGCCGAATGTGAGTCCATCTCCTGTAATGTGGTGTCCTACGAAGCGCATGCCATCGGGGAACTGTGTGGCATTGGCTGTGGCGTACTCTCCACGGGCGTATTGATAACCTTCATCAATTTGGAAATACTTGTAGCCGAGGGACTTCACATGGTCAGCTTGCCAGTCCGCATTGGCCAGGACTTCGCCCTCGTTGATGGCCGCATAAAAGGCCGTCCAACTCCACCAACCGATCGGAGTCTCACTAGAGACGCGCGCGTGATGCAGCCGTCGAATCGCGTCACCGTAAGCCAGCAGTTGATTGCGGTAGTCCGGCCCCGCTAGAAGCATCAGGCGCTCTGAAGCCAGGGCTGCTCCGGGCGCGAGGGGAAGACTCAGTTCGATCTGGTCCTCCGCAGGAGCATCTTTCAGATCGAACTCCTTTTGGATTTCCGTCGTCCCGGTGAAGTCAACGCTGAATGATGCAATCTTCGTTTCCTCTCCTGTGCCCGAAGCTTGCAGATGCAGCAAAGTCAGAAGCCGGTCGGAGGTCAGCGCGCCCAGGAAGAGGCTTTGTTTACTCTCCCGGTTGTAGATGAGTTGACTGCCTGCACCGCGATGCATCCCGCCTGGCGCCTTTCCCAGGTCGTAGAGCCGTAGCTCAGGCCAATCTTCGCTGAAACTGTCGGAGAGGACTCGATCGGCAAATGCATGGCTACCCAAATTGAGCACGGGCTCCCCGATCGCTTCCATGCCTCGGATGGCCTGCACCGCAACTTCTTTGTCAGTCGTGTTCCGCACTGTCACTTGGATAGTGGCGTAAGGACGCTGGTCATAGAGCTGCACGACGTAAACCAAATCGGTTTTGCCCTCGAGGCCCCCGAAAGTGACGGTTACCGCTCGGCCTAAGCCGAGCTCATCGCTGAATGTCGATTCCGAAGCTTGGTGACGCGGGTATTCGCTCGAACGCAGCCACTGGTGATTGACCAATGCCGCCACGCGGCTGGTGAACATGGGCTGGCCGCCTCGGACCGCCAATTGATACGATCCGTCTTGAGCGCTGACGGTCAGGGACAGCTTGTCATTTGTCAATTGCTGGGCCGCACAGGGTGCAGCTACAATCAGCGCCCCAACGACAATCGCAGTCCCCACATTGCAGAGCAATCGCGAAATGCTTTTCGACAAGGCGCGAGCCTCCTGCTACCGAGGTAGCATATGACAGGGGCCAATACTACACCGATGACGCATAATGCGGCCAGGTGAATGAGGCCAGAGGCATCGTGCCGAGGGACTGATTTAACCAGGTGTCCGCGTCGAAGACAGGCCCTAGTTCGATTGCAGGCATGACTTTGTCCGGTAAAATTCAAGTTTGCCCGTGAACAATCCCAGGGTGATAATGCCGATCTCGTGTAATCGCCGTCCTCCGTCCTCGTGCTATACTCCCGCCACTCAACCGGGCGGAGGCCAGCATGGCGCACAACCTGAATAACCATCATCATTCCCATGACACTCACACCCATCCCGTGACGGGCAAGCCCACGCGTCGCGACTTTATTTCATCCCTGGTTTCCGCTGCCGTTCTTGCTCCATGGGCCCTCGGCCAGACACAAACTCAGAGCGCATCCGAAATGGCGGAGCGTTTTCGCCAGATGTCCGAGGAATACGAGAGCAAAGGATTGGCCACGCCGTTCAAGGGAATCACGACCAATGGTCAGGTCGTGCCGGGTCTGTTCGAAATCAAGCCCAGCGGGGTTTCAACTGAACCAGTGCGCAATGCCGCGGAGGCCTTCATCGCCACTCTCACGCCCCTGCAACTCGCCAGAACCATGTATCCCGTAGACGACATCGAGTGGCGCAAGTGGATGAATCAGCATTTTTACGCGCGGCAGGGAGTCTGCTTTGCGGAGATGACCGATGCCCAGCGGCAGGCCGCCTTCGGATTGATGCGCGCTTCCCTCAGCACCGAAGGCTTTGAGCTGACGCGCAACATCATGCGCCTCAACGAAACGCTCGCCGAGCTGGCCGAGGATCACGCGTTCATGGGAGAGTGGTTGTACTATCTCCAGATCTACGGCAAGCCGTCGGCAACCGAGCCGTGGGGCTGGAAACTCGAGGGCCATCACGCCATCGTCAACTACTTTGTGCTCGGGGACCAAGTGGTGATGACTCCCTTGTTTATCGGCTCCGAACCAGTAAAAGCGCCGTCCGGCAAATACAAAGGTCTCGAGATTCTGCAAAAGGAACAGAACGATGGTCTCGCGATGGTGAACGCACTCCCGGAGGCCCAGCGAAAACAGGCCATTCTCAATTTCTCGAAGACGGGCAACAACAATCTGACCGAAGCATTCAAGGACAATGTCGTAATCGATTATGCAGGATTGCGCACAAACGATCTGTCAGGCCCCGGACGACAACGCTTCCGCGATTTGATTCACCTCTATATAAAGAACATGGACGAAGGCCACGCCCGCGTGAAGATGGACGATGTCGACCGGTACCTCGACCAGACTTGGTTCACATGGATCGGTGGCACCCAGCCGGACAGCACGTTTTATTACCGCGTGCAGAGTCCGGTGGTCCTGATCGAATTTGATCACCAGTTGCCCGCAAACCTGAAAAAGTTTGCCACTGACCCCATGAAGCCGACCCAGCAGCACATCCATTGCGTTGTGCGAACACCGAATGGAAATGACTACGGCAAGGACCTGCTGCGGCAACACTACCTAGCCCATCCCCACACGACCTGAGCGACTGAACGCAAAGGAGGAAACCGGAAACGCTTGCCAGATCGGGGCAAATAGGTTATGAGCAGGGCAAGGCAAATCAGGTTCGCCTCAGTAGCTCACTTTAATGCGAGATCCTTCCTGCAATCAGGCGGTAGATGCGTTCGGTGGATTCTCTATCGAGGAAGGCGGAATTTTCTTGCTCTTTCTTATCCACTCCGCGGCGTGTTGTTCGGCTTCGAGGAGTTGCTCCATGGTCATCAACTTATTGACATGATTCTTCGCCCACGTGACTTGTTCACTCGCGATCAGAAACCACATGTACGCCTGGACCAGGTCCTTCGGTCCAGCGCGACGCGCGGCGTAGAGCTGAGCCAGAGCCAATTGCGCAGTGGGCAGCCCTTGATCGGCAGCCTTTTCACAGACGGCTAGCGTCGCCTTATCGTGACGAGCGCCATTGGTAGGATTCGCAAACAGAGCAGCGACGAGCGATTGTCCGTGACTGGCCCGGCTCAGCGTCATGAACAAAGACTCAACACGGTTTGGGTTATTACTCCCGGTTTGCCGACTAGGGCTATCAGGAAAGCACTAAGCGTGACATAAAGACTCATCATCATCGCCAACGCAGGCCCTTGCTTCACAAACAGCACCCAGGGATAGAACATTGCGATAAAGAGCAATCCCACCAACATCGAACACGATCTTGGGCGCACGTTCTCGATTCATCGTGCCCTCATCGCGGTCACAAACTTGTGAGCCATGCCGAGCAAGTCCCGCAGGACATCAGGGGTGACGCGGGACAGGCGAACCAGCACGGAGGTGTAGTTGAGATAGTGGTCGGTCACGTAGTAAGCATCCGGGTCTGCGGCGAGCAGTTCGGCGCGGTCGTCGAAGTCAACGCGAACCACAAGTGAACCCGGCTCAGCCGAACGATGAGAAGGCACACATGCCAAGAGTTTTCCGTGAACCTTGAGCGCGGGTGACCCGTATGCCGTGCTCTCCTCTACGTCGGGCAACGCTAAGCCGATCTTCCGTACAGCTATCGAAGTCAATCGTGCTCCCGTGTTTCTTCGAGGGTTTGATCTGCTTCGACGATCTTCCAGCCGCTTTTGATCCGGACTTCGACGTTCGTGCACCAGGAATTTTGCCGATCCGAGGGTCTCCAGCCAGCACAAGCTCGCATGCCCGCAGCGCCGCTGATTCAAAGTCAGGCGCATCGACTGGTAAGACCTGCCAACCCGTTACGCGTTTGCCCGATACTTGAATGGATCGCATGTTCGGGAACTCACGCCGCAAGTTCTGGTGGTGTTCTTGGGTAGTGGCGAGCCATACTCCGTTATCCGCAGTGCTTCGTAGGCTTGTCCCGTAGGATCAACACGATTTTGTCTTTTACATAGATTGCAAGGCAGCCAAACATCGGACGTGTGTACGGCGATAGTGTGGAAATCGCATCAAGCACGAATACGTGTGGAATAGGCTTGCGCTGCTTGGGCAGCAATCCCGCATCCAGAGCTTCTGGAGAGATGTGTTTTCTCTTAGTCATACCCTTGCACCTCCAGCCTCGCCCGCACAATTGGTGGGAGTTTACACCCAAGAACTCGACCCAAAACAAGAGAGCGCTATTGCAACTTCGCGTATTCGGCTTTGGCTTGCTTCAGGATGGGGATGTCGGCGTCGAACAACGAGTCACCTAACCTTCACCCCGTATTTCTGCGTCATCGGTGGGACGATGCCGTTCAAGCGCAGGTACTCGACAAGCTGTCCGTAGTGGTCGGTGATGTGCCAGATAGCAACGACAGAGATGCCGAGTTTGGTGTTCGGTCCGGCGTAACGACCTGCGACACGGTCGAGCGCATTGTTTGCCGTGAGCGTGGCGAGGATGCGGTTCGAGTAGTCGAAGGAGTCCTTGAGATACTTGATCAACTCGGCTTTGGTTTTCGCCCGATCGTGGCCACCCTTTTCGCAGTCCTCGGGTGGTTTCTTGCCCTCAAATTCGTTGAAGAAGGCGAACTGGGCGCAGGCGACGTGCTTCACTTGTTCCCCGAAGCTGCGGACTCCCTCGAACTTGCCGACTGTGGGGATGTAAGAATACTTGTCTTCCGGCATGGCTTCAGCGAGTCCGATAAAATTCCCTTCCGCAAACTGGAGTGTGCCGCTGACGCTTTCCGCGATGGACTTGGGAACGTCATCCGGCTGGGCGGCTTCCTTCGTTGCTGAGTTCTGTGGCGTTCCAGATTTCCCGACAGCAGAGAGGGCGATGCCACACATGACAAGAAGGGTAGCAACACGAAATAGGCTCATTCTAGCCTCCGGTATTCAGAAAAAGGATACGTGAGCCACGGAGGGAAGTCGAACGTGCGGGCTCTTGGGTCGGGTGTTTCGGAAGGTGTCGAATTTTGATTCCCTTTTATGCGGCCTTTCGCCCCCTGTTTCGCCTCGGCGGGAGATGGTCAACCAGTATACCTTCTGAGATTCAACGTGACGGTGAGGAGCGGTGTCCGACCAGTTCGGGCAGAGTGCCGCAGTACCGACGAATTGAAGTTCAAGAAAGGTGACACCGTGGTTGCGCTGTTATAATCGCGCCACTAGAGGATGCTATGAGCGCCGGCACTGAAGTTGATCAGTAGTGCAAGGAGCAGTCCAACCGAGCCCGCGATCACCACGTATACCCATTGGTCTAGTTTTGTCTTTCCAGAGTCCTGCGGCCGGTGGCCTGAAACGGTGCGAAAAAAAATCACGAAGGCAGCAACTTCAAGGAGTGCCGAGAGCGGGAGCAGAAAACGCCACTGCCATAGGTAAACACTGCTTAGCCAGCGCAGTGTCACGCCTAAGGTCCACAACGCCCAGACCGCCGCCACGACTGACAACCCAAATGGATTCATGCGGCGCAACTTCGGGATTGAATAGAAACCGATACCTAAGATAAACGTCCCGATCCATCCGAAGATTTGGGCATGCCCGTGCGCCTGGATCCATGCTGTAGAGACGGAGTCTGCTGCTCGATTGGTGCTGATCGACAATAGGTTCCAAACACCCAGAAAAGTCCCCGGCAGCAACATGAAGATCAGCCCAGTACCGATATAGCGCATCAGCAGGCGCGAGAGGGTTGCTTCGCGGGCTGCAGTAATATCGAAGATTTCAAGCGGCGTCAGGAGCCGACCAGCCTCTCTTTCAATGCGGTTGGCAACGCGGACATAAGATCCACTCCCGTCAGTGGCCCTTCTCCATCGCAATCGCACGCGGAAACAGGATATTGTTTTCGAGGTGAATGTGCTGATGCAGATCGGTCTCAAAGGCAGCCAGAGCCTTGTAGAGTGTCTGGTAGCTGACGCACGAGTCGGCCGGCGCGGAATAACCGTTGCTAGCTTCTCGCATCGCACGTAACGCATTCCCTGCGGAATCATGCTCGTGCTCCATCATCAAAACCGGGTTTTGCACCGTGCCAAACGGCGCCGGCACGATTGGTTCCTTCTCGATTGCAGCATCTTCCATCCTTACTATGTACGGAAAGAGGACCATCTCTTCCTTCATCAAGTGGGTGGTCAATTCCTGGGTCAAGCCTTGGAATATCCCGCGAATCTGTAGAAGTTCGGTGTGATTCTTCCCATGGACAGTGCAAACCTTGTCGAAGAGAGGACCGAGTCGGGCCATCTCTTCCCGGGTGTACTTGTGGTGAGTGTTCTGGATATGTGCGATCAAGTCGGCAAGCGGCTCAACTTGCCAGTCCCTGTCTTTCTGCGCGGCGTGCGCCGATTGTTCGGCCATCTCCAGCGAATCCAGTACTTGATCCACGTTCAGATTCGCTGCGCGGCAAGCTTCCTCCAGCGGTTTGTTACCGCCACAACAATAGTCGATGCCCAGCTTTTCAAACACTCTCGTGGCAGTTGCATTTTCCAGGGCCAACTCCCGCACGGTCTTTTCTGTGATAGCGCTCATCGTATTCTCCTGCGCGCCGGGTGGGTGCTTCCGACCGCGCTCAATGATTTGAGATTAGCTCAGCAAAGAGAGACTGACTATGACTTTTGTCACGCTCATCAGGGAGGCGCGTAATGAGCAACACACTGTCCGTGAACATAGCCACTGGGCACGAAGGAATGAAACCAGAAGACAAGTTACTCCGCGGATTGCAGTTCGGCTTCGAGAGCTTTCAGGTCGCAAATGGTCAAACTGCGCCCATCGATCTTGAGCATCCCTTCCGCCTGGAAGCGGGAAAGGTTACGAGAAACGAGTTCGCGCACAGTGCCAATCTGTGACGCAAGTTCCTGGTTGCTGACCGGTAGGGTGATTTCCACACCGTCCCTTGTGCGCTTGCCTTCCTTCTGAGCCAGACGCAGCAGGAACGAGGCAAGACGGTGCCGAACCGTGGTAAATGAGAGTTCTTCGATGATTCCAACTAGGCGCCGCAGGCGCGCTCCGACTACCCGCAAGACCTTCAGAGCAACCGGGGGGTGCGCCAGGCACAGAGCTTGAAAATCCTGCTTGCTAACGAATAGCAGAGTCGCATCGTCAATCGCGGCGACCGATGCCGGATAGTTTCCCCCATCGAACACCGGGAGTTCTGCGATCGAACTGCCCGGCCCGTCAATACTGAGTACTTGCTCCCGGCCGTTGGGCGAGCTTTTGAAGATGCGGACATGGCCGGTTTCGACTACATAGAGCCCGGAGCACAGCTCGCCTTCCCCGAATACGATTTCACTCGCTGTGTAGCGGCGTGGAACGGCGCGCTGCGCCAGAAAGGCCAGCTCGCCTTCAGTCAACCCAGAGAAAATCGGTACCTTCGCGAGCGTTTGCCCAGATGTCACCTTCGATTCCGGCACGGTGGATATTGTACCGGACCGCTGCGCTCGAACCGCCTACCGTGCAGCAAGTGGGAACGGAACGGTCAGCTTCACGCAACGTGTGTTCGCTAAGTTCATGTTGCGCCACAACTCCACTCCCCACCACAGCAGTGCAGTGGATTCGATGAACCCCGTAGCCCCAACCAAGGGGTAAGCCTCGCTCGGCACGAAATCGGTAAGACCTGCAATCCCACCCGGCCCCCACAGCCAAAGTTGAAAATAATGAAAGGCACCCAAAGAGAATTCATTTGCTTGGAGTCGATGCCTGCCAGAATCGGCACGATCCGGGAGGAACTCCGAGGATCATCATGCTAATGAAGCCAACTGTAAATGCGTGCCGATGCGAACCCATGTATGTGTGAGCGAAGACTTGGTGTGTCAGCACGCCATACATCGGGAACAAGGGCATCATTCCGCAAGAGATCCGAAGCCAGACATAGGCCGCACGGAGGAACTTGAAAGTACGATCAGGTTGCGCTCGGTTTCTGAATACGCCAATCTGACGTACCAGGAGAACGGCCCAGACCGACATTACGACGTAGGCCAGTTTGAGGCTAATGGCGAAGTATAGGTTCTCGGTCGTCAGCAATAGGACGTAGCTGATGATCTTCAAGACCAAACTCCCATCATGAGCAAGAAAATGAGCGCTTGTCGGTCACGCCCAGACCGTTCCAGACCGTACACTTGCGGCACAAACCGCTGGCTTACGACAGCGATGATAAGAGCTGCGAAGCCCAGAAGTTGGATATCGCGCAGAGGCCCGTCAATCAGATAAATACGCATGATCAGATCATGTTCTGAATGCGCCGTTGCCTTGGCAAAGAAGAAAACGACGTTTAGGACCGTGCCCAGCAGGAACCACAGGAATGAGCTGACGATGAACTTCTCATAGGGGACGTACGGTTCGATCGACTGCCGGGCCGTTCGATACAGCACAAGCAGGAACAGCACTACTGAGGCGATCTCGAGGCTGCCCGACCGAGCTCCTACCACGAAAGAAGCGCCCGAAGACAATAGCATATCGGCAGCCACGCCCGTCACGATCCCGGTCGTTAACAGCTAAAAGCTGATGTTAGCCAGATCCGGTCGCCACAAGATGGTGTTCTTAAGTCGCGGAAACGACTCGTAGGCGAAACCCGTGACAAACATACCGACCCAGCCGAACGGAAGTAGTTATCGCATCACCTACACGAATTGTTCCACCGCTCACAATATCAGCCCGCAGTCCGCCACGATGAACCAACTCCTTCAATATGCCGTCCTGCGTGAGTCTTTTGCAGATGCGAGCACGGCTCGCAGAACCTGACACCGCGCAGATGCACTTCTCCAACCTGGAACGTGCGTCCCACCAAATGATTAAGGGGCACACCTCGCGTTACCAGATTGCGTCGAGCATCGCCGGCAGCGAGCATAATATTCTTTTCCCGCAGAGCCTCGATAGCCTCAATTTCGATTAACGTAATTTCGTGGCCAGGCCCAGGTTTGGAAAATGTGCCCGCCCCAATCGAGTATCGGTCACCCTCAAGGCCGGTTCCGGCGATGGCCTTTGCCTCCTCGAGTTGTCGCATCGGTTGCTCCTTCGCGGAAGCAATGTGGATCGAAACCAGCTCGCCTTTGAACATTTCGTCTCCTATCGTCGTTGCAATTGTCCACTGATCGCTCAGAACACTCAAGAATAGGGGCAGGTATTCCGCCAAACCCATCGCCCTGGCATGTTGCTGAGTAAACGCGCGATCCAAGCTGATACTCGGCACTAATGATCTAATTCCTTTCTTACTTCAAAAGTTTGATCCGCATTTCGTTGCTGGTCTGGAAGCCCAAAGACTCGTACAGGCCGCGGCCTTCCTGGCTAGCGTGCAGAATCACGAAGTCGATTTCGTTGGCTTTGCACCAATGGAGCGCTGCTTCGACCAGCCACCGGGCCAATCCTCTACGTCGAAACTCCTGTTCCGTATAGACGTTGAGGATATTGCCGCGGCGTGCGCTGGAGCCCACCATATGTGCCGGCCAGTCCATCAGCCAAAGACCCGCACCCGCCACGACAAAGTCACCGGCGCTGACAGCCAGCCACTCCATGTAGTCGCCAGATTGCGATCTTCGCTTTGAGCCAGGGCAGAAACTTTTCCATCATGGACTCCAAAGCTGCTTCATCGTGATAGCCGATATCGCGAAACATCGAACGACGATGTTTCGCAATCGCTCGCGCGTCTTCCAATGTGGCACGGCGAAGTGCGACGCCTTCTATTGTGCTTATCTCCGCGTCTCCTATTTGTGCAAATGTGGCAGTCATCTCGATTCACCTTTGCTTGGCATCGTGCGCTACGCTTTCACTTCGGGCGCGGGCGTCCGGGAGACCATCAGCGCTTTCTCGTCGTAGAGTGGATCCGAGTGGCAGGATCATTGGCACCTGACGACGGTACTCGGCGTATTCTGCATGGACTCGAACCAGGTCCCGCTCCTCGAATTGAATCGCGATGAGAATATACGCGGTGGTGGCGATGGCGAAGACCAGATGCGCAACCGTCATCACCGGGGCCGACCAGAACACCAGCAACCACCCTACATATAACGGGTGCCGGACGTACCGGTACATGCCCGGAGTGCGGAACTCAAGCTGCGTGTAAGCGCGCCCGCACAGGAAGAGCCACACCTGGCGCATCCCGAACAGATCAAAATGGTTAATGAGAAAGGTCGCGGCGAGCACGATCAGCCAGCCAAAGGCATACAGCCCATTCAGAGCCAAGCGTCCGAGGCCAGCTCTCCACATTCCATACCAGACCACCCATGGGTTGCCATTTCCAAAAGAGCAGGAGCAACGCGAGACTGGAGAACAACACATAGGTACTGCGCTCAACGGGCGCGGGCACGATTCTGGTCCAGGCGCGCTTGAACCATTGTCGTGCCATGACACTGTGCTGAACAGCAAATAGCCCCAGCAATGCGGTGTTGATTCCCAAAGCCTGGATGAAAGGCAACTGGGCTCCGGAGTCAATCGACTTCGGCACGCCAACATTTCCCAGAAAACCGATCGCATACAGAAAAGCCGCCAAAAACATCAGATAGCAAACAAGGCCATAAAAGAATGCCGTGGTTCGGACTAACATAACTTTCTCCTTCAAAGGTTGTTCGGTAGTCGCCATTGACGGTTCCGAGCCAATAGCGACTCACCGATTCACTCTGCTACTCAAATAGCGAGAACACTTCCTTCAGCCAGCAACTTTCGACTAAGGGGTTTGTCCGGAAAATGACTGGCACGAAACGTTGGGGTGCCAGTTAACGAACGCGCCGTTGGGATTCTCCTTCCACGCCCAGACATGCAGGGTGTAGAACGCCGGGAGCCCGAAGCGATTAGGGCTGTCGAACAAATGAAACCACTGTCCCATGAGATCCGGGGGAGACGAATGATTCTTATTCCACGTGTCGGCGAGAACCAGGTAGTCGGCTCCAATCAGTCGCAGGTTTCCGTTTGGCAGTGCCTCATAGATCACGATCTGGGGATGAGTCGCATCAATGATTCCGCTGTTCAGCAGATCGCTGTTTACGAAGTGAAGGCCCATTGCCCCTTCAGTGTCCCCACTCACGCAGCCGAATTGGAGGCTATAGCCGGCAGCCTCAGCTACCGACACATCCTTAAAGCGCTCAGTGGCATTCCGCACAATCCTGAGCAGGGCGCTCGCTTTGCTCTGCTGGTCCGCGGTTGTTTCGACCGTCTGCGGTGACACTGCGTGCGAGTGGCCAGCCTGCGCGAGGGCTCGAGAGGGACAAACGCCCACAAAACCGAGAGTAGTCACTAGAGCTATGGCCATTGCCACGGCTCCTGTCCATATTGTTTTCAACATACTGTTTTTCCTTTTCTGGTTCTTATTTTGTCGTTCAAGTTTGGAAGCACCTCGACCATTAGGCGGCATCCGTTTCCGGAATGTCCTTCCAGCCAGCTAACTTTTTTGTTACTTTTTTCTGAAGCGTATGCCTGAGGTGGGTCGCGATATCAGTTTGGACCTTTTGAGCTCGACGCCGCAGAACACCGGCTGCTGCGCGATGGGGTGGAGGTGTCTCTCCAGCCAAAGGCCTTCGAGACCCTCTGCGTACTTGTCGAGAACGCCGGTCGTCTGCTCAAGAAGGAAGACCTGTTGCGGGAAGTGTGGGCGGACACGGCGGTGGAGGAGAACAACCTCAACAAGAATGTGTCCATGCTGCGCAAAGCGCTGGGCGAGCATTCCGCAGGCCAATCGTACATCGAGACGGTGCCCAGAGCGGGGTATCGCTTTGTCGCGCCGGTCATACGGATCGAGCCCCAGGCAGCTTCGTCCGACGCCGAAGATCTGCACCACACATCTCTTCCTGACCAACCGGACCGGTCTGTCGCCGTCCTGTATTTCGAGAATCTGAGTGGAGCCAAAGAGGACGAGTATTTTCGTGATGGCATGACCGAAGACGTCATCACCGAACTCGCAAAGATCAGGGACCTGCGCGTTGTTCCGCGCTCTGCGGTGCTTGCCTTCCGCGACAAAACGCCACCGGTTAGTCAGGTTGGCCAACAGCTACGTTCGGCCTACGTGCTGCAAGGCAGCATTCGCCGGGCTGACAGTCGTCTGCGCGTTACCGCGCAACTCGCGGAGGCCCGTACGGGGCACTCGGTGTGGGCAGAGCGTTACGATCGGCAGATCGAGGATGTCTTCGCTATTCAGGATGAGATCGCCCAGAACATTGCCCGAGCTCTGCGCGTGATGCTCACGGAACGGGAAAAACACGAGATTGAGAAGATGCTGACCCGCAACATTCAGGCATACGATTACTACCTGCGCGGCCGCCAATTCTTATACCAAATGACCCGCAAAGGCCTGGAGTCTGCGCGTCAGATGTTCGCCCGTGCCATCGTATTGGACCCTGGATACGCCCGCGCGTATGCCGGCGTGGCGGACTGTTGCTGTTTTCTGTACATGTCGAGCGACGCCAGTCTGGACAATGTGCGCGAAGCTCTCTCGGCGAGTTATCGCGCCGCCGGTGTGGATCCGCAATCGGCGGAGGCGCACGCCTCCTGTGGGTTCGCCGAGTCCTTGAGTGAGAACTATGAGCGTGCTGAGAAGGAATTCCAGATCGCCATTCAATTGGATTCCCGCCTTTTTGAGGCTTATTACTTCTACGCACGGTCGTGCTTCGAACGAGGACAATATGAGAAAGCAGCTTCGCTGTTCGCACGCGCTAGTCAGGCAAACCCGGACGACTATCAGGCCCACACGTTTCGTGGTCTTTGCCTTCAGGCACTGCACCGCGTAGAAGAGGCCCGCGCCGCCTTCTGGCTTGGGGTGCAAATGGTGGAACATCAACTCGAGCTCCACCCCAAAGATGCGCGGGCCCTCTCCATGGGAGCTGGCGCTCTTTGCAGCATCGGCGACGGGGTTCGAGCCCGTGAATGGGCAGACCGCGCCTTGTCCCTGGAGCCTGAGGATTCGCGGATTCTCTACAATGTTGCCTGTGTCTTCGCACTTCTCGGCGAGAGCGACAAAGCTATATCTTGTTTGGAGAAAGCTTCCGAGGCAGGCTATGGCTACAAAGCATGGATCAAGAACGACCCTGACTTGTCGTCGGTGCGCGATCACCCACGGTTCCAGGCCCTGATTCACAAAATGTGACCGCCTGCTCATCGAACGAGTGGGATCTCTCGGATTGCGCTCGAGTAGTTTTAGTGCTTTTTCGAACACGACTTCCGTTATTAGTTTTTCAATTCTGAAAGAAGTTGTGAGTTGTCTCTTTCTAAAGATCCTTGAGAAGTAAGTCGCTATCGCCTCATACTCTATACTTATACAAATTAAATAAAGCCAGCGACACGTGTATAAATTCATAAGAGTCATCAAAACCATCAGAAAAAGACCCAACACACCTATACAAAAACGAATCTATAACCTAAATGAACCTAAACAATACAATAATAATATATCTAAAAACATCAAAGACACATCTCAATATTCATTCCTAACACATACATAAATACACCTCATCTCTATTAACCATTCCAACCTCTAAAACACTATTAACTCACATCAAAACTCTTACACTCATATTAATCAAATTAATATTAAAGATTCACCTAAAACATTCCCCTACTATACACCTCCACCAAAAATATAAATCTCTCAACACAAAATATACATATTACTATCACAAACCCTACTAAAATACATTCAAATACACTAAATCACCTCCACGAAACATCTTTTAACTCCATAATTTTCACCACCATATATCAACTGTTATACCACTATATATTTTTTAAAAAAATAGAAATTACAATAAACCTCTTCTATTAATTACTACTCATTAACATCAATCACATACTATTCCATTAATCAATCACCAATTACTTTCTGAGATATATCAATTTTGTCCAACAATCTTATTAAATCCAACTCAACTATTACATCATAATAAAACCTTTACCATTCTCTCACATCAATTCCTAAATTCTATAACATACCACATAAAATAAACAATTTCTAAAACAAAAATATAACACAAATAATTTAACACTGATATTAAAATATTAAAATACTTCAAACATAAACAACAACAACCCAACACACTCCTTAAACCTTAACCCTATCAAAAATATACCTAAACTAGCCATATATAACATATAAAAAACAACAAAAAAAATATACCAACAATTACTACAAAAACAACAAGAATTATACACGAATTAACCAAATACATTCAAAACTAAAACAAATCAAAAAAAACTTCAAAACTCTCAAAAACTACATAATTAACCTACACTAATACCTTACCATAAAACAAATGAATTTTAATACATATATTACTATCAACCCAAAAATACTCACCCAATACACAAAATTAAACAACACACTAACCAACAAACAAACAAAACTTAAAAAATTCCACGTACTACCTAAATTTGATACAACATAATCATACATACACAAATCCAAACAAAAACAAACACATACCACTTCTAAAAAACTTACATACCACATAAAACTCAACACTAAAATAATATCCAACACATATATCACTAAATCACACTATACAATATACCCCTAAACATCAAACATATCCTATTAAACAAACACAAACCTAAACATACCTTATCGAGGATACTATTAATCAATTCACTTCTCCTCTCGTCTACGAATTCATACTAAAAAACAATCTCTACTCTATTATAAAATACAATCTTATCATATATAACCTTATAATCATTTTTCACTACATATTAACTTATACCAATCTCTTATACTACTTCTCTATTCATTAACTCTTACTCTACAAATTTTATAAACTTAAACTCTTACTCATTAAAAAACTTTTTTTTTTTTTTTTTTTTTTTTTATACTTCAAAAATCTATATCACAAAAAAAACAAATCTCTCCTTAGAAAAAAAAAATAAACTAAAATCTCTCAATATCAAATATTCATTTATATCTTATAACTTAATTTTTTTTTGATAATTGTGATTTTTTTGAGAACGATAAATCGCGTTTGCCTCCCTTATGCGCTATATATCCTGTCTCAGCTCAGTAATTCGTTACCTAACAAATACATACATGAGAACAATATAACAAGTGATAAAAAAAAAAAAAAAAAAAAAAAAAAAAAAAAAAAAAAAAAAAAAAAAAAAAAAAAAAAAAAAAAAAAAAAAAAAAAAAAAAAAAAAAAAAAAAAAAAAAAAAAAAAAAAAAAAAAAAAAAAAAAAAAAAAAAAAAAAAAAAAAAAAAAAAAAAAAAAAAAAAAAAAAAAAAAAAAAAAAAAAAAAAAAAAAAAAAAAAAAAAAAAAAAAAAAAAAAAAAAAAAAAAAAAAAAAAAAAAAAAAAAAAAAAAAAAAAAAAAAAAAAAAAAAAAAAAAAAAAAAAAAAAAAAAAAAAAAAAAAAAAAAAAAAAAAAAAAAAAAAAAAAAAAAAAAAAAAAAAAAAAAAAAAAAAAAAAAAAAAAAAAAAAAAAAAAAAAAAAAAAAAAAAAAAAAAAAAAAAAAAAAAAAAAAAAAAAAAAAAAAAAAAAAAAAAAAAAAAAAAAAAAAAAAAAAAAAAAAAAAAAAAAAAAAAAAAAAAAAAAAAAAAAAAAAAAAAAAAAAAAAAAAAAAAAAAAAAAAAAAAAAAAAAAAAAAAAAAAAAAAAAAAAAAAAAAAAAAAAAAAAAAAAAAAAAAAAAAAAAAAAAAAAAAAAAAAAAAAAAAAAAAAAAAAAAAAAAAAAAAAAAAAAAAAAAAAAAAAAAAAAAAAAAAAAAAAAAAAAAAAAAAAAAAAAAAAAAAAAAAAAAAAAAAAAAAAAAAAAAAAAAAAAAAAAAAAAAAAAAAAAAAAAAAAAAAAAAAAAAAAAAAAAAAAAAAAAAAAAAAAAAAAAAAAAAAAAAAAAAAAAAAAAAAAAAAAAAAAAAAAAAAAAAAAAAAAAAAAAAAAAAAAAAAAAAAAAAAAAAAAAAAAAAAAAAAAAAAAAAAAAAAAAAAAAAAAAAAAAAAAAAAAAAAAAAAAAAAAAAAAAAAAAAAAAAAAAAAAAAAAAAAAAAAAAAAAAAAAAAAAAAAAAAAAAAAAAAAAAAAAAAAAAAAAAAAAAAAAAAAAAAAAAAAAAAAAAAAAAAAAAAAAAAAAAAAAAAAAAAAAAAAAAAAAAAAAAAAAAAAAAAAAAAAAAAAAAAAAAAAAAAAAAAAAAAAAAAAAAAAAAAAAAAAAAAAAAAAAAAAAAAAAAAAAAAAAAAAAAAAAAAAAAAAAAAAAAAAAAAAAAAAAAAAAAAAAAAAAAAAAAAAAAAAAAAAAAAAAAAAAAAAAAAAAAAAAAAAAAAAAAAAAAAAAAAAAAAAAAAAAAAAAAAAAAAAAAAAAAAAAAAAAAAAAAAAAAAAAAAAAAAAAAAAAAAAAAAAAAAAAAAAAAAAAAAAAAAAAAAAAAAAAAAAAAAAAAAAAAAAAAAAAAAAAAAAAAAAAAAAAAAAAAAAAAAAAAAAAAAAAAAAAAAAAAAAAAAAAAAAAAAAAAAAAAAAAAAAAAAAAAAAAAAAAAAAATTTTTTTTTTTTTTTTTTTTTTTTTTTTTTTTTTTTTTTTTTTTTTTTTTTTTTTTTTTTTTTTTTTTTTTTTTTTTTTTTTTTTTTTTTTTTTTTTTTTTTTTTTTTTTTTTTTTTTTTTTTTTTTTTTTTTTTTTTTTTTTTTTTTTTTTTTTTTTTTTTTTTTTTTTTTTTTTTTTTTTTTTTTTTTTTTTTTTTTTTTTTTTTTTTTTTTTTTTTTTTTTTTTTTTTTTTTTTTTTTTTTTTTTTTTTTTTTTTTTTTTTTTTTTTTTTTTTTTTTTTTTTTTTTTTTTTTTTTTTTTTTTTTTTTTTTTTTTTTTTTTTTTTTTTTTTTTTTTTTTTTTTTTTTTTTTTTTTTTTTTTTTTTTTTTTTTTTTTTTTTTTTTTTTTTTTTTTTTTTTTTTTTTTTTTTTTTTTTTTTTTTTTTTTTTTTTTTTTTTTTTTTTTTTTTTTTTTTTTTTTTTTTTTTTTTTTTTTTTTTTTTTTTTTTTTTTTTTTTTTTTTTTTTTTTTTTTTTTTTTTTTTTTTTTTTTTTTTTTTTTTTTTTTTTTTTTTTTTTTCAACCTTATTATCTTAAATCTACCTCTTATTATCTTCCATACCTCTACTATATCTTCACTTATCTTCTTCTTCTTATATTTATACTTCTTCATAACTCCCCTCTACTTCTATAACATCTCTTATCTTATCTTTACCTTATATATCTAATTATTTACACTAATCTTTACAACTCCTATTAATCTATACCTTATCTTATTTTTCCTTATCTAACTCAACAACTTTTAACCCTCCTCCACATTATATCCTCCATCTTATACCTTAAATTACACCCTCTATTTAACACCTCACACTAACTTCTTAATTAACTCTCTTTCATTGACACATAAATATTACTTTTCTCTTAAATTATTATCTCTATACCTATCTCTTTACTAATTATTTTATAAAGTCTTCCCATAACTACAGACACGCCACATAACATAACGAACATTGCTCTGCTGAAGGCCCATGGGCTTCACGCGGGTCTGTATGGTCGCGTAGCGAATAAGTTAGGCGTGGACGCTTCCTACGTGAGCCGAGGCGCCGCAGGGGAAAGAAACGGGCCCAAGATTCGCCGCGCTATCGTGGACGAACTTCGGAAAATACAACGCCCGCTACAGTGACAAGGACGCCGCGATGTGCAAATGAAGCATGAACTGCGATGGAACGCCGAGCTGCAAAAATGGTTCTGCATCAGGTGCGGCCGAACTTCAGAGCGGGTTTTCCTCGACGATGCCCAAGCCGAAACGCAATTGTTTGACTGCAAGCTTCCTGTCTCTAACATCATCGGCTAGTTAAATCGACTCCAAGAAAAAAGGCCGAACGATTGGATCGTTCAGCCTGAACAAGTCGGGGACTTGTCTGGTAATGCGCGGTCCTGAGGGCTGAATGTCACGGCCAATAAGATGAGATGCCGCTGACGCTAACCCATGACCGCTCCCAGGTACGAAGGGTGCGTAAGCCGAGCGTAGGCCCATGCGACGGATGCGGGCAATACAGCGAATATTACACATTTACACAATAATACACCCCTAAACATCTTTTATAAACTTCACACTACTACAAAAACCTCTACATTCTTCTACAACAAACATTGACTCCCATAAATAAAGAGAAGCGCTGATACATCCGGAAAGCCAATTCGCCTATCGCGAAACGGCAGCACGTAAAATACGCCTATTCTACTGGCACTTTCGTGCCCTTCTGAGGCTGAGTCGACAAATGTTCAATACGCGCGTCTAGCATCTCACGAAGTGCTTTAAGAAACTCGACGCGTGAGTTGGCCAAGTGATGTCGAGCGACCGGTGAAATTCCCAGGTACTCGCGAGCGGTGTCCACGATTTCGCGACATAGGCATGGCCCGTGAGCGACATGCTCCCTCGACGTCGATTGAGCTTCTTGTGGCTCGTTCATTGCGCCTCCTTCATTTCAAATGTCAAGACACGATTTTCCAAACGCGATCTCGACGACAGCAATCTTGCCATCGACCGCGACAGACCGACATAGCGGCGAAGCGTGACGATCTCAACCACCAGTTCGTCGCCTTTTTTGAACAATCCGATTTCACCTTTAGTGACAAATAACAGCAGCACCCGAACTTCGTACGCTCCGTTCTGTTTCCCGAAGGTGAATGGCTTTTCTGTCCGCGTTACCGCTGACTGATCTTCTCCTGCAGAATACAGCACTCCGACCAGCTCCTCCAGTCGATGTCTCCCCAGAACCTCGTGAGCGAACAAAGGTACGCGTGTCACCGGAAACGGAGCAAAGTATTCTTCAATCTCGTGCAGAATCTTGTCCTGCGAGATGTGCCACTCGTTGAAACAGGTGTCATTGAATTCATGCAAGAGTGTTAATAGGTGAGTAGTGTACACAAACGGGCGTTCCGTCTCGCGCAGGACCATTTTCTCGGGGTTTGTAACGAGCCGAACGCTGGTGATGGCAGGATCCTCCATGACCTCGTCCACGCCTTCGAGCTTGCCAAACAGGTCGCGGATTTTCAAGAAGTAGCTGTCCGTGGGGAGTTCGAATGGCGCCACGCGGTTGGCGATGGGCCGTACTGCCTTCAAGAAGTTCCGCTGGAAGGGGAAAATGTGCTTCATGTACCAGTCGAGCGTGGTGGGCATGCTGATGAAGCGCATAGATTCGGCAGTGGGTGCGGCATCGAGGAGGATCACATCGTAGCGCTGCTCGCGCCGGTATTGATTGACGTACATCATTGCGCTGAGCTCTTCCATGCCGGGCAGGATGGCAAGTTCCTCGGCCTCCACGCCGCCAATCCCGGTAGTACGCAGCACCGAGGTCACATAGGCAGAGATTTCCTGCCAATGACGCTTGATCTCCTTCTGAATGTTGAGCTCCTGGATCCAGAGCCGGTCACCCACCTGTAACGGGTCGGAAGTCTGGAGGTGAAAGAGGTCGGTGTCCAAATCGACGGAGTCTCCCAGGCTGTGTGCCGGGTCGATGCTCATGACTAACGTCCGGTAGCTGAGCGCGGCAAGTTTGACGCCGGTGGCGGCCGCTAGGCTGGTCTTGCCCACGCCGCCCTTGCCCGTGAACATAAGGATCCTCATATCCCCATTGTAAGGGCCGGAGGTAAGGGCGGCGTTTTGTGCAAGAAGAAGTAAAGGAGTAAGAACGAAGCGATGTCCTCAGCTATGGGAGCCGGGCGATCCACATTTGTCGGGCATAGAACGCAAGATTCAGAGCGCAGACGATCACCCCTGCAACCGTTAGAACGGTTGCAGAGATGTCCGGATAGACGAGCTTATCCAAGTAATGGAGCAGAAACCCACCCTGGTATGGCTCGACACCGGCCTTGGTCTCAAGCCAGTTCTCTAGCACAGTCAAAGGGCACGGCCAAGGAAGCAATTCCGTAAGAATTCCCCAGACAAGAGAAGCGATATGCAGCCAGCGGAGAATCGAACGCGAGCGTGTCAGCAAAGCACCGAATACTACCCACAAAATGAACAGCGCATGCAGGAAGAGGATGAAAATCGCGAGTGCAGAATAGAAACTCGAAGCAAGAACGGCCGCTTGCATTTCTAGAATCTACTGCAAATGATACTAACGATCGGCCCGACACACACTCACAGCGTTCCGGGACCCGCGATAGTATTTTTTTTTTTTTTCTTTTTTTTTTTTTTTTTTTTTTTTTTTTTTTTTTTTTTTTTTTATATTTTTTTTTATTTTTTTTTTTTTTCCTTTATTTTTTTATTTTTTTTTTATTTTTTTTTTTTTTTTTTTTTTTTATATTTTTTTTATTTTTATTGAAATTATTTTTTTCGCCTTATTATTTTTTATTTTATATTTTCTTTGTTTTTTTTTTATTAATTTTATTTAAATTTTTATATTTTATAATTTTTATTATCTCTTTTGAATTACTTATTATTTATTTTAATTATTTTATAATTTATATTGTAAATACATTTTAAAGATTTTTTATTGATGAAGATATAATATTTTTTATTTTTATTATCTAATTAGTAAATCTTTATTTTATTTAGAGTATTTATTATATAATTATATAATAGTTGACATATTTTCTGTGATTTAATTATTTGTAATTATGATTTAATTAATATCTTATCTTTTAAATTTAGGAATATATTATCGCTAAATTATCGTTATATTATTTGGAATGAGATATTATGTAAAAAATATTGTGTTTGTGTGAGAGCTTATTATTTCGAAATAGTAAATCTAAAGTCTAAATCTACATCTATACTTCAGATACTATTTACTAAATTAATAATACTAATTACATCTAGCAATAATTTAGCTACACTACTACGAAAGACACTTAATTTTTTACTATCGATTAATTATAGCAACTGCTCAAACAACACCTCTCACTTACTCTTCATACTATTATAATATCATCACATCTAATAGTTATACTAGCATACACACACACGGCGATAGGATAGTATATAACGTCCCTTGCAGCGATGGATAACACGACACCCATACTGCACCCCTATCACGCTGCTCGCTTTGTCGCCACACATCCTTGTAAGAGCCATGTGCTAACACGCTTGTAAATCTTCCCATAATATACCAAAATAATATGATTACTCAGAATACCGCCGACAACGTACTCGGACCTTTCCAGTAGCGTACTTATACGTCCAATTACAAACATCAGAGTGTAAACTTCCGGCAACGGTCGCTCATTCTGTTGAAGCGAGTGACGTAGGAGTAGCTCGAAGGTTCCTTCGAGATTGGCGGTGCCTATATTCTCAAACAGTGACGGAGAGAAGAAGATGGAAAACGCAATCATGACTGTGGTCGGGTGCTTGATGTTATGCGCCTCGGTATCCCCGCAGGAGCAGCCACGGGAATTGAGGGGTGGCGGCCACTTGCTCGGCGAGAGCGCCGAGCAGTTCTTCTCCGAAGGATTCGTGGGGGATATCCTACGAGCATGCCAAGGAAAGGACTGGAAAAATGTGAGCCAGTTGTCCAAGAACCCGGGCCACACGTCGAAAACCAACGCAAAGGATTATTGCGCGAAAGAGAAGCTTGCCAAGCAGCAAGCAACGAGCGGGACACGTCTGGAATACAATGGGCGCGGTGATGAAGAGACGATGAGGGCAGATACGTTCACCTTCGACGGCGGCCATTTGGTTAAGATAGACATGGTCTACGTTGCCTCGATCGCAAACTTTGAAGGATATCGCCCGAAGTCCTTTGGCGAGCTCTTTGCCGGATTGCGGGAGGCCTACGGACCGCCATCGAAAAGCTCCAGCGAACCCGTGCTAAACGTTTATGGCGTAAAGTACGACGCGCACCGCGCCGTATGGATGGGCAATCAGAACGTAATCAGCATTATCGAACATCCGGGTGAGGACGGCCGGACGGAAATAATCGCGGAAACACTTGCAGAATACAATCGTGCAGCACAAGAGCCAAAGACCGCGAATCCTCTGCAATAACCACGATCTGCTCTCCCCAGCTTACGGGCTGCCCTGAGGGCTCTCAGATTGATCTGGATACAAGAATTCCTGCTTGGTCCAGGCAACCTGCAATGCTTTATTCTCCTACTCCGGAAATCGTCTTCCGCTGAAAGTGACCGATATCACTGCTTCTTGTGACTTCGATCATCGCTCCAAAGAAGAGTCTCAGGTATTAAGAGACATTGCGCAATATTGGGCGCGGATGTGCCCGGAGCTGTTGGCGCAGGGAACGGAACCTTGTTTAAGGACATCGAACATCTCATTCGCCTAGCAGCCGTCATGGCAGTTGCGTTGGTGGCTTTCGTGATCCTGCGGGCTGCGGTCGTACCTCACAGTTTTGGGCAGTACGGGCATTACCGAGGTGCGGCGATCAGTGAGATCGCGTCCCGGCCGGTCGCGTTTGCCGGGCACGACACGTGTGAGACCTGTCATACCGACGTCGTGGATCAGAAGAAACTAGGCAAACATGTAGTGGTCGCCTGCGAGGCTTGCCACGGGGCACTGGCGAAGCACGCGGACGATCCCGGTTCAGTGCAACCTAAAAAGCTGGACACAGCCGTCGTGTGTGCCCGCTGTCACGAGACCAACAGCGCCAAACCGAAGGGCTTTCCCCAAGTTGCGACGGCGGATCACTCCGGAGGGCTTGCCTGCGACACTTGTCATCAGCCACACCATCCGAGGATTGAGACGCAAGGGAAAAAATAATGGACATCACCCGCCGACGATTGCTGGTGTTGCTGCCCGCAGCTGCAGTGGCGTGGAAGTACGTTCTCGCGGGAACCCCGGAGGCTTCTCCTAACTACAAGCTGACTGAGCACTGGTGGGGCATGCTGATCGACATTCCCAAGTGCATAGGTTGTGGCAGTTGCGTGCGGGCGTGCGCAGAGGAAAACGACGTTCCGGAAGGCTATTACAGGACCTGGATCGAACGCTACCACGTAGATGACTGGAAGATGGAAAGGCCGGACGTAGTATCGCCCGAGGGCGGTAAACAAGGGTTCCCACCCCATACCGATGACGGCGGCAAGAATTTTTTCGTTCCGAAGCTCTGTAACCACTGCGCGGAATCGCCCTGCACCCAGGTTTGTCCGGTGGGCGCGACGTTCATCACGCCGGATGGAGTCGTGCTGGTGGACAAGAGTTATTGTTTAGGCTGCCGCTATTGCGTGCAGGCGTGCCCTTACGGCTGCCGCTTCATTAATCCTAAGACGAACACTGCGGAGAAGTGTTCGCTGTGTTATCACCGCATCACCAAGGGACTGACGACCGCGTGTTGCGAAGTCTGTCCCACCGGCGCGCGGCAGCTCGCGGACTTGAAGAATCCCAAAGATCCGATTCATGAGTTCTTGAGAACGCACACGATTCAGGTTCTGAAGCCCCACATGGCGACCGGGGCGAAGGTTTTTTACAACGGCATGGATGGTTCGGTGCGGTAAGGAGGCTCGTGCAGATACCAGTGGAAGGCTTCATGTATCCGAACGAAGTGGAGCTCCAGTGGAGCATCCTGATCGTTCTCTATCCGTTCATCACGGGACTGGTGGCAGGTGCGTTCATTCTGGCTTCGCTCGAGCGCGTGTTCCGGGTCCAGGCAGTGAAGCCGACATATCGGTTGGCCCTGCTCACCGCACTCGCGTTCTTGCTGGTGGCTCCACTGCCGCTGCAATTGCACTTGGGACATCCGGAGCGCTCGCTCGAGATGTATCTGACACCACACCGTTCGTCCGCCATGGCGATGTTCGGTTTTGTCTATCTTTGGTACCTAATGGGCGTGCTGCTCCTGGAGATCTGGCTCGACTACCGGTGCGAAATCGTGGTGCTGTCCCAAACTACGAGCGGTGCGCTGCGCCTGGTGTACCGCACGCTCACGCTCGGATCCACCAATATCAGTGAACGCTCGCTGCGCATCGATGAGAGACTCGGGTACTTCATCACATTGATTGGAATTCCCTCCGCGTTTCTTCTGCACGGATATGTTGGCTTCATCTTTGGATCTGTAAAGGCAAACCCCTGGTGGTCGTCGCCACTGATGCCCATCGTTTTCGTGTTCTCGGCAATGGTGTCGGGAATCTCCGCGGTGATGTTGCTATATATGCTCTTGATTCGGCTGCGCGGAAAAGAAATCGACATGCGCTGCCTGGACACAATCGCGCGGTATCTCCTCTACACCTTCATCATCGACTTCAGTTTAGAGATGCTGGACCTGCTGCAGCGAATTTATGAAGCCGATGAATCGTTCCACAGCCTGGATTTCATGGTGCACACGCGCCTGTGGACATCTCAGGTAATCGTCCAGATCCTGCTGGGCACGGTAACGCCGATCGCGCTCTTGGGCGTGACCCAGGTTTTGAAGTTCAGCGATCTTGTGCGGAAACGAACTTACGGGCTGGCCGGATGTTTGACTATGATCGGCATTTTTGCGATGCGCTGGAACGTGGTGATCGGCGGCCAGCTTTTTTCGAAGAGCTTCCTTGGCTACACGACGTACAAGATGGCGTTCGCCACACGGGAGGGGTTGTTGACCGCGATCGCGCTCATGATCCTTCCTTTCGTCATTCTGGGGGCTCTGGTGAAACTTCTGCCACCCTGGCCGGAGTCAGCCTCCTTCCCCGATTCCAGCGCCGCCCCAGCGCGCGGAACCAGCTAGAGCCCGCGTCATCGGGGTAGATGCGGAGAAGCGAATGGCACAAGCTCTCGATGGAATCGCATCGGACGTGGAGCGACTCAGGGAACGCCTCGGGGAGTTGGAACGCCGCGTTTCCACGTTGGAGGGCCAGCCAGCGAATGCGACTCCTAAACCTCCTGCATCTGAGGGTGTTGCTCAGCCCCGATCACGGCCTCCCGAGACGTGGCGAGGTTTCCCGGCGCCGAACCTGCCTGCCGGTGTGACCGTGTTCGGCAAGGCGGTTCTGGCGATTGCGGGTGCGTATCTTCTGCGTGCCATTGCTGAGTCGGGAGCGATTCCTAAGTTGCCTGTGCTGATGCTCGCTATCGTCTACGCGAGTATGTGGCTGCTTTGGGCGGTCAGGACGCATGCTTCGAATCACTTCGCCAGTTTCACTTATGCAATCACGGCGGCACTGATCCTCTCGCCTCTGCTGTGGGAATCCACCGTACGTTTTCACGTACTGTCGCCGGTTTTCACCGCTGCGGTGCTGGTCGCGTTCGTTGTTCTTGCCTTGGCGCTCGCATGGCGGCAAGACCTGCAGGCGATTCCGTCGATCGCGACTATGGCGGCGGTGACCACGGCTCTGGTGCTCATCATCGCGACGAACGAGCTGGTGCCGTTTACGGCTGGGTTGCTGGTCGTGGCCCTGGTTACCGAAGGGGTTGGTTGCCTCGGAAAAAGGTTCGGTATGAGAGCCGTCTCCGCTGTTGCGGCCGATTTCGCCGTATGGCTGCTCGTCTATGTGATGACTTCTCCCGAGGGCGTGCCAGCAGAATATCGGCCGACGAGTGCAACTACGATCATGCTGCTTTGCCTGGCGCTTCTTGCGATCTATGGTGGGAGCATCGGCATTCGCAGCTTTGGACTGCGGCACCGGCTGACGATTTTTGAAATCGTGCAGGGGATTGTGGCGTTTGTGCTTGCGAGCTTTGGGACGTTACGTGCGCGTCCCAGTTCTGCCTCAGCGCTAGGCTTCATTTTCCTGCTGGTTGCGACGGTGTGCTATTGGGGCGCGCTCTCCCGGTTCACCAACGACGACCAACATCGAAATCGCCGGGTGTGTGCAACCTACGCGGTTGCGCTTCTGTTGGCTGGAAGCCTGCTGCTCTTTTCGCCGGCCTTCCAGGTGCCCTTCTTGTGCCTTGCTGCCGTGACTGCGGCTTTCTTGTACATGCGCACCGGCAAGCTGAGCCTCGGCATGCACGTGTCTTTCTATCTGACTGCGGCAGCGATCCTCTCGGGCCTTCTAAATCTCGCAGGCAACGCCCTGGCTGGAACTGTGCCCTCAGCTCCGGAGGCAAGCGAATCGACGGTCGCAGTCTCGGCCTTACTCTGCTACGCAATCGGGTGGCGTGCTTCGACCGATCAATGGAAACAGCGGCTGCTTTGGATTGTCCCCTCCGTGCTGGTTGCTGCCATGGGAGCGGCTGTCGCCGTGATGGCGAGCGTTAGGCTAGGGTCGGCGAGCGGCTTACGGAGTGCTTCGCATCTCTCGGTTTTCCGGACGGTGGTAATATGCTCGATCGCTCTCATTCTCAGCATCGGCGGTTCACGTCTGAAGCGTGCGGAACTACTGTGGGTTGCGTATGGTGCCATAGCATTGGGCGCGCTTAAACTCCTGTTCGAGGACCTTCGTTTCGGCAACGCGGCGTCGCTGGTAGCATCGCTCTTGTTCTACGGCCTGATTTTGATTCTGATTCCTCGGCTGACACGAGTTGGCCGCGACCTGCCCTGATTTCGGTTTTGGCGACAGAAGCGGGCTCGCTCATGAGACGATTCGATATCGACCTTTGCCTTACAAGAAGCTGGCACAAAAACTGCGCCTCGTGACACACTCAGATTTTGTTTGGGATTGAGGATCGCGACATGGATCCAGCGCATTGATCTCCATCCGTGGTGCCGCTGACGGTGCCAACAATTCGAAATGTGGAATTAAGCTACGAAGATGTGCCGATGTTTCGAAAAGCTTATGTTGCTAAGGCTGAAACTGAGGCGGCGGCAGGTTACGGTTAGGAGTGCTGGGCAAAATGAGCAATGGAATGGCGGGGTCAAACAGGTCGTCGGAGTCGCAGATGATCGGTAGCTTCATTGAACTACGTCAGCTTGCACGATCGGCAGGACCGAAGTACGTGGCGGTGGTAGTCGCGGATGACGAGGTTGCATTGACGGCCGCAGAAGCGGCTTTGAACCTCGGGATTGCTCATCCTGTGTTGATCGGCAACGAGCCCAATATCCGGCGCAAGGCCAAGCAGTTAAAGCTCAACGCATTACTGGCGGAAGCGAATTTCGTTGCAGCCCAGGATCCCGCTGGGACAGCGGTGCAGATGGCACGCGATGGGAACGTGGATGTTTTGCTTAAAGGGCATCTTCGAACCGATGAATTGTTGAGCGCCGTCCTGCACAAGGAAATTGGCCTACGCACGGGACGTCTGCTCAGCGACGTGCTCCTCTATGAAGACACTTTGTCGGGCCGGCACAGACTGGTTGGCGTTACCGACGGTGGTTTGAATGTTTTGCCAGATCTTGAAAAGAAGAAACAAATCCTGCACAACGCAATCGAAGTCATGCGAAGCATTGGACTGGAGTGTCCGAAGATGGCGATCATGAGCGCAACCGAAGTGGTTTCGCCCTCCATGCCATCCACCGTCGATGCCCAGGCTCTGGTTGATATGTGTGCTGCTGGGGAGTTCGGAAACGTGGAAGTTTTCGGTCCGGTAGCGCTCGATTGTGCGCTGTTGAGATCTGCAGCGGATGCCAAGGGAATCCAGCACGAGGCCGCCGGACATGCGGACTGCATGGTGGTGCCAAACATTGAGGCCGGAAATTTGCTGGGGAAGGCTGTGAAGTATTTCGCTGGATCGCAATGTGCGCACGTGGTGGTGGGAGCGAGGGTGCCGATTCTGATTCCGTCACGTGTAGAAAGCGTAGACGACAAAGTAAATGCTATCGCGCTTGGGGTGATCTATGCCACACGGTAGCGGCCGTATCCTGGCGATCAATCCAGGTTCAACGTCCACGAAGTTCGGGGTTTTTACGAAGGATGGCGTGGAACTCGTGCACAGAGTCCGTCATACAGATGAAGACCTGGCGCAGTTCCGCGGGCGTCCGATGCTGGATCAGTTGGACTATCGAGCAGGGCAGATCAAAAGTGAATTACAAAAAGCGGGGTATGGTGCTGGCGAGTTTGTTGCGATTGTCGGGCGAGGTGGATTGCTACCACCGGTCGCTAGCGGCACGTACCTCGTTGATGATGTGATGCTCGAACAACTTCGGCTTGCGCGCAGGGGAGAGCACGCTTCGAACCTGGGGGCCGTGCTGGCGCACTTGTTCGCCAACGCAGCTGGCGTGAATGCTTACGTTGTCGACCCGGTAAGTGTGGACGAATGGCAGGAATGCGCTCGATTTTCCGGGTCCGTCCTCGTGCAGCGCTCGTGTCTGTGTCATGCACTGAACACGAAGGCTGTGGCCAGACGTTTTGCGCGGGAACAGCGTCGCGAGTACAAACAGTTGCGATTGATCGTCATACACATGGGCAGCGGGATTTCTGTTTCGGCGCACCAAAACGGACAAATGATCGATAGCAATAGTGGCGAAGAAGGCCCCTTTGGCATGGATCGGTCCGGGTCGCTTCCGGTACAACAGCTGATAAACATCTGTTTCAGCGGCATCTATACGCAGAGCCAGCTCAACTATCTGGTGTTCGGGGGCGGCGGTCTCTCCTCTTACTTGGGCACAAAGGATTTGATCGAGGTGGAACGCCGCGTTGATGCGGGTGAAGAGCAAGCCACCACAGTTTTTGAAGCAATGGTTTATCAGATAGCGAAAGAAGCTGCAGCCATGGCGGCGGTGCTACGGGGAAAGGTGGATGCCGTGCTTCTCACTGGGGGAATGGCACATTCGAAGAGAATCGTGTCGCTACTGCATGGTTATCTGGACTGGATTGCGCCCATCAAAGTATACCCAGGAGAGGATGAACTGCAGTCCCTCTCCGACGGTGTGTTACGCGTGCTCAGTGGGGAAGAGCAGCCGAAGACATTACAACTAGAGTCGCCGGCATCGGATGCCTCAACGGCATGGTGACGGCGGTCAAGCTTCTCAAGCAGGCGAAAGGCATCGTGCGGCGGTCTCCGGCGATACCGGGTTATAGAAAAAGCTAGACGCCCACTCGAATCCAGTAATCCGGGCAATCTGCGGTAGAATCTCCAGGTGCCAGTGGAAATCGTCTTCGATGGTGTTCCAATATCCGGCTCTTGGCCGCAGGAATGGTCTGTCCTGGAGCGATAAATTGTAGGGTGGTCCGCCCAGAGTATGGTCCAGCTTGCGTAAGATACCGCGCAGGATGCGAGCCAGGCTGTCCACTTGGTTGGAACTGATGCGGCTGAACGCGCTGTTGTGAGATTTTGGAAATACTGCCATCTCGAAGGGAAAGCGCGAGGCGAAAGGAGCAAGCGCCACAAAATCCTCATTCTCAGCAATCAACCGCGTTCGCTCCTTTTGCTCCTGCTGGAGCACATCACAGTAGAGGCATCGCTCCTTCAAAGCGAAATAATCGCGAGCGATTATGAGCTTGGTCTTAACTGCGCGCGGCGTAATCGGGAGGGCCATCAAGTGCGAAATTGAATGGCTAATGGTGTGGGCGCCAGCTTCCTCGCCATGGTTCTTGAAGATCAGCACGTAGCGTAACCGCTTGTCGCCCTCCAGATCGATCATGCGCGCTATATAGGCTCGAATTACGTCCGAGATTTCGTGGATTTCAAGTTCGTGGACGCTGCAATCGTGACGGGGTGTCTCGGCGATTATCTCGTGTGCGCCCACGCCGTTCATTAGGTCGTGGAAGCCTTCTGCGCGCTGTCCTAAATTCCCCTCGATCCGTAGGCGTGGAGCGGTGTTGGGGACCACGCGTACCGACCACCCCGGCCCGTTAGGGGGCGAACCCGGGTTGCGAAGGGCGAAGACCTCCGGCGGCGTGGAAGCTTCGTTGTTTTCGCAAAAAGGGCAGAATGCCGTTTCCCTAACGAATTTTTTGAAGTGAAAATCCAAGGGCTGTACGGTCGTGGCGTCACCCATGATTACCCAGCGGCCAGTAAAGACGTCTTTACGCATTTGAGACATTGGACCTCCGACTGATAGGTTCGACCGCCATAGAAACCGGCGCGCGACCCGTGGCTTTCTCGGTTTCGCCAGAAGCAACTGACCGACCACTCTTTATCGAGGAGAAGCGCCTCACAGTTTTTCCTTAGTTGGCATCTCAACATCGGACAGCTGCTGTTTGCTGCGCAACTACACAATGCGCCCAGCACCATCAGCAAACCTCGAACCACCATCTCAAAAGCGCAAAAAGGGAGCATGTCGAGGACGGCCCGAGAGCCTCACGCTCATCTTGGGTAGCCACCGCAATCCACCCGAGATTCGGAGATGCCTGCGTCAGGCCAGTATCGCAAAACCGATGAGGTAGGTTTCTCCTTTGCATGAGTCTACAACGTTGCGGAGGAGAGTAGGATCTATATAGAGACCAAGAATGATCGCAGGAAGTTCCACTATGTCAAGTTGTCGAGGGAAGGAGGTGTTCTGTGACTACCTATATCATTCTGAGTCGCTTCTCCCCCGAGGCATTCGAGGACCCCAAGAACGTTAAGGACTTGGCTGCCACAGTGTCGGCGAAGATCAAGAAGCAATGTCCGGAAATTACCTGGAAGGGCAGCTTCGCAACTCTGGGCCGTTTCGATGTCGTAGACTTCGTACAAGCAGATGATCCAAAGCAGATTGAGAAGGCCGCAATGATCATCCGTGCCTTTGGGCATTCGACAACCGAAACCCTGATTGCAACTCCGTGGAAGGAATTCCTTTCAGTGCTCTGATCTTCAAGCCTATTTCCCGCTATCGGGGAGAATGGCCCGACGGTCCATCATGACGCGCCTGCCATCGGTCGCGGCATCAGGGAAACATTCTTCGTTTCAAGCTAAGAAATTGACGGCAGACGGAGTCCAGTTGTAGAACAGAGGTGCGAGCAGCGATTGTGCAGGACTGGGGTGGCTCAACGTCATGAATAGCAGTTCGATACTTCTCGCGTTTACTTCCTCTTTGCCAACATCCGGAAGATATCTGGCGCGGTTAACAGCGCGCTGCGGTCCGATTCGAAATTCTGCGCTGGCTGGTTCACCTTCATTTGCAGCTGTGGTCAAAGGCGCTTTGGATAGCACCGGGTCGTGGACACGAGGGGAAACGTGGCGCCTTTGCACTTATTGGGGCAAGCCCAGGCGCCGCAACAGATCAGCAAATCTGGGATCGCCGTGCAGATTTTTGAAAGAAGGATCGGACTTCAGCAACGTGATCTCCTGCCCTTCCCGCTGTTCGTAGGCTTTTTCCAGCCACTCGAACGCCTTGTCCTTTTCGCCCACTAGGGCATAATCGGCGGCGATTACGCTGGCTGGAAAATATCTACCATCGGATCGCTCCATCGTTTTCAGGTCCCGCTCAAGATTTTCTTGCCAAAACCCTTTCTCTCCTCCGATCTTGTATGCTTTGAGCCGAGCTGATGCTCTTGCAGTCGCGTCTTCTGGGGTCGAACCACTCAGCAATTCAGCTTTCTGGCTTTCCTTGATGGCTTCCTCATACCTCCCCATTGCGACTAGAAGACCCGAGAAGTAATCGTGGGCGAGCGGGAAAGTTGGGTCCATCGCGACGGTGCGTTGAAATTGTTGATAGGACTTTTCATATTCCCCGGCGAACATATAGGTCATGCCCATGAAGTTGTTGATCGGCAAGGACAGCGGGTCCAGCTCCAGCGCCTTCTTGTTTTCCGCAATGCCTTCTGAGCTTCGGCCCATGGGCATGAGGTAGCAGTTGGAATAAAAGAGGTGCGCGTAGGCAGAGTTCGGGTTGAGTTCGATGGCTGTCAGAAATTCTCTTTCTGCGCCGGGAAGGTCAAATTCATAATGCGACTTCTCCATGCCCAGGGCAGCGTGCGCTTCCGCCAGCGAAGGATCCAGCGCCAGGGCTTTGGTGGCTGTCGCCTTAGCTTGAGGAAAGCTCTCCTTCGGTGAGTAGACGCCGATAATGTTGCTAATGTTGTACGCATCGGCGAGGCCGACATAAGCCAAGGCGAAGTTGGGATCCTTGGCCGCCGCCAGCTCAAACAGCGGAATGCTTTCCTTAATCGCGTCGGGAGTTCTTTGGTTCCAGTAGAAACGGCCCTTCAAATATAGATCGTAAGCTTCGTGATTAACTGCGCGGGTCTTGGACAAAGCCATATGCTGTTGCGCAGTAAGATTCAGCTGCACCTGCTCTGCGATGGCTTTCCCAATTTCGTTCTGAACTTCCAGAAGATCCTGCAGCTTGCGCTCATAATTGTGTGCCCAAAGATGAGTTTGGTCGCTCACCCGAATTAACTGTGCGCTGACGCGAGCCTCCCCACCCTCGCGTCGTACACTTCCTTCCAAAATATAGTCCACGCCCAGTTCGTGTCCGATCTGGCTGACAGTCTTGTTTGTGTGCTTATACGTCATCGCCGAGGTGCGGGCGATGACGCCCAACTGTTCGGGACTCAGTTGGCCCAGATCCGTAATCGTCTCTTCCGTCAAGCCGTCGCTGAAGTACTCCTGCGCGGGATCATTGCTCAAGTTCTGGAAAGGCAGGATCGCCAGCATCACCGGCTTTTGAGCGGCGGAGCTCGCAGACGGATGTGGGCGCTTCAGATATCCGATGCTTGCCACAACGACAAGCAGAGCAGCCGTCGACAATGCCACTGGCCAGAGGACGCTTCTGGGTCGGTCATGCGGCAGTCTGGTGGTAGGGTCTCTAACGGCAACGCTCTCCGTAGGGTGTGGGGTTTCCACCGTGGCTTCATGGATCGGCGCGAGGAAACGGTACCCCCGCCGCGGAATTGTCTCAATGAATCGCGGATTATCCGCCGAGTCGCCGAAGGCTACTCGCAGTTTCCGGATGGCGGTGTTGATGCCCTCATCGAAGCCGACGAAAGTATCGGCTGGCCAGAGTCTGGCCTGTAATTCTTCGCGTGGAATTACTTCCCCGGGACGCTCCAGGAGTATCGCTAGAACCCGAAAAGGCTGCTCCTGCAGCGGCACTTTCCGCCCACTCTTGTGCACCTCGCCAGAGCCCAGGTCGACTTCGAAAAGTCCTGCACGAACCCGGCGGCCGGAACTGGCGGGCGCCTCCATAGCCTCCCCTCCCGATGGAGCCTGATTTTACCCCAGGAATGGAATTCAGGAAACTCAATAACTCTTTCCGGAACTCTCTCTTAGCAAGTTATGGAGGATTCAGGCTCGGTCAATTGACCGCGCTCGAGTTACGCGCTAAGAGAACACACACTTCGACGGTTCCTCTGCAACGAAGAGACGAACCAGGAAGAGTAGCAAGAAGCAATCGAAGCAAACCAAATCGAAGATCGAGGAGACTTATGAATATAAAGTTAGTCACAAATGCAGCCGCGCTGGCTCTACTGACGCTGGGGGCTCTGGGGTCAGGCTACGCACAGAGTGACTCCGGTGCCTGCAATAACAAACTCATCCGGGGCAACTATGGATTCACCGTCCAGGGTACCAAGCTGGCGGGAGCCGGACCCACTGGCCCACAGGTGGGAGTAGCCATGACCCAATTTGACGGCAAGGGCGGGCTCACACAGCTCGATACCGTAACCATCGCTGGCTTAGTCGTCGCCGATTTCACCCACACTCCAGCCACTGGCAATTACACGGTCAACTCGGATTGCACCGGCACCTTCACCATCAATTTCACCGATGGACGGCCCACGGTGGTCACGAACTTCGTCGTGGTCGCGAATGGTGACGAAATCGACACCGTAGTGATCAGTGCGGGCGGGAACCAGGGAATACTCGCCACCGGCAGCATCGGAAAGAGACGTTTTCCCAAACGCTAACGGTCGGGCGTCCCTTTTTGCGCCTTCTCGGGAAGCGGTGAGCGGCTAAGACATGCTAAGCCAAACGCGACACCGCTTCTCAAACTTGTCAGCGGGATGACGTGATTCGTGCTCTTCGTTGCACCGCCGCCAGAGTTCCCGAAGTGTGAAAACGGAATCAGCAATAAGGGTATCGGCGGGGGCTTTGCGGTTGCTTGCACGATCGGGCGCGGCTTGCTTCTGAAGTTCGTAACGGGGAAGTTCGCCAAATCGAAAAGGAGGGTTCTATGTTCCGCAAAACTGCAAATAAAGCTGCCGGCCGCCCTACCGCTAAATCCACGGTGATTTGGTCGGCCCTGTTGCTTGCGCTCTTTGCAGTACCGGCATTCTGCCAGCTTGGGCATGTGCACGAACTGTATTTACAACAATTCGACTTGGACAGACACTGACCTGACGGCTTTGACTGGCGGTGGCATAGCAGCCTCCTATAGTGCAATCACGGCCTTCCACACCACTCCGAACAAACAGTTGCACTGTACTACCCTGATACGAGTGGGCATGTGCACCAGCTCTACTACAACAACCTAAGCTGGAATGATGCAGACCACCGATTCACTACCACTTAGAATCCGATCCGCCCCGCTCGAATCAGCGCCGAGAAATCAGGAGATTGGCCTGCCGCTTGCGCAGCAGGGTTGATATGCTCGCGTTGCTTCAGCTCTGGCAAAGGAAGCCCGCCAGTGACCAATCGTCCGCGGTTGTATAGCAATTCATCCAACGTGCCGTTCAATATGAATTGATAGTTCCAGGGCTGCGGATTGTTAGCATCGGCGGCAAGCTGTTTCTCGAGTGTGGTTGTGCAGTTTCTCGTCAGTTCGTTATACCACTCGGGATGATTCTTCAGATTATTCAGATAGGTAACGTAGGTGAGAAACATAGCCCGTGCTACTTCCGGTTGGACCCGGACTCGGTACATTGTGATAGGTGAGGTCGATCCTTCAGGGATCAGGTAGTTGATGCGTTGGGAGGATTTTCGACTGACGAAGGGGGAATCTTCTTGGCCGTTTTTGGTCTTTCTCATCCACTCAGCCGCTCTGTGTTCGGCCTCGAGCGGTTGCTCCATTGGTCACTGACTGGTTGACAAGTCAGGCGTGCACCATGTCCTTCGGTCCAGCGCGACAAGCGGCTTATGGAAACTGATGAAAACGCCCGAGGCACCAATCACGACCCAATCCCCGTAGACTTTGGTAGGAGTAAACTACCCCTTCGCTGGTTCGGGGCGCGGTGTGTGGAGAGGCTCGAACATCGCTACAATTTTCCATCAAACTTGCACGACTCAAAATTGCTTTAACTTAACCGCGTTCGTGGAATGTCGGAACTGGCAGGTGACAACGATCACAGACAAGGAGGGGAAACGGATGCATAATTAAGCGATTGCGAGTACAGACTTGATGCCCCCAGCAGGATTCTGAATCTGCGGGCCGCAGACACAGAGTGCGACGCTCCTCCCTCCGACTCGGGGACCCCTGGAGCGATGGGGGCATCTTCTGGTCGTTCGAACAGAGCGTCGCCGTCACTTCCAGGGTTTGGGTCCGTATTTGCGCTTCTTCTCGGTGATTCGCGAATTCCTTATGCGGCTGCGATCGAGGGTTATTTCTTTCGTCCGTTTGCGCAACTGCATCCTACAAAAAAACTGTCCCAAAGTTTCCCTCTGAGTTCGGGGCGGTGTATCGATTGCTGGGATTCGTTCCTTAAGCTTCAGCTTATCAGCGCCTTGATCACCACCACCAGAATCTTGCTGCAATTTCTGGGACAGTTACTTGACGTTCCACTCTTGCGGCGAAAGTTTCCGTGCAGCGCGCGGCCTTGCAAAATGTGGTTTATCCCGTGCCCCTTATCGTCGCTTTCTTTGGATGGAGTACATTTTCCTGACCTCGGACTGGCTCGACATCGAGATCGGTGTATTTGACGCTATTAAGCGGTGTACTGGTTTTCTTCATCTCGGCGAAATGGAAGCTACACGTCCGTTCAACCCGAGCTAGGACTCTGGCTATGTCCCCTGCGCTCACTGCGATCTCGTCTGCGGACTGGGTGATCGTCACCGTGCACCGTGCTCACCAGTCACGGTTTCCTCGCTGTGAAAGATGCAACAATCGAGTAGCGCAGAGCGAGGGGCTGGTTATGTCCAGCGGGCCCACTTGCCGTGATCGCGGGTTGGTTCAGTGCTGCTCTGCAGCGGAGGGAGTAAGAAGGAGTAAGAAAAGGAAGGGCTGCGGCCTTGGTTACGCTCTGGCTACCAACTCCTGCGAGGGAGTCAGCAGCGCGGATGCGCGCACCGTCGCAGCCCCTGATGCGATTACCGCTTTTGCGGTTCCAAACCCCAGCAGCTCCTCGCAGGGCAGTTGGTTTTTTCGGGTTTGGTGGCTCAACGAGTCACCTCGTCGAGCGAATCACCCAGCCTACTTCGGATTGGTCAAATTTACTTGGACCAGCCCTTTCAGCCGTCGACTGTCACAGCTTAAACGTCCCAAATCGGAAATGCAGTGACATAGCTCACAACTTTGCTGAACAGTTGTGGATATCACGGTATTAATACACTCCACCGTGGATGTTCGAGTCTCTCTAATTAGCCTTTTCATTCCGGCGCACTACGGCCCGTGGTTATCAACCGCCCGGTTCACTGCTTGGGCAAGGACTGGGATAGGCTTATAAGATCTCGTGGTGCTACATGAATGACGCCGCCACGCGGGCTATCAATGTCCGCGATTAGTAAAAATGATACGGAGACAACCAGCGGCATTACTAAAAGCAGACTCGCCCTTGTTTTAGTGCTACCCACACCGTAGCCAACCAATAAATCGCAGCAGATGGCGACCATTATCAATAAATTCCATGCAGCAATTGGAATGCGGTTCCACCATGCGGCCTGGGTGTACCCTTGCGAGTTCAGTACGTCGTTCATGCCTGAAAAGGCGAGTGCGCTTACGGGCGTCGGGCGCTCTCCGGCGGGCACTTGCACAGCGGACCACATCTCGGCCTGTAGTTGTGAGGTATCAGCATTAATCTGCCGAAGTTCCTGCTCATGGCGGGTTTGGTAGAACAAAACGCGCAAAGCGAGATACTTTCTACGTTGGGCACGTACCGCTGCTGCATCAGTGGCAGGCAGCAAGCCGGCCCTGACAAATTCCGTGCCAATTGCATTCGCCTCCGCTTCCTCGTAAGTCTTGCGCAGATCATAACGGCTGACGGCCATCGAGAACCTGAATCCGATGATGAGCGCCAGCAACGTCAGGGTAGAGGCCTGCACAACTCCGAAGTCTTCACGTTGATCTTCTCTCAAGCCGCGCCGCTTGCGTAAGGAAGCGCCGATCAGCGCCGAAGCACAGAGCACGATGGGAGAGAGCCACGAAGACAAGGAACGGATGTCTCATTCGTTGGTTCATGCTGCAACTTCCCGTTCGGTCAGGTGTGCAGGCTTCAACACAGCCTCTTCTTCCAAATCAGGCGGTAGATGCGTTGGGAGGATTGTCTATCGAGGAAGGCAGAATTTTCTTACTGTTTCTTATCCACTCCGCGGCGCGTTGTTCGGCTTCGAGCAGTTGCTCCATGGTCATCGATTGCTTGACGTGGTTATTGCTTGGGTGATCTGTTTACTGGCGATCAGAAACCACATGTAGGCGTGCGCCAGGTCATTTGGCCCAGCGTGCCAATCCGAGAGTTGAGCTACTGCGTACAAGCGACCTGGTAGGCAATCCATCAAGTCTCTCCTCGTGGGCACACGGATGACCCCGCAAGCTGGAGTAATCCCAAGGTAGGGGTTGCTGAGCACTCGGGAATCGATAGCAACCTACGCATTTCCCGCTTTGATCGAGTTTCAGTGCGCCGATTAAACTCGCGGTGAATGTATTTCGTAGCAACGAGATTGTTTTCAAGCGCGATCGTTCGTGAACGAACGATGTTGGCGAAACTTAGTTCACCGTCCCCAGATACTGATCCAGCCAATTCAGTGTTTCCTTGATAAGTTCGTTACGTGGAATGTTGTGGCCAGTTTCATAGAGCAGGTGTTTCTTCTGATCCCTCCGCGATCCCAGCAACCTGTAGAACGGCTCCTGGTTCGATTCCACAGGGAAGAAGAAATCATAGCGTCCATTTAGCATCAAGACCGGCTGCTTCACGCGTGAAACGAAGTTAATGGTATCGACTTCGGGAAGCGATCGTTGCCAGTTGAGGCCACCAAGTGCGAGAACACAAACCTTGATTCGTGGATCGACAGCCGGCACAATGGCCCCCATTTCCGCGCCCCAGCTATAGCCGTAGTAGGCCATCTTATTTTGGTCCAGTTCAGGACGCGTCTCGGCGTAGTCGATGGCCCGCGAGGCGTCCTTCACCCACATGATGACATGATCCCGCCAACTGCTAGTCTCGTTCGACACATCGGACTCCATCCCATCTCCCCGTTCATACGTGCTCTTGTACACGGGGTAGAGCACCGCCCGGCCGCTCTTCAGAATGGCATCCAGCGCCGCTGTCGTATAAAGCGAGAACTTGCGCAGCACCAGCGCATTCGATCCGGGAAAGAAGATCGCTGTCTGGAATGGCGGCTTGGCTTTCTTAGGAAGGAACAGATAGGCGATAGCCCGTTCGTTCCCGTAAGCTGCCATGTAGCTAATCTTCTCTGCTTTCCAATCCTCCTCCTCATTGCCAAAAGGCTCGACCGATGCATTCAGCGGCGTCTTGTCATATGAGTAGAGGCTGCGGTAGGCCTGGAATAACTCGTCGGAGACGGGCTTCTCTTTGGTTAAATCGCGCCTGGGCGAAGGTATCGGATCGGTAGCGACTTTCGGGATCGATTCCGGCTCGATGTACTTCACGCAACGGAATCCGACATTTGCGGCGCGAAGAAACGGCGACTGTGCGTCAGGATCGATGAACATGTAGTTGGGCTCGTCCCAGGCTCCGCCCAGAACGTAACGCCTGCCGGACTCAGCTTCCGTCCAGATCCACTCCTTAACATTGCCCGCCATGTCGTAGTTGCCCCACGGGCTCATGCCTTGCTTGCTGCCGACTGGCAAAACACCTGAACTGCTGAAGTTGCTTGCCGGTACGATGAACGCCGCGGAAAACGGTCCGGCGGCGCGATTCCAATGATAGATCGTGGGCAAACTTTTGCCGGCAAACTCCGCATAAGCCGCTGCTTCGTACCAGCTGATGCCGGTCACCGGGAAGTCATCCTGCCCGTTCGGATATTCACCCTGGATCCAGCCTTTCGGTCCCGGGCGCCCAGCGCTGTCGCGAAAGAGCGCCATCGCCTCATCCCACGAAAGATGTTTTCCGTCTCGCTGGAAATCGACTTTCCAATACTCACGTTTCTGGTATCCACCCTGGTTGACGAAAGCCTTGAAGTGGCGGTTTGTGACCTCATATTGGTCGATCCAATAGTCTTGCAGCGCCAACTCCGGCATCACTTCATAACCCGGGATGTACAGTGTCTTGGAATATTTCGCCGGCGAAACTCGCACCATGCCGAGAGGAATTTTCCCGGCCTCGTCGAGAGTGACGGTTCCCCCTACGGGCTGACCGGGAGCTGACGGATACCAGCCGAACAACGCGGCTGTCGTCCGCAGAACGGTACCGAAGCCTGGTTTCTCGAACTTCCAGACAAACATCCCGCGTGGCTGGCGGACATTTGTCAGCGGAGTCCTCCCAACAAAATTCCAGGGTGCATTTACGTCCCCATAGTCTTTGCGATAGACGTCTACGCCGGGCGGTGTCGTCTCCAGCGAAATCTGGTATGAAATCACCGACGACAGCTTCGCCAGCACAGGATCGCCTGAGATCGATTTCGCGGCCTTGACGGCGAGCGAGTAAGCCTCGCCGAATTTCCCTTGATCGGCTAGCCGCGAGATCTCCGGCACGGCCACCTCGCGCGCCAAGCGTGCGTCGCGGTAGCGTTTTATGAGCCAGGTCGCACCTGTGCCAAAGATGATGACCGCCAGCAGTAGTGAAAACAACACACGGGGGCGTTGCACCGCTCTGACAATCCGTGCGGGGCCTAGCATCGCGCCTGGCTCAGGGAATAGCAGATCACAACAGGCCTTGAGTTCGTGCGCAAGTTCTGTGCCGGAGGCGTACCGGCTATTGGGATCCTTTTCGAGGCATTTTCCGATGATGCGCGCCAGTTCGGAGGAGAGGTTGCGATTGAGCAAATTGGGCGGCGTCGGTGCCCGGTGGAGAATGGCACCAATCAACTGTGAGCATTCACGATTGGCAAAGGGATGCTGTCCGGTTGCCATCTCGTACAGCACCGACCCGACGGCATGAATGTCGGTGCGTGCGTCGATCTCTCCACCCAGCAATTGCTCTGGCGCCATGTAGGGCAAAGTTCCGGCCATCGTTTGCGTTTCGCTAAAACTCTCTGTCGCTGCGTTCGCCGTGACCGGGAGCCGCAGCTTCGCCAGCCCGAAATCCAGAATCTTCAGGCGTCCGTCGCTCGCAACGCGCAAGTTGCTGGGCTTGATGTCACGATGAACAACCCCGTGGTCATGGGCAGCGGCCAAACCTTCCGCGAGTTGCACGCCCAGACGGAGGACATCCTTCTCCGGCAGCGGTCCGGTGGCCACCTTCTCGCTGAGTGTGACTCCGGGGATGTATTCCATCACCAGGAAGTCGACACCCTGCTGTGTGTCGAAGTCATAGATTGTGGCGACATTAGGATGATTGAGCTGCGAGAGAACCAGAGCTTCTTTGTGGAAGTGCTTGCGCGCTGATTCGTCGGTCAACGTACCGGGGGGAAGGACTTTGATGGCAACATCACGGGCTAGGTGCTCGTCACGGGCCCGGTACACTTCTCCCATCCCACCGGCCCCGATCTTCTCCACGATGCGGTAGTGCCCTAAGGCTTCTCCGGCGGTGTGCTGCAGAGCTAATTTCTCGACAATCATCCTGGCCTCCATGAGGCGTGGATGGATGAGGGGAATTACCTTCTCGACACTTACTCGAATGAGTACTTTCCTAGCTTGCAACGAAACGGACTAGCTGTCAGTGATGTTGCGCACATGCCGGTGTTAGAGAAGTGCTCACCCGGACGCTGTCCAGCGAATGGACTTTTGGTCCTTCCCGGTGACTCGACGGGCGCTCCTAGGCGACGGAGAAGCAGGGGTTTTGAAATTGGGCGCTGCAGATCTGGTTAAGCTCTGGCAGTCTGCCGGAATGCGAGATCCTTCCTCTAAATCAGGTCAGCATGACCGGACTCCGGTCACAACGAAGCATGAAAAGAGGCTCTACGCCAACCCCCTGTTTGCGGTGAGTTGCCGCTCTTTTCTAGGGAGGCGGTAGATGCGTTGGGAGGGTTATTCGATTGACGAAGGGGGAATCTTTCTACTCTTTCTCATCCATTCGGCCGCGCGTTGTTCGGCCTCGAGCAGTTGCTCCATGGTCATCGACTCGTTGACATGATTCTTGGCTTGGGTGATGTGTTCCAAAGAGCAGTTCGACACCGCCGGAGACGTCTAGCTTGACGAGCACTCGAAACAGTGCCTCTGCTGTCCGCGACTCGGAGTTATCGCATCCTGGTGCAAAAACAATTCTATTTCGTAAGACGCTGATCTGGCCGGACTATTTATCTGCGGGCTGTCCACCGAGGGCAGTCAAGATTAGCAATGACTGGTGAAAGAGTCTTCTTAATTTAGTACTTCCACATCCTGATTTCGTTTCCACCATGCTCAAAATGAACTTCGTCCATTAGTTGGCGGATCAGGTAAACGCCGCGCCCGTGGTCGACGTACAGGTTCTCATGCCGGTTCGGATCGGATACAGAATCCGGACTGAACCCTTTTCCTGGATCGGTCACGATGATCACGATTCGGCCCTTCGGGTCAGACTTGAGTTGGCACCGGACCTTTTTTGAGGGGTCATTACCACATCCGTGCACAACTGCATTAGCCAAGGCCTCCTGAACTGCCAAGGCAACCTCAAATCGCTTCTGTTCGGGGACGTCCAACTGCGCCAAAGTTTCAGATATGGCGTCCACCACGGTCGCCATCGCCTCGGCATCCGCAGGCATACTCAGGTCGAGCAGTTCAGATAATGCGCTGTTTTCTGGCCTACCGCTAGACTCAGCCGTCATAGGAGCTCATTTCTCGAAAACGACGATAATCTAGCAATTTAACTGAACGACTCCACCGCCGCGTCGTCGTTATCGAAAATCTCGAACAGGCTGAGAACGCCCACCAGACGCAGAGTCTGCACAGCAAACTTGGAGGGCTGTACGAGCTTAATGCTCCCCCCACGCTGCTTGGTCGAAGCGAGAAATCGTACCAGCAAACCAATTCCGCTGGAGTCGATCATGGAAACTTCGGAGAGGTTGATGACAATGCGAGTGTCTCCGTTGCCGATTGTTTCCTCAATAGTTTGGCGGAAGGCGTCCACGGCGGAGCCCATTCTGAGGGATCCCCGAAGCTGGATGACTTGTATTTGTAAACGCTTGCGGACGTTGATGTCCAAGCACTTCTCCTTAGAGAACCGCGTAACTAGTGGCATCGGCTGCTTTGCCCTTGCGATGCGTGCTCACGTTACGAGAACGTCCAAGGTTTTGCAAGGGTTGGCCAGCGGTCCGGCTACTCATATTGCCGCGTGATTACATTACCATGTACCGGTAGAATCACATTTCGAACATGAAGGCCTTTAAACCCATAGGTGGCCTTGAGGTCCGTTCTTCTGCAATTCACGGGCGCGGATGTTTCACCACCCGTCCCATCAAGAAAGGGAAATGCATCCTCGAATACACCGGTCGACGCTTGCGGCGGCAGGAGGCCGACCGGATCTACCATGAGCGGCCGTCCACTTATCTTTTCGTCCTCGCGGATGGCCACACCGTGATCGACGGTATTGGAATGGCTTCTTTGGTTAATCATTCGTGCCAACCCAACTGCCAACCGGCTGAAGAAGACGAACGCATCTATTTGTTCGCGTTGCGGGACATTGTCGCTGGCGAGGAGTTGACCTACGACTACAACCTCACCAACAGCAATGAACGCGAGATGCCTTGCCACTGCGACTCCAGGAAATGCCGCGGAACCATGTACTCAAAAGAAGAAATCACGCGGCGCAAAAAGCGGGCTGGGCCCACCTGGCTCACTACCGGCCGCTAAGGTCCAAAAAATTTCGTTCCCGCGGTTAATTATTGACTATAATTCGCGCTCCCCCGAATTCTAGCGAAACCTTCGATCAGGGATAGGAGACGACGCCCGATATGTCAGCCGTTTCATTGGCGCAGCGTCCCGCCCGAGTTGCGCTGATCTGTAGCGATGAGTCCGTTCTGCCCGCCGTCCAGGAGACGCTAGCCCCCTTTTTCCACATCACGTTTCTCAACACTGCGGAAGAAATTGTTCCGCTGCACCAAGAGACTCCCCTGGATGCGGTCATACTCGACATCGATCCCCTCACTGCGGACGCGCCCGATAGTTGCGAAGTTCTGAGCGCTCTCCGCGCCCTTGATCCAGATGTCGTGCTGTATGCTATCACCCGCATCCGCACGCGCCAGCAACGACTCCGTGTGCACTCCGCCGGAGCCGATGAAGTCCTCATCGCTCCTGTGGATTGCCAGCAGTTGAAGCTCAAGCTGGAGCAATCGCTCGAGGACCGTCAGCAGGAGGTCGAGCGGCAGCAACTGCAGGATGAAGCCCGCAGCAAGTCTTCTTTCTGCGAGCTTGTGGGCGCCAGCGAAGCCATGCGAAACGTATACAGCACCATCAGCCGTGTGGCGGAAAGCTCCACCACTGTAGTCATCCGTGGGGAAAGCGGTACCGGGAAGGAACTGGTGGCCCGCGCCATCGTCGCCACCAGCCCGCGCCGTCATAAGCCCTTCATCAGCGTAAATTGCGCAGCTCTGCCGGAAACTCTGATCGAAGCCGAGCTGTTCGGCCACGAAAAGGGCGCGTTCACCGGAGCCGATGAGGCCCGTCCTGGGCACTTCGAAGCCACCCAGGGCGGAACCATCTTCTTGGATGAAATTTCAGCCCTGGGCCTCGGACTGCAAAGCAAACTGCTGCGTGTCTTGGAAGAGCACACCATCCAGCGGTTAGGTGCGAGGGCTTCCAAGAAGGTTGATTTCCGCCTTCTTACCGCGAGCAATGATGATTTGGAAGAGATGGTCCGGGCCGGGCGCTTTCGCGAAGATCTTTATTATCGAATCCACGTTGTGCCTATTTACCTACCCCCGCTGCGCGAGCGCGGTGGCGACATCCCTCTGCTGGCGGAACATTTCGTCCGTTTTTATTGCGCCGCGGATGGACGACCCATCAAGCGCCTAGAACCGGAAGTCGTAGAGATACTCGAGGAGTATGCGTGGCCGGGCAATGTGCGCGAACTGGAAAATCTGATGCGCAGGCTGGTGCTCATGTCGGATGGCACCGTGATCAAGGTCAAACACCTACCCCAGCCGATTCTGTACCAGGCTACGACCAAGCAGGAAGCCCTGCTCATTCCGGAGGCGGGCATCGATTTCGACCGGGAGATTAACAGCACCGAAGTGGCCTATTTGCAAGCCGCGCTAAGGCGGACTGAAGGCCACAAGGCTGCCGCCGCCCGGCTCTTGCACGTCAACCCGCAGCGCATGAAGTATCTGTGTCGCAAGCACGGTATCGGAAAGGATTAGAAATTAACCCATTGAAGGTTAATTTTCGACCTAAATGGTTGTCAGTTGGGCGAAGTCTGCATTTTCCGTTAGGCCAGTTCATTTTTAAGTCATTGAAAGTACAACAGAGGCTCAGCCCGTAAGCTCCACTGCGAATTTGGCACGCGTCGTGCACATGTCCAAGACAAGCCGCCGGGATCTGACAGCCGCGGCAGATCTTCAAAATCTAACAGCAAAGGACAAAATCATGTCGATCACGAAGAAGTCTCTTATCAATAACAGGAGCGCGGCGAAGAAGGCGGTCATAGCTCGTGCAAGCGCTGGCCCCGGCTCCCCGATGAAATCGGTGGCCGCCCCGATGAAGAGCATAGCCGCCCCATTGAAGGCGGTGGCTGCGCCGTTTAAGACAGTGGCTGCGCCGTTTAAGACAGTGGCTGCGCCATTGAAGACAGTGGCCGCACCGTTTAAGCCGGTAGCCGCCCCGATGAAGAGCATAGCCGCCCCATTGAAGACGGTGGCTGCGCCGTTGAAGACAGTGGCCGCACCGTTTAAGCCGGTAGCCGCCCCGCTCAAGAGCTTGTAACTGTTGACGACCTAGGGGATAAAACAACAGGCCATCCTCTCTGGGTGGCCTGTTTGTCGTTTCTGCGCCGGATTTCCAACTACCACAGCTTGCGCGACACAAAGTCTCTTGCTGTCTCGGCAACCATTCCCGCCAGGCTTCGCCGCCGCACGAAGATTTTGGCTTCCCCGGTCATGCCAATCTGTAATGTATCGTCGAGATTGGCGATAGCGATGTCAGCGAAATAGTAGTGGGGCGAATGGAGGCCAACGTATTGCTCCTTCTCCATTACTCCGGCTTCCAAGTTCGATACTGCCGGCGCAATGGCCGTCACTGTTCCTTCAAAAGATGGAAACAGGCCAACCACGTGCAGTTTAGCTATGCTACCGACGCGCACTCGGCGCAGGTCACTTTCCGAAACATAGATCCGCGCCTTCATGGTTGAGATATCCGCCACTTCAGCGAGTTCAGTTCCTGCCCGCACGTAAGACCCCAGCAAATCCTGCATCCTTGGCGTTGCCACGATCCCGGAAATCTCACTCGGGAGTGCAAGCTGGGCGGCTTGGTCCCGCAGGAGACGGATGCGCATGACGAGCTGCTCGCGCTCTTGTTCGACGGGAGCGTAATCGGCGTTGCGCAGTCGCGCCTGTATTGCGCGATCCGTAGCAAGTTCGTAATCGGACTCGGCCCGCGCCAGTTCTGACTCCAGCTTTAGATTGCGTAATCGCAGTAGCGGAGTTCCGGCGGTTACTCTCTCTCCCTCCTCTGCTCGCACTTCCACTACCCGGCCTGGAACTTGTGCCCGCGCCACCCACTCCTGAATGGGCTGCAGCGCAAAGCGGCCCGGCACGCTTTCCCGCCAGAACGGAACGAACAGCATGAGCAGCAAAATTGCCCCTCCTGCCATGGCTGGGCGAGACTGGAATTGAGCCTTCAATAGATCTTTTTTGTCGAGATAAACGCTGTGCAAGAATCTCCCCAGAGTGCGGATTCGCGAGCGAAAGACCATCACGGCCAGCCCCAGAGCCGGCAGGAATGCCCATTGCGGAGAGTAGTTATATGCTACGTTGTAAACAAAGCGGACCACAAAAAACAGCAGCACATAGCCGTAAGCTCCAGAAAGGATTGCATAAGGCACAAACAGAAGCCGCCGCCGCCACGGCACGTGCGGAACCGCCACCGGCAGCCGGAAGATCTTCTTCTTCACCCACGAGGTTGTGAAATCGGTGGAATTCTCTCTAAGCTGGGAGACCTCCAGCATCTCGGTAAAGATGTAGTAACCATCCAGCTTGACCAGCGGATTCAAATTGATGAGCAGCGCCGCCACTCCCGCGATCAAAATGATCTTGTAGGAGATCTCGTGGACCAGCCCCCCCGGCGGCAGCCCCCACCATGCCAGGGTGGCAAAGCCGCACACAATCAGCTCCGACCACAACCCTGCCGCCATCGTCGTGATGCGCTGCCATTTGCTGCCAAAGACCCATGCTTCCGTCACGTCGCAAAAAAAACAAGGCGACAAATAAATCAGCAGAAAGCCCATGCGATGCACTTCGCCCCCGGTGTGCTTGCAGACAAGTCCGTGGGAGGATTCGTGGAGAAAGCCGACCAGGAAAATTAGAACCCAGAATTCAACAATGTCAGCCAAGCCCTTGTGGGTAAAGGTATAGTATTCCAGACTGTCGCGCCCAATCTCGCCCCACTGGCTGATCCAAACGTAGGCCGTGAAGGCAAACAGCAATAGGTTGAAGATCATGAAGCCACGGCTGAAGACAAACCCGAGCTTCGCATGGGCTTTGGTGAGGAATGTGTTCGGGTCCCAGGCAGAAAAATTGATCTCCGACAGGTCGCCGAAGCGTGATTTGTTTTGGGTCTTACGCCGGCGCTGCTCCGTTAGCTTCTGCCACAGGGCAATGTTTTGCTCCTGTGGTGTCTTGTACCAGAAGGGTTGATCCGCCATGGTCTCAGCGAATTCGCGCACATAATCCTCGGAATGGAGGACAGAGGTTTGCGCGGTAGCAATTTCGGCAATCTCTCGATAGGTTCGCAGCCCATCGAACAAGCGCAGCAGAGCACACTGTTCGTGCGTTAGAGGGTAGTAGCGGCGCGGTTTAGGGGTCACCACCATTACCACGGGCTTCCCGTCTATAATTTGTTCCTTCATGATCAGGTCGGGATCAAGCCTGGGCAGCCGCTTCTGCGCCACCGTTTGGACCGGCAACTCGGGCAGAGCGACGTTAAGGGCCTCAGCGAGATTCATTGCGGTTTGGGTGGAGGAACTGCCAGTCGCAGGCGTACGCTGGCCGTCATTCCCGGACGTAGCTCCGCAGGTTTCCCCTCTAGTTTGGCCATCACGTCAATGGAATCGCTGGCTGGGTCCACGACAGGGCTTATCTGCACCACTTTGGCGAGATGCTGGGTTTCCGGTGCCGCTGCCGAGTTCACATATACCTCGTCTCCGTTTTTCACCCTGGTCATGAAGCGCTCCGGCAGCGTGAACTTCACCAGCAGGGGAGCCACCGCCGACACCCAGAACAGTCGGTCGCCGGATGCCACTCTCTGCCCTGCGCGTACATAGCGGCGCGCCACCACTCCGTCAAACGGCGCCTCGATGCGGGTCTTTTGCAGCTCCAACTGGAAATCGCGGAGAGTCGCTTGGGCCTTCTCCAACTCCCGCTTGGCCTTTTCGATCTCGTACTGAGAGCCCGCGTACTTGTAACGAGCGTGATCCAACGCTTCCTGGGTGTTGATGCCGGCGTCACGCATCTGTTCGGCGCGCTTGAGGTCGGACTCCGCCACCTTGGTCTCGGCTTCCCAGTCTTGAAGGTCGGCTTCGCAGCTGTGCACCTTGGCTTCCGTGGCATCCCGCTGGGCAGCGAGTTGGCGGTCATCCAGCCTGGCGAGGAGTTGACCCTTATGCGCGACTTCGCCCACGTCTGCAAGAATTTCGGACAACATTCCTTCCCGCTGGGCCAGGACATCCACCTGATTTTCCACCACGATGGGACCAGAGGCGACATAGGGCTCTTCCTGCTCTGCCGCTACTGGCGGAGCGCTGGCTGCAACGGCCTTTGGCGTGACGCTCGGCGAGAAATTATCGGTTGGCGCGGCTTTGCTGTTGCACCCCGGCAATGCGCTCAATAAATACAGAACCAATGTACCGAGGATGAACCCAATGAGGGGCCTCGTCTTTCGTCCTCGCATCATCGCTTTTTTCACCATCCCATCCAGGACCACAACTTGGAGTAAAGCCACATCGCCGGCCCCCTCAGGAACACGAAGCCGACGGGACGCCATCCCACTGAAATCTTCGCTCGTCCTTGCATTCCGGGACGTATGAGCCCTTCATCGTTCGCGACATGTACGCGCGCGTAGAATACCCGCTGCTCCTGCTCCATCTGGCTCTTGGGACTGATCACTGTCACCATGCCCCGGAAGGTCTTCGTCGGATACCCCTCCAGCTTAATCGCCGCCTTATCTCCGCCGCGCAGCAGGGAAACGTCATTTTGATCGATCGACACGTCGATAGTGGCGGCGGAGTTGTCTTCCACTTCGGCAAAATCATCTCCTGCCGAGAGCTTTCGTCCCACCAAGTTCTCGACGTGGGGCGTAGTTACCCAGCCTGCAATCGGCGATCGCAATCGTGTCTTTTCCAGGCGCTCCTGCAAGCGTTGCACCTCAGCCGCCCAATATTGCTCTTGTATTCGCAGGATGCCCGCCTCCGCGCCGTCGTTGGCGGCTAGCGCACGGTTCGCCTCCGACACGGCTAGTTGATACTTGGCCTGCGCCGCGTTCACTGCTCCCTTGTACTCCCAGTCTTCCAGATCCGCCAGCAATTTGCCGCTGCTCACGTAGTCACCTTCGCGCACATAAACTTTCCGGACTACGCCGTCCACTTCAGGCTCAATCTGTGCCGTCTTGGCAGGTGCAGCTACAGCGCTTCCATCCACTCGCATAGGGGCGGGAAATGCCCCGAGGAATATAGCTCCCGTAGCTATGAGCAGTAGAATCGCCGCCCGACGCCGTCCCGGGAGGGCCATGAATTTGGCTTTCTTCTGAATAAGCGGTTCCAGAATTCCGATGAACGGCACTTCTTGATACAGTGACGCATTCCGCAGCGCGACCGTGGCCTGTCCCGCCAACACCTTGATCATCTCGAAATGAACATCAGTCAGAAAATGCGGATCACTGCTTTCAAACGAAAGAATCCCCACCCTCCCTTCTTCGTCCGCGAGCGGCATCACGTAGAAGGCGCGCATTCCGCTCTCGCCGAAGTAACGCTGGAACTTCAGCCTGGTCTCTTCCCGCTCAGCGCTGATCCGGTCTTCTATTTGGGTGACGAAAAGTTCTTCGTTCAACATGGACGCCCATTGCAGCATTCCACGCAGCCGGCTTACGTCCGGGTCGTCCGGGTTGATTTGCTCCATGCCGGAGACGGCCTTGAGCTGCAACCGGCCCCGTTGCTCCAGAGCAATGGCGGCTCGTTCGTACGGGATGACCGCCCCCGGTCCATTCACGACCGCTTGCAGAACACGGTCCAAGCTCAGCGTGGAGGTAATTTCTCCACTCACCTGGACTAGGGTTTGCAGGATCTCCACCTTGCGCTCAGCCTGCAGCAGGCTGGCGTTGTGCAGGGCGTTGCTGGCGGTTTCACAGATGTTAATAAGGAGGAACTGGTCGTCCTCATCGAAGGGGCTGCCGTCCAACCGGTTGACCGCTTCTACCACGCCAACCAGATGCTCGTGCTCCATCAGGGCCGCGCCCAGAATCGAGAACACAGCCTGATCCTCATGGCCGGCATTGCGCTTCTGGAGGCGCTCATCATTGGCATCATCAATAAGGACAGGTTCTCCGTTGTCGGAAATGTCTCCTGCGATGCCATCCCCCGGTTTCTGCACCATCGTCACCTCGACGGTCGGGTCGAATCCGGCGCTGGTCATCAGTTCGAGAGTGTCGTTGTTCACCATCCACAGATTGATACCTTGGACGCCCATCACGTCTTGGAATTTCTTGGCGACTATCTCGAGCAACTCATCCATCTCGAGGGTGGAATTGAAAACCTTCTCAAGGTCGTACATCTGCGTGACACGGCTGATCGAATGCAGACTGGCATTGCGTTCGGTTTCGTAGGACCGGGCGGCGGCGATGGCTGGTGAAGCGAGGTCGGCAATGTCTTGCAGCGCCTCCAACATTTCCGCAGGAAATAGCTGCTCGTAGCTGACCAGCTCAATGGCGCCGACAAGAACCTCATCCACGAGGAGAGGAACATACGCGAGTGCGGTCACGGTGCGGCGGATATCCAGGTGAGAGTACTCTTCTCGCTGTAGATCGCTCCCCTCGTACACAAGCAGGGTTTTATTTTCGGCGACGGCGCCCAGAGTGCCAGTACTAAAATCCAACGTGCCACCAACCTCGACCTCGCCCGCAATCGCTCTGTGTGTCCAGGCAGGATTGTCCAGATCCTCGATGATATACACGACAACTGCCGTGCGCGGCAGCAGTTGCGCGACCTGATCAGCCGTTACTTGGGCTCGTGGGCGCACTTCCAGTTGCCCCAGCAAAGCTGCGGCAAATTCCGCCACGGGAACGGCGAACACAGATCTTCGAGTCGCCATGAACGGCGCTCCTGGTTGTGCAGAATCGTCGCGACGCAGATCGTCCGCGTTAGGGGGAGATTGCCCGGTGATCGCAGGCGCGTGGGCATCTTAAGCTGCTCGCACGAACAGGTCAACACTTCATTTAACTGGGGAGAACCCTACTCGCATCGCAGCTGCCAGCCGTCTTTGGGTTCAGGAGCGTCATCCGCTTGCTTCGAGGCAAGGTCCAAGAGGCATCAGTTGGAGAATCCTTCCTCGATCCGCACTCAGAGCATAGACACGTAGTCGTAAGCACGCGACCACCTGAACCAGCAAGCACATGTTATGGTGCCCCTCTTGGTCCGCTCGAGCTGGGAAATCATTTATGAGACTGGTTGTAGGGTTCTCGGGGCTCCTAGTGTGCCTAGATCGCGGCCTTGGAGAATATACTGTCCCGGAAACCGAGTTGCGACTCCTTTATGGAAAGGGCAGAGCTGCGGCGTGCGGCTATGAATGATATCTGGCTTTGCTGCAGATAATGCTAGGTGCGCTCGAAGAGTGGATTGAAAGCGTCAACGATCTAACTGGGCGAGTACTAGAGAAAACGGTGACGGAGAAAAGATGGAAAACACAATCATGACTGTGGTCGGGTGCTTGATGTTATGCGCCTCGGTATCCCCGCAGGAGCAGCCACGGGAATTGAGGGGTGGCGGCCACTTGCTTGGCGAGACTGCTGGGCAGTTCTTCTCCGAAGGATTCGTTGGGGATGTGCTACGAGCATGCGAAAAAAGGACTGGAAAAGTGTGAGCCAGTTGTCCAAGAACCCGGGCCATACGTCTAAAACCAACGCAAAGGATTATATGGGCCGCCATCGAAAAGCGAGAGCGAACCCGTGCTAAACGTCTATGGCGTAAAGTACGACGCGCATCGTGCCGTGTGGATAGGCAATCAGGACGTAATCGGCATCATCGAACAGCCGGGGGAGGACGGCCGGACGGAAATAATCGCGGAAACACTTGCAGAATACAATCGCGCAATACAAGCGCCAAAGACCGCGAATCCTCTGCAATAACCAAGATCTGCTCTTGCCAGGCTACGGGTACATAGGAAGTCGCCGATTACTCCTGCTTGCCGACAAACGGGCCCGAACACAGCCGGCTCCCGTCGCGGTAGGCGAGGTCCATCCCCCACGTTGCTTCCCTAGCCATTTACTCACTCGACCGGGATTTTCTGTTGCCAGGCAGTTGCATGAGCGGACCTCGACTGACTGCGGAAACGCGCGGGAGGAACTGTAAACTCGCGTTTGAACGCCCGGTTAAAAGCGGCTTCGGACTCATAGCCAACTTCGGATGCGATCTGTACCACTGAATAACTGGTCGAGGCCAGCATCTGCGCTCCCAACTGAAGTCGCCAGCGCGTCAGGTAGGCCATTGGAGGCTCGTTGAGGTAGTGGCGGAAACGCTCCGCCAGAACCGAGCGTGAACCCCCCGCTTCTTTTGCTAGGGAAGCAATGGTCCACGGATGCGCAGGATTCCGGTGCATTAGCGCCAGCGTTTTTCCGACCTCCGGATCCCGGGCGCCAGCCAGCCAACCGGTTTGCTCAGCTGGGAGGTGCGCAATGTAGGCCCGCAGCGTTTCGACAAACAGCACCTCCGACAGTTTGGCCAGGACTGCTTCTCCGCCGGCGCGGGAAGCGTCAGCCTCGTTCACCGAAAAGCGGATCGAGTTCTCGAGCCATCTGCCCGAGGCATCGTTGCGAATGCTGACTTTGAAGACCGGCGGCAGGCCGCTAAGAAAAACCTGGCTGAGTCGTGGCTCGCAGGCCATGAAGCCACAGACGAATTTCGTAATTTCCCCTCCGCCGCCTTGGCGCGACAGCTTCAACCCCTGGGAAAAAATTCGAGCTAGTTCCTTCACCATGTCCATCGCCTTTGTCGGCGGGCCGTTTTCGAGGATATGTGCGTCACCGTGGGGAAATATCACGATGTCACCCGCGTCAAGAACGATGCGCTCGCCATCCAACAACCGGGCAGAGGCGCGCCCTTCCGTCAGTAAGTGATAAATGATGACGTGATGCGCACCTGGAGCTACATAGGGTGCGACACTGCCAGAGTGCGGAGAGCAAAAACTCCACGGGGAGGAGAATTCTCCGTTGTAGAACAAGGCGCCCTGGAGCTTCACCACCTTCAACACTTCGGAAAGCACATCCATATATCCTCTCGCGGGACTTCCTGCAAGCTCCTCCGGACTCCTGAGCAAATAATCATACGGCAACTCGCAAGTGAGCAAGAAAGCCGGACGCGTGGACAAGTCCCACTCAGACGCTCAGTGCATAGTTTAGAAACTGAACGGCAGTTTGAGCCGCTTCGAGTGAGAGAAACCGTCAGGAGGATGGTCATGCCGACCCAGAAAAAGAAAAACGCTCGCAAACTCACTGACCCCACGCCGTCAATCGAGAGCGGGGAAACGGGCAACTTCGCCTGGGCCGATATCGAAGAAGTTCTGAGCGACGAATGGGAGATTGGTGGCTTGGCCATGACGACAGAAGCCATCCGTGCCCTCATTGCAGGTGACTAAACAACATAGGAGGAGTCATGAGCACCACAACCGCACTGGAAATCGACGGACTGAAGGAACGACTCAAACAAACGTGGATGGCTGGAGATTATGACCGCTTCTCGCGCTATATGGAGCAGGGAGCGCGCATTTTCTACGAACGACTCGATGTTCCCGCTGGATGCCAGTTGCTCGACGTGGCTTGCGGCTCAGGCCAGGTCGCGCTGTGGGCGGCGCGGGATGGCGTCAGGGCCACCGGTGTAGACATCGCTCCGAACTTGGTGCAGCGAGCGCAGGCCCGCGCCAACGCGGAAGGTCTCAACGCTCGTTTCATCGAAGGCGACGCCGAAGCTCTTCCGTTTGAGGACGCCAGTTTCGACTTCGTAACCAGTCTGGTCGGGGCGATGTTTGCCCCGCGGCCGAACCTTGTAGCCCGTGAGCTGCTACGAGTGTGCAGTCCTGGCGGCACCATTGCCATGGGAAATTGGACGGGCGAAGGGTTCGTCGGACAAATGTTCAAGGCCCTCGCCAAATTCATCGCTCCCTCCGGCATGCTGGCTCCGGTGTTGTGGGGCGATGGGACTGTCGTGCGCGAGAGGCTGGGCCACGGGGTTTCGGACCTTACGATGACGCGGCAGCACTACAACTTCACCTACCCCTTCCCGCCGGCTGAAGTGGTGGAGTTCTTTCGTGAGTATTACGGGCCCACCAATCGCGCGTTCGCTTCGCTGGACGAAACGGCCGCGCGACAGCTCAGAGAAGAGCTCGAAGAGTTGTGGTCCGCTCACAATCGCGGAGGCGACGAGCTGACCGTGGTTTCATCTGAGTATTTGGAAGTGATCGCGGTGAAAGCCTGAGTCCAACCGTTTTCTATGCGAATCTATGAACGTCAGGAGATGCCAATATGACTTTAATGCGCCCCGATCCAACGTTTTACCCTTCACCGGGCATGGCAATGCAGGCCCCAGCAGAACGCCTCGCTTATGTTGCCCTTCTCAACGCCGGCAAGAATGGAAAGCACGATGCCATGGGAGTCATCGACCTCGATCCGAGTTCCTCCGAGTACGGGCGGCTCGTCGGGCAAACAGATTTTCCGCGCGGCGATAATGAGCTGCACCACTTCGGCTGGAATGCCTGCAGCGCGTGTCTTTGTCCGCAGGCTCCTCATCCGCATATGGAGCGTCGCTACCTGATCGTACCCGGTATCGGGTCTTCGCGGATCTATATCCTCGATACCAAGCCGGACCCCAAGCAGCCGAAAATCGTGAAGGTGATCGAGCCCGAAGAGTTCATCAAGAAGACCGGCTACACGTCGCCGCATACGATTCATTGCGGACCAGACGGCATCTATGGGAGCGCTCTGGGATCGGCTAGCGGAGACGGCCCCGGTGGCATTTTCCTGATGGACGCGAACACTTTTGAGCTGAAGGGACAGTGGGAAAAGGATCGTGGCTCGCAGCAACTGGCGTACGACTTCTGGTGGCACCTGGGACACGACACGATGATTACTTCCGAATGGGGCACGCCGAACATGGTGAAAGACGGCGTCAACCCGGAGTTGCTGCTGGCCGGCAAGTACGGCCACAAGGTCCATATCTGGGACCTGGACAAGCGACGCCATGTGCAGGAAGTGGACTTGGGAGCGGAGCAACAGTGGGTGCTCGAGCTACGTCCGTCTCACGACCCCAACAAGGCATATGGTTTCGTGGGGGTGGGGATTTCGCTGAAAGACCTGTCGTCGTCGATCTGGATGTGGTACCGGGAGGACGGCGGCATGTGGGCAGTGCGCAAGGTGATTGAAATCCCCGCCGAGCCGGCTGATCCAGAAAAGCTACCGCCCCTGCTGAAGGGCTTCAAGGCCGTGCCGCCACTGGTCACAGACATCAACCTGTCGCTCGACGACCGCTTTCTCTATGTTTCGAGCTGGGGGACCGGTGAGTTTATCCAATACGACGTCTCCGATCCCATCCACCCCAAGAAGACGGGGTCGGTTCACCTCGGCGGCATCGTACGCCGTGCGGCTCATCCGAGCAAGCCCAAGCAGGCGCTCAACGGAGGCCCGCAAATGGTCGAGATCAGCCGCGACGGGAAGCGCGTCTACTTCACCAACTCGCTGTACTCTCCGTGGGACGAGCAGATCTATCCCGATGGGTTAAAGAGTTGGATGGCGAAGGTCGACGTGGACCCAAGCGGTGGAATGAAACTCGATGAAAAGTTCTTCGTCGAGTTCGACGGGCTACGCGCGCATCAAGTCCGGCTGGAAGGCGGCGACGCCTCGTCTGATTCCTACTGCTACTCAGAGGCGAAATGACGCACGACATGGGCCCAGTAGCATTGTGGCTGATGCTGCTCCTCGGCGCCTACCACGGAATCAACCCCGGAATGGGATGGCTCTTCGCGGTGGCGCTAGGGATGCAGGAGCGGAAGGGGAGTGCGGTAGGTAAAGCGCTCGTTCCGATCGCGCTTGGCCATGCTTTGTCCATTGGCTGCATGGTTCTGGCCGCGGCTTTTCTCGGGATGGCGCTGCCGCAGGAGGCCATCCGCTATCTCGTTGCCGCGCTTCTGTTCGGTCTTGGAATCTTCTCGCTGGCGCGGCACTACCACCCGCGATGGGTGCGCATGCAGGTGGGCTTTCGCGACCTGACGCTTTGGTCTTTTCTGATGGCATCAGCACACGGGGCCGGGTTGATGTTGCTGCCGGTACTGCTCGGCAGCCGAACAGTTGAAGCGGCTGACCACATGGCAGGCCACCATCACTCATCCGCGGCCGCCAGCCCTCTCGCGGCACTGCTCGCCACCGCGGTCCATACGACGGCTTATCTTGCGGTCACAGGGCTCGTTGCGTGGGTGGTTTATAGCAAGCTCGGTCTACGAGTTCTCCGGAGGGCATGGCTCAATCTCCACCTGGTGTGGGCTGCAACGCTCGTGGTCGCGAGCATCGTCACTCTGCTGATGTAGCTTCTTAAGTTTTGACGGCCTCGGCCTAGTCGCGACAGAAAGTAAGTTATGGAAGCAAGGGAACTTGTTCGACGCATCGAAGAAGGTGCGACTCTGCCTTCAGGCAGTAGCGAGCGATTTGCGGGCTCCGCGGTGATCGGCTTGCCGTTTCAGCCGGGGCACGTCCTGGCGTCGCGACGGTTTCCGGTCGTTTTCCGCATGTTCCCTCCTTGAATGCGAAAAGCGCGGCCATTCTACACCTGTCTCTTGTTCTGTTATTCATGTCGATGGGGCTACAACAGTGATCGTTGCCTAGGCTTGCGAACACCAAATTCCTCGCATCACGAGCCGATTCGCCGCACGATTGCCCGGCTTCGGCATCCTCACGCGCATAGGGCGAAAGTTAGGCAGATTCTACAGGACCGCCCAGTGAATGTTTTTCGAGAGGCCGACGGATTTCTGATCGCGCTTACCTATGGACGAGATTGCGAGTGGCTCAGGATGTACTAGCGGTGGCCTTTTTTGTCCACTCATACGAACCGCTAAGGGTTGAACTTGACCTCGATTAGCTCACGCGTCTGTTTGGGCGCTGGTACCCACTTCCATTTTTGAACGGCATCATGAGCTGCCTGTGCTAGTAGCGGATGCCCTCCCTTGATTTCGACGGTCGTTGCGGAGCCGTCCGGAGCGACCACTGCTTCCACTTTCACGCTTCCTTGGAGCTTCATACCGCGGGCGAGGCTCGGGTACTGCGGAGTGACGCGGATTACAACTTAGCGGTTACCTTCTGCTTCCTGCGCGAGCGAGAAGCAGCACCCGAAAACACATAGAACCAATACCGCCGCCCGCCTCCATCCAGAAGTCATGAGATGAAGGTAAGCTGCTTAATTTCGGGAATGAACTCGATTTTCGAAAAAAAGTCAGGGATAATCTTCGTCAGACGTCTGGAGGTTCTAAGCAATGGCCGGTCAAGGCGCGAGGAGAGCTTCCACCAAACGTTTTCACATCGTACTTATACCGGGCTTTGCCGGCTTCGATGCGCTCGGCCAGCTTGAATACTACAGCGGCATTACGCCTTTGTTTCAGACGTGGCTCGCTGGAAATCAAGTCCTCCACTATTTCGACAATTTCCCTACAGCGGCGGTGGTCACGCGTGCCACCCGATTGCGAAGCTACCTTGCCCGGCGCATTGCGCGCGGTGAGATTTCGATCAGCGATGACGTCATCCTGGTAGGGCACTCGACCGGCGGGCTCGACATCCGCCGGTTACTGTGGGATTTGCATCACCGAAGGCAGCCGATTGTGGTTGACGGCGGAGCCAAGGTGGAACCGGCTAGAATCCTCAAGTGCGTGCGTCGGGTTGTGTTCCTCTCCGTGCCCCATTGGGGTACCAACATCGCCGACTGGGTGCACGCCTACGGCATCTTGCGCAGGGCGCTGGTCGAGGAGTTTCGCGCCGCTGTCGCCGGTTCACAACTGCTGCTCCTGGATGAGATCGAAAGTTGGATCACGGGTGGCGCCGCTTGGCTCACTGGGGCAGAACTGTTTCGGGCCGTGCAGGATGCCTTAAGCGAAGCCAACGAGCATTACGGTAGACCGAGTCCCGTGCGGACGGCGGAAGCGCAGGAAGCCGCATCCCAACTCGCACTCTATTTGCGTCAGATGGCTTCCGATTTCCGCGCGATCGACGACCTCACTTCGCGTCCTCAACAACCTGACAAACCGGTCAGCCCGGCGCACTTTGGTGTTCGTGATCGAGAGAAAGAACTAAAGCTGGAGCGGGGCATCGAATTCCGCACATATGTGACGCTGGGCAGACGCCCGTTTCGCTTCGATCCAAGTCGGCCCGCACCACCGTTGGAGCTTACGAAGCCCTGGACCTATCCTGAGGTCACCAAGGACATTGCACTGAGCGCGGGCACCGACATTGCCTATCGGACATTCTACCGCGCCTGCGCCGGCGGCCCGTTTCAGCAACCGCTCCTAAGGGGCAAGGTGACCAGACGCTTGAGCGGGGCGCCAGAACACTCGATTGAGGTATGGGACAACGACGGCATCGTCAACACCCTGTCTATGTTCTGGCCCAAGGGCGAGAATGTGCTGGTTCCTGGAGACCACATGGACATCGTCGGGCAGTATAAGCTCATGGCGGCTGAGCGGGGCGGGGGCCGTCAGTACCGGGCTTACGATCTGCTGAAGTCGGAGTCTGGATTCAGCGACAAGATCTTTAAGGAGGTCTGGAAGGAGATCTTCGCCTTCTGTTTAGGCAGCACGCATCCACACTAGACGCTCGGTGGCAGGGCTAGCCTCAACCTGCAACTGGCAGGGCGGCCCCCATTTTTTATTCCTGACCTAGGGGCTGATCAGAGACTGTCCGAAATCCTCGGTCACGTACATCATGTTTCCGTTGCGGACGACCGCAAAACCCGCCACGTTGTAATCGGGATTAAGCAGATTCTCGCGGTGATGCGGAGAGCGCATAAAACCCCGATGCAACTCCGATACACTTGGTCCGACGCCAACGTTTTCTCCTTCCGCGCTGAACTGCAGCGTGCTTGTGGTGGCAAAGCGCTGTGGCAACGCGGGTTCTCCGGGTAAGTCATGCGAAAGCTGCTTCTGCGACGCCATCAGCGCCGAGTGCTTCCGTGCAGCCCGCATGAGTCCTTCATCGATTTGTAGCGGCTGGAGGTCGGCTTCGGCTCGGGCGCGATTCGTAAGATCAAGAAGCTGGCGCTCAGCCTGAGAATCGTATGGCGCTGAAACTGCGCGCGGCGGCTTTGGGATCGTAGCCCATGGATTTGTCGGCTGTTGCAATGTAGTCGCTGGACCTGCCAGCCAGACGATCAACCAAATAAAGGGAAAAGCACGCATACCTGCCCGGTCTACCAGGTGTAGAACCCCAAAACTCTCGCTTTGTTTCCCTCATAAGACCCCTGTGATTCCCGAACGTCATTGCCAGTAAACAGCAAGAGCGGACCAAATGAATCTTCAACGAAATAATCACCTTGTCCGGTGACAACGATCACCGACAACAGGAAAGATCGGGGAGATAATTATTTCGACGATGACGATGTGCAGACTCGATGCCCCCAGCGGGGCTCTGAATTCGGGGGGCCGTAGATTCAGAGTCCGACGCTCCACTCCGCAAGGACTCGGAACCTCAGGAGCGATGGGGGCATCTCGCTGAGGTCTCCATTTCACGGTTTCTTCCAGTCAGTCATCGACTTCAATTCGTGCAGGATTTTCCTCTGCTATCGCACCGAAGCCTGGCTTGGGCGTTTGCAAGTATGCTAGGTTCCGTTTCTGAATCTCGGCTATTTCCCGCCTCAGGATCTCGACTCGCTCTTGGATGCCCCCAGCGAACATGTCTATGTCATACATCTGCACTTTCACGTTTTCATCGACGGGGGTGGTGAGCTGCCATTGCCAACTCGTTTTCAGAGGCGGATGCCAGATTGTCGGGCGATGCGACGCAAGCTGAGGCGGAGGATGACCGTGGGACCGGATTTCCTGTGCTGCGCCAGGCAAATGTAATAGCAAAAGGCCGAAAATTACGAAAGCAACTTTCATTGGGCTGACTCCCTAAAGCCGCCAGTTGCCAAACCGCATTCCTCGCGTCGCCAGATGGAAAGTCCGGGCGCACCCACCGCCAGCAGACCCAGCGTGGCAGGTTCGGGAGTGGGCACGCTCAGACTTGCTGGATTCGGTTGGTCGATGACTCTGTCGAAATCATCTAAAGCTTTAGTCTGACCCGCGACAATTGTCTTGCCGGGGATGGTCTCGTAAGCGTAACCCGTTAGCGTTGCCTTGATGAAAGCGCTACCCAACACTTGCACGGTGAGCCGGGCCCACCCATAGTGAGTCTTGCCCTTAATGGCGAACTTCAACCCCAAATAGCCATTGGTCACGTTAACCCATCGACCGATGAGGCCCTGGCCACTTTGGGAGCTCGCCATCAATTTTCCGGAGAAGTGTGCGTTCGGGGCGATCCGCGCTCCACGTTTCAAGGCGGAAGCATAGGGTATCGATAGGAACCCCCTCGCTCCTTCCACTCCGTTGCCACCGGCCGGAATCGCGGAAAGCACATCAACGCAGTAGTCCGTATTGCAGTAGTGAGTGTTCACCAAGATGAAGTCGGCCATCTTGTCGTTATTGAGGTCCAGCTTATAGCGCCCGTTCTTCCCGACGACGTGGTGAGTTGGAGTGTAAACGATCTTAGCCTCGGCCGGTTGCGTCAACGCCAGGACACTCATTCCGGCTGCGCTTGAGGCAAGTGCGTACATGTTGAGGTGACGGTGGATTGACTCGGAAAGGTTGGAAGCTGTCTTACGGGCCCCGGAGGAATGTTTCATAAGGCCTCCTTGATAGGCGACCAGATGTTACTCCCGGCGTTCTCGATTGTCACGAGAATTATCAGACTGTGCCGGTGCGCAGCATGCGTAGCGAGCGGGGTATTGCTGGAAACTCTAGAGATCCTCAGTTGGTCGGTCACCGGTCCGGTCAGCCTGAAGGGTCAATGCGAACGGAAACCGGAATGTGCTTCGTCACAGTATGAATCGTTACGGTGGGTTAGCTCTGCGCTTGCGAGTTCATTGTTGGCTTCGGTACCAGCTACAGCGAGCACATGTTCCGAAATCACCAACGTGGTCGAATGACCGATCCGCGCCCAAGCCCGACCATTTTCTGGCCGGGCTTTTACTTTGGATTCGGGGCTTGAGCTATGGACGCGCGAACCGCCTCGCGCTTACTTCGGTGTGACCTCCCGAGCCAAATGGCTTGCAATGACGTCGCGAATATCGCTTCGTTTGCGCGCTGCCTCAAAGGCCGCTTCGCGTGATCCATAGTGTTTCACCACAATGGTCGCAGCTTTTGCATCGATCTGGTCAAGAGACGCCCAACTTGGATAGAGTATCGCGACGGCAACGTCCCAGTCGTTAGGCTGATTGGAAGTCGGGTTGATAAACGCCTTGTAGTCGGAAATCAACCCCTGCTTCTTCTGCTCATCAAGCACTGGCTTTATGTTTTGTCGGAAGTCGTTCCAGAAAACATCGCCCATGCCGGGCTTGAGGTGCATGTAATTCACTCGCCACACCGGTCCGACATCATAGTTTGGATTCTGCGCAAACTCTAAACTTGAACTCAGGACGGCAACAAGAAACACAACGACCGCGATCGTTTTCCGCATGTTCCCTCCTTGAATGCGAAAAGCGCGGCCATTCTACACCTGTCTCTTGTTCTGTTATTCATGTCGATGGGGCTACAACAGTGATCGTTGCCTAGCAGCCCGTGGTGCAAGTCTGGGTACGTGAAAGAAAAACGGATGTGATCCACAGGGATAGTTCGTAGAATGCGCGCATGGCGATGAGCAAGAGGAGCGGCGGGGAGAAGCAAGAAGACATCTGGATCGCGCATACGGAGTTGGCGGTAGCGCCCGGGCATCCTTTCTATAAGCGGTTGAATGAGTTACTGGAGGGTGCAGGGTTCGATGAGTTGGTGGAAGGATTGTGTGCCCGTTTCTATCACGCGCGGCTGGGACGGCCATCGCTGCGACCTGGGATTTACTTTCGGGCACTGCTGATCGGATATTTCGAGGGCATCGATAGCGAGCGTGGGATCGCATGGCGGCTGGCCGATTCGCTGGCGCTACGACGGTTTCTGGGGATTGGACTGGACGAGCAAACCCCGGATCACTCGACGATCTCGCGGACCCGGCGGTTGATCGACATCGATCGGCATCGCGAGGTGTTCGCGTGGGTGCTGGGATTGTTGGCCGAACGGGGATTGCTGAAGGGACAGCGGATGGGCATCGATGCGACCACCTTGGAAGCGAATGCGGCGATGCGGTCGATTGTGCGGCGCGATACTGGGCAGACCTACGACGAGTTCTTGCGAGGATTGGCGAAGGCGTCCGGGATTGACACGCCGAGCCGCGAGGACCTGGTGCGGTTGGACCGGAAGCGCAAGAAGCGAACCTCGAACAAGGAATGGAAGAGTCCGGCGGACGGGGACGCGCGGATAGCGAAGATGAAGGATGGGCGGACCCACTTGGCGCACAAAGCGGAGCACGCTGTGGACATGGACACGGGAGCCATTGTGGCGGTGACGCTGCGGGCCGCCGACCAGGGAGACACGACCACGCTGGATGAAACCTTGTGCGAGGCCGGTGAGCAGATAGCAGAACAGATCCGACGCGAGGCCGAGTCGCGGCCCCAGGACAAACCGAAGGTCCATTTGCAGGGGATCGAAGAACTGGTGACGGATAAGGGCTACCACAGTAGTGCGGTGGTCCAGCGGATGAAGAGTTACGAGGTGCGCAGTTACATACCGGAGAAGAAGCCGAAAGGGCGGCGCGACTGGCAAGGCCAGCGTGCAGAGCAGCAGGCGGTGTACCAGAACCGGCGACGGGTGCGGGGCGAGTACGGCAAGAGCTTACTGCGACGGCGCGGCGAGTTGATCGAACGCAGCTTCGCGCACTGCTACGAGACGGGCGGGATGCGGCGCTGCCATCTGCGAGGGCGGGAGAACATTCTGAAGCGGCAATTGGTCCATGTCGGAGCGTTCAACTTGAGTCTGATTCTGCGCAAGCTGCTGGGAGCGGGTACGCCGCGCGAGCTTAAAAACCGCGTGGGACAAGTATTTTCGCGACTCTTGCGCTCTTTGTCATGCTGGATGGCGGGCGGTTTCTTCACCCGGCAACCTAATCGCCCGACTAGCCTGCGGATGGCACCCTCTTTCCGGTGCCGCACACCTCGTCACCGCTCGCGCATTTTCCGTAGTTCTGCCACGGGCTGCTAGGCTTGCGAACACCAGCTTCCTCGCATCACTAGCTGATTCGCCGCACGATTGCCCGGCTTCGGCATCCTCACGCGCATAGGGCGAAAGTTAGGCAGATTCTACAGGACGCCCAGTGAATGTTTTTCGAGAGGCCGACGGATTTCTGATCGCGCTTACCTATGGACGAGATTGCGAGTGGCTCAGGATGTACTAGCGGTGGCCTTTTTTGTCCACTCATACGAACCGCTAAGGGTTGAACTTGACCTCGATTAGCTCACGCGTCTGTTTGGGCGCTGGTACCCACTTCCATTTTTGAACGGCATCATGAGCTGCCTGTGCTAGTAGCGGATGCCCTCCCTTGATTTCGACGGTCGTTGCGGAGCCGTCCGGAGCGACCACTGCTTCCACTTTCACGCTTCCTTGGAGCTTCATACCGCGGGCGAGGCTCGGGTACTGCGGAGTGACGCGGATTACAACTTGGCGGTTACCTTCTGCTTCCTGCGCGAGCGAGAAGCAGCACCCGAAAACACATAGAACCAATACCGCCGCCCGCCTCCATCCAGAAGTCATGAGATGAAGGTAAGCTGCTCACTATCTCAACAGAAGATAACCACGGTAATCTTCTAGTAATGAAATAACGTTCGCTATCGAATAGAGCAGATAGCCTACCAATACCCGAATACCCCTAAACCGAGGGCCATGCCTGAAACGCAGAAAAGCCGAACCGGTCGGCCTGTGGTTCGGCTCTTCCAACAAGGAAGGCTCGTTATTATGAACTATCAGCTTCTTTTTACACCTCTGTGGTCGGCCTTGTCTGTGACGCGCATCACGCCTAAGAACGCGCGGGTTTACTAATCACGGGTGTGACTGCAAGCTGCTGTTGAGCACCAGTTGAAAAGCATTATGGCCGAGTTGTGGCCGACATGAGAATTTGCTCGCACTGGCTGTGCTGCTTGATCCTCGTATTTTGAGGCCTGGTTACAACATCTACCGTGAATTCGTTTCAGTCAGCCGAGGCCAGGTAATCTGAATCACGATGGTCGTAACTCGGCCAACAGAAGAGCCGCCCATTTTGACAGGGCGGCTTCGTTGTTGTTCGGAAGAAGCCGTCTGATTGCGCGCGTGCGTAACGGACCGCCGCGACGCTCGCGTCCCGCGCGGTAGGCAGGCTGTTCTGGGAGCCGATGCATTTCGTTATGGAGCAGAAGATGCTGCGTACAATCAGAGATCAGTCGGAGCGCAGCCCGGCCGACAACCCCCTTAACTCCAGGCGACAGCAGAAAACCCAGTTAGAGAGCTTCACCCTGGAGCCCCGGGGAGACGCTGTGGCTGAACAACAACAGCGACCATTCGGCCCTACCCGCCAAACCGCTTAGGTGTGGCAAACCAAAGTGTCTCCCCCGCTGTGGCTTCCATCCGGCACAAGGCGCTCGACTCTGGATATTTCGCATCCGGCTATATTTTCGAGAAACGTGTAGCTGTAGAAGCCGCCGCGATCCTGTCCAATTTGCATTAGCCAAGGCCACACTTGCTGCGGGGATGCCTGAATTGCAATCGCATGCGTTGCCTCCACCGGGCTGCGGAGCTTGCATTTACTCCTCGTCTACCAGGACGCTCGCGCCGGACGACGGCTTGGCAAAAAACCCGAACGCGTGGCCCTGCGAATCTGTATAGCTGCCGACGAACCAGCCATGCTTATTAACTCCAGTGACTGAAGTTGTGACTGCACCCGGCACGTCGATCTGGGTGAACTTCCCCCTAGAGTACAGATAACCGTGAAAGGTCCCGTCTGCTACCTCGAAGGTTCCGGACACCCATCCCTGGCCGGTGCTGGTGATGTCGCTGATGCCGAAGACCCACGTCGATACGGCGCCCGGAAAATCGATGGTGGTGACTCCGCCGCGGGATACCCGCTCATAGCCGTGATTATGAGCACCGTCGAAGTACCAGCCCCCAGCTTCGTCTATGGAATTCACGGTTGTCGTATACGTGTTCACAGCGCCGGGAACTGTGAAGAAAGTAGTCACACCGTTCTTGCTTCTGTAGAGCCAACCCTTGTAAGCCCCCGACTTAAGACAATCGCCGGTCATGTCGCCATGATCATTGATGCCGTCGATGTACGTGCGTTTGCAGCCGCTCAGATCAAAAGTGGAATACTGGCCGCCACTAAAAACCATGCCGTTGATTACGGTCGAACTGGTGGCGTAGTCGCCAACCACGACCCTGCTTGAATTGATGCTGTTAGCTTCGGTAAAGTGGCCGTCTCCGCTGGGGTCCCGCAGGTACGTCCATTGGACAGGGTGGTCGTTGCTGCGCCAAAAGCCTAGCGTCCCAAGGTGACTCACCTCGAAGGTACCAACAATCTCGTTCTTGTTACTGATGGCCAAGGGAGCTGTGAATTTCGACCCCGTCATCGGAACCTTGAACTTCACGAACGTGTATTGAGCGCTGGCGATATCGCTGGCGCAAATGACCAAGGCGGCCACCGCGAAGATCGACCGGCGGATGCGTATAGAGATCTTCATTGTCATTACTGTCATTAGGAACCTCTTTTCGGGCGGAATCTCCTCTTTACGTTCCAAACGCGGAACCCATTGTGTGCCCGCTCCCCTGATCGCGACAATGTGAAGCAATTGTCATCCGGATCGCCGTCACTGGTCCAAGATTCCGAACCAAAGCCGCCGAAATTGCGCGATATTCGTCATTTTTGCACCACCTTTCCTTACTCCGACCCGCCGTTAAACGGATTCCGCCGCTAAACTACTCGGTCGCTCTTTGAACTCGATCCCGACCTCCTGGTCTGGGGTCGGCGCGAGCTTGCCTTTATTCTCCTTAATATCTCTATCGTCGCTGGCCATTTTTGCGTCCACAGCGGGCTGCAGAATGATTCCTTGCACTTCGGTAGCACTAGCGTAATGCGAGGTCCGTCCTTCAAATCAAGCCGTAGATGCGTTGGGAGGAGTCTCAATCGACGAAAGCGGAATCTTCTTGATCTTTCTCATCCACTCCGCGGCGCGTTGTTCGGCTTCGAGCAGTGCTCCATGGTCATCGTGATTCTTGGCCTGGGTGATCTGTTCGCTGGCAACCAGGAACCACATGTACGCGTGGACCAGGTCCTTCGGCCCCGCGCGACGCGCGGCGTAGAGTTGTGCCAGTGCCAGTTGTGCGGTGGGCAGGCCCTGCCCGGCAGCTTTTTCACAAACGGCTAGCGTCGCCTTATCGTGGCGAGCGCCATTGGCGGGATTTGCAAACAGAGAAGCAAGCAGCGATTGTCCGTGAGTGGCTTGGCTTAGTGTCATGAACCAAAACTCAATACGGGCTTGAGTTATCACTTCCGGTTTGCCGACCACTCGTCCGCAAAGGAATCTGACCCACAAAGATCCTCAGAATCTTACCCCTAAAAAGCCTTGCGGCTAATTGACCCACGTGAGGGATTGTCAAGTGTCCGCTCAATCCAGAGGCCTGGAGGCAAGATAATTTAGGTTGGCTCGCAAAGCATCAGTACGTTCGCATCGACAACCCCATTCTGCTTGAGAATCCATTCTACGAACCGGCTGCGGACCTGCCTATGAGCTCTGTTCCGCGTGGTTCCTGATCGCCCTAAGCATGCCAGAAAAAATTATCGCGTGAACTGGGTACAACCCACACCAATAGATCTCTCCGGCCAAACCGCGCGGCTGGAACCATGCGCAGCACCGCAGTAGCGTGCGGTCATGGTGTCGGGGTGTGAGGTTGAATTGCAGCCATGCTTCGCCGGGCAGCTTCATTTCTGCCCGGAGTAGCACAGCGCTCGCCGCGTCGGCGCGTTCGACCTGCCAGAAGTCGATGACATCGCCGGTTTCGATACCGGACGCTCGTGGCCGGCCACGTTTCATGCCTACGCCGCCGATGAGTCGATCGATCCAACCGCGTACAGACCACAGAAAGTTCGCGTAGAACCACCCGTTCTTCCCTCCGACGTTCCCGATCAACTCAAACACGCGTTCGGGTGGAGCGTCGACGATCGTTTCCCTTACGTCGCAGATGATCCCCTCGGCGCGAAATGTCCGGTGCGACGCTCCGCCCATGCTCGGCAGTGGCATCAAAGGTGCGGGCCTCTCCAGCGCTCTTTGGACGGCGGCGGCGTACGAGATCGGACGGATCGAAGGGAATAGTCTGGCGGCCAGCGCATTGGTGCAAACGGATTCGCTTCGGAGACCCTCGATGAGCGGGCGAGATACCGCTGGCGGCACCGGCGTGACGAAGTCCAGCCAATAGGACGACAACCGCGGGGTCAGCACCGGAACGCGCATCAACAATCGGCGGAGCCCACGATGCCGCGCGTACGCAAGCATCATGCTGCGATAGGTCTCGATTGTCGAACCGCCGACCTCGATGGGTTCTTCCACCGCCTCGCGCAGGTCAAGCGCAGCTTCGAGGTATTCGAGTACGTCGCTAACCGCTATCGGCTGAGTTCTTGTCACTACCCAACGAGGACAGATCATGACCGGTAGCCGTTCTGTCAGGCAGCGAATGATTTCGAAAGACGTACTGCCATTACCAACGATGATGCCGGCCCGCAGTTCGACGAGAGGCGGCCCAAATTTTCGCAACACCGCGCCCGTTTCGTGCCGGCTCTTGAGATGCGCTGAAACCGTGGCTCCAGTTGACGCCAGTCCACCGAGGTAGATCACACGGCGCACCCCGCACTGATTCGCTGCTATGGCGAAGTTGTGGGCGGCCTGCCGGTCCCGCAATTCAAACCCTTCAACTCGCCCGGACATCGAGTGAATGAGGTAGTAGGCTACATCGATTCCGTTTAGCGCCGGCGGAAGTGTCTCGGCTTGCAACGCATCCGCCTCGACGAACTTGATTTGCGGGCAGTGAAGTTGGGGGGCCCGCGCGGCATTACGGACCATACAGGTGACGTCGTGACCCACTGCCGAGAGTTTTTTCGCCAGTCGCCGGCCGATGTAGCCGGATGCGCCAGTAACCAGGACCTTCATGCTGTGCCTTGATTCAGGCGCCAGATTCCGAAGTTCAGGTAGGAAGCGTATAGGACCCACGCGCCGTAGGGTGTGATCAGCCAAAATGCCAGGCGTGAGAATTCCGCGAATCGCATGGCGGTCATGGCGATGGCGGCCAACAAAACGATGATTTCGACCAGGGCCGCTCCGGGCCTTCGCAGACCGAAGAAGACAAGAGACCAAAGTCCATTGAGGATCAATTGCACCATGAACAGGGCCAATGCCAGCCACACATCTTGGTGAATTCGCTGCCGCCACACTAGCCACGCAGCCGCCGCCATGAGCAGGTAAAGGATTGACCAGACTGGACCGAAGACCCACGGCGGCGGAGTGCCCGCGGGCTTGAGCAGACCGGGATACCATGTTTTCACCGAGCTTGCTGTAAATACCGATCCGCTCGCAGCCACCGTGAAACAAATCCCGAAGAAGATCAGGAGCGCGATCCAGTCCCTAGACATGTGCCCGCTCCCGCTTGCCGATCTGCGCAATGTAACTCTTTGAGTCGAACTTCCGTCTGGTGCTGGCAAGCGACATATATCGCACTTGTCCAAACACTGGCCGCTCGAACCAAGGACGATCGTGCTTGCCTACGATAGCCCACGCAATGCCCGCGTAGCCATTGGGGTCGCGACCGTCAAGTTCATAACGGTCATTGAGCCAAACCGCACGTTGGTAGGCGGTAGCAACCGACGGACTCCACTCCAGGATCTTCTTGGCCCAGTACATCCGCATGTAGTTGTGCATCCAGCCCGTCAGGACCATTTGTTTCTGAGCAGCGTTCCACAGAGGATCGTGAGTTTCAGCCTGCTCGAGCTGTTCCTCGTCGTAAACAATCAGGCGACGGTCGCCCGAGCGATGGGCAAAAGAGCGATCCGCCCACGGCTCGAGGCATTCGAAGGAATCATAGGATGAGTTGTAACGGACGAAATTCACCGAGAGCTCACGTCGGACAATCAATTGCTCCAGAAATGCCTGTTTCGCGGCGGCCGGCGCCGAAGCCGCCTGCACCGCGTGTGCGATAGTGAGTGGGCCGATGTGGCCCGAGTGGAGGTATGGGGAGAGGCGGCTGGTTCCAGAAAGCTCCGGATGATTCCGGTCTTTGGAATAGTCTCGCAACCCGTGGTTGACGAAGTCAGCAAGGATGCGCATGGCGTTCTTAGTCCCGCCGTGCCAGTTCTCTATCGGCGAAACGGAGCGATCGATCGACCAGCCGACGGTGAAATCCTCATGCGCCGAAAGTGACTGCAGAGTTCGGGGCTTATTCCAGGGTATTCGCACTTTGACGGCCTTCGTTGGAACAAGGAACTGCGGTAACAGTTCCTGGAGTCGGGGCCGGATAGTGCGGGCGCCATAGTGCTCTTTACCCAGCAGCTTTGAGGGAACGACGACATCGGCATCAACGGTCCAGAGAGGCACCCTCAAATGCTGAGCGGCGCGAACTCGCCAGTGCTCAGCTTCGCGCAAGGGATTTTCGTCGCCAATTACGATCGCTGGGCGAACTTGTTCACAAAACTTGATTAGGCTGTGATCAGGGTACGTCCGCAACACAAAACCGACATTGCGCTTGGAGAGTCCTTCTTCGATGTCCGGAATTCCGGAGGCGAGAAACCGGTAGTGACGCAGATTAGCGTGCGGATAAAAAGGCACCGGAGCAAGGAAAGCAACTACCGGCTTGCCGAGTTCGTTGCCAAGCTCAACCGCCACATCCAGAGCCGGGTTGTCCAATGCGCGCGGGGCCCGCTGCATCCAGTAGACTACGCACTCTCCTTCTGGATTCGGCGCTCCTGGTTTCCGCACGGTGATGCGGGGATCGAGACTGAGTGTTTTGATTCCCATCCCAAGTGAAGTGGGGGAGAACAAAGATTTGGTCTCCCCCTGTGCCTTTCGTATCTTCTTCTAACGAGCGCGAGCCGGTGCAGAATCGTGCCCCCAGCGATGCTGAATAGCCTTGAAAGAGACAGCCTGGTACAGTGCCGCCAGGCCAACCAGAGCATAGACGACGGAACTGAGTGTTGAAGTTTCGCCGAATTTCATTCCGAAAATAGCCGCCACCAGGTCGAAGTGCGCAACGCTCACCAGACCCCAGTTCAGTCCGCCAACCACTAGAAGCGCAGCTGCGATCAAATCTAACGTCTTCATCTTTTCCTCCATCTATTATTTAGTCTTTGGGTAGAAGCACGGTGTCAATCACGTGGATCACGCCGTTAGAAGCCAAAACATCTGCCTTCACCACCTTGGCGTCATTGACCATGACGGTACCGTCATAGACCGTGAGTTTCAGGTCCTGGCCATTGATGGTTTTCGCCGAAGACAGTTTCACCACCTGCGCCGCAGTCACGTCGCCCGACACCACGTGGTAGAGCAGGATGGCCTTCAACTTGTCCTTGTTCTCGGGCCTAAGAAGTGACTCGACGGTACCCGCCGGCAGCTTGCTGAAGGCTTCGTCTGTCGGAGCAAACACGGTGAAGGGTCCCTTGCCTTTCAGTGTGTCCGTCAGACCGGCGGCTTGAAGCGCCGTGACCAACGTGTTAAAGGTTCCCGCGGCGACTGCGGTGTCAACGATGTCCTTTTGTGCGGAACTGGCGGCTGCCGGCAAGGCGCTTACGAGGACGCTGAGAATCAATGCAAAACTGGCTGCTTTCACGTGATCTCTCCTTATTTTCTTGTTCTTTCTGTTTTCTATTGAACTCTTGCCTGTTGCTGTATTAACTATAGAGAACAACTATTATCGCAACACGACAATTGCGAAGTTTCTGCGATTCATGTGAGCAAAAGTCAAAAGTCCGACACGATGTTGTACTGGGAAGAAAAAAGGGAGAAGCCAGTGGTCAATCAAACAATTGTTGAAGGCCTCCAGCCCTATGCCTTGGGCGAGAAACTCCGGACCCTGCGGCTGCGAAAGAGCATGGGACTGGTGGAATTAGGCAAGCACACCGGCCTTTCAGCGGCGATGCTCTCAAAACTGGAACGTGGCAAGCTGTTTCCCACACTGCCCACGCTGCTGCGGATCGCCATGGTGTTCGGGGTGGGGCTGGAATATTTCTTCACGGACGAGCGCAAGCGTCATGTCGTGGCGATTGCACGCAAGAAGGAGCGCTTACGCTTTCCGGATAATCCAGGAGGAGGGAGCATTGCGTACAACTTCGAGAGCCTAGACTTCAAGGCCACGGAGCGCAAGCTCAATGCTTTCTACGCGGAATTCCAAACCACATCCTCTGATAAAGCGCGGCCTCATCAGCATCCGGGAGTGGAGTTGCTCTATCTGATCTCGGGGAAGTTGGAACTCACGGTTGGCTCCGAGACGTACACCCTGGAAGCAGAGGACGCCGTGTACTTTGATTCGGGAGTGCGTCACAGCTATCACCGTGCCAACAAAGGTGCGTGCACCGGCGTCATTATTACCGCATGACAAACCGCAGCGGAGATGGTCGGAACCTCGGGCAGTAAGGACGAGCGCTTCTTAGTGGTCACGTCTAGTGCAGGAGGCTGGTGTCCTCGGCTTCGACCACCCAATTTGGTATGGAGTGTGGGTGCCCGCTGGCACTCCAGCCGGAGTTGTCGAGAAAATAGCGAAAGACAACGCGCGCACCTCGGCTAGGCTGGATGTGCGCGACGAACTTGCGAAGCATGGGGCTGATCCAATGAGCATGACACACCCGGAGTTCGCGTGCTTCGTATGGAGCGAGAGTAAAACGCGGCGCATATCATCGAAACCGCTGGGATCAAACCTCACTAAGCTTGAGCTTCCAACTAACGGGGCCCCCGATTGCTGGCGGATGACGGGCAACTCTGACGTAACGCGATTGGGGAAGGGTAGCCGACCACTCGCCCAGTGACGACCACCCGAGAATTAGCGACGACTAAGGGCGCTTCTCGTTCCCTGATCCGGCAAGATCTCCCAGGATCGGACTTCTGGCCCGGAATCAGTTCAGTATTACCCAAGGGCACACAATAGGCTGCGCGTACCATCGACGGGATCGACTGCAGGCCATCTGGGAATTGTTTGTGCTGACATAAGAAGGGCCCTTAAGAGCGAAGCAATGCCTTTAGTTGAGATTCGCGTATTCGGCTTTGGCCTGCTTCAGAATGGGGATGTCCGGGTCCGCATCTTTCCAGAGCGTAAGGAAATCCTGATAGGCGGAATTCGCCTTGGTCTTATCACCCAATAGGGCGTAAGCCCTGCCGAGCTGCAGGTGCGCCAATGCGCCGATGGGATCGCAGATAACGATACCGCGGTGATCGAGAATTTTCTGGAATTCCGCAGCGGCCTCGGCGCCCTGACGTGTGGCCAAGTAGGCTAGGCCACGGACATAGGCTGGGTAGAGAGTACCCGCTCCCAAGAGAAACTCAGAGCCGCCCTCAATCGGAGTTCCGTCTTCATAAGAAATAGTGGTTTGCAGCAGCTCGATCGCCTTTGAGGGCTGGCTGTGGTTCAACGCCACGAGTGCGCGGATCGTCGGAACATACGTGAATCGGACTATCGTGTCCTCGGGGAAGCGCCGAGAAAGGTCCTCCATCAGTCCTTGAGATCGAGAAGAATCTCCCGAGTGAGCTAGCGCAAAGGCAGTTCCATATTCCAAATCCCTACTCTTTGAAAGCTCTACTGCGCCCCCAGCTCTCTGCCTTGCGGCCAATGCATTTCCGAACAAGGCCTCCCGCATCGCGGCGTCTGCTTCGTAAAGTGCCTCGGTATCCCGCCGCTCCGCCTTCCGAGCCAAATCCGCTGCTCGTTGTGACATCTTCCTGGCTTCTTCCAAGTGACCGGAATAGGCCGATACGAAAGCTTCGGCGTTGGACATCCAGTCATCCACGCCGGGCTTTTCCCGAGGCAGAGCGGCTTCCCGCTTCATTCCTGTCTTGTCGTCTTTCAAGAAGGCAATGACGTATCGCTGGACATTGAAATCGGGGATATCAAGTTTGCGTTCGGACGCTCGTTGGAGAGTCTTCTCCGCTTCAGCAGTGCGCTCCAGCGCCAAGTAGCCGTCGGCAAGAAGGCTGTATCCTATGGAAAAGTCCGGGTCGATACCGAGAGCTATTTTGGCTTCCTCGACGGACTCTTCACGTTTACCGATCGAAGGATAGATTCCCCCTGCCAACAGCGCGTGGGGGAGCCACGCGCGAGGATAAGTTTGCATCCACAACTCGCAGGTCTGCTGCGCCTTCTCCAGGTTTCCCGTGACCTGCAAATCGTAGGTGAGAGAAATAAAGAACCTCTCCTGGTCACTGGCGCGATCCCGCAGTTGATAGGCTCTGCTGGTATTCACTGCAGAAAGGATCGATTCCCCAATGTCGCCATACATGCGTCCGAGCGCCGCGTAAGCGCTGGCGAAATTCGGGTCAATCTCGAGGGCGCGCTTGAAGAAGGGTAATGCGGCCGCAGAACCCGAAGAAAATGAAACCTGCCAGCCCTCGCTGTAGGCTTTCAAGGCTTCGAGTGATGGCGTCGTGGCTTCGGCGAGCGGAACGTCGTACTTCTTGACCGTGGTGAGTGATTCGCCGACTCGGCTTCTGAACCTCGTGGCAATTTGGCTTAAGGCATTCAGCACGTCTTCTTTTCTCGCCACCTGGACCTGTTCATCCGCAAGAACATCCCCCGTGCGACAGTCTTCTGCGCGTAGCCCCAATACATACTGGCTGCCGAGACTTGCAATCGAGCCGTCGAGAACGGCCGCACTTGCAGTTCGCTCGCAGATTTCCCGGGCGATCTCTGGAGTAAGCCGGGCATCGGCTGGCTTGCCCATTAGCCTCAGTACCTGCTGGATGCGCTCGTCGGAGATGAGACTGAGGAAAGGCGACTGCTCAAGTTGCACTGCCAAGCCTTGCCTCAGCGTTCCGTCAAATACAGGATCGCCCGTCGTGTTACTGAAATCGGCGAGGACAATCGTGTCTTTGTCCGTGAGCTTCGGAGTGCGGCGAAGATAGAAGTAACCAGCGACTGACAACGCCAGCACAGCGGCGATAGTCGGCACAATCAGGCTCCAGTGCTTTCCAATATCCGTGGTGGCTCCCGTCGTTGCGGCTTTTGGACTCGAACTCGAAGCCGGTGTCTCCTGAGCTGGCGCTATTTCTTTAACGGGTGGGCCGCTGACCTCCGCTATGTGGCCTATGAATCGGTAACCTCTCCCTGTGACGGTCTGGATAAAGCGCGGTTGTTCGGGATCGTCTTTGAGGACTTGGCGGATTTTCCGGATCGCAGTATTGATTGCGTTATCGGTATCTAGGAAGACGTCCTTGCCCCAAAGCTTTTCAATGATCTCTTCCCGCGTTACTAACTGGCCCCGCCGCTCTACCAGCAGGAACAAGACTTCCATCGGGATTCGCTCCAGCTTCAGCGTGCGGCCGGAGCGTCGCAACTGGTACCCGCGAAGGTCCACTTCGAACTCATCGAATCTGACCAGGCCTGCAGCCACGGTTGAGCTCTCCACCAATGGGCTGTAATTTTACATCCCTTCCTAGGTCGCCAATAAGACCAGACTTTTCAGCAAGTTCGGAGTACAGGTGAATACACGATTCTTCAGACCTTCTCCATTGCCGGCCTGCTCAAACTGAGACATCATGCGCCCAGTGTCAGGACAACCCGGGTAAGGAGTCCGGGCACAGTTCTTGATTGGGTGATTTCCAAAACGAGCTTGCTCTTGAACTGCTGCGTGTGCGCCGGAAGGTGATACCCGGGTGCAAACGCGATGATCCTGGACAAATCCGCAAAGGAGAAACACAAATGAAGAGACAGAAAATCGTCAAAATGGGGTTTGTTTTCGCCGCGTTCCTCGCAGCCTTCCTGTCTTTGTCTAACCGCGTTCAGGCCCAACAGAATTGGAACGCTACCGTCGGAGGTCAAAGTGCAGACATGTCCAAGCAGGCGGTGGCCTTCCTTCCCAACGAAATTTGGATCCATGCCGGCGACAGCATAACTTGGACGTTCAATAGTGGAGACATTCACACCGTCACCTTCTTAACTGTTGGGCAGGTCTATCCGTTTGACTTCACCCAAGGATGCCCGCCGATTACGGCCAGCGGATCGTCTTTCGATGGCTCATCCTGCGTCTCCAGCGCCGATCTGACGTTGGGCCAAACCTACCAGGTGATTTTTCCCAAGGCGGGCAACTATGAAATTGTCTGCCTTGTGCACGGGCAGATGTTCGGTACCATTCACGTGCTTGACCCAACCCTGCCCCTGCCTTACGACCAGGCATCTTATGACGAACAGGCCAAGGAACAGTTGGAGGCGTTGCTGGAAGATGCGGATCGCCATCAGCATCACGCCGAGCATCAGCACTTGATCGGAGATATGTTCTCCGCTAGGGCAAGTTCACACACGAAGTCCGTAACTGCGGGGGTCGGCGAAATCGCCGCAACTGCCGGCGGCCAGCAATCGCTTTCCGTGGTGCGCTTCTTTAAGGGCACGGTGACGATTCACGCCGGTGACACCGTGGAGTGGACCAATCTGGATCCGGAAATCGGACACACCATCACCTTCGGTACAGTACCGCAGGATCTTATCGATCCATCTTGCAGTCCCAACTGCGTCGTAAGCACAGATCCCGACGGCGCCCTCCACGCGACGATCACCAGCACGCAGCAAAACGTACACTCCGGGCTAGTCGCGGCTCTACTCGAAGATGAGCCCGGTTTCCCGCAAGGACCAGTCGCACCACCGACACGATTCCGCATCACATTCACGACACCGGGAACTTACCCGTACGTGTGCGCCTTTCACGACAATCTGGGCATGGATGGGGAAGTCATCGTCCTGCCCTGACCGGATTCGCTAACAACGGAAGGATGGTAAGCACATGGCAACTTTCGCGGACGGAATAAAACCGTTTCCACTGGTACGCCCAAAGCACCTGCTGTTTGCCATCCTGGCATTCATGCTGGTCTACGTCGTCGTTCGCACTACGAACCCTTTAGGCGGTGGCTGTTGCCACATGGCATCGCCGGCGCGTGCGCTCTGTTGCTGGGCCCGATGCAGTTCTCCGACCGACTTCGCCATCGTTTTAGGCGGCTCCATCGTGTTGTCGGTCGAATCTATGTCGCAGGTGTGTTCGCGGCTGCGCCGCTCGGCTTTTACATCCAGTACTTCGAGGAGCGCATGGGCGATCCCCGATCTTTCAGTATTGCCGCTGCAGTGGACGCCGCGTTGTGGATGATTACCAGCGGGATTGCGATGGCCTTTATTCTTAAAGGGAAGGTTCAGGAGCACCGGCAATGGATGACTCGCAGCTTTGCGGTGGCAATAGTTTTTCTGGAGGCGCGAGTGATCGGTGGCGTGACTGGATTGGAGAATCTCGGTGTCCACGCGAACGAAACTATTGTTTGGGCGTGCCTTGCCTTCTCGATCCTTTCGGCGGATCTTGTGCTTCAGTGGCAGCAACTGAGGTCCTCACCCCCAGTGGTTCGGCGGCACTCGCAAGCCTCTCCTGATCAGATGCTCGAAGCTCCATTGGGCAATCCGGCAGCGTTTGCTTGCAGTCCAGCAGGGGAGTTCCGGAAAGTCACGGTAGTTCCGAATGGATCGTTGGCAACCTGGAAGCACTCCGATCAGCAATCGAGCTAGATCGGTAATCATAAGTCGGCGCAGCGGAAGCGATCTGCGCGAGGCAAACGCATCCCCCGATTACTGGCGGTTGACGGGCAAGCCAGAAGTTACCGAGAAACGCCCTTGTAGCAGATGGTACTTCGGCTCAACCCTACCAACCGGGGGATTGTGGACTCGCCCTCTCGGCTGTTGGCAGCGGTTCGGCGCTTCCGCATGGTCGATAACACAACCGGCAGTGCGTGGCGTCAGATTCGGGCCGGGCATCCCATCAGACTAGGCCGGAAGGATACACTACGATGTCCGAATGGCGCCTCGGGGAGAGGAACAGAGAACATGTCGCCTTCAGAGAAAGATCGGTTAGCGGCTGAGGCGATGCAATGCTGGGCCGATTTCCAGGAAGGCCTTTCCTCGGACAAGCGGAAACATCCCCTGCAACAGTTTCGAGCTTTTTGGGCGGTCACAAAACGCTACGCCGAGTTGACAAGGTCTGATCCTCTGATCCATCGGAGTGTCGCGGGTGCTGTTAATGGACTTGTCGATTTCCTCGAAGCGGAACGTAAGTGCGTTCCAGGCGACGTTCTTCGAGATGCTGAGCGCCTGGAGTGCCTCTTTTTTAGCGGGTATGACCCGCATTTCGAGGGAGATGAACCACCGGGCTTGTAAAGAGAGACGACGGAGCCTTCTACCGATGCGGGCTGCGGTTGTTGCCGAGTCACGCTTTTCGTCATTCGAGGTTCCTCGCCAACCGCATCACTTCAGTATTGCCGACAATCCGAACGTATCGAGTACTGTGTACTCATTGGTGGGGATCCTGGTCAGGTCAAGGTTAGATAGGAAGCTCCGGCGCTTCCTTTGGCGGCAGTGGAAGTGGTATTGCGGCCAAGGTTGAACTTCGGATCCGTATGGTGGGCACGATACAGCCTGCGAGTAAATAGCACGTCCCAATGAACAGGAATGCGGCCATCATGCTTCCGGTCCAGTCGTTAAGGTAGCCGACGGCAGACGGACCGATGAATCCCCCGGTGTGACCGATCAAATTGATTAGACCAAAGCAGGCGGCCGCAGCCGACTCGCTCAAGAACAATGTGGGCATCGACCAGAAGACAGGGTAGTACGCGAACATGCAACCGCCGCCAACGATGAGTAGGGCGATCGCCATCGGGAAATTGTGAGTTCCCGAAAGAAGCAGATAAGCGACGCCAGCTACAGCCAGGGGAATTGCGCTATGCCAGCGGCGCTCCGCGGTCTTGTCCGAATGCCAGCCGTTTAGGAGCATGGCTGCGATACCAACCAGACCGGGAAGCGCAACCCACAACGCTACCTTTGGGCCGGAGAGTCCCGATAGGCGCTTAATGAAGGTCGGGATCCAGAAGACGCTAGCTTGCGCCCCGATCAGCGCAAGGAAGTATGGAACTATCAGCAAGAGGACCCGTTTGTCGCGAAAGGCCTCCCAAATGGTGTAATTGCGAATCTTCTTTTTGGCTTGAACCTCGGCCCCGATCTCGCCCGAAATCCAGTCGCGCTCATGCTTGGAAAGCCAACGAGCCTGTTGCGGCCAGTCTGTGAGACAGAAGATCGTCACGATCCCCAGAATGATTGGCGGTATGCCTTCGACGATGAAAATCCACCGCCAGCCAGCAATGCCACTCCAGTGAATTCCCAGCAGCCAATTCGCCATCAGTGAGCCGATCACCGATGCGGCCGGAACCGCGGCATAGAAGAACCCGATTGCCTTCGCCCTGTCCGAGAGCCTGAACCAGTGGGTGAGGTAAACAATGATTCCCGGGAAGAAACTTGCTTCCGCAACCCCGAGAAAGAAGCGCGCAATATAGAACTGTTGTGCGCTACGGATGAAGCCGGTGAGAATTGTGACCAATCCCCACGAAATCATGATTCGGGCCATCCATTTGCGTGCACTCCAGCGCTCCACGATGATAGCGCCAGGAGCCTCGAAGAGCACATATCCGATGAAGAAAACCCCCGAACCCAGACCGTAGATACGGTCGCTGAACCCGAGATCGGCGCTCATGCGAAGATTCGCGAATGAGAGGTTCGCTCGATCCACATAGCAGATCACATACATGATGAACACGAACGGCAGTAGACGCCAGGCGATGCGCCTCCGGGCCCGCAGGCCTGTCTCGCTTGGATCAGCTTGCATAGGAACCTCTCGCGGAAACATTCATTGCCTCGCGACACTTCAGCTCAGTTTCTCGGCCACGAAAAGAAATCGGGACAGCCGGCCCTCTTTCGCAAGACGAGATGCTACAGTGAGGAACTCCTGCTGTGTTTCGTAAGCCTCCTCGCCAGCGTCAGCGCCTTGGCAGCTCGTGCTGCCTTTCGTCGCTCGGCGATAACAGCCGTGTTTTGCGAGACGTTCTCTGCGGCAACTATTCGCATACCACACCGTACAAGACTGTCTTGGTCGTAGCCGTGCGGAACAAACAGATAAAAACCAGCCGAGCTACGTATGGCGATCTCTGCGTTCGTCAGCGGCCCGGTTACGACGACCGGATCGGTAAACAGCAGGCGTCCTGTGGGTTTGAGAAGTCGGCGCCACTCAGTGATGACGCATGATCGATCAGGGAGGTGGTTGATCGCGTCGATGCAAGTGATCGCGTCAAAGCTGCCATCAGGAAACGGAAGTTGCAGTGCTGCATCGATGACCCGAAACTCGGCGCGCTCGGCCAGACCGCGCTCCGCTGCCAATGCATTAGCCGTCGCAACCGCCTGCTCATGTATGTCAACCCCTATAACCGAAGCCCCCGTCGTAGCGGCGACTCGCAGTGCTGGGCCCAGCTCCGCAGGCAACATCGAGCAAGGTCTTACCAGCGGACAGTTTTAACCACTTTCCGAAGGTGTCCTGCTCGGTCGCCGTCAACCAACTGTTCTGGCCGATATCTTCGCCAAAGGCATCGCGACGTACTTGTTCGTATAGGCTCGTCTGGAAATTGCTGTAGTTCGCGTCGTAGTGGCTACGTCGCACGTTCAACTTAGTTTTCGAAGCCTCATCCACGACGTTGATCCTGGAGTGAGGCATTGTACCTTGTTTCTTGCTTTCGACGGTTAGAACATAGGCGATTGTGACAGGATGACGGGCAACTCTCACCCTACAGTCGCGGCGCTACTCTGATCATTGATCGGTGGCACGGAGGCCACCGGTCATGAAGCAGAAGCCAATCTCCAAAAGAAGACGCAACAGTACCAAGTCCATCTTGCGCTTGCCCGACCTAGAACACGCCAAGGCCGCGGTGTTGAATAGCCTCAACTCGGCAGACGCAAAGCGGGGGTATCGTCACGCCATCGATGAGTTCGTTGACTGGTATTGTTCGGAACTGCGCTTGGCCTTCAACAGGATCGTGGTCTTGCGGTATCGCTTTCATCTCGAATCTCGTCAACTCGCCCCAGGAACGATCAATCTGCGCCTTGGCGCCGTGCGTCGGCTCGCCTACGAAGCTGCCGACTGCGGTCTTCTCAGCGCCGATTTGGCTGCGGGTATTCGTCGAGTCAAAGGTGTGAAGAAGCTGGGCATTCGACTCGGCAACTGGTTAACGGCAGAGCAAGGCAATGCGCTTTGGCAAGCACCCGATCGTCAGCGACTCAAAGGGAAACGTGACCGAGCTTTGCTGGCATTGCTACTCGCGTGTGGGTTGAGGAGACATGAGGCCGTGGCTTTGACATTGGATCATCTCCAGCAGCGCGAAGAGCATTGGGCCATTGTCGATTTGGTTGGGAAGGGAGGCCACATTCGGACGGTTCCGGTTCCCGATTGGTGAGAGCCGAACTCGACGATTGGCTCGCTGCGGCCGCCATTGATCGCGGAAGACTGTTCCGCCGCGTCAACAAAGTAGGCAGGACTTGGGGAGATTGGATGACGGTAAAGGCGGTTTGGCACATCGTGAAGGAGTCCGCCAGAAGCATTGGAGTGTCCAAACTGGCGCCGCACGATCTGCGGCGGACCTGTGCTCGGCTCTGCCATGCTTCGGGAGGGGAGTTGGAGCAGATCCAATTTCTCTTGGGGCACGTTTCAGTGCAGACGACCGAACGTTACCTGGGCTGCAAGCAGCGGATTCGATCAGCCGTCAATGATCGCATTGGCATCGAGCCTAATCCTTGGGTTGAGGGGCGGACGGTTCTGGAAGGGTAACCGACAATCCGAGGGCTGACCATGGTTATGAAGCGGTGTGCTGCCGCCGACTGGCAGATATTGCCTTACTGCGAAAGTGCTGCAGACTCTGCCGCGCAGTCGTTAGTATATTTGAAGATCGTGTCGTGTAGGGCCTCGAGGAGATCGCCCCTTGTCGTTCCCAACCAGCGGGACCCACAATTCATCTCTGCCGTTGCGCATTGACGGGCTGGTCAAGCGTTTCGGCCAGGTGACTGCGGTTGACGGCATCACGCTGGAACTTCCCAGCGGAGAATGCCTGGGCCTCCTCGGCCCCAACGGCGCCGGCAAGAGCACGCTGATTCGCAGCATCGTCGGTCGCGTGAGGACTGATGCTGGCACGATCTCTGTTTTCGGAGCGCCCGCCGATTCCATGGCGGCGCGCAACACCCTCGGGTGGATCCCGCAGGAGTTGGCGCTCTATCCCAGACTCACTTGCCGCGAAAACCTGCAATCGTTCGGCCGCTATCACGGCCTCGGCAGTGCGCCGCTGACGCAGGCCGTAGAGCGATGCCTCGGCTGGGCCACTCTCACGGATCGCTCCACTGAGCTGGTCAAAAATCTCTCCGGAGGCATGAAGCGCCGCCTTAACATGGCTGCTGGCCTCATACACCAGCCGAAGCTGGTTTTGATGGATGAGCCCACCACTGGCGTCGATCCACAGTCGCGCAATCACATTTTCGAAATGATTGAAAAACTGCGGGACGAAGGCATGTCGATCATCTACACCACGCATTACATGGAAGAAGCCGAGCGCTTGTGCGACCTCGTCGCGATCATCGATCACGGCAAGGTCATCGCGCAAGGCACCAACGCCGAACTTGTGCAAAATACGTTCGGCTCGCGCAGCCAGGTGCGGGCGCGTTTTGCGGGCGCCGACGAACGCACCGCTACCTGGGTCGCCGAGCACGGCGGGCACCCGGTGGAAGGCGCGGCGGAATTCACGGTGGAGCACCCCACCGAGATTGCCGGGCTTCTCGAAGCCTCCGCAAAGGCCGGATTGGAACTCATTGATGTTTCGCTCCGCCGGCCGAATCTGGAATCCGTCTTCCTGCATTTGACGGGAAGGGAGTTGCGCGATTGATCTCCGCCATCGTCCGAACCGCCCTGGTTTCCCTGCGTCGCGACCGTGGCGCACTCGCGCTGAGTTTCATTCTGCCGGTGGTTTTCTTCAGTATTTTCGCTGTTATCTTCGGCGGACGCCGCGACACGACGTCCAAGGTCCATGTGCTCGTTGTGGATGAAGATCACAGCCGCGCCTCCGGGAGGCTGGTTCAGGGTCTGAAGCAAGAAGGTTCGCTGGTGGTGAAGACTCGGCCTGAGCCTGTCAAGGATGCCGAACAACCTGAGTACACCGCGGCGACTGCGGAAATAGCAGTCAAAGAGGGAGCTGGGCCAATTGCAATAATCATTCCCCACGGTTTCGGCGAGAATCCAATTTCGTTTCGCCCCGCAGATACCAATCGCCCGACTATCCAACTACTCGAAGACAGCAGCGACATGGTTGCGCCGCAAATGGTCTCGGGCCTGCTCCAGAAAGTTGCCATGACCTCGATGCCCGACCTGATGGCTGACCAGGGGTCCAAATACTTGGATCAATTTGCTGGCGGCCTAACGCGTGAACAGCGCGATCGACTGAACGAAGGCATCCGTCAATTGCGTGAGCGGCAAGAGAGCGGCGCGATAACTGCCGCCTCCGGCAGCGGGAGCGGCGGAATCATCGCGGTCAACGCCCGCGCGGTTGTCGGCGAAAACAAGAACAACCCCATGATCTCGTTCTATGCCGCTGCAATCGGGGTCATGTTCCTGCTCTTTACTGCAAGCGGCGCGGCGGGAGCATTGCTTGACGAGGCCGAGAGCGGCACGCTCGACCGGGTGCTCAGTTCGCGCGTCACCATGACCTCGCTGCTGTTGGGCAAGCTTACTTACAATTCGTTGCTGGCCTTCTCGCAACTCGTAGTGATGTTTCTTTGGGGATGGGCGGTGTTCAAACTCGATTTGTGGTCGCACATTCCGGGATTCATCGTGATGGGCGTCTGCACGGCGGTTGCCGTGGCCTCTTTCGGCATGTTGCTGGCGAGCATCTGCCGCACGCGCGCTCAACTGGGCGCACTCTCAACGCTGGTCATTTTGATTATGTCGTCCATTGGCGGCAGCATGTTCCCACGCTTCCTGATGCCGGAAGCGATGCAGAAGGCAGGTTTGCTGACCATCAACGCTTGGGCAATTGACGGATTCACCAAAATCTTCTGGCGAGACGAGCCTGTCTCTCACCTCTGGCCGCAGGTTCTGGTGCTTGTGGGAACCGCCGTCGTGTTCTTCGCCATTGCCCGCAGAGTGGCGCGGCGCTGGGAATTCGCCTAGCTTGTTTGTGGCCGAGTGCCTTTGCAGATCTACTTTCGTCGACTGCCTATCCTTGCCGTGACGCGACCACATCGATCGTGGTGCCAGCGAGCTCCGATTTCTTCTCAACGAGTCTACGTCTCTCACGACCAATGATTCACTGGACCGATTCTCGGAGTTTTGCTGTGGATGTTTGCGTTGCTTCTCGCGCAGAAGAACGGTTGTTGGCAGATGACGGGCAAGCAGGAAGTAATCCCAAGGTAAGGTCTGCCGACAATACGGGAGTCAGGAATTGTTTCGGTTTGCTGACGACACACCCGGAATCGTCGGACCTGCTGCAACGTGATGTTCGGGCTATAATTGCGCACACAGATGGCGCTCACCCCTGGCACGAAACTCGGGCCGTATGAGATCCAATCTGCGCTGGGCGCCGGCGGCATGGGCGAGGTCTATCGTGCGCGGGATACCCGGCTGGATCGCACCGTTGCGGTCAAGATTCTTCCCTCGCATCTTTCTTCCAACTCGGAAGCGAAACAGCGCTTCGAGCGCGAGGCGCGGGCCATTTCATCGTTGAACCATCCTCACATCTGCACGCTTTACGATGTAGGGCACCACGACGGGACGGACTATCTCGTCATGGAGTTTCTTGAAGGCGAGACATTGGCCGACCGGTTGAGGAAGGGGCCGCTGCCACTGCCGCAGGTTCTGAAGTACGGCATCGAGATTGGCCAAGGTCTGGAAATGGCCCACCGGACTGGCGTGGTTCACCGCGACATGAAGCCGGGGAACATCATGCTGACAAAATCCGGGGCCAAGCTGATGGATTTTGGGCTGGCGAAATCCATGCAGGCCATCGTCCCGCCTTCCTCTGGCCTTAGCATGACTATGTCCACTCCCGCCGACGCTCACCCGCTGACGACGCAAGGCACAGTCGTCGGCACATTCCAGTACATGTCTCCTGAACAGATCGAGGGCAAGGAAGCCGATTCGCGCAGCGATATATTCGCCTTCGGCGCCGTGCTCTACGAGATGGTCACGGGGAAGCGCGCATTCGAAGGTAAGAGCCAGCTCAGCGTAGCCAGCGCGATTCTCGAACGAGATCCCGCGCTGATCAGCACGGCCAGGCACGGTATTCCGACGGCCCTCGAACGAACGATAGGCATTTGTCTGGCCAAAGACCCGGAGCGGCGCTGGTCCACCGCGCACGATGTCGTGTTGCAACTGACCCTGATTGCCGACTCCCAGGCCGATCCCATCAAGCCCGTTGCGCGCCGCCTCACGAATCGCGTTGCATTCACCATCGCGCTTCTTGCTCTGCTGGTGGGCGCAGGCGTCGCAGGGCTCGTCGCGCATTGGACTCGACCCACACCGCAATCAAGTCCGGCGATCCGCTTCTCCATCGCCCTTCCAAAAGACGCGCCCCTGGCGCTGCCGAACCCGACACCGATGTTCGCGGTTGCGCCCGATGGTTCGGCAATTGCCTACGTAGCTCTACTCCGCCCTTTGCAGACGGCGGCAGGCGACGTTTTTTCGGGCGGGGAACAAGGTAGAGCGTTCACAACCAGTGGGACAGTGCCGGGAGCCTCCTCACGTGTTGAGAGCGGCGTGGCAGACAGCCCCGGTGCCACCACCGCCCTTTACGTGCGCCGCATGGATCAGTCCACACCCGAGCGCGTCCCAGGCGGAGAGGAAGCCCTCGACCCATTCTTTTCGCCAGACGGCCGATGGCTGGGCTGGTTCTCGCGCGGCGTGATGAAGAAAGTGATGCTCGGGGGTGGGGCTCCCGTCACCATCTGCGAAGTCACCAGCCTCTACATGGGCGGGGCCTACTGGGCGCCTGACGGTTTCATCTATTTTACCCCGGCAGATCTCATGCGCGTGCGCGCCAGCGGCGGCAAGTCGGAGTTGGTGGCCAAGGTGGACGCCAGCAAAGACGCTGATTATCAGTCGCCCCAACTGCTGCCCGGCGGGAAAGCGGTGCTGCTCACCCGACGGCCTCTGAACATCACCAACTACAACGACGCCGTGATCTTCGCCTATCGCCTCGACACCCATGAAAGTGTGACCCTGGTCGAAGGCGGTACCGCGGCCATGTACCTGCCGTCTGGGCATCTGCTTTACGCCCGCGGCGGCTCGTTTTATGCCATGCCGTTCGATGCCGCCAGTCTCAAGGTATTGGGTGCTCCCGTCGAAGTCTTGCACGGCGGCATGTTGAGCGAAACCGCGGGAAATGCGACCCTGGCAGTTTCCGGCAATGGCGTGCTAGCGTATGCCCCGAGCGGACCAATGCAATTCGACAACGGCGAGGTCGTTGCGATCAGCCGCTCCGGCGCAGTTCGTGTCCTTTCGCCCAGCCCTCGTTACCTTGCCGACCCGGCCATGGCGCCCGACGGACAGAACCTGGCTGTCACCATACGCGCCGCCAACGACGATGTCTGGCTGTTCAATCCTGCGCGCGGTGTATTTACCCGCTTTACTTTTGCTGGCGGAGACAATCAGGATCCCATCTGGTCGGCTGATGGCTCCCACCTCATCTATTCCCGCTCCAACCGAACCCGGAACCTGTTTTGGCGACCGGTGAATGGAGGCCCCGAAGACCGCCTTACCAGCGGCGACACCGTGCAGTTCCCCGATTCCATCACTCCTGACGGCAAGGCGCTTGCCTTCACCCAGTGGACGGGAGCCAACGCCGACATTTACCTGCTGCAGCTCGACGGTAACCACACCCCGCGCCCGCTCATCGCTACGCGCTTCAACGAACAGACCGGCATGTTCTCGCCCGATGGCAAGTGGCTAGCATTCGTATCCGATGAAAGTGGTGGCAATGAAGTGTACGTACAGCCTTTCGGCCACGAAGGCGTGCGCAGCGTGGTATCCACCGGTGGCGGAGTGCGTCCCATGTGGGACCATGAAGGCAAGCATCTCTACTACTCGGCCGGTGATGCAGTCATGCAGGTTGTCTTCAATTCCGCGACCGGCAACATCAGCCAAGCCACTGCAGCGTTGCGTGTGCCGCCGCGCACCGCTGTTTTTGGCGTCACCCCCGCCGGTGACTTTATTGGCATCCACACGCTATCAGAGAACTTCACCGCAACTGAATTGGAGGTCGCCACGGAGTGGTTCCGCGAGTTGAGCGCCCGCGTCCCTGTACCCCACTAAGCTCGAGGTCAATAGCGCCCCATCGAACCCGGTGCGCCAGTTCACCCCTCTCGGCGGACGCAGATTCGTCAGCAGTTAGAAATGACTACGGTTGTCCGCCGATCGGCGACACTCCTCTGGATCATGCCCGAGTGACGGGCAAGCCAGAAGTTACCGAGAAACGCCCTTGTAGCAGATGGTACTTCGGCTCAACCCTACCAACCGGGGGATTGTGGACTCGCCCTCTCGGCTGTTGGCAGCGGTTCGGCGCTTCCGCATGGTCGATAACACAACCGGCAGTGCGTGGCGTCAGATTCGGGCCGGGCATCCCATCAGACTAGGCCGGAAGGATACACTACGATGTCCGAATGGCGCCTCGGGGAGAGGAACAGAGAACATGTCGCCTTCAGAGAAAGATCGGTTAGCGGCTGAGGCGATGCAATGCTGGGCCGATTTCCAGGAAGGCCTTTCCTCGGACAAGCGGAAATATCCCCTGCAACAGTTTCGAGCTTTTTGGGCGGTCACAAAACGCTACGCCGAGTTGACAAGGTCTGATCCTCTGATCCATCGGAGTGTCGCGGGTGCTGTTAATGGACTTGTCGATTTCCTCGAAACGGAACGTAAGTGCGTTCCAGGCGACGTTCTTCGAGATGCTGAGCGCCTGGAGTGCCTCTTTTTTAGCGGGTATGACCCGCATTTCGAGGGAGATGAACCACCGGGCTTGTAAAGAGAGACGACGGAGCCTTCTACCGATGCGGGCTGCGGTTGTTGCCGAGTCACGCTTTTCGTCATTCGAGGTTCCTCGCCAACCGCATCACTTCAGTATTGCCGACAAACCGGGCTTAGCTGGCCGCCTCCGCAATTACTCCTTCATAACGCAAGTGTTCCGCGTTCGACATACTTCCTCCAGAGGCGTCATTCGTTGACTAGCGGACGCCGCGTCTTTAAGATGAGGCAACTTCAAATCGAAGAATGATCGGCCAGACCATCTCGCACTACCGCATCCTCGAGAAACTCGGTGGTGGCGGCATGGGTGTGGTCTACAAGGCAGAGGACATAACCCTCCACCGATTCGTGGCTCTGAAGTTTCTGCCCGATGACGTTACCAAAGACGCTCAAGCTTTGGCCCGCTTTCAGCGGGAGGCGCAGGCGGCCTCGGCCCTCAACCATCCCAATATCTGCACCATTCATGAAATCGGGCAAGAAGACGGCCATCCCTTCCTGGTCATGGAGTTTCTCGACGGCGTGACGCTGAAGCATCGCATCGGCGGTAAGCCCATAGAGACCGAAGTTTTGCTCAGCCTAGCGATTGAGATCGCCGACGCGCTCGACGCCGCCCACGCCGAGGGGATCGTCCACCGCGACATCAAGCCCGCGAACATCTTCCTCACCAAGCGCGGCCACGCCAAGATTCTCGACTTTGGATTGGCGAAAGTCACGCCAGGAAGCGGTAGGCCGCTAGAGGCGCCAGGAGCAACGGCCCAAGAAACAGCGATGACCGAGGCGCACCTGACCAGTCCCGGTTCCACGCTAGGCACGGTCGCTTACATGTCGCCAGAACAGGTGCGTGCCAAGGAGCTGGATGGTCGGAGCGATCTGTTCTCTTTCGGAGCGGTCCTGTACGAAATGGCGACTGGCGCGCTTCCCTTCCGGGGAGAAAGCTCGGGAGTAATCTCCCGCGAGATCCTGGATCGAGACCCGGTTCCGGCAGTGCGGCTGAACCCTGACCTTCCACCGAAGCTCGAAGACATTATTGGCAAGGCGCTGGAGAAAGATCGGGAACTGCGATACCAGCACGCCGCGGACATACGAGCCGACCTGAAGCGACTGAAGCGGGAAACAGATTCGCGGCACGGCGCACCAGCTAGTTCGGGGTCCGTGGCGGCCGCACAGGAAAGTGGTTCTCAGGTCGCGCAACAGGCTTCGCCCGCTTCCGTCACGGATTTGCGCACAGATTCGCAACGATCCGCGCCTCCCACCGGAGCGGCGACTTCCGGTACCGCACTGCCGACCGCAACTTCGATGAGCAAATACGGAGTCGCGGCGCTGGCCGTCGTGTTCATTGCCTCGGCGGCTGCTGGAATCTGGTATTGGCGCTCAAGGGCAGGCACGCCGCAGGTCGAATCCATTGCCGTGATTCCGTTCGACGCCGTGGGCAGCAACGCCGATACCGATCTAATCAGCGACGGGCTCACGGAATCATTAATCGACAGCCTCGCCCACGTGCCCCAATTGAAAGTGAAATCGCGCAACTCCGTTTTCCGCTATAAGGGCAAAGAAGTTGACGTCCAGAAGGTCGGGAAGGAATTGACCGTCGATGCCTTGCTCACAGGCAGGGTACTGCAACGCGGGGACACCGTTCAGGTCAGCGCCGAACTCACCAGCGTGCAGGACAACACGGCAATCTGGGGCGAGCAATATGAGCGCAAGGCTTCCGACATCATCTCCCTACAGCAGCAAATTGCGGGCGACATCGCTGACAAGCTGCGCTCGAAATTGAGCGGAGCGGAAAAACAGCAGGTCACCAAACAGGGCACGCAAAATCCGGAGGCCTATCAGCTTTACGTGAAAGGCCGCTTCTATTGGAACAAACGCACGAACGCCGACATCAAGACGGCAATTTCTTTATTTAATCAGGCTCTCGAAAAAGATCCGGGATATGCCATGGCCTATTCAGCAATCGGGGATGCCTATAACACGCTCAGCAGCTATGGCGGGGATCCGAACGACGTCGTACCCAAGGCGGCTGCAGCAGCGAAGAAAGCGCTGGAACTCGATCCGGCACTGGCCCACCCGCACGCCGTCCTGGGTGGCCTGATGATGGAATACAACTGGGATTTTGCCGGTGGCGAGGCTGAGTTCAGAAAAGCCATTGAGCTCGACCCCAGTGACGCAACCGCCCACCAATGGCTTTCCGAGGGACTCAGCGAAATCGGAGGCCGGGCACAGGATGCCATTGACGAAGGCACCCGGGCCCATCAACTCGACCCGCTCTCGCCCATCATCGCCGCCCAGGCAGCTTACGCTTACACCTATGCACGCCAGTATGACAAGGCAATCGATCTCTTCAAAAAGCTCATTGCCGACAATCCAAACTTTGGCCGGGCACACACCGAGCTGGCCAACACGTATTGGGGCGCTCACAAATATCCCGAGGCCATTCAGGAATGGAAGGCTGGCTCCCAGTTCGAGGGCGATAAGAAATACATCGAGTACGCGAACGCCGTGGAACTTGCCTTCCGCTCCGGAGGATGGGCCGCGGCTGAGCGCAAGGGCATCGAAGTTTCCGTTGCCCAGCGCAAAGAACCAGGCAGCTACGTTTCTCCATACCAAATCGCAGGGTACTATGCCGATCTGGGCGACAAGGACCATGCCTTCCAGTGGCTCAACACCGCCTACCAGGAACACGACATCCTTATCATAGGCATCCGGGCCGACTTCGCGATGGATTCCATACGCTCCGACCCGCGCTACGCCGAACTGGTGCACAAAATCGGTTTCCCGCACTAGGCACAGTGGCTGTCCTTTTTTCCGTAACTCCGCTTTCGCACTCGTGATTGCAGAAATCGGGGTATATGCAGACGGAAACAATTTCCATTAACATTCGCAGACAATTCCGGTCGGATGACGGGCAAGCGGGAAGTAATCCCAAGTTAAGGGTTGCCGACGAACCGTTCAGAATCGTTGCAGCCGCTGCCGCCAGCTGCGCAGTCTATAATTGCGGCGCACGGATGGCTCTCACTCCTGGAACAAAACTTGGGCCTTACGAAATGCAATCGTCGCTGGGAGCGGGGTGCGAACGCCGGAATCGATTGTGGATGAAAGGTTGGCCCGTGGCATGAAGTACAAGGTGACGGTTATCGGCGCCGGACGCATGGGATCCGCTCTTGCGACGGTGCTTTTCCATAAGGGATTTGCCACGACGGTATGGAACCGGACGGGCGCAAAAACAGAGGTCTTGTCGAGGCTCGGTCTCAGCGTAGCCCAGAGCATCGAGGAATCGGTTCGAGAAGCGGATATCGTTGTTATTAGCGTCAGCGATTACGGTTCAACGCGACAGTTGTTGCGACAACCGGACATTGAAACCGCCCTCCGCGGCAAGATCGTCATGCAACTGAGCAGCGGCACTCCCAAAGAAGCCAGGGAAATGGACTCCTGGGCCCGCCGATGCGGAATCGCATATCTTGACGGCGCCATACTGGGCAGTCCGGAATGGATCGGAACACCAGCCGTCACGATCTTCTATTCCGGGCCGGAGGAAGTCTTCAACCGCGCGAAGCCGGTTCTGATCGTCTTTGGCGATAGGACGCTATTCGTCGGGCATGAGATCGGTCAAGCCTCGGCATTCGATGTTTCTGTCCTGACCTTCGGCATAAGCGCGATGCTGGGCTTTCTCCAAGGGCAGGTGGTTTGGGAGGCGGAGAATCTGCCCGCTGGAGGATTTCTGGAGACGATCAAAGGGATGATGCCCACCATGGAATCGGTCTTCACGGACATGTCGCGGAGAGTTTCGTCAAAAAATTACAGCGGCGATCAAGCTTCGCTCGAAGCGTATTCCGTGGTCACCAAGCGGCTTGTAAGCTGGTGCCAGGATCGAGGTTCGGACCACACTATTCCCGATGCGTACGTCAACCTCATGGAGCGAGCGATCCAGGCGGGCAAGAGTCAGGCTGATTTCGCGTGCCTGTTCGAGATTCTGTCCGACGTCACGGGCAAGCCAGTCTGATATTTCGGCTTTAATACGACTGTGCGCCAGCCAAAAGTACAGCGGCTGGCAACAGTGTTAGGGGACCGTTCCCGGCACCAAGTAAGCTTGAGCAAGAGCTAGGAGTCCGATCATTGCAGCAAGCAGAATGCTATGCCAGAAGGTAGCACGTAGGATTTTGCCTTCCTGGCCGATGAGACCTACGGTCGTGACCCCGATCGCAATGTTTTGAGGTGAGATCATTTTTCCGGCGACCGCACCCGAAGAATTGGTAGCCGCCAGCAGCACCGGGCTGAGATGGAGTTGGTGAGCCGCCGCCACTTGCAGATTGCCGAAGAGGACGTTACAGGCAGTATCGCTACCACTTAGGAAACAAGCAACCCATCCCAGGTAGCTGCTCACGAAGGGAAATGCTGGACCAACCCGAGCCACAGCTGCTCCCAGCGTGTACGCCATTCCTGAGTAGTTGTAGAGATAAGCGAGGCCGACAATCACCATGACGGTCAGGCCGGGAAGCCTCAACTGATGGACTGTCTTCCACCCTGACTTCAGGAAGATCTGGGCACGAACACGTTTTTGGCAAACTGCCCGATGGCGAGGCTGCGAAGTTGGAAGAAGGTCAGGAACAGCCGAAGATCAACCATCATTTTCCAAATCCGGTAGGCCCTCCAGGTACGTGGGCTGTCAACTTGCCTGCCGGAAATTTACCGTGAGGGGCCCTCCGTGACGCGGCACAGCGAGGGTTCATTGTGCTCTCACGAGTACGTGCCCTGATTTATCCCGTAGTAATTTCCCCGGGTTACTTCTGATTTCTGACGGCTGTAACATCTGAAGTGCGCTGGGGCGGGCCATTCGCGAGATCTGCGGTTGCCGGACGCGGCATAGCCAAGACTCCCCCAGGTCCACCCGGCGCGGAGTTTTCCGCGCCTGAGTTTACTTTTCGTCGGCGTTGGGAGTAGTGTTGATATCGCTTGGGCGGGCCCTCGAAAAAAAATGGCGGCCGCCCTGCGAAACGACCGCCACTATCTCCTCCTGAGACGTTTACCCGCCCTCGCACCATAACCTTGCTCAGCCACCTGCCCCCACAGCACGTCCCAGCCGGCAACACTTGTCAACCAATTGGTAGGTGGAAAAATATAGCGACTTACTAGACATTCACCAGTTAACTTTCATTGTCGCTGGGAGTAGCATGGTGAGAATCGCGCTGGGTGGGCCTGCGCGGACGCGGCAATTTAGAGCCAAAATCCCCTGGGAACGCGGCCCAATCTCCCCTCCCAGCGCACCATACCGACCCAACCCCACCCCACCCCATTTCCGCTAGATCGTCCCGAGCCCTCTCCGCGCCGACATCCTTGCGGGTTGCGTGATGCGTTTGCGCGAAAGTCATTAACTGCAGCGAGCCTGTACAACTTGGGATGTTGATGGGCCGAATCGAAGAGGTGGGCTGTATTGCGGGGCCGGAGGAGCCTTTCATAGAGCCTCGTTGAAAGGGTGGGCCAATTATCATCGCTGCGTTCTCGATTCTCACCAGAATTTCTTCGAGCGCATTACGAGGCTTTGGACGGGGGTGTGATCTCCCTAAGCCGCATCATCCTTCGAACATAGCAGTCTTCGTGAACAGCTTTGCCATCCTCATCCGTCTTCGCGCGTTCAAGCTCTACGGGTTCGTTGCAGATGCTGCACTTGGGTAGTCGCAGTTTCTGGATAAATCGCAGCAGCTTCCCCATTTGGCAACCTCCGGATGCGAATCATCGGATCGCACAGGAGACGGGAGCCAAAGTCTATCAGGTTCAGGCAAAATGTGCACGCAAGTTTGCGTCATGCGATGGTCGCGCCGATGGCGAGCCCCATAGACGCAAACGAACGGCCGCATTTTGTTACAAGCTCAAATAGGAGCACGCTGGGCGAGGAAGACTCTCAGACTCGATTACTTAGCCTAAGCCCTGCGCAAAGTCTTGAGCAGCGGTTGTGATGCCTCCTGCCAAGTCCTTGTGCGCCGGATCACATCGCCACCGCTGCCCAAGATCGCAAAATGAAGAAGAACGGAGGGCACACTATGCACGGTAACGAAAAGGTGATTCAGCAATTGAACTCGGCTTTAAGCTCGGAGTTGACCGCCATCGTGCAGTACATGACTCAAGCCGAGATGTGCCAGAACTGGGGCTACCAGCGGCTTGGCGAGAGCACGAAGGTGCGGGCCATCGAGGAGATGCGGCACGCGGAAGGACTCATTGAGCGCATCATCTTCTTGGACAGCATACCCACTGTCGAGGTCGGATTGGAGCCTCAACTTGGCAGCAAGGTGCAGGAGCAAATCGAGATTAACCTTAAAGACGAGCAGGATGCGGTGCGCCAGTACAACGGAGCCGTTAAGATTTGCGTCGGGGCAGGGGACGAAGGCTCCAAGGCTTTATTCGACCGCATGATTCACGACGAAGAACGTCACGCCGACTTCTTGGAAGCTCAACTTCACTCGATCAAGGAAATGGGCGTCGCCAACTACCTAGCCCAGCAGTTGCACGGCGGGAAGTGACCGCGGGCGTTCTGAGTGCTGGCGGATTGTTTCTTTGGAGGGACTCAATGAGCCCAATTGAACACTTCGCGGTAGGACTAGCATTCAAACCTACGGCTCCGAAAGTGCCGCTTGGCGGGTTTGCTGCTCGACGTGGGCGGATGGTATGTTCGCCGATATGGCGTCGATGGTGCAGAAGATTTCCGCGGTGACGTTTCGGGTTGCGAACATGGCGGAGTCCGTGCGATTTTACAGAGATGTTCTTGGCCTGGAGATTATCTACGGAGGCGAAGGCGGATGTTTCTCTTCGCTTCGCACCGAAAACGCACCGTATCCAATCCTGAATCTGGAACAGGGTGATCCGGTAACCCGGTGGGGACGGCTAATTTTTCACGTCGAGGACGTGGACGCATGCTGGGCATACCTGCGGGGAGAGGGATTTCATCCGGAGAGTCCGCGAGACGCCTCCTGGGGAGAACGCTATTTCCACATGCCCGATCCGGACGGTCACGAGCTGTCGTTTGCGCGCCCGCTTTAGCATTCGTCCAGTAGCCGGATGAACTCATCGGAGGTGAGGAGAAGCTTGCGAAGATATTCGTGCAACATCCGCTGGCTCATGTTGTGCCCGGGATGGGGTTCCCGGAACAAGACAACCTGTGGGCTACGGCTCGGGTTACAGAACGACCGTGCCGAACCCGCTTTCCCCTTTTGCGCCGTATAGCCGAGCTTCCGGAGAACGCCGAGGAAGCGCCGCCAAGGGACCTGAGGTGGAAGGGCAGGCATCGTTCAGAATCTAGACCCCCGTTCTAGGCAAAGCAAGTACATCAGTGTTTGGCGAGTGTCTTCAAGGCACGGGCAGCGCGTAAACGGCGGGCGAGGGACATATGGCGGTTTTGGTGGAGATGCATCACACGGGGGACCCGGGGCTGCGGGCGGAGGTTGTGGCCGCCATTGAGCATGTGCTTGCTGATCGTTCTGGAGATTGGAAGGTTTCGATTATTGGCTCCCAGGCAAATGACCGCTGGGAAATGAAAATCGCAGGGCCCAAGGGCTTTGAGCGGTCGTATACGTTGGAGGGTTCACTTGGGCAACACGAGCCGGAGGTGATTCGGGCTATCGTGGGGAAGATGGTGCCGGCTAGTGGCTCTTGTTAAGCCGATTTCTTCATCTGTGAAGGGAACTCGATAATCTTCCCGCGCTGTTCAGGGGAAACCCATTTCACCCTATTTCGGAAGTTGTTCGGTATGTAAAACTCGATTATTTTTGCCATCGTCATCCCTGCCTTCTCGTCTAAGCCGCTTTCGGTCGCATGTAATATTGGAGTTGCGCAAGTCAAGTTGGGATGCGACGCAGGTGTCTCGAAATTGTCAAATCATGGTTTGCAAACTTGGCGCAGCGCTAAGACGCGAGAGTGGAGTGACCCTAGTCACAACTTGATGTGACGGGAGCTACGGCAGCGCAGCGTGTTTCGGCTCACACTGAGTGTGCTCGGAAGTGCGGCAGGCTGACAGGGAAAGTCGGACGGGAGGCTTACCGCCTGCGAGGTGAAGTATGAGCGGAATGCTTTGGATCGCCATCCTCATTCTAGGGATCGCGGCGGCCCTGTTCATATCCCGCGCTATCCTAGGCGTGCAGGCTTATTTTGGATACCGTGGCAAGCGCCTTGTCACCTGCCCAGAGACCCACAAAGCTGAAGCTGTTGATTTAGCGGCCGGCAAGGCTGCTGCAAACGCCTTTCTATCCGAACCCACTCTGCGCCTGAAGCAATGCTCGCGTTGGCCCGAGCGGCAAGACTGTGGCCAGGAATGCCTACAGCAGATCGAAGCAGATCCGGAGAACTGCCTGGTCTGGAATATTGTTTCGCAGTGGTATGAAGGAAAAAAGTGCGTGATTTGCCACAAGACTATCGGCAAGCTTCACCACCTGGATCACGCGCCAGGGCTGCTTGGTTCAGACCACAAGACGGTTGAGTGGAGAGAATTGCGGCCTGAACAACTTCCCGAGGTGTTTGCCACCCACCGCCCAGTTTGCTGGGATTGCCATGTGACCGAGATGTTTCGACGCCTCTATCCCGAACTGGTTGTGGACCGGGAACCGGAACCAAGACGTATCCGGTAGGGAGGAACCCACTGTGACTCGCGAGGAACGAATACAATTCCTGCAGGTAGTTTGCGATTTTAAAGAAGTGTACAAGGAAAGAGAGTCTTATAAGGCTTACCTTCAATCAGCAGCAGAGCATCGGTTCATTCCGGGTCAGGATTGGGAAGAAATATGTCAGCGCCTTCAGGCCGATCCTTCCATGAGTGAAATACAGGATTTCGAATTTGTTACGTTGTATGAATATGCAACTCAGGGCTTGGCTCATGGAGAAGCGCAGGCACTGTTAGAAGAAGTTCGGAAAATCCGGAAGAACCTTCGAAATCCAGTTCATTAGCGGTTAACCCAATCTCAACTTGGAGGAATATCGAAAATGGGACATTACATTACGCTGATCCGATACACGCAGCAGGGCGCTGCCAAAATTAAGGAAAGCCCGGCGCGACTGGACAAGGCCAAGAAAGCCGCCGAGGCAGCCGGCGGAAAGATCCACGCCTGGTACTTGACGATGGGAAAGTACGACGCCGTGATTGTTTCTGAGTTTCCCAACGATGAGGCGAGCGCGAAATTCATGCTGTCCACGGGAGCGGCGGGCAACGTGACCACCCAAACACTGAAGGCCTTTACCGAAGCGGAATACCGCAAAATCGTCGATTCTCTTTAGCGGGGAAAAGAGCACAACATCCTGGCGAGAGCACCGCTTTTTATGACGGTCGGAGCGCCCTCGCCCGTTTTTGAGGCGGGAGATCCGCGAGGGCAAATCATAAGCGACTTTAGCGCCCCGCTGCGGGCTGCTCTTACGCACCTCGAACAGTTAGGCAGGCGGCTGTTCTTCTCCCAAATTGTCCGATCGAACTACTAGCAGACGGGCTGGTGACTGATCTGTGACGTGCGTCACTGACGCAGACCAGGTCGGCGCTTAGCTTAGATCAAAATCCATCGTGCACGCGTCGCTACCATCCAGACCCCACATTCGCAGCGCGTGCCCGATGGGTGTTGGTCGCGTTTTTCTCAGAATGTCCAGCCAATTAGACCGGTGAGCGTTGCGGGGTGTTGGGACGTCCCGAAACTGTGATTTTGGACAAAAAGCATTCAGTCTGAAAAGGCGCTAAGGAGACTCTGATTAAGTGCTGCCTTTCCACAGCCAGAATAGATAAGGTCATCTGGCATGAGCGCTTTCAATCAGCAGAGGACCCTGGCGATGATGACGGGATTCGAGCGGTACACGAAGAAGACGCGACGGGCGATGTTTCTGAAAGAGATGGAGCAGGTGGTGCCGTGGGCCAAGTTGTGCTTGTTGATCGAGCCGCACTATGCGAAGCCGGGCAATGGAAGACGGCCGAAAGAGTTGGAACAGATGCTGCGGATTTATTTTCTGCAGCAGTGGTTCAACCTGTCGGACCCGGCCGTGGAAGAAGCGTTGTACGACTCGGCCACGTTGCGGCAGTTTGCGGGGATTGACCTGGGATCGGGGCCGGTGCCGGACGGGACCACAGTGTGCAAGTTCCGTCATTTGCTGGAGGCGCACAATTTGGGAGAAGAGATTTTGGGGACCGTGAATCTGCACCTGCAGGCCAAAGGGGTGCGGATCACCACCGGCACGATCGTGGATGCGACCCTGATACACGCACCCAGTTCGACCAAAAACCGCGAGCAGAGCCGGGACCCGGAGATGCATTAGGCGAAGAAGGGGAAGAACTGGTACTTCGGGATGAAGGCGCACGTGGGAGTGGACAGCAAGACGAAAATCATTCATACGGCGGTGGCGACGGCAGCCAACGTTTCCGATGTGGCGATTCTGCCCGAACTGCTGCATGGTGAAGAAACGCGAGTGTGGGGTGACGGAGCGTATCAGGGACAGAGCGAGGTGATTCGCGAATGTGCGCCGCGAGCGCAGGACTTTAGCCAGCGGCGCTGTCGCTACGAAGGTCAGATCGTGACTCCCCCGAACACATAAAGAACACCGATCCCGATATCCCGCATCCGCAGGAAGCCAACTTCGTAGGTCTTCGCAAGGAAAACGGTGCTGAAAGATCTCAGGCAGCACGTCCGCGGTTGCCCGCCACGCGTTCTTCGAGCAGTAACTCGATGTGCTTTCCCAGCGCCAATTCCATATCGTTCTTGGCGGCCTCGAAACTAGGTGCGTGAACTGTGAGGCCCAACGATTCGATAGTCGCGTTCCAGCCGTCGTCCTCAAGCCAGAACTTACATTCGAGAAGCAAGCAAGGCCTGACTCCGAGTTTCACACTGTGAGATCGCATGGGGACAACTCCAGGCCAAGAGATAATGCTGCGTATTGTACGACAGCCGTTAGCTGAAGCTAAACCAGAATCGTTGCGTGTTCGCGCCAGCTACAATTCTGCGCAGAGGGACGGTTCAAAGAATAAGATCCTCTTAGATGATGAACACGCCGGATGCCGCCCTGGCAACGCTCCGCGGCGACGTGATCGATATCGTCCTGGGAACGGTTTTCCTGACCGTTGGCGCGACAGCCTGCGCCATCGCGGCGATCCGCTGGCGCAAGGGCGGTCCGCTCCTCGTATGGTTGGGAATCTGGAGTGGGATGCAGGGCCTCCAAAAGCTGGCGCAGACGCACACCATTTTGACGTTTCTGCCGCACTCCCTCAATTCTGTCGTGCCCTACGTGAAGACGGCGGTCATGTACCTGCTCTTGATTTCTGCCTTGTTCGCCTGGCGAGAGCTGAGCTTGGGCAAACTTAGGTTCCTTGTCCATCTGGAAATCTTCGTCGGGTTGGCAATTGCTCTGATGGGTATAGGCACGTTCGTCCTCGGTGGCCCAGCCGACAAATGGATGTTCTACAACAACCTACTCGCAGTTCTTGCCATGCTGGTCCTCTTATGTGTCGTGTTGGTTCCAAAATTCTCCCGGTTCCTGGTGATATCCAATCACCGCGTTCTGGCGGCTGGTACACTCATTTTTGCGTTGGAGGTGGCGTACACCAACCTGGGGACCGTGCTGAAGTATCGCCCGTTGCCTTTGGTGGACTCGTTGGGCTTTGCCGTCCTTCTGTTTTCGCTGGGATACGTAGCTCTGGAGATATTGTTTACGAACGAGCGCCGTCTGCTTTCCATCGAGACGGAACTGGAGACGGCCCGGCAGATACAGTCCTCAATTCTTCCGGCGAGAGTTCCCGAGCTTGAGAACCTCCGTATTGCTGCTTCTTACCATCCCATGACCGCCGTTGCGGGCGATTTCTATCAATTCGTCCGCTCAGACAACAACCATCTGGGCATTCTTGTGGCAGACGTCTCGGGACATGGCATCCCGGCCGCGCTCATTTCTACGATGATCAAAGTGGCCATGCAGTCCGTTGCCGTCCATGCCGATGATCCCGCGCAGGTGCTGAGTGGCTTGAATCGCATGCTGTGGAGTGAGGCGCACGGCCAGTTTGCCTCGGCGGCTTATGTTTGGATCGACACAGAGAACCGTAACGCGCTTTACTCGGCTGCTGGACATCCGCCGCTACTGTGCTGGCGGAATGCGAGGGGCGAAATGCAGCATATCGAAAGCAACGGGTTGCTGTTCGGAGTCGAACCTGACTCTGAGTACCCGGTGCGCAGCGTGCCGCTTGAACCATCCGATCGCTTCCTACTCTACACCGACGGCGTGACCGAAACTGAGAACGCCGCGAGAGAGGCGTTCGGCGACCGACAACTGGAACGGGTCGTACGCAATAATCGATTGCAGCCCGCCTCCGAGTTGTCGCGTCAAGTGCTCTCCGAACTCCAGAGGTGGCGGCCTGCTGCAGTGAACCAGCAGGATGACATTACGCTTATCGTCGTCGATGTTCTTTAGCTGCCCGGCACCCATCTAAAAGCCTTCAAACAGTGCTGTAATTCTCTGACGCCGGCGAACCGGGGGATTCGTCAACTGTTTCTTATGTCGCCGTATCACTCACGATGCCAAGATCGGCTCGTCACTGGGCGGTTGGTCGGCAAACCTTCCCTTACCGGATTATGGAAGGTTAGCTACCGGATTATGGAAGGTTAGCCCGTCATCCTCGAAGAACTCCAGAAATCCCTGCTCAACAGCTCTTTTTCTTGGAGAAGCGAGCGCTGCAACTTTTTCATTCCGATGATGTAAGCTGCCATGGCCATCTAGTGATGACAAGCGAGCTTAGAGGTTGGGGAAAACTCGGAATCACGTTGCGCGATGAGTTTTTAACCCCGCCACGGTATTACAAGTAAGGATCGACGCCGATCCGTCGGGATCGCTGGAATGGAGGAACACAGTGAATGAGTTCGGCAGCAATGTCGATGGTCATCGCCGCGAGCTGCTGGTCCATTGTTACCGCATGCTCGGCTCCTTGCCGGACGCCGAGGACGCGGTGCAGGAGACGTTGCTTCGCGCCTGGCAGTATCGCGACAGCCTGAAAGAAGGCGCGCCACTGCGTCCCTGGCTCTACCGCGTGGCGACGAACGCTTGCCTCGATGCGATTGCTCACGATAAGAGGCGAGCGGCCCTCGCTGCCAGCGCCGCGGCGGATGAGGGTGGGGCTGGAGTGCCGGAGGACGTCGTTTGGCTAGGGCCGATTCCGGACTCAGTGCTCGAGCCATCCACCCCTCCGGCGAGGACGCCGGAGGCGATGACGCTTACGCGCGAAAGCATCGAACTCGCATTTCTTACGGTGATCCAGCTGCTCACACCGCAGCAGCGGGCCGCTTTGATTCTGTGTGACGTGCTTGACTGGTCCGCCAAGGATGCCGCTGACCTGCTCGAGATCAGTGTTGCTGCCGCGAACAGCGCATTGCAGCGTGCGCGGGCCAGGCTCCGCGAGCGTCTGCCATCGCACAAGCCGGCATGGCCCGCCAGCGCGGATGCCAGCGAGGCCGAGCGCGATCTGGTGAAAAAATTCGTCGAGGCGACTGAAGCGGCGGACATTGGCGCTTTCGAATCGATCATTCGTGCGGACGCGACCTTCCGCATGCCTCCCGATCCGGACGTGGCCGCAGGCCGTGAAGCGATGTTCAAGGTATGGGTCGACGCGGGATTCGGCTCCGAACGATTTGGACGTCTCCGCTGCGTTGTGACCCACGCCAACCTGCAGCCAGCGGTCGCAGCTTACGTGTGCCGTCCCGGGGATTCCACTTTCCGGGCCATGGCGCTGGATGTTCTTCGAATCGAGGACGGCGTGATCACGGAGATCGTGGTGTTCCCGCCGGACACTTTCCCACTCTTCGGGCTTCCGCTATTGATGGACCCGGCGCCGGAGATGAACGCGAGTCATTGATCTAGTCGATGCCGGTTTACTCGATGCTCGGCGAGGTGCGGTGGTTTTCCGCTACGCCCGGCTGTGGCTGATCGACGTGAGGGGGATCGTGTGAATCGGTGGTGGCAGTATTTCTTTAGTTCACAAGCGCTGGAACCTAAAGGAGGTCAGGACAATCCATGAGAAAGCTAATCTACGTAATCAACATTACCCTGGATGGTTGCGTCGACCACGCCAAACAATTTGTCGATGAAGAACAACTTGAACATTTTACTCACCTCACGCGGGAGGCTGACCTGCAGGTTTTTGGGCGTAAAACCTATCAATTGATGGTTCCCTATTGGCCTAACGTGCTCAAGGACCGGTCTGCGACGAAAGCAGACACCGAATTTGCCCAGGCATTTGACTCCGTCCCCAAACTTGTTTTTTCACGGTCGTTAGAGCGGGCTGAAGATCGACATACGAGAATTGTTCGTGGGAACATTCGCGACGAAATACTTAGATTGAAACAAGAACAAGGCAAAAATATTTTGGTCGGTGGGGTGGATGTTCCTTCACAACTGATCGACCTTGGTCTGGTGGATGAGTATCGTTTTGTCGTCGGGCCGATCATTGCAGGAGAAGGGAGACGGTTGCTGGAAGGTGTGAGCCTGCAGGAGAGATTGCAATTGAAACTGGTTGAGTCAAAGACTTTCAAATCAGGATGCGTTGCGCTTCGCTACTTGAAACAGTGACAGGAAGATCTGGGATCGCTCGGGTTGTCGGCAAACAAGAAAGTGACAATCGGCTCTACTTCCGGCTTGCCCGTGATGCTTCCGCAGTGGGCAAACGGCAAACAGAGAAAGGCAAGGAGCGCTGACAGAGGGCCGCACGACTATTGCGGGAGACCCGTTTTATAGAGAATGGCTTTGTTGCGCGGGTCAGGGCTGTAGGGGTCGTATACTGGAGCGCCTTTACATCGATAACTGCTTGCCTTTAACAGTGGAATTATTTCATCAACTTGCCTTTTTCATTCTGAGCTGCAAGCCCATATCGTATTGCCGCTTCAAGCGTATCGATGTTTATATCTTTTAGAGCTTTAAACCGAATGCAATATCCGGTCACGCTCGCCTTGCCTATTTTTTTCCCATACGTTTTGGCTAAGTACTTCTTATCTTTGAGACCAAGAATATAGACAGAGATTCCGGTTTTGTTTCCGCTCACACCAATTTGAAAAAACTCTCTACTTTTTCCATTGGCATATTTTATTGTGTGAAATCCATATCCAATCGTAGGGTTGGAAACAGTATGATTTTTGCTGTCTTTACCATCGGAGAACCATAATTTGCATTCTGGTGACACTTGAAGTGTGAGCCGATGCAACTCTCGCATGTCACTGCGTTTTGGCTCCGGTTGGCTGGTAATATAGTTCTTGATTTGTTCTTGTACGTTCATATGTTCTGCTCCCTAGTTGCGCGCACGAGATTATACGACCTTTAATCCTTCTCCCCCTTGCAAGGGCGGGCGGCCCTGACGGTTGAGGTCACTCGACCGCGAGGGTGGAGCGCCGAGAAGCGGGCAGAGGGGCTAGAGTACATGCACCCCAAGCCGAGTTCACATTCCGGGACGTATTGTCGGCAAACCTTACCTTACTGGGTTATGGAAGGTTTGCGCGTCATCCGACCAGAACTGTCTACGATTGGAAATGGAAATTGCTTCTTTCTGCTTAAACAACTATTTCTGCAATCACGAGTGCGAAGGCGAAATTATGGGAAAAAGGACAGCGCCCCGTACCTACTGCGGGAAGCCGATCTTGTGGATCAATTCGGTGTAGCGCGGGTCGGAGCGCAGGGAATCGAATTGGAAATCTGTGGGCAGCTCGTATAGGTAGACGTCATGCTCTTGATACGCCCGTTTCAAATACTCGAACGCATCGTCTTTGTCTCCTGCGTCGGCGTATAACTGGGCCACCTGGAAGGGAGAAGTGTAGGCCGTCTTATTCTTTTGCTGCACCAGCCTGACCGCAATGGCGCGGCGGAGCGCCTCCGGCCAGCCACCGGCATGGAAGCCGGCATCGAGCGCGGCGGCAAATTCGGTATCGGCTTGGTCGCCTTCCAACTGTGCGCCAGTCTTGAACTCCTGAATCATTTCCGGATATTTGCGCGCCCCCCAGTAGGTGAATGCCAGCTCGAGGTGCGCCCGGCCGAAAGGGATTTTCCGCGATCAGCTTTTTGTACAGCTCAATCGCCTTCTCGTATTGCCGGGCAGAGGCGTAAGCCTGCGCCTGTTGCGCCGCGATGACTGGCGACAGGGGATCGAGTTGGGCGGCCCGGTTGCCTTCGTCGATGGCTTCCTGCGCCCGTCCGCCGATACCGGCCAGGCCTTCGGAGAACCATTGGTGGGCGCTGGCGTCGCCGGGGTCGAGTTCGATGGCTTTGCGGAAGTCGGCTTCGCCGCCGGCGAAGTCCCAGCCGTACTCCATCTTATTGCCGCCCAGCACGGCGTGGGGGTGGGCTAGGGTGGGATCTAGTTCCAACGCCTTTTCCGCGGCGGCGTCGGCCTTGGGCAGTACGTCGTTGGGATCGCTGCCGTAGTTGGCCAGCACCAGGTAGGCGTCTGCAAGACCGGAGTACGCAAGGGCATAGCTGGGGTCCTTTTCCAGTGCCTGGTGGAAAAGGTCGACGGCGGTGTTGATGTCGGTTGCGGTACGCTTGTTCCAGTGGAAGCGTCCCTTCACGTAGAGGGCGTACGCTTCGGCGTTCTGGGTGCCTTGCCTGGTGACTTGCTGCTTTTCCGCGCCGCTTAGTTTGGAGCGCAGTTTGTTGGCAATGTCTCCAGCGATCTCCTGTTGCAGGGCCAGCATGTCAGTGGTCTTGCGTTCGTACTGCTCGCCCCAGATGGCGGTGTTGTCCTGACACTGGTAAGGTCGGCGCTGACCTGGACGCTGTCTCCGCGCTGCACGACGCGGCCAGTGAGCAAGGCGTCGACGCCCAACTCCTTGCCGGCTTTCTGCACGTCGACATCCTTGCCTTTGTAGCGGAAGACGGAGTTGCGGGATTTCACCTTCAACTGGGGCACGTGAGCGAGGCTGTCGATCAAGGATTCGGTGAGGCCGTCGCTGAGCAGATCGGTGTCGGCATTGCCGCCAGCGCTGGCGAAGGGGATGACCGCGACGGATTCGATTTGCGAAGTGCCAGCCTTGGCGCGCCAGTACCAAGTCCCGGCTGCCAGTGCGATCAACAAGACAGCAAGGGCTGCGAGGCCATACTTATGAGCCGAAGTTGCGGCCGGCGATACGACAACGGAACTCGCCGATTCGGAGGCAGGCGCGTGACGTTGCGAATCCGAGCGAAGATCCGGGGCAGATGCCGGCGTCGTCGTCTGCGCGGTTTGAGGACCACGTTCCTGTGCGGTTGCCATTGACCCCGAAGTGCTTGCTGCGCCAGGCCGCGATTCCATTTTCCGTTTCAGCCGCTTTAGGTCGGCCCGCATGTCCGCGGCGTGCTGGTAACGCAACTCGAGATCTTTCTCCAGCGCTTTGTTAATGACGTCTTCCAGCTTGGGGGGAAGGTCAGGGTTTAGCCGTAGTGCCGGGAGTGGGGCGCGGTCCAGAATTTCGCGGGAGATCACTCCCGAGCTTTCTTCCCGGAAGGGTAGCGTCCCGGTGGCCATCTCATTAAACTGCCCCAAAAGAAACAGGTCACTCCGCCCATCCAGTTCTTTCGCGCGCACTTGCTCCGGCGACATGTAGGCGATGGTGCCCAGTGTCGAACCTGGACTGGTCAGGTGCCCATCGTTCATCGCCGTCTCTGGGCGGTTGCTTCTACCCCTCTGCCACTAGCGGGCATGACTTTTGTAAGCCGAAGTCAAGAACCTTGGCGTGGCCGCGTTTGGTGACGAAGATGTTCGCGGGCTTTATATCGCGGTGGATGATTCCTTCCGCATGGGCAGCGTCGAGAGCGTCAGCGAGCTCAATTGCCAGTCCGAGCAATACTTCCGTCTCGATGGGTTTGCCGGCAATGCGATGCTTCAGCGTCATGCCGTCGAGAAACTCCATGACCAGGAAGGGATGGCCGTCTTGCTGGCCGATTTCATAAATCGTGCAGATATTGGGATGGTTCAGCGCGGAGGCGGCCTGAGCCTCGCGCTGGAAGCGGGACAAAGCCTGGGCGTCTTTGGCCACGTCATCGGGCAAGAACTTGAGGGCGACAAAGCGGTGGAGCGTAACGTCTTCGGCCTTGTAGACCACACCCATACCACCGCCTCCCAGCTTCTCTAGGACACGGTAATGCGATATAGTTTGGCCGATCATTAAGGGTGTATGGCCTTCCGGTCGCTTCATCTTAGGACTGGGCCGGAGACAGTCAACGAATGGCAGCTTCCTGGGGCTCCTGGCGCGAACCCCAGGAACCCGAAGCCGTTCGCGCAACTGGGTAGTCGAAACGATAACTCCTGGATAATTGGCAAACCTTACCTTACCGAATTAGGGAAGGTTTGCCCGGCACTTGCGCTGAATGAGCCTTGCGGATGGGTGGATCGTTTCCGCAAATCACAGATGAAAAATTAGCGGCAGATGAGGCCTGAAATCCATTTGTTGTTTTTTCCAGTTTCCGTCAAATTCAATGTCGAGCAGAGATGTTGCTCCTCTCGGGCTGAGAGAACTCCACTTTCAGCTATTTTCTGTGCCACGGGAGAGCGAAGGGGCACCGGGGAAGTCAGAGTTAAGCCAGTGATCTCCCGAATGCCAACGGGATGCTCGATAAACCACTGTTCGCGCTGAGCTCGCCGCATAAAGCTAAGATAAATCCACATTGGCTCCTCAATTCCCGCATCGCCGATCTTCATGGAAAGCGGATCTGGCAAATAGGCTGGCCGATACTCCCAAGCAGGAAAAGGTGATCCTGAGTCTTGAAGATGGACCGGCCGCACGCAGATGCCGAAGGGAGAGGCATTGCCTTGCCGACCAGACCATCTCTCCCACAAGAAGGTGCGCCTTGCACTTTAACTTGAGCCTCTCTTTCATCGGTCACCCAGAACAACTCAATCATGGCGTTAATGAAGGGCATGGACTTTGCAGGCGGGTTCATTTTCGATGGACCGTGGGGCCGTGGAGCGAGCGCCAACATCACACCCGATGCGTCGGGGATTTCTTACTACGACGAAACCACCTTCACCCAGGCAATCCGCATGGGATTTGTCGGAGCACGGAAGCTCAACCAGATCATGCCTTGGCACGTCTACCGAGGAATGACAGACGAGGATACTGTTGCGATGTTTGCCTATCTTAAGACGTTGAAACCGGTCCGGCACCACGTGGACAATACGGAGCCACCAACGTTTTGCAAAGTCTGCCGCCAAACCCATGGAGGTGGCAACCAGAACTAGGGCGCGCCGTCAGTCGATGACGGGGCTTTGGCGATTCAGGCCGCTTTTTGTCCCCGATAGGCCGGCGCGAAAACTTCGGCTACAAAAGTCTCCAGCGTCGTGGGAGTGGTGTTCCTTGGGGAGCGTGGCTCGAGCACCTTTAAGTGGCCCGAATTCTGCGCGTCCGCCAACTCCAACAGCAGATCCGCCATATTCGAAGACATGCCCATCTGCATGAAACCGGGCTTCAACTGTGCCGCGGGCATCTGCTTATATGTCAGGTCGGGCTTGCCGATCGCGGCGCCGATTATTTTGGCGGCTTCCGTGTTCGTGACATCGCGAGCCCCTTGCCATTTGGCGTGCTCTTTCCTTGAAAATCGAGCTGCAACAGGGCGTCGGCGGCTGCGTCGCCGATATCACGCGTTGCGATCATGGGCATCGGCAGATCGCCTTTGACGGGGCCGGCCATTGTTCCGAAAGCCTTGATCACGCCAACCTGGGACAGAAGGTTTTCCATGTAGGCGGCGGGTCGCAGGTAGAGGGCGTTCAATCCAGGAATCGCGCCAAGCTTCTTTTCAAGATTGTACAGCCCGACGACAGGGCCTGTTTTATCCGGCTTGTCCGCGCCGACGCTGCTCAGCACGACGGCGTATTTTACTCCGCTCTTTTCAATCGCGGCGGCCAAGGCGTCGCCCACGCGCTGATAGTGTGCCAGCACATCCGGGGTGTTCACGTCCGGCGGTATCATCGCGTACACTCCTTTTGCACCCGAAAAAGCCTTCGTGAGCGCCCCCGTGTCGGTGATGTCCGCAACGAAAGCCTCTGCGCCCTTCTTTACGAATGGTTCTAGCCGCTTTGCGCTGCGGCCTACAACGCGCACCTGTTCACCTTTTGCGAGCAACTTTTCCGCTACTTCGTTTCCCGTGTGTCCTGTCGCGCCGGTAATGACGTACATAGGCTCCTCCCTGTCCGTTTTGTATCGTGCTATCTCTTTGAGTAGATGCCGGTCACCCTCCGAGGGTTACCAAATCTACTCCGCGGGATCCCGCTTCACGTACTTGGAATCAAGGGGAGAGGCCGTCGTAATGCGCGTAACATCGGCGGTCGAATCACGCCGGGGTTGTTGGAGCAGTTGGAACTGCTTGGGCAAATGAGCGAAGCTGCCGGGGAGATTCCCGGCGGCGGCGGTGAATTTCACATCATCGTACTTCCGCACAAAGATTGCGGCATCACTCGCCTTGCGGGCAATCCCGCAATGCTGGCGCACTTTTTCAGATACCGGAAGGGAAACCGAAGAGACCACGATCCTGTTGAAGGCCAAGCGAGGTTCCGAACAATACCAGTGAACGAACTCATCGATGGCGTGCCGATAACCCCGCTTTGCGTCCACTGAGTTGAGGCTGTTCAACACCGCGGCCTTGGCGTGTTCAAGGTCGGGCAGCCGAAGGACAGATTTGGCGCTACTGCGTTTTCTTCTGGAACTAGGCTTCTGCTTCATGACCGGTGGCCTCCGTGCCACCGATCAATGATCAGAGTAGTGCCGTGACTGTAAGGTGAGAGTTGTCCGTGACTCGGGCAAGGCCTGTCAAGCGTTGATCTTGCCCTGCAAGCGGTCGGACCTACCCCACCCATGGGTGCGATAATTTCGGTAACGAATCCTCCTGCAACTTATGAAGCGCCACGTCCTCATGTACGGGTTGATCGGTGGAATCTTGATTGCTTTGCTCCGGTGGAGCGAGTATCAGTTCCTGGTCGTCGAACATTCCATCGAAATCTACGGCGGACTGATCGCCGCGACCTTTGCCGTTCTTGGCATCTGGCTTGGCCTCAAGCTGACAGCAAAACGCCAGACAATTGCTGTGAGGGAGGTCCCCGTCCCTGCCGAGGGACCGTTAGTCCCTAAGCGAAAAAGAAAAACGTGAGGACCTCCATATCACTCGCCGTGAGCTTGAGATCCTCGAACTGATCGCCCAGGGCCTGAGCAACCGCGAAATCGCCGAGAAGCTTTTTGTGAGCGAGAGCACGGTGAAGACCCATTCCAGCCGTGTTTTCGACATTGCGTGATTGCTGACCCTGGTTGGCAAGGGAAAGCGCCCCATCCATTCCTTCCCGGTTCCATTGTGGGCGAAACGCGCCGTCGATGAGTGGACTGGGGCGGCTGCCATCGCCGGTGGAACGATCTTCCGCAGAATAAGTCGACTAGATAAGATCTGGGGTGATGCAATTACACCGAAAGCAATCTGGCACGTGGTGAAAGCGGCCGCCAAACGCGCTGACATCAAGAATCTAGCTCCCCACGACTTGCGTCGCACATGCGCTCGGTTATGCCACCTAGCGGGCGGAGAACTTGAGCAGATTCAGTTCTTGCTTGGACACGCATCGGTTCAGACCACCGAACGTTATCTTGGCTGCAAGCAGAGACTCAGCCAAGCAGTGAACGACAAACTCGAGCTGGAAGACACCCTGACGGGGTGGTGATGGCCCCCAAGCTGACTTCGGGACAACTTCATTTCTCGCGGGGCTTTCGATTTGAGCCCCTTCATCATGCAGGGCGTGCAGCTTCGGCGCGATATTTTTCAGCTTCGATACGGAACTTGATGGCACCGACGCTGCCCATCGCATTGATAACCTTGACGACAGCACCGCTCTTGCCCTTGCCGGTATGTTCGGGACACAAAGGCTTTTCTCATTACCTTTTGTGAAGCTTGGGGCTCGGTCGGCCCCGTCCCGCCGGTCGCGAGAACCTCTGCTAATCGCAGCGCAGCGAGATCATGGGGTCAATGCGAGCGGCGCGTAGGACGGATTGCTGACGCGCGAGCAGCGTAATCATTGCAAGCAAAAAGGAAATCCCGGCGAAAGTGATTGGGTCCGTTGCTTCCACTCCGAATAGCAGGGTTCGTATCAGGCACACCAGCAGGAAAGCCGCCGCCAAACCAATCGCCACACCGAAAAAAGCGAGCACCATCCCTTGCCGGACGACGAGGCTCAGGATGTTGCGCGGTGACGCACCAAGCGCGATTCGAATCCCTAATTCTCGAGTTCCCTGATTGACCAGGTACGCCATGACGCCGTAGATGCCAATCGTGGCGAGAGCCAGCGCGACGCTTGCGAAAACTCCCAGGAGCATCATCGAAAAACGCCGCCGGGCCAGCGACTCGTTCACCCGCTGCTCCATGGTTCGGACGTTGTACATCGGCAGATCCATGGAAGAGGTTCCGCAGTTCGCTTTTGGTAGCCGAAAGCATGGCAGCCCGGATCCGTTCGGCCACGGAAGGCGACCGTCATGGCCCGCGAGGGGAACTGCGTATGGGCCAAATAGAAAGCGATCCGCGGGTTGGAGTCGTGAGAATTCTGCTTTTCGCGCCCCACCACGCCAACAACCGTCTGCCAGGGGTCCTTGGACGGGAGTTCGACGATATGAATGCGCTTGCCGATCGGATCCTGCCCCGGCCAGAGTTGGTCCGCCATGTACTCGTCGACGATAACGGCAATCGGACTTGCCGTGTCGTCCCGCTCGTTGAAGAATCGTCCCCGCCGCAATGGTATTTCCATGGTTTCAAAGTAGCGCCCGCCAACGACCCGCTCGTCAGCATTGATAAATTTCTCGCCCGAGAGCGGCACACGCCCCTCGACTGTAATCGGCGTCCATGCAAACGCGTTGCTCAAGGGAAGGGACGTAACTCCGCCTGCCGCAACCACACCCGGCGAGTTGCCCCAGCCGTTCCCAAAGTTGACGATACGTATTCAAGATGGTTTGTTTGTCGTTGTATTTTCGACCGGTCATCGTCAGGTCGAACGTGAGCACCCCGCGTGGGTTGAAGCCGGGCGATACATTCTGCAGGCGGGCAAAACTCCGAATCAGCAGTCCCGCACCGATCAACAGGACGACTGAGAGCGCCAATTCGGAAACAACCAGCAGCCGTCGAAGATGATTGCCACGACCCCAAACCGCGCTCGATCCTGCCGAGCCACGGCTCGCATCTTTCAGCGTCGAATTCAGATCCAGCTTTGAAACGCGCAGAGCCGGGACAAGTCCGAAGAAGATCCCGGAGCAGACGGAGAGGAACAGGGTAAACAGGAGCACACGTCCATCGATCACCACGTCCTGCAGCCGCGGGATGCTCTTTGTTCCCAGAATGTGAATCCATCTCACGCTGAAAAGACAGAGGAAGATCCCCAGCGCGCCGCCGCAAAGCGCAATCAGCAGGCTCTCCGTCAACAATTGACGCACAATGTGCCATCGGCTTGCCCCCAAGGTAATCCGGACTGCGATTTCCTGCTGACGCGCCACGGCCCGCGACAACATGAGGTTGGCGACATTGGCACACGCGATCAGCAGCACGAAACCCACCGACCCAAGCAGCACCCACAGAGAGCGGCGCACGTTGCCAACAACTTGCTCCAGAAGCAGCACGATGCTGAACGTTAGCAAGCCATTGGGAGGATAGTTCTCAGGAAAGTCGCGTCGCAGCCGGGCCGTGATGATGTCCATCTCCGCCTGGGCCTGCGGCAGCGAGACGCCCGGCTTCAGTTTTCCGACGATGTTGTAATCCTCGTGGTCCCGTACCTGCGAGGCCTCCGCAGGGGTGAGCGGCAACGGCAGAAAAATCTCCGCTTGCTCTGTTCCGTAGAGCAGCGGGAGAGTTTCCTGCGACAACGAAAAGCTCTGCGGAAGGATGCCGACGACTTCGTACGTTTGTCCATTGATGATGAGGGACCGGCCAATGATGTGCGGATCCCCTAAGAAATGTCGCGCCCACATTCCGTCAGTCAGGACGGCGGTAGACGGACGTCCGGGCGAATCTTCGTCCAGCATCAGCAGCCGGCCAAGCGCCGGATGAGCCCCGAGCATCGGAAGAAGATTCGATGAGACACGAATAGCTCCCACTCGTTCAGGTTCACCTTGCCCGGTCAAGTTGAAGTTGCCGCCGATCGCGATCGCGACCTGTTCAAACCCATGGTGCCCTGCCCTGATGTCGAAATACTGCGCCGTGGAAAACCAGTCTTGGGCGATG
>CAWIMI010000031.1:0-275711 GCA_963837015.1 uncultured Acidobacteriota bacterium | reverse complement strand
AGCAAAGGCTTCCCGCGTAGGAAAATCCAGCACGCTGCAGGGTGCAGAAATGTTTTCCTGGATCATCATGATGCCCCAGGAACGATGGAACATGCGCAGAGAGAAGCTGCCCTGCGCGCGTGTGACCTGGTTGTGATAAAGCTCCATGGGGTTAATGGAGCGGCTGCCAAATTCGTCGTCTTGCGCATACGGCCCGAAGACCGAACTCAGCAGGACGCGAGCGCGACTGCCTTTGGGATGAGTTTTCATATGTGGTGGTGTTTCGAGCGTAGCTCGGGGAAGACAATTTCGCGGTGATCTCTGCCACATTACAAAACTATTACACGCGGCCCAAAGACCGATAGTTCCTCGTAACATCATGCTTGCTGATCGATTTAGCTGGTGATCTTTCTTTGTCTTCGGAGTGAGCCACGGTGCATTGATCGAATCGGTGTTCCGTAGCAGATTGAGTCTCGCAATCTGACGGAGGCGAGATCAATGTCCACCCAAACCTACTTACAAGCAAGGCCGTTCACGCCAGCCACCAGACTCCAGCAAAGTTTCGTAGCCGCCGCGGAAAAGAAAGCGCTGCTGTGGCTGGCGAAGCGCACACCTCGCAGCATCAACTCGGACCACCTCACGCTTCTCGGATTCTCCGCCCAGTGCCTGGCCGGAGTCTGCTATGCCTTGGCGCGCTGGAACCGTTACCTGTTGCTGCTTGGCATTCTCTTTCTGGCATTGAACTGGCTCGGTGACAGCCTGGATGGCACTCTGGCCCGCGTACGAAATTGCCAAAGGCCGCGTTACGGCTTCTACGTGGACCACGTCGTCGATACATTCGCAGCCTTTTTTTTGATGGGAGGGCTCGCGTTCTCGGGATACATTCACCCCGCAATCGCCTTTGGAATGCTTATCGCGTTCTTGATGCTCTCGATCGAGGCCTACCTCGCCACCTATACCCTCGGCCAGTTCCAGCTCTCGTACTGGAAGTTAAGTCCCACGGAAATCCGTCTGTTGCTGGCGGCGGGCAACCTGGCGCTGCTACGCTGGTCGACCGTCAACGTTCTAGGGACCCATTTGCGTTTGTTGGACATCGCCGGCGTCGTCGGAATCGTCGGGATGGCTCTGATGCTCATCGTCTCAGCCATTCAACACACCGCGAGGCTATATCGCGAGGAGAAGATTTCGTGAGCCGCGAAGGCTAGGACAAACAACTCAGTAACCCGGCTCTGGCGAATAAGAGTTTTTCCGCAGCCTCTTCAGCGGCGGCATGAGTTTCGTAACCTCCAAAGCACGCCTCGGTTGACCTCGTCCCCGACACGCGTGCGCCCTTCCTTCTAAAGGAACAAATTGGACTCGACTCCATGGGGTCATCCTGAAGACCCGCGCTTTCTCCAGCGGGTCGAAGGATCTCGCGCGCAGCACCTCGCGCTCACCCGTGCCCCTGCGCATTTTTCTGCTTGACCGCTCCCGTACGGCAAAATTTCAATTTCTTGCGTCCAATAGTTGGTAGCATCGTAAGAGGATGCATCCCTCAATGCCCAAACCGGGTATCCAATCCGAAATGGAAGTCTCCGCAGGGTTGGATGCTTTCCTCGCCGATCTGTACCAGAAAAGCAGAGGCGAACTCTGGGGGCTGACTCGCCAGCAGTTTGACGGCGTATTAGAGGAAATCGCGCGCAAGTATCTGCCGCCAGGCGCGGCCCACCACGATCGGCATGAGTTGTATGTGAGTTTGCGCGCCGAAGAGTTAGCGCTGGCTCGCGCTTGCGCCGCCGGACACGAACAAGCTTGGGAAGTTTTCCTGACTCGCTATCGCGAAAAGCTCTACGACATTGCCGGTTACATCACCAAGGAAAGCTCGGCCGCCCGCGAGTTGGCGGACTCGATCTATGCCGAACTCTACGGCACGACCACGCGCGACGGGCAGCGTGCTTCAAAGCTCGCCTCCTACACCGGGCGCGGTTCGTTGGAAGGTTGGCTGCGCACGGTCATGGTGCAGGAGCACGTCAATCGCTACCGGCGGCAACGCCGCCTGGTCAGCCTGGACGAAGAAACGGAAGAAGGCATCCAGTACGCCACGCCAGCCCTTGAATCAGCCATTGCAGTTGATCCGCGAGTCGAAGCGGCGATCGATGAGACCCTGCTGGCCTTGCCGCCGGAAGACCGGTTTATTCTCGCCTCCTATTTCCTCGATGAGCGGACCTTGGCGGACATTGCCCGCACTCTGGGCGTTCACGAATCCACCATCAGCCGCAAGCTGGATAAACTGGCTAAGTCCTTACGGAAGCAGATCTTAGCAGGCTTAGGTCGGCGAGGAATGAGCCGCCGCCAAGCCCAGGAGGCCCTCGAGGTCGACGTGCGTGAGCTCCGGGTGAATATTCGCAGCCGGTTGGCGCAAGAAACCGGTGGGGGAGCGTTCTCCAAGAAGAAAGCCGAAGCCCCGGCAGACGGATCGTAAGGGCAGAAGACGGCCTCTGAAGCAAGGCTGAAACCGGGCGGTAAAATGGCCGGGATTAATGCCGGAGACAATGGAAGAGATACCCAAAATCGTAGCTCAGCGTTTGCAGGCCATCGCCGAGGTGGGAGACCATCCTGATCCGAACCTGCTCGGCGGCTTTACAGAAAAATCGCTCCCGCAGCGCGAGCGGCTTCAGGTCCTCGAACACTTGTCGCGCTGCACAAGCTGCCGGGAAATCGTCTCTCTAACGGCGACGCAGCCGGGCATCGCAGACGTTGCCTCAGCGACTCCCGTCAGAACAGGATGGCTCGCTTGGCCGGCTTTGCGTTGGGGAGCGGCCGTCGCTTGCGTGGTCGCGATCGGCGCAGTCGTTACTCTGCATCAGCCGCACCGCCAGCAGGCCCTGCGAACTGTGGCCTCAATCGCGGTACAAAACCAGAGGGTGGAAGAGAAAGTCTCTGTGCCCGATTCCTCCCTGAAGATCGATGCCGCAAACAAGATTACTGCGCCGCAAATTGAGGCCGCTCCGCGTCCCGTAGAAATGGCGGAAGCGAGAACTGACTCTCAACTGGATGCAATGGTACCCGGGCGAGCCAAGGCGGCAGAATCACAAGATGCTGCCGCCGGAATTGGAAGGGGCATCAGTACAGTCGCGCCGGTAGAAGGCTCCAACACCGCGATCACTCCCATGGTGTCCACGAACCTCCCGCCGCGCTGGACGTTGAGTTCTGATGGCACACTGCAGCGCTCCCGCGACTCGGGCCGGACCTGGCAGACGATTTCGGTCGCGAACAACGCCCGCTTCCGAGCCCTGGCAGCGAATGGCTTAAACATCTGGGTAGGAGGCGCCGCGGGCGCACTCTTCCACTCTTCCGATGCCGGTCAGCACTGGACGGAAATCCGCCCCGCCGCAAACGGCGAGACTCTCGCGAGCGACATCATAGGAGTCGAATTCACTGACGCTCTGCACGGCAAGCTAACCACCTCCACCCAGGAAATCTGGCTCACCACAGACGCCGGCCAAACCTGGCAAAAACCGTAGCTAAACCAACTCTGTCCTCACGTGGGGACGGGCGCCTCGCCCGTCCAGGCGGAGCAAAGCTCCGCCGGCCTTTGGTGGAGAAGCCCGCACACGTAACTCTCCATTGTCCAGGGAACAAAACCAGACTCCATTAAGACCTCATTCTGATTAAGACGTCATCCTGAGGTCCGCGTTTTCCGCGGGCCGAAGGATCTCGCGCGCACTCTTTCACGCTGACCCTCAATCCGGCGTCGGGCTATTTACGGCACCGGTCATGGCACTTCTGAACGTGGCAGTTTTTGGACCACGAGTAGTTCCGTGATCCCTCCAAAAAAAAGGCGGGAATCGATGACAGAAAATCCCTTTTCCCGGAAAAGCTTCCGCAAGCGATGCCGGTTGGGAAAGCGCTGGAGGCTTTCGGCTATGTAGCTATAGACTTCATGATTGCGGTGAAGAAGCACACCCCACAGTCCTGCCCATATCTTCAGAACCCAGTATTCCATCTTCTGAAGGACATTTGCATCCGGCTTGGAGAAATCGAGAAAGGCTGCCACGCCACGAGGTTTCAGGACGCGGCTGATTTCGTCAATCACCGTTTCGAGGTTCGGTGCATTCCGCAGGGCGTATCCACCGGTAACGATGTCCACCGATTGCGAAGCGATTTCAAGGGATCCCATATTCTGCTTGACGAAACTGACGTTCGGATGAGTGTTGCGGTGACGGGCGATATCCAGCATCGGCTCGGTAATGTCCAGTCCGGCGATGCGGCCGTGCGCGTATTTGTCGGCAAGCAGAAACGCGATGTCGCCGGTGCCGCAAGCGAGATCAACGCAAACCGGGGATTCGTAAGACGGAAGCGATGAAATGAGCGCGCGCTTCCATGCCGCATCGTGTCCGAAAGAAAGTACTCGGGTAATGAGATCGTATCGCGGCGCGACCTCGGAAAAGAGTTTCTCGTTATAATGTTTCTTCTTCTCGGCATCCTCGAGAGAATCGCCAATTTTCAAAAGAAAACGACCGCTCATCCTGGGCTCCATTTTCAACCGGTCTGCGACGGGCGTGCTGCAACCACGATGGAATCCAATCGAGCATACGCAGTTTGGGAAAGCGAAGCAACGCAGGCCAGACCCAGCTTACCATCCCGCAGGAGGGATCACCGGCCGCCGTCGGTAAAGGCGAGGCGCAGTGAAAGACAGAAGCCGCGAGAGTTGCAAGCTGGCTATTGTTTAACCACCAATGGAGGCCCACTGATTCGCTTCCCATGAAGGTCGACAGTCACGTCGACGCTGTCGCCGATGTGGACGAAGGGGATGCCTTTATTCATCCCGTAGTCCTTACGGTCAAAGACCATGGTCCCATGAATATCGCCTGTGCCTGTCCCCACGCCGGAAACGGTTAGTGTCAGCGTCTGGGGCTTAGTGGCTCCACGTATCGTGAAATCACCCTGGACATCGAAGGTGGTGGGGCCGGTTTGTACAATCTTCTTTGACAGAAACGTGATCAACGGATCCTGATCGGCGTTGAAGAAGTCTTTGCTTTTCAGCTTGCCGTCCTTCATGCCACTCCCGGTATTGACGCTGTCCGCCTGAATCTTGATGTCCAGCACACCAGTCGTCGGGTCAGTAGAGGTAAAGGTGAGAGTGGCGTCCCACTTGTCGAAAGTACCGTTTATGGCCACCGATGCCTTTACGGCGAACTTAACCGAGCTGTCTGCCGTCGTAATCTTGAAAACAGGAACCTGGGCTCGACTTACCGAGGCGAGCGCCAGGGACGCTACGAAGCAGAGAGCAGCAAATCGCATAGTGCCGGGTGTGAGTTTTTCAGACACAAATTCCTCCTGTGAGCTGCAAGTAAGTCCCAAACCATGCTCGGTTATTACGCGTAGCAGTTCTAGGCCATCGGCGGCTTCTGGGGAACTGGCAAAACCAATAGGGCATCGAATTGAAGGATTGCGAGCCTAATTCTGGTGTCGAATTCTGGGTTCAAGTCTACGTTTTCGTCAGCCACGTTCCTCGATTGACAAGGGTTCGACGGGCAGTTCCTCTATCGATCGTTTATCCTTAACTGGGCTCAAGGCCGAACCCCAATGAATACCCAGTTTGAACCTTTATCATGGAAGGACCCGATCACCGGAGCGGTTTCATTGCTCGCAGACGAACCATGAAACAACGTGGATCTTCCGTGGTAAGGCCAAGCTTGAAGACTGGCCATGATGCCGGCCGCCGCCGATTCTGGTTGGCGATGTCGGGGTTTGCCATGGCGCTTGTGCTCCTGCCCTTTTCCTACAAAGTCGAACGGCGCCTGGAGACAGTTGTTCACATCAAGGGCGGAGAATCCGAAAAAGTTGACCTGGAACTGGCGCAGCGTTTCCAGTCTCCCTATGCCCACCGCCTGGTTCTGGTGATCAGCGGCATTCCCGATCCGGATTCAGCCAAAGGCGCTGATGCATTGGGCTTCTTAACCAGTTCGCTCCGTAGTGTGCCAGGAGTGTCGGGTGCCGTCTCCAGTCTGGATTGGCCAGATTCTCTCTTCACTGGGAACAATGGCGGGGCCTTGATCATCGTCGGGTTGGACCCGCACAACGAGACTGTCGAGGCGTTGGTCCCCAAACTACGGGCAAAAGCAGACTGGATGGAAGGTCAGCTTAGGTCGCAATACCCCAATATCAAACTGGAGATTACGGGTGAAACGCCACTGAACTTCGATCTTCGCAAGGTCAGTGCCGATGACGTCAACCATGCCGAGGAACGAGCGATGCCGGTAACTCTCTTGCTGCTGTTGCTGGCTTTCGGCAGTTGCGTGGCCGCGCTATTGCCGCTGGGGGTTGGACTGCTCTCAATCTCGATGGCTCTGGGTGCGGCTGCGCTCCTCGCTCATTTTCTGCAGCTGTCGATTCTGGTGCAGAATCTGGCGACGATGCTCGGCCTTGGCTTAGGCATCGACTACGCCTTGCTGATGGTTAGCCGGTTTCGCGAAGCATTGGCCGAGGGACATGATCCCGGCCAGGCTGCCGATATCGCTGCCGGATGCGCGGGGCGGACCCTGATAATCTCGGCCACGACGGTTGCCATCGGATTTTCAGCCCTGCTCACTGTGCCCATCAGCGAACTGCGCTCCATCGGGATCGCTGGCCTGCTGGTGACCGTTTTGAGTGTCATGCTGTGTACATTCATTCTGCCTTGGGTGCTTGGTCTGCTAGGGCATCGCATCGATGCCGCCAGAGTGCGTCTTCCAGCCAGACGATTCAAAACGCGGGAAAGCCTATGCGCGGCGAGTGCGCGCTGGGTTCGGTGGGGCAGCATCATAACCGGCCGGCCCTGGACAGCTCTGCTGGTCGCCGGGATTCCGCTACTGATGCTTGCATTCCAGGGACGGAGAATCTCTCCCGGAGTTCCTGACCACAACTCACTCCCGGCCGCAGCCGAGTCGGTGCGAGCACTGCACACGCTTCAAGGCATGGGGCGGTCAGGTATTGTGCAGTCTCTCCGAGTCGTCCTGGAGTTGCCGCCGCAGTCTCCGCCCCTCTCACCGGCTGGCTGGCTTGCCGTCAGCCGCTTGACGAAGCACTTCCAAAGCGATCCTAGAGCACAAGAGGTCTTATCTCTTCCGACCCTCACAGGATTCTCCGACACTGCGGATGCTGTCAACGATGTGCCCGAGCCAATCCGCAAGAGTTTTCTCCGCAGCGATGGCCAAGCTACCTTGATTGAGTTGCTGCCCACCGCCGCTCTTTCCCCCAACAACCAGATACGATGGGTACGAGACGTGCGTTCCTCCGATGTCGGGGCGATAACCGGTGTGCCCGGCGCCGTGCTGCGCGTCGGCGGCGTTCCCGCACTCGAAGCAGATTATGACTCGGTGGTAAAAGAGCGGTTGCCAAGGGTGGTCCTTGGCGTCATATTGGGGAGCTTGCTGGCGCTCCTGGTCGGGTTACGTTCTCTATTTGCGGCGGTCAAAGCAATTCTGCTCAATCTGCTCTCCGTGGGCGCTTCCTTCGGTGCGTTAGTTCTCGTTTTTCAGGAAGGCCACGGCAGCAAACTCTTTGGGCTCGACGGACCGACAGGCTTCGTATACCCGATCGTGCCGATTCTCGCGTTTGCTATCGTCTTCGGATTGAGCATGGACTATGAGGTCTTCCTGGTCGCCCGAGTCCTCGAAGAGCGGCGGCGCGGTCTATCCGAGAGATCAGCGGTGATTGAGGGCCTGGCGCGGACGGCCGGGCTCATCACGAGCGCCGCGGCAATTATGATTGCCGTCTTCGCCGCATTCACCGTGGGAAGCTTTCTGGTCGTCCAAATGCTGGGCTTTACGCTCGCCGTGGCGGTGTTCATTGACGCTACAGTGGTGCGGATGATCGTGGGGCCGGCACTGTTGCAACTTGCCGGTGACTGGAATTGGTGGCCCTTTGGCTTATATGGGGCTCCGGCAACGTCTGAAAAGGAGCTTGTCCCGTGATGGCGAACTCCGTGGATACTCCGGTGACAAACCGGGACCTTGCAAGAGCCTGATGAAGCGATGCGGATTTATTTCACTTTCTCTGCTTGAGCGTTGGACTGGCTGATCGCAAAGTCCTTGCGTCCAAGATTTGCCTTTCCCGAGCCAAATTCGATTGCAAGAATCGAGGAGCCCGGCTTGCCCTGCAGCTTCGCCTCCACTTGCGAAGCAGACCAAACGCCGCCGACCTGCCGCAGCCCATAGTAAATGAATTCCTTCTGCTGTCCCGTCCCGTGAAGCGTCTTCACCACATGCACAGGAAACAAAATGCTGCGGTCAATCCACGATGTTACCGAATCGTAGTAACTCCGGTCCTGAGAGTCGGGCATGCTCTTAAGAACAAAGCAATCCCGTGCGCCGTATTTCTCCGCTGTCAGGAGCTCCTGATGCTTCCAGAAGAACTGACTCTCGACCATGTCTTCATAGGAGAAGTCTGTTCCCACCAGTGGGTCGTTCCACCGTTCGAATGGCAACGCGTGAGCGGCCTTCTCGCCAGGAAGTATGGCCTCGATGGTCACGTGTCCACTCGCGCTCATATGCAGAAGAAGGCTCGTCTTCTCTGAGCCCGGCCCCGAGATCTCGCACAGCACACTCAGACCATCGGGAAACCAGTGAGCCTTGCCGACAAACTTGTAGCTCGTGCGCTTGCCATCGCCTTCCACCCGTGTGAGTCGCCCGCTCACGCGGTAGTCCAATTTCTCAATACGCTGGCGCGAGCCAGTCAGCACAGTCTCCAGATCAGGATTCGCCGCGAAGGCCCGCGATGGATGCACCAGCGACAACAGAACGAGCAAAGCGATGGACGCTTGAATCGTCCCTAAGGCGCAATTTGCCCGCCTGGCCTCTGGATACCGGCCAAACTTGCGGCTGCGGGAGAGCATTACGACACGATGCAGGAAGGTCATAGCTATGTATACAGCCAAAGCCCATTAGCGCCGATCCTGGGCGAACGGGTAGCGACCCACCAGAATCTTCCGTCCATTCAGTTCAGGGCTCTTACTACGGGCTAGGACTGCCGTATTAAGACCGAATCAGCCCCACTGCAGGGCTATGCCAAGCAGTTGAGTTGCAATTAGCTCCAAAGACCGAGCGATGTTCCCGTCGACCTCTACCCATGTCGACGGCGCCATCCATCCAATCGGGGCGCTCTTTCCATAATGCCTTGACCGGAATGTCCGGCGCAACTGCCAATTGCACTGGCAATAATTCTCGTCCCGCTCAACTTCCTTGGCTTGTATCTAAAGCTCCGAGAGCCACCGTCGCCCGGTCAGTTGCTGACCGTCAGCACCGCACACTTCGAGTGGCATATGACTTCATAGGACACCGCCTTGAGAGCGTGCGCGGAAACTTTCGCGGAAAGAGGTCGGTTTGCCCCCATGACGATCAGGTCCGCCGCTCGCTCGGCGGCTGCCTTCAAGATTCCTTCGGCGATGAAGTCAAAGCCAACCACATACTCCGGTTCCGACCACAACTTGATGCTCGCCGGCAGCAACTTCTCCAGCTTCTGCGTCGTGTTGGCTGTTACCCTGGCTTGCCATTCATTGATTGCCTCTTCGTGGTAAAAAACTAGTCCGGGCCCAGGTAAGGCTGCTGGCGGCATTACATGAAGGAGAATGAGGTTCGCTTGAGACTGGTTCGCGAGAAGCAGAGCGTACTCAAGAGCCTTCGCCGAAGCTGGATGAAAATCGGTCGCATAGAGAATCTTGTGAAATTCTCCAACTTCGCCCAACGGAAGGTCGATGTGCGGTCCGACGGTGATCACGGGACAACCCACTCTGCGCACTACCTCTTCGGTCACCGATCCCAGGACAAGCTTCTTGAGCCCTCCACGCCCATGGGTTCCGAGGACCACCAGGTCTATCTTCTGCTGATGGATCACGGCAGAAAGCACACTCCATACTGAGCCTGTTCGAAGCACAGTTTCATGGGCGATCGGTTTGAGTTCGCTTCGACTGGCCAAGCTTTCCATCTCGCGCTCTCCCTCGTGTCGCATCCAATCGCTGGGAGGCGGCGGAATTATAGAGGTAGAGTCAGGAGATATGACGTGGACTAGATAGAGCTTCGAGCCGTGGAGGCGGGCAATCGCGATGGCGTAATTGAACGCTTTCTCGGAAGCATCAGAAAAGTCAGTTGCCAGGAGGATGTTCTTGAATGAAAGAGTCGCGTCCTGTTGCGGGATTTGCTGTTGCGGAACTTCAGTTAGAGTTGTCATAGTAACCTCCCTCGCCAGCACTACGCTGCTAGCTTTGGTGGAGACGTCTCAACAGTGTTGAGATCTCCGCTTTGGGTTTGCTGCGCCTCAAGTCTCTTGATGGTTGCCGTCAACCACTTGCCGACAGCGTCTTCTAGTTCCTTCTGCGTGCCGGTTCGATAGAGGCTGTCTACCGTCTCTCTGGCGTCATTCAATGGGATTTGCTGGCAAGGCGCCTCCTCGGAGCGGCATTCCGACGGCACAAACTGCATGAGTGCGCAGTTCGGGCAAATGGCGGCTGCATACCGCGGGCAGGTTGGTGAATCTTGAAAGATCAGAAGTGGTCGGCCGGGAGTTGGAGCACGGTATAGACCCAGCTCGAGAAACCTGAGCTCGAGTCTTAGAATATCGACGACGTTGTATCCGGGCATACGTGCCTCCAACGGCTGGCATTCGACCCGGTCGCTATCTCTATTTATAGCCTCGAAACCAAACGGCTTTCAGTGATCTAGCGCACATCCGGAACTGACTGAAGCAGATTCTGACAGATGCGTCCGAACTCCACACCGCTAAGGCAGACTTCCTGAATTATGGCTTGACTCTGAGAATTTTCATGTGGTTTCGCCGGCGACAGTTACCCGTAACTCGATCTCGATGCAGCCGAACCACTGCAGCCTAGACCTGCTGACGGAGGTTGGGACGGAGTGTGAGCGAGCCGTCATCGTTTAACTTCTGGTGACAAGCCCACCGCACGGCATAGCGCATTCCCTTTACCTCAATCTCAGCTCTAAGTTTCAATCCTTTCCAATCGGTGACGTTTGGAAGCACGAACTGTGCCTGCCGGATCTTCCCCGGTAACGGATAACCGGCGTCCAGACACCCGCCCTCGATCACCTTTCCCTCCTGGCTCTCGACGGTCACCCGCAGTACGCCCGGCACTCCGGCGATTCCAAAACGCGAAAAAAGCTTGGTGGGCGGGCGTTTTGGTTGTAAATTGTTGACCGTAGCTTGAGCGAATTCTAACGTGCAACAAGCTGGACATCCCCAGTCCGGCAGCGCGGCGGTCAGCAGTTTCTGAACGAAACGGGCCCCGCACAGAAGATCTTCACGAAAAACAAGAAGAGTACGAGGAGAGGTGTATGCGTTTGCAGACAAGAATGATGTGCATGCTTGCGATCATGATCGGAGTGCTCACGAGTGGACTGGCGCAGGTTCCTGCGGTGACATTTACCGACCTGCATGATGTCAACGCGAATGGCGGCGATATGCACAACTTCAACTCAGGCACGTTGGCGCAAGCGCGCGACGGGAATTTCTATATCGAGGTGCAATCGGGCGGGGCGGACAACCTGGGTGGCATCTCGTCGTTCTCTCCCCTGGGCGCGATGAAGACGGTCTTCAGCTTCAATGGCAGCAATGGCGCGGTGCCGACCGGCGGCTTGACCTTGGGTACGGATGCCCAACTCTACGGCGATGCGCAGGCCGGCGCCACCGGAAACAACGGAGCGACGTTCAAGGTCACGACCACCGGCTCCTACACTTCATTGCACAATTTCACCAATACCGGTGATGGATACGGCCCCGTCAACGCGTTGGTTCTCGCTGTGGATGGCAATTTCTACGGGTTGACCAACTCGAATCCGGAAACGTTTTATCGCATAACACCAGCGGGTGTACTGACCACGTTGCACACTTTTACCAACGCGGAAGGCTGGCAGGGCGGGCAGCTGATTCAAGGGAGCGACGGCAATTTTTACGGCGGGTTGAACCAGGGCGGCAATGACTACGGGACCCTGTTTAAAGTTACGCCGAGCGGCAAGGTGACGGTGCTACACACCTTTGCCATCGGAGGCAGTGATGGAGCGAGTGCGGCAGGAGGAATGGCGCAGGCGCCCAATGGAACGTTGCTGGGCACGACCTACAGTGGAGGAACGAATGGGGTCGGGGTGTTGTACAAAGTCACCTCAACTGGTACGTACCACGCGCTGCGAAACTTCACTTCGGCGAGCGACGGCGCCAATCCACTGGCGCTGACGGTTGCCAGCGACGGCAACTTATATGGCGTGATGGTCAATGGCGGAGCCAACAATTGCGGAACCATGTTCAAAGTCACGCCGGCGGGAGCGTTCAGTGTGCTCTTTAACTTTGCAAGCGCAACCGGATGCAATCCGGCTTCGATGTTGACGCAGCGCACGGACGGCAAGCTCTATGGGGTCACCAACACCGGGGGCGCACATGGCAATGGAACGTTCTACAGCGTGGACTTGGGCTTGCCGGCATTCGCGACGTTACTTCCCGCTGCGGGGAAGGTCGGGTCGAAGATCGGCATTCTCGGTCAGGGATTCACTTCCGCCAGCGTCGTGAAGTTCAATGGCGTAACCGCGACTAGTGTGACGCGGACCGGATCGACGTTCCTGATGGCTACAGTCCCCACGGGAGCGAACGATGGTTTCGTGACGGTAACGACCGGCGCTACCACTCTGACCAGCACGAAGGCTTTTGTCGTCCACAACTCCTGGGCAAGCGGCAAAGCGCTGCCCGTGGCGGCGGAGGCCTCGGCGGCAGGAGTGATCAGCGGAAAGATTTATGTGGTAGGTGGGCAAAACAATAGCGGGGTTCTTGCGGACAATCAGATCTACAGCACGGCGAGCAATACCTGGACGACGGGAGCGCCGATCCCTACGCCCGTGACCGCACCAGCGAGCGCCGTGGTGAATGGTCTGCTGTATGTCATCGGAGGTTACACCTCGTCTGCGGCGACAAACACGGTGCAGATCTACAACCCGAAGACAAATAGTTGGTCCACGGGGTCAGCCATGCCGACCGCCCGCGGAAGCGCGGCGGCCGTTGTCGACGGGACTTCGATTTACGTGATCGGCGGTAACGGAACCACCAATCGGCTCAATACCGTCGAAAAATATGTTCCCTCCACGAATACCTGGACGGAGGAAGCACATTTGCTGGTGGGAAAATCCGAGCCCTCAGCAGGGCTGTTAGGCAGCACAATCGTGGCCGCCGATGGATTCACCACGTCCGAGGACACCGGCGACAACGAGGGCTACAACGTATCAACCGACACCTGGAGCGCCTTGGCCCCCGATCCGACTCCACGCAACGCCAGTTGCTTCGGGGCGATCTCGGGGCAGTTGTACATGGCTGGCGGCGGGGCCAATGGAACCCCACTGAGCACGACGGAATCGTTCAGCGCGACAACAAAGAAGTGGACCACGCTGCTGGGCATGCCGCAGTCCGCAATTTTCCCGTCGGAAGCTGTCACGAATGGCCAGCTCTACTGCTTTGGCGGATCGAACGTAGACCATGGCTCAGGTACGGTTTACACCAACGTGCAGATTTATCAGCCGTAGGTCGCGATTCGTCTCGCCCCACAGGCCTTTCTTTTTGTCGCAATCTAGCTGGTTTACGTAACCAGAGATTTTCCGGTAGTGGTTCAGTTTGAAATTCTTTTCTCGTAAGGGCCGCGTTTCTTCGGTGCTGGCATCAGAGCATCACAGGCAGCAATGAGTTCGTCGAGACTCCATGCGTGATCTGATAGGCCGCTTTCCATCGCTGGCGTGACGCGCAGCGTTTGATGAATTCTCACGTAATTACAGTACATAAAGTGCAACGCGACTGCGTGAGCATGGTTTTTGATCTTCTTGGAGAATCCATTTGTCAGTCGGGTGAAGCGGCGCATATGCATCCGCATGGTGAGATTCTGACGCTCGACAAATGATGTGCTCACGTGCTTCTGGTCCGGGTTTCCGCTCACGGTTTTCATGTCGCAACCGATGCACACAGCCGGGGAATAGCGCGTCTCTGTTTCCAAGGACGCGCCGTAAATCTTGTGAAGCTGCGCATAGTCGCAATCCATGCCGAACGCGCCTTCTACCGCTTCTAGATATGCTTTGTGACCGTCTGTAGTGATTTGCACGCGGCCCTGAATACGACTAGCACAGTCCTCCATGAAGTCTTGTGCCCAATCAGCTCCGCGACCGCCCACGAGATAAGAAACGACCAATTTTGTTTGGGCGTCAATTCCGACCCATGTCCAAACATCTCCCCATCCGATTTCTTTCTTTTCGGCGCTAGCGTTCTTGGCTTTTGCGCCGATGTAGGCCCATATCTCGTCGCACTGTAGACGGCGCACACGAAGATTGCGGACGTACTGGTCATGGAACTTCGCACAAGCAGTACCAAGATCCACGAGCAGCTTCGTCACGGTATTGCGGGAAGCTCCGGTCATTCGAGACGTAGCCCGGATGCTGTTTCCTTCTACCAGTGCGGCCACAATCCGAATGCGCCCGTCTTGGCTCAGTGTGTTCATACTGAGCATTATGCTTGAGCAAACAAAAATAGTCAAGCATTTTGTTCATTTTCTTTGCTTTTTCTTTGGGGAAATGCTAGGTTTTACTTGTCTCGTTGCAACGAGACAAGTAATCACCTACCCCAAGGTTATGTAGTTTTTCCTTGACAGCGGTTGTAGTATTCGAGTAACCATGAAACTTCTCTTTGCCCGCTAGCGTCTAAACCTTCTGTGAGGGAGACACGATGGATTTAAACGTGAGGGCCTTCCGAACGGTACATGATGCCGTTGATAGGGCTTCATCCTCCCCCGAGCCGATAGACGCAAAAAGGGCTGCCGCTCGAAAGGGCGGATTGATAGGCGGGCCATCCCGTGCTAAGTCAATTAGCGCGGAACGGCGGCGAGAGATCGCAAGAAAAGCAAGTGCGGCCCGCTGGCGCAAAGCAGCTACTAGATAGTAGAAAGGCACGTGTAAATGCTCGCTACCGACGAGATTATTATCGAGGCTAAATCCTCTCCGTCCCGCGAGATACAGCACTGTGATCGGTGTGGGCAGCCCGTTATCACCGCTCCGGCGCTTCAGTGCGCGGAATGTGGGTCGGTTACGCGCCTTCGTTGTTTTGTACGTCGAGCCAGCGATTGCTACGTTGCGGAGTGCATTGATCTCGATATTGCCGCTGAAGCTCCAACCCTAAAGGGAGCTATTGCTGGCTTGCAAGACGCTATGGACGGATATTTAAGCGTAGCTCTAGAGCCGAACACTTCAGGGCTTGTCCTCCGTCCCTCCCCACTGCTCCATCGCATCCGTTATTATTTTGAGTATGCGAAGGACGTAGTGAGTGCATTACTGTCGCAACCCGCAGGACGCACGGAGAAATTCTACGCAGTCCCTGTTTCGGCGTCACATTGCCACTCTTAGTTGCGGGCGCAAGCTAAAGCACCAACCCTACCGCCAGATACCTGGGCACACTCCAGATCATCTAATCAATTAGCAGGCGTGATTTACTCAAACGGGTTGGGGTTCATGCTTAAGTAAACGCTACCAGTTGGGTGCATCTATTTGCATACCTGTAGGCAGTATTTTTCAGTAGCTTTGTTGAGTGTGTTTCTGTTAGAAAAGTAAATGCCCACAACCGACCGTGGGCATTGAGATTTGCCTCTCGACCGGTGCTTCGGCGGAGGACTTTAGATGTGTCTCGCAAACCCAATCTTAGAGTTCCCATCCCAAGCAGTCAAGAGAAATCTTCGGGAGAATCCTGTCTGTAAACCGGGCATGGGACCTGAGGGTGTGCTCTGTATGGGTTATAAAATTCCGCTTCTAAAACCACGAGAGGTTAGAGCGAACCTGAGAGCACTCGGATTCGAGCACAGGAGAACTGTTGGTTCCCATGAGCAGTGGGTTAGAGAAGCTGACGGAACACGCATACGAGCATTCGTCACTGTCGATGCTGGCAAAGATCAGTTCTCAAAGGGGCTGATGAAAATGATGATTCGTCAGTCTCTCTTTAGCGCGGAGGAATTTTGCTCTGGCGTTATGAAGGTGGCCAATTCTGCTCCAAAACCTGTCACGGAAGGTAACAAGAATGCCTAATTATAAGAACGGCGTGTTTTTTAACGAGAGACCGAATGACAAGAATTTTGAGGTAGTTTACACACCGGGACAGGTTACACCGTGGTCTGGAATTTATAGGTGTGCGTCGTGCGGCTTCGAAATAGTCTCCACTCAGGGCCATCCCCTCCCGCCTACGGTCACATGTCCGAATCATTCCCCTAGATGGCGGTGTAACCATGGTCCGGTGCGCTGGCAGCTTGTGGCCGCTGCAATTCATGTAACGGCAAATGCGTAAGTGATAATTTCAAACTGAGCCACTACCCATTTTCGGAACCACTACCAACCAAGGTACCCACGACCGCGGTACGATCTTCAAGATCACTGCCGCCGGGAAGTTCACAGCCCTTCACAGCTTTGACGACACCGACGGGTCGCGTACCAACGCACAGTTGGTTCAGGACAGCGACGGAAGATTCTATGCCCCTGCAGAGCACGGTGGAAAGTTTGGTCATGGGGTGGTCTACAAGATCAGCCCCTCCGGCAAATACACCTCTCTCCATTCCCTCGACGCAAGCGAGGGTGACAACTCTTTCGCCGGTCTCGTGCTGGCAACGGACGGCAATTTCTACGGCACAGCCGGTCTTGGTGGCCCCACGAACAATGGGACAATCTACCGCTTCAGCCCGGACCGTAGCTTCTCCGTTCTTTACAACTTCGACGGGACCACAGGGAATCAGCCTTATGTTACATCCCTACAGCACACCACCGGGATCCTCTACGGAGCCACCTTTGCCGGAGGCTCGTTTAACGAGGGCGTGTTCTACAGCTTTGACGTAGGCCTAGGACCATTTGTCAGGCTGGTGCCAACGGTGCGGAAGATAGGTGAGACCGTCGGCATCCTGGGCCAAGGCTTCACCGGAACAACAGTCGTTTCTTTCAATGGAACGTCAGCAAACTTCACAATCGATTCCGATACATACCTGGAGGCCACGGTTCCGAGCGGCGCCACCTCAGGATCGGTGAGGGTGACCACGCCAGGCGGCACGCTGACCAGCAACACCCCATTCCGCGTGAAGCCGCAGATCTTCAGCTTCACTCCGACGAGCGGGCCGGTCGGAACCCCGGTAACGATTACGGGCAACAGCTTCACCCAGACCACGAAAGTGGGCTTTTGTGGGGCGGGGGCGACCGGCTTTACCGTGGACTCCGACACGCAAGTAATCGCAACCGTGCCGCCCGGCGCACCAAAGACCGGACACATCGAAGTCATAACCCCGGGCGGGGTGGCCGTCAGCCCCGGAGAGTTCACGGTCACACAGTAGTCAATCGGGCGATGCGAGCGCGAAGCCGCTTCTTTAGAGAGGCGGCTTTTTCGCTGCGGCAGGGCTTGTGTTAGGTGCGGTTAGCACCTGTGGCTGGATTGTTGACGAAACACTCAAAATCCCCCAATCGTTCTCTTCCTCAAAATCTTGTCAAGCCCCCTGGAGCCCCCAATTCCCCGCAAACGTCTCATTCCACTCCAACAATAAAGTTCCGAACCATGTCATGTTTACCCGTCGAACCTGTCATACTTGTATTAGGGGCTTGATTCTGTTGGGGCCGGGGGTTTCAGTCCATCGCGCCTCGAACTTTCGAAGACAACTAAGTCCTTTAAAAGGGATATTTTAGATATCCACCCCAACGGGCACGACCTGTTTTCATAGATTTACGAGGAGAATAGACTCAAAAAGAGAGATATCCCCCTCCGTAAGTCCTTTAGAAGGGATATTTTACGAGGGTATCTAGAAAACAGTCCCTTTGTTTTCATAGATCTAGCCAGAAAACGCGTTTTTGGGGTATATACCCAGTACTATCTAGTCAATACGGCCAGCCACTGGCCCAGGCGCACGCGGCTGCCCTCGCCCTCGACCGCCACCGCCGCCCGCAAGTCCGGCCCAACATCCAACCGCCGCATGGACCAGCGCCTGGACTCCTCTGCATCCTCGTACACCCGCAGTTGCAACTCGCAGCCGCCAGGCGCCGGCAAAACGCCGAAGCTGCCTAGCGGCAACGACAGGCCTTCCCCCTGCGCCTTGATGTAAGCTTCCTTAGCGGTCCAGCAACTGAAAAACGACGCAAGCAGCTCGGAAGCAGGTTGCGATTGCAACCATTCGACCTCGGGACGGGAGAAGAAGCGCTCCGCCAACTCCATCGCATTGGTGTCCTCGCGAATCCGCTCCACATCAACCCCCACCTGCCGATGGCGGGCAACGGCGAAGACGGTCGCACCCTGAGTGTGCGACAGGTTGAAGCGAAGGTCGGAGTTCGCAGCGAGTTCCGGCTTCCCGTTTGCAGTCGTGCGGAAACGAACCTCGCGCTCGTCCATCCGCAGATAAGCCCCCAGCGCCCGTCGAAGCAGGGCCCGGCTGATCACAAACTGATTACGAGGCGCCGGAAACTTGAATCGCTCGGCACGCTCCCGCTCCTCCGGATCGAGCAGCTCGAACAACGAGCCTGCATCTTTCTCCCAGGCGAGGAGGTCCACTTGCCAGACGTGAACTTCATCATCCGCCAGGATGCCATCGAGATGCCGCAACGTCTCGGAGTGCACAGGCTTAGATATCATGGAGAACGCGAAGCCGCAAACTTGCGATTTTGAGGATGGCGGTTTCGACAGGCTGTGTATTACAATCGGCGTAATCCAGCCGGAGCAACACGCAGTTCATTTCTACTCGAAAACAAATTTGGGCCCGCGTGGCCCAGCTTGGCGGCCATGAAAAACATATACGAAGTGCTGCGAGAAAAAGAGATGGATCTGGTGCGTTTGAGAACCGAAGTCGAGGCGCTCCGGTTTGTTGCCCCTCTACTTTCTGACCACGGCCCTGAGTCGAGCGAGGTCGAGCGGGTGAGCCGGCCGGACCTTGCGTGGACACCCTCGCTCGCGAAAAACAAGTGGCCACTCAAGTTGGGCGACGCGACCCCGACCCACTTGGATTCGTAGGTCGGCCAGCCTTTGGCGGGGGCGTAGCGGCGCTCCGCGTCTGATCCACGAAGCTGCAACGGTTTTCACTTCGGATCTGCAATCAGGCGCACTCCTGCTTGTAAGTTGCTATATATCAATTAGATAAACACCCCCCGCCCCTGGCATGCCGATTGCCCTTCAGGAGGTTGGGTTTCGGGAATTGGACATGGCGGTCCGGAGATTGTGCTCGCTTCTTCTGGTGCTCTTAGCCTCAGCCACCAGTCTGGCTTCAGTCATCCCTCCCAGCCTGCCGGTTTCTCCGCTGCCCACATTGGTTGCCCACGAACGCGAGATCTGGCGTGCGCCGCTGCGTGACTCGAAGTTTGCGGCTATGCTGCGCGCCACCGCCAGCACCAATTGCGAAGCCTCTGAGCCGCCCGAGCCTCTCGCGACGCCGAATCCCCTCCTCGACATTGCTCAGCCGAGCGCCAAGGTGCGGGTCAGCTTCATCATTGGCACGGATGGCCGGGTTCATTCGCCTCTCATCCTCGAGAGTGCGGGCGCGGCCGAAGATCGTACCATCCTCGACACGGTTCGTTCCTGGCGCTATCGCCCAGCGATGTGTAACGGCGCCGCTACCGAAACCGAAGGCAAGATCGAGTTCTCCAGCCGATAGGCAATCTTTTCGACTAGAATGGCCGCAGTCCTATGGATCACGAAAAGCCAACCGGACCGATCCGTAATCTGCCTGCGTCAGGGCCTGAGACAGACCCCGCGCACAATGCGGCAGTCGAAGATTTGTTCCGGCGATTGAAGCAAGACTTGCAGCAGCCCAAGCCGGGCACGGAAGCTATCGCGGCCGCTTTGCAAGCTGTCCAACGACTGGGTTCACAAGTGGACACGGATGCTTCCGTAGGCTCAGTAGCGGAAGGCGTGGAGTCTCGGATCTGCCTTTCTTGTGGCAGTTCGAACCCGGTGGAGAACCGGTTCTGTGCGATCTGCGGGGTTCCGCAAAACGATGCCCCACCCTTGCAGACGAGCGCCCCAACTGCGACTGGAGTGAGACCAGAGGCCCACGCCGCCGGGCAGCATCATTATCATCATCATTATCACCACCACTATTTCGCCTCCGAAGGTGGCGTTCCGCTTGCTGGGGGCGAACCGCGCCCGACTGGTAGCGCTCCGGTCGTGCGTGACACCCACGTGCGCACTCCCTCGGGTGGCGCTTCGCTAAACCGGGCTGAAACTGCCGTCCGGAAGATTACGCAGGATTGGGCGCTGGCCTGCAACGGCAGGCAGCTCGACGATCTGGTCAGTCTCTATGCGGTGGACGCGATTGTGCTGCGTCCCAATGTGCCGCCAGTTCGGGGCACAGCGGCGATTCGCGAGTTCTTTTTCGGTGTGCTCGATGCCGGACTCGGAGACGTCGAGATGGAGGTTTTGCGAGTCGAAATATTTGGGGACATCGCCTATGAGGCGGGCCGTTGCAAGATGCTGGTCCCGTTCACCATGGGCAAGCGCCGCGAAGAGCGCGGCAAATACCTGCTGACGCTGGCCCGGCAAGCGGGGGACTGGAAGATCCTCGCCGACTGCTGGTCGAGCGATTTGAGTTTGGGAGTGAATGTGGATTCCGGGCCGGTCAAGTCCAATGTGCAGAGCCCGCTGAATCCCGCATTGAAGCCGCCTCGCAAAGTGTGACTGTGAGGCCCAGTGAATTGCTCGATCATTTCTCTGGTTTCTGGCGAGGCGGGCATTTCTCGCTTCCATCCTTTAAGGCTTGCTGGTGGATCGAGTTGAAAGCGTGGGCCACCTGGTCTGATTACGTCGTGACTCCCAGCTTTGCAAACTCCTGCTGCAACTGCTTCGCGTTCTCCATTTGGATTACGTGCATCCCCAGCTTGGCGGCGCTATCCAGATTCAACGGACGATCGTCGATGAAACAGCATTCCTCCGGGGGCCTCTGCGTGATTTCGAGAGCCAGGCGGTAGATTCCTTCCTCGGGCTTGCGCAATCCCACGAAACACGAGCTTACGAAGAGGCTGAAGATTTCGCGCAGGCCAAAGGTCTGAATGCGGAACAGATTCAGTTCTTTCGATTCGTTGTTGATCGTGGACATCAGATATTTGCAGGAGCGGGCAAGTTCTTTTGCAAATTGCAGGACCTCCGGATCCGGTTGCGAGAGCGAGAGCATGTGTTGGGTGAAAGCTTCGATGGTGAAGGATCGGGGACGGTAGAAGATCGTGCGCTCGAGATAATCCTGCAGAGTGATCTTGCCGCGCTCGAATGAAGAAACCAGCATCTCGTGGCGGCTTTCGAACTCGGCTTCATCGAGGCCGAAGTGTTTGAGCGTTTGCCGGCGCTCCTCGTGGTCCCAGGCGTTGGTGAGGAGCACGCCGCCGACGTCCCAAAAAAGAGCGGTGATTCTTGGCAAGGCTGTCCTCCGTGGACGATTGGTTTGCGAGTGGTATTTTACAGGCTGGGGGCTTGTGAGGTTAAAAGCTCTGAATCACCTGGGGGCGGTTTGGCGCAGCGCTTGGAAGCGCTGCGCGACCCAAGAATCAAATTCTTCTTTGCTTTTGGATGTGAAAAGCCCCAATCCTGCTTTGCAGGATCGGGGCTGGTTGCATTGCGGGTTCGTTTAGAAGGAACCGGTGTGGGGGGTGAAGCTTTGCCGGTAGCTCAGGTTGTCGATGTCGCGGAAAAGCGGTGTTCCTGGCGGCAGGTTTTGGGGCTGAGTAAAGAGCGGATCGAAGACGAAGTTTCGCGTTGGCGGATCGTACGTCGTACCGCCGCCGTTCTTGTCCGTGCCCGTGGCATAGGTGGAGTAGTACATGCTTACCAGAGATCCCTTGTAGTTTAGGGTATCGCCGCCCCACTGTTCCAGTTGGCGGATGAAGTTATGCACTCCACCATCCGTGCCCCAGTCGTCGGTTCCCGACCATGCGCAACATACGTTGACCGGGAAGTTGATATTTTTTCCACCCGAGATGGCTACGCGATAGTAGGAAGTGAACGCTTGTCGTCCGCCGTCGTTGCTTGGAGACTTCAAGCTGTTCAGATCCAGCCATCCCTGTCCGCTGGCGGGGTCGTAGCTGGAGAGCAACGTAACCGAATCTGCGATTACGGCGGCTGCTGCGTGTGCAGGTTCGGCAGCGGCAGGATTCGCCCATGTGGGATCCGCGACGCTGCTGTTGTAGTCCCCCTGAATGTAAACCGGATTCTCCGAGCCTACGGTGAATCCCCCTTTGCCATTGTCCAGCCGAACAGGAACGTTGCCCAGCGAGCCGTCAACCAGCTTTAGCGCGTGGCGGGCACCGCTGACCCAGTTCTTCTGGCCGACGATGCAGCTCGGAATGCGCCCGCCAATCAAGTAAGGATCGGGACCGCCGGCAGCTGTGCGGATCCGGCTGTTCACACTGCCTGCCGCGGTATACAGAGCTCCCGTGTAGCCGAGCCCCAAACCCATGTTTCCCGCTCCCCAGTTGTCCAGCACACCGTTGTTGTTCACGTCCTCTGGAGATTGAGTCTTGTTCCCCGGAATCGGCTCCAGCGCGCCGTCAGGATTTCCAGCTTGCGTGCCAGAGTTGATGGCATCTTCGAGACCCGCGTCTCCGGTTTTCGTGCCCGCGGCGCCCACAGGGGCGGTGCCGTTCGGATTCGGCAGCATACCTCGGCGGTCAGAGAAATACAGAACGTATCCGTTCTGGAATTGAAAGTCGACCAGGTTGCCGCTGCCTGGGATGGTCCCGTTGAGCCAATTTTTCAGGTTGCCTACGTCGATTTCGACGGCGTTCATCACGCCATTGGGGGCGCAGCTTGCATTGCCCGTGCTCACATCGCGGACTTCGCCTTCGCGAGCGTCATAGAAGTTGATGGGATACCAATTATTCATGGTGACGCTTTGGACGGCCGCTTTGCTGTCGCCATACCATGGCACAAGGGTGGTTTGATCGGCTGTGACCTCGGGCGGCTTGGCCTTGATGCAGTTCCACACGCCAGCTACTTTGACGCAGCCAGTCGGTCCGGTGCCCTTGAAGTCGATCGTGCCGTCTCCATTGCGATCGGCCGGCTGCTGAAGAATCAGGATCGCGTTCGGATTAATCGGATTCGTTCCGGGCGCAGTTGGAGGATTTACACCTCGCGCGAATCCGAAGGCCAGCCACTCTGCCGTGATTGGATGGTAGTTTCCACCGGCGTCACGATATTCGACGCGCAGATAACCATCGATCAGATTCCAGGTGTTGGTGGCATTGGCCGCGGTCGGAGTGTAATAAGGGTAAGGAGCCTTGTAAAAGGGATTGGGTGCAGCCGGGCACACTGGAGGATTGCCGGGGCAAGCAGTCAGAGCAAGTGCTGGCGGGGCCGCTGTCAGGCCGTTGTTGTTGGTATTCGCGACCAGGGTGGTCAATGGCGCGGCGGGGGGCCCTTGGTCATTGGTGAACGTGATATCGGCCGCTATCGGTTGCAGCGGCGCGTACGGCCAATCGAGGCCGATGGTCGGATTGGCGGCCGGGAAGAGAGTGTTTGTCCAGCTGCCGACGTCCGGGTAGGAGGTTGTTCCGGCTGCGAAGTACGTGTTGTAAGTTCCACCGCTGGCCAAGGCGGGCAGTCCTGCAGGGACCGAAGCCGGAACGCCGGCTGCATAAGGCGCCACATTGGCTAGGCGAATGTTGTTGGGGTCCCCAACGCCGCCCGGAAGGTCGGCAGGCGTATCGGAGAGCAGCACGCGAATCTCAGCTTCGTTGTAGAGTCGCGATGCGCCCAGCGGGGTCGTGGGATTTTCTCCCGCTGGAGGACGCCGGATAATTTCAAAGGGCTGTGGTTGCGGTCCTACTCCGGGGGTATTGTTGATGAAGGGCAACGACAATTTTGTGGCGCCGGTGCCGCCCGGGTTTCCGTAGTTTCCATCGATGATCCAGCTGTTGTAGTTTCCCACGGAAAGGGCAGACCATCCCGGGTTCTGCGCCGACGTCGGTCCTCCCACAACGCTGCCCTCGGCCAGAGCCATGGGCCGGCAGCCGGGCAAGCCGCCGGGACAACCGAGAGATGTGGTCAGAATGTCGACCGTGCCGTTGTGATTGGCGTTGGTTGGGTTGCCGTTGGCTTGCACCTGGCGAATGACGTTGCCCCAGGCGCTGACTTTGTCTTGAAAGTTCGTGAGACCGCCGTTACCGGCGGACAGATACAAGTCGCCGTTGGTGTGAACCCGACCGGCGAACGTCATGGGCGGGCCAGCGAAGAAGGCGCAGTCGCCGTCGCAAAACACACCGAACTGGAAGACCGGGACCAACGCTACTTCGACGGTGCGAGACATGTTGACTTCGTCTCCGACCGTACCTACTCCAGCGAGCGAAGTGGTCGCCGTTACTTGCAGAGTGACGGGAAGGATCGACGCATACAAACCCTGGTATGGCCCGGTGGCAATCTGACCGAAATTGGTTGCCAGGCTGCCATCAGCGTTAGTGGCCGGGGTCAGAGTGTAAAGGGGATAGTTCATGTAGGCGGTGTTCGGGGGCGCGTCCGCGCTCAGCGCCTGAATTTGCGCGGCCGTGGGTGATTCGATGTTCTGGAACATGCCCGCCAGATCCGAGGTCATGTGTTCGATCCCACCTTCGGCAGCGTGGAAGGCTAGGGTGTTCTGTGTGTCCTGGCCGCCTACTTTGCCTTCGGTGTTGACCATCATGAGCAAGCCAATCGCAACCCCGGACATGATCAACAACAGCATCAGGGATGCGATCAGCGTGAAACCCCGTGAACTTTGTTTGCTGCTATGCATCGTGTTGCTCCTTAAATTCCCCACTCCCAATTCTTCTCGTCTGGGCCCAAAGCTTGGGCGACGAGTCTTTTGGTTGAACTAAAAACTGTACCGGTTCTGATAACTCAGATTGCGCGCGCTGATCGAAGTCTGAAAGTCAAATGCCTGATAGCCGGTGGCAGAGCTCATGTAACTGTTCGCACCCGACACTTGGCTCCGGATGGTGAAATGGGTGACGTTAATCTTCCGGATCAGGTTCAGCGAGGTGCCGGGATATCCAGCGTTGCCCGCAGCGTTCAGGAGGTTGCCGACGGCATCGTAAGTGTCATAGGTGAATTGCATGTTGACGACGTTCTCGGCTACCGGAACCGGCAGGTGTCCGCTTACCTGGCGCATGAGCACGGGGATGCCGGGGCCTACGCCCAAGGGGTCAGGCAGCATTTTCAAGTAGTAGGAGATGACAAAGATTCGCGTCGCCGTAGTATTGTTGCCAGCAATGATTTGGGCCAAGTCGCCGGCCCCAGCGCCGCTCTGGTTGAATGATAGCGGGTCGCCATTGAGAAAGTTGGCAATGTAAACGCCACCACCGCCCGCCGCATTTGTAACCTCAGCGATCGCCTGGCCGGCTCCTGCCGCGAGGTTGTTCTGGAACAGGACCAGGTCGCCAGCGGTCAGGCCCACGACCGGATCGTTCACGGCTTGCGGGTTTACCAGCCCGGGCGGCAAAGCGCAAGTGGGCGGGGTTGGAACCGGGGCGGTGAATGTTACCGGGTTGACGCCTCCGCCCGCGCCTCCGACGGGGAACGAAACGATATAACAATTCAAAGCGAAGTTGGAGTCGGTATAGACGATCGTGATGATGTCACTGGGGTTCGGACTGCCCGGCGGGGTGATTCCCAATCGCCAGCCGGGAATGACTCCATACAGAGTCGGGATGCAGGGACCGACGTTGGTGGAACAGGGATAAGCAATGCCCCCACCCGGAATGCAGTTGCCCACTTGATCGCAGCCGTAGATTGGATTGAGCGGAGTTCCCGAGGGCAGAGCTACACCTTGTCCGGGAGGCATTCCGGCGCCAGCCAAGCTGATGTCTTTCAGGATGAGGTTCGAGGCGGCCCGGAGGTCTTGTTGCATCTCTGCGCGTTGGGAAACAGTGAAGGTCGCGCTCATGCCCTGGCTGAATAACTTCACGGCGGCGCCCACGACGATCATGCCCACAACGAGCGAGACCATCAGCTCGATCAAGCTGAAACCGCGGCCGGAATGTTTGGACCTTCGTCCCATAATTTCTCCCTTACCGATATTCCGAAATGAAAGTGTTCAGAACGTATTGTCTGGGCACCTTAAACTGGGGAGTCTGGTACTGGATCGTAATGGTGATGGCGCGCAGTGTGGCGATGGGGATCAGACCACCACCTGCTGGGAAGACCGGCGAAATCAGAATCTGACGCTGGAAGTTGGTCAGAGTCAGACACGTGTCGGGTCCCGGCGCCGGGCAGTTTCCGGCGAAGACTCCTGTTGGTCCGGGTTGGTCCAGAATTTGTGGGCCGCACGCCGCATCGTCGACGGTGCCGACGATGCCGTCGACTCCTGGGCAGTCGATTGCGACGAAACCAGGGACAAAGATCCCACCCGAACCCGTGTTCTGAATCTGGGTCCAAGTCACGTTCGCGGTTTCGCGCGCGGTCAAAATGCTCTCGATGGCCTCGTTGGCTAATTGCTTGGCGGTTCCGTTAAGTTGCGACGTTTGCGTGGACGCCATCGCGACCCCGAAGACGCCCAGCAGACTCACCAGTCCGACCACCAATATGACCATCGAAACCATGACCTCAATCAGACTGAACCCCCGTTGGGTTCTGCAGAGACGTGGCCGGGAAGCAGTGCCGCTTTCAGCTCTCACTGTTGCCTCCAGTAATACTTTCCTGCGTTCTTGTAAGCTCGCCATCCGCGCAGCCGGCCGGTAGCACCCCAAAGGGTGATAGCTCGCGAAGTGTCTATGAATCCCGGCCGAGCGATATAGACCACGCCATTGTTGACGTTGCCGAGTACGTCGGTGGCCGAGCCGTCGGGATAGAAATAGATCACATTCTTTGCCCCCGCGACGATGCCTTGATCGAAATCAATCGCGACCGCTCCCGTTCCAAAACCATCGGGTGTCGTGGGTGCCACGGTGGGCGAGTTGGGCAGACCCAACTCCGCGTCGAAGGCGACGTCGGGGGGCAGGGAATAAGTGGCTACAACCGTGCCGGTCGATCCTTGCGTGATCGTGATCGTGTTGGGCACTACGGCGTTGCTCAAAGTAACGAAGTAAATCTGTCGCTGCGCCACCGAGATGTCGCGGGCTTGCCGCATCGCCATCAGCGTTTGGTTGTAGCCTTCCGTCAGGCGTCCCTGCTTCAGTGCGGGTTGGATGGCCATGATGGAGAAAGCCAGCACAATCAGGATGAGGGCGACCACCACCATCATCTCGATCAGTGAAAACCCGCACATCCTGCGTGAAGACATGAACCCTTTCTTTCTCCGGGGAGGCTTATCCGAGGCGGTTCTTACTGCGAAGGCGTTTCCGGCCCCATCTCCCATTTCGGGGGTCGAGCCTGGCATCCTTCATCGCGTGTTACGCCGAAGGAGGGCGATTCCCTGGTAAAGGAACGTCGCTGGCTAACCCGCATACAAAGCTCATCGTAAGGAGGGGATGAGAGAGCGTCAAAGTACTAAAGGCTGGGCCTCTACGCTTGGACTTCCGTAACGTAATTTGACGAGGTAACTCCGGTAACTTTGGCACTGCAGCGAGTTTTGACGGCTGCGAGAACTGGACGGCGGGCTATGCGCCCCGCGCGTTCGCGGTCAGGTTCCTTGAGGACTTAGGTGCAGTGCGAGTGGTCGGTACGTAAGCGCAGGAGCGAACATCGTAGTGTTGAGCCAGACAAGTTCCGCAGAGGTGAAGCTGGTGGACTCTGCACTGGACGACTGGAGCTTCGGTTCCGCACAGGTCACAACCGCCCCGAACCCGCTGGTTTGAAGGAGCAGATTCCTTTCGCGGCTCCCCAGACGCGATCGCGATTTGGACTGCCCGCGCCTTTGCGTAGATACCTGTTGCCATGATTAGAGCGCCCAAGGAAAACTGGCAGGCTCCAATCTCCAGCAGGTCGGCATCGGGATTTTCCCCCAAAGCGGCTGGTAGAAAGCAGAGTCCTACGAACATCAAGAGCACGCCTGCCGCGATGATCCAGTTGGTTGTCTTCGAAGACATGAATTCTCAATCCTTCAGCCGGACGGGGAAAACCGCTGGTGACGACCACAGGTATCCGCTCACGATCACATCCCGACCATAGCGGGTTACTCGCTGAAACTCCAGATGACTAAAGTCACGTTTTTCAACGAAGCGTGACCCATGTAACTTGTGAGCCGCTCCTGGCGCGCCCTACCATGGCCATGAACATGGCGCTGACATCGTTATTGGTGTGCTCGGATGCCCAGGCTGTCCAGGTGCTCAGGCGAATTCTGCAGGATCTGGGTATCGCGGCGGAGTCGTGCGGCGACCTGCGCATGGCCGGAGCCAGGCTCAAGGATCGGCACTTCGACGCTCTTTTAGTTGATTGTCAAGATCAACCGGCCGCAGTCGAGTTGATTGCCGAAACACGCAAGACGCCGATTAACCAAGCCGCCATCGTGGTCGCCATTGTCAAAGCGTGCGACGACATTCGTGACATTTTCGCGAAGGGGGCGAACTTTCTCCTTTACAAACCCATTTCACGCGAGCGCGCAGCTCACAGCATGCGCGCAGCGTGCAATTTGATGCGGAGCGAAAGGCGGAGTCGTCCGCGTATCTCATTGCAGGCAGAGACGTCCATCGCGTACGCCGGCGAGGAGAATGTTCCCGCGGCCCTCCTGGACTTAAGCGAAGATGGCATTGCTTTCCGCTCGGGCAATAAAATGCCACCCTACTGCAAAGTCTATTTCCAGTTTGCTCTGCCAGAAAAGACCTCACTCATTCGACTCTCTGGCGAGGTCATGTGGCAGGATTCCTCGGGCCGGGTGGGGATCCGTTTCGCGCAGGTGCCTCGTGGCTCACGTCGTGTACTGAATGATTGGTTGCAGGCAAGCCTTCCATTGACACCGGAGGCCGCTCCCTCCGGAGCTCAGATTTCATCAGACGGGGACGACTCTGCATTGCGGCTTTCCGCAGGTCTCGGGTTGCTGTCGGTTTCGGCTGCGGATCGGCGGAACCTTTCGCGACATACCTGTGTACTCGGGGCCGAAGTCTACCGCGCCAACAGCGGAGTCGCAACCCGATGCACTTTAATTGACGTCAGCTCAGGCGGTTGTTACCTCGAGACAACGGAGACTTTTCCGAGCGCTACGCTTCTGGAAATTGTGGTGCGCACAGAAAATTTTAGATTGCGGATCCATGGGAAGGTGCTGAGTACGCATCCAGGCTTCGGCATGGGGGTAGAGTTCACCGTGAGAACCGAGGAACACCGGAAGCAAGTGCAGCAGTTGATTGCAGGCGCGAAGACGGAGACGAAGCTGCTGACCTAGATCGACTCTTGAACAAACCCATATCTCTCCCCTGCGGGATGCAACAAGTGAAACGTATTCAGTCGTTTGAGCTCTGAAGGGTATTTTCTTCTTCTGTCGCCTTACGGAAATAGTCCAGTGACATCCGCAGGCCAGTTTCGAGATCGATTTTGGGTTCCCAGCCCAGCAGGGTTCTTGCTTTCGTAATATCGGGGCGGCGTTGCTTGGGATCGTCCGGCGGCAGCGGTTCGTGTTTTATTTTGCTTTTCGATCCGGTTATTGCCAGCACGCGCTGGGCGCATTCGAGAATGGTGAACTCGGTAGGATTCCCGATGTTGACCGGCAGATGCTCCGAAGATTTTGCCAGCCGTACGAATCCGTCAATCTCATCGCTTACATAGCAGAAGCTGCGAGTCTGGCTGCCATCGCCGTAAACCGTCAGGTCTTCGCCGCGCAGCGCCTGCTTCATGAAGTTGGGGACGACGCGTCCGTCGTTGAGTTGCATCCGCGGCCCGTAGGTATTGAAGATCCGCACAATGCGCGTGTCCACGCTGTAGTAGCGGTGATAGGCCATGGTCACGGCTTCGCTGAAGCGCTTGGCCTCATCGTAAACCGAACGCGGGCCGATGGGATTCACATGTCCCCAGTAGGTTTCTTTTTGCGGATGCTCGAGCGGATCGCCGTAGCACTCTGAAGTCGAAGATGTCAGGTATTTCGCCCCGTACTTGCGAGCCACATCCAGAGCGTGAAAAGCGCCCAGCGACCCGACTTGCAGAGTTTCGATTCCGTGTCTGGTGTAATCGACCGGACTAGCCGGGCAAGCGAAGTGAAACACGTAATCGACCTTACCGCAATCGAAGGGCTGATTAATGTCGATCTGCCGAAATTCAAAGCGCGAGTCGCTACGCAGGTGCTCGAGGTTCGATTGCCGTCCCGTCAGCAGATTGTCGACGCACACTACGGTATAACCCTCGGCAAGCAATGCATCGCACAGATGAGAGCCAAGGAAGCCGGCCCCGCCAGTGACCAGCGCGCGTAGCGTGCTCATGAATTACTGGCTTTCCTTGGTGGAGAGCCAGCCGCGAGCGGGAGAGTTTCAGGCGCGGCCGCCGGCCGACCGACGCTGTAGTAGGTGAATCCGTGGGCTGCCATGCTCTCCGGATCATAGAGATTGCGGCCATCAATCACGATGGGGTATTTCAACTGCCGCTGCAGACGATCCAGGTCCAGGCTGGCGAATTCATCCCACTCGGTGAGAATCAGGAGAGCGTCGGCGCCGCAAGCGGCCTCGTAGGCGTCACTCGCGTACTCGATGTTCGCATTCAAAACCTCCCGCGCTCGCTCTTGTGCGGCGGGATCATAGGCCGCGATCTGACAGCCTTCTTGCAGCAAGGTCTGCACCAGCAAAATCGCAGGCGATTCGCGGATGTCGTCGGTGCCCCCCTTGAAGGCGAGGCCCAGCACGCCGAGACGTTTGCCGCGCAACGTCCACAGCGCGTTGTGAACCTTGCGCAAGAAGCGGTGACGCTGGTCCTCGTTAATGCGCATTACCTCATCCAGCAGGCGAAACTCGTATCCGCACTCTCGGGCAACGGCGCGGAAAGCCATCAGATCCTTGGGAAAGCATGACCCACCATAACCGACTCCGGGGTTCAGGAAACGGGGCCCGATGCGGCTGTCGGTTCCAATCCCTTGGCAAACCTGCTGCACATTCGCGCCCACCGACTCGCACACCGACGCCACCGCATTGATGAACGAAATCTTCATCGCCAAGAATGCGTTGCACGCGTGCTTTATCAATTCCGCACTCTTCGTGCTGGTGATGATCAGTGGCGGCGGGGTTTGCGCCCGGTCTGGACGCGGGATCGCATCCGCGCGCTCGTAATAACTGCCATCCGTCAGCGGAGCGTAGATCGTACGCAACACAGAAGCGCAACGTTCATTGTCCGCGCCCACCACAATGCGATCGGGATAGAGGAAGTCAGTGACCGCCGTTCCTTCTCGAAGGAACTCAGGATTGGATGCCACGTCGAATGAATCTGGAGGCGCCGCATTCCGCAGAATGATCTTGCGTATCCACTCGCTGGTGTAAACCGGAACCGTGCTCTTCTCCACGACCACCTTGTATCCATTGATCGCCGACGGAATGATTCGAGCTACCGATTCCACGTAGGAAAGATCCGCATGTCCCTGCTCTGTGGGCGGCGTTCCCACGGCGATGAACACGGCGTCGCTGGCTTCCACCGCAGTTCGAAGATCATCAGAAAAAGTGAGATTGCGGCCGCGATGACGCTGCATCAGTTCCGGCAGGAACTTTTCATGAATCGGAACCTCTCCCTTCTTGAGCGCCGTTAACTTATGCTCGTCGTTGTCGACGAGGATGACGCGGTGGCCCATGTCGGCAAAGCACGCCCCCGCCACCAGTCCCACATACCCCGACCCAACTATCGCGATGTGCATCCAAATCTCCGCATATTCTGGACCTGCTAAAGCGCCCGGAGGACAAAGATTGTAGCTGTAAAAACCTACTTTATCAGCTTTCGTCGCTAGACGGGGAATCGACCACTCGGCTCCGCGAGATCCGATGCCGGAATGGGAACGCTGCCGCCCCAGTTACGACATGGACTTTGATTCGCTCTCGTCACCTCGCCTCGTGACCGCCGTCACGCTGGTGACATTCACACGTCGCTTTCTTTCAAAGAAAGTTCCGCTAGCATTCAGTTGCGCAAGCTCTCGATTTCGAAGCGCAGACCCTTAACTTTGCAAAGGCCGGTTTTGTGCTCTTCGCAGAATTACGAATGCTTCGTCAAGAGATATGTAGCTTGGGCTTTGCTGGAGGACTTATGAAATCGCTTCAGATTCTCGTTCTAGCTTTCCTGATCATGCTTGTAAGCGGCGGGTTATCGTTGTGCCCTGCCCAAAATAACTCAGGCATCAGGCCTATCGGCCAGCCAGTGCATATCAAGGCTCCGCTTGGACTGCCACCCGTGCCCATCCCAGCTGACAATCCGCCGACCGCTGAAACGATCGCTCTTGGTCGGCGGCTCTACTACGATCCGGTGCTCTCTGCTGACAACACCGTCTCCTGTGCTACGTGCCACGATCCCCGTTTTGGCTTCGCTGATCCGAAGCCAGTATCCGAAGGCGTAGGCAAGAAAAGCGGTACTCGCAACTCACCGACGGTGATGAATTCGGTGTATTTCCGGGTACAGTTTTGGGATGGCCGTGCCCCCAGTCTGGAAAAGCAGGCGGAGGGTCCGGTGCAGAATCCGGTGGAAATGGCGAACACACTGGCGGCCGTCGAGCAAAAGCTCAATGCCGATCCTGAATATCGTGAGGAATTCGCAAAAGCATGGGGTCCAGGACCGATCACGTATGAAATGGTGGAGAAAAGCATCGCCTCGTTCGAACGCACGGTCATCAGCGGCAACTCCCCATTCGACCGATGGAAGTACGGGCATGACGAAACGGCTGTAACCAGTTCCGTCAAGCGCGGCTTCATTGTTTTCGCCTCCACGAAGAAGGCGAATTGTGCGGTATGCCATACGGTCGGCGATAAGTACGCTCTATTTACGGACAACAAGTTTCACGACATCGGCATTGGTGTTGATATGGGCAAAATAATCGACCCCGGCCTGAACGCGGTGACTCACAACCAGACGGACTTGGCAAAATTCAAGACCCCTTCACTGCGAAATATCGCGCTGACCGCACCCTACATGAGCGATGGCAGCCTGAAAGACTTGAAGCAGGTCATAGATTTTTATATCGGAGCGGGGAACTCCAACCCCAATCTGGACAAGGAGATTCACGTGTTGGACTTCCTCACAGGGCAGGAACGAAGTGACCTGCAGGCGTTCTTGAACGCGCTGACGGGAGAAATACCGCCCAATGTTGGTCCTCCGGAGGTTCCGAAGACCCAAGCGCAGAAGTAGCCAGGTCGCGGTGGACACAGCCGCTTACCAGTCCAACCCTGCGTTTGCCGGCCTACGGAAAGGCTAAGACCCGCCCGATTTGGGGTTGACAAGGTGCTTTTTTCGCGGGAAACTCCCGCTCAAGGTCTAAACTAGGTACCGGGTAGCTTGAGGCGGAAATGACTGCTGTAATGCCGCAAGTCTGCGCACTTAGCGGCGGGGTTGGTTGAATGGCTTATCATCCGATGTCTCGGCCCGATCTCTTCGATCCTCTCCGGCCGAGTGCTGCCCCGGTTTCCCTCGATGGAAAAGAAGGCAGTGAGTTAGAGGATGGTTTATCGCTGACAGAGTTAGCGACGGCGTTGTCCGCGCACGGCGGCGGAGCCCTGTCCGCCGATCTGGCGCTCGATTTGGTGCTCAACGAGATTGTTGAGCACGCCCGTTTGGCGACCGGCGCGACCGCTGCCGCAATCGCCCTGGCGCGAGGCGATGAGATCGTCTGCCGCGCTACCACCGGTGCCAATGCCCCTGATCTCGGAGTCCGGCTCGACGTCGATGCCGGCCTTTCCGGTGCCTGCGTGCAAAGCAAGAAGTGGCAGCGATGCGACGATACTGAAACCGACTCCCGCGTGGATGCAGAGGTTTGTCGGGATCTGGGCGTCCGTTCCATCCTTGTGTTCCCCGTGGTGAAAGAGGGTACCCTGCTGGGCGTATTTGAGATTTTTTCTCCCCGCCCCAACGCTTTCAGTGATCGCGAGATTCAAACCTTGCAAGCTCTGTCTCGCAGCATTGTGAACAATGTTGATCGTGCTGCCGACGTGTTAGTCCCAACGCCGCCCATCGTTGCGCCTTCTTCAATCGAACCTGCCGCAGTGGTTACCGCAGTTGATGTCGACAACGTTGACTCCGTGCCCGTCGATGCTAAGCAAGTGGATCGAATAATCGATCCAACGCAAGTCGATCCTGAACAGCTTGAACGGGCGGAGCCTGAGGCTCCTTTGCCGGTCACGGAATTCGCACCAGAGACGGAGGCAACCGCCGATTCCAAGATTCAACCCCGTGATCATTGGATGAGTGTTTTGACCCTGGCCGTGATTGCGCTGGCGTTGTTCGTGGGTTGGATGATGGGATACGTGAAGAGGCAAAGAGTGCCGGTCGCGCCCAAAGCGAAAGTCGTAACGGACGCATCCCCTCAACCCGCACAAGCCAAACCACCAGAAAACTCTGCATTGAATGCTCCGGTCCGCGCTCCCGATCAGCCCACGCCAGCGAAGGCGCCTGCGCCGATCGCTTCTCAGCCAACCGCGTCGCAGCCAAGCGCGTCCCAACCGAGCGGATCGCAACCAGGCGAAGCTGCTTCGCTTCTCACTGGAGGCTTGGTGGTTTATGAGAATGGGAAAGTGATCTTCCGGACTCCGCCGCCCGCCGCCCGCCAATCCGGAAGGGATTCCACCAGCGGGCCCGTCCAAGTGCCTTCGAAGGTGGCCGACGAGTACCTTGTGTTGCGAGTGGAGCCCGAATATCCTGAATCCGCGCGCGCGCAGCATATTCAGGGCCCAGTCGTTCTTCAGGCCTTAGTGGGCAAGGACGGGACAGTCGCGAAGCTGAGCACGATTAGCGGCGATCCCCAACTTGCAGCTGCCGCCACCGACGCCGTTACTCAATGGCGATTCAAGCCTTTCCTTCGGAACGGATCACCGGAAGAATTTCAAACTCAAATTACCGTGAGTTTCAGATTGCCCTGAAGATAGGGGCACCCTCGCAAAAGCAACGAATCTAAATTAGCCGGTAGAGGCGCGCGATTCTTGCCTAGTTCTCGCTGCCAACGAGCCTCGGCTGGGGAGCAGGCAGAGCGGTGGCTGCTTGTGGACGGGTCCGCGGAACCCTTCCCCGCTTGAGCGCATACAGGGTCAACTCAACTCGGGTGGAGACTCCGAGTTTCTCAAAAACTCGGAACAAGTAATTCTTGATCGTGTGCTCGCTCAGATCGAGCCGCTCAGAAATCTGGCGGTTGGTGAATCCCTCAGCGACCATGTGGGCGATTTCTTCCTCGCGCTTGCTCAGCGGACGCGAGCTGGGCAAGCCACGGGTTTCGATAGGTAGGGGATCTACCAGCGCCTCCAGCACAAATTCGAGTTCCGCGGAACTGGCCCACACCTGACCTTCGTGCACACAGGTGATGCATTTGCACAGGGCCTGGAACGAACCGGATCGCGCGAAAACGCCGCGGGCACCGCACCGGAATGCTTCTACCACCAGTTTCCGGTCCATTGTATCGAGCAACGCTACGATGTTTACATCTCGATTGAGATCGCGAACTTCACCTACAAAGCGAAGTCCTTTGAGGGGATCTTCAGAAAAACTCGTGCTGATCAGAAGAACATCAAACCGGGAGCGTTCGCACGCCAGGACAACGTCTTCAGGCGTCGCCGCTGCCACCGCATCGAAGCGTTTGCTGCGCAGCAAGCCATCCACCAGGAGCTGGCAGCTCATGGCAACCGCGTCTGCGACCAGCACCCTGGTCCTCAGATCCGAATTGGAGACGGATTCCAAGCGAAGCCAACGCTACTAACGGGGGATGACCTCGAAGATTTTACGCGCAATCGCTGCAAGTCCACAAGGAGTCCTCGGACCCTCGTCCAGCGTGTTTGGCGCGATCATATTGGCGCATTGGCCTAATTGCCGTAGAATCAATTGGTACTAGATCAACGGCGAGTTCAGGACCAGCCTTGTCTATACCTTGGAATCGAGACGTTAGGCTCTGTAACCTTTATCCTCTTGTTCAGGCATCGATGTTTCGGGCAGAGTGTAAAGGAGAGTCTGCCCTTCGGATGCTCCCCGGCCGAGGATTCTTAGTCTCCACTTCGTCTCCTCAATCGCGGCATTGGCGTGGCGATCAGCCGGCTTTGCAATGGGATATGTCATCATGTGCATGTTGAAACGGTAGGAGAGCGGCATGTATGAGAAGTATTTTGGGTTGCGGGAACAGCCGTTCGGTGTAACTCCGGACCCGCGATTCCTGTATCTGAGCGCAGCCCATCGCGAAGCACTAGCGTCGCTGTATTACGGCATCGAAGCCAACCGTGGATTTCTTGGTCTCGTCGCCAAGCCCGGCATGGGCAAGACCACCATCCTGTTTCATCTTTTGGAGAAGTTCCGCAGTTCCGCGCGCACCGCATTCTTGTTCCAAACCCAGTGCACCTCACGCGAGTTTATGCGCTTCCTTCTGGCTGAGCTCGGCTACGAAAGCGACGGTCATGATTTCGTGCGCATGCACGAGGAATTCAACCGCCGGCTGTTACAAGAGGCGCGCGCGGGCAATCGTTTCATTGTCGTCATCGACGAGGCGCAGAATCTCGAGCCTTCGGTGCTCGAGACGGTACGGCTGCTCTCCGACTTCGAAACCCCAAGAGCCAAGTTGATGCACATAGTTCTGGCCGGACAACCTGAACTGGCCGACAAGTTGGCTAGCCCCGGTCTGTCGCAGCTGCGCCAACGCGTCTCTATTGTTCATGGCTTGGTACCGCTTTCCGCAGGAGAGATCAAAAATTACATTGAGCATCGCTTGCGCATCGCCGGCTACGAAGGCGCCCCTCTTTTCACTCCCGAAGTTTATGACGATATTGCGAGATTCACCGAAGGCATTCCGCGAAACATCAACAATTTCTGTTTCAATGCGCTTTCACTAACCTGCGCCTTACAAAAAAAAGTTGTCGACTTCGATGTGGTTCGGGAAGTTATTTCCGACCTCGACATTTCGAGGCTTACCTCCGAAGGCCCGTCGGAAAGCCCGTCTGATTTCGCAGGAATGCCGTACGCGCACAGCCGCCAGCCGTCGGTCGCTCCGAATGGACAAAACAATCACGAAATTTTGAGCCCTGCGGAAGCCGCAGCCTACATGCAGCAGGTGGCGATGAAGCTCAAGAACTGGCAGGACTCTCTGGATAAGGCGATCAGCAGCCCTCGCATCGGTCGCCCAATGCGGGCTCGGACGGATGTAGATCGTTCATAGCCGGCTACCCATCGTGTGTTATCAACACCGAGGTCCGACTACGCCTTCGCCAATCTGGAGATCACAGACGACGGGAACTGTGACACTGTCGGGGACGGGGACGCCGCTAAGACTCCATTCGTGACCACCGGAGGCAGCCTTTTGCCGTTACCGCCGCTGCCCGGTCCCGTGATTTCGGTACGGCTGCCCAAGCTGTAAGCATAGAGGACGACTTCCACCCGCTTGGAAACTCCCAGCTTGTCAAAAATGCGAAACAGATAATTCTTCACCGTGTGTTCGGTAAGTCCGAGCCGCTGCGCGATTTCACGGTTCGACAATCCCTCTGCCACACAGCGCACCACTTCAATCTCACGTCGCGAAAGCAGTGCAGCCCCGCGCGTGTCGACTACGCGCAGAGGCAATGCCTCGCCCAGCGCCTCCAGCAGGTAACGAAGCTCTTTGCTGTTTGCCCAGATCTGGCCTTCACTGACGCACTGGATGCAACGCGCCAACGAAGTCAGCGATTCACTGCGGCAGAAAACGCCGCGTGCCCCCGCCCTGAACGCTTCTACGACCTGGCTCCGTTCTGAGGCATCGAGCAGCATCACCACGCGGGTTTCGCCATGCAGCGCATGCAGTTCGCGCGCTACTTCGAATCCTTTTCGCTTGTCATCGTCAAGCTCCGCGCTGATCACTAACACCGCCGGTTTTTCCTTAGCCACGGTGGCAATGATTCCACGCGCATCCGACACCGGATCCAGCACCTCAAAGCGCTTATCTCGATCGAGAGCTGCAGCCAGAAGTTGGCTGTTCATTCTAGTAGCATCAGCAGCCAGCACTCGGATCACTTCAGAAATTTCGGGTAAGGCGATTGCGTAAGCCATAAGGATTTAGACCGCATGTCCGGACCGGATTCTCCGGACTGTCCGCTCAGTTAGACCACTCTCAAGATGACACTTCTTCCCACAAGGTTGTTTTCGTTTGGCCAGAGAAGTTAAAGAGCCGAAGGACGGGTCACAAATGCACGGAGGAGAATGCCCACCCCAATCAGCCGTCAGCCCTGACGACTGTCTAGCGAGACTTTATTCTCATAACTATACAGGGTAAATGGCACTTTAGTGCCATAAAGGGAGGACCAATCCGTAACCCCAAAGGTTCACGGCAAGTTGTTTAATCTAAGGATGTTAGGATAGATTTACCAGGCTGCTCAACCGCGGCCGGAACTTTTGAACTGTCCCGGAAGGGCACAACTCGGGGGAATTTCGCTTCCGACCTTTCCTGGGACGCGCTGGCTTACTTCAGGTCGACTCCAGTCCAAATCCTTCCTGCGCCATCCGCACAATCTCTCGCCCGATTGGCAGCGAAGCCGTTGCCGCCGGAGACACAACATTCCACACATGCAGCATGTTCTGCGAACATACAAACTGAAAGTCATCCACCAGCGATCCGTCGCGACTGACGGCCGTGGCGCGAACGCCCGCTCCGTCCGACACTAGATCGGAACTCTGAACCTCGGGCAGCAAAGTCTGCAAAGCACGAACAAAAGCTGGCTTGTGGAAAGATCGGTAAAATTCCCCGGCACCGCTACGCCAGTATTTTGCTGCCATATGCCAGAAGCCGGAGTACGCGAACGTCGTGGCCGCATCCTGCAGGCTGAAATCCGTGCGTCGGTAGCCTTCTCGCTTAAATGCCAGCACCGCGTTGGGCCCGGCGTCAACGCCACCGCCAACCCGACGCGTGAAATGCACACCAAGGAACGGAAAACGCAGATCGGGCACGGGATACAGCAACCCGCGAACCAGATGCTCTCGCTCCGGCGTTAGATCGTAATATTCACCACGAAAGGGCACGATCGTGACTTCGGTCTTTTCGCCCGCCAGTCGGCTGATGCGATCGCTGTGTAGGCCCGCGCAGTTAATCAAATATTTTGCCGCGAGATCTCCCCGGTTCGTTTCGATCACGGTCTTTCCGTTGCTTCGCTTAATGCCCGTGACCTCCGTTCCAGTGTTTACGGCTCCGCCCTGCGCGCCGATCAACTCGGCATATTTTTGGCACACCGCCACATAGTCCGTGATTCCCGTACCCGGAACATGCAGCCAGCCCATGCCTCCGCAGTGCGGTTCGATCTCGCGCATCTGCGCCTTGTCCAGCAACTTCAGGCCGGTAATTCCGTTCGCCTGCCCGCGTTCCAGTAGCATTTGCAGACGCGGAATTTCGTCCGCGTTGGTTGCCACAATGATCTTGCCGCAGATCTCGACCGGAATTCCATGCTCGCGGCAGAACGCCTGCATCGCGGCCGCTCCCTCCACGCACAGCTTCGCCTTCAGCGAACCCGGTTTGTAGTAGATTCCGGAATGAATCACACCACTGTTGTGCCCGCTCTGATGGCGTGCTACCCGGTCTTCTTTTTCGAGTAGCGCCAGGCGTAGCTTAGGAAAGACCCGGCAAGCCTGCATCGCGGTCGAAAGCCCCACAATTCCGCCACCGATAACCACAATGTCAAAGTGTTGGTCAGGCATGTGTAAGTAAGCCCTCGACCAGGAGACGAGGACGTTGCTAACAAGATAAACAGAAAAGACGCATAAAGCGCAAATGTAGATGCGACCGTCCAAGCACTATGCTCCGCCAACGCACACTTAGCCCTAGACGCCTCGTCCGACAAAACCAAACGAACCTCTCCGCAGGATTCGCATCAGGGTATGCCTTCAGGCATACCGTAATCTCGAAGGGGCCTCCGGCTTCGACCGCGGCTTCAAACCGTGCCTCGAACCTCGCCGCCAGAAGCTAGAAGGCTCTTTCCCTAATTAACGGTTAGCTGAACTTGCGCCGTCCGTTGCGGAAGTGAGCTCACAGTGGCGCTCACAGTCATGGTGTAAGTCCCCGGAGGTGTCCCAGCCTGTCCATTTCCACCCGTGCCATTGCCCTGCAGACCGCTGCTGCACGCAATTTCCAGCCACAGGCCGGGAACCGCAACCGCGAGCAAAAAGAAAAACGCAAATCGCTTGCCGCGACTTTTACGAGCTTCGCTGAAAACAACGATTAATCCCGGGAGGCAAAGCCACAGCACATAGATAAGTGGTCTGAGAGCGTGTGCGGGAGGCACCGTCGCGATAACCGGAGCACTGGTTGTAATCGTGAATGTGACTTGTGTCTTTTGGCTGCTGCCTTTACTCACCTGCGCCGGACTGAGGCTGCAGGTGCTCAACGGCGGACAGTTGCTGGAGTATGCCAGGACCGCATTCGCTGGAAACGCTCCTCCCGACGGCACAACATCAAGAATGTAAATCGCCGGCTGTCCAGCAGGCAGTGACTGAATGCTCGACGCAGGTGTGAGCATGAAGCTAAACCCATGCGTGCCCGATCCTCCGGTCGAAGTGAAAGTCACCAGCTTCTGTTGCTGCCGCTGCAGCCGATCTGTGCCTACACCCACAATATTAAAGTTGTAAGTCTGATCCACATCGCTGCTTACAGTTACGGTGAACGGCGCCGGCGTCGCGGGACTCACCGTCGGCACGACACTGCTCGGAGAAACGCTACACCGCAGAGGATGATTCGATCCGCAACTCAAATTTACCGGGCTGTTGTAGCAATCCGTCCCCTGCAGCGTGCCGTTAAAAACGACGGGGACGTTCACCTCGGCAGTCTGCGAATCGGGAGTGACCTCCAGGGTGTAATTCGGCGGCGTATAAGAATTGGCGACAAATGTTACGGGAAACAAGTGTGAGGTCTTTTGCGAATCCGTGCCCGTCGCCACAATGTCGAAGTCATATGTTCCACACTGCCCGCTTCCCACGGTCACGATAAACGGCGCGCCACTCGTGGTCGGAACCACGCTGGCAGGCGCGGCTGAGCACGTAGGAGGCGCACCCTGCCCACAACTCAAATTCACTGCGCTGTCGTACCCATTCAGTGAAGTCAGCACGCCATTGAAATGCACCGTGCTGTTCACGTACGCCTGCAGCGATGGATTCGTGATTCCGAGCGAGTAATCCAGGGTGATCGTCAAAGACAGTGTCTGCGTCTTCGTGGGACCACCCGTCACCGATCCGTTGATCGTGATGGGCACTGTGCCTGCGGTTGCGCTCGCGGTGGTGCTCACAGTCAGCGTAACTGCAACCGGGTTGCCGGAAGTCGGATTCACTGAACTAACAGGTTGATTGTTAACCGTGAAGTTGCAGCTTGCTCCCGAGGGCAAATTCCCGCAAGACAAATTCACCGTGTCATCGAACGATCCTTGCGCTGTGACCTGAAACGAAACGGGCGCAGAAACGCTCGACGGGGCCACGGTGATGCTCGGCGGCGAAGGAGAACAAGAATCATTCGACAACAACCAACACAAATTGAAGTCCACGATCTTCAAGGTAAAGGTCACATCATTCGAGATCTGATTCGGGTCAGTCCCGGTACCGTGCAGGTCGAAGCTGTAATCGCCGGGCGTATTGCTCGGCGTGACCGTAGCCGTAAGCGGTGTTCCCAGTGGCGGCGGCCCCGGCGGGTTCACAAAACTCGGCATCACCAGACAAGTCGAAGCCGGAGTACAACTCAGGTTGACCTGATAGTTGTATCCTCCCAGAGCCGTAATCGTGCCATTGAAGACCGGAGGCACCTGGCCGGCAAAAACGAATATCGGAGTATTCGAAATAGACAACGAGAAGTCCGGCGTTAGCGGAAACTCCCACACTCCGCGTCCGTAAGTAGAAGCCCGTAGTAATTTGCTTGAATCCGAACGGACAAATATTCCGATCGCAGTCACGGCAACATTCGGAAGATATCCAGCCTGCCCACTGTTTGGCGCAGGCCCAAGTTCTTGCCAGTTCGGGCTGGCGGTATAACTCCAAAACACGCCCACGTCGGTGGCCACGTACACTCGTCCTGGAAAGCCGCTCGTGGTCGGATCGACCACCACCGCATTCGCCGGCGCATTGGGCAAGTTCGCCGTAAAATCCGTCCACGAAAAACCGCCGTTGGTGGTTTGCCACACATGCGAAGTCGGAAAACTCGTCGTGCTGAAGCCCATGATGCTGACGTACGCCGTGAGGCCCTGCGTATTCGAAGTGTCCATCGCGACCCCGGAAATTGGAAAGTGATTGGGGTTGATCGAACCGGTTTGATCGACCCAGGTCGACGGGCCCGCCGCCACATTCGTACTAACCCACAGGTGCCCACCCGGCGGCACCGTCGGGATAAGCGGCCCAAAGCCATCCGTGCCAGCGTAGATCACTTTCGAAAACCCGGTATTCGTGTCGAGGACGCCCGCTGCCATCGAACGCACAAGGTTGATTTCACCGCCGGTGCAAATGCCGTCTCCCCCGGTCTCAAAGCTGTGACTCAGGACCGTGTACGCCCCGCCAATACTCGGCCCGCGCCACACCCGGCAAGTTCCTACGACGATCTCACCTGCATTCAACCGGTCAAGAAAGTAAGGCGCATAATAGGGCCCGGTGTCACCGCCGACGGTGGCGCTGCTAACCACGGGATTGTCCTGGAAGTCTTGGGTGTGGCAACTGATCCCGTTCGCATTGGTGCAGCTGAAAATATTGACGCCCGAGGTTGCATCCGGCGGATTCGAAACAAACCACTCCTCTTCATTATTCGGATTGATCTGCGTATAACCGCCATCGCCCGCGTTCACGTTCTGCCAACTGCCCCCGGTCGACTGTGTGCCCGGAGATCCATTTCCTTGAGTTCCTCCGAGAATTGTGCTGGCATCGTTCGAAGCCTGCGAAAAGGAAATAAACTGGGTCATCGATCCCAGCGTCATATTCAGGCTGTCAAATTGATTAGCCCCGCCACAAGTCCCCGTGGTCAGATCGGCGTAGCCATTCAGCGCGCGATAGATTCCACCATCGTTCGCAAAGTACATCACATCTTGCGCGCTGCGGTTGATCAGGAACGACAGTGCGTGCTGTGCAGGATGAACCTTCGCAATCGAGCTGCACCCGTAAGCATGCGTAAGATTCAGAAACGTAGCATCTGGGGGCGCTCCTGCAGCATTGGGATCGCAAGCTGGAAATTCAGCCGAAATCTCGCATTTATAAAGGTTGATCGTCCCCGCGTAGAGATCGGTAACTCCGCTGCTGCCATTCGGCACTGCCGCGAGTTCCAGATTGTAGCCACCCTGTTCGGTTCCGCAACCGAGTTGGTCGCCGCAATTAACAATTCCCGCCTCGTTGATCTGCGTCCATGAATTACCGCCATCCGCCGACTCCCAGATGCCCTGATCAAAATCGTTGGCATCGACATACCAGACATACATTTCATTCCGGCCGGGAACCACTGCGATCTCGCCGCGGTAAATCGGACAGCTCGATGAACTGGGGCTCGGCGGACAAGCGGCAGCACTCAATCCCCCGCCGGGTTGATTGCCCAGTCGAGTCCAATTGATGCTGTCAACAGAGGTATAGAAACCGTGAGATCGCAGCGCCGCGAAGAACTGTCCAGCGCCCGCATTCGCGTTGTAAACCACCGAGGTTGCGGAACCCGCCGCCGTTGCGACGCCGTTGTCAGTCACGACTCCATACCGCCACGAATTTCCGCCGTCGCCCGAGTAATAGAGCCCAAGGTTCGCCGTCAGCGGGTTTTCCAGCCCTTCAATGATTCCCTCCGACGCCCCTGCCGTTGCAGCCACCACGATTGCGGGCGCATTGCTGCTGAATGCAATCTTGCTGAACCCCATCCCCGCGAACGATCGCGTCCCCGTCGTATCTGAGGGAATCAGTGTCCAGCTATTGCCCGCATCCCCGGAGCGGAGAATCCCCAACCCGTAGTAAGAGTCCGCCGAACTGTTCGTCTCTCCCGTCCCGACCAGGATCACGCTATTGTTAACATTATTCCCCGGTTGAATCGCGATTGCCCCCACCGCCAGCGTCGCCTGGCTGTCAGTAAGGGCAGTCCAGGTAACACTCGATGAATTCTGGGTGACGGTTTCGGTAGCGTTGGTGGACTTCCAGACTCCACCATAAGCTCCGCCGATATAGACCGTGTTGCCGGTCGGATCCGCCGGATCGATGGCAACCGCACTCGCGCGTCCACTCACCCATCCGTAGTCATACTCTCCAACGCCGCTCGCATCCGAGGCCAACGGCACTGGCCCCAGCGGGCTCCACACCACGGTAGAGTTTGGCAGTGCCCGGCTGCCAGACTTCTGCGCCCTCGCGAGGAGCCCAGCCCGCATTCTCAACTTCTGCAGATAGGCGTGATAGCGCAGCGCCGCACCCGATTGCCCCGGAGAACTACGCCCCCGCAGAAACCACTGCTCCTCCAAAGCTCGCCGCGTGCTGTTCGCGGATCCGGGTGCGACATCCTGCCCGCAAACCAAACCCCCATTCCCAACACCAAAAGCAATCCAAGCCAACGTAGGCGCGGGCGCCCGCGCCCCTGCTTTCGACAAGCCCATGCAGATCTTTTCTTCATGCAACCTGCGGTGGAAACAACGAACCTGATTTGTTCGGCTCAATTTTCCCCAGTTTGACCAGCCGCACAATAATCGAGGGCACCGTCCGGTTGTGAGCCTTCGCGATCTCCTCAAAATTCATTCCCTTGCGCAACTCCTCGCACACCTGTTTATCCTCAGCTCGCGACCAGTACTGGCCCGCACTCGCTGGCTTCTTCAGTTCCCGCTCCTGCTGCGTTACCAGGGCCGCGAGGGCGCGGTTCAACGCCATGACCGCCTGTGGATTCCGGCAAATCGAGTCGGCCTGCAGGCTTTCGCGGGTTTCCGGATGAACTCCGTCGGCCAGCGCGCGGATCACTTTGATGGCTTCCTGAATCTCCATGCCACAACCTCCTGAGCGGGTATCGTAGTCGCCCCCTCGGTCGCAGCCTTGTGATGAGTGAACATTCCGCCACGTCTTAGCCCAGATTGGAACTCGGGGGGCTACGCTTTGGCTATACTGGCCTGTATTTATTGCTGAGCAGAGGCGCATGGACTGGCAGGCGTTCTGGCTGACAATCCGTCTGGCGGTGATGGTTGCCGGGGTGCTCGTTGTCCTCGGCTTGCCCCTCGCGTATTGGATCGCCTATTCCCGCTGGCGCTGGAAGTTTTTAGCCGAAGCCGTCGTAGCCTTGCCCATCGTCCTGCCGCCAACCGTGCTGGGCTTCTACGTTCTGGTCGCGCTCGGTTCCCGCAGCCCCTTCGGACGCTGGTGGCAATCACTCACAGGCCACACGCTCGCGTTCACTTTCGCCGGACTAGTGATTGGCTCGATCATTTACAGCCTGCCCTTTGCCGTTCAGCCATTCGCAGCTTCATTCACGCTGGTCGATCCCAGGTTGATGGCCGCCTCGGCGACTCTGGGAGCCTCGCGGTTTCAAACATTTTTCCGCGTGATCCTCCCGCTCTCTGTCCCCGGCCTCGTAACCGGAGTCGCGCTGAGCTTCGCCCACACGATGGGCGAATTCGGCGTCGTGTTAATGGTGGGCGGAAACATTCCCGGCGTCACGCGAACCGTCTCCATCGATATCTACGATCAGGTGCAGGCCCTGAACTACGCCGCCGCTAATCAGACAGCATTGGTGCTGCTCGCAATTTCTTTCGCCGTGCTCTCGCTCGTCTACGGAATAAACCGAAGAATGGGGGCCGCATGGCCATGGAAATAATCCAACCAATGGTTTCCTTTGTCGACCTTCGTGTGCTTCGTGGTTCAAGCTTGCCCAACCCAACCCAATGACGACGGACGCATCGCGAAACAAGTTGACGGTGCAGCTCGGCAAACACTTCTCCGGAGCAGGACGCGACTTCGCCCTCGATGTTCAATTCACGACCGCTTCCGGAATCACAATTCTATTCGGCCCGTCCGGAGCAGGGAAGACGACGCTGCTCGACTGCATCTCCGGCCTGGCCATGCCCGACTCAGGCAAGATTGCCATCGCAGATCGAGTTCTGTTCGACCACCAGCAGGGAGCGAACGTTCCAGTGCAGCACCGCGAAATCGGCTACGTTTTCCAGGACCTCGCTCTCTTTCCTCACCTCACCATAGGAAAAAACATCGAGTACGGACTCGCAAGCCTGAACAAGACTGACCGCCGAAAAAAGAGCGATGCCATCCTTGAATCATTCCGCATCGCCCATCTGCGCGACCGCAAGCCAAAAGAAATCTCCGGCGGCGAGCGCCAAAGAGTAGCCTTGGCCCGCTCTCTCGTCACCGACCCATGCGTACTGCTGCTCGACGAACCTTTAGCCGCCCTCGACGCCGCCACCAAATCGAAGATCATCGACGACCTCCGCGCCTGGAATGCCGCCCACAACATTCCCATCCTGTATGTCACGCATAACCGCGAAGAGGTTTTCGCCCTCGGCGACCGCGTGCTGGTTCTCGAAAACGGCCGCATCATCGCCGACGGCACTCCCCACGGAGTCATGGCCGCCCCGCGCCGCGAATCCCAGGCACAACTAATCGGCTTCGAAAACATCTTCCACGCTTCAGTAACTGCAGCCCACGAAGATCGCGGCACCATGACCTGCCGCCTCGCCAATAGCATCGTCGAACTGGAAACCCCGCTGGTCCGCGCCGAAGCTGGTTCAGCGCTGCTCGTCGGCATTCGCGCCGGCGACATCCTGCTAGCTACCCTTCAACCCGCCGGCCTAAGCGCCCGCAACATACTTCCCGGACGCCTGCTCTCCCTCGAACAACGCGACGTAATCGTAGCCGCGCGTGTGAATTGCGGCGTAGAAATGGAAGTCCACCTGACCCTCGCCGCCCGCGATTCCCTAGCTCTCCAACCCGGCCGCGAAGTCTGGCTAATCGTCAAAACCCACTCCTGCCACCTGATCGCCGCAAGCTGAAAGAACCGTCCGCCAAAACAAGCGTGGGCCCCCCAAACGTTTGTCATTCCGAGCGAAGCGAGGAATCTGCTGTTTCCCGGCGGACGGCAAACAGCAGTTCCTCACCGGCTGAAGCAGTTCAGAATGACAACCGCTAGGACCTGTGACACTCGTGAACATAACCCCGCTTAGGTTTCTTGATCTCATCCAAACACCAGCCCATCCGGCTGCCGCAGCAGATGCCAGGCTTCCCGGTAATACTCGTGAATGTCCCCGCGCGCATACCCCTTAGGGCGAAACCGGAGACACGGATGCCCCACCACTTCGCGCACCGGCAGAAGATACCAGGTGTCCTCCGGCAGAATGTAAACCGCTACAAAATCAATCTCCGATTCGGTATAAGCACGCCTCTCACGGTTCGTGTGACGGCAAATGGTGACTGCATACATACCTCTTCTCTTGACCGTCGTGGTTTTCACCTGCACACGCCACAGTTTCGTTCCAGTCTCTACGATGAAATCGTAGCGATGAATGTGCCCATAGGGCAGCGCCAGCGCAAATCCGAGGCTCGTCGCCTTATGCATAAAAGCGACTTCACCAAGCTCGCCTTTAAGCCCAGGTGCGTGTCCACATTGCCGCGGAACCACCCGGACAGACTTCTCCTCGGACGCCGGAGTGCGTCCGCGTCGAGCCAGCCTACCTTTGCCCATGGGTCTGTAAAAACTTCCCTGAAGAGAAGTCGCCGCAAAAGAAAAGGCGCAAGCAAGAAGCTTGCGCCTTAATTTATCCCTATATCTGGCCTAGCAGATTCGAAGGGGTAAACCGGACATGGTTTTAGGATTTATTTTCGCCATTGAATCAGGGAGTTGGGCGAAATTGGGGGCTCCAGGGGGCTTGACAAGATTTTGGGCAATAGCGGTCTTAGGTATTTTCTTGCGTCAGCGTGTCTTCGTATCATTCTGATCCATACCCCAACCCTTGTCATTCCGAGCAAAGCGAGGAATCTGCATTCCCATCCTAACGTCGAAACGCACGACGTTAGGATGGGCCACCCAAATCGATGCTAGTTCACCGTGAGGCTGACCTTCTTCGACGGAATCCCGTTGGCCACGACTTCCAGCGTGCTGGCGCCGGCGTCCATGTCGGCGGGAACGTCAAAGTTGGTCGAAACGATGGTGCTGCCGGTGGCAACGCCCATCGTGCTGTGGTCATGCGTTTTCGCATAGACCACGTGTCCGGCTGCAGTGTTGGTGATTCGCACCAGCGGATAGTTCGTAGCCGTCTCGAACTCATCGCCAAACGCCGCCGCTTGTGACAAGCCGTTGAACTGCGTGCCCGAAATCTTATACGTGGTGCCGCGGTTGACGGTGTGTGGATACTTGGTGACCTTCGGAGCCCACGCCGCCTGATATTTCCCCTTGGGATTGTAGACCGCAACGTTGAAGGTTTCGACGAGCGCCTGCCCGGTAGGCAGCATCAGGATAGGAGTTCCACCTCCTGCGGCGTCGGGGGTCAGATGCGCTCCATCGAAATCGTACAAAGTTCCGGAGTCGCCCTCCACCAGCACATTCCCATTGGGAAGCAGCACAGCAAACGAATCGCCCGCGTTGTCCCCGTTAGGAAAGTCCGGCCCCACAGTCCATTTGTTACTGGACGGATGATAAATAGCCGTGTGTCCCGGCCCGCTTCCGCCATTTGAATACGACCCAGTAGCAAACACCGTCCCATCCGGCCACAATATCCCAGGCCCAACCTCCCCCGGCGGATAATAGCAACCGTGCTTGCCGTAGGGGATGCAGCCGTGGATGTCTGTGGGGGAGTGGAGATCTACGATGGTGCTTCCGGCGCTGACCCATTTCTGTTCGGACTCGATGTATCTTTCGGAGTGGGGAGCTTTGGTTACATCGTAGGTGAGGACTGATCCGTCGGGCATCAGCGTCCAGCCTTCTTCGGCGTTGCGGTCGTTCTTTCCGGTATCGCTGAGATTGGTCCACGTCATTGTGGTGGGATCGAGCTCGGCAATGCGTTTGTCGAATTTGCTTCCCAACAAAAACTTTCCGTTGGGCAGGACGGCCGACGGCGAATCTCCGATGAAGCCCCAACCATCGGGTGGTTTCTGTTTGGTCCAGGTATCTTTCACGGGATCGTAGACTGCGCCCAGGTTGGTAAATGCAAATACGTTGTTGTTGTATTCGCCGCCTTCGATGATCACTCGGCCATCTGCCAAAACGGCGGAGGCGAAGGCATCGGGCACATATCCTGCGGGAAGGCTAGCAATTCGCTTCCAGGTTCCATGGAGGTAGCTTCCGAATTTATCTGGAGTGAGCTTGACCCAATCGGATTCAGCGTTTCCCTGAAAAATCACCGTACCATCGGTTAAGAGAAAGCCGATGCCGGCGCCATCCGGGGGCTGGTTCGCTAGGGTCTGCAGCGTCTGGGCCAACGAGGACGCAGCGAGCAGAAGTGTTACTACCGCAAGAAGAAGTTTCTTTGGCAAGATAGTTCACCTTTCCTGAGAGTTACTGGCTAGAGCGAATACCGCGCTGGGAGCGGGAGCGCAGGGTGATCATAGTATCAAATTCGCCGGCGAGCGTGAGTATGAAAATGTTTGCGGTGGGATGCGGAGATACCGGCGGCAGGACTTACCCAGTGCTGTCATCCTGAGACGCACGCTCTTGGTGCGACTAAGGATCTTTGCATTTAGCCCTCGGCGGAGGTGTGGCTGGAGTGCAGAGGTCCTTCGTTGGGAGTCCTTGGCTTTGCCAAGGACTCCGCTGCCTCAGGATGACAGAACCTCAATCGCGGCTTTACTTGAGAATGCCTGGGACCGCTCGGGCGATGCTGGCTTCGCAGGGGTCCTTCGACTGCGTCGCTGATTCGCTTTGCGAATCAGCTACTGCGCTCAGGATGACATTTTTAAATTGGGCTATCGGGCCTGGACTTCTACCGGATCGGGCAGGTGCATGGTGGTTTGGGTCCGGTTGGTTACGGTTATGGTTTGTCCGTGCTGGGCGTAGTGGGCGATTACTCCGGGGCGGGACCAGTCGAGGTCCCAACCGTTTTCGATGGCGACGATGGTGTAGGTTCCGGGAATTATGCTGCTCAGGAGGAAGCTGCCATCCTGATCGCTCTGGTCGCGGCGGAAGAGTTCGCGATTGGCTTCGGGATCTTTAGGGACTAATACGACCATCGCTCCCGAGGTGGGTTTTCCGGCACGCTTGGCGAAGCCTTCGACGTTCACAGCGCCCCCGGCTAACGAAAAAGTGAGCGTCATCGATGCGCCCGCGGGCACGTTCAAGGTATGACCGGCGGTGGCCTTTCCGTCAACTGACATTTGGATTACGGAATAGGCCTTGGGACGGCTTCCCGCCAGCACGTCGTATCTGCCGGGGGCGAGATTCTGAAACTCGACCTCTCCTTTTTCGTCCATCTCCCGGAAGGCGACGATGCGCATTTTGCTGTTGCGCAGTGCGATCTCGATCTGCGGCGGCAAAGTCGCCTCTCCTAACACCTGAATCGTCGCTTTCACTGTACTGGTGCGCTGGGCGGTGGGCACATCCAGTTCCTGCCCGTTAGTTGTGATATCGACTTCGTTGTCCTGGTCTGCTTGTCCAGCGCCGGGTGTGCGAACCGAGTAGCGCCCGGGAGCGATGCCGGACATTTCGAATACGCCTGGGGAGACCTGTTGAATTTCATTCGGTCTCATGTACTCGGAGCCATCGAACGACGGTTCTTGAAGTTGCGGCATGTTGAAATTGTGATCGCTGTTTTCGGGAATGTGAAAAATCAGATGGAGGGCGGGAACGGGATGCAGATGAATATCGGCCTGCAAATGATCGCCGCCACGAATGGGGATCGGGGTGGCATCGTCAGGTTCGGTGGAATCGCCGTAGTAAGTGATGGGATAGGCGGCATCGAGCGACTGGTCGATTGAGGTGGGGAGATTTTCCATGCCCTCGAAGTGAGAAGAGACGGGATGCAGGGCATACCAGGGCTTCGCGGTCGTCGAGATGAAGTAAGAGCCGGCGTCGAGTCCGGCAAACTCGTATGTGCCTTGATCGTCTGTGGTAGTGACGCGAAATTTGCCAATGCGTCCGACGCCGCTTTGACGATTTTCGCGGTAGAGCGAGACTGTTGCTTCGCGAACCGGGTCTCCCAGTTCGTCGAGAATCTTGCCGGAAAGCACGGCGGACGGCGCCAGGCGGAGGATCAGATTTTCGGTATCGAGACCGGCGCCGGTCACGACGGCGGTGCAGAATTGTTCGTGCTCGTCGTATAAGCCAGGGATAAAGCCGCGCTTCGCGCCTTGCAACGAATACTTGGCGGCACCGACTTGCTTGAAGTCGAAGCGCCCATCGTCAGAAGTAACCATCGACTGCATGTTCCTGCGATTCCTGGCATCCACGATGGTGACGCGAGCTCGCGCCAGCGGGCCTCCGCCGATTGCGTTCACGACAGTTCCTGCGATTCGAAATGCGGGGCTCGCAGGTTGGGCCTGCGGCGGGGCTGAATATTGGGCTGCGAGGGCTGCGGGGAACAATAGCACCGCACATCCCGCAATCAGCGATCTGGACCATCCACGCAATTGTGAACAATCGGCCAAGATTTATTCGCTCTTCGATATCAACGGCAACTGCAGATGTTCCTTTTGCCCAGCTACCAGACGAACCAGCAGTCCTTTCGCATCGTAGGCACGCATGGCTTCGGGATCGCGGTATTCCAGCTCCGGTTGCGGTTGATCGAAAGCCAGCACACGGTAGGTGCCGGGCGGGATCGGCTGCGGGCCGAATTTGCCATCAGCTGGTACCCATGTCTCTTTGAATTCCCCGGCACTGTCGGGGAGGGGGACGCAATAGACGTGTGCGAGCGCGCCATCGGCTGATACGGTACCCGTCCGCGTTGTTAAAGCCGGCGATCCCTCGAGTTGTGCGGGAGCGCCTTCGATCACACCGTCGAGTTCGGCGGTGTCATTGCGCATCGTGATTTCGATCGGAGCACTGGATCCCCCGGGGCCAACGACAAGCAGATGATGCTGCAAGTCGGTCGTCCCAGACGTGACCGCAGCTACGAATCCACGAGAGGTATCGACCCTCACCCAAAAGCGGCCGGGCTGAACGCCTTCGATTGCGAGTGAATCGTCATCAGGTCCGGTGGGAGGCCGCAATCCAGCCATTCTTTCCTGGCCAAAGTCATCCGCCGGTTCCAAACGAATGTTGAGGTAGCGCCTCGGCCCACCTACGCGAAACGAGCGCGAGCCGCCGCTATCGGAGACGGTGAAGTTCGTATCTGACCGGTTCGCATCTTCATCGGATGTGAATTCTTCTTTGACGTTCACGCTGATGGAGCCGTTCGGGACCAGAGTCATGCGGGGTCCGTCGACGGCCGCACCCTTCACGCTAATAACTGACACTCCCGACGCGGCAATCGGTCCAAAGCTCGACGCCTCCAGGGTGTAGTTTCCGTTAGGCATGAGGCCTTCAATCATCTGGTCCTGGTCGTTGTAGCCGAGCGCGAATCCTGGGCCTCTGTGACCCTGGGGGGAGACGACGACGCCGAGCCCACGGACATTTGCTCCGGCGCTTACGACTGGCAATCTGATTTGGTAATAAGCATGCCTCACAAGAGAAATATCCGCCTGGAAAATCTGGCCTGCCGTTAGTTGAATGACTTGCGCGGCACCAAAATCGGTGGCGTTGGGGAAGTAGATGGGAGGGTATCCGTAGAGTTGTCCGCGCGGGTCGAAGATGAGAGGATCGCGATCCATCAACTCCCGGGTCAGCAATTTATAGCTGCCAGCGGGGAGGTCAGCAAAGCGAAATTCGCCGTTCGACTTGGTCGACGCCGAGCCGGCGCGAACCCAGTGGGCGCGGCCCTCTTGCACCTGGCGTCGATAGAGTTCGAGTTGGATGGTGTCGGAAGGCTCGGAGGTCGGAAGAACAACCCGGCCAAGCACAAGAGCTTCTGGTGTGAGCGAGATGGTTACTTCCTTGGTCGTGTCCTGTAGGGAATTCTGCGTGGGGCGTTGGTCGTTAAGGAAGCCCGGCTTGCGAGCGATCAGCGTGGCGATGCGATATCCGCCACCGTTGGCAGGGGGGGTATAGTTCGTACAACCCTGAGCGCCACAAGTGCTCGCGGAGCCCCCGGCGCTCGCCGATCTGGAGTTCTCGTCCATATTCTCATTGTTCGCGGCTTTCGCAAGGTCGAACTCAAACCGTCCCTCACTATTCGTCATTGTGACAAAACGATTGTCCGGGGAGTAGACGAGGGCGCGCCCGATCGGCTCTTGGGTCATGCTGTTGATTACGACGCCGCGAATCGTGTCGGCTTGCTTTTCTTCGGCCTGCTTAGTCTGGGCGGAGGCGAGAGTGTTTGCGCAGAACAGAAAGGTGAGGAAGATCTTGAGTAGAAGCGGGCGATGAAGGTGCTTGCTCATACGGAGTCGAGAAGAACTAGCCGACCCCCGGCAACTGTTCTTCAGAGTGCTCCCAGCCCCTGCGGTTGGAGGCTGATCTTTCGCATTCGATTATAGCCTAGCTATGTTTATCGCGATGGTTTACCTTGTTTCCGCTCGGCGGAACGCAAGGTCCCTCGATTGCGCGTGAACGTGCTTTGCACGGTCACGCTTCGCTCGGGATGACAGGGTATCGAGAGCAGCTCGGGCTTCCTCTATTTGGTCCATCTCAATCACGCCGACCCACTGGCCACGGCGAATGTCGTTGTAGACGAGACGGCCTCCCAGGAGCTGCGCTGCCGCGGCTGGGGGGACATCGCGGTGGTAGCCGAAAAATTCTGTTTTCCATTGCTGCCACTTACGCCAGCGCTCAAACCAGGGATGCGGCGGCTCGTATTTGGTGGAGAAGACCAACGCCACCTCGAAATTTGAACGAAGGTCGGACGCGGCCATCAGTTGCTCGACGGTGAAATCCTCGACACGAAAGACGCGCATTGGGCGGGTCACATAGCCGAGGGAGGGATGAGAAATCTCGTCGCTGGCGGGCCATGCCGTCAGAACGTGCGCCATCGGATAGCGCGCCTCCAGAAAGTCCTCGGCGTGCTCATGCAGCAGGATGTAATCGCGGTAAGCGAGATTGTCTTCGATAGAAAATCCGTAGGGAGGATTGACGAACAGCGCGGCCACAAAGGCTAAAGCCACGATTGCGACCAGGGCACGCCAGAGGCGGGTTCTTCGCCACAGCGTGGAAACCCAGAGAATGATCACTAGTGGAACTGCGGGAAGCATGTAGCGGGCAAGCACGGCTCCTCCTACCACCGCCATTGCAATCACGTACGCAGCGGTTACGGCGAGGAACGAAAATTGTATGTCCAGTGCGATCCTCTTGCGCTCTACGCCGTTGTCTTGGAGCGGCGGAAGACCCATTGCCAGCGCTCCTGCCATGGTGAGGAGGTAGAGGTTGAGATATCCGACGACCTGCCAGAGGCGCAGTCCAAGCGCAAGCAGCACGCGGAGCGGTTGCATGGTTGCTTCGACGTTGTAGCGGAAGAATTCCGGGTTGCCGAAGACGACTCCGGTGCGAGCGTAGTGGAAGGCGTACCAGAGCGCGAGCGGGATGAGCGGAAGGAGAAGTTGGGGCGATGGGCCTCTGCGCTGGGGGCCCTCCTCAGCGGCTAGAGCCGGATCGATTTCTTGTGTCCTGCGATATGCCTGAAGGCATACCCGGATGCGAATCAAGAGTGTGTCCGCAGGTGGTGAAGCTGTGGTATCTCGACTCAGGAGAGTTCTCAGCAACTCCCACGCGAACAAAGCAAGAGGGGCCAGGATGGCGGTCTCTTTGGCGAGAGCCGCAAGGGAGAACCACAGGGCTGCGGTCCATGGCCGGTCCTCGACGTAGGCGAGCATGGCCCAGAAGCCGAATCCGGCGGCCGCGAGATCGATGTGAGCGAGAGAGCTTTGGGCGAAGAAAACTGGATAGAGCGCGGTGCAGACGACGGAGGCGACCGCCACCTCCGAATTCGCGGCTTGCTGAGCGAGTCGAAAAAGGCCCAGCAGGGAAAATGCCGCGATCGCCAACATGGCGGTGCGCGTGACTACGGGAGAATAACCCAGAAGCTTCCAAGCCAGGGCGAGGTAAGCCATGACCAGCGGCGGATGCGCGTTCGAAGGAGTGGAATGGGGAATCAGCGTGCCGTGCAGCAGCAGATCGCGAGCGGCCGGCACGTAGTATCCGGCTTCATCCCAGAAATAGGGTAGGTGTAGCAGAGGAAGGTGAAGGATGAAGAGCACAGAGAAGAACAGCAAAAAAATCAGGACGGTTCTGATCTTGTTTGCTTGATCCGCAGTTCGATCTCGCTCCGGAAGCCGCAACAGGCTAGTGCACCGGTCCGGCTGTCGCCATTCGGGGGTCCAGCTTGATTTCGCCGAATGTGCTTTCGTAACCGGATACGTTCTGTTGCAGAATCGACATCAACGCCTTGGCCTGCTGCGGGCTCAGATAGACGCCCTGAAAGTTTCGGACTTCCACCTGGGATTCACTTTGCTGTTGCAAAGTGCCGAAGACCAAAAAGAAATCCCAGACATTTACTCGCACTTGTACGCTGTTGGCATAAGTCTCGCGATAGTCAGGAGCGTTCACCAGACGGATATTGGGTTGCGATGGGTTATTCATAAGACTTTCAGTGTAGCGGCAGCGGCGGAAACAGAAAAGGGCCCAGTGGGCGGCGACATTCATCGGCGGTTGGCGGACTATTAGTTTTCATAGTTCTCAGCCCAACAAGTTGCGCGTATCTTATTAAGATCGCTGCAGTGTGGCCGTGGGGAGAAGGATCGGTCAGCCAGGCAGCAAAGCAATGCCATCAAAAAGAAAAAGAAAGGATGAAGATCCCATGCGACAAACTGCCTTTGGAAAAACAGGTGAGCGGATCGCCAAGAAAGCTTTGCCTTGCTTCCTCACTTCGATGCTAACGATGTTGCTAATCCTTCCGGCGTTCGCGGCGGACAAGCAGAAAGATGAAGACACTCTTCAGCAAGCGAACATTGTGTTAACGGATATGTTGAACAGCAAGGACATTTCAACCTCCGTGCTGGCGAAGGCGGAATGCATCATGATTCTGCCGGGCATAAAGAAGTTCGGTTTTGGCGTGGGCGGAAGCGGTGGACGCGGTCCCTTGCTTTGCCGGACCGGGCAGAAATTTGAGGGCAAGTGGTCTGCGCCCGCCATGTACACGATTGGCGGCGCCAGCCTGGGTTTGCAGGTTGGAGGCTCGTCTTCTGATTTTGTGCTCCTGCTGATGGATTCGAAAGTGGTGAACCAGGTCCTGAATGGCAAGACGAAGATGGGAGCGGACGCGACGGCGGCGGCCGGCCCTGGCGCGACTGCGGCAGGTCCAGTTGACAATGCCGACATCCTGACCTATGGGCGGGCTAAGGGATTGTTTGCCGGCGCATCTCTCGGAAGCGCGACCGTGGAACCAGACAATGACGCGAACTACCGCTTGTATGGCAAGCGGCTGACTTCATCGGATATCGTGCGCAGCACCGATGTGAAGCCGACGGCCGGTGGCGAGTCTCTGGTTTCGCTGCTTAACAGCAAAATCAGCAAGCACAGCGATTAAGGGAGAAGCACTCGCGATTCCCCGAAGTGGGCGCGGATGCTGACTCTCTTCTGCCTACGCTAAAGGCAATAACTTACCGATGAGTACGGCGCCTTGGAAGCTTGCCAAACAGCAGCTTCCAAGGCGCAGATTTTTTGCGGCGAATAAGCGTGCGCCGGCACTCCGTAGGGGCGCGTCCAGCGTGACTTCGCTAATTTGCCACGGCTTTGGCGGTTGCCTTGCTGGCATCTTTTATGCCGACGGCCGTTTTCTCTCCGCCTTTCTCCGTGTACTTCACTGTGACCGTGCTGCCTTTCTTGGCGGCCAGGTAAGTGTCCACGCTGGCTTTCTCGGTTCCTTTGCCAGCGTCCTTAGCACCCTTCACAGCGGTGTCGTCTGTGTACTTGATGGTGTGCTCGGTACCGTCAGCCGTTTTCACTACTATTGTTTTGGTCGCATTGTCGACACTCTTGACGACTCCAGTTACAGCGTGAAAGACATCATCAGCCGCAGCGCTCTTCCAGCTACCCACTGCAGCTATAACGAGCAAAGCGGCTAACAGCGTGACGGACCATTTGCGCGGGAATGACATAAGGATCCTCCGTTGAGATTGGTGATACGGGATTGTGCCAGATTTTTCGAAGCGGAGCCAGCGGCTTTATTATTCGAACGGGGAAATGTCGCGGCGGACGCGGACATTTGGCCGCGAGACACGGTCAGTCATTGACCGTTACAATATCGGAAGTGAGTCTGGAATTGCAGAGGCACTGCGTAAGAAAGCCGGGATGGCGGAATTGGCAGACGCGCTGGACTTAGGATCCAGTGCCGCAAGGCGTGCAGGTTCGAGTCCTGTTCCCGGCACCAAGGAGTGGAGCGAGACACTGCTCCGTCCCGCCCTTTGACATCTTTCAGATGCATGGCGATCACGGCGGGTGCTTATCTACGAATCCGCCGACCAGCACCAGATCCACCTCCCGGAAATCACTGCACCTGTTGCAATCCCTGATAGACTGCCAACCCGGCGATTACCAGGATCAAAGCTCCGGACGCGGCTCCCAGCCATTTCACCAGGGGCGTGATCTTGTTCACCTTGGCCATGATTTCGATCTGTTCCTTTTCCATGTGGGACTCAGATTCTCCCAAGAACAATTGATCGTCTTCCTGCATGGTGAGAGTGCTTCGGTAAATGAGGAGGATGACCAGGACGGCGGTGAGCACTCCCCACACGGCTAGCGGCCACATTAGCATTGACATCATAAGCCACCTCGGTGCTGATCTTGAGCTGACCCCGAAGCTTTGCCGATGTTGGTTGTGGGCCACAACCAACATCGGTAAGGGGCCCCAAGGGCGAATTATATCCCCAGAAGGCAAGCCCCGGCAGGTTTTGTTTTTGGGCCGCGACCGCAGGGGATCTTGGTTCATCTAATAGGTGCCGCGGAAGTCTCGAAAGCAGGATTTTTGCCTCGACCCGGACCCGGCTTTGCTATAATCGTGAAGTAACAATTTCAAGGAGATATCCATGGCCACAACCACCGTACCGACGACCCCGGAAGTAACGCCCAAGAAGCCGCCGGTTAGCTTGACTCCGAATGCCATTGCCAAGGTTAAGGAAATTATGGCGCAACAGAATCCCGTCCCGACCGGCCTGCGCGTGGGAGTTGTGGGCGGAGGCTGCTCGGGTTTCTCCTACTCGATGTCCTTTGAAAACGGCGCGGGGATGATGGATAAAGTGTTCGACATGGACGGCCTCAAGGTCTATGTCGACTCGACCTCGCTGATGTACCTGAACCAGTGTGTCGTCGACTACGTCGAGACCCTGGAAGGCGCCGGCTTCAAGTTCGACAATCCGAACGTGAAGAGCACCTGCGGCTGCGGATCTTCGTTCAGCGTGTAGGTCGAAAGAATTTGGAGATTAAAAAGCCTCATCGCTTGCGATGAGGCTTTTTGTGTCATAGCCAATCAGTAGGTCGCCTTGAATCCTTCAATGTAATTGTTCAAAGGTTGGCAGGATCCTACCAGAACGCCGACGTTGTTGAGTCCGGCACCGGCAGTGCTCATGCTCTTCGGGCAGTCGAACTTGTAGTATTTGCCTTTGTGGAGCAGCGCCCCGTGTCCGCTGAAGTCGTTTGGAAACCATTGATATACGACGTCGCCCGCGTCGTTGATGTCCTGAGCCATTGACTCCACTGCGCCGGGAACGTCAATCGTCCGGTAAGTCTTCCCGTTGTAGATGGAGGATTCGCTTGAGCCCGATGCATCCAACCAATTCAAGACGATGTCGCCCTTGTTGTTGATGCCGGTAGCAGTCGAAGCGCTGGAACCAGGTGGATTGAGTGTCTTGTAGGTCTTGCCTTTCAGGACGAATCCTTGCGCGGATCCAGTCGAAGTGGTGTAGGCGCCGACGATCACCCCGTTGTCATTGATGCCGTTGGCTTGTGAGTCGAGTGCTCCCGCGGGGCCGGGAACGGTCGTAAACTTTCCATTCTGATATAAAAATCCCTTCTCATGGCCCTTGGCATTTGTGTAATACCCAACGATCGCGCCACCGGAATTGATGTGCACGCAAACCGTGCCGCTGCCGTTCGGATGATTGATGTGGGTTACTGTTTTACCGTTCAATATAAAGCCATGCATCTCCGCGGGCTTGTCCTGGTACTGTCCAACCATCACCCCCGCATCGTTGATGCCACTGACTCCTGTGGTGAGCTTTCCCACCTTGACTGCCTTGAACTTGAATGTCACGGTCGGCGCATTGGCCGCACTCGCGGCCAGCATGAACGCCAGCACGAATGCGGGTACGAGCAGTAGCGATTTGCATGTTTTCATTTGTCTTTCCCCTGGGTAAAGGATGTGCGTCGGAATCGTTCGCCAGAATTTCCTCCGCGGAATCAAAAGTGGCTGCGATTGTACACCCGTTCTTGGTTCGCAATACGGCGAAAGGATTTTCATCTGGTGAAGTTCTCGCCGCCAAAATTGTCGGAGCAGAATTGAGTGGATCCTACTGCTCTTGCTCGGGAGGCATTTGCGGAGTCGGAATACCGGGTTGTGTCGGCTGCGCGGGTTGGGTGCCGAAACCGGGTTGCCCGGAGATGCCACCGGGCGTGTTTGGTGCGCCAGGTGCGCCGGGAGTCCCGGTAGCGCCATTCTGCATCACTGCGGTCGCCCCCTGAAGCCCCGGCTGGTTGGGTGTGGTGAGCAGGCCCCCGCGATCGGTGCTCGGATCGTAGATGAACTGCCACTGGTTGTAGTGATCCTTCTTGTTAAAGATGCGAATCGTCTTGTCCTTGCTCGTGCTCGCTACACCCACCATCGGGCCGCCGCCGAAGACCTGGGCCCCGCCGGCCGGGCTGGCTTGGCCGGTTGCCCCGACACCGCCCGTAGGTCCAGAACCTGCTCCCGGCGCACTCGCACCCTGTTTTGGCGTAGCGCCGGCGTTATCTTCGTCAGCGTTTTCGTCGGTGTTCTGCCCCGGGCTTGGGGTCACAGGTGTGCCGACTCCGGGAGTCGGACCGGAATTGCCTGCACTAATAGCGGCAGCTAGACCGCCAGCCACGGCGGCTGTATTCTGGGCAGCGTTGAGCAGTCCTGCCGGGCCGCCGGGGCCACCCGGCGCACCGGGCGCGCCCGGATTCAGACCGCCTGCGGGAACGGCTCCTGCGATCCCCGCTCCAAACGACATTTGTACGTCGCCAATGTGCAGGATCTTGAAGTCCTTTCCGGTGATCGGATCTTTATAGCGTTTGCGCAGGAAGCGGACCTCGTTGGTTTTTTCCAGTTCCTCGATGCGGGTTGGATATCGTCCGAATTTTTTGACGAAATGTTTCATCGCCCGCGAGTACTGAACCCCGCGATGAATCAGCTCTTCCTCGCGATCCCGTTTCACCTGGAAGGCAATCACCGGAAGCATGATCGTGGCAGCGATGGCAAGGAGCGCTACAAACAATATGAGGGTGATGAGGATGTATCCGCGCTCAGAGCGACGACGGCCGGATTTTCGAGAGCGCACGATCATGGAATTCTTAGTTATTGAGAATTGCCATTTATTGTGAGGGCATTCAAGGGACAGCAGATTCCTCGCTTCCCTCGGAATGACAATCTGGTTGAAATCGTCACAATATTTTGCAATTCTAATCACCCCGCGGTCAGCGGAATGCTCTGCCGGTTATTGTTGAGGACGTCTTCGATTTCCACGGAAGTAGGCGAGATGCGCAGGACTTTGTAGTGCCGGTTGACTACGTCTCCTTCCGCCGCGATGAAGACGTCTTCGCCCTCCGACAGAAAAACTTTCTTGCTCTCGCCGGGTTTACTGGCGAATCCGAAAAATTTCAAGTTGATGGGCGGCGGTGGTGGTGGTGGCGGAGGTTGGTTTGCTGCCTCTTTTTCCTCATCCGTCTGTGGCTTTGTTATCGGCGTGGGAATTTCCGCCTGAGTCATGAAGATATTCCGGCCCGTGCCTTCATACTTGGTATCTTCGCTGGCCTTCAGCCAGTCGTAGCGCAGAGTGGGATCGAGCGAGCGCGGCGCAACGCTAACCTTTTTGCTGCGAGACCTCGCCGTCGCTGGTCGAGACGCAGCACTTGGCCGAGAGGTCGCCAGCGGGGCAGGCGTGGACGCGGGCGCCGCTGCTTTCGGAGGGGAGCCCCCGGAATTGAGCAGGAACACTGCCGCTGCGATCAGCATCAGCACGACGGCCGCGATCAGCTTTGTCCGATTTTCCGCCCCGAGTTTCACTAGGCAGCACCCGTCTTCAGATAAGTTTCCAGTTTGAGCTGCAGCTTGACCACGCCGCCCTGCTCCCCGCCGAGCACCACGCTGTCCACCAGAAAAAACAATTGGTCGCGCTCGAGAGCGTTGATACAGCGCACCAGTTGGAGGTAGTCGCCGGCGAGGTCCGCTTCAATTTCCAGGCGCCGAACGCCCACTGTCTCCGGATCCTTCATTGCGTACTTGATGCTTTCGATTCTTACGCCAGTCTGCGCCGCCACTTTGCCGAGGTCGGCGGAAATGGCGGAGTCCTGGAGGGGCAGGCGCTGGGCATAGAAGTCAGCAATCTCTTTGCGGGCAATCGGAATTTTTTTATCCAGACCGCGCAGCGGTTCGACCTCCCGCGTCTTCTGCTGCAATTCTCTCCAGGCCTGATCGAGTTGTTCGCGCCGCGACGCTTGCGATCCCACGAGCGGTGAAAAGAACACTCCGATTGCGATCACATCCACAACCGCCAGCGCGGCCAGGGCGATCTTCACTTTCCGCCGAGTGTCTCGCAGATCAGGCATTACTGCGCCCCTCCCGCACTGCTGCTTCCAACCTCAGGCACGTAGAGCGCGCTGATGTGGAACTGCACCGCATCCCCGTTGCCCTGCGTGGAGTTTTCTTCCTCTTCAATGTATGTCTCGTGGAAGTGTTGCGAGGCCTCCATTTTGCTTACCAGGTCGAGCGCATGCTCGCGACTGTCTCCAGCAACGATCAGCTTGATCTCCAACTCGTTATCGGGCGCCAGTTCAGGATGAATCGATACCACATGCAACCGCGGCGGCATGACCTGCTCCAAGTCTTCAAAGGCCTTGGTCCAGGAAAAAGACTTGCGCTGGAAAAGATCGTTGAGGAACTGAGACCGGTCGCGGGTGCTGCTGTTCTGGGGAAGGTTCAGCAGCGCTTGCGCATCGGCCTTTTCTTTGTCCCGCGCCGCGCTCTGCGCTTCATATTGCCGGATCAGTTTCCGATCGCTGCGTGCCCCCCTCCATCCGTTCACTGTGATAGCCAGCAGGAGCAGGGTCAGAACGGCAAGAGCAACCAGTCCTCCGCCCCAGCGCAGCCAGAATAGGCGCGCATCCTCGTATGGTTGAGTCGCGAGATTGATATCGACGCGCATCTACGAAAGCAGGGCCCCCACGACCCCGGCCATTCTCCACTTTGGAATCGAACCCACGCTTGCGCCCAGTTGTGAATTCACGACCAGCTCCGTTACCTCGGCTCCGGTCTGGGCGCGAAGCGCGGGAACGGCTCCGCTTGCATCTGCCAGACCGGCGATGAAAATGTGCTCAATATTCAGTTGGTAAGTATCCTGGAAGAAGACCACCGAGGGATAAACTTCTTCGGCCAGCTGTTCTCCGGTGATGGTTGCTCCGCGTGGGTTTTCCAAAGTTCGGAACAGCAGCAGCTGATGCTTGTCCAGAATGGCGATGCTGGTAGTGCGAGCGTCGACCTTCACGACCAGTGTCGGCTTGGCCGCGTCCGCCGCCCCCAACGCGGCCAGCATGGACGGGAGCACGATGCCCGGGCTGTATCCCGCTTCACGGAACACCGACTCATAGTCTTCAATAACACTGCTCAGAGCCACGGCCGCCACCACTCTTAGACCCGTGGTGGCAGGCTGTGCATGATAGGAAATCTTGGCTTTGTCGAGATCAAACGGAAGCGACTTCTTCAGCCGGAAACGCACCACACTCTCGGCTTCGGTGCGATTGGCTGGGAGAGTTTCAAAGTCCAGCAACATCACCCGAACCGCGGCATCGGGCAGAACGGCAATGACGTCTCGCGACCGGCTGCTCACGCTACCCAAGGTTTCCCGGATGGTATCGAAGACGCGCTTGCGCTCGCGCAGATTTGCTTCCATCAGGTCAGGTACGACGCTGCCTGGGGCCAATTCATTGGCGGCGCAGGTCTCGACCATGTCGCCCCGCTCCGAAACCCGTCCCGCGAGCACGCGATCGGCCGCAATCTCGCAGGCCAGCTTCGGTCTGGAACTCGAATTGAAATTAGAACGCATTGCCGACACTACTCCCAGCAGCGATACTACAAGTAAAACCCTCAAGCGCTTATAAATGCAATAGCTGGAAGAGCACCAGAGTCACTGACCTACCGGGCGAGAGTTTAGTTCTCCGCGAAGCGCCAGTTCGCCCTCGTCAGTTCCGACCCGCCGGCCATACCCTTCCATTTGTCATTCCTCGCGTAGCGAGGAATCTGCTGTTCGCTTCCTCGCACAAGAATGCAGATTCCTCGCTACGCTCGGAATGACAACGAGTGAAGAGATTGAAGCTTAGCGCATGCTCTCGATGAAGGTAACCTTGTTAATTTCTTTCAACGTCGTCAGCCCGATTCGCACTTTGTCCAGGGCGGACTCACGCAGAAATCGCATGCCCTCTTCGCGGGCGGCTCGCCGGATCTCCGACGTTGGCTTCTTCAGCAGAATCATTTCGCGAATACGATCGCTCAAGTCGAGCAACTCGTGGATGGCGGTTCGTCCGTGGAATCCCGTCCCGGCACATTCAATGCAGCCTTGTCCTTCGTAGAAGTTGACCTCCGACCAGGTCTTCGGATCGAGACCGCTGGCCTCGAGAACCTCCGGAGCATAGTGCGTCGCCGTCCGACACGATTCGCAAATCAACCGCACCAGCCGTTGGGCCAGAATGCAGTTCAAAGCAGAAACGAAGTTGTAAGGCTCAACGCCCATGTTGAGAAAGCGCCCGATGACATCGACCACGTTATTGGCGTGGACGGTGGTGAAAACCAGGTGACCGGTAAGCGCGGACTGAATCGCGATCTGTGCCGTCTCGGTGTCGCGGATTTCGCCGACCATGATCTTGTCAGGATCGTGACGCAGGATGGAGCGCAATCCACGAGCGAAGGTCAGACCTTTTTTCTCATTGACCGGAATCTGGGTGATGCCGCGAATCTGATATTCGACCGGGTCTTCGATAGTGATGATTTTGTCTTCGTCAGTCTTGATCTCGCTGACCGCCGCGTACAGCGTTGTGGTCTTCCCGCTGCCGGTTGGTCCGGTAACCAGCACCATTCCGTATGGTTCTTTGATATAGCGGCGGAATTTCCGCAGGTCGTCTTCGTCAAAGCCCACGACATCGAGCGTGAGCTTGTGGAACTTCTCGCTCATCGATTCTTTGTCGAGCACGCGGAGCACGGCATCCTCGCCGTGAATCGACGGCATAATCGAAACGCGGAAATCGATAGGCCGCTCTGGACTGCCATAGCGGACGCGGAAACGTCCGTCCTGCGGAACCCGGCGTTCGGAGATGTCGAGCTCACTCATGACTTTAATACGCGAAATGATGGTCGAGTGATGCTCCTTCGCGATGGGCGGCATGGCTTGCGTGAGCACACCGTCGATGCGGAACTTGATGCACACGGAATCGTCGCGGGTTTCAATGTGAATATCACTCGCCCGCCGCTGCAGGGCGGTGAAGATCGTGGTATCAACCAAGCGAATGATCGGGCTGATATCGCCCTGCTGCGTGGCCAGCCGGTCGATCGAAATACTCTCTTCGGTACCGCTCTCATCTTCCCGGATCACATCCAGGGCGAAGCCTTCGCTGGCATCTTCGAGAACCCGCTTTGACTGTTCTGTCTTCTTGAGGATTTCGGTGATCTGCGCCAGCGTCGAAACTTTGGTGACGATGCGCTTGCCCAGAAGCAGGCTGATCTCGTCGATCATCATCAACTGGCTGGGATCGGCGATAGCGATCGCCAGACGGCCGTCCTCGGTCTCTTCCAGCGGCACGAAGTTGTAGCGGAACATCAGGTGAACGGGAATGGTCTTGAACAGATCGTGATGCAGTTGAAAATTGTGCAGATCGACGAACTGGCAGCGATAGCGCCGTGCGATATCCTGCGCCCGCTCCAGTTCCTCAGCGTGGGTGCCGGGCGCTGCCGTCCCGTTCCCGCCCACGAATACCGCTTTATTTTCTGTTGTTGTTGCCATTTCTAAAACCTACCTAACCCAGGCCAGAGCCATATTTCTCGTCTATCCAATCGCACATCAATGAATCGTAGAACCCAAAGTGAAGATGGGTAAATACAGCGAGATCAGTATTCCGCCAACAATCACTGCCATGAAAATGAGGATGATCGGCTCGATCAGGGCCATGGCTGCGCCCAGCGCGTTCTGCACGTCCTCCTCATAAAACTCCGCCACCGAGTTCAACATCGCCGGCAAGGCTCCGGTGGATTCTCCCACTTCGATCATCTCCACCGACAACTCGGGAAACATCTTCTGCTCTTCCAAACTCTTCGCCAGCGGCTGCCCTTCGCGTACCCGGACGGCGGCTTCGGAAATGCCAATCAGGATACGCCGGCTGCTCATCGAAGCTCCCGCGGTTTGCAGCGACGGAACCAGCGGCATGCCGCCCGCCAGCAAGGTCGAAAGCATGCGGGAAAAATTTGCCACCTGGTACTTCAACCATATTTGCCCGAGCAAAGGCAGCGAGAGAATTGCGCGGTCGATGCGTTCGGCCCCACGATCTGTCTTCTTCCATTGCCAAAAACCAAGGAACACGGCTACCACCGCAATCCCGAAAATCGGAAAATATCTTTGCGCGTGATTCCCAATATCCAGCATGACCAGCGTGATCGCCGGCAGCTGCGCATTCATGTCCTGGTAGAGCTTTGCAAACTGCGGCACCACATACGTGACCAGGAACACCAGCATGATCGAAACCACCGCCACCAGCAGCGTCGGATACACCAGCGAAACCGCCAGCTTTTTCTTGAAGGTCAGCGCCATCCGCTGGAAGGCGATGTAGCGCGAGAGCACTTCCTCCATGTTGCCGCTCTTCTCGCCAGCCATCAGGGTGCTGGTGTAAATCTTCGGAAACGCTCCTTGGCCGGCAAAAGCGTCCGAGAGCAACTCCCCGGCTTTGACCCGGTCGCGCACATTCTGCAACAGGCTTTGCAGATACGGATCCCTCTGCCGCTTGATCAGCAAGTCCAGAGAATTCAAAATCGGCAGACCGGCCTTGATCAGCGTCAGGAACTGCGAGTTGAAGATAAGAAACTGGCCCTGCTTGACCTTGCCTCGCGCCCGCAGACTGAACCCGCCGCTCGAGAACATGCCCCGCGGCTTGACCCAGTACACCAGGAAGCCCTGCTGCACGAAGCGGTCGCGAACCTCGGCCTCCGAGTATCCGCTCTCGACCTGCTCCAACAGGTGCCCACGCTCGTCCGCGATTTTGACCACAAATTCGGCCATGCCGCTGTCCGTTTACCGTTGCCCACCTCAGTCTAGCATTCCCGCTAGTCACAGATTTGTTAATTGCCGATCAAACTGTACCGGGGGTAATGACGTCGCGCCGAACCGACTGCATAAATCAGATGAATCGTAACCCTTTGACAAGTAATCAGTTAGTACCCTTCTAATAGTGTCGGAAGCGCGAGATCCGTATCAAGGCAGTGTCCGTCGCAGCACGTCTATTGCCCCCATTCCCCATCAACCACCTCAACCCCGCTCGGCACCGCGAACTGGAATCGCTGATCCGGCACCGCTACATCCTCCCTATAACTACTAAAGCGATATTCCGTGACCGAACCATCCACTTCCTCAACTAAAATTCTGCTGATCCAGTGCTCAGGAGTGATCTCAAGCAAAACCTGGCTAACCCGCTCCGCCAAACTCTTTGGAACGCCCCGCACGACCACATCCCCCGCCGCCAACGGGGGCACATCCGGGGCTAACGACAACCCCTGCAATTCCTTCTCCAGCTTCGTCTTACCCAGAAGAAACGCCAGTGGAGAGCGCAAATCGTCCAGCTTTTTAACCGCCGTCCGCTGCGCCTGCCGCTGGCCCGGGACATAAAACCAGGCATCCTTGCCGTCGCTCAGGAACAGCTTCTGCCTTGGAGAACGGTACTCCCACCGCATCTTGCCAGGTTTTTTTAGCCAAACTGTCCCCGATTCAGTGCGTTCCATCCCAGCCCCCCGATAAATCTCCGTAAACTCAGCCTGGAGGGAATGCAAATGGTTGTACCGTTCGTCCACAGCCTGTGCGATGGCATGAACGTCTGGGGCAGCGCTGGCGGCTGAGATGGCGGCGGCCAGTCCGAGGACAACAAAGTTGCGCAGGATGGAATTCAGATGCACAAGATGGTTCACGAAATCGCGGCCTAATGGGCGACAGGCTACTTGGCCGACAGAATAAAGAAGACCTCCAGCCGTTCCTTGAGGCTCCTCGCCTGCGGTTTTTGTCGAAGGGCTGAATCCTCTCGCGCACGTTGCGCCGTCGCGCGGGCTAACATGCCGGAGGTTCAATGCAGAGTCCAAATCAGAGCTAAGTCAGGACGGTTCGCAACCGTTGCCGAACGGTGCCGATCAGAATGCAGCGGAGCCCGACACTATCCGCTCAAGTGCATGTCGCTCTGCATGGCAATCTCTTCTCAAGGGACTTTGGCACAAACGGCGGTACCGCAGCCCTTGACCGGACATCGCCTCAGCGGTCCTTCGCGGGAGCATACGTCACTAAATAAGCAATTAGCTTATTCACTGGCAATACCTCCTTTTGTCGCGGATCACTAACCCGCGCTTCCAATTCTCATCTTACCAGCGGGATGTGGCAGAGAACAGGAAACTGCAGAGCGATCCCTTCGTCTGCGGGCCTTATTTTGACCGCCCCTTATACCCGCGGCCTTTGAGGCCCTCGTACGGAGCTGCCCTCTTTTGAGCTCGCGGCTCCCGCTGAGCGACGTCAGGATTCTCGACAGGAACGATCTTCGAACCGTCCCACCAACCTGCGACCCTGATATTGAACTGCGTCCCGAACCAAACCCAATTGCAGTGGAGACAGTGATATGCCGACTGGCCAACTGGCTGAGATTCGGAGGGGATGCCGTACCTTTCATGTTGGTCGATCCGTTCAACCCGCCCGTAGACAGCCCCGCATCCACGGTTGACACAGGGTTGCGCTACTGGCGCTGATCGTTGCCGTCCGTAGGCCATGGCGTCAGTGTGCTCTTTGAACAACAACGCAGGAAAGTCGCAGGAGTACAATTTCACCTGGAGGCTATATGCACATGACGATTGAATGCCCGCTTTGCAAACAGGCGGGCCGACAAACGACCCTGAGCGTCGAAGTTGGGTCTGAGCAGCACTGGTTGGGGCATTGTCCGAATTGCGGTCCGGTCGGTGGCGGCCTGTTCTCGGTCTACCAGCCACTCAATCCACAAGTCGACGTTAACGCTGCGAAGTGATGACGACGGCAGATAGTTTTGACCTGAGCTGACGAACGTCTTACGATGGGTTGAAGGAAGCCGAGGCCAGCCATGGATATGATCCCACTCAAGCCGGAGCGCAAGGCGCAATTGGAAGAGTACGCGAAACGGCGTGGCCAGGACCCTGCCACCGCTCTCGATGATGCCCTGGCGACCTATCTGGAATGGGAGCGCCAGGATTTCGCGGAAGCGGTCGAGGGAGTCCGCCAAGGCTACGAAGATGTAAAAGCCGGGCGCACCAGGCCCGCCACCGAATTTCTCGCGGACCTGCGCCGCAAGCATGACCTTCCGCGTTGAAACCACGGCAGCAGCCGAGCAGGACGCGGATGCCATTCTTGACTGGCTGCTCTCGCAGCATGCCGGAGACACCGGCATCCGGTGGTTTCTGGCATTGCAGGATGCCATCACATCCCTTGCCAAATTTCCGAAGCGGTGCCCGCTGGCCCCGGAGAGCACGGCCTTCCCATTTGAAGTGCGCCATCTGCTCTACGGCCACCCGCCCCACGTGTATCGGATTCTGTTCACGATTGAGAACAATATCGTCTTCGTCCTGCATATCCGCCACGGTCGCCGTCAACCGCTCAAGCAATAACCAAGAACGTAGGTACCCCATTTCTCGCGACGCCCTTTTGCGCGAGAAGTGGGAATATCACGACGACGTATGCGCCTTCATATACGCCCGCAGGATGGCGTTGATGCGGGTTTGGTACCCGCGCTCCCGCCGGAACCAGGTCAGCAAGTCCGCATCCAGCCGCATGGTCACAAGCGTTTTTCGAGTGGGCAATACCACCTCGGCATCTTTCCAGAACTCTTCATCCGTGGGACGCGCGCCGGGGTCGGACGCAATGCCACGGCGTACCTGGGCATCGCTCATCTGGCGCAGCTTATTCCAGTCCGTGCCCGCGCCGCGTTTAGCTTTCGATGTTTTGCCAGTAGGACCGTCGCTCGTGCGGCTCCGCCCGCCACGCCGAGATGATGCGCCTTTCGTCATCGTTTTCATCCGTGTAAACCACCGTAATTTCCAAGCCATTCAACAAGCCAACGGCATACACTCCAAATTCACCGTAATTGAAACGGTCATCAACTTTTTCTACCGTTGGCCTTTTGAAGGTACGTACCGCAAAAGATTGAAAACTGCTCAGTGCTCGCGATTTTCTTAAACACCGTGCTTCCGGTCAGCACCGGCTCCAGCAGAGGATTGTGATAAAGCACAAACACTGGCCGCGGATGTTCGCGCAACGACCGCTCCAGATTGCCGATCATCCTCCCCAGCCCGGATTCGGGCAAAGGGTTGAACAGATAAAGCACGCTCGGTTCCGGCGGCAAGCGGAAATCACTGGCGTCGCCGAGGACGCAGTCGATCGTGAAGCACTGTTGCGAATCGCTTTTGTATTTGGCGATATTCTCTTTCGCGACGCGATGCAGTTCGGGCAGCAGTTCAATCCCGAGAATGCGCCGGAAGGGATAATCCGCCGCCATCAAAAGCGCTCGTCCCTTGCCCGCGCCGATATCGATGAAGGTAAACTCGCGAAAGTCGAATTTCGCGCTCGCCACCAGACTCTCCAGCATTTCGCGAAAGAGCGCGGGCTCGGTCGGTTGATAAGGCGAGTGAAAATGCCCCAGCAGCCGATCGCGCCAGCCAACCGTCGCGCTGGTCGTATCTACGCGGAAGTCCCAGTCATACTCGACGTCGCCGTAGCGTTGTCTCCGACGTGAAGCAGTTGATTCCCAAGCAAATACCCACAGCGTGGACACGAATCGCCGCGCGGTAGAAAAGCATCCATCCCGCGACCAGCTTTCTTTCCACCAATGTCGAATGGTGGAAACAAGACTCGGCCCGGGATTGGACTTCGCTGGCACAGAGGATCATGGTAAATGCCTCCCAGCTAGGCAAGAGGCTTCGACATCCTCACCAGATGGCAAGGCTGGTTGGGGTGCTGATCTGACGGAAAGGGCAGAGTTCCGTTTTCCACGTAGCCGAGGCGCTGGTAAAACGCAGGCAGTTCGGTGCGCAGATTCACGATGGTCAGGTCCATGACGCGGCAACCTGCGGAGCGACATTCGTCCTCGGCAATCGCAACCAGGCGGGATCCGACGCCAGAGCGTTGCAGCGCCGGGTCGACCGCGAGCAGGCCGAAATATCCTCGTTCGCCTCGCACTTCCATGTAGACGCAACCGGCGAGCGCGCCATCTTCCTCGGCGACGACGAACTTGCCTTTCTGCAGCAGGTCGCGCACCTTCTCCGGGTTCGTGCGGTCTGCGGCGATGAAGAAGCGCTCCGGCCGGAACGCGGCGTTCACCAGACGCGCAATGTTCTCCGCATCGTCGAGTTGCGCTGCACGTGTATTCACTGGTGGAGCATGCACGGGCGATGACGCCCGCGCCTACATTCTTGGATGTTAGTTCACAGCAGGTAGGTTCGGCTTCCGGGGTGGAATGTAGCCCATCGGAGTTCCTTTTTCGATGAAGGGCAAATCGTCGGGAACTCGCACTTCGACGTGGCCATCGGGCATCAGCTTGTAAGTGTGTCCGAGGGGATCGGTTGGAACGCCCCGCAACAGGTTCGCTGTTTCCAAGTCTGAAAAGCTCTGCGGAAGATGTCCAGTTCTTTCGCGGTAGAGCGAAGCCAGCCTTTCCAGCGTGGTCACATCTTCGTCCACCTGCAAGGCATTCAAGTGCGCCACGGCGTTGGATTTCACTTTGGGATCAAGAGTAATTTGAAGAGTGGTCGCCCACATCAGCCGGGCCGTTTGAATGTTCCCCGCGTGCTCCGCCATCTTGGCCGCCATGATGGGCATAATTTGATGCGTCTTTGGCAGCTTGGCTCCATCCGCGAATGCCTTAGCGGCTTTGTCGTAGTCTTCGAGTTCCATGTAGTTGATGAAACCCAGATCGTAGTAAAGGCGCCACTGGTCAGGGTTGTGGCGGATTCCGAACTCCACTAACTTAATGGCGCGCTGCGGCTGGCCAGCTCCGCCCGGTATCTTCGGAGCCAGGAAGTTGGAGCCGTATTCATACGCCACCATCAGTTGCGGATCAAGGGTCGTCGTGATTTCGAGCAGCGGCGCCAGCAGGTCAAAATGCTCGGAGCCTCGGGTCAGCTTTTCTCCGAAATACTGCACCGCGCGGGTCCAGTACACATCGGCAAGTAATCCGTCATATCCCAGGCTCATGCGCTTGAGCAAGGTGGGAGACGAGATATAAAGCACTTCCTGCAGAGTGGCTCCTGTGCGTTGGCGATCGATGCTCCGGAGCAACACCACCGATGCGGTCAGGCAAACTATCAGCAGCCCGCTGGCGATCACCGTGATTCGACGCGAGGGCCTCATTTCAAATTCCGGCGTTCAAAAATCAACACTGCTCCGCAAAGAGCCACGGCGGCGTAAACCAGGGCGTAAGCCGTGTTCGAGAGGATGAGTTGCGCCGCAACCGGCTGCTCGTGCGCCACCGAGGTAATCACATTCAACGCAGAAAAATTCGGGACCAGATAGGCTGCGCCCGTTGCCAGCCAGCGCACGATGCCGTTGGTCAAACCCGCGAATCCCCTCAGGTCTTCCGCGAAGGTGCCGATTATGAACAGCGCAAAGGCGAACACCGCCGACAACAACGGCGAAGAAAACGAGGAAAACAAAAGCGCCAGAGAGGTGACGATCAAGAACTGCAGGATGATGAAATACAACGCCACCAGCACCCAGCCGTCGGTTGCCTGGAAGTGGCGCGAGACGTAGAACAACGCTGCGAACACTCCGAGCGCCATGAAAAACGCGTTCACCACCAGCGTTCCGGCCAGACCGAAAAACTTGCCGACAATGAACTCCCAGCGCTGAACCGGACGGGAAAGAACCGTGTATAGCGTTCGCTTGTCGATCTCTTTCGAGACCAGGCCGATGCCGATGAAAATCGCAATCACTACGCCAAACAACGAAACTGCGGTCAGTCCAAGGTTGATCACCACCAGGCGCTCGATGCCAATAGAAATCTGGCCAACGAGAATCGCCGCACCCGACATCAGCAACGCGAATGCGATCAGGTTATAGAGAACGCGGTCGCGCACCGCTTCCCGAAACGTATTCGAAGCAATGTATCCGACTCGTCCGCTCATTGCGTGACCCCCGCGACGGCTCTGGACGGCTGCAGCTTGCGAACAAAATATTCTTCCAGCGACGTCCGAACAGGTATCAAAGAGATGATCCGCAATTGTTCCCGCCGCAGAGCTTCAAGCGCGGCGTCCTGATTGCCTTCGAGGAGCACCGCGCGCACGGTGTCGCCGGTGATATGACAATCCGCGCCCAACGCTTTCAACGAGGCCGGCACCTTGTTTCCGTGCCAGATCAGTTCAATCTTTCCTTCGATACTCGAAGTGAGATCGGCGACCGCGCCCACGCTCCGCAGTTCGCCCAAATGAATGATCGCGACGCGATCGCAGAGTGCCTCGGCGTCGGACAGGATGTGGGTCGAAAAGAAAACCGTCTTGCCTTCGTGCTTCAATTCTTCCATCAGGTCTCGGACTTCGCGACGGCCCATGGGATCAAGTCCAGACATAGGTTCGTCGAAGAAGACGATTCTGGGATCGTGCAGGATGGCCTGTGCGATGCCCACCCGCTGCAGCATGCCTTTGGAAAACTTTCGCAACTGCACTTTAATCACGTCCGGCAATCCCACCCGCTCGAGAACCTCGCGGACTTTTCGCTCGCGTTCCTTGGATGCCACGCCTGAGAGCTGTGCGTAGTAGTTAAGCAGTTCGCCCGCAGTCAGGTAATCGTAGAAATACGGCTGTTCGGGGAGAAAGCCGATCTGCGCCTTCATGCACGGATCATTGATCTCCATGCCCAGGATCTTGGCCGATCCGGCAGTTGGGTAGACCAAGCCCATGAGCATTTTGAGTGTGGTGGTCTTTCCTGCTCCATTGGGGCCGAGGAAGCCGAAAATCTCTCCCTCTTCCACGCTCAGGTGAAGCGGCTTCAACGCGCACCTCGGCTTCTTCCGCCAGAAACCTACGCTGTAGGTTTTTTCGAGGCCAAGGATATCGATTGCCATCATGGGTTGTAGCTCTGCCCCTCCCTTGGGGTGTAAGAAAATTATATGCAAAATCTGCGGATGTGCGAGAGGGCACGCTGGGTTACTTGATTACGAAAGTAAAGATACTGGAATTCACCTGCGGCGGCGGCTGGATTGTCCGGCCGGTTTGTTGTGTCAAGTCGGGGAAGGTGAGGCAAAGGATCGAGGCAAAGGATCAAGGTAAAAAAACAAAAGGAGCAACGGATTTCTCCGTTGCTCCCAGGCTTGTACCCTCCCCCAGGTACTTCGCCAAATTCAAACTACTGCAACTGAGGCCACGCTGCGCTGACGCAGGTTGCCCAAGCCACGGTCGGGGTACCACCCGCGCCTTGCGACGGATTGAAGTGGATCACGCCATCTTCGTTGGAGCAGAAGGAGCGCACACCACTCTGGTTGAACGCCGCAGGCGCACCGCCGACGGTGTAGCTCAAGAAAGGAGCCGCACCTGACGTGCTGGTAAGACCGAAGTAGAAACCGCTCTTCGCGGTAGCTACTGTGGCCGCTTGCGACAAGTTCCAGTCAATCAAGCAAGCCGCGGTGACCAGCGGGCCGCCAGCCGGGCAACCGGTGATGGCTCCCGGCCCAAGGGCCGTCAAAGCGGCGGCGCCAGGTGCCGAATAGCCCGTTGCCGGGTAGGTGGAATAAAAGCTGACTTCAGCCGTGTTGATGGTACGAATCGAGCTGGCGGCAGACGATTCATTCGCCGAAATACGCGCGCGCAGCAAGTTCGGAATGGCGATAGCAGCGATAATAAGAATAATCGCCACCACGATAAGCAACTCAATCAGTGAAAAACCCTTCTGTTTCCGCATGTGTGTTCCCTTCTTCTCCGTTATCAGATGTGGTCTCAGTAGACCCAATTGCCGATTATGTTCGCATTTTAGCGGCCAGAAGCAGAAGTTACTATAGGGTAGGTTCGGATTCCGAGGCATGGTTTGTTTTCAAGGGCTCAGCAATCTTCCGTAACTCGTACGCCTTAACGGAGATGGTCCCGGTGAGGCGGTTTCTAGCAGATTTTGTCGGCAGAATGACAAGTTGTGTCATGTTGCTACTCGCGTGGATGAGATTCGATACAGCGAAGTTTGCGATTGATCGTTGCGTTAGAAAGTCTGGATTCTTGCCAAAAATAATAAGGAGCAACGGATCTCTCCGTTGCTCCCCGGCTGGTACCCTCCCCCAGGTACTTCGCCAAACTCGGATTACTGCAGCTGTGGCCACGCCGCGCTGACGCAAGTCGCCCACGCCACGGTCGGAGTGCCGCCCGCACCCTGCCCCGGGTTGTAGTGGATCACGCCGTCTTCGTTGGAACAGAAAGAGCGCACACCACTCTGGTTGAAGACCCCGGGCGCGCCACCAACGGTGTAGCTCGTGAACACGGCCGCACCCGACGTGCTGGTAAGGCCGAAGTAGAAACCACTCTTGGCCTTGGCTACCGTGCTGGCTTGCGAAAGGTTCCAGTCGATCAAACACGCCGCCGTGACCAACGGACCGCCAGCCGGACAACCGGTTACAGCTCCCGGCCCTAGTGCACTCAAACCGGCAGCGCCAGGAGTCGAAAAGCCTTGCGTCGGGTAAGTGGAAAAGAAGCTGATCTCACCCGTGTTGATGGTACGAATTGAGCTGGCCGCCGACGCCTCGTTGGCTGAAATACGCGCACGCAGCAGGTTTGGAATCGCAATGGCCGCAATAATCAAAATAATGGCCACCACAATTAAGAGTTCGATAAGCGAAAAGCCTCTTGGTTTTCGTAGATTCCGTTTCACAGTGTCTCCCCAAGGGTTAATCTTTCTGTCCCCGTCTGGCAGATTAATGGCAATTTGGTGGCCATCCCGGGGATCATCGCGATGCTAGCTCACCACTGGCTAAGTCTTGCCGCTGCCGCGTCGGGGAAAGAAGGTCTTGGTCCCGAGGGCTCAAACCAGCTCAAATTGGGAGCCTCAGAACGTGATCCATGACAAATTTCGTCAACCTGATTCCGTTTCCTGGCGACAATCCCCATTTAGAATGCCGTGCCATGACCGTTTCCGTTGAATCTCTGCGTATTGATCCGGACATCGCGCGAGCATGGTCGCTTCCGGCTCAGCTCTATACCGATATTTCTGTGCTCGCCCTGGAGCACCAGAAGATCTTCGGCAAGATGTGGCAGGTGGTGGGGCATGGCCATCAAGTGACGAATCCGGGCGATTACTTTACTACCGAGCTTCATGGCGAGCCTCTGCTGCTGGTGCGCGGAGGTGGTGGCGAGCTGCGTGGTTTTTACAACGTGTGCCGGCATCGAGCCGGGCCGCCGGCGGAAGGATGCGGTTCTCGCAAACTCTTCCGCTGCGCGTACCACGGTTGGACGTACGGGTTGGATGGCTCACTGATCAGCGTGCCTGAGTTCGAAGGCCAGCGTGAATTCTCGCCCGACCGCTTCGCGCTGGCACCGGTGCAGGCTGAGCAGTGGTTCAACCTCATCTTCGTCAACCTTGATCCCGCCGCTGAACCGTTGGTGAAGAGCCTGTGCACACTGCCAAAGCAAGTGGAGCGTTTTGACTTCGCCAGCATGAAGCTGTTCGAGCGCCGTACGTACGAGATGAAATGCAATTGGAAGACCTACGTTGACAATTATCTTGAGGGCTATCACTTGCCTAGCGTTCATCCGGGACTGAATCGTGAGTTGGACTATGGCGCTTATACCGTCGAAACCTGTCCGCGCCACGTGCGGCAGTTCAGCCCAATTCGAGGCGTGCAGTCGGGGGATGGAACGCCGCGTCGCTATCAGGAAGCAGATTTGACTACGGACTATTTCTGGGTTTTTCCCAACTGGATGCTCAACTGTTATCCCGACAACGTTTCACTAAATATTGTTCTGCCGCTCGGGCCCGAGCGCTCGCTGGCGATTTTCGAATGGTATCTCCCTGAGGCATCGTTCGACAGCAAAGCCGCGGGCGACTCCGTCCAGTTCAGCGACCAGATTCAGATTGAAGATGTCGCCATTTGCGAGACGGTGCAGAAGAACCTGCATTCCCGCAGCTATGAGCGTGGACGCTACAGCGCGAAGCAGGAGCGGGGCGTGCACGCGTTCCATCGAATGTATGCAGAAATGATGAAAGGCTAGCTCGAGTAGAGCGGACACTCTCGTCCGCGGACACAGCGAAGAGGAGTGAAATTACACCTATAGAGATGAAAGTCAAGGCCTGCGGACAGGAGTGTCCGCGCTACACGGCCTTGACCAGCATGCAGGTTACGTCGTCATGTTGCGGAGTCTGGCCGACGAAGGCGTCCAGATCGCTCATGACGCGGCGGAGCAGTTCATCTGGATTCGCGGTCGCACCTCCGTGCAATACATTCAGCAGCCGCGATTCGCCGTACTCTTCCTGGCGGCTGTTCTCCGCCTCCACCACGCCGTCGGTGAAAATCACCAGCCAGTCGCCGGGTTGCAGGGTCACATCGCCGCTTTCATAGGATTTATCCGTCCACATGCCAAGGGGCAGCCCGCCATTCGAAAGACGCTCGATTGCCCCCGAACTGCGCCGCAGGATTGGCGCGTTGTGTCCGGCGTTGATGTAGGTCAAATTGCGGCTGGCCGGATCAAACTCGGCCAGAAAGGCGGTGGTGAAGCGCAGGCCGCTCTGGCTGTTGGTGCAAGCGTAACGATTCATGCCCGTCACCAGGACGGGGAGCGAGCTGGAGGTTTCTGACAGAGTCCTAAGGCTGGCCTGGAAGGTCGCCATCAGCAGGGCCGCAGGAATGCTCTTTCCGGCGACGTCGGCAACGGCGAACAAGAAATGAGGCTCGCTGGAATCTACTTGCGGCCGGGCGAACACGTCATAGAAATCACCGGCGACGGTATTGGCGGGGCGGGTAGCGAAAGCAATGCTCAAGCCGCGCACCTGCGGTGGGGTCGCGGGCAGCAGCCATCGCTGTATATCGCGTGCAATCTCCAGGTCACGCTTCATTACTACGCGGTCCGCAATTTCGAGCATCAGCAGGACGAAGAGCACGGCCCCGCCCCAGAATCGAAGGTCTAACTCAACGATCTCGACTTCCCCCGATTTCCCGTGATAACTGAAGCCACCGGCAGGGAACAGGAGAAGCAAGAGTCCCAGAAGCAGCAGAACTCGCCGTGCCGGCGTGAGCTTTTCGAGAATGGCCCACGCGTACTCCTGGAACGTATGCCAGAAGCCGCGCTGACGGGTCTCCTGCGGCGTCCGAGCCTGAAAGTCGCGATGGTAGAGCCGGTAGCTGGAGCGAGCATCGGCGCTGAACTGCTTCCAGAGTTGGCCGAGTTCGAGCCCTTCCGTGACTCGATGCCAGAAGCGATCGAGCTGCACGAAGAACTCGGGTCTGCGGGCTGCGCTTGGTGGAGTTGCGGTGGGGGCGGCTTGGGGATTGGGGGGATTCATTACGGCGCTCTGGGAGCAGCCATTATAGAAGCTCACGAGGGAAAGCGCTCGAAGAGGGGCTCAACGGCCCTCAAAACAGTTTCATTTGTTCGCAAGGCTCGGCTTCCGCGGCGGGATGCGTCCCCTGACTGTAGCGGTCGTAGGCGCTGGGAATGCCGTATTTCTCTCGCAGCCGTCTCATCAGTTGAGAAAGCGGTTTGCGATACGACTCCGGTAGAAACGCGCGATCTTTATATCGCTTCCGGTAGTTCTCGACGAGTTGCGGGAATTCTTTCTCCAGAAACGGTAAGAAGACAGCGGCCGAGCACGGCTTCAAGAACAGCGAATTGGCGGAGATGTATTTCCCGCCAGCCTTAGCTGTGGCTCGGACAAGCGCTTCCAGGTCGCGTGGCGAATCAGTGATGCCGGGAAGCACCGGAGCGCAAATCACGCCTGCCGCGACGCCTGCCTGGTTCAGCTTTTGCAATGCCTCCAGCCGGAGATCAGGACGCGGCGCGCGTGGCTCCAGAATCCGCGCCAGGTCCACCTTCAAAGTGGTGATGGTGATGTTGACGAACAGCCGATTATTCTTGGCAACCTCCTGCAGCACGTCAACGTCGCGCAATACGAGATTCGACTTGGTGACGATGCCGATCTCAAGTCCGCGATGCCGTGCCAACTCCTCGAGGACAGCGCGCGTCACCTCAAATCGGCGCTCCGCCGGTTGATAAGGATCCGTGGCGGTTCCAATCGCAATCTCTTCTCCCGGTTTGACGTGGCGAAGCTCCTGGCGCAGCAAGTCCGCGGCATGTTGCTTGACGAAGATCTTCTGCTCGAAGTCGATGCCATCGCGCATTTCCATGAACTCATGGGTGTAGCGGGCGTAGCAGTACTTGCAGGCAAATTCGCATCCCCGGTAAGGATTGATGGTCCAGGTAAAGGGCATGCGGACGCCGGTGCACCGGTTAAGCAGGGAACGAACTGGCAGCGTGAAGTATTCCACCTCGTGCCCTTGACGGATCGATTCTCCCTGCGAGGCCAGGCGGGCGATGCCGATCAGTCTCGGCTTGGAATCGGGAAGGAGGGGCAGAGAAGCCATTAGAGATATTCGTTTTTTGTTCGCTAGACAATAAACCTCTCAATCGGTTCGGTCAAGGACTATTTTAGGCGGGTGGCAGGTTCTGGGTGCCACATCCAAGCGTTCTCTGCTTGGGTTGGGATTCTCGTCAGGCGAGTCCGGCGCCAGCCATGTGAAGCGGCTTTTATCACATGCACATATTTTGGTGCCACATTTCACTCAAAAAGACTCTCATTTCAGTGGAAAATCCAGAAAACAAAGGACCGGAGATGATAACTATGCAATTGCGACACAATAATCAGTTCGGGCAGAATGGGAACTGCCGTGGCAGGGTAGCCACTAGTGTCTCTAAAGCAGAAAACTACGGTAACGCCGATGTTCCTTCCGTGCCTACGATTGGCTCGTGTCTGGCGTCTAAGGTCAGTCTATGAGTTGGTCGAACTTCAAATTTTGGATTGGCAAGCTGGCCAACTTGGCGGCCTATCCTGCGATTGTGAGGCCCTGCGAGTACGAAGGTCCGCTAGGCAAAAAAGTGTCGGTCAAAGTACACGAACTTTACACAATCATTTCGATTGGAGGAGTTGACGTGTACTTCAACCGACTATCCGGCAGGATCGATGGAACTGGATTTATCCAAGCCGCTGGTTGCAGCTTGGGTTCAATTCCAGAATCAACGCGTCCTGTCGGGCAACGCGATTCACCGCGACCAACTCATATGCGAAATGAGTCGGCATAGACCGATCGATGCGCTGATTTTCCCGCCTTCGTATGTGCTCAAGCAAGCGGTCCCGTATGTTTCCGCTTTCGCCGATGTATATCCAATGATTCTCGCGAAAAATCGAATAGACCCCAGACGAAGGTGGGGCGTTGTCGATTACAGATTGTTCGTTGTACAGAAAACCATTCGTTCCATTCCACGGCATATAGCTGCCCCCTCCATGGGGGATTTGACTATTGAGCTATAATGGCGGAGAGCGGGGGGATCGGGCCCCGTTCCAGTAAAAGAACTGCGGTGTATAAGACCGCTCCTGCTGCCAAGCAGTCACCCTCCGGTCGGGCAAATAGAAGAACGATCACCACGGCCCTTGTCGATGCTTCCCTCTAAGAAATCTCGGCTGGGGCCTTCGTGTTTTAGCCTCGCACACGGTGAGAACAGCGATGTGCTTGGCTACGTTTCTCTCTTCATAATTCCTTTTGCGCATCTTCTAACGTGATCGCGGGTTCTTCTTTTTGTCGCCTCTTTTGCGGATACCACTCCGAGAGGCCCCAGGCTTTCCCAGCGACACGTTCAAACTTTGGGCTGCGCTTGAGGGCCGTATAGAGAACTGTCACCGCGTGTTTCCCGGTAACCATTCCGCTCTTTCTGAATGCCTCAAGAATTTCATGCGTAGTCAGTGGATGGCCTGCGTTCATCCGCAACAGTTTTTCCGCAGCGGCAGCTTGACTTGTGTTATGGAAAAAACCAATCGGAATATTTTCGACTGACACGGTGACTCACGGAGAAGTTTCTGGGTTTACTCAAATTGCTGGTCCAGTGATAAAGCGCGTTCTAGATAAGTTCGAGATTAGCGAAGAGGGTTTCAAGGAGGCGTATAACGCGCCTTCAGGTGGTCTTTCAGTAGTTCCTAAGGCATGAAAGTAGAAAAGGAAAAAATTCGAAGCCCTCTTCCGCAAACTCCTTGAGCAGAAGCCATCAAATCGAGAGAGCTTGAAAACTAGCGAGAAGAAAAAGAGGCGGGTGGCCCATCCATTGTCAATCTCAAATCTAGATTACGGATAAATTCGGGTGCCCCACCCTTTCTGCGTACTGTGCGGAAGGGTGGGAGGGGATAAGGCCCGTTCCCCACTACCGTCGACGGCAAACTCCGCTGGCGCCAGCCCGGCGCACCGACCCAACCCGCCACCACCGCAACCGCTTTTTTATCATTGACCCCACACTTCACAATCGGATAACATAGAGCAACGTACATTATCTGTACGATAACCGTCGATCTTTGACAATCTAATGGGTACCAAAATGGGACGCCGCCCCGCCCTAACTCCAATGTCCTCTAGATTTTGCGTGTAACTCCTTAAGACTCAAAGATCTAGCACATGGTCGAAATTTAAATGTCTTGTTTTCAATATTTTGCAGGCAAAGGGGGGAGGGGGGGTACCCAGCACCAGACAGTGAACCCCGTACCGATTCGGGAATTAAGATTACTGCTTCGGCTTCTCGAATATTTTGGGATCGATCGTCGGGTTAATCTGGATCGCGGTGTACTTCACTGTGCTCGTATCCTTGCCTTTCTGTTTGTTCTGGTGCACATAGGGAAAAGTCAAACCGTCCGCAGTTCGCCAGTCGCTAAGCTCAGTTTCGCCCTGAAACTCTCCCGACTGTCCCATGCCCTTGTAGGTTTCACGCAGAATTCGGCCATCCTTCGGGTCTACATACCAGCGGATCCACGGTACAGCGCCTCCCACGTCCACAACTGCAGCTTCGACATCGCCGATCTTCTCGGTGCCTGCGGCAGTGAACGTGATAGCGGGGTCATTCAAATGTTGAGCCAGATAAACCGGGTCGTGATGAATCTGCGTCAGGCTCTCGGTTTTTTGCGCTGCAGGCAAGTCACGCACTCCCCTGCCTTCTGCAGACATGAACCCGGCGTCGGGGGAAACAACAACCGCGAGATCTCCACTAGGCGTCGGGATGTTCACCCGCATCCGATCAGGGAAGACTATGGTCAACTCGATCGGCGTTGGTGTATCTCCGCCGGGATCGCTCTCGGTGAAGTTTACGTGCAAAGACTTAATCGACTGCAGTCTGTCCAAGCCGCCCATCGCCTGAACCACCTTGGCAGCCAAAGCCTTGCCTTCCGCATTCGAGGGAGCAGGTTTGACCGGCGCCTCAGCCTTTTCTCCCTTTTCACCGGGGGGCGGCGGAATCGCAATGTCTACGTTGGTAACTGAGCCGAGAGAAGAGAGCGGCTTGTCGAATTCCGCCGTGTTGCCGACGACCAGCACTGCGAGCTTCTCTTTGTGCAGGTACTTTGCCGCGGCGCGGGCAACGTCTTCTTTGCCAACTTTTTCGATTCCGGTGCGATACCGTTCCAGGAAGTCTGCGGGATAGCCGTAGAACTCGTATGCCATTCGTTCGCGCAGAACTTTCTCCGGCGAATCGAAGTTGAAGACGAATGAGTTCAGGATGGAATCCTTGGCGCGTTTGATCTCTTCGTCTGAAATCGGATTCTTCTCCAGATTGTCGATCTCCTTGTAAAGCGCTTGAATGGATTCCACCGTACTCGCGCTCTTGGTACTCATCGAAATGCGCACGATTCCCGGATGGTCAAAGGCCGAGCCGATGCCACCACCTACGCCGTATGCCAACCCTTGAGCCGTCCGAATGCTCTTGAACAGGCGTGAGGAAAAGCCGCCGCCAAATGCCTCATTGAAAACCTGCGTGGCGTAGTAATCCGGGTTGTCACGCCGGATACCGAGATCTGTCATATCAATCGAACTCTGGTTCACATCTTCTTTCGGAATCTGATAATACCCGGGCTTCGCGGGTTGGAAATCGATTTTGTCTTCCTTTAACGGCGGTCCCTTCGGCCAATCAGCGAAGATCTGCCGAAGCTTGGTTTCCATGGCGGCCGAATCAAAGTCGCCGACAACACCCAGAATTATGTTGTTGGGATGTACGTGAGCCTGATGCCAATCGAGCAGGTCTGGCCGCCCCACAGCGGCAACCGTGGCGTATTCGGGTTCGCGAGCGTACGGGTTGTTCGCTCCGTATGCCAGCTTCCTTGACTCGCGGGCCGCTATCCCGCTGACGTCGTCGTTGCGGCGCGAAATGGAATCGTCCAGTTCGTGTTGCGCCAGATCGATCTTCTCAGCGCGGAATTCGGGGTTGCGAAGCACGTCATTGAAGGCCTTGAACACATCGTCGAAATCGCCCTTCAGGCAAGACCAGCTGATGGTTGTCGAATCTGCGTTGCTGCCAGTTTCAACCTTGGCCGCCCGAATTTCGAGGTAGTCATCGAGTTGGTCGCCGGTTTGCGTCTTGGTTCCACCAGTACGCCAGACTTCGCCGTAGATTTCCAGCATTCCAACTTTGCTTGCGGGTTCCGTACGCGACCCTCCGCGGATGCGTGCGACGCCATCAATGATCGGGAGCTCATGGTCTTCCTGAAGGAAGATCACCATGCCATTTGGCAGCTCGATGCGCTTGGGCTCCTGTGGATGAAACGCCGGCAGCGGGGGAATCGGAATCTGTTGCCAACTGGTGCCTTGGGCCGCGGCTCGGGGAACTACCATGCTGCAAAGAATTAGCATCGAAAGAAGAGCGAGCGTGAGTTGGCGTTTCATTGCGCCCCTCCTTTTTGGCTGCCCGCAGACGCGGCGGCCTTGGTTTCGATAATTCCTACGGTCCGATTGGTCGGCACAAAAGTTTGATTGGCCACTCGGCGAATATCGGCCTTGGTCACCTTATCGATGCGGTCAACCGAGCGAAACAGTTCACGCCAGTCATCGTAGCGGGCCTGGTACAAAGCCAGACTGGACGCCAGCCCTTCATTACTGCCGAGACTGCGAATCAAGTTCGCCTTGGCCCGGGTCTTGATCATTTTCAGTTCCTCATCGCTGATATCCTCTGTCTTCAGCTTCTCGATCTCGGCATGAATCGCGTCCGCCATTTCGTCTGGCTTGTGGCCGTGGAGCGGGAAGGCGTAGAAAGCAAAAAGGTGCGGATACTTGTTACCCGGCAATCCAGTGAAACCGGCTGAATCGGAAGCGATTTTCTTGTCGCGCACCAGCGCACGGTAGAGCCGAGAGGTGCGTCCACTCGACATCAGGTCAGCAATGGCGTCGTAAACCGCATCGTCGGGGCTGCGGTAGTCAGGCCGGTGATAGCCCTCAAGGTAGAGCGGCTGCGACATCTCCTGCAACACGACGCGCCGCTCGGCATTCTGCGCTGGTTCGGTGGTGGTGCGCTCGTCCGGCCGCGGACGCGAGGGTATCCTTCCAAAGTATTTTTCAATGATTGGCAGCGTCTCAGACGCCTTTACGTCACCGACCACGGTTACGACCATGTTCGAGGGAATGTAGTACTGGTCGAAAAAGTTCTTGGCATCGGTGGCGGAAAAGGAATTCAAATCCGACATCCAGCCGATGGTTGGGCGATGGTAGGGATGTGCCTGAAAAGCGGCCGTAGTGAATTGTTCCAGCAGGCGGCCGATTGGATTGCTGTCGACACGCATGCGGCGCTCCTCGATGACCACATTGCGCTCTTTATAGAACTCGCGCATCACCGGGTGCAGGAAGCGCTCCGACTCGAGATAAGCCCACAACTCCAACCGGTTTTCGGGGAAAGAATAATAATAATTAGTCTCGTCGTCGTTCGTGTTCGCGTTCAGGTCCTCGCCGCCGTTCATCTCCACGATCTGAGGAAATTCGTTGGGCTTCACGTATTTGTTGGCCTCAGTCGTGGCATCCATCCAGGCTTTTTGCAAGTCCTTCAACTTTTGCTCGTTCGGACCGACGGGATTGTCGCGCTCTGCAATATAGGCAGCGTAAGCTTGCTCCACTTTTTCCAGAGCAACTTTTTCGGCCGCGTAATCCGTAGTGCCGATCTTGTCGGTGCCTTTGAACGCCATATGCTCGAACATGTGCGCCAGCCCGGTCTCACCCATCGGATCCTGGACCGAACCGGCATCCACGTGGGTGAAGAAGGAAAATACCGGCGCCTCGGGACGCTCGCAGATCACGACGGTTAATCCGTTGTCCAGCTTCTTGACCGTGGTGCGTTTTTCAAACGAGGTAACATCCTGTGCGGCGGCCAGCGCGGCGAGTATCAAAACGACGGTGAACGACTTGAGAGCGCGGTAGCTCATTGGACCTCCAAGAGGTTGGACGCGAGTGAAGGGCAGAAGTTTGAAATTACGTGGCGCGAGGGCAGGTTGTCAAACACCGAGGCAGTCTACAGATTACAATCCCGCATCAGAGCATTGGAGTCCTGACCGAAACCGGGGAGGCAGAATGGGCAAGCCAGAGGTGGTTGAGATCGAAGGCAAACATCTGAGTTTGACGAATCTCGACAAGGTTTTATACCCCGCAACCGGGTTCACGAAGGGGCAGGTCATCGATTACTACGCCCGCATCGCGCCGGTTCTGTTGCCGCACCTTGCCGGGCACCCCCTCACTTTAAAGCGATATCCCGAAGGAGTGGACAAAGAATATTTCTTCGAAAAGAATGCGACCAAGCACCGGCCGGATTGGGTGAAGACCGCGCCGATTTGGAGTGAAGGAAACCAGCGCAACGTCAATTACATTCTGGCAAACGACCTGCCGACGCTGATCTGGATCGCGAACCTCGCAGCCATAGAGCTTCATCCCTCGCTGTCGCTAGCGAAAGACATCACGTCGCCTCGCAGTATGGTCTTCGATCTCGACCCGGGAGCACCCGCGGATATCGTCCAATGTTGTCAGGTGGGAGTCTGGCTGCGCGAGATTTTCGAGCATTTCGGATTGCAGAGCTTTCCCAAGAGCTCTGGCTCCAAGGGGCTGCAGATCTATGTTCCGCTGAACACGCCCACCAGTTACGACGCCACCAAGCCGTTCGCCCACGCGCTCGCCCGTCTTTTGGAAAATGAGCATAGGGACTTGGTTGTCTCTGACATGAAGAAGCAGTTGCGCGTGGGAAAGGTGTTCGTCGACTGGAGCCAGAACGATGAGCACAAGACGACAATAGGCGTCTATTCGCTGCGGGCGCGCGAGCACCCAACGGTGTCCACTCCGGTGAAATGGCAGGAAGTGGAGCAGGTGCTGAAAAAAAAGGATGCGACCCGGCTGACGTTCGAAGCGGGCCAAGTGCTCGATCGAGTGCAGAAGATGGGAGATCTCTTCGAGCCTGTGGTGACACTCAAGCAGAAACTGCCAAAGCTCGCGGGGATTGGAGAAGCCGCCGCTCAGGAAACTGGAATAGACCTGGCAGCCCAGGCCGAGGACGGTGATATAGAGAAAACAAAGAAGAACACCAAGCCCGCGCGACAGAAGACCGCACCCAAGAAAAAACGCCGGAAGGTATAATCCGGCTGATTTTCAAATTTAGCGATACCAAGCTGAAGAGCGAGAAATGGCACAACTCTACGCGGGCACGTCAGGATGGGCTTATCCAAGCTGGAAGCCCGATTTCTATCCCGCCAAACTCGCGCAGGCGAAATTTCTGCAGTACTACTCCACGCGGCTCAACGCAGTCGAAGTCAACTTTACATTCCGCCAGCTACTGAAGGAGACCACAGCGCAGAAATGGATCGAGGCTACGCCGTCCGGCTTTCGTCTCAGCATCAAAGCTCATCAGGTAATCACACATATCAAACGGCTGAAGAAGACCGAGGATTTCATCCCGCGCTTTTTGAGCACGATTGAGCCGATCGCACGCGCCGAAAAACTGGGTCCACTGCTGTTTCAGTTGCCACCGAATATGAAGGCGGATGTCAAGGTTTTAAAGGAATTCCTGGATGTTCTACCTCGCGCGGTTCCTTCCGCCTTTGAGTTTCGACACGCTTCATGGTTCGCAGACGAGATTTTCGATCTACTCAAGAAGGGCAACCGCGCGCTATGCGTGGCAGAAACCGAAGAACGAACCACGCCTGACGTCGTTACCTCCGACTTTTGCTATTACCGCTTTCGCAAGCCGTCTTATACCGGCGATGAACGTCGTGCCATGGTGGACCGCATCCGCGAACACATCGCACAAGGCCGCAACGTGTTCGCATACTTCAAGCACGAGGAAACGCCGGAGGGCGCGATTTATGCCGGTGAAGTGCTGAAGGAAGTTGCCGGGAAGAGCCCTTCGCTGTAGAGACGTTGCTTGCAACGTCTCGGCTAGCCGACGAGTCGAATGGGTCCATCATTTAATCCATTTAATCGAGACGTGATTTCTTCCTCAACAGGAGACGTACCCGAGCTACGTCTCTACCGCATCTCGCTTACTACTTCTTCGAATGTCCGATAACGCGCATACTAGGTTTGTGCCTCCCGAAACAAACTCTCGCGTGGTATCCGGCTTTCTCGACTACCTGAAAGTGGAGAAGGGACTGGCGCCCCTCACAGTCGCGGCATACACCACCGATGTCGGTCAGTTCATTGAATTTCTCGAAAAACGCAAGCGCGCTCTCCTGAATGCGCGTCGCAACGAGGTCCGAGAGTTCATTCAGGAACTGTTCGCCAACTCCGTCGATGGAAGATCCGTAGGTAGAAAGCTCTCAACGTTGCGCCATTTATACCGTTATCTGTTGCTCGATAAGCTGATCGAGCACGATCCCACTCTGAACATTGACTCGCCGAAACAGTGGAAAGTATTGCCCAAGTCGCTGGCTCGCGACGAGATGGAAACTCTTCTGCGCAGCCCGCGCGCCAGTTCGATCCAAAAGGGGGCTGAAGCGATCGCCCTGCGCGACCGGGCTATGCTTGAAGTTTTTTATGCCGGAGCGCTTCGCGTCTCGGAGATGACCGCAGTCAAACTGGAAGACCTGAAGCTTGAACTCGGTTATCTGCTGGTTCGCGGCAAGGGCGATAAAGAACGAATCGTTCCGCTGGGGAAGTCGGCGCAGGAAGTGCTTGCCGAGTATATGAGGCATTCGCGGCCTGTGCTGGCCGGGGAGAAGAGTTCGCCGCTTCTATTTCTCGGACGCGGAGCGCACAAGTTGACTCGCCAGCGCATCTGGCAGTTGGTTCGAGCGGCGTCGGCGAGCATGGGACGCAATGCCAGTCCGCATATGCTGCGCCACAGTTGCGCCACGCATATGGTGGAAAACGGCGCCGACCTGCGCACGGTCCAGATCATCCTTGGTCATGCTGATATCTCGACCACGCAGGTCTACACACACCTTGCGCTCGACAGGCTGAAGAGCGTGTACCAGAAGCACCATCCGCGGGCGAAGGTGAGGTAGGCAATGACGTTTTCACTCAGGGTCACAAAGAACAACCCCGTTTTCTCTGTGACTCTGTGGTGAGATTGGTTTACAGCTATGGCCAGAAAGAGCGCCGGAACCGTTGTCGAGAACTCCATCGAGAAGTTTCTCCATTCGCTGCGCCAGCGCAACGCTTCGATTCACACCATCAAGGCCTACACTGGCGATCTGCAGAGTTTTGCGGCTTATGTGGGCTCGCGAGATTGGCGAAGCATCGATCACGTGACCATTCGCGGATTCCTCTCTCATCTTTACGAAAACAAACTCGGCAAGACCTCGGTTGCGCGTGCATTGGCGGCAGTCCGCTCTTTCTACCGCTGGCTGGCCCAGGAAGGAGCCGTTGAGCAAAATCCCGCTGCGCTGGTGTCTACGCCGAAGCTGCCCAAGAAACTCCCGCGCGTGCCCACGATCGAAGAGATGAACACGGTGCTCGACGGACAGATGCCTGAAGTAGCGTCGTTTCCTGAACGTGACCGCATCATGTTCGAATTGCTTTACGGATGCGGCATTCGCAACTCCGAGTTGATTGGCATCAATCTCGATGACATTCGCCTGAGTTCGGAGGCCATTCTCATCCGCGGCAAGGGCAAGAAAGAGCGATACGTGCCCTTTGGGGAGTCCGTGAAAATAGCCCTCGCTGCTTACTTGCCGGCGCGCCAGCGGGTGCTGGCTGAACGCAGGAAAACTACTCCCGCGCTTCTGATCAATCAAAGGGGAGGGCGCCTCACAACCCGCAGCGTCGGACGCATCATAAAGAAGATCGCCATAGCCAAGGGACTGTCGCCGGACGTGCATCCTCATACCCTGCGTCACGCTTTTGGGACACACATGCTTGAAGAGGGTGCCGATTTGCGCTCTATTCAAGAGATGCTCGGACACGAACGCCTTTCCACCACCCAGCGCTACACCCAGCTATCCATGAAGCACGTTCTCGAAGTTTATGACCAGACGCATCCGCGCGCGAAGTAAGCATCAATCGCTCTTTCTGTAGAAACGTTGCTCGCAACGTTTCCTTTAGCCCTAACCCGGAGACGTAGCCGAGCTACGTCTCTACGGAGAGCGTTTTCGAAGTTGCTCCCACATCCCGACCACGCGGTCTCTTAACTTGCCCGTGAGCTTCTCATAGCTTTCTTCCGACGCGGCCGCCTCCGGCGGCGGATAAATTGCGTCGCCAAAGGTGATTTGTAGCGGGGCGAACTTCTGAAAAGGTCTTCCCCGGGGCCATGCCTCATGAAAACCTTCAATCGCCACCGGCACGATCGGTACCTGCAGATGGATGGAGAGTATGGCGGCACCTTTCTTGAACGTTTTCGGTTCGCCATCAATCGACCGTTCGCCCTCTGGGTAAAGGAGGAGTACGTCTCCGCGCCGCAAACCAAAGGCTCCGGCGCGCATAGCTGAGATCAGGTTCGCATCGGGATCCACCACCACCACGCGCAGCCATCGCGCCAGCGTTCGCATCAGGCCTCCACCGAAAATTTCGCTCGTCCCCACGGCAAACGTGTCGCGGAAAACTGGCCAGGGCAGAATGCTGCCCAATACGATTGGATCGATAAAGCTCTGGTGGTTGGAGCAAATGATAAAGGGACCATGCGCAGGAAGCATTTCGAGGCCGGTAACGCGTAGATGAAAACGGTCGCGAGCGATGATCTGCGCCAACCGGCTCACGATGTACCAGAACGTTTCTTTGAGCGGCTGTGGCTGAAGCAAAACCTGCAACTCGGGATCTGAAGGCTCTTCTTGCAATACGGCGCTCCAGCCGGCGAAGTGCGCGCGCGCAACGCCAGTTTTGCCGCTGGCGGCGCTTGCGCACAACGCGTCAACCAACTCTCTCACCGAATAGATTTCGGTCAAACGAGACTCCGCGAGGTCTCCTCCGATTTCCTGTTCCAGAGCCACCAAAAGCTCTACCCGCTGCATCGAGTCCAGCCCAAGATCGAGTTCTAGATTGTCACCAGGACGGAGCACCGGTGGCTTGACCCTTGCCGCATCTCGAATGATCTTGAGTGCCCGCTGCACATCCGGCTGTTCGAGCCAGGCAGCGTCTTCCGCAGTCAACGGTTTCTCTGGGCTAACCTCCGAATCGCCCGATCGCCCTTTTAATTGATTTGCTCGCACCCGCTTTTCGATCTCAAATCTCTTTAATTTTCGAGTGGTCGTTCGCGGCAGGGTGTCGGGCCAGATTTCATAACCGCCGATCCGCTTCGACGTGGGCAATTGCGCCGAGAGATTTTCGATGTCATAGCGGAGAACTTCTTTCGCATTGACGATCTTTCGCTGCTTGAGCACATCGAAATTCGGGACTACAACTGCATGCAACCGTTCCTCTCCCGCCACGCCTTCGAGCCCCACGACAGCAATTTCTCCAACGTAGGGCGACTTCAGGTAATGCGCTTCGACTTCCTCCGGATAAATGTTCTTTCCATTGCTCAGAACAATAACTTCCTTCTTGCGGCCCGTAATAAACAGATTGCCGCCAGCGTCGAAGTAGCCGAGATCGCCCGTATACAGCCAGCCGTCTCTTAGGACAGCGGCCGTCGCGTCAGGCTTGTTCCAATAACCTTTCATTACGATATCCCCGCGAATCGCGATTTCACCAACCGGTTGGCCTCCGTCTTCTTGTGGTTGTGGATCGACAATCTTTCCTTCCACACCCTCGAGTGGCTTGCCTACGGAACCAATCACGTTGTCATGGTGCGAAGTAATGAAGGCAGCGGCACAGGTTTCGGTGAGCCCGTACGCCTGCAGAATGTCGATTCCCAATGCATGGAAGTCGTGCGCGATCTGCGGATCAAAGCGTGAACCACCCGTCACCAGGTAGCGCATTCTACGGCCAAAAATATTGTGGATCTTCGGAAAGAGAATCGGGCCAGGATTCCATCCAAGCTTGCGGCTGAAACCTGTAGTTGCCATCATCGTCCGAACTACCGACGTTGCCAGTCTTCCGCGCTGCTTCACTTCTTTAAAGATTCGCTCGTGAATCAGGTAAAAAAACTGCGGCACTACCGCGAACGCTGTGATGTCACGCTCTGCCAGGGCGCGAAGCAATTCCGTGGTATTCAGGGTTTCGAGATAGACCACACGCGATCCCTTGACCAGCGGCAGCAACAGATTGGCCATTTGCGAGAGCACGTGAAAAAGCGGAAGCACACCGAGCAATGCGTCTTGAGGGCCAATTTCCGCCCAGCTGAACACGCCCCGCACTTCGCCCATAAGGTTGGAGTGCGTCAGCATTACGCCTTTGGGATCAGCAGTGGTGCCAGACGTGTAAAGCATGGAAGCAATGTCGTCATCTTTAGAGGACACGGGAACAAAGTTTCCCGGTCCCGCCGCAAAGATGCTGTCCAGTTCAATCATGACTCGTCTAGAGCGGGCGCCCTTGCCCGCTTCCGGCGAGTCGAGAAGAACGATGCCAATGCCAATTTCGCCAACAGCCTCCTCCGCAATCGCCAAATGCCGTCGATCGCAAAACAAAAGAGAACCGCCACTGTCTTTAAGCAGCTTCGCAACTTGGTCTGCGTGAAATGCCGTGTCCAGAGGAACAGCCGTGCATCCGGCCGCGATAATGCCAAGGTATGCCGCGATCCAACGCGGATGATTGTCCGCCAGGATCGCAATCCGGGTGCCCGGTTGAAACTTACTCTCGGTCAGCCAGCGTCCGATGCTCTCGGCCATGCGTCGCGCTTCGGCGTAGGTGCTGCTTTCGACCCGGTCACGTCTTTGAATTTCGAGAGCGATGTTGTCGGGCCAGCGCTCAGCACATTGGCGGAAGAGATCGTAGAAGGTCGGCATGGCCAGCGGAAAAATATACCGGAAAACGCGATTCGGTGCTGCGCTCGGAAAAGCCCGATGATGAATCGGCTCAAATTCCGCTTAATTCTGATCTGGGTGGTCGAGTTGACCAGGAGAATTGCTTCTCTCGCAAAGGCGCGACTTACGCGCCGCGTACGCATCTAATATACTAATTTCTGGGTATAGTTCCGTCCTCCAAGGATTCTCGATTTGATAAATGCTTTAGTAGCCAAGGTCTTCGGGACCAAGAACGAGCGCGAGATCAAGCGTCTCATGCCACGTGTCGAGGCCGTCAATGCGCTCGAACCCGCCACGCGGGCGCTGACCGACGAGCAACTGCGCGCCAAGACAGACGCGTTCCGCCAGCGGATACAGGAGCGCCTAAGCAGTATTCCCGACGAGCCTGAAGCCGACGCGGATCGCCGCAAAGAGCTGGACAAAGAACGTGCCGGCGTGGTCAACGAGGTTCTGGATGAGCTACTGGAAGAAGCTTTCGCGGTCGTGCGCGAAGCTGGCCGCCGCGTTTTGAATATGCGGCACTTCGACGTCCAGCTGATTGGCGGCATGGTTCTGCATCAGGGCAAGATTGCTGAAATGAAGACCGGCGAAGGAAAAACCCTGGTCGCGACTCTGCCGGTTTATCTGAACGCCCTCAGCGGGCGCGGTGTGCACGTGGTCACGGTGAACGATTATCTGGCCAAACGCGACTCCGAGTGGATGGGCAAGTTGTATGGTTTTCTTGGCCTCACTGTAGGAGTCATCGTCCACGACCTCGACGACCAGCAACGTCGCGAAGCCTACGCCGCCGACGTAACCTATGGCACCAATAACGAGTTCGGTTTTGACTATCTTCGCGACAATATGAAGTTCGATCTGCACGATTGCGTGCAGCGCGGCCACAATTTCTCCATTGTCGACGAAGTCGATTCCATCCTCATTGACGAAGCCCGCACTCCGCTCATCATTTCCGGTGCCAGCGAAGAATCGACCGACAAATACGCCCGGGTCAATCGCATTATTCCCAAGCTCGAGAAAGGCGAGGAAATCGACGTTGCTCCCGGCGAGCCTAAGCAATACACCGGCGATTATGTGATGGACGAAAAACACCGCAGCATCACGATTACCGATGAAGGTTGGGAAAAAGTTGAGCAGATGCTGGGCATCGGCAATATCGCCGACCCGGAAAACTGGGACTTGAAGCATCACGTCGAGACCGCGGTCAAGGCCCACGCTCTGTATCACCGCGATGTTGAATACGTGGTGAAAGACGGCGAAGTCATTATCGTGGACGAGTTCACTGGACGCTTGATGCCGGGCCGGCGCTGGTCTGACGGCTTACATCAGGCGGTCGAGGCCAAAGAAAACGTCAAAATTGAACGCGAGAACCAGACCCTCGCCACCATCACATTCCAGAATTACTTCCGCATGTACAAGAAGCTGGCCGGCATGACCGGCACGGCGGAAACCGAAGCACCTGAGTTCGAGAAGATCTACCGACTGGAAGTGATGGTCATCCCTACCAACAAGCCGATGCTGCGATTGGAGAATCCAGACGTCGTTTACCGCACGGAAAAAGAGAAATACTTCGCTGCTGCCGACGAGATTCAAAGATTGCACGCCACCGGCCAGCCGGTGTTGGTCGGCACGACGTCGATTGAAAAGTCGGAGCGCCTGTCCGAGCTACTGAAAAAGAAAGGCGTCAAGCACTGGGTCTTAAACGCGAAACAGCACGAAAAAGAAGCCGAAATCGTGGCTCAAGCGGGCAGCAAGGGAATGGTCACGATCGCCACGAATATGGCTGGCCGCGGTACCGACATTCTTCTCGGTGGAAACGCAGAGTTCATGGCCAAGCAGGAATGCGTGAAGAAGGGAATCGCGCAGCCCCTGCGCGCCGCCCAGGGCAAAGTGCAAGCTGTTGTTGATGACACCAAGAGCACGGTCTGGTACTACGCCGGCAACGAATACGTGGTTCCGACCGACCAGTGGACGGAAATTTTCAATCGCCACAAAGCGGAGACCGACAAAGGGCATGACGAGGTTATTGCAGTGGGCGGCCTGCATATCTTCGGCACCGAGCGTCACGAAGCTCGTCGCATCGACAATCAGCTTCGCGGCCGCGCCGGACGCCAGGGCGACCCCGGTTCCTCCCGTTTCTATCTTTCGCTCGAAGACGACCTGATGCGCATCTTCGCCAAGGAGTGGGTCTCCAACCTGCTCCAACGGCTGGGCATGGAAGAAGGCGTTCCGATCGAATCGCGGATGATTTCACGCCGCATCGAAAGCTCGCAGAAGGCGGTCGAAGCACAAAACTTCGAAGCCCGTAAGCACCTGCTCGAATACGACGACGTTATGAACAAACAGCGCGAGGCAGTCTATGGCCTGCGCAATCGACTGCTCGAAGGTGTCGATCAGAAGGAATTGATCCTCGAGGATTATGTGTCCGGCATCCTCAGCGATCTCATGGACGAGTTCTGCGCGGTCAAAGTTCACGCCGCCGACTGGGATCTCAAGGGATTGAAGGACGCTATTTTCACCCGCTTCGGTGTGGACATTCTCGCGGAAGGCATCAAGCCCGAGACCCTGAACCGCGGGGAACTGGGCGATGCGATCTTCGACAAGCTCAAAGCCCGCTACGATGCTAAGGAAAAGCTGATTGGCCCCGATGCCATGCGCTATCACGAGCGCATGATCATGTTGAGCGTGCTTGACGCGCAGTGGAAAGACCACCTCCGCGACATGGACCACTTGAAAGAGGGCATTGGTCTGCGCGGGTACGGGCAGCATGACCCGCTGGTCGAATACAAGCGCGAGTCTTTCGACATGTTCGAAGCCATGATGCGGCGCTCCCAGGAAGAGACGGTTCGCTATCTCTACCTGATGCAGATTCTGGAGCGGCCAACCGAGGGTGGCCCACTTCGGCCCGGGGACGGCGCAGTTGGCCCGGAAGCGGGTGTCCCGGTTCCGCGAGCAGTCGGGGATGGTAACGGACGCAAGCCGCCGCGCCAGCTAGCTACGTCGGTGGATGAAATCGAAGAAGCGTTTCAGCGCAAGAAACGCCGTGAGCTGGAACAGGCTCGCATGGCCGGTTCTGGCGACCTGCAGGCAGTGCAGCAAGTAGTACGCGGCGCCGCCAAAGTCGGACGCAACGATCCCTGTCCCTGCGGCTCCGGGAAAAAATACAAGAAGTGCTGCGGCGCAAACGCCTAACCTCCATAATATTGTCATCCTGAGAAGAGCATCTGCTTCGCGAAGCGAAGCAGATGCGAAGTCGAAGGACCCGCAGCCATCAGCTCTGACTTCGGTGCATCAGGGAGTTCTCACCGCAGTTTGAAGAGAATGCCTTGAATCGGTAAGGCCAACTCGGTAGTCCAGGGGATCCTTCGACTACATGACCGCTTCGCGAAGCGAGCAGTTATTTCGCACAGGACGACAACTTACTTCGACACCGGCTTACCCAGCACGAACGATTTCACCACGATGTTATTAGGCTGAACCCCTACGGGAATCATCGTCAGCAACGAATATTCCCCTGGCTCGAATTTCTTGCTGGGAGTGCGTTTCTGGATGACCGTCAAATCTCCCGACCCCGAATTCAGAACCAGCAAATAGTTTTGGCTCTGCGAAAGCGCCAGCCCATCGGGATGGCTACCCACCGGCAGCGTCGCAATCATTTTGCCGATATCAATGTCATAAACTGCGACCGTGTTCGATCCGAAATTACTGACGTATAAGCGAGAGTTATCTGCAGTCACCAGCCCGCGCGCCGGATGAGTGCCAATCAAATAGCTGCCGCCCACTTCGTTCGTCGCAGTTTCGATGATCGAGATATTGTCGGAATCGAAGTTGCTCACCATGAGTTCGCCGCCGTCGGGCTTGAGCGCGAGTTGTGCAGGTGTCTTTCCCACGTCCAGCAGAGCCAGCAGTTTGTCATTCTTCAGGTCAATCGAGGCAACCTGGCCCGACGCTGCGCATGCAACGAACGCTTTGCTGCTGTCCGGTAGGATCGCGATATCTTCCGGTTGCTGGCACACCGGAATCGTGCTGCGTACCGTGAGGCCCTGAGCGTCGATCAGCGAAATCGTGTTGTCACCGCGGTTGCTGACCACGACAGTTCCGCCGTCGAGAGAAACTCTGGCCAGCCCCGGCGAAGCTCCAACTCGAACGTTCTTGATTACAACTCGCTTTTCGATATCGATCACGGAAACATTCGCCGAGGCCGAGTTTGCGACATATCCACGCTTCCCATCCGCAGAAACATCGATGAAATAAGGCTTCCCGTGCACGCCGATGGTTGCGACCACCTCGTTGCGCTCGGCATCAATGATGCTCACGTTGCTCGATCCCGCATTCACCACATAAATCTCATTCTTCTTGCCGTTCACCGCCAGTCCGGTGGGTTCACTCCCAACCTTAATCGTCTTGGCGAGCAGGAACGTGCGCAGGTCGATCACACTAACCGTGTTGCTCTTGCCATTGGTGATATAGGCGTACTCGTGATAAGCCGGACCGTAGTCGGTAAGTTGGCGCTCCTGGAAATACCACCACCCAATGGCCGCAACAATGGGAGAGAGGACAACGATGAATAGAAGCTTTCTCAAGTTAGCGGAGCAACGGAAGACCCAAGCCCCGGCTCTGACGATACGGGCCGAAGCACAGCTGCGCGAACTGAAGCCGCCGGGACTGTTCTCCCCACCACTGGCGCAATCTGCCGCACCTGCGCCATCAACTCGTCAAACTGATCGGGATACAACGACTGCATGCCGTCCGACAACGCCTTGTCCGGCTGATGATGCACTTCGATGATCAGACCATCCGCGCCGACCGCTACTGAGGCCCGCGAAAGGGGAGTGACTTTGTTGCGCTTGCCGGTACCCTGGCTGGGATCAACAATAATGGGCAAGTGGCTTAGCCGCTGCACGGCAGGGATCATGCTGAGGTCGAGAGTGTTGCGAGTGTGATCGGCGAAGGTGCGGATGCCGCGCTCGCACAGAATCACATTGTAGTTACCTTCGCTCATCACGTATTCCGCCGCCATGAGAAATTCTTCCAGTGTGGCGGACATGCCGCGCTTCACCATGACCGGGCGCTTGGAGCGGCCGGCACGCCGGAGCAGAGAGTAGTTCTGCATATTGCGGGCGCCAATCTGAATGATGTCGGCGTACTGCTCAACCAGTTCGAGGGATTCGTGATCGATTGCCTCGGTAATTGTCCGCAAGCCAAAATTCTCACGGACTTCAGCCATGATCTGCAGGCCTTCTTCGCCCAATCCTTGAAACGAATACGGAGAAGTACGCGGCTTGTAAGCTCCGCCACGGAAAAACTGCGCCCCCGCACGCTGAACACGCTCAGCTATCGCAAACGCCTGCTCTCGGTTCTCAATCGCGCACGGCCCGGCCATGATCGCGAGCGCTGGCCCGCCAATCGTGGCATCGCTCCCGGCAAAACGTACAACCGTGTTCTCTTCCTTAATGTCGCGGCTGACCAACTTGTAAGGCTTGGTAACGCGGATGACCTCCTGCACACCCGACATTTCTTCGAGCGTACCGGGCTCGACTTCGCCCTTGTTCCCCGTAATGCCGATCGCCGTCCGCTCCGCCCCGGGGATGGAGTGGGCGCGATAGCCGAGCGCTTCAATCTTCTGGCAGACCGCCCGCACCTGCTCTTCGTTAGCGTGCGCCTGCATGACTACCAACATGAATACACCTCAGAAGATTCAAGTCTATCGTCGAAAGCGCATGCATCGCAAACCGGGCTGGCTATACTGCCTTAATGGCCCGTTCCATCGCTCACGAACAGGAGATTCTCAACCTGCCCGTGCCCAAGCGCCCGCCCCGCCTGACCTCGCGCCGCATCGGCATTCATACGTCGACCGCTGGCGGAGTCCACAATGCCGCCGAACGCGCCTATCGGCTGGGCTGCAACACGTTCCAAATCTTCTCCTCCAGCCCGCGCCAGTGGGCGCCGTATGAACTCAGCCGTCCGCAATGCGATGAGATGATGCGCCTCTGCGAGAAGTATGACCTCAAGCCCATGGCGATTCACGTGAATTATTTGGTGAATCTGGCAAGCACAACGCCGCTGTTCTTAAAGAAGTCGATCGCTGCCTTCCGCGGCGAAGTAGAGCGCGCTTTGGCTTTATGTGCTGATTATCTCGTGCTCCACCCAGGCTCATTTCGTGGAGCCGATCGAGAAGCAGGTCTGATGCAAACGTCCGCCGCGATCGCAGCAGCAACGCAAGGATTGGACCTGGACAAAGGCAAACTCACCATCCTGATAGAGAACACAGCCGGGTCGGAATACTCGCTCGGCGGAAGCTTCGAACAAGTCGCAGAAGTGCTCGAAAGGCTTCGCGGCATAGTTCCGATCGCCGCCTGCATTGACACCTGTCACACCCACGTCGCAGGATACGACATCGTCAGCGAGGAAGGTAGGTGCCAAACGCTAAAGCATCTCGACGAGACGGTGGGACTAAAGAATGTGAGAGTGTGGCACTGCAACGACGCCAAAGCCGCCCGCGGATCAAAACTCGACCGCCATCAGCACGTCGGGAAGGGAAGCATCGGCCTTGAGCCCTTCCGCCGCTTGTTAAATGATCGTCGCCTGCTCCATGCCGCCTTCATAGCCGAAACGCCGATTGACAAACCTGGAGATGACAGAAGAAACATTGCGGCGCTGAAGAAGTTAGTGACCACATGAAATCACGTAGGGACACCCGCCCCCGGCTGTCAGGTTGAGCAGAGCTCCGCACTTGAGGAATGGCGCAATCACCGACAAATATGCTACGTTTAACATGTTAAACAGATGCTCGGCATTCGACTTGAACCCGAACTCGAAGAAAAGCTGGACTCTCTCGCCAAAGAGACAGGCCGCAGCAAGAGTTATTATGCTCGCGAGGCGATTAGGCAATACCTCGAAGACCGCGAGGACTACCTGAAAGGCATCGCCGCGCTGGAGCGTCGCGAACCTACCATCACGCTCGAAGAACTGGAGCGCAGGCTTGGTCTGGACCATTGAGATTTCCCGGACCGCTGAACGGCAGATCAAGAAACTCAACGGTCCAGCTCAAAAGTCCATCGTTCGTTTTCTCCGTGAGCGGCTCAAGTCCGCGGAGAATCCAAGACAATGGGGCAAGCCTCTCCATGGTGACAAACTCGGCCTTTGGAAGTATCGGGTTGACGATTTCCGTCTGATTTGCGATATCCAGGATGAAAGGATCACGGTGCTGGTCCTGGAAGTTGCACACCGCAAAGATGTCTATCGCTAACTCCCGCGTGCTGCCTATATATCTCGCGCTATTGTAGAATTTAGGGTTTACCCGTATCCAACATTCCTACCTATGCCGCAGGAAGAAAAAACGACCTTGGTCCGTGAAGACCGCTACGATGCCCAGCGCATCGAGGCGAAATGGTTCGAGCGCTGGCAGCAGGACGCATCTCTCTACGCTGCCGAACCCAACTCCACCAAGCCGAAGTATTACGTTCTTGAAATGTTGCCCTATCCCTCGGGCGTCCTGCACATGGGACACGTGCGCAACTACGCCATCGGCGACGCCCTCGCCCGCTACATGTGGATGAACGGCTACAACGTGCTTCATCCCATGGGCTGGGATTCGTTCGGCCTTCCCGCGGAAAATGCCGCCATCTCCAACAACACACCGCCGCGCGAATGGACGCTCCGCAACATCGCGAGCATGAAGAAACAGATGAATCAGCTCGGTTTCGCCTACGACTGGTCACGCGAAGTCACAACCTGCCTGCCCGAATATTACCGATGGAATCAGTGGTTCTTCCTGAAGCTCTACGAAAATGGTTTAGCGTATCGCAAGAAAAGCCTGGTGAACTGGTGTCCGAAGTGTTGCACCGTTCTTGCCAACGAGCAGGTTGTGAATGGCCGCTGCTGGCGGCACGAAGACACTGTGGTTGAGCAGCGCGAACTCGAGCAGTGGTTCCTGCGCATCACCAAATATGCCGAGGAGTTGCTTCGCGACCTCGGCAAGCTCAGCGACTGGCCCGAGAAGGTCCGTACCATGCAACGCAACTGGATCGGCCGCAGCGAAGGCACCCTCGTCGATTTCAAACTCGACGGCACAACCGATTCGATCGCCGTTTTCACCACTCGCGTGGATACGATTTACGGGGCAACCTCCGTCCAACTTGCGCCGCAGCATCCCCTGGTTGCGCAACTCACGAGGAACAACGATCCTTTGCGCGCCCAGGTAGAACAATTGATTACCGAGCAGCGCAAAGCCAAAGAAGTGGGCGACATTGGCGCCATCGAAAAGCACGGAGTCAATACCCACCACTTTGCCGTGAACCCCTACAACGGAGAGCCCATTCCCATCTGGGTGGCGAACTACATTCTCATGGATTATGGCACCGGCGCGATCATGAGCGTACCCGCGCATGACGAGCGAGATTACGAATTTGCCAGGAAGTACAACCTCAAGATCCGAATCGTGATCGTGCCCCGCTCCACGGACCCGGAAGAAACCAGCGTCGAACCACCGCTTCCGTTTACGACCATGGATGGCACGCTCGTGAACTCGGGCCCGTTCAACGGGCTCGAATGCGAAGAAGCAATCCGGCAAATGTCCGCGCATGGGGAAAAAAAAGACTTCGGCAAAGCCACGGTCACCTATCGCCTCAAGGACTGGGGTATCTCCCGCCAACGATACTGGGGCACACCGATCCCCATGGTTTATTGCGAGAAAGACGGAATCGTCCCCGTCCCGGAAAAAGACTTGCCCGTAATCTTGCCGGACAACGTCGACATCACTTTGACCGGCGGCTCACCGCTGGGCCGGGTTCCGGAATTCGTGAATGTAACCTGCCCGAAGTGCGGAGGTCCCGCCCGCCGCGAGACGGATACCATGGATACCTTCGTCGATTCATCCTGGTATTTCTATCGCTACACCGATGCGCACAACGACCACGCGCCCTTCGATTCCAAGACTGCGGCGTACTGGTTCCCGATTGATCAGTACATCGGCGGGATCGAGCATGCCATTCTCCACCTCATCTACTCGCGTTTCTGGACCAAGTTCATGCGCGATATGGGATTGGTAAAAAACGACGAACCCGTCGAGCGCTTGTTTTCCCAAGGCATGATCATTAAAGGCGGCGCGAAAATGTCCAAGAGCCTGGGCAACGTCGTGTCCCCCGATGAAATGATCGCCCGCTACGGCGTCGACAGCGCCCGCATGTACACCCTTTTCGCGACCTCGCCTGACCGCGAACTCGACTGGCAAGATGAAGGAGTAGCGGGCATCCGACGAACGTTGGCACGGGTTTATCGCTTCGTCGCAAGGAACGCCCAGCCAGACAATGCAGATTGGCGCAAGCCGGTTCCGTCCGAATTGTCGGCCGAAGCCCGCAAAATCCAGCGCAAGATTCACCAGACGATCAAACGCGTCAGCGACGACTTCCAGGGACGCTGGCACTTCAACACGTCGATCGCCGCGATCATGGAACTCGTCAACGAACTCTATGCTGTCGAAGAAAGTGTGGCGCGGGCGCCCTCGCCCGCGGACATGGTTCCAGCCGAACTTTGGCGAGAAGTCCAGCGCGATCTCGTGCTCCTGCTAGCGCCATTCGCTCCCCACCTGGCCTTCGAGCTCTGGGAAATGCTCGGCGAAAAGGGAAGTCTGCTTCGCGCGCCGTGGCCGAAATACGATCCAATATTAGCCAAAGAAGAAGAAATTGAAATCCCAGTGCAGGTCAACGGCAAATTGCGCAGCCTGATCGTAGTCCCCGTGGATTCCTCGAAAGAACTAATTCACGAGCGCGCCCTGGCCGCCGAAAAGATCAAAACAGCGATTGCCGGCAAGCAGGTGGTGAAGGTGATCGTAGTGCCAGGCAAACTCGCCAACGTAGTTGTGCGCTGAGTCATCTCCTGACACTCGCACACTTTAACAGGACGTCATCCTGAAGCTCCGCGCTTTCCAGCGCGGGCGAAGGATCTCGCGCGCAGTATTTCGGACTAACCACGGCCGACCGCTCGGGGTCACTGTCTCTAAATTGCGCTATCCTAACCCTGCATGAAGCGTTCCCCCACGCTCGAAGGCTTCCGCGCCATCCTCCGCCGCCCCTCGTTCGGCCTGGCCGAGATCACCTGGCGATGGAGCTTCGGCGCCGCCTCCGCCCTGCTGATCGCATTTTCCTTTTTCGAATATCTCGACACACTGCCAGTCAGCAAAGCCGATTTGCTTCTGCTGCGAACCGGCCAGCCTGTCCTGATCTCTCGCGCGATCGTGCACGTTTTTCATGGCAGCGCATTTCGCGTGGTCGAGACCGGAGTCGTGCTGTTACTGGCCCTGGGAGCTGCCTGGATCGTAGTTTCTTCGTTAGCCCGGGCAGCCACACTGGAAGCCCTGCTTGCTTATTTTCGGGAAACTGACATCTCAACCTCAGAACGCAAAGAGGAAAAGATTTGGCGCTTGCCCTCCCTCTTCGCACTGAACTTCTTTCGTCTGGGCGCGACGCTCGCAGCCATCGTAGGCTGCTGGACCGCCATCCTCCTAGGCGGAGCCGTGTCACGGCCCGCCAATCCCGCGCCCGGCGGTGCACTGCTAATCATGCTAACCGTCACCATGCTGGTCTGGTTTGCCTGGTCGACGTTGAACTGGATTCTTTCTCTCGCCGCCATATTCGTCGTTGCCAACGGTGAAGACACATTCGGCGCAATTGCAGCCGCAGTCCATCTCTGCCGTAATCGCTTGGGATCAATCTTCGCGGTGGGCACTTGGTTCGGCCTCGCCCACCTCACCGTATTCGCACTCGCCACTTCGGTGGTCGCGTTCCCCCTGGGATTTGCCGCAGTCCTTCCCGCCGGAGTCGTCCTCGGCGGTGTGCTCCTAGTAACCCTTTTCTATTTCGCCATCACAGATTTCCTCTACATGGGACGCCTGGCGGCGTACGTCGCCATCGCAGAAATGCCCGACGAGCCGGTAAACGTTCAACCTGTTCCGCCACTCTTACCTCAGCCGGGTTCGCACCTCGGTCTCGATATTTCATCGAGCCCCGCAGTCGATGCCACCGAACTAATTCTCAGCGACATCCCCGCCAACAGCTAACACTACTTACGCTGCCATCCTGAGCAAAGCGAAGGATCTTTGCATTCTGCCCGCAACACCAACCCCTTCTGGTTGCACAGAAGGAAAACGCGACCTCTGTCGCGGGCCTCGTCGATGACAGGCGCGAAGAGTCACAAGCCAGAAGCCAGAAGCCCATCCCCCTTTACACTCCCCCCGCGATTTGAGACACTCGTCCGTGGAAACCCAATCTATCGTAGTCCTCGACTTCGGAGCGCAATACTCCCAACTTATTGCGCGCCGCATCCGCGAACAAAATGTTTTCTCCGTCGTCCTTCCCTGCACCGCGAGCCTCGACGAAATCAGCAGCCATTTGCCTTTAGGCATCGTTCTGTCCGGAGGCCCCTGCTCGGTCTACGATCAGGACGCTCCCAACACCGACCGCCGCGTATTCGACCTCGGCCTGCCCGTGCTCGGCATCTGCTACGGCCTGCAGTTGATGGTCCACGTCCTCGGTGGAAAGGTACGCGCTGCCGACAAACGCGAATACGGCCACGCCAACGTCGAAATCAAGGATGGCTCACCTTTATTTCAGTCTGTACCCAGCAAGCTTTCCGTCTGGATGTCGCACGGCGACGAAGCCGTGGACCTGCCCGCCGGTTTCCGCCTGACCGCCAGTTCGCCCAACGCCGTAGCCGCCATCGAGAATCCCGACAAAAAGATGTTCGCGGTACAATTCCACCCCGAAGTACGCCACACCCAGCACGGCACCGACATCCTGCGCAACTTCGCCCTCGTGATCTGCGGAGCCAAACCAACCTGGACGCCGCAACACTTCATCGATGCCACCATCGCCAACGTCCGGCAAACAGTGGGCCACGGCCGCGCCATTTGCGCGCTCTCCGGCGGCGTGGACTCCGCCGTAGCCGCGACATTAGTCGATCGCGCTCTGCGAGATGGCAAAGGTCCATCGCGCCTGACGTCAGTTTTCGTGAACAACGGCGTGCTACGCAAAAACGAGTTCGAAAAAGTCCAGCAGAACCTCCGTGACAAGCTAGGACTGCACGTAGTCGCGGTCGACGCCACCGATCGCTTCCTCAGCAAACTCGCCGGCGTCGCCGATCCCGAGAAAAAGCGCAAAATCATTGGCAACGAATTCATCGCCGTCTTCGACGAAGAAGCCCATCGCATCGAAAAAGAAGAAGGCGAAGTCGAATGGCTCGTCCAGGGCACGCTCTATCCCGACGTGATCGAGTCGCGCTCCGTCCGCGGCCCATCGCAAATCATCAAGTCGCATCACAACGTCGGCGGACTGCCCGAGAAAATGAAGCTCAAGCTAATCGAGCCACTCAGAGAATTGTTCAAAGACGAAGTCCGCAAGATCGGCCGCGACCTCGGCATGCCCGAAGAAATTCTGCAGCGCCAGCCCTTCCCCGGACCAGGCTTGGCAGTTCGCGTCCTCGGTGAAGTCACGCCCGAGCGCCTGACCATCCTGCGCGAGTGCGACGACATCGTAGTCAGCGAAATCAAGCGAGCCGGCCTCTACCAGAAAATCTGGCAATCGTTCGCCGTCCTGCTTCCGGTGATGTCCGTCGGAGTCATGGGCGACCAGCGCACCTACGCCAACACCTGCGCCATCCGCGCCGTCCACTCCGAAGACGGCATGACCGCCGACTGGGTCCCGCTCCCGCACGAGGTGCTGAAAACCATCTCCAGCCGCATCGTAAACGAAGTAAAAGGCGTGAACCGCGTGGTCTATGACATCACGTCTAAGCCACCCGGCACGATCGAGTGGGAGTAAGAGAGCCTACTCCCAACTCTGTCACCCCGAGCGAGTCGAGAGACCTTGTGTTTTGACGCTGCTGACGAGCACCAACCGGAATTTACTCAAAATCCGGTTCTGTCCAAAATCTTGTCAAGCCCCCCGAGACCCCCAATTCCCGCCAAACCCCTGATTCAACACACAAAATAAATCTGAAAACCATGTCATGTTTATCCTCGGGATTTGCTATTCTAAAAATAGAGAGAAAAACAGGCGCAAGCTCCGGCTTGCGCCTTTTCTTTTGTCACAGCTCCCAGCTATTCATAAGCAATGGGCGAACCCAGGCGCGCTTCCCGAAGACGCATTCCAGCGTCCGAGGAGAGCCGCGCCCGGCACGCCTCACTGCAGGGCGGCGCCAGACCGAAAGAAGGCGAACAAGGTGAACTGGCTTTCTTATCCAAGGCCTCGAGCCTGGGCTTTGCCCTCTCGCTGCCCTATGGCCACATGCAGCGTTACGACTTCGTCGTGGACAGCGGCGGCCACATGTGGCGCGTGCAGGTCAAGACCACCAACCACATGTTGAACGGACTCTATCTGGTTGGCACCCACCATCGAGCCAACCGAAGGTCTCTCGCCTACACCGCCTCCGAGATCGATTTCGTAGCCGTCTACATTCTGCCCGAACAAACCTGGTACATCCTGCCCGTCCGCGAGGTGACGGAGCACCGCTCATTGCTCTTCCGACCGAAAGGATACACTCGCCGCGATCCCTACGCCCACTACCGCGAAGCCTGGCACCTCCTCCGCCAACCAGACGGCCTAATCTTCGGATGAGATCGAATGGCCGCGGTCCCCCGTCCGGCCGCTGTCATTCTGAGGCAGCGGAGTCCTTGGCAGAGCCAAGGATTCCCAACGAAGGAGCTCTGCACTTGCAGGCAGCACAAAGAGGAAGGGTGCCCCATCCTAGCGCGTTCTTTGCGCCGGGGTGGGAGCATCGAAACTTGTCAACCGGCGGGGGAGCATCATGCCTGCTCAACAACACTCTGTCATCCCGAGCGGAGAAAGATCGTCCGCTCGCGGACGATCTTGCGAAGTCGAGGGACCCAGTGTCTGCCGATAGTGGCAAAAGATCGAAGGGAGTTCTCTGTAGGAATTTGTCCGGGCGAGTGCGCGGCGGGATGCCTATCGGGAGCAAAAGCAGGCAGCCGCGAACCTCGGGATCTTTCGACTCCGAGGGTAGCCCATCCAACATCGTGCTCTTCGACGTCAGGGTGGGAAAGTTGCCGTCCTCCTGAGGCAGCGGAGTCCTTGGCAAAGCCAAGGACTCCCAACGAAGCATCCATGCACTTTTTTGCGGACACCACCAGAAACGAGGGGTGCCCCATCTTTCGCGCCCTTTGCGAAAGGTGGGAGCGTCGAATGGTATAGGTATTCCCTTCGTGAGCGGAAAACCATCCAACCATTGTCATTCCGAACCGGCTTTTCCCGTGAGGAATCCGCTGTTCTGCCCGCCGGTGAGGAGCGTTCGTCCTACGCCCGCCGTCATCCTGAGGCAGCGGAGTCCTTGGCAAAGCCAAGGACTTCGAACGAAGGATCGCTGCACTTTGCATGCAGCACCATGAGCGAGATGTGCCCCATCTTTCGTGCCCTTTGCGAAAGGTGTACGATGCCGCTGAGGCCAAGCCCCGAAGGGAGACTGCTTATGGACGAAGACAAGTTTCTCGAACCGATTACTAGCGAAAAGGAGGACGAGCAAGAATCTCTGCCCGTCTATGAAATACTCACTTATCCCGCAGACTACACGCTAGAGGTTCTGGTCGAGAAATGGTCGAAAAAGCAAATTTTGGTTCCGACTCTACAGCGCGGCTACGTTTGGAATCAAACCCAAGCGAGCAAACTAATTGAATCATTCTTGTTGGGTCTGCCAGTTCCGCCCGTATTTCTTTATCAGCGAAGGAAAGACAGTGCGCTATTAGTAATCGACGGCCACCAGCGACTCAAGACAATCTTCTACTTTTTCTCCGGTCTATTTGGTGAGGCTCGGGCAAAAGGTACAAAGCCATTTGTGCTTGTGGGCCTCCACGAAAAGAGTCCTTATCTGGACCAGACTTACCAGTCGCTCAAGGAAAACAACGCCCAAGCATTCAACAGATTGAACAATTCAGTTCTTCGTGCATTTCTGATGAGGCAAATTGAGCCAGAGGATGACGGAAGCATATTCCAAGTCTTCGAGAGGTTGAACAGCGGTGGCGTTGCATTGAATGGGCAAGAGATTCGCAATTGTCTTTATGACGGAACTTTCAACGCACTCTTGAAAAAACTGAATACGCTACAGGAGTGGCGCGACATACTGGGAAGGAAGAAGCCAGATGCGAGGATGCGGGATGTTGAGCTAATTCTGAGGTTGATCGCTCTCTTGAACAATGGGGAGAAGTACAAGCATCCCATGAAGCAATTTCTCAATGACTTTATTAAGGAGCACAGAGAACTCAAGAACGGAGAAACCCAGCAATACACGAAACAGTTCACAGACACGGCCAAGGCCATAGTGAAAAGCCTTGGAGATCGCCCGTTTCATATTCATCGGGGGCTAAACGCCGCCGTGTGCGATTCAGTTTTTATTTCCTTTGCGCGACATCTCGCCGACGAGAAAGTAAACCGACCAGGCATGAAGGATCGCTTCAAAGAGTTAGTCAAGGATGAGAAATATGCGGAATGGACTACCAAGGCGACTACTAACGACGAAGTGGTTCCAAGCAGAATCAGTCGGGCGGAAAAAACCTCTTTGGTGTGCCAGAGAAGAAATGACGTTCGGCCGCATTGATTATCGGCTGCTGTCTTGCAAGAACCATCTGGACGCCACAAAATCTTGGGCTACAGAGATAGAAATGTTTTTGGTTCAATATTTGCTTATCTACATCTGCGCTGAACTGGAAACGAGAATACCTCTAATCTTCGAGCGTAGATGCGCTCGCGGGACAGATATGCAATTGACTCAAGTTGCCATCAAGACGGTTCAGTACGTCACAAAGCGGTTCTCTATAGATGACCTCGGCAAAATCTTGAAGAGATTTGATGTCGCCTACCATACACATTTCAATGGTCTAGTTATAAGCGGCAACTCCCACCTTGCATGGGACAGCATTTACAGCAACCGACAATCCGTTGCTCACGGCCAAGGTGTCCAGATGAGCTTCAACGACTTAGCGAAAGCCTATAAAGATTGTCTACCTGTGCTAGACGCGCTAGTGGCTGCTCTGGGCCTAACAGCCCGTGGTGCAAGTTCGGATTCGTGACCAGAAAGTGTTGAGGTATCCACAGGCTTGGTTTGTAGAATCGGCGCATGGCGATGGGGACGCGCAAGCAGCGGGAGAAGCAAGAAGATTTGTGGATCGCGCACACGGAGTTGGCATCAGCTCCGGGGCATCCGTTCTATCAGCGTTTGAATGAGTTGCTGGAGGCCGAGGGCTTCGACGAGTTTGTCGAGGGCCGGTGCGCGAAGTTTTATGCCGAGAAGAACGGGCGTCCGTCGCTGACGCCGGGGATTTACTTTCGGGCGCTGCTGATCGGGTATTTCGAGGGCATCGGAGCGGAGCGCGGGATTGCCTGGCGGTTGGCGGACTCGCTGGCCCTGCGGCGTTTTGTGGGCATCGCGCTGGACGAGTACACGCCGGATCACTCGACGATTTCGCGCACGCGGCGGCTGATTGATCTGAACACGCATCGCGAAGTATTCGGCTGGGTGTTGGGCGTGCTGGCCGATCGTGGGTTACTGAAAGGCCAGCGGATCGCGATTGATGCGACGACGCTGGAGGCGAACGCGGCGATGCGCTCGATCGTGCGGCGGGACACGGGCGAGAGTTACGAGGAGTTTCTGCGGGGGCTGGCGAAGGCCTCGGGCATCGCGACCCCGACGCGGGAAGACTTGGCGCGGTTGGATCGCAAGCGCAAGAAGCGGACGTCGAATAAGGAGTGGAAGAGCCCAGCGGATGGCGATGCGCGGATCGCGAAGATGAAGGATGGGCGCACGCATCTGGCGCACAAAGCCGAGCACGCCGTCGATCTGGACACGGGCGCGGTGTTGGCGGTCACGCTGCAAGGCGCCGATCAGGGCGACCCGGCCACGCTGGATGAGACGCTGTGCGAAGCCGGGATGGCGGTGGCGGAGCAGGTCGGGCGCGAGGCGGAGTTGCGGCCCCACGAAGCGCCGAAGGTGAACGTGGCCGGCATCGAAGAGACGGTGACCGACAAGGGTTATCACAGCGGCGCGGTGGTGAGGCGGATGAAGGCGTATGGCGTGCGCAGTTACATCCCAGAGAAGAAACAGAAGGGACGGCGGAACTGGGCGGGCAAACAGGCCGAGCAGCAAGCGGTGTATGCCAACCGGCGGCGGGTGCGGGGTGAGTATGGCAAGAGTTTACTGCGGCGGCGCGGCGAGTTAGTGGAGCGCAGCTTCGCGCACTGCTACGAGACGGGCGCGATGCGGCGCTGCCATCTGCGCGGACAGGAAAACATTTGGAAGCGGCAACTGATCCACGTGGGCGCGTTCAATCTAAGCCTGATCCTGCGCCAACTGCTGGGCGCGGGCACGCCGCGGGAGTGGAAGAACCGCTTCGGCAGCCTTGTTTTGACCCTGTACTTACTCTTCCCGTGTCGGATAAATAAGGCGCGGTTTTGCAGAAGCCGAATCTCCGCGTCCGTTGCCAAGTGCTTCGTGAGATCGCGTAGCCGACTACGTCGCCCGACTCGCAGGAAATCCGCTACTTGCACCCCGGGCTGCTAACTCCCAATGAGACGAAGGACTTCGTATGAAGACAAGACGGGGGCCGGCCGAAACCCTCACCACACACAAACGCGGGCCCTGCCCTTCTTGCGTTCTCTGCGAGAGTGCGGGCTCTTGGGTGGCGGCAAAATAGGGACGTCGGCTGGCTCCCCTACTCCGACTGGGCCTTCATATACGACCGCAGAATCGCGTTGATGCGGGTCTGGTAGCCGCTGCCGGCCCGCTTGAGCCATTGCACGACATCATGGTCAACCCGGATGGTCAGACGGTCTTTGGGTTCCGGCATCGTGAGCTTTGCGTGTTTCCAGAACGATCGATCCAGCTTGGGAATGTCGGAGTCGTCGATGTCCGCATCCCGCATCTGGCGCAAGCGTGTGAAGTCAGTTTTGCCCTTGGTCCGCGAGCTTGAGGTGGTTCGCGTAATCTTGCCTTTCACTGCGATGCGCCCTCCTTGCTGAAATGATCCGCCGTCGCTGGCCACGCATTATGTAAACCACGACGATCTCGATATTTTCCACTGAGCCGATGGCGACTCTGCGTTCTTCCCCGCGACGGCTGGCCGTTGTCTCGAACACTGGACCATCAAAAACACGTATGGCGTCCCGAAAATCAATGTAGTGTTTAGCGATGTTCGACTGCCGTTTGCCCTCATCCCACTCAAAAAGCATCTCTGTGCCCTAGTGGATGCTTCTTCTTCGCTGATATGCACATAGTGTACATACACAATCGCCGGTGGTCAAGCCCGTTTCCCCACCCGTGTTATTTCGTAGCGTGAGACGTCGCAAGCACGGTCGCTGCCGTTTTTCTGTAGAGACGGAGCTCGCTCCGCTTGGGTGGCGTTACTCCGTCTTATCCAGCATCTTCCGCGAAACCGCCGTCACCAGCTTCCGCGGACTGAATCGCACCGACTCCGCCACCAGCCAATTTCGGAATCCGGAGATGACCAGCGTCTTGCCCGCCATCAGTCCGCGATAGCCGTCGCGGGCGACCGTCTTTGCATCCATCGGTCGAAGGGTTTTGACCAGCCTGGTGTTTTCCATCCCCGCACGTTCCTGCAGGTTGGTCTCCGTTGGCCCCGGGCAAAGGCAAGTCACGGTAACGCCCGATTCTTTTAACTCGTTGGCGAGTCCTTCGGAAAACGAGATGACGTAAGCTTTGCTTGCGTAGTAAACGGTCATGAGCGGGCCGGGCTGAAATCCTGCCGTCGAAGCCACGTTCATGATCTTGCCGGAGCGCTGCCCGATCATCGGGCCGAGAAAGAGTTTTGTGAGGTGAGTGAGTGCGGTGATGTTCAGCTGTATCTGTCCGAGACTTTCTTCGAGCGAAACCTTCGAAAACTCGCCGAGCACGCCGTAGCCGGCGTTGTTCACTAGAATCTCTACCGCAATGCCTTCGCGCTGCAATTGATCGAACAGGAATTGCGGAGCGGCCGCGGCGGTAAGGTCGAGCGGCACGGCTTTTGCCGAGATACCAAACTGGCGCTGAAGTTCGTCGGCGACTTGCGTGAGCTTCGGTGCGCCCCGGGCTACAAGGACCAGGTTGTAATGATCTTTGGCGAACAGTTTCGCCAGTTCGTATCCGATGCCGCCGGACGCGCCGGTGATGAGGGCGGTTTTGCCATCATTCATTATGTTGCCTTGAAAATTGTGCCACCACCCGACTTGTCATTCCGAGGAGCGAAGGCGACAAGGAATCTGCCGTTTGCCTTGAAACTGAAAATGCAGATCCCTCGCTGCGCTCGCGATGACAACAACGACTCTTTAGACTCTTTGTCAGCAAGCCCTACAAGCCTCGTCTCGAAGCTACACACTAGCCATAGCCGGTTCGACCTCGTAGATCGAGTGCCACGACGTGGCAGCCTTCAGGCGCTCGTTCACGTTATTGATATTCTTCACGCCCTCTGTCTGCAGCCATTTGCGGAAAGCATCCGCGCCCTGCTTGGCGTAGATCGGGATGCCTTCTTTCCAGGTGGCGCGTCCGCAGAGCACGCCGTTGAATTTCACGCCTGATTCTCCGGCGAGTTCGAGAGCTTCTGTAAACTCCGCGTTGCTCACGCCGGCGGACAAATAGATGAACGGCTTACTGACCACCGACGCGGCCTTTAGGAACAGGTCGGCGGCCTCTTTCTTGCTGTACGCTTTCTGTCCGGTGAAGGCTTTGGCGCCTTCGACATATTTCATATTCACGGGAACTTCTACTTTCAGCACGTCAACGCCGTAGCGGTCTTTGCTGAATTCGCGCATACTCTCGATCACGATCTGCGGCTTCTTCTTAGCGTAATCGAAGCCCTTCTCGTCCGCGCCTTCGTCGTAGCCGACAAACTCCAGGAAAAATGGGATGTCATTGGCCCGGCATTCATCGCCGATGCGTTCCACCCACGCATGCTTCGCGTCGTTGATGTTCTTCGGGTCGAAGGGCGTGTAGTAAAGCAGAATCTTGACGCAGTCCGCCCCCGCTTCTTTCAGCCGGCGCGCCGACCAATGATCAAGCAAGTCGCCCAGGCGCCCGGGGCCGGTCTTGTCGTACCCGGTCTTTTCGTAAGCGAGCAACAGCCCAGCATTCTTAGCGCGTCGCTTCGACGCGGGCAGCCCCCACTCGGGATCAAGCAGAATCGCACTAGCATGCGGCGTAAGAACCTCAGCAACCAGCGACTTGAATTCCTCCATCAATGCATCGCTGACTTCACCGCCTTTTTCCTTAGCCAAAGCCTTCTGCAAAGACCCCCGCTGATCCATCGCAGCAGCTTGGATGACGCCTTGGGGGGTGGAGACTTTTTTCAGGCCGGAGAGCTTTCCGGGGGTTAGTTTCATGGGATTCCTCCGTGATTCTTTAGAGATGATAATTTAGGCATTTGTTCGAGCAGTTCATTGTAAACCCAAAGCGGGGAGTGCCCAAGGAGTCAGGGAGCGCTGATGATCCGCAAGAGCATGCCGCTGCCGGCCCTGACATTTATATTGCCTTTGTCTGATGCCAGGGTAATCTCACCGACGGGATCATTTCGTCCCGCGTGGATGATCTTCAGGTTCTCGAGGTCGTAGATTCCGCAGGCATCGGAGGAAAATACCCACAGGGCTTGGAGGCGGTCGTTGCCCTCGACTTCTCCGCGGCACTGGGTGCCGGGCTTGCTCGAGACATGAACCAGAACACCGTTGGGCGCTGGCTCTCCGACAACCTGCAGTCCGTTGGCAACCGGGCCGCCGCCGCGGTAGACGACTTCGCCTCCGATCTGATCGGTGGTCCACGCGTTCTCAGAGGTTCCGCGATCGGGGCCGTTTTCCGGAAGTTGGGCTTGCTCGACTGCCATCATCGATGCCAAGGCGCGCAGATTTGTAGTAATCGGTATCCGCCGCATTGAAATCATCAGAGTGTCAAAGCGGAGGGAGACTTGCGCGTCGCTTCCGCCATTCGGCGGTCTGACATCCACCACATGCCCGAGAACTTTAGCGCCAGCACGAATCGTCGGTTGGGGCGATAGCGGCACGTCCTGCATTACTCGCGCTCTTATTTCCTGGCCAGGCTTGAGCTTTCGTGAGTTCAGGGAAGTGGTCAAGGAAACTGGAAGGATGGTACCTGGGGGAATCGCGTTCTGGGCAAACAAATCAGCCGCGAAGATGATCAGACTGATCGAGAATATGCGTTTCATGGAAGTACTTCCAGAGCCCGATTCATAGGTCTTTCAGTCGAAAGAACGTCCTCTCCCGCGACGCAGAGTGGCGTGCATTCAATCCTGAATCAAGAGTCTGACAGGTTTGATGCCAGGGCCGCAAGAAAGTCAGTCTCAATGAGTCCTATCAGGATGTTACAAGAGCTGCAAAGGTTCGCGCACGTCAGAGTTGCGTTCGGCCAAAGCAAGAATCTATACTCCGACGGAGCGCTCCCAGGTCAGGGATAGAAGTTGCGAACGCGCTCGAGTGAGTACCGAATCCGCTTTGGACGTGGTGTTTCTGGCGGCTCGACGGAGACGGCATTAACCGCCCGGAATGAAAAGAGATGGAATTCGCCACGAGGTTGTGTAGACCCGGCGACGAAAGAGTCCTTTCCCTTGTCGCGCAAGCCACTATTCTGGAAACATACGCGGGGATCACAAACGGCAGTGACCTGGTTACCTACGTCGATGCTGAACTGTCGCCAGCTGATTTTAGTCGAATGCTGGCTAACAATCGCATTCGACTATGGATTGCCGAGACGGTCATCGGAAAGAGCGCTGTCGGCTATGCCGCTGCTGTGACTGATGAAGGCGCGAGATCATTCTCCTCCTTCGAACTCAAGCGGCTCTACCTCTTCTACCGATTTCACGGGAACGGAATAGGTAAAAAGCTAATGCAGGACGTGTTGTCGTTTGCGGAGCGGATGAAGTCAGAATCATGTTGGCTTCAAGTCCATGAAGCCAACACGCACGCCATCGAATTCTACAAACGTTGTGGTTTTGTCCAAACTGGTAGTGACCTGTTTCGCGCTGGCGAAGGCTCGTACCGAGTCCTGACGCTTTGTCTTGCGTTTCCCCGTTAGGCACAGAGAGGGCGCTGGCCGACAGCACAGTGTCGGCCAATTCCCACAACACTCATCGCACAACTCTTGAACTTCAGTTATGGCGTGTACACGGCCATACTCAAGCTGGCAAAGGCCATCGTGGCTGAGCAACCATCCCCGGTTTGGTCTTCGCAGGCGATGTCGACTTCGACTGCATGACTCTGGTTGGCGGAACTATTTCTTACCTTGGCCACCACGGCAAAAGATCGAGCCTCGCCCTGGATCGCCCCGGAATCGGGGTCACCCAGATCCCAACGGGTAAATCCGTTGCTATCCGTGGGGCCGGGTGTCGGAGCGACGCCATTCACCAAGAACTTGAACAATTCATTGTCGAGAGCTGTACCGTTCACCGTCGATTCGAGATGGAGATAGAACGTACAGGTCTGCCCTGCGGGCCTTGGGCATTGTACAGACTTTGAAAACACCGGTGTCGAAGCGACGCAACCTGACGTGCTACAAACCGCGGGGATGGACGAAGTACTGATCATGAAGGTTGTTTTTTGGAGAACGCGATTTCCCAGGGTTGTCACGCTCGGGGTGTTGCGATTCGCGGCAACTGGCGCGCCGCTCTGAGCGTTTGCGAGCAGTGTTCCGACAAAAGTAATCGTAAGAACGGCCAATGCCGCCGATTTCACCCGGGCGAAATGTCTGTTTATTCTTGTCTCTTTTGCGTTGCGGTGAAACATGGATCCTCCTTTTGTTTTTTCGAGTTAGTAGGCGCGCTCTTGTTCGCAGAGAGCAAGTGCCCCGCGAGGATTGGGGAACGACTGTGTTGAGGTTAGGGCTTCGACCGTCCAGCCCTGATTCTGGTCTTGAGTTTCATATAGTTTTTCCTTTCCTCAGCTCGGCTGATTCTCTGAGGACATGACCTCGCGTCGCGGCAAGGCGACATGCCCCCACGGAAAACTAACGAAACGATGCGGTTATGCTTACGGCCTGGGCCGTCCGGCCTTGATGTTGGTCTTGAGTTTCATGTGAGTTCTCCTTTCCTCGCAGCCACCGCGTGACCCCCGCCATGCGGTTGTCGCGATAATGTCAGGCACGGTGCTTACTCACCCGCGCTCCGCACTTATGTGTGAAGGGCCGTATTCGAACCCTGAACGGAAGGTTCTCGGCCTCATATCTCTAACAGCGCAAAGTCATCAGGAAAGACATCATTGGCCACAACAAAATTTTGTGATGGCGAAACACTGTGGGTAGATGACCTGCCAGGCAGCTCCAAAATTGACGGGATAGGAGGTCGAGCGTTCGAAGTCCGTCCTCCATAGTAACCAACTGGTAATATCGATCGACTTGGGAACCGATATGGCGAACGTGGGGGCGCGGATCGGAAAACGTGAGAATTCTCAAAGAGTGTAATAGCTGTTCTCGACAGTTGAGGGAAAACGCCTGGAGTACGCGATTCGGGCAGGGTCAACCACAGGCAAGCCTCAGCCGCTCCTCGATGCCGACGAGGCCCAACCCCTCGGTTCCGCTTGGGCGCTCCTGGTCCAAAGACACAGCAGGAATCGCTAAGAGTATTGCCTATTTATTGGAAGTTCATGAGCGCCCAGCGGATTAAGCCTGGCACTGCACCGGCGGGTACACCGAACGGCTTGCGCTACTGTGGTAGTCCGACGCGCCGCAGGAGGTCTGCAAAGCGCGGGTCTGAGCGGAGACCATCCAGACGAGCGTCCGTAGTCAGATAAACCGGCATGTAATATGAGCGTTCCGCGTAAGCTCGATTGAGCCACGCGACTGCCTTGTCCTTTTCTCCCAGACCCGCATAAATGACAGCAAAATCGTAGGGCGCAACGTAGCTGTGCACCGACAACTCTTTCAAACGATCCAGCACTCTTTGTGCTTCGATTCTGTTTCCCGACAACGCATAGGCGTGCCCCAGGCCTGACCAAATTTCGGGATTCTCTTTCTCCAGTTCGAGCGCGCGCTGAAACTCGGCAATCGCTTCCGGCAGTCTTCCTTTATGTTCATAGGCCCGGCCCAGGAAACAGGGAGCAAACCAGAAACTTGGATCAAGTTCCTTAGCACTACGCAGTTGCTCGATCGCCGGGTCCCACTGGCGTGTAAAGACCAAAGCCGACCCCACAATAAAGTTCGCCAACGAGGAGAATGGATCGAGTTGCTGAGATCGCTTAGCTTCCGCAACTGCCTCGTCCTTTCGTCCCATCGGTGCCAGAAACCAGGAGTAATATCCATGAGCTTCCGAGTCGTCGGGATTCAACTCTATGGCCCTTTTGAACTCTCGTTCCGCGGCGGCCCAGTCCCACTCGTACCAGTGGGCGACGATTGCGCGTGAAACGTGCGCGTCAGCATCACCGTCGTCGATCGCCAATGCCTTGTTAGCGGCGTCTCTGGCTTTCGGTCCTGCTTCGTTGGGAGGCATGAACCAATCGTCCTGATTAATGTAGTTGTACGCCAAACCGTTGTACGCCAAACCATAATTCGGGTCGAAGGCGATGGCTTGATTGAAGTACTCAATGCCTTTACCAAACCCGTCTTTGGTAAATTTATTCGTAAAGTACTTACCCTTGAGATAAAGCTGATAGGCCTCGGGATTGTCGGTTGAGCCTTTCGTCAGCTTTTGCTGATCCGCCGCCGAGAGTTCCGAGCGCAACCGCTGAGATACCTCTCTGGCGATGTCGGTTTGTACTTCGAGGAGATCAGCCACCTTGCGGTTGTATTGCTCGCCCCATAACTGCTTGCCGTCACGAACGTCGTCGAGTTCGACGCCAATGGTGAGATCGTCTCCTCGCAGCGAAACCCGGCCCGTGAGTACGGATTGCACGCCAAGTGTGTCGCCGACCTTTTGGACATCCGTCGACTTCCCCTTGTAATGGAACGCAACACTATGGGGAGTCACCTTCAGACCGGGCAACCGCGCCAAGCTGTTGTTGATGCTCTCTGTGATCCCATCGGAAATGTAGTCTGCGTCGGGATCGTTGCTCCGATTCTCGAGAGGTAGAACGGCGATGGAATCAATACCGCCCGTCTTGGACGTTTTCAGATAGATGCCGACTCCGGCGTAAGCGAGCACAAGCAGACCGATGGCAATGGTCAAAGGGACGATGTGCCGCTTGATTCCGGAGATGCCACGGGTAGGCGCTCCTTCGAGCGCGCTCTTTCCTGTGGACAGCCCACCCGCGCGCGCTGCAGGCACAGTTGCAGTCAGTGGTACGGATTCCGGTTCTTCGATTTCAGTCGCCACCACAGGGTGCTTGTGGGATTCCGTGTCCCGCTTCAGTCGCTTTAGATCGGAACAGATCTCGGAGGCGTGCTGGTAGCGCAGATTGCGATCTTTCTCCAGAGCCTTGTTGATGATCCTTTCCAGTTCGAGTGGCAGATCCGGATTCAAGCGCACAGGAGCGACTGGAGCGCGGTTCAGAATGGCCTCGAAAAGAGTTGCGGTGCTCTCTCCCCGAAAGGGCAAAGCCCCGGTCGCCATCTCATATAACACCGCACCAAACGAGAATAGGTCGGTGCGGGCATCCAACTCCCTTGCCCGCGCCTGTTCCGGTGACATGTAAGCTACCGTTCCCATCGCCGTTCCTGGGCTGGTCAGATTTACCGCATCGATATCGGAGGCTGTTTGCGTTTCCTGAGCGGCAATCTGGGTGCCAGTACTGCGCGGAAGAGTGACCTTGGCCAGACCGAAGTCGAGAATCTTCGCGTGTCCCCGCTTGGTGACAAAAATGTTCGCAGGCTTGATGTCACGGTGGATGATTCCTTCAGAGTGCGCAGCGTCGAGTGCGTCGGCAATCTCAATCGCTAAACTGAGCAGCACTTCCATCTCGATCGGTTTTTCGCCGATGCGATGTTTCAGCGTCATGCCGTCCAGAAACTCCATGACGATGAACGGATGGCTGTCTTGCTGCCCGATTTCATAGATCGTCGAGATATTGGGATGGTTAAGCGCCGACGCTGCGTGTGCCTCTCGCTGGAAGCGAGCCAATGCTTGGGCGTCTTTGGCGACCTCTTCGGGCAGAAACTTCAGGGCAACAAATCGGTGGAGAGTTAGGTCTTCGGCTTTGTAGACCACACCCATCCCGCCGCCGCCGAGCTTCTCTGAGACACGATAGTGCGAGATGGTTTGCCCGCTCGTGGGATGGGCTTCAGCCACGCCCAACGATAAGATGGCAACTCTTCAACGCATACTGGCAATAATGCCAGTTGTCGAAGAAACCGATGTAGGCGCGTCCCCCAGCGTCGTACACGACACCCATCCCCCGCCGCCACCGAGTTTCACCTGATGCTGTAATGCGACTTGATCACTGGTAGGAACTTTACCTCTGTGAGAACGGGGCAAGTCAATGAAACCCGTGGGGGTGGCAGTAGATCAGGAAGGTTGTTGGCGTAACATCGCCGTAACGCTCAAAACCCCTCAAAGAGCGCTATGGCCATTACACTCTTTGAGAATTCTCGCGCTTCCCGATCCCGCGCCCCCCACGTTCGCCATATCGGTTCCACAAGTCGATCGATATTACCAGTTGGTTACTATGGAGGACGGACTTCGAACGCTCAACCTCCTATCCCGTTCCAAAATTGACATCCACAGCAGCCGCCACTAGTCTGTGTACCCAGACGCTTCCCTCGAAGGTGACCGCGTGGGGCACGAGTCGGCCGGCGAGATTACGCAATTGCTACAGGGCTGGCGGGATGGGGACCGCAAGGCTCTGGACACCCTATTGCCGATTGTCTACAAGGAATTGCGCCGGTTAGCGCACTTTCAACTGCGCCAGGAACGTCCTGACCACACCCTCCAGAGTTCTGCCCTAGTGAACGAGGCGTACGTACGCCTGGTCGGACTGCATGCTCCGCAATGGGAAAGCCGCACCCACTTCTATGCCATTGCTGCGCAGCAGATGCGACAGATCCTGGTTGACTATGCCCGCCGCCACCGGGCCGAGAAGCGGGGAGGGGGTGTGGAGGCGATATCGCTCGAAGACGCGACGATGCTGTCGCCCAGCAAGGAGAAATCGCTGGACGTAGTGGCTCTTGATGACGCGTTAGAGGCGCTGGCGCAAATCGATGCGCGCAAGGCGAAAGTGGTTGAACTGCGATTCTTTGGTGGCCTGAGTTTTGAAGAGACGGCGGAAGTGCTCAAGGTGTCGGCGGTGACGGTGGCGCGAGACTGGAGCACGGCGCGAGCGTGGCTGCACCGCGAGATGAGCCGCGGAAATTCCGATGGATGCTGAACGATGGAAACGAGTGGAGGATCTGCTGCAGTCGGCGCTGGAGCTCCCGGCTGATCAGCAGGAGGAGTTCCTGCGCCAAGCTTGCGGCGCCGATACAACGTTGCTGCAGGAGGTCCAGTCGTTGCTGACTTCCCATAGGAAAGTCGGGAGTTTCCTCGAACCACCCGCGACCGACGGCGCCGCGCAGACTGCGGCTTTTATCGGAGTGGAGACAAAAGGGCCATCCATCACGGGGCAGACGATTTCGCACTATCGTGTGCTGGGCCCATTGGCCAACGGGGGCATGGGGGTCGTTTATCGGGCGGAAGACATCAAGCTCGGCCGGGGAGTGGCTTTGAAATTTCTTCCCAGTGAGTTGGCTCGTTATCCGGTCGCGTTCGATCGATTGCAACGCGAGGCCCGCGCGGCCTCGGGTCTTGACCATCCCAACATCTGTCCCATCTACGAACTGGGGGAATATGACGGCCAGCCTTTCATCGCGATGCAGTTGCTGGAAGGGGAGACACTGGGGGAGTGGATCGAGAGCGCACACAACCTGGACATGCGGTTGCGGTTAAGGCGGGCGCTGGATTTGGCGGTCCAGGTCGCGAACGGGTTGGAGGCGGCGCATCAGAAGGGGATTATTCACCGTGACATGAAGCCCGCCAACATTTTCATTACGAGGCGCGGGGACGCCAAAATTCTCGACTTCGGTTTGGCCAAACAACTGGTGGAGGACGATCCCGCTCCGACGACGTTGAGCGATACGACAGGCGCGGATATCCCCGCCGCGAACGCAGATCCCACGAAACAGCACTTGACCCGGACCGGGACGATGATGGGCACAGTCTCGTACATGTCCCCAGAGCAGATACGGGGAGAGAAGTTGGACGCACGCACGGATCTCTTCTCACTGGGCTTGGTCCTGTATGAGATGGTGACTGGGCAGCGTGCGTTTACAGGCGAAACGGGGGCTGCGGTTCACGATGCAATTTTGCTTCAAGAGCCGACGCCAGTGAGGCAACTGAATCCCGCAATCTCGTCCGAGCTGGAACGGATCATTGACAAGGCACTAGAGAAAGACCGGAATCGCCGTTATCGATCTGCCGATGAACTAGCCAGAGATCTGGAGAGTCTGCGCGAACAGTTCCGCGCTGCGGTTGCAGGTGGCAGAAGTAGATTGAAGCTGGCGACGGCAACGGTTGCGCTGGTGGCGGTCGCGACGGTGGGCGGGCTGTACTATCACGGGCGCCGAGCCAAGTTTCTTACAGACAAAGACACCATCGTGCTGGCGGACTTCACCAACACGACGGGCGATGCGATGTTCGACGACACTCTCAAGCAAGGCCTCTCGGTGCAGTTGGAGCAGTCGCCCTTTTTAGAGCTCATATCCGACCAGAAAGTGAACGACACTCTGAAACTGATGGGCCGCTCTGCCGGAGACCGGTTGACGCCTGAGATCACGCGCGAGATCTGCCAGCGCACCGGCAGCAAGGCTATGCTGACTGGCTCGATTGCGCCTCTGGGCAGGGAGTACGTGGTTGGCATTAAAGCGGTAAATTGCGACACGGGAGATGTCCTGGCCGAGGCGCAGCGCCAGGCCGCAGGCAACGAAGAAGTCCTAAGGGCCCTGGATGGCGCAGCCGTTAAACTGCGCGGCCAGCTGGGCGAGTCGCTCAGTACGGTACAAAAGTACTCGACGCCATTGATCGAAGCGACCACGCCATCCTTGGAGGCACTGAAGTCCTATAGCCTGGGGTGGAAGATCTGGTCTACCCAGGGGGCAACACCCGCTATGCCTCTCTTCCAACGAGCAGTGGAGCTCGATCCAAGCTTTGCCCTGGCTTACGCGGGCATCGTGACCGCCCAGAGCAACCTGAACCAACCGGGCCTAGCTGCGGAAGCTGCGCGCGAGGCGTACGCGTTACGTGCCAAGGTGAGCGAGCGGGAGCGCTTTGAAATCGACATAAGCTATCACCAGTCGGTCACAGGAAACTTGGAGAAGATGGCACAAGTGATCGAGGAGTGGCGGCAAACGTATCCACGGGACAAGAAACCTTTTATCTACCTGCCATTCATTTCCAGTTCTCTCGGCAACCGGGAGCAGGGTTTGGAGTATGGTCGCGAGGTATTTCGCTACGAGCCGGACCGCGCGGACACTTATGCGAACCTCGGCGACGCCTACACCTCTCTCAACCGCTTGGACGAAGCGGAGGCAGTCTACAAGCAGGCACAGCAGCGCAACCTGGAGAATGAAGACCTGCTGATTAACCGCTACATCCTCTACTTTCTGAGAGCAGACAAAACGCAAATGGCGCAAGTGGCAGCCGCCAGCATGGGAAAGCCGGGTTTGGAAGACATTCTGCTGGCTCAGCAAGCGGACACAGAAGGCTGGTATGGGAAGTTGGAGAGATCCCGCGAACTGACCCGAGACTCCATCGCCTCAGCCGAGGACAACCAAGCCAAAGAGACCGCCGGGCTTTATCAGGTGGTGGCGGCTCTCCGCGAAGTGGCGTCTGGGAACCTGGAGCGTGCACGCGCCGGGGCAACTGCGGCCATGAAATCCACCCGGAGCCGCGATGTTCAGAACATGGGAGCTCTGGTTTTAGCTCTGGCTGGAGATACGGGGCCAGCTGAAAAGCGGGCGGCCGAGCTGGACAAAAGATTCCCGGAGGATACGCTCGTTCAGAAATACTGGCTTCCCAGTATCCGGGCAGCAATCGCTATGCAGCGCGGACACCCAAACCAGGCCGTCGAACAATTGAAGTTGACCACCCCCATCGAACTGGGTCAGCCGGTAGGATTCACAGTTTATCTATGCCCGATCTACTTGCGTGGGGAGGCCTACCTAATGCTCCATGACGGAAACCGGGCGAGGGCGGAGTTTCAGAAGTTTATCGAACACCGCGGCTTGGTCGGAAACTTTTTCTGGGGTGCGCTGGCCCGCCTGGGCCTAGCGCGCGCTTTCGCGATGGAGGGTGATGAGGCGAGAGCCCGCGCCGCTTATCAGGATTTTCTTACCCTCTGGAAAGACGGCGATCCTGAAACCCCCGTCCTGAGGCGAGCCAAAGAAGAGTATGCGCGGCTGCCTCGCAGCAATCCAGAGTTGTCTGACGCCGTTGAAACCAATCCTCGCAGACAGTGAACGTTCCGATGGATGCTGAACGATGGAAACGAGTGGAGGATCTGCTGCAGTCGGCGCTGGAACTCCCAGCCGATCAGCAGGAGGAGTTCCTGCGCCAAGCTTGCGGCGACGATACAGCGTTGCTGCAGGAAGTCCAGTCGTTGCTGACTTCCCATCGGAAAGTCGGGAGTTTCCTCGAACCACCCGGAACTGATGGAGCCGCGCAGTCCGCGGATCCGCAGGCGGGGCCTTCGATCACTGGCCAGACCGTCTCGCACTATCGCATTCTCGGGCCGCTGGGCAGCGGGGGCATGGGAGTGGTCTACAAGGCTGAAGATACTCTGCTCGGCCGGTTGGCGGCGCTGAAGTTTCTTCCCGAAGATACGGCGCGCCAACCGGCGGCGCTGGAACGCTTTCGGCGAGAGGCGCGAGCGGCGTCGGCGCTGAATCATCCCAACATCTGCACGATTTACGAGATCGGGGAGCACGAAGGGCACGCGTTCATCGCCATGGAGTATCTCGACGGCATGACGCTGCGGCAGCGGATCGGGGCTCGGCCGCTGGAGATGGAAGAGCTGGTGGGACTGGGAATCGAAATTGCCGATGCGCTGGAGGCGGCGCATGCGGAAGGCATCGTGCATCGCGATATCAAGCCGGCAAACATTTTTGTCACGACTCGCGGACACGCCAAGGTGCTGGACTTCGGAATAGCGAAGCTGATGGGGACGCGAAGGTTGGGGAGTGATGCCGGGGGTGAAGAAGACGAGACGGCGCTAACGGCCGATCCGTTGACGGGTCGAGGGTCGGCATTGGGGACAGTGGCCTACATGTCGCCTGAGCAAGCGCGGGCGAAGGAGTTGGACAGCCGAACGGATCTGTTTTCGTTTGGAGCGGTGCTTTACGAGATGGCGACGGGGAAGCAGCCGTTCCGCGGGGAAAGCGACGCGACGACCTACGAGGCGATTCTGAACCGGGAACCGGTGCCGCCAGCGGAACTGAACCGGCAAGTCCCGGCCAAGCTGGAAGAAATTATCCACAAGGCGCTGGAGAAGGATCGCAATCTGCGTTACCAGCATGCCGGCGATATCTGCACGGACCTGCAACGGCTGAAGCGGGATAGCGAAAGCGGACGCCTGGCGGCAGCAGGCTCAGGCCAGGCGCGGAGGGCCGCCCACGGCAAGGCCAAGTTCAGAAGGACCCTTGTATCAGTCCTGCTGCTCACTTCCGTGATCGCGGCGGGGCTTTACTACCGGTCGCATCAAAGCAAGCCTCTCACCGAAAAAGACACCATCGTGCTGGCTGATTTCGATAATAAGACAGGCGACGCCGTCTTTGATGACACACTCAAACAGGCGCTAACCGTTGACTTGGACCAGTCCCCGTACCTCAATGTCGTTCCCGATCGAAAGATCACCGAGGGGTTGAAGCTGATGGGCCGGGATCCTGGGCAGCGGCTTGCCGGGGATGTCGCGCGCGATCTCTGCCAGCGGGTTAACAGCAAGGCAGTGCTGCAAGGCTCGATCGCCAAATTAGGAAACCAATACGTCATCGTTCTGGAAGCGACGAATTGCGCCACGGGCGATTTTCTGGCATCCGAAGAGGCCCGGGCCGGAAGCAGAGAGCAAATTCTTGCGGCACTCGATAAGGCGGCGTCCAGTTTGCGCGGCAAGTTGGGAGAGTCGCTTGGGTCGGTTGAGAAATACGCCACACCAGTAGAGCAGGCGACTACTCCTTCCCTGGCTGCCTTACAAGCCTACAGCGCCGGTCTGAAGGCTTGGGAACGCAAGGGCAGCGAGGAGGCAATTCCATTTTTCAAGCGCGCCATCGAACTGGATCCCAAATTCGCCATGGCCTATGCGCACCTGGGACAGGTCCTTGCCAACATAGGCGCAGACAACGACGCCTACGAGGCTAGCACCAAGGCGTTCAAACTGCGGGACGGAGTGAGCGAAAGAGAGAGGTTTTACATCGACTCGCGTTACTACCAAATCGTGACGGGAGAATGGGAAAAAGCGGTAAGGGTGCTGGAAGAGTGGCGCCAGTTGTATCCCCGAGAGGCGGGGCCTGCTCGTACTCTGCACCTATGGTACAGACTGCTTGGACGATACGAAGACGCTTTCCGTGAGGCCAAAGAAACAGTGCTGCTTGATCCCGACGCTATTGGCATCCATGAGGAGTTAGCCTTCACAGCGCTAGCCCTGAATCGTCTGGATGAGGCGCAAGTAGCCCTCAGCGGCATCCCGATTCGTAACCAGGATCCAGATCTTCAGTCCACAGACCTCTATGTGCTGGCATTTCTCCGCGGTGATTCCGCAGGAATGCAAGAGCAGTTGGACGGGAGGGCTGGCAAAGACGGAGAAGAATATTTGCTGGGGCTGCAGTCGGATACAGAGGCATTTCATGGCCGCCTTCGGAAAGCGCGGAACTTCAATCGCCGGTCGATGGAATCGTCCAAAGCTGGAGCTGACAGCGAGAACGCGACCTTTCGGGTGGCCTGGTGGCAAGCGCAGGGAGCATTGCACGAAGCCGAACTCGGTTACGCTGCACAAGCCAAGAGTGACGCGGCCGGAGCCCTCAATCATTCGAAGACCGAGGAAATCCGGGCCGCAGCCGGTGTGGCCTTTGCTATGGCCGGAGACAATGAGACCTCCGAAGCCATTGCAGCCAAATTAGCAAAGCAGAATCCCTTGGACACATTGCTCAACATGTATTGGGTACCAACCATCCGGGCAGCCGTCCAGTTGAATCACAACCATCCATCTGAAGCTGTCGAACAACTACAGGCGTCGTCGCGCTATGAGTTGGGGGATGTTATTGGATTTTACACCGCGCCGCTGTTCCCGGTTTATCTCCGGGGACAGGCATTCCTGGCAATGCATCAGGGGCACGAAGCTGCCGTCGAGTTCCAGAAATTCATCGATCATTCCGGCGCAGTTCAGAACTATCCCCTCGCTGCTTTGGCGCGTGTGGGCTTGGCCCGCGCTTATGCGATGCAGGGCGATACTCAACGGGCCAGGGCCGCCTACAAAGATTTCCTGACCCTCTGGAAAGACGCCGACCCTGATACTCCTGTCCTAAAGCAGGCTCAGGTGGAGTATGCGAAGTTGCAATAGGCGGGTAAAATTCTGCGACTGCCGCCGCTGTTGCGTGGAACTGTTTTATCCGGCCATTGCACTCGTTGAGAAACATTGGTTAGCCAAGTCTTTCCCGTCGCGCCTATCAGGACGGGATCCGGACGAAGGGTGTGCCGAATTTTTACTGAAGAGTAATTCTCCCGCGTTTACTGCCGCAACGTCAGCGTTCCCAGCATGGCTTGTTGTTTGGCGATGAGGGATTGGACGCCCTGGCCTGCGAGGGCGATCATCTTTGCGAGTTGGGTTTCGTCGAAGACCTGGTGCTCGGCGGTGGCCTGGACTTCGACGAGTTTGCGGCCGGCGGTCATGACGAAGTTCATGTCAACGTCGGCGCGGGAGTCTTCTTCATAGCAGAGGTCGAGGAGGATTTCGCCATCGACGACGCCTACGCTGACGGCGGCGACGAAATCGCGGAGCGGGGCGGAGGTTAGGGTTCCGGCTTCGACTAGTTTTTCGAGCGCTAATCCTAAGGCGATGAAGGCTCCGGTGATGGAGGCGGTGCGGGTGCCTCCATCGGCCTGGATCACGTCGCAGTCGATCCAGATGGTGCGTTCGCCTAGGCGTACGAGATCAGTGACAGCGCGGAGGGAGCGTCCGATCAGGCGCTGAATTTCGTGGGTGCGGCCGCTGGAGCGTCCCTTGGTGACCTCGCGCGGGGTGCGGGTCAGCGTGGCGCGGGGGAGCATGCTGTATTCGGCGGTGATCCAGCCTTTGCCGGTGTTGCGCATGAATGGGGGAACGGTTTCTTCGATCGAGGCGGTGCAGATCACGCGGGTGTTGCCGACCTCGATCAGGACTGAACCTTCGGCGGTGTTGATGTAGCCGGGGATGATGTTGACGGGACGCATCTGGTCGGGAGTGCGATTGTCGGAGCGATAAAACATAGGGGCGATTGTAGCAGGGTGGGATGCGTCGTTTGGGAATGATGGCGGACCTCCTGCTGGCGCTACGCAGATTGTGGGCAAACGGCTGTGGCATGATTTTTAAGGTGACCGCGGACGGGACGCTGACCACGCTGCATCGATTCGACGTGAAGGATGGGTATCTGACTTGGGACACTGCTTCGTTAGTACCGCGAACAGACGGCAATTTCTACGGAACCACCGGGAATGGCGGATCCTTCAAGAACCAATAATCACAGCGCGGACTTTAGCCGTGACGAATGAAGACACGCATTTATGGGACGGGTTCTCTCAGGAAGCGTCGGGCGCCTGCGGACGATCTCCCATCAGGAGCAGCGTCCGCTGCGCGAAAGGAAGATAAATGAGTGCCGCAGTCGCAGCCAGCGCCAGACCCACTCCGATCTCCGGAGCCAAAAGGAACGGAGACACCCCCCACAGCTCATCGAGAGGAAAAGTCACGGGGAAAAGTCGGTGAAACTTGTGACTCAATCCGGAGAGATCGAAAACAACCGCGGAAATCAGATACAAGCGAATCGGCAGCCCGATGACTGCGGTGATGATCAGCAAGGTCATCGCCCAGGCCGGATAACCGAGTGTCTGCTCCATCAGTTCCTGCACTCGCCCCAACTGGGCCAACGCCGCGACATAAAAGCTCAAATACATGACTTGAATCAGAAAGAAGAGCACGCGAACATAGCGGCGTCGCACCGGCGGAACATCCTCGGGGCGCGTCAGAACCGTTACCGCCGGCAACGGTTTAGGGGACGAAGGTTCCGGCGAGGTCTCAACCGGTGCAGCAATCGTTACCGGCGGCACCGGTGCGGGATGCTTTGCCACGAACTCAACCGGAGCCAGAAATCGATAGCCACGACGCGCCAGCGTTTCGATAAAGCGCGGGTTGGTCGCGGAATCGCTCAACGCCTCGCGGAGCTTGTTGATTACCGTGTTGAGGCTGTGATCAAAATCGACAAACGTATCCGCCGGCCACAGTATCTGTCGCAACTCCTCCCGCGTGACCACTTCGCTCGGGCGCTCCAGCAACACCAGCAGCACCTGGAAGGGTTGCTCCTGAACCCGCAGCCGAATCCCGGCTTTGCGCAGTTCCCCCGATTCCGGATCGGCTTCGTAGACGCCGAAACGGAAGATTCCGTTCGCATGGTTTGCCGACATCGAAACCATCTTAACCCAGCGAGGTTTTTATGCCCCGTCATACATGGTTGACCATCGCAGTCGTTCTGCTCTCCACTTGTTCAGTTCGAGCTGTCGACCTGAAGCCCGAGACCGGCGCCGCATTTAATCGCTATGTGCAGCTGAGCGAACAGCGCATGCTAAATGAGCTGCAATCGGGGCCATTCTTATGGGTGGACGGATTGCCGGGCCAGCAACGGGAAGAAGTCTACGGACGCCTGAAGCAGGGAGAAGTTATGACTCAGAAGCTGGAAACACTCGACCGCGGAGCCTCCATTTCAGTTCCCGGAGGACTCATCCATCATTGGGTTGGTCTTGTATTCATCCCTCACACCAGCCTCAAGCAGACCCTTGCGCTTTTGCAGGATTACGATCAGCACTCGCGCATCTACGCGCCTCGCGTGCTTCGCTCCAAAGTGATCCAGCACAGCGGAGATGACTTCAAAGTGTTTCTTCGCTTGCGCGACACGAAAATCGTAACCGTCGTTCTGGATACCGAATACGACGTGCACTACGTTCGCCTCGACCCGGCGCGGGCGTACAGCGACTCCTACAGCACGCGAGTGCAAGAGGTCGAGCACGCGGGCCAGTCGGATGAGTACGAAAAACCGGTCGGGCACGACAGTGGCTATTTATGGCGCCTGAACTCTTATTGGCGTTTCTGGGAACGCGATGGCGGCGTCTACGTGCAACTGGAAGCCATCTCCCTGACCCGCGACATCCCCGAAGGGCTGGGCTGGTTGGTTCGTCCCTTCATCACCAGCATCCCGAAAGAGTCGCTGGCGTTCACCCTGAACCGCACCCGCGAAGCCCTCGACCAAACCCAAAAAACAAAGTCGGCCGAATGAAATTCTATCGACCTGACCCGCATGACCGAGGCACGATAGGAAGGACCGGTGGCATGACAAAGAAGAAGCGACGTCATCCTGAACCCGGCTTCAGCCGGGTGAAGGATCTCGCGCGCAGTGGCCACGCTCTGCCCTTCCGATGCGACGGGCCTTTCTTCCGGAACACTCAACGGGCCCGACCCTAGCTAGGTCCGCCAACCATGCTCCAACCGACTATTTTTCCATTGACCTACGGGCGTCTAAGCTGCTAACATAATGACGGCTAACATTAGCTGCTTGATAACAACGATTCTTCAGCTCTTTGACAATCACGAGGCTGTACCTGAAGGCAGGTAGCGCAGAGTTGTTCCACTTCTCAACTGTCCAGCTAAGTCCTTTAGAAGGGATATTTTACGAGGGTATCTCGAAAACATGCCCTTTGTTTTCATAGAGCTGGAAGAAAAACGCATTTTTTGGGGTATATACCCTATACCTAATGGTAAACCCGTTCCCGAACTGTAGTAACCAATAGGTGAACAGTGGCTTGAGTCCTCGAAGAACCCACCTTTCGAAACCGCGAAAGGTGGGGCACCCTATTTCTTGTAAGGGCAAGAAGAACGAACGCGCAAGGGTGCGTTACCCTTTGGCGTGCTGCTTGGCCTTCTCTATGTATTCCTGGACCTGCTGCTTCTCGGGGTAATTCGGGTTTCTCTGCAGCAGTTGCTCCCAAGCCTCGACCGCGCCTTTTGGGTCGCCCTTGCCTTGCCAGCGGACTACGCCTAGGTTAAACAGCGTGCCGGGATGGTCGGGTTGATACTTCAGGGCGGTCTGGAATTCGGCGATGGCTCCGTCGGCGTCTCCCGTATACCAGAGCGAGGTGCCGAGATCGGTCAAGAGGTCCGCGTTCTTGGGCTGACTTTTGGCGGCGAGCTGGTAATACTTGATCGCCTCGGGGTATTGCCGTCCGTCGAAGTACAGATTCGCGACTTTCACGGTGGTGTCGAAGTCATCCGGATTGCTTTTCAAGGTCGCAAGCAGCGGCGCGACAGTCTGATCGAGCATCGCCTTCTGCTGTTCAGGGCTCACCTGCTCTTGCGCCGGCGCGGTCTGGGCTGCGCTGCCGCCTACGGCTGCGGACGCCACTGGTGAGGCGGAGCCACGAAATAGGTAGCCGAGGGCTACTCCGAGTACGAGGCAGAAGACCGCGAGTACGTAGGCTTGCGTGTCGGTCCAGTGCTCTTGCTTGGCGGCCCGGGGACGGGATACAACTTGCTCACTGTTGGGCATGGGCATTCTGCTCCTTCAAGGATCTGGTGCCGGCAAGCGCCGTTTCGGGCGTTTGCAGGTGGAACAGGCGTTGCAATGCTGTGGTCATCTGTTCTTGTTCCACCTTTTCTGGAAGTTCCTTGAGTTCGCGGGCCAGGGATCCCGCGATCCTCTGCGTCATCCGGGACATGACTGCGTTTAACATTTCGTCCTGGTCTTTGGAGAACGGTCCGTTCTCCTGGCGGAAGAAATCCAGTTCTTGCCGGCAAATTTCGTCGAGCCGCATGCGCAAAGCCACGATGGTTGGGACTACCCGTTCCGCCATCAGTTTGCGACGGAACCCTTGCGCTTCCGACTGCAGAATCTTCTGAGCTTGAGCGGCGGCCGCCTCACGCTCGCCCGCATTGTGGTCGACTACATTTTCGAGGTCATCGAGGTCGTAAAGGAAAATGCCCTCGACGTCGCGCACCGCGGAGTCGATGTCGCGGGGCATGGCGATGTCCACGATCACGAGGGGCTGATCGTTTCGGCTGCGAGCCTGGCGCTCGTGCATCATGAGTTGGGCTTCCTCGCGGCTCAGAATGGTGTGCGGACAGGAAGTCGAGCTGATAATAATGTCGGCGTCCGCCATGTGTTGCCAGCGCTCCTCGAACGGGACCGCGATTCCACCAAGCTTCGCCGCCAGCTCAGCTGCGTGCTCGAGTGTGCGGGTGATGACGCGAACGGAACTGGCGCCGTGGTTGAGTAACCCACGGGCTGACAGTTCGCTCATCTTGCCCGCACCCAGGAGAAGCACTTTCTTGTCGGCGAGTGACCCGAAGATCTGGCGTGTCAGTTCAACGGCCGCGTAGGGAATCGAGACCGGTGCGTTGCCGATCGCGGTTTCTGTGCGGACGCGTTTCGAAACGCTGAGCGCTTTCTGCAGCACGGCATCGAGGAAGCGGCCCGTCGCCCCCAGCTTCTGGGCCTGCTGCCAAGCCTGTTTTACCTGGTTCACGACCTGGGGTTCGCCGACGACCATGGAATCGAGGCTGGATGCGACGCGGAAGATATGGAGGAGGGCGGCTTCGTCCAGCAAACGGTAGAAGTGTTTCCATTCGCAGAGCTTGAGTCCGTACTCTGCGCCGAGGAGCCGCATGACCGAGTTGGCGGCCAGAGTGACGTCGTTGGCCCATAGCCAAAACTCAGTGCGGTTGCAGGTGGCCATCACTATGACTTCTTCGATGCCTTCCGCCCGCGACAATTGTGCCAGGGCCTCGTAACGCCGGTTTTCGGCGATCCAGAAGCGCTCCCGTACTGCCACGGGGGCGGTGCGGTAGTTCAGGCCAACGACCATGAGAGCGGGTTCCATGGCTTCATCTCCTAAATCACGCTCTAGGAAAGGCATGCCCGGTGCCAAAGACGGTCCTGGCGCCAAGGAAGTAATCGATGTGTGTTTTCAGTAACTTAGATTAGTGCTGATTGGAAGGGAATTGGGATTTGTGAGGTCGATTGCGGCATATCGCGCTGGGCGGCGTCATTTGGCCCCTGATGTGTTTCACCACAGAAACGCCGAGGCACAGAGAAAAACGGTTCGGAACCGCACTTTCGAGCCGAACTGTTTTCGTGTGCCTCGGTGTCTGAAGCGGTCGTGCTTAGTGTGCGATTTCCACCAACTCGGTGTTCTTCTCTTTGTCTCTGAGACCTGCCGTGCGCGGCTGATAAACGCAGAAAGGTTCTTCATCGAGATAGTTGCCGGTGGCGGCATACGCTCTGGCGCGACAGCCCATGCAGATATTGCGGAATTCGCAACAACCGCATTTGCCCTTCAGGTTGTTGACGTCGCGCAGCTCATTGAACACCACCGAGTTCTCCCAGATGTCGGCGAACGACTTCCTTTTCAGATCCCCCGCCAGGGCTGGCAAATATCCACAGGGATAGACCTCGCCCTGATGCGAGATGAAGCAGACGGCCGTTCCGGCCAGGCATCCCTTGGTCATGGCGTTCATGTCCGTGGGATGAGCCCCGGGGTGCCCGACGGCGTGTCCGATCCCCTGCGGCTTCAGCTCGATCCCGGTGGAACCGGGCATCGCCATCTCGGTCGGGCCAATGTTTGGCGAAGGCTTGGTTGCTTCGGCCACCGGATGAGCCGCCTGAGCGGCAGCCTCGGAATGGCGCTCCGCAACTCGCCGTTGGCGAACCACACGGAAGTAGTGCGGGGCACAGGTTGCCTTTAATTCGATACCACCTTCGAGCGAGCGATCGTAGAACCAGTTCAGCATCCGCTCGTACTCCTCCGGTGGGACCATTTGTTCGGCGGCGATATCCACACCGCAACCCACTGGGACTAACAGAAAAGTGTGCAGCGCATCGGCTCCAAGCGATCTCGCCAGATCGAGCACCTGGGGTAGCTGATGGGCGTTGTGGCGGGCGATGGTGGTGTTGATCTGCACGGACATGCCCAAGCTCTTCAGATTGCGGAAGCCAGCAATGGCGGCGTCGAATGCGCCGGGAATGCCGCGGAAACTGTCGTGGGTCAGGGCATCGGCGCCATCCAAGCTGATGGCCACGCGCCGAACGCCGCTATCGACGATCATTCTGGCAACATGCTTGGTCACCAGCGTGCCATTTGTGGCCAGCGCGACCCGCAGACCCTTATCGGTGCCGTAGCGCGCCAACTGAAAAATGTCTGAACGGAAGAGCGGCTCACCACCGCTAAGGACCAGGATGGGAGTGGAGACCTCGGCGATCTGATCGATGATGTCGCGCGCGCCTTGGGTGGAGAGGTCATCTGGCGAACTCAGCTCGGTCGCGCTGGCCCGGCAATGGATGCAGCGGAGATTGCAGCCTTTGGTCAATTCCCAGAAAACCAATCTCGGCTTGTTTTGGTTGACTTGATGTGAATGCTGACCGTTGCCGTTTAAAGAAGCCATATGAATTCCCCCATCCTCAGGCGTAACAATAAAAGAGAACAAACCGGGCGGCGGTGATAGTCATCACCGGAAATTGTGATCTACGTCACGTGCGAAACCGCTTTCGTTGCCGGTCGATAGGAATTGCCAGGTGGCCCGGGACTTTCATCCGGGTGCCCAGTAAAGTCCGGCTCCCAGGCCCCGGACGAGGGGTCCGGGGCTACGTGGGCATTGCTGAGGCCGACGGATCGTTTGCGGGGCGGAATGCCGCACCACAATGGTTAGTTATGGTTGGCGATCTCGCGCAGCGCGCTCGTGTTGCGAATGACCAGAGTCGAGCCTTTCGACTGTACGATCTGATGCTTCTTCATGTCGGCGAACAGTCTGGTCACAGTCTCACGCGAGGTTCCAATCATTTGCGCGATTTCCTCATGAGTCAGTCTCAGCTTCAACCGAGGCTCCGACTTGGCTCCTTCGCCGTTCTTGTCGCTCCACTCCAGAAGCAGGTTAGCCAGTTTCTCGGCGGCAGAATGTGACAATCCGAGCGAGCGCACTTCATTACAAGCATTGTGATATTTCTCGCTCAGCTGCTCGGCCACTTTAAAGCAGGCCTCGACATCGTCTTTGAGAAAACGCAGGAAGTCATCGCGCTTGACGAAGTTAACCTGGCAGGGATCGATGGTTTCGGCCGTCACTTCATAAGCTTTACCCGAGATGGTGGCGCTCAGACCCAGGACCTCTCCGGGCTCCGCCAGTTTCACGATCATGGTTCTGCCGCTCGGCGAATTGATCGACAGCTTCACTGTGCCTTTGCATAGAACAAAGATGCCCCGCGGCATCTGCCCTTCGACAAAGAGCACAGCCCCCTGGGGATACGCGGTTGCGTACTTGATATTTTCGAAGGTCTGCAGAGCACTGGCAGGCAGATCGCAGAAGATGCGCTCGGCCCGCAGCTTGCAGGTAAGACAGCTTTCGACAATCTCCATTCCGTATGGTGAGAGCATGAACTAGCCTCCTGTGACACCTTGTTGACGCCTCGATTCAGGCTCGCTCCGCTGGGTCGCTGAATGCGTATTCCACAGCCGGTTGAGCCAGTTGCGCCTAAGTCAGTGTCCGTCTGTACTAGACCCTTGGCTGTGCTGCAAGGCACACCCCGTTGTGATCTGGCTCACATGCTGGCTGCCTCCCATAGGTTGCCTGTGACGCACATCACATGCCTCTGTGACGTGCCTTGCTGCGCGTATCTTTGGCATCGTCCATGCTTATGCAGTCACAGTGGGATGAGCAAGTTTACTAAGGGCCAACAATCATGAAGCGCAAGTTCAAGACGATGGACGCAAACGAGGCGGTCGCTTACGTCGCCTACCGGGTTAACGAAGTGATTGCCATTTATCCGATCACTCCTTCCTCCAACATGGGCGAATGGGCGGATGAATGGTCATCGCAGGGAATCCAGAACATTTGGGGCACTGTGCCCCACGTGATGGAGATGCAGAGCGAAGGCGGGGCTGCGGGAGCCGTACACGGGGCGCTGCAAACCGGCTCACTGGCCACTACATTTACCGCATCGCAGGGCCTGCTGCTCATGATTCCGAACATGAACAAGATTGCCGGGGAACTGACCCCCACGGCGTTCCATGTTTCGGCGCGTACGTTGGCTACGCATGCACTGTCGATTTTTGGTGACCATTCGGACGTTATGTCTTGCCGTGCCACGGGGTTCGCTCTATTAAGCTCAAATTCCGTGCAGGAAGCGATGGACATGGCTCTGATCGCGCATGCCGCTGCACTGGAATCACGCATACCGTTCTTGCATTTTTTCGACGGCTTCCGCACCTCGCATGAAGTCAACAAGATTGAAATGCTGGCTGAAGATGACATGCGCGCTCTCATTAATATGGATCGCATCTTCGAGCATCGCCAGCGGGCGCTTTCGCCAGATCACCCAGTTCTGCGCGGAACGGCGCAGAATCCCGATGTGTTCTTCCAGATGCGGGAGCGGGCTAACTCTTTCTACGAGGCTTGCCCTGGAATCGTCCAATCGGTGATGAATAAATTCGCCGAGGCAGTAGGGCGCTCCTATCACTTAGTTGATTACGTGGGCGCGCCAGATGCCGAACGCGTAATCGTGATCATGGGCTCAGGGGCTGAGGTGGCTCACGAAGCGGTCGATTACTTGAACGCGCAGGGCGAAAAGATCGGGTTGGTGAAAGTGCATTTGTATCGTCCCTTCCCGGTGCAGGCGTTCCTCGAAACTTTGCCGGCCAGCGTGCGCAAGGTCGCCGTCCTGGATCGCACCAAGGAATCGGGGGCGATTGGCGAGCCCCTTTATCTCGATGTCGTGAATGCACTTCACGAAGGAGTGAAACGGGACGTCAGTTCGCGCAGGATTGCTCCGGTGGTTGTGGGCGGACGCTACGGGCTCTCCTCGAAGGAGTTCACACCCGCGATGGTCAAGGCGATTTACGACAACCTGAAAGCGGACCAGCCCGCCGGCCAGATGAAAGACCACTTCACCATCGGCATTCAGGATGATGTCACGCACACCAATTTGTCCTACAATGCCGAATTTTCTACCGAGCCCGAAAATGTCGTTCGCGCAATGTTCTACGGGTTGGGCGCGGACGGCACGGTGGGCGCCAACAAGAACTCGATCAAGATCATTGGCGAGAATACCGACAACTACGCCCAGGGCTACTTCGTTTACGATTCGAAGAAATCCGGCGCGGTAACGATTTCGCATCTACGGTTCGGGCCCCAACCGATCCGCTCCAGCTATCTGATCTCGAACGCCAACTTCGTTGCCTGTCATCAGTGGATTTTCCTTGAGCGTTACGACATGCTCAGCACGCTGGTGCCGGGAGGCACGTTCCTGCTCAACAGCCCGTTCAGTAAGGATGAGGTCTGGGATCATCTTCCGCGCCCGGTTCAGGAGCAGCTCATCGCGAAGCGTGCAAAGTTTTACGTGATCGACGCCTATCAAGTCGCGCGCGACACCGGCATGGGCAGCCGCATGAACACGATTTTGCAGGTCTGCTTCTTCGCCATCTCCAAGGTTCTGCCCGGGGATCAAGCGATTGAGGCGATTCGCAAGTCGATTCGTGATACCTACGGCCGCAAGGGCGAAGAGATCGTGCAGAAGAACATGCAAGCCGTTGATGAGACTCTGGCGCACTTGTTCGAAGTGAAAGTCCCGGCCGAACTCAACAGCACGATTGAGATGCCACCGCCGTTTTCTCCCGCAGCGCCGGAGTTCGAGCGCGACGTGCTGGGCGTGATGTACGCGGGACGCGGCGACGAGTTGCCGGTGAGTGCTTTTCCGGTTGACGGCACGTTTCCCACGGGGACCGCGAAATGGGAGAAGCGCAACCTGGCGCTCGAAATCCCCACGTGGGATCCGAAGATCTGCATCCAGTGCGGAAAGTGCGCCATGGTTTGTCCGCACTCAGTTATCCGAATCAAAGTTTACGACTCAAAAGAATTACAAGGCGCCCCAGGTACTTTCAAATCCACCGAGACTCGCGACAAAGAATGGCAAGGCCTCAAGTATACGATTCAAGTGGCGCCCGAAGACTGCACCGGATGCGGCATCTGCGTCGAAGTTTGTCCGGTCAAGAACAAAGCTGAAACGCGGCTGAAGGCGATCAACATGGTGCCGCAACCTCCGCTGCGCGTGCCGGAGCGCGAGAACTGGGATTTTTTCCTCAAGATTCCGGACCTTGACCGCCGCAACATTAAAGTCACCAACATCCGCCAGCAGCAAGTGCAGGAGCCCTTGTTCGAGTTCTCCGGCGCTTGCGCTGGCTGCGGCGAAACTCCATATCTCAAGCTGATGTCGCAGCTGTTTGGCGACCGGGCCATCATCGCGAATGCTACCGGGTGCTCCTCGATTTACGGCGGCAATCTCCCTACCACGCCTTGGACGAAGAACGCAGCCGGCCGCGGACCCGCCTGGTCGAACTCTCTCTTCGAAGACAACGCAGAGTTCGGGCTCGGGTTCCGGCTTTCTATCGACAAGCAGACCGAGTTCGCGCAGGAATTGGTTAAACGTGTGGCCGGAACGATTGGCGACGAACTCGCGACCGCGATCCTCACCGCACCGCAGAAGGACGAAGCCGACATTTACGAACAACGCCAGCGCGTGGACATACTGAAAGAAAAACTCCACGGGGTTGATTCCCTCGATGCCAGGCAACTGCTGGCCGTCGCCGATCTGTTGGTTAAGAAGAGCATTTGGATCGTCGGCGGGGACGGTTGGGCCTATGACATCGGCTACGGCGGCCTCGATCACGTGCTGGCCAGCGGGCGCAACGTCAACGTGCTGGTGCTCGATACCGAGGTTTACTCCAACACTGGAGGCCAGGCGTCCAAATCCACGCCACGCGGCGCAGTGGCGAAGTTCGCTGCCGGCGGCAAACCCGGCCCCAAGAAAGATCTAGGCCTCATCGCCATGAGTTACGGCAACATTTATGTTGCCAGCGTGGCCATGGGCGCGAAAGACGAGCACACGCTGAAGGCGTTCCTCGAGGCCGAAGCTTACAACGGGCCCAGCCTCATCATCGCGTATTCGCACTGCATCGCGCACGGCATCAACATGACCACCGCGATGTCGAATCAGAAAGCGGCAGTGGATTCTGGACAGTGGCTGCTCTATCGCTACCACCCTGAGCGAACCGCACAAGGCGAAAATCCGCTGACCCTTGATTCGCGGACGCCGACCCGCAAAGTTGCGGATTACCTGACGATGGAAACGCGCTTCAAGATGCTCACCAAGAGTAATCCCGAAGAAGCAAAGCATCTGTGGCATGAAGCGCAGCATGACGCCGAGACCCGCTTTCATCTTTATGAGTATCTGGCGCAGCGGAAAAACGGTAACGAACCGGCTAAGGCGCCACAGCCGACAGAGGCGCAGCAAGCTGCGTCTCTACAGAAAACGTAGAGGCGTTACTGGCAACGTCTCCTGCGAGGAGGGACTTATGATTGACCTCAGCACTAACTACCTCGGTTTGAAGCTTCGAACGCCCCTGGTGGCTTCGGCCTCACCACTGTCGCAGGAGCTCGACGGCATTCGCCATCTTGAAGATGCCGGCGCGTCCGCCGTGGTGTTGTATTCCCTGTTTGAAGAACAGTTGCGCCAAGAGAGCTCTGAACTGGAACACCATCTTGCCGCCGGCACGGACAGTTTTGCCGAGGCAAGTTCATTCTTTCCCCAACCTGCTGAATTCCACCTGGGACCCGAGGGATATCTGAATCACATTCGCAATGCTAAGAAAGCGGTAAAGATTCCGATTATTGCCAGCCTCAATGGCGCGACGCTGGGCGGGTGGGCCAGGTATGCCAAGCAGATCGAACAGGCCGGTGCCGATGCTATCGAGTGCAATATCTACTTCATTCCGACGAACCCGGAGATCCCAGCTTCCGAGATTGAGAAGACCTACATCGACATTCTCCGAGAAGTAAAGATCTCGGTTCGCATTCCAATAGCCGTCAAGCTCAGCCCTTTCTTCAGCAACATGGCCAATATGGCAAAGCGGCTCGATGAAGCAGGCGCAAGCGGCCTGGTGCTATTCAATCGCTTCTATCAGCCAGACATCAATCTTGATGAATTGGAAATCCAGCCCAACGTCTTGCTAAGCACTCCGCAATCGTTGCGGCTCCCGCTCACTTGGGTCGGCATTCTCTACGGTCGCATTCGAGCCAGCCTGGCCGCCACGAGCGGGGTGCATGGCCCCGAGGACGTCGTAAAACTGCTGATGGTCGGCGCCGATGTGACCATGCTTTGCTCCACCTTGCTACGGAATGGCATCCGCCATCTGCGGTTCATCGAAGAGGGGTTGCTGGAATGGATGGAGAAACACGAGTACGAATCGGTCCAGCAGATGAAGGGCAGCATGAGCCAGATTCGCTGCCCCAATCCGTCAGCCTTCGAACGCGCGCAATACATGAAGGCGGTCAAGGGTGTGCAGCACGTGATGGTGACCGGACGCGAAGCCTGGAGAATTCTTAATGCAGAGTAGAGCGGACCGCAGAGAAGTTTGGGGTTGGGCAGGCTATCTGACAAAACTCACAGCAACGCGTGCGCGGTATCACAGCAGGGTCAGACTAAAGAGAGCATAGTTTAGTAAGTCATGCAACCAAGATCAAGCAACGAGATTGAGACCGCGACATCTTCCGCAAGAAACGAATGAGGAGCTTATATGCCGGTTACCAAGCAGCAAGCGCTCGACTATCACTTTGGCACACGCCCGGGAAAGATTGAAGTCACTCCCACCAAGCCTTGCCGCACGCAGCACGACCTAAGCATGGCCTATACCCCCGGGGTGGCGATACCGTGCATGGAAATCCATGCGAACCCGCACGACGCCTTCAAGTACACGGGCCGCGGCAACCTGGTCGCTGTCGTGACCAATGGAACCGCAGTCCTGGGGCTTGGCGATATCGGCGCCCTCGCCGGCAAACCGGTCATGGAAGGCAAGGCCGTGTTGTTCAAACGCTTCGCCGGGGTGAATGTCTTCGACATTGAAGTCAACTCGCACGATCCCGATGAAGTCATCAAAGTTTGCCAGTTGCTGGAGCCCACCTTCGGCGGCATCAATCTCGAAGACATCAAGGCGCCGGAATGTTTCTATATCGAAGAGACGTTGAAAAAGACAATGAAGATTCCGGTCTTCCACGACGACCAACACGGCACCGCGATCATTTCGGGCGCTGCCCTACTGAACGCTCTGGAAGTAGTAGGCAAGGACATCGGCAAAATCCGCCTCGTCATCAATGGTGCCGGCGCCTCGGCCATTGCCACGGCTGAGCACTACATTCGGCTGGGCATGAAGCGGGAGAACATCACGCTCTGTGACACCAAGGGCGTGGTTTATAAGGGCCGCACTGCAGGAATGAATCCTTACAAGGAGCGCTTCGCACAAGATACCAAGCTGCGCACCTTGGCCGAGGCCATGGTCGGCACTGACATGTTCCTCGGACTCTCCGTCGGTGGCGTGGTCACGCAGGATATGGTGTGCTCGATGGCGGCCCGTCCGATTGTCATTGCTATGGCCAATCCCGATCCGGAGATCACTTACGAGGACGCGAGAGCGTGCCGCAGTGATGTCATTATGTGCACCGGCCGTTCCGACTATCCCAACATGGTGAATAACGTTCTTGGGTTCCCCTTCATCTTCCGCGGCGCACTGGATGTGCATGCCACGGTAATTAATGAGGAGATGAAACTCGCAGCCACCCGCGCGCTGGCAAACCTGGCCAAGGAAGATGTGCCAGATTCCGTATGCCGCGCTTATGGAGTCGCCCGGATGGAGTTCGGTCCCGACTATCTGATCCCGAAACCGTTTGATCCACGGGTATTGGTATGGGAGTCCTCCGCTGTAGCCCAGGCTGCAATGGAAACCGGAGTGGCCCAGGAACCGATCAATATTGAGGAATACCGCGAGCAGCTCGAACGTCGTCAGGGCAAAGCCCACGAGATCTCGCGCATGATGATTCACAAGGCCCAGGCCAAACCCAAGCAGGTCGTCTTTCCCGAAGGGGACAACGAGAAAATCCTGCGCGCCTGCCACTCGATATTAGACGAGAAGATCGCCACGCCCATCCTGCTCGGCAACGTTGCCATGATTCAGGCCAAAACGGCCGAGCTCGGTTTGGATCTGAAGGACGCGCAGATCGTGGATCCAGCGTCGTCTCCGCTTCGCGAGGGTTATATTCAGGAATTATTCCGGTTGCGCCAGCGTCGCGGCGTCACTCTCGCTGAGGCGCGTACGCATATCAACGACCGCAACATTTTCGCTTCGATGATGGTGCATATGGGAGATGCCGATGCTTTGGTCTCCGGCGTCACCCAGCGCTTTCCCGACACTATTCGCCCGGCGCTACAGATCGTCCGCATGCGCGAAGGCCTGCACAAGGTCGCCGGATGTTATCCCCTGATCACGCGCGACGGAGAGCTGCTGTTCTTGGCTGACACCAGCGTGAATATCGATCCGTCCGCAGAGGACTTGGTGGAAATCGCACTGTGCGCCGCCCAGGAGGCTCGGCGCTTTGACATAGTGCCGCGAGTTGCCATGCTTTCCTTTTCTAGTTTCGGCAGCACCAGTCATCCGTTCTGCGACAAGGTGCGCAAGGCAGTAGAGTTGCTGCACAAGGCCGATCCAACCCTGATCGTGGACGGAGAAATCATGGCCGATGCCGCTGTCTCTCCAGAAATCTTGGAGCAGACTTATCCTTTCAGTTCGCTGAAGGGTGGCGCCAACGTGCTTGTGTTCCCCGACCTCGCCTCCGCCAACATTGCCTGCAAGCTACTGGCGACCATCGGAGGCGCGGACACGCTTGGCCCCATCCTCATGGGGATGACAAAGCCAGTGCATTTGCTGCCACGAGGCGCCGAAGTGGAGGACATCGTGAACGTTGTTGCCATCGCGGTGGTGGACGCGCGGGAGACGGAACCGCTCACAGCGCCAGAAGTCGAAAAAGCGGCGGCACAGGCAGACTGATCAGACGCCCGTTGTCAATTCAACCAGGACGTAGTCATCCTGAGCGCAGTGGATGCTGCGCTGCGCGCAGCATCCACGGAGTCGAAGGAACCCGCAGAAACGAGGGACTATAAGAAACTCAGAAAGGCGTTCCGACGAATGCCCTCGTAGTTGGTGGGAGAATACCCTGGGATGCCGTCGTTTGAACTGATTTGCTTCTTTCGGCTGCGTTGCCGCTCCGCTCCGCTTCGCGAAGCAGCTAACGGGTTCAAGATGACGCCTCGAAGCTGACAGGTTACGAAGAGGAATTCGTTTCAGCCTTAGCAGGGCGGGGCACACGCGTTTCACGCTTGTACCCCAACTGTGCCCGATCCTCCGATGCTAAAGTGTCTTACTTCGCCTGCAGCGATTCGATGTACTTGGTCAGGTTCGCCTCGCGTTGCTGAACTTCGCCCTCGTGTCCGTGACTCATGTTCCAGAACAACGAACCCCATACCGGCATTTCTTTGGATCCGTGCGCGGGAACAGCGGATTGGCCGCTGATCGTAGCCATTACTTTCATCGCTGGGAATTTGCCGCCGTTGTTCTTGCTCAGCGTAGTGAGATCGGTGGGAGGAACCTTCAGCGCTCTGGCCGCTGGTCCTGCGCCCTTGCCGTCTGTTCCGTGGCAGACCGCACAATATGATGTGTACATTTCTGGGCCGGATGCGGGGGAGGTGGGCTTGATTGTGGCGTGCTGGATCACCTTTTGTTGATCCGGCGTTTGGTCCTGCGCGACCAACGCGCAGGTAAATACGATAAGAGCAGTAAAGATTAGACCGATTGTTTTAACGGACATTGCATTCTCTCCTTTGGGCCGAGACTCGCTTGCTATGGTCTCGGCACACTCAGAAACCAACAAATCAAAGCTAAAGACGACTGTTAATCATTTTCTCTGCGCATGCAACTATTGCGTCGGGCTTCTCCATCCATGGTCACCACGCGCGAGCGCCATTGTGGATTTGGTCGGGCTCCCGTTATAAAAGTCGGCTTCATATTTATTGATCAGAGTCTCGCGATCCCAAAGATTGAAGCCCCTTACCAGAGCACCCCCCGCGTCAAACAGGTTTCCCATCTGGTTGGGCACCCATTTCCACGTGTACTCAATGGTGACGTAGTTCACTCCACTCATGGCGACCGAATTGATGTTCACCAGTTGCCTCTGAGCCAAGGGAACTTGATATGCGACAGTGCCGTCGGTCTCTGTGAATTTAGAGACGCCGGGGATGGCCGCTAACAGGCGTTCTCCTCCGGGAGTGAGCGATATCATTTCCTTCCCGTGCGGAGCTGTCGCCAATTTCACGATGCCTGCCTTTTCCAGCAGTCGATAATGCGGATCGCTGGTTCTATCAGCGACACTGGGCTTTACCAAACCCGTATGGAAATGAATGACCGCAGGACCTGGCCCTTCGAGAGCCGAAGCCACGATCACGCTCGCCCCCTGAGCACTGAGCGGCGCTCTTTCGCGGGCCTGGAGTACGATGTAGCCGACCATACCGGCGATTGCCGCGACCAAACAAGTCATAAGAAGCAGCGGCAAAAACGCTGAACGTCTTTCCATTTCAACCTCAGCTTCGAACATGGCGTCCTCCTCTCAAAAAGCTGCAAATTTCGCCAACCACTTCTTATTCATAGTCCACCCCTTTGACGATTGCTGTGATCAAGGGCACAACTGATTGTGCCTCGCCTCACACGGAAGTAACCTCCGTCACCGGTGTTGAGGAAAACCAATGGCAAATCGTGTGTGCGTCTCCTCACCTACGTCCGTGATTTCCATCACATTCAACCGTGCGGCCTCAAGGCAATAATCACATCAAGATTTCGGGGAGTGTTCCAACCCCCGAGGGTGGAGATCCCGTGGCAAAAGGACGTGTTTCGGTTGTCGTCGAGCGTTGCAAAGCCTGCGGCTTCTGTGTGGAGTTCTGTCCCTCCCACGTGCTTGCGCTCTCTTCCGCTTTCAACTCCAAGGGCTACCATCCGCCGCACGTGGTGCATCCCGAAAAGTGCAGCGGGTGTGACTTATGTGGAATGTACTGCCCCGACTTCGCCATTTTTGCGACCAAAGTAAAATCCGCTGGCGGAGGTGACAAATGAAAGCTGATCCTCGCGGTGTGCTAACCGGGGTTCACTTCATCGATGGCGACCACGCCTGCTGCGAAGGCGCGCTGGCAGCAGGAGCCCGATTCGCAGCCGGATACCCGATTACTCCTTCTACTGAAATCGTCGAGCGCTTTGCGTCACGCGTCCCGACCGTGGGCGGAACGTTTATCCAGATGGAAGACGAACTTGCAGCTTCGATCACTTTGCAAGGCGCGGTCTGGGGCGGAGCCAAAGCATTCACGGTGACCTCCGGCCCAGGCTTTTCTCTGATGATGGAACACATCGGCTACGCCGTTATGACCGAAACTCCGTGTGTGTTCGTCGATGTGCAGCGCGGCGGCCCCTCAACGGGCCTGCCCACCCTCCCCGCCCAAGCTGATATGCAACAGGCAAGATGGGGATCGCATGGTGACTACGAAATTATTGCGCTTTGTCCGAATTCTCCGCAGGAATGTTTTGATCTCACCATCAAAGCTTTCAACCTGGCCGAAGAGTTTCGCGTGCCGGTGATGTTCATGACGGACGAAGTCGTGGGCCACATGACCGAGAAGGTGGTGATTCCTGCTGCCGACGAGATCGAAGTCGTACCGCGCCGCCATACTCATAAGTCGGTTGACGAGTACCTGCCTTACGAAACCAACGGCGATGGAGTGCCGGAAATCGCGCATGCCGGCGAAGGCTACAAGTTCCATGTCACCGGTCTGACCCACGACGAGCGCGGATATCCGAACATGACTCCGCAAGTCCAAGACAAACTGGTTCGCCGGCTGCAAAGCAAGATTCGGGATGCCGCCGACCGTATTGCTCTGTTCGAGGAAGAGCAAATCGAAGGCGCGGACGTGGTGGTGGTCTCCTATGGAATCACGTCGCGGGTAGCGCAGCGAGCCATCGAGGCGGCACGTGAACAGGGCTTGCGTGTCGGCAAGCTGCGCCTGATTACGGCGTGGCCATTTCCCGAGAAAAAGATCCGCGAACTCGCTGCGAAGGTGAAAGCGTTCGTCGTCCCCGAACTCAATCTCGGCCAGATGGTGCGAGAAGTGGAACGAACTGCCGCAGGGCTGGCGAAGACATTCGCCGTATCGCACGCCGGCGGCGGCGTTCACAACCCCCAAGAGATTCTCAAAGTAATCGTGGAGGCCGCCCGATGTCAGATAGTTTGATCAGCGTTGGCAACCCAGTCGAGCCGTTCCTGCGCAGCGATCGTATGCCTCACATCTGGTGCCCGGGATGCGGCATTGGGACGACGGTGAACTCGTTCGCCCGGGCGCTCATCGAATCGAAGATCGAGTTGCAATCGTTGGCTTTGGTTTCGGGGATCGGCTGCACGGGCCGCGTGGCAGGCTACGTCAAACTGGATTCTTTCCATACCACGCATGGCCGCGCCATCCCGTTCGCCACCGGATTGAAGCTGGCAAACCCAAAGCTCAACGTTGTGGTCTATTCAGGGGATGGCGATCTTTCCGCCATCGGCGGCAATCATCTGATTCACGCCGCCCGCCGCAACATCGATCTGAAAGTCATCTGCGTGAACAACCTGATCTACGCGATGACCGGCGGCCAGACTGCGCCGACGACTCCCGATGACTCGATTACTTCGACGAATCCCTACGGCGTGTTCGAGCCATCATTTAATTTGCCGCACCTGGTCGAAGCGGCGGGTGCGGTCTATGTTGCGCGCTGGACCACATTCCACGTGCGGCAACTCGCGCGCTCCATCAGTGAAGCCTTCCAGAAAAAAGGCTTCTCTTTCATTGAAGTCATCTCGCCCTGCCCCACTCTTTATCAGCGTCGCAACAAGCTGGGCGACGGCCTCGACACCATGAAGTACTACAAAGAGAAGAGCAAAGTCCGGCACGGAGCCCCGACCAACGAAGTCGGCCTGACGATGACCGGGGAGATTGTCGTGGGCAAGTTCGTGGACCGCGACCGGCCCGACTACCAAACTTTAATGCGATCGCAATACGCTCAATCACTGGGCGAGCGCTTCGTGGAACAAGCGGAGATGGTATGCAGCTAACCGAAATTCGTATCGCAGGCTTTGGTGGCCAGGGAGTGATTCTCTCGGCTGTCGTTCTTGGCAAAGCAGCCTCGATTTTCCAGGGCGCGTTTGCCACCATGACTCAAAATTTCGGCCCGGAAGCCCGGGGCGGCGCATGCAGCGCACAGCTCGTCCTTTCCGATTCGCCAATTTTGTACCCGTATGTGACGCAGCCGGACATCCTGGTCGTAACGTCGCAAGAGGCGTATGTGCGTTTCGCCCCCGAGTTGAAAGATGGTGGCATTCTGATCGTCGAAGAGGATCTGGTGCGCGTAGATCCCAGTGTTTCTGGTAACAAGGAGATCCAGGTCTACAGCATCCCCGCGACTCGCATCGCGGAAGTGCTCGGCAAGCGCATGGTACAGAATTCGGTGATGGTGGGATTCTTCGCCGCCGTCACCAACCTGCTGGGCCCCGACGCTGTTGGAAAAGCAGTTGCCGATTCTGTGCCTGAGAGCTTCCGAGAGCTGAACCTGAAGGCTTTTGAAAAAGGGCTGGAGTACGGGATCACCGCCTTAACGGCGGCTGCGAACCCTGCTGATGCCGAACTACAGGTGGAGTACTCGCCGGAGTAATCTTCACGGTTGCACCCATTCGACGTTCGCACTTCGACGAAGTCAGTGCGCGCCGTTTTGATTTGAGAGTGCGGCTGGACGAGATTGCGGAAAAACCCATTCCGTGGCAATAAGGAACGTTAGGATTGCCGTGAATAATAGTCGGAGTCTTGATCTGGCACACTGACGGCTTCGGATTCTTCGTCTCGGTGTTCACCCTCACACTGTATCAGCCACCCTTCCGCCGCTGCCAATCCTAGCAGTTCGTGCAACTGTCTGGCCGATGGAATAACAACTGGCCGCGATTGCAATGAGCCATCCTCTCTTCGACAAATGAAACGGTAACCTCTTTGCGGAACGTCACCGTCCGTCATTTCGTATGCACCCCATTGCAAGCACAGTCTCCAGTTATGCCCAATATCTATGCTGACCTCATGCGATTCGTGAAAATGCGCCTTCGCCATACTATCTCCATTCAATTTTGATTTCAGACAGTCGTCCAAGACTTCCATGGCCGCGGATTCCACTTCTGTGAGTCCCGGCGCTAACAGCGCCTTATGATACACCCCTGTGGAAAACGAAGTTGTTCCGCCGCCGTTTTCTTGGCGCTGCTCTAATGCATTGTTGCTGGCGACAAGCTGCTTGTGACAGACTTGAGCATGTAGCGACTGCAGCTTTGGCATTGGCCTGCGGGCCCCAGGAAGCAGTCGGCAAATAACCTTAGGAGTCTCCTCAGGTGATTAGAGCCGCATGCGTCGACGGAACCCCAACCTTTGAGTCTTCCGTCAGGGGAGTAGCAATTTACCTTGATACCTTCGCAATCAAGTCATTGGCGAGGGGAGACGCATCACTTCGTCGGAGGTTCGTTGCGGTGCTCGACAACGGTGCCGACTTGCTTTTCTCTATCGCTAACGGCGTGGAAATCAGTGGCTCCAAAGGTCCCTCTTCTCAGGCTATCAAGGCATTCTTGGATGAGTTGGGCCCAAACTGGTACCCCGTAAAAATGTCTCCGTTCGAGGTGATGAAGTGCGAAGCGGAGGGTCTCCCTCCAAGCAAGTGCACCCTCGCAGACGACCTGCTCCGCGCGTTCTTTACGAACCGAACCTCAGATCACATACCCGGTTCGGGCATGGTCATCGACCTCTCGGAGGGCTTCTTTAAGCTCGGAGCGTTTGTTGATTGGTTGGCCCCTCAAAGGGAACATTTTCTCAGCCAACGCAGGGACTTCGATGATTTTCTGAAAGAGAAGGTACCCCTTTTACGCGCTAAGCACAAACGGAATCCGGGTTGGCTCGATCATGGGCTGCCTCAGCCACACTACCATCCGTCACGGGCCGCAACATTCGCTTTTGACTGTTTCATGCGCGATCTGATCTGCGACAGTGGGTATCAGGTGAAAAAGGGTGATGGTATGGACTTCTGTCACGCGGTCATGGCAACTGCGTTCGCAACATTCGCAACGCTGGATAAGCAATGGAAACGCCGTGCGGAAAATCTGCCGAAGCCGAACAGAATTCCCCGCGTTTATTATGAGCCGGAACTGGGGTCCATGATCTCTGACATTGAGGCCGGACTTGTAGAACTCAAGAAGGCGGCGAAGGCATGAATCAAAACCAGCGGCTGAAAGCCGCATATTTATTGGGTGCAAGCAGCACAGCCGAAGAGGCTGCGGAAGATTCCCGGCGTTGGAGCTTTGAAAGGGCACGGCTTCCTAGCCGTGCCGCAAATCCTTAGGACACGATGTACGGCGCGGCTTGAAGTTGTGCGTGAGAACTCGGCCGTCCCTCCGGGACTCAAGTCTCTTCTCCCACTTTTCCCAGCGCTGTCGCGCTGGGCTAAGCTGGTTCGCCCCTTTGGGGCTGGATTCTGACGCGTTTCATTTTCACCATTTTCCCCGCAAATGAGTTCTCACGCACACACTTGAAGCCGCGCCCCTTCAAAGCTTGCAGCCGCTTGATTTCGAAGATTTTTCCGTAGCCTCTGAGGCCGTGCCCTTCGACAACCGGGCCGGAGTGAACCTTAGTCGGAGCTTCGCTGGAGCATTTTTTGGATTGCTCTCGCGTGCGAGAAACACCAGGTCCCTCCTCTCCGCTTCTCATCCCCTTCGGGGACGAGAAGCTGCGGTCGGAATGACAATTCGTGGCGAGGTCGGGATGACAATTCGTGGCGAGCCTCAGTAGCCGTGAAAACGCCTTAGTGGTCGCGAGCGGCACGGCTGAAGAGGCTGCGGAAAAAGTCGTCGAGGGCGAAAGAGCTTACCTCAGACGCTAAAGCGCGGACACATCTCCAATGACTGAGCGGCCCGACTGAAGTCGGGCCCTTCCCAAAAATGAGAAACCGTCTGCTCCTCGGCGCAGGCCTTAATGGACCGAACCCGGCCACTTTTCGCCGAGTCTCCCCGCAAGAGGTGCCAGGCTTCGCGGTATGGGGCGTACTTCGCCTTCCTCGAGTTGGGACATAGCGCGATGCTCCATTTTCCAAGGACATTCTTGGCTGGAATGATGTACCAGAGGTCTTCCAAGACTAAATATACAGCGACGAAATCGAACTCGTTGCGCCCGTACGGATCCCGCCAGCCCCGCATGGTACAGGCATAGCCCGAGCCAAGTGTACGGATCGTGGACTTTACCTGCACCCGGGCAAACTTACCTTGGTATTCCACTATGAAGTCGTAGCGCGCCATCTCGCCAAACGGCTTGGTGACTTCCAGTCCGTTTTCCGCCGCCATGGCCATGAAGCGCATCTCGGCCCATTCCCCGCGCCGCTTGGGGTGTTTGATCTTTATTCTCGTTTTTGTCATGAATAGGTCCCCTGAAGAACTCCTGTCCTGGGACAGCCCTGTCGAAAAGTCCCTAAAAAGTCGCGCTAATAGAAACGCGGCCCTTGAGGGGCCGCGTTTTTCGCTTTAAGTTTTTATTCGCTATTGTAATTTAGCATCGATTGTCGCGGCTGGCAAGGAGTTTCTGGGTTAGTGTCCTAATTTGGATTATTGGCTTGTGTCCCGAGGTAAGGGTTGCCGACCGTGCGACCAGAACTCAGCACGACAGTAGTCAAAGCCACCGCATTGATAAAGTGTTGACCACGATTACCAACCCATTTGGCCCATCCGCTTAAGGATAATCGCGCTGTAGTTATTCATGCGCTCGGGTCGTCGCTTCAGAGGAGCCGGCAAAATTGCGGCGAGTCGTGCCGCCTGTTCTCGGCCGATATTCCGGGCTGCGATTTCGTGGTAGTAGCGACACGCCGACTCTGCACCATAAATGGCGGGGCCCCATTCGACCACGTTGAGGTATATCTCCAGAATGCGCTGTTTGCCGAGAACGAATTCGGCCACCGGTACCAGGGTGACCTCTGCGCCCTTGCGGAGGATAGAGCGGCCCGTTCCGAAGAATAGGTTTTTTACGAGTTGCTGGGTAATGGTGGAGGCTCCGCGGGTGCGCTCGCCTTCCAAATCGTCTTTGGCGGCGATTTCGACCTCGTGCCAATCGAATCCGTGGTGCTGGTAGAAGCGCGTGTCCTCCGCGGCGACTACAGCGTGCTGGAGATCGGGAGAGATTTGGCCGAGTGGAATGAATTTGTAGCGTTCGCGATACGGCGTGTGGTGAATCCAGGCCTGCAAGCGGCGCTGGATGTGCACCGCGGTTGTCGGTGGGTCGATCCACCGGGCGGCCACAAGGATCAGCGCGGCAAGCGACCAAAGAAGCACCAGGCCGATGACAAGCCAGCGAACAAAGGGAAGGAGGAAGCCGGTCCAAAGCAGGGCCTTGGTGTGTGTGTTCGGCATTGCAGTCACATCTCAGAATAATAGGGTGGGCTTGCCGCTGATGGATCATCTTGGGCGCGCGAACACAGAGTGGCACGGTTGGAAGTGGTGGAAAAATGTGTTCACATTAGGAACGTCGAACTCCAGCGGCTAAAGCAGAATCCATCTTTTAGCGCCATACGGTATGGCTGAAGAGGCTGCGGAAAAATGCAGTTTTTGCGCGCCGGGGCTAAAACCCTGTGTTCATTCGAGACCGGTTACCGCAGTTGGAAGCGCTGCGCCACCCAAAATCGGAGTTTCTCCGCGGCCTGAGAAGCTTCGGTCGAGATGACAACGGTTAAGCATATCCAACATTGCATTTCGCAACCTCTGCTGTTGCAAGATTCACCACTTCGGGGTAGGCCCGCAACCGACTGATTGCAAGCCTGTCAACCTCGATGACCGCGTCCGAAACTGCAGACCTCTACTTTTGGCTGTTGTGATTTCCATCAATATGTTATTGACAATTTCATCGCGGGCGCGCGCGCCGCGAACCTGTCTTTGGTCCTATCCTGTTCACTCGATTGCAGATCGCCAGTCGCAGTCGGGTGATTTGGAATTCGTTTCGTGTTGGCCCACCGATTGCCTTTAGAAAAGTGTGAGTGGCTCGCAAGATGGCCCTCCACCGAAAGCGACGACGAGGTGACTTATGACAGTCCTACTGGTTCTCTTCACATTCGCAGCCTTCTTACTGATTGACCACTACCGCACGCGCCACGCGCTTGTACAGCCGGCGCTGCAGGTTGCCGCGACAAAGCAGGATGCAGCGCCCCGCCTGAACCCCGCCCTGGTCGGCGGCTTCGATGTTCCAGAGAACCTTCGGTACCACCCCGGCCACACCTGGGCATTGAGCGAGAGCCCCAGCCTGGTGCGCGTCGGCATGGATGATTTTGCCTCTAAGCTGGTCGGCAAGGTGGAGAGCATCGCGCTGCCGCTACGCGGCCAGTGGATTCGCCAGGGCCAGAAGATGTGCACACTTCATCGCGACGGCTGCGCGGTCGACATGGTTTCCCCCATTGAGGGCACAGTCTCCGACATCAATCAGGCGATCACCAAAGATCCGAAGCTCGCCCTGCGGGATCCGTACGGCGAAGGTTGGCTGGTGACGGTGCAAGCGCCTGACGCCAAGACGAGTTTCCGTAATCTGTTAGGCGGTGCGCTCGCGCGCTGGTGGACGGAAGAGTCCGCAAGCCGCCTGCAACGCCGCATGCCAATGGCGCTCGGGGCGCTGGCCCAGGACGGAGGCGTAGCCATGGACAACGTCTCAGCTCAAATCCCAGACCAGGACTGGCTGCCGCTGGCGAAAGAATTCTTTCTGTCATAGCCGACCTCGCGGCCTGGAGAGGTGGAGGAGCCTCGCCGAGGACGCTGGAACACCGGCCGCCCTGATCCAAGGCCCAAAAAGCCAGGACACCGGGCGGCCGGCGCTTTTTCGCTCGTGTGTGGATGGGCGTCGCGGTGGTCCAGGCGGAGCGAAGCCCCGTACCGCATCAGGGTGAACCGTCGAACCGTTCCCTCCGTATATACTCCAATCACGCGAGGAAACCCTTGAACAATGAGACTGTCGACCCATCCCGCCAACCCGCGACGCTGACACAGGCCGAACCGATAGCACCCACACAGTTTTCGACTCTCCACAAGATCTTCATCGGCAAAGACGGCCTCCGCGCGGGTTGGAGTCTGGTGATCTTCATAGCCATCTTCGCTGCGATTGCCTACAGCGTAAACTTCATCGGCCACAAGCTGTATCCGCCTACTCTGAAGGCTCCCAACACCGCCGCGGAGATATCTGCGCGCCGCGGTCTCATCGCCGAGGCCATCCCCTTTCTCATAACCCTCCTCGTTACCTGGATCATGTCGAAGATCGAGCGCCGCCCCAACTCGGTTTACGGCTTCGGCGACAGCCGCGGGCTTCAGCGTTTCCTTGCCGGTCTTGCTTGGGGAGTTGTCTGCCTCTCGCTCCTCATCTTTACCCTGGTGAAGAGCGGGCTTCTCGTCATCAGCGGGCGCGTGCTGTTTGGCAGTGACGTTGTCCGCTACGGAGCCATCTGGCTGGTCGGCTTTTTCCTGGTCGGCTTGCTCGAGGAGTACCTTACCCGCGGCTATGTCCAATACACGCTTACCCGCGGCCTCGCCGGCTTTTACCAGTGGGCGTTCAAGACACGCCACAGCACAGCCCTGGGCTTTTGGACCGCGGCCGTGATCCTGTCATTCCTCTTCGGCTTCAGTCATAGAAGTAATCCTGGCGAATCCCCTATTGGTTTGCTCTCTGCTGGACTGGCTGGCATGGTCTTCTGCTTCAGCCTCTGGCGCACGGGCTCGCTCTGGTTCGCCATCGGCCTCCACACCTCATGGGACTGGGGCCAATCCTTCCTCTACGGCGTGGCCGACAGCGGACTCGTCATTCAGCATCATCTTCTCGCTACCCACCCCGTAGGCAAGCCCATCTTCAGCGGCGGAGCCACCGGCCCCGAAGGGAGCATCTTTATCCTCGCCGTTCTAGCGCTCATCAGTGTCATCATCCTCTTCACTCTGCCCAAGGGTCACTACGGGCAGGGAGCCAGGGCTTTCGAGAGCAATAGACTGCCGGCATGAGGTAGAGCACTCCCGGACGTATTCGACGGGAGAATAGAGATTTGCCCGGCGGTCTTGCCGCTATACTAGCCATTGCCGAGCCACTGCTCGCCGGAGACAGCATGTCGAGTCTGAAGGAATTCCAGTGCGAGATTTGCGGGATCGTCAGTGACAATCCGATTCATTGGTTTGTGATCGAGTGCGGAGATCAGAAGCTCGCGATCATCAAGTGGGATTTGACCTCCGCCAACAGCCCCAGCGCCCGCCATTTCTGCGGCGAAGCCCACGCCCAGGTCTATGTCAGCCGTTGGTTTGAATCCATTTGCGCGCCGCCCAAGCCTGTATTCAAGGTTTCGTAGGTTCGATCGCCGGCTGGACCTGCATCATCGGTGTGACACCGGGCGGCAAGCGCCGCATAGGGTGCTTTCCTTGAGGTCAATCCATTCCACCGCATGGGAAGAGGCCATGACACAGCGGTAGTCATCGCAGTGAGTCAAGTTCAGAGTGTGTCCGAGCTCGTGAACTGCTTCCTTGGCTATCCGCTGGCGAAACAGTTCTCTGTCGGGCGGAAGGCCATAGAACTCCTGCCGCAGCCGGTGAGCTGAGATTACGGCGCAAGGGCCACCCATCTGCGCCTCGCCAAAAACGAAAGTCAGAATCGGGATATAGAGATCGACGGCGGCGATCCCCAGCATTCGCCACGACTCCCCGGTAAGAAAACTCTGCATGCGTTGGAGGATTTCCGAGGAGTGGTACTGCTGCCTCTCACCGTGGAAGGCAAACTCCGGATCTAGCCGGACGGGCAGCACTTTGCAGGGCACACCGAATGTTTCTTCTACGGCGGGCCGCAAATCCCGCAGCAGTCCGTCATCCACATTCCCGATCGGCAAGATTTGCAGCAGCTTCATCGGGCCCAGCTTAGTGTGGCGCCTTCATCGCGTCTCAACCGCAGTGCGAGTCCAACCGTACTTCTTGAGCTTGTGGTAGAGAGTGACCCGGTCAATGTCGAGGACGACCGCAGCGTGGCTCTGATTGCCACCACATTCCTCGACGACTCGCAGGATGTGGGCGCGCTCCATGTCTTCCAGAGTCTTGCTCGATCCATTGGAGACGCTTTGCGGCTTAAAGATAAAGTCCTGCTCCCGCAACTCCGGCTCCTGGCCCACGACCATGGCGCGCTCCACGGCGTTCTCCAGTTCGCGGACATTGCCCAGCCACGACTGCTGCTGCAATTGGTTCATAGCCGCGGGCGACACTCGCGTAATGCGTTTGTTCATGGCGAGCGAAAACTTGCGGACGAAGTGGTCCACCAGCGGAGGGATGTCCTCCCGGCGGTCGCGCAGCGGTGGCAATTCGATGCGGAAGACGTTGAGCCGATAGAAAAGGTCAGGACGGAACTTGCCCTCCTCGATTAATTTCTCGAGGTCTTTGTTGGTGGCGGCGATGCAGCGGAAGTCCACCTTGATGGTCTGGTTGCCACCCACGCGGGTGAGTTCACGCTCCTGCAGCACCCGCAGCAAGTCGGTCTGGGTCTTCAGTGTGATGTCGCCGATCTCGTCGAGGAATACAGTCCCTCCCTCGGCGATTTCGAATTTGCCCTTCTTTCGATATTGCGCGCCGGTAAACGCACCTTTCTCGTGCCCGAAGAGTTCGCTTTCGAGCAGCGTCTCCGTCAGCGCGCCGCAATGAATAACGACCAGGGGATGAAATCTTCGCGAACTGGCCTGATGGATGGCACGCGCAACCAGTTCCTTCCCGGTTCCGCTCTCCCCCGTAACCAGCACCGTAGCCTCGGTGGGGCCGACCGTCTCTATCGCGTCGAAGATCTTGCGCATGGCGCCGCTCTGGCCAATCAGCTCTCCGGGCCTTGCAACTTCGGCGACCGTCTCGCGTAGCAGGACGTTCTCCTGGGCTGTCCGTTTATGAGCCAGCGCGTTCTTCACCAGGTGTGCGATTTCGTCCGGGTCGAGCGGTTTGGTCACGTAGTCATAAGCTCCGTTCTTCAAAGCGGTGACCGCGGTCTCGACCGAGGCATAGCCCGTCATGATAATCACGATGAGTTCGGGGTCGACTTCGTGCATGCGGCGCTGCAGTTCGATTCCATCGGTGCCGTGCATTTTGATGTCGACCAGGGCCGCGTCCCAGCGTTGCTCCGCCAGACGGGTCAGCGCGGCGCTCGCGTTTTCTACCGTGGTCACTTCGTAGCCTTCTTCGCGGAACCATTTGCCCAACGAGTCACGCACGCTCAGTTCGTCGTCCACGATCAGCAACTTTCCTTGTGTGCCCACTTGAATCACCTCGCCTTCATCACGACGTCCCGATCGCCGATGCTCGCTAACGAAGCGTCGTTCGCTTGAGCCGGCAGGGTGACGGTGAAGGTTGTGCCCCGGCCCAACTCCGATTCGACGTCGATGCGGCCGTTATGCCGCTCCACGATACCGCGGCTGATTGCCAGGCCGAGACCGACCCCGCGCCCGCTCTCTTTTGTTGTAAGAAACGGTTCGAAGATCTGTGGCAGAATGTCGGGTGCAATTCCTGCGCCATCATCGCGCAGTTGAATCCTAACTTCAGTCTCATCGCTACTCGGCCGCGCTTCGATCCAAAGATTGCCGCCCTTCGGCATCGCATCGATTGCATTCATAATCAATGCCAGAAAGACCTGTTCCATCTGCGCCGGGTCGCACGGCACGTGCGGCAAGTCATCGGCAAGGTTCAGTTGGAACTGGATTCCACCCATCTCCAGTTGATGCCGCACCAGCAGCAGCGAACGATCAATCACCGTCCGCAGATCGGTCGCTTGCACATTCATGGGGGCGGTTCGCGATAGCGTGAGCAGGTTCTTGACCAGGTCCCCGCAACGCCGGCTTTCGGAGGCAATCAATTCCAGACATTCCATTGCCTCCTCGCGTTTTTCATGCTCGGCCTGGCCTGATGCCACCCATTTCCGCAGCAGTTTGGCATAGGTCAGGATCCCGGAGAGCGGGTTGTTTACCTCATGCGCGACCACCGCCGCCATCTTTCCGATGGAAGCCATCTTTTCCACATGCAACACGTGATCGTGGGCGCGCTTGACTTCACTCGTCTTTTGCTCAACGCGATCTTCCAGCGTTTTTGCCCAAGTCACGATTTCTTCATTCGCAGCGTGCAATTGCAGGCTCATTCCGTTGAAGGAATGAGCTAGGTCCCCGACTTCGTCCTGGGATCGCACCTCGATTTGATAACCAAGTTCGCCCTCGGAAAGGTGTTCTGTGCCGTTCTTGAGAGCTTTGATAGGTTTGTCGACCACTCGCCACACAAACAACCAGCTCAACGCCGCCACCGTGAGCATTGCGCCTATTGTGTAAAACAGCATGAGTGAACTGCTGTCCGCGAGTTGGACATCAGTTTTCGCCAAAGAAAGATTTGTGTCGAGCACCCCTAGAACTTGCTGGCTGGCAGGATGCGCGTGGCATTCGGCGTTCGCGCAGGCTGGCTGATTTTCGATAGGAGTGATAATTCCCAGCACCCGGTGTCCTCCGCCATTGCGATAAATGCGAAAGCGGTCGGGGCGATTCAGGCGTGCCAGTGGTTGCGATTGGGTGTGGCAGCCGTAGCAGGCCTCGGCGCTCTTATCGAGGACGTGGCTTACTTCGCCCGGATCAGTGGAGTAACTGATCCGCCCCTCTTGATCGAAGATTCGTACCTTGATCATGCCGGGCTCGTCCGCCATGGTTTGCATCGCGTGGTAGAGTCCCTCGCGATCATTACGCAGCATGTAGTAGGTCGTGCTGCGCTTGATCACATCACTGACGCGCTCGGCGCTGACCAGCGTCGCGGCTTCCAGGTGCCGGCGATGCAATCGGATATTCAAGTATCCGAGCAGGGCAAAGATCACGAGCATGACGGCTAACAGAGATCCGATCAATTTTGTGCTGATGCTGTTAGACAGCCGCTTCCATCCCAGATCGATGCGATTTGGATCAGTCTCCGGCATGACTCAATACCGCTGAAGCAACCGCGGGCACAGCTTCGGTTTGCGGGTGCCGCTCCGCTACATGGTTTTCTTCGGGGAAGATAGGCAGGTACTTCACCGCCAGCCCGAATAGGGCGAAGCCCGCCGCGATAATCATCAAGGTCACCGAGAACTCCGTCCACTTCGGCACGTAGTGATGTCCGACATAAGTCTCGAAGCCAGTAAGGCTGACGTTGAGCCGGTTGGTGATGAATCCGAGCAAACTGAAAATGGAGGCTAGATACAAGCCGCTTGGCGACAGCCGAACTCTCTTGAAGCTGAGCATGGCGATTGGAATCACGAATGCCAGTGTCAACTCGAGCCACAGGAAGTACGCTTCATAGCTGGGCTTTATGATCTGCCGGAGCATGTCGCGATGGAAATAATCCTCGAATCGCAGCAGCGCATTGACCCACAGGGCGACCAACAAAGCCCCGCCGAGTTCGACCAGAACCGGCAGTTCAAGGTGACGTCCAAAAGCCTTCGCGCTCTGCGTGGACTCGAAGATCGTCATCGCCAAACCAACGGCAATCGCCGATCCGAAGAAGAGGAATGGCAGCGCCGGTGTGTACCAGAAGGGATGCAGCTTGCTCGGCATGATCAGATAAAGCGATCCTAGCGAACTCTGGTGCAGGGTGGAGAGTAGGATGCCCAGGACAACCAGCACGGCATAAATCTTCTTGATCCACTTGATGGGAGTCTTAAGGTTGAAACGCTCCAACACGTTTGGAAGAAATTCAAAGAAGAGCACCGTGGTGTAAGCCATCACGCACATGCCCACCTCGAACATGACCGAGTGCGGGTTCATGTAAATGAGCTGGTGCCAGATGTACCAGGGACGGCCCAGGTCGAACAACAGCCCAACAATGAAAAGTAGATAACCGAGGAAAGCCGTCAACACGGCAGGGCGCGCAACGCTGTGGAGTCGCTCGACGTTAAACAGGTACACCGCGCCGATCACGCAGAAGCCGCCAGCCGCCAGCATGACCCCGCACAGGCAGTCGAAGCCGATCCAGAGTCCCCACGGAAACTGGTCCGTCATGTTCGAAACCGCACCCAGGCCACGGAAATAGCGAACGAATGCGGAGTACAAGCCCAGGCCCATGATCACAAGGAAGACTACTCTCCAGAAGGTCAGCTTGATCTTCATCGTGCACTCCCATTTTTTTCTTCTGCTTCAGCGGCGGCTACTTCATCGCGGCGATGCGAAATCCAATAAATGCCTCCCAGCACCAACGACCAGACGGGGATGAAATCTGGAACCTTCGACATCACTTTCCCGGTGTATTCCGGCATGGGAGTGTCACCGATTTTTGCCGATGCGGGATAACCGTAGTTTTCAACGTTCACGCTGGAAAGAATGAGCACACAGGTCCCGCCGACCTCATGCAGGCCGTAAATGCGAGGCACATAGTTGGACGGATTTTGCCGAAGGCGGTCCTGCGCTTCCCTGATAAGGTCCTCTCGGTCTCCGAACTTCGTGGCGCCGGTTGGACAGATTTCGGCGCACGCCGTCGGTTTGCCCGCAACCACGCGATCCGGACACATAATGCATTTGCGGACTCGCGGATTCAGCGAGTGCCATTCGTACTTCGGTTGGGCGAACGCGCAAGCGACCATGCAATACCGGCAGCCAATGCACTTCCAGACGTCGTATACGACTGGCCCCTCCTTCGTCTTGTGGAAGGCACCGACGGGACAAGCCGATGCGCAAGCCGGATGTTCACAGTGCATGCACAGCCGGCGCATGAACTTGTCTTCTTTGGTAAGCACGACCGTGTATTTGTGTTCCGATTGCACCGATTCCGCGGCGACGGTGTCGTCGTAGGGCAGTTTGTTCTGCTGCGCGCATGCGCCTTCACACTGCTTGCAGCCAATACACATCGTCGCGTCATACAGCAGGGCCTTACTCATGGAAATTGCTCCTCGTGGCTCCCATGCGGGATTTCCGTTCCAGTGGAACGAAATACGACGTGGACGTACGCTGCGACGGAAGAGGCTTGGGAACCTTACAGTACAGCTTGGGTGAAGCGACTGCGAAAAAAGAACAGGGTCCGGAGTGGTGAGCATCCGGACCCGCGAAGGCCGTTCCAGCTTGCAAAGTGTGGAGGGGAGGAGATTCCTGGCTGGCAGCGGATCGGCTGACCGGGAATCGGCCAGCCTTCCGTTCCGACCGCCGAATTGAGCCGGACATCTTCATACCCGCCCTCACGCTTTTCTTCAGCCGCTGCCCGACAATCCGTCGCGCGACAGCGGCAGTGCGCGAAGAGGAACAGCCAATCGCTACTTCTGCAGGCTACGAATGTACGAAACGACCATCTTCACCTGGTCTGGGGGCAGACTCTTCACCGTAGCTGGGTGCTTTGCCTTCTCGGTAACTTCCTTCACCAAGTCGTCATCCGAGGCCTTTTTGGCATCGTCCGAAACCAGGCTTGGAATCTTGGCTGCGGGCTTGCCGGTGGCATCCGCCCCGTGGCACATGGCACATTTTGCTTTGTAGATCGTCGCTCCGTCGTCGGCGGCCCAGGACAGATTGGGAATCAGAATAAAAAGGGCTACCGCAATGGTCATAACCAGCATCACCAGCTTTGTCGTCTTCATAATCTTCGTTTCCTCTCCTTTGTGTATTTTGCGATCCGAATGAATCAGCGATGCTTCTCGCCGTCGAGCCTGTGTTGCGAAAGTAGTCGCTGATGCAATCCTCTAAAAACTGAATGTAAGAGAACTCAGCAGTTCTGTCGCTGCCTAGTTGAGAGTTTCAACGTTTGGCGGTTTAGGCGCAGTGATCCAGATCACCCTCCATCGTGACCCTGTGGATATGTTTTGGACCCTGAAGTAACCACCCCCAGATCCCTGAGTCACATCGGCAAGTGACTGCGATCACGGCGCCGCGGGCAATTAGGAGAGACAATCTCGGCAGCGAGGTGATGTATGCCGATACTAATAATGGCTCTGCTCGCTCTGATCATATTTGGCCTCATCGGAGTCATGTTCGCGGTCGCAGTAATCATGGAACATTCCACATCCGACCCGCATCCGGCCAGACGTGGCGCTTCACACCCTGTAACCTCTGGCGTTGCCCCCCTACCTAATCCAAAATTCGATCGACCGCGTAGCGAGGGTGCAGCAGTAGAAAACCAGTTCGAAAAGGAGAAAGTTGATGAGCACGCTTGTGTTGGATAAAGACAAGAAAGCCGATCTGGCGGGGCCAGGAATCGGCGATTACAAGGAATTGGGAACAATGTTGCCACGTAATTACCGTTCCCTTTTGACTGAGAGAGAAACACAGCAGGCTATTTTCCAGGTGAAACGCTCTATCGAAGATAACCTGTGCAAGGAACTCAACCTGATGATGGTCGAAGTTCCGCTCATCGTGGAGGTGGAGAGCGGGGTCAACGACATGCTGGATCGCGACGGGTCGCGCACTCCGATCCAGTTCCACATTTCGAATGATCGCAATCTGCATCCTATCGATGCGCAGGTGGTGCAAGCCGCTACCAAGTGGAAGAGGGTCGCTCTCAAACAATTCGACTGTAAAGTCGGAGAGGGCATCTGCACCGACATGCGCGCCGTGCGCAAGGATTATTTCCTGGATCACGACCATTCCGCCTATGTGGATCAATGGGACTGGGAGCGCACTATCATAAGCGAGCAGCGCAACCTGGAGTTCCTCAAGACGGTCGTCAGCAGGATATGGAAAGTTATTGTTGGGGCAGAGAAATTTGCCCAATCCCTGTTCCCGCAATTGAAAGATTCTCGCTATCCGGACCTGCCGGAGGAGTTGGTCTTCCTGCATGCGGAAGAATTGCTTGATATGTATCCCGACCTGCCCCGCAAGCAGCGCGAGACCGCGGTGCTGCAGCAGTATCCTGCGATCTTCATTATTGGGATTGGCTGGCCGTTGAAGGACGGCTATCCCCACGAGATGCGCGCCGCCGATTACGACGACTGGGTCACCGGCACCAGCGATCAGACCGGCAAAGACACGCACGGGTTGAATGGCGACATCCTAGTCTGGAACCCTGTCACCCAGCGGCGACATGAACTGACTTCGATGGGCATCCGGGTCACGGCCGAGACCCTGAGGAAGCAGCTCACGCTGTCCAAGCAACTGGACTTCCTGAAACTGCCGTATCACCAGGCGATCTTGAACAACCAGATTCCACTCTCCATTGGCGGGGGAATCGGACAGTCACGGACGTTGATGCTATTGCTCCACAAAGCTCATCTTGGCGAAGTCAGCGTCACGGTGTGGCCAAAGGTGCTGAAGGAGATGTGCGCCAGCAAACATATTTTCGTGCTGGAGTAGGTTCGGTTTCTTGATTAGAACTGCGGGGGGTAGTTTAAAGCGACTACCCCTTACTATTTGCCCTCACCGTCGCGCGAATGCTTTGAAGGGCGAGCTCCATCAGAGCCTGTAGGATGGGTCACGGCGTTCGCGATCGACGCCACCAACCAACTCTTTCCCCCAGTTTCTCTCTAAAGTCCCATTCGCTCGCGGCCGATGAAGTCAAAAGACCAGCTTGCGCGAGGCGTCCCCTTTGCGATGACATTCGTCCGGGGTTCACTTTCACGATTGAATTTGGGAGATTTTACCTCCTGCACCGAGAGATTGCGATGCGTCCGTGCTTGTTCGCTGGAGAATCGAGCCATGAAAGAACTTGCTGGCCAACCCGAGTCGCAGGAAGAAAGTCTTAAACATCTCGGTCTGAACAATCTCGGCCAAGTCTATTGGAATCTGCCCACCTCTGCCCTTTACGAAGAGGCCATTCGCCGCTATGAGGCATCCTTGAGTCATCTCGGGCCGCTTGTCGTGCGCACCGGCCAGTACACTGGCCGCTTGCCCAAAGACAAGTTTTTGATTCGCGAACCCTCGAGCGAAAGCAAAATCTGCTGGGGCAAGATCAATCGCCCCCTGGATGTGGACAAGTTTGACGCGCTCAAATACAGACTCTGCGCCTATCTGCAAGGCAAGGATATTTTCGTCGAGAACTGCTACGCGGGAGCGGACGAGCATTATCGTCTTTCCATTCGTGTCATCAGCGAGCGAGCCACTGCCGCTCTGTTTTTCCGCACTATGTTTGTTCGCGAATTGGATTTGGAAAAGCTGGCCCAACACGCCCCAGATTTCACGGTGCTACACGCGCCCAATTTTCATGCCGACCCGGCAAGCGATGGCACGCACTCCGAGGCATTCGTGCTGCTGCATTTCGGAAAAAAGCTGATTCTCATCGGTGGCACCGCCTACGCGGGTGAAATCAAGAAGTCGATTTTCACGGTGATGAATTACCTGTTGCCGCAAAAGGGTGTCATGGCCATGCACTGTTCGGCCAACTACGGCAGCGATGAAAATGACGTGGCCATCTTCTTTGGCTTATCAGGGACGGGAAAAACCACGCTGTCCGCCGATCCCGACCGCACCTTGATTGGCGACGACGAACATGGCTGGAGCGACGACGGCGTCTTCAATTTTGAAGGCGGCTGCTACGCGAAAGTCATCAAATTGTCGCGCGAAAGCGAGCCGGAGATTTATGAAACCACCCGGCGCTTCGGCACGATTCTCGAAAACGTCACCATGGACATGCGCACACGGCACGTCAATCTGGATGATGCGTCGCTCACCGAAAACACCCGCGCCGCCTATCCCATCACCCATATTCCGAACATGACGCGCAGCGGCACAGCGGGACATCCTAAGCACATAATCATGCTCACCTGCGATGCCTTCGGCGTCCTTCCGCCGCTCGCGCGTTTAACCCCCGCCCAGGCCATGTATCACTTTCTGGCAGGATATACGGCGAAGGTCGCAGGCACGGAGGCTGGAATCAAGGAACCGCAGGCGACCTTCAGTCCTTGTTTCGGCGCGCCCTTCATGGCGTTGCCGCCAACCGTTTATGCGAAATTGCTCGGCGACAAAATTGCCAGGCACCATGTGGATGTGTGGCTGATCAATACCGGCTGGAGCGGCGGTTCCTACGGACAAGGTCAAAGAATCAAACTGGGCTTCACCCGCGCCATGGTCAAAGCAGTCCTCTCCGACGCGCTCAAAGATGTGGCCACAAAGCCCGACCCGATTTTTCAAATGGCCGTGCCGCTGTCGTGTCCGGGCGCGCCTGGGGAAATGATGAATCCGCGCAACACGTGGAAGGACAAGGATGCGTATGACCGCAAGGCGCGCGAATTGGCGGTCATGTTCGAGAAGAACTCCGCGGAAAATGCCGGTGATGCCTCCGCAGAAATCAAGCAGGCTGGGCCGAAGTTACCATTCGTTGTTGCGGAGGCTCACGCCTGATGAAAAGTTGGATCTTCGAAAGCACGCGTGCTGGCGGAGTCAAGTGATTCATGATCGAACGTCGCCGCGATCCAAGGGCTCGAGTAGACATTCCTGTGCAGGTGTGGGGCACGGACGCGCGCGGTGAGCCATTCTGCCAGACCGCGGCCGCGACGGAAGTCAGTCAAACCGGCGCACTGCTGGTGAGAATGGTGTGCGCCCCGAGAAGTGGCGACTTGGTCGGGATCGCCTACGATGGCAGGAAGGCCCGCTTCCCGGTTATTTGGAGTCTTGAGTCGGGCGGTTACCAGGGGATCAGGGTGGCGGTTCAGAAACTAGCGGCAGACCAGTGCCATGGCAGGACATGTTGTCGCCTATGGCCGCGTGGCTTGCCTCCAAGGAGCCAGCCGGATTGTGAATAAGATGGCGTTCTTACCCAATCTTTCGAACCAAGCTCCGTAGATTGTTTTAATCTGGTACCGCTTAGGCGCTCGAGAACTCGATCACCGAAGACACCGCTATGGACGACGTCGCTCGCCTGTTTCAAGCATTCCTGGCTCCCGCCCTCTTCGTTTCTGCGACTGCCTTACTGATCCTTTCGATCAACGTCCGCCTTATGGGGATCGTCAGTCGATTGCGACAGTTTGTACACGCGAGGCATGACGCTGCCAGGAATAGTCGTGTACAAGAAGCAGAGGCTTACACTGTCCAGATCAACGCGATCGAGCAGCGTGCGGAAATGATCCGGCGCTGCTTCCTGCTGGTGCTTGTTTCGTTGGCAGGGACGATCACATCCTGTCTGCTGCTGGGGTTCGGCCTCTACTGGAAACAGGCCGCAGTGGCCGCTGTCGTCCTTTTTGTGCTGGCTATGATCTGCTTGCTGGCGGGCACCATCTACTACATCCGCGAAGTTATCGTGTCGCTGAGTTCGGTGCACAAGGAGGCGGGCGATTCGCGGTTCATGGACCTCGGTCCTTCACCCGAGATCCGCCACCACGACCCACTCTGAAGGATCTCCCAAGGTAGGTTCGTTTGCGATTCTTCGGATAGCCGATGAGATCAAAAACGTTGCGTCCACGACCCACTCCCGGGAAGTCGGAGCACGTCAACTTAACAACTGTGCTTGAAAAGCCGCTTATGATTGCCCGGCGGTTACACCTTCTGCTCGCTTCTACACTTCGAGCGGCAGCGCGAAACGAAGCGTCGGGGCGGTGAGATAGCTTTGTCGCTAGGTGAGATCCACAGCCTGGCCAGTCCTCGAAGGGCGTTACAGGCCTAACCGCCTTCCGACAGGTCCCTGATTGTGCGAAGCATTTTCTGCTCCATGATGAAGTGCATCGGTTCCCAGAAAAGCCTGCCCACCGCGCTAGACGCAAGCGTCGGCGGTGTACCGTTACGCACGCGGGCAATCAGACGGCTTTGTCCGTTTCCCGAAGATTCCAGCGTGAAGCTCCAAAAACCTTCCTGAGCAAAGCTTCCCGCCTGCAGCCTTTCCCAATCATTCGGGCTGACCATTACGAATGATCGCCCGGGCTCCACAACCGCAGCGATCATACGCCCGCGTAAGCCATAGCGCTTGGGTGTAGCAAACCATACAGTCTCGCCGACGGCTCGCGGCTTCCAGTCCGGCACCAGCCGCTCCACCCTGGGCATGTCGCATCCGGCCAGATTCTCCAGAAAGGTGTAGCTGTAAAAGCCACTGCGATCCTGTCCAATCTGCATCAGCCAAGGCCACACTTTGTGCGGCGCCGCATGAATCGTGATCGCGTGCGTTGCCTCCCCTGCGTAGACCGGAAACAGATCGTCTCCGGGGAGGCTGGCGCGGACTTCCGCCGAGGTTGTGCCCCATCGCAAACACCAGCCACGCAAGGCAAAGTGATAGGTCAGGCCGGCAGCCACGAAGACGGCCAGCAGTGCAATTCCGGCGCGCACGAACCATTGTTTCATTGTCTGCCTCCCGGACGCAGAATGTACCCTGACGCCCGCTGCTTGTCGGTGACCGTCGTCACGCCTAATTGCTTCCGCCTGCCTCAGAACTTCACGGTCATCAAAACCGCCAGGATGTCCATCAGCCAGTGTGCCCCAATAAGCGGTGGCAATCGGCGGGTCCGCGAATAGATCAGGAGGAGCACGGTCACTCCGGGGAGAAAGGCAAGAAAACGCCATGCCACATAGTGCCAATCGAGGATCAGAGGAAAGAAGCTGTGTTGCAAGGCCCACCAAAAAGCCACCACGGGCATCGCGACCCACCACCGTCCCGACAGCGCTTGGAGGCGAGGCAGTGCATACGCCTGGTAAGTCATCTCTTCCGTCGGCGACCAGATCATCCACCACAGGCTCAGACTGTAGATCACTGCCCAGAGGGGCAACGCCCGCGCCGACAGGAATCCCGGATAAAGGTCAGGCTGCATCGAGCCATACACCAGCTTGCTGCTGAGCGGAGCACCGAACATGAAAAACGGGAAGATCAGAAGAAACCATCCGAGCCCGATAACGAGATCGCGCCCCCAGCGCAGGTGTATTCTTCCGATCAAATCACGAAGCCCGATGCCTTCACGACGCGTGAACCGGGCCATGAGCGTCAGACATCCGATGTCCACCACGGTTCCGTAAACCGTCCACCACGGAACCGCCGCCTGCCACGGTGATGGGTTGTGTCGCAACAGATAAACGAACGCCACAATCGCCTGGGCCACGACTGCTAGCACGGTTCGGCCCGTCACCATCATCAGCGGGCCTGTCCACGATATGGTTCCTCCTGTCGCCCGCTTCTCGACCTCGGGCTGACAGTTGGCAGTGGCGTGTCCCGGGACTGCGGGCGTATGCACATCCTCGATGATCATCAATTCGGCGTCTGTGAGCGCCATTACACGCCGACCGGCAGCTCCGGTAGAGCTGGCGTAGCCGTCAGATGGCTTTTCACAGCCGCAGACAAACGCCGTACGCCCTCGCGTATCTGCTCGGGAGTGGCGTTAGAAAAGTTCAAACGCATGTGGCGGCGGCTTTCGCGGCCATCGTTGGCGTAGAAGGAATCGCCGGGCACGAACGCGACGTTCTGTTTGATCGCCGACTTGAAGATCGCCTGGATATCCAGCCCTGCGGGCAGAGTTACCCACAGGAATAATCCACCCTGAGGATGAGTCCAAGTCACCTCCGCCGGGAAGAACTCTTTCAGAGCCTGCAACATGACGTCGCGGCGCTCGCGATAAATCTGGCGAATCAGCTTCACGTGCTGGTCGAGGAATCCGTCGCGAGCCACTTCGTAGGCCACGAATTGAGTGAAGGTCGAAGTGTGCAGATCCGCCCCCTGCTTGAGTTGCGCCAGCTTGCCGATGACGTCGGGCGGAGCGACGATCCATCCCAGGCGAAGCCCGGGCGCGAGCGTCTTCGAAAACGTACTCAGGTAAATGACGTTGCCAATGGAATAGCCATTGTCGCGGCACAGGTTCTCTCGGTCGAGCACAACCAGGGAGGGAAGGTGCTCGCCTTCATAGCGCAACTGGCCGTACGGGTCATCTTCGACAATCGGAATGCCATACTTGTCTGCCAGCAACACCAGTTCATGCCGTCGCCCCTCCGACAACGTGGTTCCTGCTGGGTTCTGGAAGTTTGGCAGCACATACATGAACTTGGGTCCTGATCGCAGAGGCATCTCCAGCAGGTCGGTGCGCAGGCCGTCCTCGTCGACGGGCACCGACACATATTCCGCGCCATACACGTTGAAAGCCTGCAGCGCCCCAAGATAAGTCGGCGCTTCCACCAGCACGCGATCCCCGCGATTGATAAACAGCTTGCCAATCAGATCCAGCGCCTGTTGCGAGCCCGAGGTGATCAAGACGTTCTCCACCTTCGCCTTGATTCCGTAGCGCGCCATGTTGTCCGCAATCAGTTCGCGCAGCGGCTCGTAGCCCTCGGTCGCCCCGTACTGCAAGGCTGAAGACGCGTGTTCCGTGAGCACTCTGTGGCAGGCTTCCTCAAAGCGTTCGATCGGAAACACGTCGGGGGCCGGGAGTCCGCCGGCAAAGGAAATCATCCCTGGCCTTTGGGTGATCTTCAACAACTCGCGAATCGCAGAACTGGTAATCCCTTTAGTGCGTAGCGCGTAACGAGCCGTCCAAGCTGTCGACATGGGGAAAACCCTCCTGACAGCCAGTGTAGGCTGTCGGCATCTGCTGATACTGTGATGCATGAGACATGACCTTGTGACTGAGGTAACTGCAGAGAGGTGACTAGCGATTGAATATACGCGCCTGTGTCGCGCTCGTGCCTCCTCCCACAAAAGACAACAAGATAGAGGTCAATCTGTTGGTGTGCGATTCCACTGAATTGATACACTTGCCAGCAGTTCCATGTGACATTAGCATGAAGCGCGCCGCTCTGGGAGTTCGAATGCATTCCGGTTGGGGAGTGCTGGTAGCAATCTCCGGAGACGCCAACGAGCTGGAAGTGATAGACCGGCGATGCGTTGTTGTTACCGATGCTGCAGTGCCTGGCGGCAACCAACCGTATCACCACGCTGCCAGCCTCGGGCCTCAAGAATCGGAGAAATATCTCGCCGACTATGCCGCCGTCTCCGAGCGCGTAGCCTTCGCAGCAATCGGAGAAGTAATCCGCGAATTGGAGAGACGCGACTACCGAACTGCAGGCGCTGCCGTCCTGCTGGCTTCAGGTCGTCCGCTGCCGTCTCTTGCGAAAATTCTCGCTTCGCACCCGCTCATTCACACCGCAGAAGGGGAGCTATTTCGCAATGTTGTCAGCCAGGCTTGCGAACGGTTGACGATCCCTGTCACGGCAACTCCAGAACGAGAACTCGACGAAAAAGCTAAGACAGCGTTTGGCAACGCCACCAGCCGAGTGCAGCGCATGATCGCCAGTTTCGGAAGTTCGGTCGGTCCCCCGTGGACCAGGGATCACAAATCGGCCGCTCTTGCCGCCGCAATTCTTCTCACGCGCGTATAGGGTGGGCACTTCTGTCCGCGCCTTTGACTCTGACTTTCAGCTGAAATAGGGCATTTGCCTTCATTGATTCCTTAAGAATCGCACCCGGGACCGCCAGGCGACCCGCACTCTCTCCAAAGCTTTTCCCAATTCCAAAGCTGCAGCCTTGCCGACTGCGGCAGCGGGAATCCCATCTGATGCGCGAGCATAGACACCTGTCCGCGATGGTGAGCTTCGTGAGAAAACATGTAGCACAGCATTTCCACGCCAACCGGCCAAGGCGGAGCCCAGCCGTCTCTGCGAAATTTCTCGATGCGTCCCCCGCGGCCGCCGAGCGCGTCGGCCAGCATCTCCGCGCAGCGAGCGCCGCTTTCGGCCAATCCCTCCTGAGCCTGCTTCTGCGTGCAGTGCGACCGATTGAGCTGTCGTGGTACCTTCAGGTGCGGAGCTGAAAGCCGGACCCACTTGCAGCGGACATTGTGCATATGAGTGAAGATCGCCGCAATAGTGCGGGCCTTGCCCGGCGGTTTGGCTTTCCAGGCTGCTGGGTCAAGATGTTCGATAAGAACCTGGTTCATGCGCTCATTGGCCACAAAGATCCGGACCGCGGCTCGGCCGAGTGCAGTGTGAGCGGTGGGTTGCGTAACTTCGGTTTGACGAATCTTGGCTTGACGAAGCTTGGGTTGACGAGTGGTCACGGTTCCTGCTCCTTGAACCAATAATACGTCCGCGCCGTGGGCCAAATGGAAGCAATGGGAACTTTCAACCGGTGCGCATCTCAGCTGGTGAAAAATTGCAACGGCCTCGTTGACCCGGATGTCAACACTGTCTTAGACTCCAACAACTTTAATCAGGAGGGACCATGAATTTCGGAACATTCACTCGCAGGAATTTTGCCGGACGTCTAGCCACAATTCTTTCCAGCGTTGGTCTTACCGGAGCGGTGCTGGCGGGCAGCGCGCAAGCCGCGACGGATGACAGCATCCGCAAACTCGGCGACGATGGCAAGCCGGCCGATGGAAAGCAAGTGATCACGCCCATCGTGGTTCACAATGGCCTGATTTACGTGGCCGGGCAAGGGGCGCACGATCCCGGTCCCGCTGACCAATTCGAGATTGGGCATCACACCACCATCGTCATGGACAGTGTGAAGAAACTCGTCGAAGCCGGCGGCGGCACCGTGGACGGCATCCTTCAGCTCAGCGTGTTTCTCGCCGACATCAAGTACTACGACGGAATGAACAAGGTGTTCAAGACCTACTTCCCGAACGGTGGCCCGGCCCGCACGACGGTTGCCGTGGCCGCATTGCCAGGGAATTCGCTGGTGGAGATTAATTGCATCGCTGTGGTGACGAAGAAATAGTCAGGGCTACCGTTGATCTTGATTCCACCGAGGTCCGATGACCGCGACCACTTCGCAACCACTCTGTTGTTCAGGATTTCGTTTTCGCGGCCGAGCCGGAGCGGAACGAAGCCCGACACAGCATAGCGCAGCGGACGCGGCGCCATTCTTCTGATCAACAAGGGGATCGAGGCAAACACAGGCCGGAGAACCAGACTACGGCTCCGTCAAGCGATACCATGCCAGCCCGGATTGTGCACCCAGCCAGCGGAAAGGCTCATTCGGAACATACTCCAAGCTGGCGTTGAGGAAGGGGTATTGCTTCCACGGTTCCTCGCGACCGGCCTCCAGATCGGCAATGATTCTCCCGAAGATCGAGGTCAAATTTACGCCATGTCCGCTGTAGCCAAGCCCATAGAAGATATTCTTGTTTTTTCCTGTGCATCCCACGGAAGGGGATTCATCGATCGACCAGTCAACCACTCCATCCCAACCTAATTCGAAACTCACGCCCGACAATTTGGGATAGATTCGCACAAGCTCACGGCGGAGTTGCGAAAAGTGGGAGGCAGCATCGCTGTCTTCGCCACCCCCGCCATTGAAAAAGTAGTTGGGGCTGCCTCCGCCGATGTGGATGCGATTATCCTGGGTCACGCCGAGATAGAAGACTTCGGTGCGGTTGTCGTTGAATGGAACTCGCTTACGCCATCCGATCTCGGCCAGTTCCTGCTCACTGAAGGGCCGCGTCATCGCGACATATTCATGGACGGGTACAAACGAGTTTCGGAAAAATCCCAGTCTAGAACCGAAAGCATTGGTCGCCAACACCAACGACTTTGCCCGTACGGCGCGTCCCTCGGTCGTATGAAGAAGGTGCTCCCGACCCTCCTCGATGCTGGCCACGGTTGTGTTTTCGTAAATCTCCGCGCCAGCCTTCTCGGCCGCCGCTTTGAACACATGCACCAGTTTCATCGGATGGATGTGTCCGCCGTTGGGGTCGAAAAACCCCGCCTCGTAGACCTCGGTGCCGAGTGCGCTAAGAACTCGCTGCCTGTCCCAGAACTCAACAGGCATGCCTAGGGATCGGGCCTGCTGCACATAACCTTTCGCCGCCCGAACATCCTGGGAGGTACCGAGCACTTGCAGAGCCCCATTTATCTCCAACTCGCAGTCGATGCCGGTCGCGACGCTGAGCTTCGACAACGTCCGGATATTCTCGGCTGTAAGGTCGTAGATCTTCTTGTCGACAACCGGAGCGGAGCTGAAATGCATATACCGGTCTGCGGTCATCGTCAGCACCATGGCACCGTTTCGTCCTGAAGCTCCGTTCCCACAGCCTTTCGCTTCTAGGACGACGACGCGCTTGTGTGGAGAGATGCTGCGGATGTAGTAGGCCGCGGAAAGTCCTGTGAAGCCGCCGCCGAGCACCGCGACATCTGCTGCGATGTCGTCCGTCAACGGCGGATTCTGAGGCGGTTGACTTCTTGCCCAATAGCTGCGGTTGGGCTCAAACACCAACGGTTCCCGCCAGATCCTCGGAGAGATCTGGTTCAGACTGACGGCGCCGACCAACGCACCACCGCCCGCGAAGGCTGCCCTTCTTAGGAAGCGGCGTCGGCTTGAGAGCTCTCGCATGAACGGATGCTGCAAGCCTCAGAGTAAGAGATCGCTTTATCCACGGCAAGGCAAATGAAGCGTGGTAGATAGCGCTTACAGAATGAAACATCCATGAAGGCCATCGATGCAGAACTTCGGCTGATGCCTCCTAAAGTGAAAGTGGCGAAGTTGAGATACTACTTCCGGCGATGCCAATCATGCTTGAGAGTCTTGATGAGCAGGTAGCCGCCGACGGCACCGGCGATGCCGCCAACCATGTTCTGCCGGGCATTGTTGCTGTCTTGTAAGTTGGCTGCGAGTCCGATGGTCACGCCCGTGGCAAGACCGATCCAAGGCTTCGTGAACGTACCGCTAATCGCGGAAGCGAACCCGGTTGTGAATGCCCACGCGCCCGGATCGTGCTCAACGGGACGTGGGGACGATGGAAGTTCCGCGCCCATGGCCGCACTGGCCAGAACAAAAATCAGAAGCACCGCAGTGACGCTCTTCATGAAAGATGGTTCTCCTTGTTGGGATTTGCGTTTGCTGCCGGTGCTTGCTTCTTGGGAAGATAAAGACGCACGGGTTGGGTCAGCATGCCTGCCGTCGTCTCTATCCCTCAAAGTTCTGAATGCAGGCTGATCTTCTTTTGTTAGCCGAGTGGGCGGCGTTTGTCGGAACGGTCCCGCAGGTGGCCCAAGCCACACAAAGTCCGCGCAGATGATTCTCGTCATGTGTGCGGGGGAGCTTATCTACAGGGCAATCGCGGTGCCAACACATACCAGGGTCAAGGGACAGAGGAGTCGTGCCGTTCTATGCTCGCCTGTGGCTGGGGGATGCTACTGCCGGGAGGACTTACCTCGTTCGCGACCTCGCAGAAACGGCTTCCTCGTCAAGCTTCCTTTGGTCATAAGGTTACTCTGGCGGTTACTTTTTGCGTTCCACGGTAACTTAGGATTTGGGTGAGAATGTAAGAGCTTTTCCACCAGAAAAGGAAAATATCTTCCACACGCGTGACTCTTGTTATGACACTGCTAGACAGCTGAACGCACTGGGTAAATGTCGTAAAATCGCCTCACTAACCAGTGTGGGCGGTGTCAAGCTATTGTCGAGCACACCATCGCCTATACTCAGGAAGAGTGCCATTTCGCTCTCGTTGAAGGTGTTGCCATCCAACCGTAGGCTCGCTCATAATCGTTTTCGAACTCCCCGTGGAGAGGAGCGGGATGCCCAATCAGTTACTCCGTGTTCTACAACACACCATCGAATTTCACGCATTGACTCGGCCTACGTTTCGAGTGTGATGACCCGCTAACGACATTGATCGCCAAACAGCGAGCGACGCGCGAGGGTTGTCCGGCTACTGCAACTTCGCGTACTCTGCATTGGCTTGCTTCAGGATGGGGATGTCGGGGTCATGCAGGATTCCCGCCGGACGCGAGGAGAAAGACGCGAGGAGAAGATGAACGCCGAGGAATTCCGAGCATCGCTTACTCAAGAGGCGCCGTGCAAAGAGCTATCCGCGCCGCTCACGGCGCTCTGGTGGGATGCAAAAGGAGATTGGTCCCGCGCTCACACACTGGTTGACGAACTCGAGACCTTGGATGGCATGGCCGTCCATGCCTATTTGCATCGCAAAGAGGGCTCGGCATCGAACGCCGAATACTGGTATCAGCGAGCAGGACGCAACTTTTACCGCCCCACGCTCCAGGCTGAGTGGGCGGCACTGGTTGAGGGATTACTTTCTGACGCCCATAAGGCATGAGTCGCGCCGCCACTTGTGATGAACGTGAAGGGGAAACTCAGGCCGAAGTTCGGCCCGAAGCTTAGGCGGAAGTCGATCGATGTCTAAGCGAAGCCGTCCGGTTGACTGACTGCGCCGACGTGAGCCTGGTCATCGATAAAGAGACGGCCTGCGGTCAGCGCCTGGCGGTCAATTTCCAGCAGATCGAGCTTCTTTACTTTGTCTTCGAGCACTCGGAATGCAGTTCCCGGAGCCAGGCATTCAGTCTCCTCCAGCAGCGCGCCCAACATTACTATGTTGGCTGCCTTGGTTGAACCGAGTTTGTCGGCGATCTCCGCGGCCGGAATCGCGAACACTTGTACTCCTGGGGCCGCAAAGTCGGCAGGAACGCTGGCGCCGCCGTAGAGGATGAGTCCGCCGCTGGCGACCTCGTGGGCAAACTTGCGCAGCGAGAACTCATTCATGGCCACCAGCACATCGGGGCGCGAGACCAGCGGAGAGCCGATTCGCTCTTTCGACAAACACACATGACAGTGGGCACTGCCCGAACGCATCTCCGGCCCATAGGACGGCAGCCAGCTTACCTCTAATCCTTCGCGCATGCCCATTTCGATAAGGAGTTGCCCCAGCAGCAGCACGCCCTGCCCGCCGAAGCCCGCGATCTTGATTTTGACGTCCTTGAAGTGATGGGAGCGCGCGGGTTTGGAAGCCTCGTGAGCTTCCGCCTTCGAACTGATGCCGAGCACATCGGCGACTGCGCGTTGCGGCGGCTCATTGCCTGCGGGAATCTCAGGGCGGCGGTCGCGGAAAACATTCAATGGAAAGGTTGGCGTCATCTTGTCGAGAACCCAGTGGCGAGCTTCCACTGGGTCTTTGCCCCAAATCGTCGGACACGGCGAAAGGATTTCGACAAACGAAAAGCCACCGCCATCGCGCTGGATTTCAAGCGCCTTACGGATCGCGCGTCGGGCTTTCATGATGTTCTTGTTGTCCGAGAGCGCTACGCGTTCAATGTAAGCCGGAGCTTCGAGCGTCGCGAGCAGTTCCGCCATGTGGAGTGGGAAGCCTTCATTCGTCGGGCGACGACCCCAGGGAGAAGTTGTGCTCTTCTGTCCGATCAGAGTGGTGGGTGCCATCTGTCCGCCCGTCATGCCGTAGATTCCATTGTTCACAAAAAAGACCGTGATCTTTTCGCCTCGGTTCGCGGCGTGCACGATCTCGGCGGTGCCAATTGCGGCCAGGTCGCCGTCTCCCTGGTAAGAAATTACGATCTTGTCGGGGCAGGATCGTTTGATGCCCGTGGCGGATGCGGGCGCGCGTCCGTGAGCGACTTGCACGTTGCCCACATCAAAATAGTAGTAAGCGAAGACCGAGCAGCCCACCGGACTTACGAAGATTGTTTTGTCCTGCAGTCCGAGTTCCTGCAACGCTTCAGCAATCAGCTTGTGGGCCACACCGTGTCCGCAGCCGGGACAGTAGTGGGTCTGGTGCTTCAGTTCGGACTTGCGCTCGTACAGGTCGTAGAAGAGCGGTGATTTGGAGTGGACGGGTTCGTAGGCGCTGTCTTCGGGTTTAACCTCGGGATCCAGCATGATCACGCCGTCGTTTGACATTTTCGTTGCCCTCAGGGGCTAAAGCCCGGATTTCTTTTGACCACTGTCGGCACGGCTGAAGCCGTGCCCTTCCCAAAACTCACACCGCTACGGCCATACGCTCGAATACTTGCTGCTGCAACTCTGCGACCGAGGGCACGTTGCCTCCTACGCGGCCGTAGAATTCGACCGGCACTTTGCCGTTGAGCGCCAGACGCACATCTTCGATCATTTGTCCGTTGCTCAATTCGACGACCAGAACCTTCTCCACTTTTGAGGCCGCGTTCTTTAGGGCCTGCGAAGGATAGGGCCACAGAGTAATGGGGCGGAACAGCCCTGCTTTTACGCCTTCCTTGCGTAGTGCTTCAATCGTGGAAAGCAACACTCGGGACACGATTCCGTAGCCGACCAGCAGCACGTCGGCGTCCTCAGTGTGGCAGAGTTCATAACGCGGCTCGGCTTCTTGTGCGCGAATGTATTTCGCTTCCATTTGGCGCTGGTGTTCTTCCAGTTCATCGGTTTCGAGATAAATGGAGCTGACCAGGTTGGCCCGCGTCTCCGGCGTGCCCTTTACAGCCCAGATTTTTTCGGGTGGCTGGGCCTCGCGATATTCAAGATCGAGCGGCTCCATCATTTGCCCGATAAAGCCGTCAGCCAGTACAACCGCCGGATTACGGTATTTGTCAGCCAGGTCGAACGCCAGCATAGTGAGGTCAGCCATCTCCTGCACCGATGCGGGGGCCAGCACGATGTTGCGGTAGTTGCCGTGGCCACCGCCCTTCACCATGGCGAAATAATCGCTTTGTTCCGGGGCGATGTTGCCCAGGCCGGGTCCACCGCGCATGACGTCGACAATCACGCAGGGCAATTCCGCACCGGCCAGATAAGACATGCCCTCCTGCATCAGGCTGACGCCAGGTCCAGAGGATCCAGTCATGACGCGAACGCCGGCCGCCGCTGCGCCATAGACCATGTTGATGGCAGCGACTTCGCTCTCGGCTTGCAGAAAGGTTCCGCCCACCTGTGGGAAGTAGAGGGCGGCCGACTCGGCGATTTCGCTAGCAGGAGTGATCGGATATCCGTAGTATGCGCGGCATCCGGCGAGGATCGCACCCTTCACCACAGCCACGTTTCCTTTACAGAGCTGCCGCATGGTCGCCTCCTTGCAGAGCCGCAAACGTCTTTCCTTTAGCTTTAATGCGGTAGACGGTAATTGCGCCCGGCTCGGGACAGCAATAAAAACAGATTCCACAACCGGTGCAATCATGTCCCGTATAACGTGCCGGATGAACCCCGTAAGGACTTAACTCCGCCGTCAGTTCCAGACATTTGGGCGGACAGGATTCCACGCAAAGTCCGCATCCCTTGCATTCTTCGATATCTACCGTGACTTTACCGCGTGCTTGGCCTGCCATCGTTCACCTCGCGACCACTGTCTCCGCAGCGACGGGCCGCTGCAGCCATCCGGTTTTCTCGCAAAATTCATAGAGTTCTTCCCGAAACTTCGGGTGTGCAACATCGATCAATGCCTGCGCCCGCTGGCGGATGGTCTTGCCGTGCAGATACGCCACGCCGTATTCGGTTACCACGTATCGGACGAGGCCGCGTGACGTAACCACACCAGCGCCCGGGCTCAGCATGGGTACGATCCGTGAGATTGCGCCATCTTTAGCAGTGGACGAAATGGCGATGATCGACTTGCCGCCCCGGGAACGTGAAGCGCCGCGCAGAAAGTCCACCTGTCCGCCGATGCCGCTGTAAAACTGGCTTCCGATCGAATCAGAGCAGACCTGACCGGTGAGGTCGAGCTGCAGCGCTGAGTTCACTGCTACCATGTTGTCGTTACGGGCAATCAATGCCGGGTCATTGGCATAAGCCGTGGGATGGAACTCGAAGATCGGATTGTTATCAACGAAATCGAACAATGGCTTCGTACCAATGGCAAATCCGAGGATGATCTTCCGGGGCTTGAAGTTCTTGCGCGCGCCCGTGATCACGCCGGCTTCGATCAAGGGAATCACGCCGTTGGACACCAGTTCGCTGTGAACCGCGAGATCCTTGCGATCCACAAGATAGGGCAGCACGGCATCCGGGATTCCGCCGATGCCTGTCTGCAACACAGCCCCGTCTTCAATCAGAGCCGCGACATTGCGGGCGATGGCCCTATGCATGTCGGTGATTTGCGGTTCCTTCATTGCACACAGAGGCCGGGAAGAGTCCACGATGGCATCCAGATCAGTCACGTGTATGAAGCTGTCGCCATAGGTGCGGGGCATCTGATCATTGATCTGCGCCACTACGTAGCGGGCACATTTGGCAGCGGTGAGCGAGGTATCCACACCCACGCCGAAACTGCAAAAACCGTGACAGTCAGGAGGAGAGAGTTCCAGCAAGGCAACATCGATCGGCATGGCGCCGCTTTCGAACAGTTCTTCAATCTCACTCAAGTAGATCGGCGTGTAGTCGGCTCGGCCTTCGTTGATGGCCTGGCGCACATTCGGGCCAATAAACATTGCATTATGCCGAAAGTGTCCTGCCATTTCTGGAGCCACGTAAGGAGCCGCGCCCATAGTCATCATGTGGACGATTTCCACGTCCTCGACATGAGGGCCACGGCGCATTAGCGCTTCTACCAGGGTTTCAGGTTCGGCGCACCCGGGTTGAATATAGACACGCATTCCCGACTGCACACAACGCAGCGCCTCGTCTGGCGTCCGCAACTTTGCTTTGTACTCAAGCTCCCAGGACATGTTCCCCCACTATCCGACGGCGCTCACCTTCCGCCTCGGTTCCACCACTATCGAGCGCTCATAACCGACGGCCGCGTAATAGATGGCGCGGTCAAAAAATTGATCTAGCAGTTCCTCTACTTCGAGTTCGCCGGAGATTTCCGCGGGCCGATCCAGAACCGCCTCTCGTTTGAGGAAGTCCCAAAGGTTTTTCTTGGTCAGAATGATCGCCCAGATCAGCTCGCTTAATGGTACGTTCTGCCGAGCGCGCTTCTCGCCAATCTGCCGGTAGCGCTTCTCAACGTCCAACTCGCCCTTGCCCAAAAGCCAGTCCGCCAAGTGCCGATAGATTTCGTAAACCCGCTGCTCGAGTTCCCCAGGCGGGACGTTGCGGTAGCCGGGGAGTAAGGGCGAGTTCATTGTTTTTTCGAGAAGCCCTGCCGCCAGTGCCTCAGAATGGGTTTCAACCAACCGGAGAAGCCTGTATGCCAGCATCATCGCCGCCCCTCCTTCACTAGTGCCATCTTCGACCCTGTCGCTCACAGCGGATAGTGCAGAGAGCACAGCTGATTGTGATATGCGTCACACAATGAAAGGGTTTGATTTTCTCGTGATTCGTTCAGGGCTACGAACCGCCACCTGGGCCAGAAGGTCAGATCAAGGGACAGGTTCACCGCGCGGACGTGCGCGACCGGCCGGTGCTTCGGTGACTGGTCCCATTCCACGAAGCCGCATCTCGCCCTGCTCGGCGCACTGGCACTGTGGCGCTGGGACTCTCGATCAGGAGGGGCGAGAAGTTGACCCTTCAAGGCAACTAAACTACTATGTCTTCCCGCCGGCCTTCACGGATGCTTACTCTTTTGGACTCCGATTCCAGGGGGAGTGCTGCGGGTTCCAGCTATGAACTTCCTTATCAAAATCCCCTGGCTTCCTGTCGTGAGCACATACGGCGTCCTTCGAGGGATCGGCCGCGCTTGTATGTTCGGCTAAACACTTCTCCAGCTTTTCGCGCACACCGCTGTCGTTCAGCAGCCCGATGAGTTCAGCCCGGTGCATCCGGTCAAGTCCCTGGAGTAAAGGACACCTAAGAAGATCCTGGTCGTTCATGACTTACTCCCGGCGCGAAATTCTTGTCCTTGCGGCCGCCGCGCATCCGGTCAATGTGATTAGAAGACCTCGCTGCCTGTGACGCGGTGATCGTGAGCACTCGATATCGTGATTCTCATCACATCAGGAGCTCACCACTTTCCGGTGGTCAGATATTCATGGATCGATTTCGCGGCGCGTCGTCCGGCGCCCATAGCGAGGATCACGGTCGCGCTTCCTGTGACGATGTCGCCGCCGGCGAAAACGCCTTTTCGCGACGTCCGCTGGGTCATGACGTCAGCTTCGATGTAGTTGCGCTCGTTCGTATTCAGACCCGGCGTGGTGCTTTGGATGAGCGGATTCGCGCCGGTACCGATAGCGATAACGGCGACCGACAAGGGAATGTCAAACTCCGAGCCCTCGACCGCCACGGGGCGCCTGCGCCCGGATGCGTCCGCTTCGCCTAGTTCCATCCGCATGCAGCGCACCGCACTCAGCCAGCCTTTCCCGTCCGACAGGAATTCGACGGGATTGGTCAGGACGCGAAACTCGATGCCCTCTTGCTGGGCGTGTTTCACTTCTTCCTTGCGTGCCGGCATCTCGGCTTCGCTGCGGCGATAGATCACGTATGCTTTGCTCGCGCCCAGACGCAAGGCCGAGCGGATTGCATCCAGCGCCGTATTGCCGCCGCCGATCACGGCGACATGTTTCCCGTGAAGATCGAGCATGGGCTCGTCATATTTGGGAAACTCGTAAGCGTGCATCAGGTTGATGCGAGTCAGGAACTCGTTGGCAGAATAGACACCGTTGAGGTGCTCTCCCGGAATGTTCATAAATTGAGGCAATCCCGCCCCCGTGCCAATGAAGACGGCGTCGTAGCCCTCTTCTTCCAGCAGTTCATCGAGGGTCACGGTTTTTCCGACTACAACGTCGGTTTCGAATTCCACGCCCATGGCGCGCATGTAATCGATCTGCTCGCGGATGATTTGTTTGGGCAGGCGGAACTCGGGGATGCCATAGACCAACACTCCGCCCGGTGTGTGCAGCGCCTCGAATACGTGGACCTGGTGTCCTTTCTGAACCAGGTCACCGGCGGCAGTCAGGCCGGAGGGACCACTGCCAACGATGGCGACCTTCTTTCCGGTCGGCGTCGCCTTGGGCAGGTTGCTGATATCCAGATGACGCTGCTCGTAGTCGGCCACGAAGCGCTCGAGATATCCGATCCCCAGCGGCTGAACTTTCTTGCCCATTAAACAGCCGCCTTCGCAGTGGTCTTCCTGCGGGCAAACCCGCCCGGTGATGGCCGGGAGCACGTTGTCTTCGCGGATCTTTGCAGCCGCGCCCAGGAAGTCTCCGGCCACGATCAACTGCACGAAATCTTTCACCTTGACGCCTACCGGACAATCAGTCGTGCATTGTGGCCTGGCGCACTCCAGGCAGCGCAGCGCTTCCTGCCGCGCCAGTTCCTCGGAATAGCCCAAATTTACTTCGGTGAAATTACAGGCCCGCAACAGCGGAGGCTGCTCCAGCATGTGCTGCCGGGGAACCTGCATGCGCTCTTTCAGGGGCAGAGGATTCAACGAGGGCTGCTTGGTTGGTTGTGTCACCGCCCGCCTCCTTGCAACGCGCATGCGCCGGTTTGTCCGGCATGAACAGTCTCGCGCTGGAATTCTTCCATCGACTTTTGTTCGGCCGTCCGGTACATCGAATTGCGTTGCACCAGCACTGCGAAATCCACACGATGCGCATCGAACTCGGGCCCGTCCACGCAGGCGAACTCGCTCTTGCCATCGACCAGCACGCGGCAGCCGCCGCACATGCCGGTGCCATCGATCATGATCGGATTCAGGCTGACGATGGTGCGGATGTGCTCTTTCCGCGTCATTTCCGCCACCGCTCGCATCATGGGGATGGGCCCAATCGCCAGCACCAGGTCGATGCGCGTGCCATTTTCGATTAGCTGTCGAAGTTTGTCAGTGACGAAACCTTTATCCGCGTAGCTTCCGTCGTCGGTGGTGATCATCAGCGCATCGCTGACTTCGCGCAGTTCACGCTCCAGAATGACTAGCTCTTTATTGCGCGCACCGACGATTGTGATCACGCGATTGCCCACACCCATCAGCGCCCGCGCCGTCGGGTAAGCCATCGCCGTGCCCACGCCGCCGCCCATCACGACGACGGTGCCAAACTTCTCGATCTCCGACGGCTTCCCCAGCGGCCCCACCACGTTCAGAATGTGGTCGCCCGTATTCAGTGAATTGAGCATATTGGTGGTTTTGCCGATCGACTGCACCACAATGCCAATGGTGCCGCGCCCCGGATCGGAGCTTTCGATGGTGATCGGAATACGTTCGCCCTGCTCGTACAGCCGCAGGATTACGAACTGTCCTGGTTTCTGCTTATGTGCAATGCGCGGCGCCTCGATGACGAATCGCTTGATGCCGGGCGCCAGAAACTCAGCGTGCTGGATCTTGAACATGTGCCCCCCATGGCTCGCCTTACCGGAATATTGTCTGGAAACTGGGAGCCATGTGGCTGTGACATGGGTCACTGGCGGGTGCGAGGGCGGTCACACGGGGGCATCTGTTCTGTAGCCTGGTGTGCATAGGTCGAGGACACAATCTGGAGTCGGTTGGAGCATTGGGAACGTGAGCGACTAGGCGGAGAAGAGCAGATTTTGTCATCCTGAGCAGAGGCGTCGTTCGCGTAGCGACCGACGCCGTAGTCGAAGGGCCCCCGGCACTGCTAGTTCAAGCGAGAGGCGTCAGGGGATTCTCACACTCAGTGCTGTGGGCAATCTGGTGAGAATGCCTTTTCACAGCATCGTTGCGCAATCATTCCTCGGGTCCTTCGACTCCGCAGACTCTCCGCGTCGCGGAGAGTCTGCCGCCTCAGGATGACACTTCTTGCTGATTGCTGGGACGGCCAAGACGGAAATCGCAGTTACCCCTCTTCTTCGCCCTTGTGCAGTTGTTGCGCCAGGTAGTTCTCGATGCCCATTTCGCTGATGGCGTGGAGTTGGCCTTCCAGCCAGTCGACGTGGTGTTCTTCGTCTTTCAAAATCTTTTCCAGCAGCTCGCGCGATCCGTTGTCGCCTGCTTTCACACAAGTTTCGATTCCGCCATTCAGGCGCTTGACCGCGTCGTACTCCAGTTGGAGGTCGTTCTTCAGTTGCTCCGCCACAGTCTGGCCGATGTTGATCTTGAAGTAGTCGCTCATGTTGGGCGTGCCGTCGAGCAGGAGAATGCGTTCCATCAACTTCTCCGCGTGCGTCATCTCCTCGATGGATTCGGCACGGGTATGCTTCGCCATCCTTTCGTAGCCCCAGTTCTCGCACATCTCAGCGTGCAGGAAGTACTGGTTGATGGCGGTCAATTCTGCCTTCAAGACTTGATTTAGTATTGCAATGACGTTTGCGTCACCCTTCATGATTGAGCTCTCCGACGCCAGAGGTTCCTTTTGCTGGGTGTCCTCTCGGCAGAGCGCTATCATACACCTAAGGTTCTCCCAAGAGTTTCACGCCTCGAAATACATGCTTCGCCGCGTGTGCTGCTCACAACACTCTGTGATTACGGTCACAGCGCGACCTGTGAAATAGGTCCAGACTTAGATCAGAAGTTGGATGTTAAGCAGGAGGTGGGCTCATGAAAACCTCGCGTATCATCATTCTGATTCTCGCTTTTATTGCGTTGGTTCTGACCATAACCCCGGCAGTTGGGGCACAAGGGTCCGGACCCGGCGTGGCGGTTCCGAAGTATGATCCGGCAAAGGAAGCGACGTTCAAGGGAACGGTCGAAGAGGTGAAAGACCGCCAGTGCCCAGTGAGCGGTGGCATGGGGTCACACCTGATCTTGAGGTTGTCTCCCGACAAAACGATTGAGGTCCACCTTGCCACCACGAAGTTCGTAAAAACCTACGAACTCGTTTTCAACAAGGGCGATGAGGTTACCGTTGTTGGCGCAAAGGTGCAGTTTGAAGGTGTGGAAACGATCTTTGCTCGCGAGGTAACCCGCGGCGGCGAAACCTTCGTCTTCCGCGACAAAAACGGCGCGCCGGTCTGGTAGCGCGTGCTGGGGCGCGGCGCACGGGAAGCGGGGCGGTGCGTCGCGCCGACGCGGAACTAGGGTTTCGTTGCCAGCATTGGGCAGCGGTTTGTCTCACGTTCTATTTCCGTAACCCGGTCGGCCCCGTTATAGCTTTCCTGTGCATGATCGCGCAAGAACTGATAAGCGGGCAGGCATTTCTGAAACCACGAACCAGCCTCGCGGCAGTACTCGACCCGCTGAGACGCATTTCCTGCTGATGTCGCCATCATGCTGTAGGCTCTCCCCAGAAAGAACTGATCGGATACCACGATGTATCCCACCCGCGACTGCGGACTCTTCGCATCGGACAATCTTTCCGTCGCAGCCAGGGACAGCCGCAAAGGCTCGATCGCGTCCTTAGGGCGCCCTTGGTGCAGCAAAATCTCGCCGGTGTGGCCCCGGACTACGGCAACGTCCTCCTGAAACTGTGCGTTGGATGGATCGGCGGCCGCGAGCTTCTGAAACGACACCAGTGCCTCATGATCCTGGGCGAGCGCTGCATTGTTGTCCTTCATGTGGCCCAATAGTTCGGCGATGGCAAAGTGGTCATAGGCAATCATGCGGCTGAAGTCTGTATTGTTCGGATCGGCGGCGGCAAGGGCCTGCATTGTGGCGATGGCCTTCTTGTAAAACGCCAGAGCCTGTGGATAATCTTTGCGTTCATCTTTCAGAATGTCGGCAGCTCGGAAATAGCTCAGACCCAGAAGCCGGCGCGCCTGCTGATCTTGAGGATTGTCAGCCACCAGTTGCTCAAGCATCGCTGTTCCTTCACGAAGAGTTTCCAGCCCTCCGGCACGGTCATTCTCGACTCTGGCTTGCTTGTAGCCATAATCCATGCGGTAGGCCGCAAGGAGTGATCGGTTGACCTGACTGGTCGGATCCTCCTGATAAAGAGCCTCCGCGACGGCGATCTCCTTTCGCGAATTTTCCATTGCGCCCTTGAAATCGCCCTTGTTCCAGAGGAGATCGCTGAGCTTGCCGTAGTTGGGAACAAGCTGCCGCCGAACTTCCTGATCCTTTGCATCGGAAGCGGACAATGATTCCCGAATGGCAAGCGCCTTTCTGTAACTGGCCTCTGCGCCGTCAGAGTCGCCGAGATTTGCCTGATGCGGCAGGCCCTGAACATCGCCGATTTTCTCGTATGCCGCCGCCAGTTCGCCTTGCAAGGATCGGTCGCCCTTTGCTTCCCGACTCAAGCTGTCCAGGTATTCGAGGGCCCGGCTTACCAGGAGCTTTCGTGCCAGCGTGGATCCCGGCAGATCCTTGATCGAATCGTGTACTTCAAACATCAAGGAATTTGCCAGTTTGCGGACGTCATTGAAGCGAGCTTCGGCGCGGGCACGCTGGGAGCGCGCGATCTGCGCTTGCTCCCTGGCAATCTGTGCTTCACGCAGGGTGACAACAATTCCAATCACCAGAATGACGATCACGGCCAGGGATGCCGCGACTCCGGCCTTGTGCCGCGCGACAAACTTCGACATCCGATATCGAGTGGTATCTTTACGAGCAAAAACGGGAAGGTTCTCAAGATGACGCCGCAGGTCCTCGGCGAGCTTATCGACCGAACCGTAGCGTCGCTCAGGCTCTTTGCGCAGAGCCATGAGCACAATATTGTCGAGGTCGCCGCTGAGCCGTTTGCTCAGCCTCTCAGTTGAGCCATCATGTATGGAACTGGCCGTCGCGCCCTGAAGCGGCTCTCCCGGCCCAGGCTTCAAGTTTTCAATTCGTCCGACCACCGTGCTGGGCTTCGCGGGCTCAACCTCGCAAACTGCACGAGCAATCTGTTGCGGGGTGGAACCGGGCGCGGCGTACGGGTGGTGTCCGGTGAGTAATTCATAGAGCACCACACCCAGCGAGTAAACATCACTGGCAGTCGTGATGGGTTCGCCTTTGACTTGCTCAGGGCTTGCGTATCCCGGTGTCAGCGCGCGAAATATCGTCAGCGTCGGTTCTGCCGGGCCGGTTTCTGAATCCGGTTCGAGAATTTTGGCAATGCCAAAATCCAGGAGTTTCGGCGTTCCATCCAAAGTCACCAGGACGTTGCTGGGCTTTATGTCGCGATGGACAATGAGGCGCTGGTGGGCATACTGGACTGCCGAACAAACCGCCAGGAAGAGCCTAATACGTTCAACAATCGGCAAGTTGTGTGATTCGCAATATTCGGTGATGGGCTGACCTTCGATCAACTCCATCACCAGGAAGGGAACGCCTTCCTCGGTTGTGCCACCGTCGAGCAGGTGCGCAATGTTAGGGTGATCTAGACTAGCGAGAATCTGTCTTTCGTTCTTGAAGCGATGGATGACAAAGTCGGAGTCCTGGCCGGCGCGCACCAGTTTGATCGCGACTTGCTTGCGGTACTGATCGTCAGCCCGAAAAGCGCGATACACCTCGCCCATACCGCCGGAGCCAATTTGCTCCGTGATCTGGTAGGTTCCAAGGCGACGGCCGATCATCGGGTCAAGACCTGTGGGTTCAGGTTGACTTGACGTGGCTTGTAGTGGAGGGCGGTTCAGAAAATCCGTGCCGGCCTTCTCGTGGGAGGTAATGAGAGATTCGAGCTCCTGGCGCAGTTCCGGATCGACTGAGGAGATCTGATCAAGAAAAGCCGGCCGCCGTGCTGGCTCAAGTTCCAGAACCGCGTCCAGCTTGTCCTTGATCTCGTTCCAACGTTCCGGAGTCATTGCTTTCATTGTTCTTCCGATGAGTTCAGCCGTAACCAGTGAACCTTGCCGGGCCTGCGAACTCGCGATTGTTTCCGAATGGAATGGCTCTTACCCGGCCTTTCGGTTCAGTTCGCGATGAAGCCACGCCCTTGCGGTCGTCCAGTCCCGCTTCACGGTTGCCTGCGAAATGCCCACGACGGCGGCAGTTTCCTCGATCGAAAGACCACCGAAAAAACGAAGTTCAACCACACGAGTCTGTTGCGGGTCTAACTTCGCCAATTGGTTGAGCGCCTCGTCGAGCGCCAACAGATCAAAACTGCCCCTCCCTGGAAGTAATGCAGCCGCTTCACTCAGCGTCAAATGGTCGGCGCCATCGCCACGTTTGGCCGCGCGATGCCGCCGGGCATAGTCCACGAGAATTTGTCGCATCAGGTGCGAAGACACCGCAAAAAAATGGGCCCGGTTGTTAATCTCGAGATCCTGGCGGACGAGTCGCATGTAGGCTTCGTTCACCAGCGCCGTGCTCTGTAAGGTGTGGCCGGAACGTTCCCGGTTCAGGTGATGATGTGCGAGGCGGCGAAGCTCGTCATAAACCAGCGGGATCAGAGCGTTGAGGGCTTCGCCATTCCCCTGGCGCCAGTCCGCCAGAAGTTGGGTCACCTTATTGGATACAGCCGGGCCCACTGTCCTACCCCCTTGTCCACGGCCGCGACCCGTGGGGGGATGAAAAGATACCCCGGTCTTGGGCGAAAGTCAACCGATTAATAACACTGGACTTAGAGCGATTCCAGTATCTGGTGCGCCGTTTCTTGTTGCCTCTCTTGGTTTTGCAACTTGGTTTATGAAAATTCAGGAGTTCATTGCGAATGTGTACCGCAAAACTCTGCTGACTCCGCGTCCGCCACCAAGAGCAGGAATCTCACGAATCGCCGCAGTCGCCAAGCAATTGAGCATTTAGCTCTGTTGAACTCGCAAGCGATGGAGGAACAGAAATTTACAGTTGATTGACGATTCTTTACGTCCACCTTGTAGTTGACTGTGTTGGAATATCTATGGCGAACTCTAGGCGACAGTCGAAAGCCGGGGAGGTGAGGCTTATCCTCATCTCTTCATCAGCGTAGGTGTCGACTTTGAGACGCACAGAATGAGATCGATAAGAACTGCATTCACGCTGGCGGGCTTCATCATGCTCGCCCTGGCATGTCTGATTCTTGCCCAGCAGAGCCGCGCTGATTCGAATCAGACCCAGGAATCCCAGCCGCCCGTATCAGCCAGCTCAACCGCGAAACCCGTGGGAACAGTGAACGCTATTTCCGGAAAAGTTATTACTCTCACTACCGACGCGGGATCGACCGTCGACGTCGTCATTCTGGACTCCACTCGCCTGCTCCGGATTTCCCCGGGTCAGAAGGACCTCAAAGATGCTACGCCCATCCATTTGCAGGATGTGCAGGTGGGCGATCGCATACTCGGCAGAGGCAGTGCATCGGATGACGGCAAATCCGTTGTTGCTTCTTCCGTCGTGGTCATGAAGTCATCCGACGTGACCGCAAAGCAGGAACACGATCGCGAGGACTGGCAGAAGCGCGGAGTGGGGGGATTGGTCAGCAAAGTTGATACCAGCGCTGGAACAATTACGCTTGCGGCCCCGCTTCTCACCGACGCCAAGCCGGTTACAATCCACGTTTCGAAGACCACAATTGTACGTCGGTACTCGCCCGACTCCGTCAAGTTCGACGATGCGAAGCCCAGCACACTCGATCAAATCAACGTCGGAGACCAATTGCGGGCGCGGGGAGTGCGCAGCGCGGATGGCATCACACTCGAGGCGGAAGAAGTAGTTTCAGGCACGTTCCGGAACGTCGCCGGCACCGTCATCTCGGCAGATGCGGGGAGCAACACGATCACGGTGCAGGATCTGCTAACGAAGAAGCCCGTGACTCTCAGGATCACCGCCGATTCACAGCTAAGAAAACTACCTCCCATGTTTGCTCAGCGGATTGCCATGCGATTGCGTGGCGAGTCTCCGCCTAGCGCTTCCGGTGCTTCGGGTCCGCCTGGTGGTTCGCCCTCCAAGCCTGACCCCGCGGGCTCTCCGGGAGGTGCGCGTCCCGGCGGCCCACCCGATTTCCAGCAAATGTTAAAAAGAATGCCGACCGTGACCCTTGCCGATTTGCAGAAGGGCGATGCACTTATGATTGTGACCACACAAGGTACCGCGAACACCGAACCGACCGCGATTACTTTGCTGAGTGGCGTCGAGCCGATCCTTTCGGCCTCACCAAATAGTAATCGGGCAGCGATGCTTCTTTCTCCCTGGAACCTCGGAGGCAGTGGTGGCGACGCCGCAGCGGGTGCAACACCATAGCTCAATCGGCATTCTAGGTTTTGTTTCAGGAGAATTAATGCAGTCTGGCTGGTCCCGAAGTCTTTTATTCATATCTGTCACGCTCTTCATCTTGCTGATGTGGACGGGTTCTTTGCCTGCGCAAACCGCATCAGGCACACTTCGCGGCCGGGTCACAGATCCCACAGGCGCAGTAATCCCGCAAGCAACCGTCACTGCTACCGGGCCCACAGGCCAAAAGACAACTGCGGTTACCAATAATCAAGGGGCGTACGAACTGAAAGGATTGTCTCCGGGAAGCTACACAATCACAACTGTGGCAAAGGGCTTTGCAGTCTCCACGGAGCAGAACTTCGCGATCTCTGCGGATCAAGTGCAGCAGTTCGACATTGCGCTCGAGATCCAGGTTCAGCAGGAAAAAGTTGAGGTCCAGGAAGAAAGCACGACGGTGAGTGTAAGCCCTTCGGAAAACGCCAGTTCGATCGTGATTAAAGGGAAGGATCTTGAGGCTCTTTCGGACGACCCGGATGAGTTGCAGCAGGAACTCGAAGCCCTGGCCGGGCCCTCCGCAGGACCGAACGGAGGCCAGATTTATATTGATGGATTCACCGCGGGGCAACTTCCGCCCAAATCTTCGATCCGCGAGATTCGCATCAACCAGAATCCGTTTTCTGCCGAGTACGACAAACTGGGCTACGGCCGCATTGAGATCTTCACCAAACCAGGCACGGACCAGTTTCACGGCCAGTTCATGGCAGATGGCAACTCTTCTGCGTTCGACGCGCTGAGTCCATTCGCCGCCGACCAACCACCGTTTCATTCAGAACTGTTTAACGGCACACTCAGTGGTCCCCTCAGCAAGAAGGCTTCGTTCTTTCTCAGTGCCCAAGTCCGGCAAATCAACGACTCCAACATCGTGAACGCGGTCGTGCCGACGACGTCCGACCCGAACCCGACGACGGCCAACTTTACCGATGCCGTTACGAATCCGCAGACGCGGATCAACGTCGGCCCTCGATTCGATTTTCAGCTCACGCCGAGCAACACCTTGACCGCCCGTTACCAGTTCTTCCGTGAGACCGAAGACAATGAGGGAATCGGAGTCTTTTCGCTTCCTTCCCAGGCGTACAACACGGCCTCGACGGAACAGACTGTGCAGATCAGCGATACTCAGGTCGTGAGTACAAACGTAGTGAACGAAACCCGCTTTCAATATCTCCATGACACCAGCAATCAAACGTTGGCGCCTATTTTCTCCGCAGGGGACACATGCGCCCAGATGCATTTCCAGGCGACCGTATCGGTGCTGGGAGCCTTCACCTGCGGAGACAATCAGGTCGGAAACGGTTCTGACGTCCAGAACCACTATGAATTGCAAAACTACACTTCGATCGTGCACGCCAACCACTTGATAAAATTCGGCGGGCGTTTGCGCGCCGTGACGGATTCCAATGTGTCCACACAGAACTTCAATGGCGCATTCACTTTCTCTACCCTCGCCGCATATGAGACCAACGTGCAGCCTGGCGCCTCCTGTTTGTCGCTGTTGATCGCGGCCTTGCCGACTGTGCCTTCACCTAGTGCATTGGCTGCTTGCGGAGCCAGCCAGTTTTCGATCACGACTGGACAGCCGCTTTCGACCGTCACCATGGTGGACGCTGGCCTCTATGCGCAAGATGATTGGCGGATCCGCCCCAACATGACGCTCAGTTACGGTCTGCGCTTTGAAACTCAGAATGACATCCACGACCATGGCGACTTCGCTCCCCGACTGAGCTTCGCATGGGGTCTCGGTGGCGGCGGGAAAAAGAGTGCACCGAAGACCGTTTTGCGAGCCGGATTTGGGATTTTCTATGAACGCATCCCTTACAACCTTGTGTTACAGACGGAGCGTCTAAATGGGTTTACACAACAGCAGACGATTGTGGCGGCGAATACCTCCATGGGACAAATCTCGCCCACCAGTTATCAATTTGCGTCCAGCCTGAGAGCGCCGTCCACCATGCAAACGGCAGTCGGAGTCGAGCGGCAACTCACCAAGAGCACTACTTTGGCGGTGACATATATAAATTCCTACGGAGAGCATCAGCTTTTCCTGCGTAACGCCAATGCGCCGTTTCCCGGAACCTATCCCGACAATCCGGTCCGGCTATTTGGAGGCACCGACAACATCTATCAATACGACTCCGAAGGGATATTCAGGCAGAACCAGGTAATCGCCAACTTTCGCACGAATATTGGAACGAAGCTTTCGGTTTTCGGCTTTTACACGCTCAACTACGCGAACAGCGACCTGGGATCGGGAGGTGGCGGTGGAGGCGGCGGGAGCGGTCCCTCAGTCAACTTCATTTCGCACCAGTACGATCCCATGGCAGATTATGGCCGATCGCAATTCGACGTTCGTAGCAAGGCGGTTGTGGGTGGCGCGATTTCGCTGCCGTATGCATTTCGTCTGAACCCCTTCATCATCGTTAGTTCGGGTCAGCCGTTTAACGTCACCGTGGGACAAGACGTCAACGGTGACTCCATTTTCAATGACCGGGCCGGTTTGGTGACGAGTTCGACGCCGCCGAGCGACGTTAGAGTAACTCAATGGGGCACGTTTAACACCGCGCCGACTCCCGGGGAGCCGACCATTCCAATTAATGTTGGTACCGGAACGACGTTGGTGACTGCGAATTTGCGGCTGAGCAAGACTTTTGGTTTCGGAAGAGAGGTAGGTGCAGGGCATGGTTCTCAAACTGGACAAGGTGGGGGCGGTGGCGGAGGCGGACGAGGAGGATTTCCCGGAGGCGGTTTAGGTGGCCGCGGATTGGGTGGAAGCGGTGGCGGCCCTGGTGGTCCCTTCAGCGCGGGAGCGACAACCAGTCGGCGCTACAATTTGACCTTCAGCGTCTCTGCACGAAATATTTTTAATCGAGTGAACCTGTCGCCGCCGATTGGCAATCTTAGTTCGCCATTATTCGGTGAATCCAACAGTCTCGCTGGCGGGCCGTACTCATACGGCTCCGCGACCCGGAGGATTGATTTGCAGGCTCTGTTCTCGTTCTAGCGGCTTGCTGTTTCGCAAGGATATTGTTACAACTTTCAGTGGAGAAACCTTGAGAAAATTGAGAGTCTTTTCGTCGGTTGTGGTGGGTATCCTTGTCTGGGTGACGGTTTTTGCGGGTTGCTCGGGTAGCAGCTCCCTCACAATTACGCTATCGCCGGCCTCCGGGCAGTCGCTGAATCCAGGGGACACGGTGACCATCACTGCTGTGGTGACCAATGACTCTACCAATGGTGGCGTGACTTGGACTCTTTCCGGCCCCGGTTCGTTGAGCGATAACACCAAAACCACGGTCGTGTATACCGCTCCGACCAGCATTTCAGTCACCACCACCGCAACGATCACGGCTACCTCGGTCGCGAACAGCAGCATCACCACGACCGAATCAATTACCGTGAACGCGGTGTTAACGATTACCACCGGTTCACTGCCATCTGCAACTCTGAACGTTCCTTATAATGCGTTCGTCAACGCTGCGGGCGCGCCGGCACCGTTCACCTGGTCTGTCACTGCAGGTAGTCTTCCTGCCGGCTTGAGTTTCATTACTAGCAGCACGAGCACCTCCGCTCAAATCACCGGCACGCCGACGCTTTTAGGGACATCCAAATTCAGCGTGCAAGTGACGGATACCTCGGGCACGAGCGTAACCCAGGCCCTGAGCATCACAGTCAATAGACCGCCGCCGCTAACGGTCGCAACGGGATCGCTCCCCAGCGGCACGGTGAACGTGCCGTATAGCCAGAATCTGCAGGCGAATAGCGGAGTCCCGCCGTATGCTTGGAGCCTCGCGAACGGCACGCTGCTGCCGATTGGGCTTTCTCTTTCAAGCAGCGGTGCGATTACCGGGACGCCGATCGTAACCGGAACCTTCAACTTTACGGTTCAGGTGAAGGACTCATCGACGCCCAATCCCCAGACGGCCTCGGCGAACCTGAGTATCACAATCACTCCCGGCGCTACCACCAACGGGAGATTGAATGGCAACTATGCGTTCTCCGTCCGTGGCTTCGACCCCAACGGTCTTTTCGTCGCCGCAGGCAGCTTCGTGGCGGATGGGCAAGGAAACATTTCGAGTGGCATTACAGACATAAACAACACCGTGACTTCGCTTCTTAGTCAAACTTTCAACGGCACGTATTCAATTGGCCAGGATGGTCTGGGATTCATGACCTTCAACATGACCACGGGAGGCAGTCGCATGTTCGCGCTGTCCATGACGGCTAACGGGAACGCGAATATCATCGAGTTCGACGACAGCACAGGCGCAGGCACGCGCAATTCTGGTGTGCTCTTGACGCAAACCCCCTCAGCATTCTCGACGTCCGAGATCGCCGGCAATTACGCATTCGGCTTTGTCGGAATCGACTCAGGCAAGAATCGGTTTGGCACCGCTGGGGATTTTCAAGCATCTGTGGTCAGCGGGCAGGGAAGCATTACCGGCGGCTTGCTCGATTCCGACAGCATCTCGGGTGCTTCGGGAAGCGTGTCCATTACCGGCGGCGCATACGCGGTTGCATCCAGCGGCCGCGGGACAGCAACCATTACCACGGCTCAGGGGACGGCCACTTACGCGTTATATGTTGTCAATTCAGCACAACTGCTCGTTGTCGGAATCGATCCGTTCGCGCCCGGCGGGAATCCTCTTGTCAGCGGCACCATTCTTCAACAGACGAGCAACAGCGGTTTCGTTGGTAGTAGCGTTTTTGAAGTAACCGGACTCGAGGGATCAACGACCGAGAGCCAGATTGGGCAATTCATTGGCACCAGCGGAAATTTCAATCTGATCTCCGACCAGAACACCGCCGGCACACTCACTTCCCCGACAGGTACGGGTAGTTACAGCATCTTGAACGGTCGAGTAACGCTAAGCGGATCTGGCTTTCAGAATTCGTTGCCCGTTCTTTACATGGTGACCACGAACCAGGCATTCATCATCGGTGCCGACGCTGCGGTCAGTTTCGGATTCATGACGTCGCAGTCAGGCTTGCCGTTTGCGCCCGCTTCTCTCTCGGGAACATACTCTGGCGGATCGCTCGCGCCGGTCGACTCCAGTGTCAGTAATGTGGTAAGCGTTGCGGTGGCTGGATCGGGCAATCTGACGGTTACGCAGGACGTGAGTAATGCCGGCGGCCTTAGTCAGAACCAGGCAGCTGGCACCACTTCCTTAATTGACGCAAACACGGGCAAGTTTGAGGCCACCCTGGGCAGCACGACGGAGATTCTGTACATGGTTTCGCCGCCACCCATCCCGCCGGCGCAAGGACCACCTTCACAGTTTTTCCAAATGTCGACGGATCCGACGGCGAGAATCGATATTTTTCAGCAGTAAGTTTTTATGAATTGCTGTTGAGAATCTCAGTCTCACTGCGTCGCGATCAGCTCTTGTAGCTTCGCCCGGTAGCCCCGGCTGCACGATAACTGCTTGCCGTCCTTGAGCACAACCATGTACTCGCCCCGGTTGCAGGGCTGCAGTTCCTTGATCTTTCGCACGTTCACAATAAAGGATCGATGGATGCGGACGAACTGGTTCGTATCCAGCCTTTTGGCGAGACTGCCAATCCCTTCGCGAATCAGGTAGCTTCCGCTTCTTGTCTTCAACTCCACGTAATTCCCGGCCGCTTCCACCCAATCAATCTCACTCATGTCCACGAATACGACGCGCCCTGCGGCCTTGACCACCAATCGCCGGTCGGCTTGGGCCTCGGTGCGCGCTTCAGCCAGCAAGTCGAGAATGCGATGAGTCAGATGACGATCATGCGTCTTCACCAGTTGAGAGCGAGTTCGCTCAATGGCAGTATGAAGTCGCAGCCGATCAAACGGCTTCAGCAAGTAATCAAGAGCCGACGCTTCGAACGCTCGGATCGCGTGGTGATCGCTCGCGCTGCTCAGGATCACGATGGGCATGTCTTGCGGCGATATGCAATTCAGAACCTGAAAGCCGTCCGCATCCTGCATTTCGATATCGAGCAACAGCAAGTCAGGCTTGTGGGTCTTCACCGCCGCAATGGTTTGCAGCGCGTCACCGCACTCGGCAACGATCTCGACTCCGGACTCCTGGGCCAGCAGGAACCGCAATTGATCTCGCACATGCGGTTCGTTGTCGGCGATAACGGCGCGAATCTCCGGAATCATCATGCGAATTTCACGCAGACGGCTTTCGATTTGCGGAGACCACCCCATACACCTTATGACGTTTGAATCTACGAAATGGTTGGTCACAAAGTTCAGGGCATTGGTATCTTTTGAAGGACAGTTCGCACCTGTGGTGACGCGTCTCGTCAGTTCGGTCTCAGGAACAGATACTGCTGTTGACAAATAATTGACAAATACAAGACAGATTGACCAAAACAGTTGAGAAAACAGTTTTGCACTGGAGACATTTCGCTGCTGGCTGCGTTCAGGATCGTTCTGTCTAGAAGACAGCTAAGCATCTTACGGATTTTTGTATAGCTCTCACCCAACATTTCAAGATCCATATCGTCCGCCGCAGATGGCGCTCGCGCGCATTACTTCCGCAACGTAAATAACTCATCGTTCATCCGTTTTCAGCTCGTTTTCGTCACGCGAAACGCACGATCCATCACCGCGGTGCGGGGGACAGCTTTTTTTGGTGAATAGCATGCATTGAGCGATGCAAGCTTTGCGAGTGCCAGGCGGATTGTATTTCTGTGTGCGCACGAACGAGCTATTCGTAGGAGGAAAGTCATGAGTCTTGCAAGGATGAGAACATCACTGGCGTTAGCGTTATTTCTGCTCGCGTTCTCAGGTCTGTTCGCTTTCGCACAATCCGTTACCACGGGTGATCTAACCGGAACGGTGACTGACACTAGCGGCGCCGTAATTCCGCAGGCTACCGTCACCCTGAAGAGCACTTCCGAAGGATCCACTCAAACGACGGTCACCAATCAAAACGGGAACTATCACTTCTCGTTGTTGAAACCAGGGAATTACCTAGTTTCCGCAACGTCCCCGAACATGTCGGAGACACGTCGCGGCGTGGACGTGCAACTGGGGCAAATCACCAGTGTCACCTTGGGCCTGAGCCCTCATGGTCAGAACCAGACGATTGAGGTAACAGCCGAGGCGCCGTTATTGCAAACGGAGAACCCAAACCTCACCACCACGGTTGACGAGAAGCAAATCGCATTGCGGCCAAATCCCGGGAACGATACGACGTACTACGCTCAAACGGCTCCCGGCGTCGTAATGAACGTGGGAGGAACCTTCGGCGGCTACGGCAATTTCGCCGCGTTTGGTTTGCCTCCAACCTCCAATTTGTTCACGGTGAATGGGAACGACAACAATGACCCGTTCTTGAATCTGAACAATAGCGGATCGAGCAACCTGACCTTGGGCGCGAATGAGATGCAGGAGGTCGCGGTCGTCACCAACGGCTACACCGCGCAGTACGGCCGAATGGCTGGCGTGCAGATGGATTCAGTGACCAAGTCAGGCAGCAACCAGTTCCATGGCAACGCGAATTACTTTTACAACGGTACGGTGCTGAATGCCAACGACTGGTTCAATCCTGCGACGAACACGCCCCGGCCTTTCGCGGTCAACAACCAGTGGTCGGCTTCTTTCGGTGGACCCATTATTAAGAACAAGACGTTCTTTTTCTTGGACACGGAAGGCTTGCGCTACACTCTGCCCTCAACGCAAAACGTCTTTCTTCCCACTGCGGCATTCGAAACCGCCGTGCTCAACAATCTGACGGCAAGCGGCCGAGCTGCAGAAATTCCTTTCTACAATCAGATGTTTTCTCTCTATAACAGTGCGCCAGCACACGCTAACTACAGTCCCGTGAGTGCTGCTGCCGATCCCACGCAGGGTTGCGCTGACCTTACGACGTTTCCGGGATTTGGTGTGGGCGGAGCGCCTTGCGCCTTGTTCGACCATGCTTCTGGCACCAATCACAACAGCGAGTGGTTGCTGGCGGCTCGCGTCGATCAGAACATCGGTACCAAGGACAAGCTGTTTGGCAGAGTGCACTTCGATCGAGGTTCGCAACCGACAGGCACGGACCTGATCGCACCAACCCTCTTTAACACTCTGAGCGTCCAGCCGGAAAACGACGGTCAACTGAATGAAACTCACGTGTTCAGTGCCAATGTCGTGAACCAACTGGTTGCGTCCGGCATGTGGTATAGCGCGGTTTTCAGGGAAGCAACCCCAGTTGGCGACCGGTTAAGCGTTCTGCCTTACAACAGCGTTACGTTAAACGGCGTTCTCTCAAACCTTGGCGGCACAGCAGTCGCGGATACCAACTTTCCTCAGGGACGCAACACCACCCAATACCAAATTCTCGATGACCTCTCCATTAATCACGGGAATCACACCTTCAAGGTTGGGGTGAACTTTCGGCGCAACGACATCACCGACTACGGAAACGAATTCAACGCCTTCGGAACGGTGGCATTTGCCGGTCTGACCGACTTCGCGAATGGACTGCTTACTCCCACCTCCGGCAGTCTCTATGGGCAAAACTTTACTCAGTTTCCGAGAAACCCTCTGGCTATCTACAGTCTGGGTGTTTATTTTCAGGATGAATGGAGTGTTAAGCCGAATCTGAAACTGACTATGGCTCTTCGCGCCGATCGAAACTCGAATGCGGTCTGCCAGACGAATTGCTTCTCTCGCCTGGCCGAGCCCTTTACATCGTTGAATCACGATGCAAACATTCCCTACAACCAGGCAATTCTGGCCAACCAGCATCAAGCGTTTGGCGACCTGCAGGCGGTCGCTTTTCAGCCCCGAGTTGGTATCAGTTGGAGTCCGTTTGGCCAGAACACGGTCATTCGTGCTGGCGTTGGCATGTTCACTGACCTGTATCAAGGCGTGATCGTGACCAACATCGAAGGGAACGCCCCGACCTTGAATCCGCTGGCTCTCACCGGCACCTCACTTAACGGGAATCCGGCCGCGCCAGGAATTCCTGTCGCACCGGGAGTTACGATTAACGGCATCAATGACGTGCAAACCACGGCGATCAACTCGAATGCTGCTTTCAATTCGGGGTTTGCATCGGGAGCCACGCTTGCTCAGTTGCAAGCGGCAGTCCCGGGATTTGCGCCGCCTGCCTTTTTCTCGAGCGGCAAAATCAGCAACCCGACCTACGTGAAATGGAACCTGGAGATCCAGCAAGCTCTGGGATCTAAGACTTCTTTTGACCTGAACTATGTGGGCACGCATGGCTACGACGAGCTGATCGAAAGTTCAGCAGTCAACGCTTATTCGCCGAATGGCGCGCTCCCAATACCCACCACCGCCCCCGACACGCGCTTTGGACCAGTCACCCAGATCTACAGCGGCGGAGTTTCGAACTATGCCGGGTTGATCGCTTCGGTAACGCGGCGAGCTTCCTATGGTTTCAGCGGCAGTGCGAGTTACACATGGAGCCACTCCCTGGACGAAACCACCGGGCTCGTTAACACGCCCGTTGCTTTGTTCTCGAGTGTGCCGTACCAACTGGATCCGAACAACCTGCGTTTGAATTATGGGAACTCAGATTTGGATATCCGCAACAACTTCGCGGCCACTTTCGTTTGGGAGGAGCCGTTCAAGTTCCAGAATCACTGGCTGGAGGCGACGGCAGGAGGTTGGTCTCTCTCGGGCACGATCTTTGCCCGCAGCGGGCTCCCTTATTCCGTAATCGACAGCGGTGCACCGATCACCAACATTCCAGCTGGCGCCGGAGGCTTACCTTCGGTCTGGGGAGTCTATGGCGAACTGCTCAACCCAAACCAGATTCTGCCGGGGTGCAGCAGTCCGGGGAACATTGCTGCGGGAGATGCTCATCAGTGCTTGACCACGAGCATGTTCACCCCCTCAGGTTCCGAGACTAGTTTCGGTTCGGGCCGGAATCAATTCCGTGGGCCAGGCTACTTTGACATGGACGCAGGTCTCATGAAGAATTTCTCCCTTACCGAGCGATTCAAGTTCTCTCTTGGAGCCAATTTCTTCAACCTGTTGAACCATCCTCATTTTGCCGCTCCGGAGAACAACCTCCAAGGAGGTCTTGCCCCATTTGGACAACTCTATGCAACTGCACCCACACCCACCAGCATTTACGGTGCTTTCCAGAGCTCGGGTGTGACCGGACGGTTGGTTCAGATCGTAGGCAAGATCACGTTCTAACCTATTCTCACCTGCAAGAATGGGCGATCTCGTTTACGAGATCGCCCCATTTTTTTTGTGAAGTTTCAGGGTAAGAGCTGCCGTGCCAAGTTGGCGCAGAGGCAAACTTCTTTGGTGCACGTACCAACGTTACGTTACGAGAGCTTGGAGATCACAGAGAAAGCCGGCGCATTTGCCGCATAATAATTGCGGAGGTGCTTTTCGGTGCTGTTAAGGCTCGACTATCTGTCCTGTGTACTTACAATTCTTTCAACAATCCTTGTCGGAAGGAGACATTGGGAAGGTTGGGTTCTGGCCGGATTGAACAGCGTAATTATTTGCTTCATCGGCCTGAGAACTTCGCAGTAGGGTTTCATACCGGCAAATCTGTTTTGCCTGGTGCTTTATGCGGTGAACCTGAAAGCATGGCGCAAAGCCGAGACTTCGTAATCAAGAACATTATCTCAGCGACTCTTCGACCTCGGAGAGCCAGTCGGGCCGCTTCAGCACCTCGCGTGGCTTGGGACCGTCCGCAGCACCCACAATGCCGTCTCGTTCCATCAGGTCGATCAGATGCGCAGCGCGTCCATAGCCGATGCGCAGCCGCCGCTGCAACAGGGAAGTAGAAGCCTTGCCGAATTCGACGACTAATTTCACAGCATCTTCGTAGAGTGGGTCATTCGCAGCTTCTTCATCTCCCTCACCGTCGGCTCCCGGTCCACCACCTTCACGCTCTTCTTTCGGAGCCTGCAGGAACCTCTCTTCGTATTCGGCGAGGCCTTGAGACCGCCAGAACTCGACCACTGCGGCGATCTCCTTCTCCGTGACGTAAGGGGCATGCAGTCGGTGAACTCGCGCTGACCCCGAAGGCAGGTACAACATGTCTCCGCGGCCTAAGAGAGCTTCCGCGCCGTTCGCATCCAGAATAGTGCGGGAGTCTACTTTGGTGGCCACTCGGAACGACATACGGGCGGGAAAATTGGCTTTGATCAGCCCTGTGATCACGTCTACAGAAGGCCGCTGGGTTGCAAGAACCAAGTGAATGCCCACAGCGCGTGCCATCTGCGCCAGACGCGTGATCGACTCTTCCACGTTGCTGGAATCGAGCATCATCAGGTCGGCCAACTCATCAATGATAATTACGATGTAGGGCAGCGGGCGCTCCTCTGCACCGTCGCCAAACAAGCTGGGGGTTCCGTTTTCGTCGAACAGCTTGTTGTACTGATCGATGTTGCGCACGCCTTTTTCAGCCAGCAGCTTCAGCCGCCGCTCCATCTCGCGTACGGCATTGCGCAAAGCGTTCGCCGCTAACTTCGGCTCTGTAATGATCGGCGTATAGAGATGTGGAACGCCTTCATAGTTTCCCAGTTCCAATCGCTTCGGATCAACCAGAATCAGGCGCACTTGATCCGGCGTCGCCTTGTAAAGGATCGACATAATCATCGCGTTAATCGCGACGCTTTTGCCCGCGCCGGTCGAGCCGGCAATGAGCAGGTGCGGCATTCCATTCAAATCGGCAGTAACGATGCGGCCGTTGATGTCTTTGCCGAGCGCCAGCGTAAGCTTCGATTTTGATCCGATGAACTCGGTGGACTCAATGTTCTCGCGCAGCCAGATAATCTCGCGCTCGCGGTTTGGCACCTGAATGCCAACCGTCGACTTGCCGGCCATACGCTCGATCAGAATGCTCTCCGCCTTCAGCGCAAGACAAAGATCGTCGGTGAGGTTCGTAATGCGGCTGTACTTGATGCCTGCCTCAGGCTTGAATTCAAAAGTTGTGACCACGGGGCCGGGATTGATCTGGGTGATTTGCCCGTGCACGTCAAATTCCTCATACTTACCTGTGAGCACTTGGGCAAGCAGCTTTAACTCGTCCGCATCGATTGCTTGTTGCTCATCCGGCCGATGCAGCAAGGAACTGGGTGGGAGCTTGAAGCCGCCCGCAATGCGGGGCAAGGTTGTCTTCGGTTTCTGTGCGTTATCAGCCCGCTCCGTGACTTCGGGAGAAATTGTTTGCGGCTCGGGTCGCGATTCCGCGGTCGACTGGGCCTCATCTCGATTCTCTTCCTCGAAGGTCCGATCAATGCCGGTCCGGACGGGTTCCTGAACCCGAGCCTGAGGCGGAGTCACAGGCCGAGCCGGAACCATCTGTGTCGTGATGACTGGCTTGGGCGCAGCGCGTCGTTTTTCTAGCTCTTTCTGCATGCGCTTCTTAGCCCGCGCATCTCGCCAATCTTTCCAGCGATCCCACAAAGCAATCGCGAAGGCGAACCGGGTCGGTGCCCAGACCTGCAAAGCGGCGAAAGAGAATGCGGTTGAGAGATATAGCGCCACAGCCAGAACGCTGGCGCAAACGATGTAGGCTCCCGCCAAGTTAAAGTAATGGATGAGGAAATCGCCGACTACCCTCCCGAACAGGCCTTCAATCGGGATCGCGTTCATCCAGCGCAGGTGGCCCGGCAAAAGCGCCAGCAGAGCCGGCACAAAGATCAGCATCCAGACTCCACCCAGGACTTTAGCGCCCGGCGAAGCGACCTTGCGCGAGCGAAACCAGCGGACTCCCAAAGTCGCAGAAAAGACGGGCAGCAGAAATGCTCCAATCCCGAAGCCTTGCAAGACCAGATCGGAAATAAGGGCGCCCACAACGCCGACCCAGTTGCGAGCCGCTCGCGAACCCGTCAGTACCGATGCGCTATTAAACGATGGGTCCAGCGGCGAATACGAGGCCAACGCGAGAAAGAGGAGGAGCGCGGAGATGCACAACAGAAAACCGACCAACTCATTGAGCCGGCGGTTATTGGTCGGGGCAAAGATCTGTGAGAGATACCTCATAGGCGATTTGGTGATACGCAGGAATAACACTCCTGCCAGTGGAGCCAGATATATGCCAGAGCCTTTCGATTATGACAAGAATGAAGGAACCCTACAACTCGGGATTCCCTGGCAGTATCCAGAGTGACAAACACTACCTGTGCCACCACGCGGGTCACGAACGCCAGTGCCGGTAGGGGCGCCAGAACGTTATTGAAGATGCCACACGAACGCCAGCGCAATCACAATCAGACCCACCACGATGCGATAAACAATGAAGACCTTCAGGCTGTTGGATTGAAGATATCGGATCAGCCATGAAATCGCCGCATACCCGACGATCGCCGAAACTACCACTCCCACGAGAAATGGCATGTGCATCCCCGCAGGCAGACCCTCCTTCCTCAGTTCGTGCGCCTTCAGGAGCGCAGCGCCCGCGATGAGTGGTGTCGACAGCAGGAAACTAAACCGCACCGCAGCTTCTCGCGTCATGTTGCGGAATAGACCTGCCGTGATAGTCGACCCCGACCGAGAAACACCGGGGATCAGCGCGAAAGCTTGCGCACATCCCACAATCAGGGCGTCAGCTAAGCAGATGCCGGTGAGTGACTTCCTGAGTTCACTGACTTTTTCTCCCCACCACATCAAAAGTGCGACCACAATCAATGCCCCGGCGATCAAAAAGATGTGTTCCCGAAAGTACTCCTCGGCAGAGTGCTCCAGTAATTTTCCAGCAATTGCTCCCGGAATGGTCGCGACTGCAAGGAACCAAAGAAGCAGGCGTTCCTCTTTTTGTTCTTCCGCCGTCAGGTCCTGGTCTTCGCTACCTTGCTCGGAAAAGCGCACTACCTTGCCGCCCACAGCCGCCCGGATAATCTGAAACCAGGTTCGCCGGAAGTAGAAAAGGACCGAGAGCAGCGTGCCAAAATGCAGGGCCACATCAAAAGTGAGTTCGTGTGCGGGCGAGAGCTCGTTCCATCCGAGCAATCGCCGCACAATAATCAGATGACCTGAGCTCGAAACCGGAATAAATTCTGCCAGCCCTTGAATAATAGCTAGAACCACGGCTTGGTAAATTGGCAAGTTAGTCTACCCCGTTCCCATACGTTGGAATGTTTTGCTCGATCATGAACAACAGCAGCTGAGCGCGCGTCCCCCAATCGGTCTGCGGGCCCTGCGACACTGCTTTCTGCGCCAGGGTGATGGCTTTGCCTCTGGATTCATCCGATTTCTTCGATTGTCCTTCGGTCTTGTACATTTCGATCAGGACCGACCTGCGCCACGCCGCGTCGTACAACGCTTCGACCAATACCGGTGATTGCGGATGATCGTTGACGTACTTCTCATACATTTCAGCTTCCTTGTCGGGGCACTTGGCTGAGCCTTGCCAGTCGCCGCACAGCTTATTCTCAATCAGGTGAAAGGCCGCGAGGTCTGCCCACTTTGTACCAGGGAATTTCTTCATGACTTCCTTCATGAAATCCTCCGTCATCCCCTCGCGAAGATAAGCCTCCTTCTCTTTGGCGGAAGGGCGGGACATCACATCTACCTTCTCGATCTGCCACCGGATGTCTGCTGAACGGTACATGCCTTCTCCCGCAAGCGGCGAGTTGGGGAAGTACTCGGCGGTCCGGTAGTAAAGACGCATCGCGTCTTGAGCCGCGCCGCGACGGCCGTGGCGCTGGCTCGCCTGGTCCTCGGATTCTACTGCCTCGCCGAATACAATCTTATCGCCATTTGGCGTAGATCCCTGCACCACGCCCTTGTTAAGCATCCATCCCGTGATGACCTTCTCTTCCGTAAGAGCCGCTTCGACGTGCAACCAGCCGCCGCTGATTTCGAGGATGACGACCTCGCGCCCGCGATCGATGTCAGCAAGCTTGTTCGAACTGGTATCGGGCGATAAATAAATGGAAGAAACTCTGATGGGCGTGCCCCGCACGGTTTCCGCCCCAGCCGCGAAGCAGAGCAAAACGGCGGCCACAATTACTCGTGTTGATTGCATAGTCTCAATCCGGTCGCAGAAGTGGAAATGTAGCAAGCTACGTTTCTACGGTATGACGATGAAACCCTCTAGAGACGTTGCTTGCAACGTCTCATGCTCGACTAATCTCCTGCAACAGTTGCGGATCAATATTCCCTCCACTGATAATTGCGACATTCACGGTGGTTCTTGGCAGCTGGTCCTGATGGAATAAGAATCCTGCAACTGCCACGGCACCGCTAGGCTCGGCTACCGTCTTGGGATTCGTTGCCAGCCACCGCGTGGCTTGGCGAATATCCTGTTCACTGACCGTCAGAATGTCATCCACGTATCGCTTAATATGTTCGAAGTTGATCGGGCCGATACTCTGTGTCCGCAATCCATCAGCGAGTGTTTGTGAGCTTTGTTCGGCGGTGGACTCGATAATTCTTCCGGATCGCAAACTGGCTTGGGCATCTGCGGCGAGTTCTGGTTCAACCCCGATAACCCTGACGGTTGGCTTACTCAACTTGATGGCTGTAGCCACACCGCTAAGCATGCCGCCTCCACCAACCGGAACCAGTACGGTCTCGACGTCAGGCAGATCTTCGAGAATCTCCAGTCCCATCGTGCCCTGGCCGGCGATGATTTTTTCGTCGTTAAATGGAGGTACAATTACATACCCCTGCCGCGCGGCGAGTTCCTCGGCCCTGGCTTGGCGTTCCACGCTACTGGGGCCGACCAGCACGATCTCGGCACCCATGGATGCCGCAGCCTCACGCTTGATTGCAGGCGCATTGTTCGGCATCACGATGACAGCCTTTGCTCCCAAAGCCCGTGCCGCGTAAGCGACCCCTTGCCCATGATTGCCACTGGAATAAGCAATCACTCCGCGCCGGCGTTCTTCCGGAGAAAGCGATGCGATCTTGTTGTACGCTCCGCGCAGTTTGAAGGCGCCAATCGGCTGTAGGTTTTCGGGCTTGAGATAAAGTAAGCGACTGCCTAGCCCCGAACCAAGATGCTGGATCTCTGATCGGATCAACCCAGTGCGCACTGCAATGCCCTGAAGGCGTACCTGCGCTGCGCGGATGTCGTCCAGAGTTACCGTGGTTTGTGTTTCTCCGGTTTGTACGGAGCCGTAAGGGATAGTTTTCATTTGCGAGAATTCCAACCATAGCATACAAGCCGTTTCCACCGTGCTCCACCCGCGGTTGACATCATGATGCTAATATTGATAGCATCATGATGTGAGAACGACTCTTTCCCTAGATGACGATGTGGCCCGCCTCTTGAACCAGGAGAGCCGGCGGTCCGGCGCCCCGTTCAAGCAGGTGGTCAATCACTTTTTGCGCTTGGGGTTAATGGTTTCAAAACAACCACCCAGAAAGCCTTTCGTGGTAAAACCCATAAATCTGGGACTTCCTCCAGGATTGAGCTATGACAATGTCGAGGAATTGCTCGAATTCCTGGAGGGACCGGAGTATCGGTGATCGTACTCGACGCAAACATTCTTATCTACGCGTACGATAGCGGCTCATCTCAACATACAAAGGCGAGGACATGGGTGGAAGAAACTTTCTCAGGTCTCGAATCCGTCGGACTATCGTGGAAAACCGTGGCGGCATTCCTGCGAGTAATGACCAATACTCGATTGCCGGGGCCCCGGCTGAGCTTGGAGCAAGCGGCGCAGTTGGTGGATGAGTGGCTGGATCAGCCCAACATACGAGTTCTTTCGCCCAGCGATGAACACTGGATTTTACTGCGGCGCATGATTGTCGAGGGGCAGGCTTCTGGTGCCCTGATCAGCGATGCACAACTAGCCGCGTTGACGATGGAATACGGCGGGGCGCTCCACACTACCGACCGCGACTTTGCGCGATTTCCTGGTCTGCGCTGGACGAATCCGCTCGCGTAGCACTCAGAACTTAAATCTCTAAAATGACCGGCATGATCAAAGGTCTCTTCTGCGTCTGCTTTGAAATGTAGCGCTTCAAGTCCGCGCGAATTTTTTCCTTGATCACGCCGTAATCAGCCTTCTCCTCATCGCTGGACTGATCCAGCGTCTGCATTACCAGTTGCCGCGCGCCGTCGACGAATCCGTCTTCCCCTGGCGCAAAGCCGCGAGTCACAATTTCCGGCGAAGTCTCCACCCGTCCCGAGAGCTTGTTAATAGCGATAATCGGCAGCACGATTCCGTCTTCGCTCAGGTGGCGACGGTCTTTAATTATCAAATCTTCGACTACATCCGTGCGCGAGCCGGAATCGATGCATACGCGGCCGACGTTGACACGCCCTGTTTTGCGCGCACCCAGTTCGTCCAGTTCCAGAATGTCGCCGCTCTCGATCAGCAGCACGTTCCCGACGGAGCTATGCATCGCACCCGCCATCTCCGCATGCAGCTTCAACTGCCGGTATTCGCCGTGGACCGGGATGAAATATTTCGGCTTCACCAGATTGATGATGAGCTTGAGTTCTTCCTGGCTTCCGTGTCCGCTCACATGGATCGGCGGGGATGACCCGTCTTCATAAATTACGTGAGCCTGACGCCGGAAGAGATGGTCGATCATGCGGTAGATCGCCTTCTCGTTGCCGGGAATGATTCGCGACGATAACACAACCGTGTCGCCTTTCTCGATTTTGGCGTGCTTGTGGTTGTCAACCGCCGCCCGTGACAGGGCCGACATTGGCTCGCCTTGGGTGCCGCTGATCATCACGCAAACTTTTTCGGGCGGATAGTTCCTCATTTCCCCCGGATGGATCAGCAGGCCCTCGGGGATTTCGATGTAGCCGAGGTCCTCAGCAATCTCGGATGAGCTGGTCATCGACCGTCCGATGAACGCTACTTTGCGGCCGTGCTCCCACGCTAGTTCCACTGCCAGTTTGATTCGATGGATGGACGAAGAAAAGCAGGAGATGAACAGGCGCCGTTCAGTTCGGGCGAACACCTCATCAAATTTCCGTCTAACCGCCCGCTCACTTGGCGTGTATCCCTTGCGCTCGACGTTGGTTGAGTCTTGAAACAATGCCAGTACGCCTTCTTTGCCGTACTCTGCGAACGCGTGCAGGTCGAACATCTTGTTGTCGGTAGGCGTGGGATCGACTTTGAAATCACCAGTGTGGATCAGCACGCCGAGCGGGGTATGAATGGCCAATGAAACGCAATCTACAAGGCTATGTGTAACGTGAATTGGATGAATGGTAAATGGTCCTACCTTGAAGCGTTCTCCCGCTCGGATCTCGTGTAGTTCGGCATCGTCGAGCAATCCATGTTCTTCCAGTTTGTCTTCGACATAGGCAAGGGTGAACTCCGTGCCCCACACCGGCACATTGAGTTCGGAAAGAATCCACGGCAAGGCGCCGATGTGGTCTTCGTGACCGTGAGTAAGAACGATGGCGCGCACCCGCTGCCGGTTTTCGATCAGATAGGAAATGTCCGGGACAACGATGTCTACGCCCAATAATTCGGCCTCGGGGAACATCAGGCCGGCGTCAATGACAATAATGTCATCGCCCCAACGCACGGCCATGCAGTTCATTCCGAACTCGCCCAGACCGCCGAGGGGCACGATATGCAGTTTTCCAGTTGGCATTTTTGGTGTTCCTTGATCGTAGCACACGAAACATGGACGGGCTGCGGCTTCGCAAGGTCATGCTCAACTGAGAGGACAAACGGGAACTGGTGTTTCCAGTCTGCTTGGGTTAACTTCAAATCAGATGGCGACGCAGCTACGCAAATCGTGGTTCCGGCGGAAGGTCGAAAATGGTCTGCGCCGTGGTTTCCAACATGCTTACGAAACTGTCAGGGTGGATCCGAACAAATTCCTTCTGCAGCTTCGGGCAGCTTACGGAGTCGCCGTCAACAGCTTTCAGGGCGTTTATTCGGTGGACGTCGCTCTTCTTGACGACTTGGCGAACAGCATCATCTACAGCGGAATGAAGTTGGCCGCGGCCGAAGGAGCCGGGTTTGGCCTGGGGGGAATTTTGACGATAGTCCCGGACCTCAGCATTCTGGCGGGCATCACTCTTCGAACGATTCAGAAGCTTAGTCTGATTTACGGTTTTGAATACAACACCGACGAGGAAACCGCGGAACTCTGGATCGCCGCGGCCAGCGCCGCAGGTGTGGACATCAGTCGTGAGGTGCTGGAAAAAGAAGTGGTCAATCGCTTCGTGCCCAAGGTCATCCAGCGGATTGCGGCACAGGCCAGTAAGGAAGCAGTCGAGAAATGGTCGGGACGCGTGATTCCGATTGCCAGTTCAGCCATCGGCGCGGGGCTGAATTACTATTTTGTGCGCGCTTGGGGTGAACGCGCAAAAGCCCACTTCCGCACCAAACACCTGGAGCTTCGACGCCGAAAAATCGCACAACAGGCCGCTCTGTCCTGAGTCCATGAATGCTGCGCTTCCGGGTGTAGGATTAGCGCAGCAAGTCTTCCAGTTCGATTCGCTGGTCGGTCTTCTCGTCGCGATATTTCACAATCACGGGCGTGTAAAGCGATAGATTCCACTCCCGAGCCTGACCCCTCGACACGGCACGTGTCCCGGGCACGACGACCGCATTTTCTGGCACCTCGAGTGGCTTGTCGTCTGTGGCCCGGTAGACCTGTCCGCGGACAATGTCATACAAGGGAGTCGAGCGGGTCAGGATGGTACCCGCCCCCAGCACCGCCCGCGTCCGTACCAGCGTGCCTTCATAAACGCCGCAGTTGCCACCAATCAGCACGTCATCTTCAATGATGACTGGAGATGCATTGATCGGCTCCAGGACGCCGCCGATCTGAGCGGCCGCACTCAGATGCACGCGCTTGCCAATCTGAGCGCATGAACCCACCAGCGCGTGCGAGTCCACCATCGTGCCTTCGTCCACGTAGGCGCCTACGTTAATAAACATGGGAGGCATGCAGATCACTCCGGGTGCGACATACGAACCAGTGCGTACGGACGATCCTCCGGGCACGACGCGTACGCGATCTCGAACGGTAAATCGTCTGGCAGGGAAGGTGTCCTTATCGACGAAGGAAAGGCTCAGGTCTTCGCCCATTTTGCTGAGTTCGCCCAGGCGAAACCCCAGCAGAATGCCTTGCTTTACCCAGATATTTACGACCCACTGCCCGTCAATCTTTTCCGCGGCGCGAATCTTGCCCTGGGTCAGCTCATCACGGAAATCCATGAAGATTTGACGAGCATCCGGATTGCTCTCAACTTCGAGGGAGGCAAGACGTTCGATCGCAGACTTGAGAGATTCCATGCGGAGAAAGTATACGGGATTCTCAGCCTATGATTACCAAGTGCTTCCCACGCTCGCTGACGTGGAGATTTCTCAATTGACAAACGAGGATCCTTAAATGCACTTGCATTCGCTGCGGATCAGCACACCGGCCATGCCTTGCGAAGTTTGGCGCGCTTCAGTAAGCGAGGCATATGGGCCGTGCCAGCGCGCATGGTTGGCGTCGTGTCCCGCGGGTCGTCCCTTGCCGTGGTTGCACTGTCCGCAACTGGAGCGGTGCAGAACAATCTTGTGTGGTCCAGCCAGCCAGTTTTCGTAGATGTAGAAACTGACAACATCGGCGGGCGGAACTGCCGGCTTGGCAATCACCCCGGCTTCGGTGGCGATCTTTTGCAACTTGGATCGCGTCTCGCGGCGCATGGGCAGAAGAGGCAGGCGATAGACCTCTTCGATTTTGCCCATCATCGCTAGCACTGCCTTTACCGGCATTGGACTGGTTTCAATGAAATTGGCCTGCATCAGCGCCAGATATTTCCGATGAAAGCGCCGCGCCGTCGTCCAATCGTTGTTCAGCGCAGCTCGCGTCATCTCGGCCATCTCACGTGGAATTTCATTGGAAGCGACCGAAACGATGCCTACTCCGCCAAGTCCAATGACCGCTAATGTGATCGAATCGTCGCCGGAAAACACGAGAAAATGTTCCGGCACCACAGCGCACAGTTCCGCGATCTGGCTTATGTTGCCGCTGGCTTCCTTGACTCCCAAGATATTCGGGACCTCCGCCAGTCGAGCCAGCGTCGACGGTTCGATGTTTGCGCTGGTGCGGCCGGGGACGTTGTAGAGAATGATTGGCTTGTCGACGGCTTCGGCAATAGCGCGAAAATGCCGATACTGGCCTTCCTGCGTCGGCTTGTTGTAGTAAGGCGAAGCGGTGAGGATGACATCGACTCCAGGGCGAGCCGCGACTTCCTTCGCTTTCTCCACCGCGTCATTCGTCGAGTTGGACGTAGCCCCGGCCATGATCGGCACGCGACCCGCAACCACTTCGATCGTGATATCGATGACCCGAAGCCACTCATCGTGCGATAAGGTCGGAGTCTCGCCGGTGGTGCCACAGGGAACCAGAAAATCGATTCCGCAGTCGACTTGCCATGCCACCAGGTTGCGCAGGGCTGGCTCGTCGACGGAGCCGTCCTGACGGAAAGGAGTTATAAGGGCTGTGCCGCATCCACGAAGTTGCATGAGAATAAGATATCGCGAATGGGCAGGCTTGCAAAACTCGTGCTCGAGACCGGGCAGAGACCCCTTCAGACCTGCAATTTGACCAGCCAGTTCGTGGGTTCCGGCAGAATCGCGAACCTTGGCAGGTCCCCGCGCACCATGGCCACTTCGTCGCAAGCGTGAAATCGTGGGCAAACGTGGCAATCTTTGTAAATCTTGTCCGGCAGATCCTCGCGCTGCGCAGTTGCGAAACCCATGCGGGCAAAGAATTCCGGAGCGCGGGTGAACAGACAGGTGCAGGTGACCCGATGCTTTCCCGCTTCCGCCAGCAAAGCTTTCACCAGGTGCCCGCCACCCCCTTTGCCTTGTTCTGAGGGCGCGACCGTGATGGAACGGATCTCCGCCAGATGCGGGCCATAGAGATGAAGTGCGCCGCAACCGATGATCAGGCCGCCGTCTTCCAGGACCACGAAGTCGCGTACGTTCTCGCAGATCTCGGCTAGACTGCGCGGCAGCAGTGTGCCGTCGCCGGCATAGGCAGAGATTAAAGCGTGGATGCGCAGAGCGTCGGGCAGGATGGCTTTACGCGTGCGCATGCGCTTCCTCGCGAATGGAATCGATCTTCTGCCGAGCCTCAGCCATCGCCTGGCGCACTCGTGCCGGAGCGGTGCCACCCGAAACGTCGTGGATCGCAAGCACGGACTCCAGTTTCAGGCAGGCGTAGAAATCGTTATCGAATTTGAGGTTCACCGAACGCAGTTCCTCCAGAGACAAATCTTGAAGCTCACACTGCTTTTCCAGACACATCTGCACGGCTCTTCCAATCTGCTCATGCGCCAGACGAAAAGGGACTCCGCGCTGCACCAGGTAAGTGGCGGCCGCCCACGCATTGATGAATCCTGACTGTACTGCTTGGTGCATGTGTTCGTAGTTGAATTCCACAGCTTTGGTCCAGCCAGTAACAAGCGGGATCAAGGAAAGAACTGTGTCGGCAGCGTCGAACAGTGGCTCCTGGGTCTCCTGCAAATCCTTGTTATAGGCCAGGGGCAAGCCCTTCATGCACACGAGGAGCGTGGTTGCGTCTCCAATAACGCGCGCACACTTGCCGCGTGTGAGTTCCAGTAGATCCGGATTCTTCTTCTGTGGCATCGCGCTACTTCCAGTGGAATAAGCTTCTGGTAAGTGCACGAAGCCGTACTCCTGAGATGAAAACTGAATCATCTCTTCCGCCCAGCGACTCAAGTGCAACGCCAGCAGCGAAAGTGTATTCACAAATTCGATCGCGAAATCACGATCGCTCGTAGCGTCGATGCTGTTTGCAGTCGGGCCATCGAAATCGAGGTCGGCCGCCATGGCGCGACGATCCAGGGGCAGCGTTGCTCCTGCGACCGCTCCAGAACCGAGAGGACAAACATTTAACCGCTTGCGGCAGTCCGCAAGCCGTTCCACATCCCGCAAAAACATTTCGACGTAGGCCAGCAGCCAATGCGATATCAATACCGGTTCTGCGGGGTGCAGATGTGTGTAAGCCGGCATAGCAGCATTCCCCGCTTGCTGCGCACGATCCAACAACGCACCGCACCACGCCGCCAGATCAGCCCGAATTTGATCGACGGCAGCCCGGACGTACAAACGAAGGTCGGTCGCGATTTGCTCATTTCGACTACGCCCGCTGTGCAGTTTGTATCCAGCGTCTCCGATCAGAGTGGCCAATTGTCTCTCGACGAAGTGATGCACGTCCTCGGCTTCCTCATCATCGAGAAACGCCGCCGAAGTCGCCGCCTGCTCGCCAATACTTTCGAGACCCTGAAGAATGGCGATGAGTTCGGTCGAATCCAGAACGCCCGCACTTTTTAGCGATCGAGCATGGGCGCTGCTGGCCGCAAGTTCGTACGCTAGCAATCGCCGATCAAAATCAAACGAGCGCTGCCAGCGTTCGAATTCCTTATCCAGAGGCTGCCGGAAACGGCCAGACCACATCTTCATTGCGCCACCTCCGATCTGGCTTGCTTGCGTGCCTGGGCCCGCGAGCGGGACGGAAGACCGAGAATGCGGATGAAACCGGCCGCATCTTTCTGGTCGTAACTGTCACCCATGGTGAACGAAGACAGGTCGGTGCGATAGAGCGAATGCTCGGAATGACGACTGACCACCGAGACGTTGCCCTTATACAAAGAGAGGGTGACCGAGCCGGTAACGTCTTTCTGTGTTGTCTCGACAAAAGCGTCGAGTGCTTCGCGGAGCGGTGCGAACCAGAGTCCGAAGTAAACCAGTTCGGCATATTTCAGCCCGATGTGTTGCTTGAAATGCGCAACCTCACGTTCAAGACACAAGGATTCGAGCTCACGGTGCGCGGCGATCAACAAAGTGCCACCAGGCGTCTCATAGCAACCGCGGGACTTAATACCGACAAACCGGTTCTCCACCAGGTCGACTCGGCCGATGGCATTTCGGGCGCCGATTTCGTTCAACAGTTCGACCGATGACACCGGATCGAGTTCCAACCCGTTGACCGAGGCCGGAACTCCAGCTTCGAAGCCAATCGTTACTTCCTCCTGACGATCCGGTGCGTCCTGCGGCGAACGAGTAAGCTGCCACGTGGTGCTGAGAGGTGCGTTGCCAGCATCCTCCAACTCGCCTCCCTCATGGCTGAGGTGCCAGAGATTCCGATCCCGGCTGTGAATCTTTTCGCGGCTGGCGGCCACGGGAATGCCGTGCTGCTCGGCATAGTCGAGGCAATCTTCTCGGGACTTGAGCGACCATTCTCGCCAGGGCGCAATCACATGGAGCTCTGGCGCCAGCGCCTGGTAAGCCAATTCGAACCGCACTTGGTCATTGCCCTTGCCCGTGCATCCGTGGGCAACCGCTGTGGCTCCTTCACGCAATGCAACCTCAACCTGGTGTTTCGCGATTACCGGTCGTGCCAGCGACGTACCTAACAGATATTTATGTTCGTACACCGCTCCCGCCTTCAGCGCGGGAAACACGTACCCAGTAAGAAATTCCTCGCGCAGGTCCTCTACCACAACGTGCGAAGCGCCGGTAGCGTAGGCCTTTGCGACTACCGCCTCGATGTCGTCGCCCTGGCCGACGTCGCCCACCATCGCGATCACATCGTAGGCGTAATTCTCTTTCAACCACGGAATGATGATGGAAGTGTCCAGACCTCCCGAATATGCAAGCACCACTTTTTCAGGCATGAGCGCTCCTCGCTGGCAGGCGGGTTTCGCCGCCAAGCAATAAATACAAGATGGCTTTCTGTACGTGCAGCCGGCTCTCCGCTTGATCGAAGACGACCGATCGTTCCGAGTCCATCACGGCGTTCGTAATTTCTTCTCCGCGATGCGCGGGCAGGCAGTGCATGAAGACGGCATGCGGCGCAGCACCCGCCACGAGTTCTTCATTCACTTGGTAAGGCGGAAAAATCTTGGCGCGTTTCTCAGCTTCGTGCTCCTGGCCCATGCTGGCCCATGCGTCGGTATAGACGGCGTCGACACCTTGAACCGCAGCATGTGGATCGCAGAACATCTCGATGACGGCGCCAGTCTGTTCTGCTATTTCTTGCGCTTCAAGCAGGATTTGCTCGTCGGGACCATAGCCTGGCGGAGTGGCTATGCGGATGGTGGACCCAAGAAAAGCGCATGTGAGCAACAGCGAATGAGCCACGTTATTGCCGTCGCCGACATAAGCCAGGCAAATATTCTTGAGGTCGCCGAAACGTTCTTGCAGGGTGAAGTAGTCGGCCAGGGCCTGGCAAGGATGCTCCAGATCGCTGAGCGCATTGATGACGGGAACGGAGGCGTGCTCGGCCATTCCTTCAATTGTTTTCTGGGCGAAGGTACGCAGCACGATGGCGTCCACCCAGCGTTCGAGATTACGCGCAATATCGCTCAGTTTCTCTCTCTGGTCCAGCCGTTCGCGCGTCTGATCCACGAAGAATGTGGCGCCGCCCATACTCGACATGCCCGCTTCGAACGTCAATCTGGTACGCAGTGAAGGCTTTTCGAAGAACATCGCCATTTGCTTACCAGCGAGCACGCTGCGAAAATCCGCAGGACGCATCTTCATGAGTCCGGCAAGGTGCAATACCGCTTCGACTCCGCTCGGCCCAAGATCACGAATAGAGACCAGGTCCGGTCCCCAGAAAGTATTCGGAACCAGCGTTGGGCTGTTGGGAATTCTGTTTAGTGACTGGCTATTCATGGTGGCTCCTTTTGTGTCGATTGCGGGAGTGGACGATGGTCTCGGTTCCGACGCCCTTTCGTTTTGAAGCGCCAAAAGTCAACGCTGAATCGAGTGCATGGATTACTTCGTCTACATGTTTTTCCCGGATGATGTATGGCGGCAAGAAACGCAACACTGTTTCATGGGTTCGGTTAATCAGAATGTTGTTTTTCAACAATGCCGAAACCATCGCCTTAGCTGTGTCCGCGGAATCCAGTTCAACGCCCAGCATCAGGCCCATCCCACGAACTTCGCGAATGCAGCTGTGCTTGGCCTTCAACCATTCGAGTTGCGCACGGAAATAGCCTCCAACTTCGCGGACATGGTCGAGCAACTCGTCTAAGGCACTCAGAAATTCGATCGCAACCGCACAGGCCAGCGGCCCGCCACCAAACGTCGTGCCATGCATTCCACGCTGCATGCTGCTGGCCACACGATTGGTCGTAAGAATCGCTCCCAGCGGCAACCCGGCGGCCAGGGGTTTGGCGACCGTCACGATGTCGGGTTTTACGCCGTACTGCTGGTAAGCAAAGTAACTTCCAGTCCGTCCCAGGCCACACTGGATCTCATCGAGAATCAGCAACGCGTCACTGCTCTCGGTTAACATTCGCGCCACCTGCATAAACTCCGGAGTGACCGGACAAACTCCACCTTCCCCCTGAATGGTTTCTATGCAGACCGCACAAACGCCCGCGTCGAACTGGTGCCTGAGGTCATCGACATCGTTGAACCGAACGAAGCCGACTCCGGGGAGAAGCGGCACGAAAGGATCGCGATACTTGGCTTGACCGGTCGTCGCGAGCGAACCAAATGTTCGTCCATGAAATGAGTTGTCGAGAGCGAGGATGCGCCACTTCGGCTTGTGTCCGTTCGTATTGTTCGTCCGCGCATAAATGCGTGCGAGCTTCAGCGCGCCCTCCCACGCCTCGGTTCCGCTATTACAGAAGAAGGCTCGGTCCAAACCGGAAATCCTGGTCAGGCGCTTGGCGAGCTCTGCCTGGTACTCGTGGAAAAAAAGATTGGAAACATGAATCAGCCGCCCAGCCTGACGTTTCAACGTTGCCTGAATCGCCGGATGTGCGTGTCCGAGGGCATTGACCCCGATCCCACTCAAGAAATCAAGATAACGATTCCCCCGCGAATCCCAGAGATATACCCCACGGCCTTTCTCAAAGAGGACTTTGTGACGATCGTAAGTCGGCAGCAGCAACTTTTTCTCGGAGCGAATGACGGAAGCGAGACTCATGCGCCAAGCACCTCCGTCCCACATTCGAGCTTCGTGAAATAGAATTGCGGTAGAATTTCGACCTGCGCCGCAGGCAGAATCCTTACTCGCCCAACGCCCTTATGGAGCGCCTGACTGCAAGCTTCGAGCTTCGGCAACATCCCTCCACCGATGACGGAAGCGGCGATCAGCGCAGCCACATCCCGGGTGTTCAGCCAAGGCATGACCGCGCCGTCAGCGTCCTTCACTCCGTCCACATCAGTGAGGAAAATAAGAGAGTCGGCATGGCAAGCCACGGCACATGCCGAAGCCATTTGGTCCGCGTTGATGTTGTAATACTCACCGTCTGACCCCAACGCCACCGAAGACAATACCGGAATGCCCCTCGCACTCCAGATGGCCTCGATCCAGCGTGGCTCTGCATAACAGATTTCTCCGACAAAGCCCAGATCGCAGCCTTGATTCTGCTTTTTGCGTGCGCGAAACGCCATGCCATCCGCGCCACAGAGGCCGACTGCCGCACTCCCCGCGGCCACGATCGCCGCTACCAGGCTCTTGTTTACGATTCCGGATAAGACCATCAGAGCAACATCGCGGGTCTCGGCGTCGGTGACGCGCAGCCCGTTTACAAAATCACTTTGCTTGCCGAGCAGCTTCAAGGTTCGAGTGAGCGCGCTTCCTCCGCCGTGCACCACCGCAATCCGATGACCGTCCTGCGCCAGTTCGACGATCGCCCGGGCGCACTTTCGCAATCTGGACTTATCTTCGAGAGCCGCGCCTCCGATTTTGACTACGATTTTCACGCCAAGCCTTCCTCTTCCTTCCATCCGTACATCAGGTTCATGTTCTGCACCGCTTGCCCGGCCGCGCCTTTGAGCAGGTTGTCCACACAAGAAACGAGCACGAGGCGCCGGCGATCGTCAGCCAGACAGAACCCAAGATCGCAATAGTTCGTGTGCAAAGAAAACTGGATTTGCGGCAGCTTTGGCGTTGCAAACATCCGCACCCACCGCCTGCCGGCATAAAAATCACGGAAGCAGGATTCAATTTCGACTGCCTTCATGTCGCGGTTCAAATGCAGGTAGATGGTCGACAGAATCCCTCGTGGAATCGGAAGCAGATGAGGCGTGAAAATCAATTCACACGCCTTTAGTTGCAACTGCTCGAGCATCTCACCCACGTGCCGGTGGCCGAAAACCGAGTAGGCCGAGAGGTTGTCCGCCACAGAAACAAAGTGAGTGCGCGGATTTGGTTCCTTGCCTGCGCCAGAAACACCAGACTTGGAATCAGAAATGATTCCGCGTTCGCGATCGATGACACCAGCCTTGATTAGCGGTGCCAAAGCCAGGATTACCGAAGTCGCGTAGCAACCCGGATTCGCAACCAGCGCCGCATCCGGAATGCGATCGCGGCTCAATTCCGGCAGGCCGTAAACCGCCCTCTCTGTGAGCTCAGCGGCGGTCATGGAATCCGCGTCGGTGAAGCCATAAACCGCACGGTTCTGCGCCTGCTTTAACCGCCAGGCTCCGCTCAAATCAATCACGCGCAACCCCTGTGCGATCGCTTCGGGCACGAGCGACCGCGAGACTTCATGCGGCGTAGCCAGGAAAAGCAACTCGATGCCCTGCTGCCTAACCGCCGCCCACGAGAACGGTTGCAACGGATACGTTCCGTTGCCTGAAAGAGAAGGAAACATGTCAGCTAAATTGCATGCGGCGTCGCTATCGTTGCGGCCAAGCAATACAGGCTTCTCAAGTTGAGGATGACGCAACAAAAGTCGAGTAAGCTCCAGACCGGAGTATCCGGTCGCACCCAGCACCGCAGTCTTGAGTCTGGCCGGCATCAGGCGAGCATCTCCTGAATGCGGGCAGCCAACTTCCTGGCGCCCTCCTTGTCGGGGCAAACCGTGAGAATGGTGTCATCGCCGGCGATCGTTCCAATCGCTTCTGGCCACTCCTCTTCGTCCAGCGCCGCGGCCACCGGTTGCGCACTGCCGACGCTGGTTTTGATGACGAGCAGGTTTTGCGCCGGGCGCAGCTCCAGCACGAATTCCCGCACCAGTCGCGAGACGGGCGGCAACGCCGGCGCAGAAGAACTGTCTCCTTGAGATAGAGCGTAACCATCAGCCGTCTTGACCAGCCGCAAATCGCGGATATCGCGCGAGAGTGTGGCTTGGCCTACCTTGAGCCCGCGTTTGCGCAAGGCCCGCTGCAGGTCCTCCTGGCTGGCCAGGGGGCCATGCTTCAGGAGGTCGAGGATCACGCGTTGTCTGAGTGTTTTATTCACAATGAATATTTATTCAGCATGATGAATAAATATTCATACATGTTACTGGCTTGACCGCAGTTGTCAAGCAGAAAACTGAACTAACAGAAACTTGCAGGTCTGACGGACAAAAATCCGGTTTCTTGGTTGCGACGCGCTAGAGCGGGCTGCCCAGGAGTCGCCGATGCGCAAAAAGGTACTTTCCGTTGTGGTAGATTGTTAGAATGTGGGCGCGTAGCTCAGTTGGCAGAGCAATGCCCTTTTAAGGCATGGGTCGATGGTTCGAATCCATCCGCGCTCACCAAGAACTCTTTTCGGTTCATTGGATTGCATCACTCCCAGCGTCTTCTACTAGGAGATTCTGACCCACACCCAACTCATAACTCTCGAGTCAGAGCACCTGCACGTAGTGCATTTCGTCGGACCACCCGAGGGTAACTTCTCAACATGATCTCCGGTCCTGCATGGCCCATGTTGCCTCGGGCGGTTTTCTTGTCAGTCTTGTCGACGGACACCATCCAAGTAGGCATGCTTGAACGCAGAGAGTATCAAAACGCTGAGTCGGAAGGCCGAAGATCATATCGCTTGGTTTCTTCGCGCTAGCGCTTGTAACCGATCTTGCGGAGAAGTTCGTGCCGCCAAACCACATCCGCCTTTTCTTCTCTTCCTTTTGGAGAGCTGCCGTCAATGACGCCGAGCACACCTCGGCCTTGCTCACTCTGGACAACGATAACTTCGACGGGGTTTGCGGTCGCGCAGAATATCGCGCACACCTCGGGCACATTTCGGATCGCGTTCATCACATTGATGGGGTATGCGTTCTGCAGCACCAGCACAAAGATGTGGCCACAACCAAGCGCCTGGGCGTTGCTTACGGCAATATCGCGAAGCGTTTGTTCGTTTCCTTCTGACCGCGTCAGGCAAGCTCCGGAGCTTTCATTGAACGCTAACCCAAACTTGGCTTGCGGCACGGTCGTAGCCACCGCCTCGTACAGGTCTTCCACTGTCTGGATGAAATGCGATTGGCCCACAATGATGTTGCTGTCGGCGGGAAATTCCATGCGAACCGCCTTGATTTCGAGCATGGGTGTTCTCCTCTGGTTTCCGCGGGATGAATCTTATGCGCTTCGCTTGCGCTCTGTGTGCGCTCGTTCGACGTAGCGCCCTGTCTTTACCTCGACGCGCACTACCTCGCCCGGCGCAATGAATAGAGGAACCTGAATGGAGAGACCGTTCTCCAGCGTGGCCCGCTTCCAGGCACTGTCTTGTTGCGAGTGCGACGGCGGCGCTGTCCGCTGCACGCGCGCTTCGGCTACAGCGGGAAAGACGACGCTGATCGGCTCCTCTGCAAAACATTCCACCGGCAACTCCATCCCGGCTCGCAGAAATTGCGCCGCCGGTCCGAGGATGGCTTTGGGGATCGCAATTTGCTCATAGGTATCCGGCCTCATAAAGGTGCAGTTGTCGTCGTCGCTGAACAGGAACTCCATCATGTACCGGTCGAGTTCCAGATCTTCGAGCCGTTCTTGCGGACGGAAGTGCGGCTCCCACATTCGGCCACTCCTGACATCGCTAAGCTTGGTTTTGACCACGCCGCCTAATTTTGCCGCTCCCGCTTTCGATTCCACTTCGAGGACTCTGTAAATGTGTTGGTCGATGCGGATCGCTGCCCCTTCCTTCAACTCGGATGCGATCACCATAATCACTCCTTGCAGCCAGAGTTCTGCTTTTTATTTCCAAGTTTTTATTCTCCGCTCGCAACCGATTATCTTCAGTGATCAGAATCACTAATGCATGCATCCGCTTACCACTGCGAGTCTTCGGTACTGACCTTCGTTGCTGAAAAATCGGAATCGTGTCGCCTCAGATTGTCACTGGCAAATGCGAAAAGTGTGATGCAGGTCACGGCGTCAATTGCGGCAACAGGCGAGAATGTAAGAGTGAGTCTTGATTTACTCAGTGTTGTTGGAGTTGGAGCCTGATCAATTCCAACGTTCTGATTGGCTCTCTTGCCTACAGCGCGATAAGGCGCGCGCGAGTGCGAGATGAAAGGAGACGCCAATGAAAATATCCAGCTTGTTGTATGGAATGGTTTTCGCCATAGTGGTTCTTGTCGTCTTGCTGTTGATCATGGGTGTCAACTTTAATCGCCCGGTCTCGGCTCAGGGGGCTGCACTCTACAACGCCGCCGACGAGGTTGTGGTGGGAGGCCGCGTGCAAGAAGTGCAGGAGTTCGACTGCCCGGTAAGCGAAGGGGAGTTGGCCAGTCACCTCATGCTGAAGACCAAGGACGGAGTGCTTCTGGTGCACTTGGCTCCTGTGCGGATCATGGCAAGTCAGAAACTGAGCTTCGCTCCAGATGACCAGATTGAGGTGGTCGGCTCCAAGATACGGCTGAATGGAAAGAACGGCGTGATTGCTCGTGAGATCAGTCGCGGCAAAGAGACCTTCATCTTCCGTGATCGCCAAGACACGCTCCTGCTGGTCCAGTAAATAGCGGGGCAAGCCGTATTGATTGGGTGCGAGTGCGAATGGTTACGAGCTGGCTGAACTGGCAGCTCCGCCCCATCGAACTGTGCCCCTGGTTCTGGGGAAAGAACGCAAAGCGTCACCTTCAATCCATCGCCAGAGACAGGCACGGGGAAACTGCAGGGCAAAGCCAGAAGAAAAGAAAAGGGCTGCAACATTGGTTACGCTCAGGCCGCCAACTCTTGCGAGGGAGTTAACAGCGTGGACGCGTGTACCGTCGCAGCCCTTGATGCGATCATCGCTTTCGCGGTTCCAAACCCCAGCTGCTCCTCGCAGAGCAGTCGGTTTTTTCGGGTTTGGTAGCTCAACGAGTCACCTCGTCGAGCGAATCACCCAGCCTACTTCGGGCTGGTCAATGTTATTTGGACCAACCCTTTCGACCATCGACGATTGAGACGATAAACTTCTCGAATCGGCAATGCAGTGACGTAGCTCACGAATTTTCCGAATAGCTGTGGATATTGTCGACTTTACCTTCCCAGCAACATAGTTTCCCGGTCCGTTGACGGAATTGTGACAAAATGCGAACGGTTCAAATCGGAGAAATAATCTAGTGGAACTCTACCGCTGGTTACCGCCCGAAGCTGTAAAAATTCTCCTGGTTCTCTTCCTGTCATTTCTGATTGGACTGGAGCGCGAGGAGCACAAGGCGGCGGTAGCGCACTACGCATTTGGGGGCGTGCGCACATTTCCGCTGATTGGATTGATTGGCTACTCCATCGCGCTGCTCTCCGGCACCCAGCTACTGCCGCTGACGATAGGCTTCTTGGTGATTGGCGGCTTTCTCTCGCTGTCCTATTGGCACAAACTTTCTTCTGCCGACGCTGCGGGCGTCACTTCAGAGATGTCCGGCCTTGCCACTTACCTCGTGGGCGCGCTCGTGTACTACGAGCATTTTTGGATTGCGACTACCCTGAGCGTGGCCAGCTTGTTGTTGCTCGAACTGAAGACAGGTCTGGAGAAGCTTGCCAGCCGCACAGCGCCAGGAGAAATTCTCACGCTCGCCAAGTTCCTCCTGCTTACGGCTGTCATCCTACCCATACTGCCCAACCGGGAGTTTGGGCCGTTTCACATCAATCCCTTTAAGACTTGGCTAGTCGTCGTCGCCGTCAGCACGATTTCCTATGGGAGCTACATCCTGCAGAAAGTCACCAAGGAACACGGCGGCGTAGTATTTGCAGCCTTCTTGGGCGGGGCATACTCATCAACCGTGACCACCGTGGTTATGGCACGAAGAGCGGCTCATGAGCAGCACCCTCACCTTTTCGCAGGCGGGATTTTAATCGCATCGGGAGTGATGTATCTTCGTCTCGTTGCTCTCCTCGCCCTATTCAATCGTCACCTCATGTCCCTGCTGGTACTCCCCTTTCTCGTGCTTTCTGGTCTGGCGCTTGGCGTCGGGTGGATTTGGTCGCGCCGTCCAGATGCAGGGGCGGACCAGGTAAAGCGGGAGTTCGAGCCGAACAATCCACTCGAGCTGTCGTCAGCATTTTTCTTCGCTTTTCTATTCTTAGCAATGCTCGTAGCCACCCAATTGGCCGTTACTTACGTCGGAAAAGTTGGAGTCAACATCCTTGCCGCGATCATGGGCGTCGCTGATGTGGACCCCTTTATCATGGGCATGACCCAAGCTGCGGGTTCGCTCACGCCTTTGAAGGTTGCAGCGGAGGCAGTTCTGATTGCTGCCGCCAGCAACAATCTCATGAAGGGGATCTACGCCTACAGCATGGCGGATCGAAAGACGGGCTCGCAGAGCCTCGCTCTTTTAACAGCTCTTGCCGCACTCGGACTCGTTCCCTTGCTTTGGCTCTGACTTCGCTCGCCCAAACTCGTCGAACCATCAGGCTGAAACCGGCTGAACAGCCCAGGCTGCCGTACCAGTTCTTCATCCCCAGAGTCGTGCCGGTCAGGCTGTGGTGTTTGGCGATCAGGGCGTTGATGATCTTGTCGGCATTGAGGAAGGGAGAGAAAACCGGCCAGTCCCGCAGAACCTCGCCTTGCAAGTCGACATCTTTGAATCGCGCGGGATCGGCCAGGATCACTCCGGCGCCCTCGCGCCGCGATGCCTCGGCAATGCCCGACCTCTGAAAACATCGGTGGGGATCCAAGTCAGGCCATGCTGAATTTCAGCCCCGTGTGCGCCGAGCCAGCCACATACCGAACCCGATCCCCGCTAGCAGCACTCGGGTTAACTTTTTGCGATCAGTGATGGGAACGAAGCAGGTGGGCCGGTCGCTGATCTCGATAACCCCGACCGGAATAGCCCGCACGCCACCTCCGCCGCCTCCACCTTCGCCGCGCGCACTTGCATCGCCCACCCCACCCGTGCCTGCTCCGGCACCGTATCCGTAGGCTATTTTTGCAACCGGGATGATTGTTTTGCCATGCGCTGAGATCGGTTCGCCGTACAAAGCCTTCACGCTTGCCTGGGTGAGGACGCTCTCTTTCAAGGATTGCAAAACCGCCAGGGTACTCATCGTAGGACTCCTTCAAGCGAGGTGCGATGGCGCATTGGCCATCACTGCAAATCCTAACCTCTTGTTCCGCAATTCACCAGGAGATCGGATCGAAGGCCGCGGTAAGAGGGTTTCGGTAAGGCGAGTTTCCCACCAGCATTGCTGGTGTCGCATGGTTTGTAGCGATCCCTGTGGCAGTGCTAGACTGCGCGAATGGCTACGAAAAAGAAGACCAAGAAGAAGGCAACGAGGGCGAAGAAAACTACCAGCAAAAAAGTGACGTCGACGAAAAAACGAGCGAAAAAGCGGACACCTGCCAGGAAATCGGCAAAGAACAGCGCCGCTGCGAAAAGGCCCCTGGCGAAAAGCAAGTCCGGCAAAAAGAAGATCGCAAGAAAAACGGTGATCGCGAGTAAGAAGCGAACTCAGGAGAGAAGCCAGCGCAGCGCGGCCTTTCCTCGAGGACGGCCTCGATCGCATTCAGGCGACGAATCCGGAGATTTGCAGGGATTATCCAACATCGAAGCGGCGGACTCGGAGAGTGTCGACGAGTTGCTCGAGGAAGGAAACGCGTTTGAGGCCGACGTTGTAGCCGGAGTGCAAAGCGCCGACGACACCGACGAGCAGGAAGTTCACACTCACGAAGTCCCGGAGGATGACGTACCCAGCGAATATCTGGAGGAAGAATAGCGAACGTTGACCGAGAAATTTCACGCTTCGCCAAAATCCCGGTACCGTTCGAGCACATCGTGCTGTGAAATGACGCCTTCGAGTTTGCGAAGATCGGCGCGGTTCACAACTGGCACAATAGGCCAACGATCCACATATCGCAATGCCATTTCCAGCGGATGGTCGGGGTGCAGATACGAAATGTGCCCGCCCGCCAGAAGAGAACTGAGCGTCAGACCGCCTTTGCCCTCCTTGATCATGGTATCGAGTTCCTTTTTGCTGACGCTGCTCCATCCGCTTGGATTGAGACGGACCAGCAGAACGTCAGGCGAGTCTCCGTTTAGCCTTTGAAACGCGCGTTCTAGCGTCTCGTCGCCGTCCAGCACTGGCTCCGCAACCGGTTGCATCGCGTCCTCAACTCGCAAGATGCCTTCTTCCCGTTGTTCTTCCATTGAGGGCAAATCCAGTCCATCTTGACGCGTGAGCACGTCAAAAATCGCCACCGGCTGTAGTCCACGCGAGATCACATAGGCGAATGTGTTGGCCACAATGACCGGAACGATAATCGAGTAGTTTCCGCTGACCTCAAGCACCATGAAGACAGAAGTCATCGGCGCCCGCAGGAACCCGGCAAATAGAACGCCCATCCCGACCAGGGCGTAAGTCCCCGGCGACCCGCTCAGCTGCGGCAAAAAGATATGCTGCGCTCCGCCCACGGCTGCGCCCAGCATGGCGCCGATAAACAAGGTTGGAGCAAACATCCCTCCGGGCGTTCCACTCACGAACGAAAGCATCGTCGCAATAATCTTGAGTCCCGCGAGGATAGCCAGCATTTGCCAGGTGAACTGACCGTGCATCGCTTGGTCGATGTATTCGTAGCCCGCGCCCATCACTTGTGGCGCGCCGAGGACGGCAATGATTCCAATTAGTAATCCGGCGACGGCTGGCTGAAAATACTGCGTCCACCGCGGCAGGCCCTTGCACCATGGGCGTAGAGTTGCAATTCCGCTCGAGAACGCGACTGAAGCCAAGCCACCCGCGACGCCGAGCACAGAATAGGCGATCAGTTCCGAAGGATGCTCCAACTGCACAGCGGGGATTCGGAACAACGACTCGGAGCCCAGAAACCATCGCGTCACAACCACGCTCGATATCGCGGAAAGCACCACCGAACCGAGGATCCCGGCGCTCCAACGCCCAATGACTTCCTCGATCACAAAGAGCACAGCTGATATCGGCGCATTAAAAGCGGCCGCCAACCCCGCGGCAGCGCCCACCGGAGCGATCAAACGCATGCGATCCCGTGATAAGCGCATCCGTCTGCCGAGCGCCGACGCCAGGCTCGCGCCAATCTGCAAAGATGGGTCTTCGGGGCCCAGGGAGTGTCCTGATCCAATGGCAATCGCGGCCGTAATGAACTTGCCGATTGCAGTGCGAAGCGGGATGTAGCCGTTGTAGATGTACAGCGCTGCTTTGGTTTGATTTACTCCGCTGCCGCGCGCCTGCGGAAATACATGAATGACAAGCACCGCGATCACCAAACCGGCAAGCGTGGGCGACATCAGCAGTCGCATCGGGGAAAGCGTAGCCCCCGACCCCAACAAGTAAATCCGGCACCAGTCGATAGCGAAACGGAAACAGACTACCGCTAATCCTGAGAAGACTCCGATGAACACTGACAGGACGAGAAAAAAACGCTCTTCTCGGAAAACCGATCGCAGCAGCGCACCGCGCAGGGGTTCGGTCGCTGTTGTCGGCGGCTCGGCTTGTCCGCTCTCCAACATCGTCGCGGCCTGCGACTTGGGCAATAGATCCACGCTAATTCCCTTCATGTAATTTGGAGATCAGTAGCAGCGCCAGATCGGTTCCCGACGGGGCTCCGCAGACCTTACTGGACTTGCGTTCAATTTCAAAAACCAGGTCCATGGCTGCTTCCACCAGGTCTGGATTTTTCCGCAGACCCCGCTCCGTAATCTGCGGCTTCAAATTGCTCCAGGACTCGGCTAGAGTCTGTCCCGACGACCCGGACGAATGATTTCCTTTTGTTTCCCCCGCGTCGGGGCAGGACTTCAGCCGCTCGCCTGCCGCCGCAAGAGCCTCCATGACAATCCGGTTGCGTTCATTGACGGGAATCTGCCGCCGGAACGGATCCATCTTCACCACCAGCTCTGTGGTTTTGAGCCGGTCAGCAATTTGCGGATCGCCGGAATTGGCGGAAGCAGCCGCTTCAAGGTAACGCTGAGCAATCGGGTAGCGGCCCAATTCAAACGCAGCCAGACCGGCCCCAGCCAGCGCCGCCGCATTGTGACGATCCGACTTGAGGCTCTGGCGATACTCGGCAAGCGCGTGTTCATAATCCTGGGCCTGGAGAAAGAGATCTCCCACGCGCGCGTGCAATGCTGAATCGTCGCCCACATTCGCCGCCAGCGCAATCAACTCAGACTGTGCCTGTGCATTTGCATTGATTCGCAGCAGGTATTCGATCAGCTCCAGGCGAGCGTTCCGCCTTTCGACCTCCTGGTCGTCAGGCCACGTAGCGTAGATTGCATTGTGGTAATAACGGAGGGCCTGTTCCGTTCGTCCCTTTTGGGCGGCGATGCGCGCCAGTTGGAGATTTACCAGCCCGTTTTCTGGCTCCCGCTCCCAAAGGTTAACCAGATACGCGTTGGCTTCGCTCTTCCGATTCAGACCGATCAAAGCCTGAGCCAGGTTCAGCTGGTAGGTGAAGTTGTCTCGCGAGTAACGAAGCGCAGCCCGGAATTCGCTGGCGGCGTGATCAAAGTGTTGCTGCTTCAGATCTTCAACCCCCCGGCTGAACCATCGATTTCCCAGAGAATCCTGCTGCCTGTGATAGACCCGTGACAACCCTGCCACGCCCACGAAAAGCGCGACAGCAAGTCCAAAAAGCAGCGTCAGGATGACCGGTTCCCGAGCGAAGTAATGCCGAAGGTCCCACCCCTTGTCGCTGTTCGTCATGACCTATCCACGTACCTGGAAGCGAGCCTGTTCAAAGAAAATTCAGCGGAAGGCGGCTCACCTCATACCGCCCTCCGCCGGGAAATTCAACGTTCAAACACGAAATGGTCTACTCGGTTCTGCTGCCAGCACTGTTCGTTGTCCTGGGTGCAGAACGGCTGCTCTTTGCCCAGACTGGTTGTTTTGATGCGGTCTGCGGGAATCCCGCGTTGCAGCAGTTCTTGTTTTAAAGACTCCGCTCGGCTGGTTCCGAGGGCGAGGTTGTATTCTTCTGAACCTCGATCATCGCAGTGCCCCTCGATTAAAACCTTGACACTCGGATATTGCGAGAGGAAAGCGCCATCTTTTTCCACCACGGACGCCTCGTCGGCGCGAATGTTGGATTTGTCGTAGGCGAAGAACACATCCCTCATATTTTTGCCAAACAGTTCTTCATCGGTGAGCGAAGGTGTGCTATTGGTCATGGCCGGATTCACCGTGACTCGCGCGGAAGCGTCCTGCGTTCCTCCCGGTCCTTTGGCAACGAGGTTATAGGTCATGGACGTGTCCGGAACCACCGAACGGGAACCGGAAGCCGGTACCGCGCCTAAACCGGCAATCGTAATTTCAGTGGCATTGCCAGTTTGCCACGTCAATACGGTCGGTTGCCCCTGCTGAATCACACTGGGGTTCGCCGCGAGAGTGGCCGTTGGTGCGGGTGATGGCGCGGGCGGAGGCGGTGGCGTCACTTTGGCTACCTTTTTATTGCATCCTGCCAACGAGAACCCACCCGCGAATATTGCGACTACAGCAAAAAGCCTCAATTGTTTATATGTCACTTGATTCCTCCCCATTCTGAATCAATCTTCGTTATCGAGCAAATAGCCGGTGAACAGTTACCCCCTGGTTGTGGGCATAAGGCGCAAGCACAAAAATCGAGCGTACGCGAGAAGCCGCGATGACCAGACAGCAACTGTAAGGATTTACGGCATAAAGTCGAGGAGAGAATCAGCAACGGAAAACTGTACTGCGCTCGGGCAGTTCAGCCGGCAACGCGACGCCTGGAGGCGACAGCCAAGACAGAATTGCCAGCGGCGAAATCGGGTAGTTTCCGACTAAACCAAGCCCTGCCCGAACCATCGCGACCCGCAAGCGAATTGCCGCTCGCGCCGCCTGAAGCGCAGTCACTGGTCCGTGCACCGCAGGATATGGACCTTGTATGGCCGGAAACAGAAAAATCATGAGAACGCAGAGAATGGCCAACACGGCGAGTTCGCATCCGCTGCGGCCAGAGATCATTGCAGGCATTATATCGTGCGGCTGCTCCTTACGATCAAATCGAAAGGTCGATGACCCGCCGGCTGAATCAGGCCATCGACAGGCCGTGCTTGCTGTTGGCGCGCTGAGCATCCAGGAATGGAATCACAGCCCCGCGGAGGCTCGTCGTTCCGCCTGAGCGATGTCCTCAGAAAAACTTGGCTTTGAATTCTTCGTGTCTCTGGCGCGCCTGGTTCATCAGCGTCTGGAATTCGGGTTCATTCCGTAGGTCCTGCAAGAGTGGGTCGCGCACAAAGTAGGGATAACAAAAAGATCTGCCTCCGATGCTATGCCGCAGCATATGCAAAGCGGAGTTCTTGTCGCCCAACACCGCGTAGGCCTGAGCGACCTTGTAAATGCCCTCGGCATCCGTGACCCCATGCTCTTCGATCCTGGCTTCGGTTTCATGAAGCAGCTTCAGGCCGCGCGCATCTTCGCGCTTGATACAGTAACTGAGCGCCTTTCCGACATCCGCGGGCAGCAAAGACGGCTCCATCTCGAAAGCCCGATCAAAATCCTTGACCGCCCGCGCATCGTCGCTCGGATAGCACTCGAATCACAACAAGCCCCACCGCGCAGAGTTGCCTCGAACCTCTCCACATGCTTTACTTTAGAAAGAACCCAAATGGCAAACGTAAACACAAGAAGGGGAGTCATCGGAATCCTCACCGGAGGCGGCGACGTCCCCGGCTTGAATCCCGCCATCCGCGCCGTCACCTTCCGCGCCATCCGCGAAGGCTGCCAGGTGATCGGCCTGCGCCGTGGGTGGGCGGGCCTCGTCGACATCGTCCGCGAAAAGGATTACGACAACAGCGACAACTTTCAGACTCTGACCGAAGAAATCGTCAACCGCGCCGGCCGCACCGGCGGCACCTTCCTCCACAGCTCGCGCACCAATCCCGGCAAAGTCAAGAAATCCGCGGTTCCCCACCATCTGCAGAGCATCTACAACGCCGACGTCAACGACCTCACGCCTGAAGTTCTGAAGAACCTCGCATGGCTCGGTATCGATTACCTCATTCCCATCGGCGGCGATGACACCTTAAGTTACGGCGTACGCCTTTATCAGGAGGGCGTCAAGGTAGTCGCGATTCCGAAGACCATGGACAACGACGTCCCCGGAACCGACTATTGCGTCGGCTTCAGCACCGCCGTCACCCGCACCATCCAGATGACCAACGATCTGCGCACCTCGGCCGGTTCGCACGAACGCTTCCTCGTTCTCGAAGTCTTTGGCCGCTACGCCGGTTTCACCGCCATGCTTCCGACCATGGCCGGAGCCGCCAACCGGTGCGTCATCCCCGAGCATCGCTTCGACATCGAGCAGTTGACGGAATTGCTCGTCGCTGACCGCCGCAAGAATCCCAGCCGCTACTCCGTGGTTCTGGTTTCTGAAGGAGCCATGTTCGAAGGCGGCGATATGGTTTTCGAGGACCATACCACCGACGCCTTCGGTCACAAAAAGCTGGGCGGCATCGGCGATCTGGTTTCGGAAAAACTGAAAGAGCTCTCCCCGAAGTTCAACAACGGCAAGGTCGTCGAAGTCATCAACCAGAAGCTCGGATACCTGGTCCGTTGCGGCGATCCCGATGCCATCGATTCAATTGTGCCCATGGCCTACGGCAATCTCGCCCTCGACCTGCTGCTGAACAAGATTCACGGCCGTCTCGTCGTGCTCAAGAACGGCCGCTACGACAACATGCCGGTCGATGCCGTAATCGCCTCAAAGAAAATCGTGAATGTAAAAGAGCACTACAACACCACCCGCCTCCGGCCCCATTTCAGCAGCTTCGAAATGAAGCCTCTTTTCATTATGACCAGCGAATCCTGATCTGCCCTGCTACACAAACGGCATCACGACCGTCAAACCAGCATGACCGCAAACGGTTGGCGCAGGCTCGCGCTAATTGCCGTGCTCCGCTTCAGCTTACCGGTGGTGGCGTCGGATGTTCCCAGCCCGCGAATCGACTATGCCATGGCGTACGTCCCTTTCCTGCATGCGGTCGTGATGCAGGGCGGCTGGTCTTCACCGCGATGGACACCCATCTCGGAAGCCTGGAAATGGGACGGACAAGGCTGGTCGCGTTGGGTAACCGACGGCGCCCCCAAGTTCGCGCATCACTCCATGGCCTTCGACTCCAAACGAAACGTGCTGGTGGTGTGCGGCCGGGAAACTCCGCAGCGAGGCAGTTATCAGATGTGGGAGTACGACGGCTCCCGCTGGCTTCAAAAACCGGACATTCCCATCGGCGCTTCCGCCCAGGGAGATATCAAGATCGCATTCGACCCTCCCCGCAACCGACTCGTTCTCTACGCCGCGCGTACCAGGGGAACCACCGAAACCTGGGAGTATGACGGAAAGACTTGGCAACAGATCAAGCCCGCGCACCAGCCAGTACGTTGCGACGACGGCGCCCTGCTGCAATACGACGAGGCCCGGCACAAGACCGTCCTGGTAGGAGAAGACCGCACCGGAAACGACCTGCTCAGGTGGGACGGGCACGAATGGGGCGCAGATGGTGGCACCGGAACCCAGACATGGCTTTGGGATGGAATCGACTGGACGCAAGTGAAAGGCATTCAACCTCCGAAGGCGACCTGGGGTGGAATCTCATTCGACGGCCTGCATCATCAGACCATTCTACTCACCACTCGCATGGAGACCTGGGCTCTGCAACAAGAGTGGCAGCAACTTCACCCCACAGCCTCACCGACTCCCGCCCCGAACGGTTTTTTCGCCATGGCCTTCGACCCCATCCGCAAAGTCACACTCTTCTTTGGAGGAGAAAGCCGCCAGGGCCCGCTGGAGAAAAATTGGGTCTATCCCGACACCACATGGACGTTCGATGGACGCGCCTGGTCGACCGTGCCTCGCTCAACCGATCAAGCAAATGACAAACCCTGAAGCCTGTCGCCGATCCAACCCCCATTGTCATTTCGAGCGAAGCGAGAAATCTGCTGTCCTCGCCCCCGCCACAAGCCACAGTGATCAATAAAGCGCAGCCTTAATAGCAGCCACTCGGTCCAGCACGCTCCCCGGTTCAACGTAGAAAATCTCGCATCCGAACTCGCAATAAGTCTCCTCATGGATCCGTTCAAAACGCAAAGTCTCCTCAAAACTGATCCGCCGCGCCTCCGTCGGCGTGATGAAGCCAAGATTCCGAATAAAGAAAACCCGCCGCTGAAAAATCACCTCCGCCTTAATCCGCTCGAGTTCCCGCGAAAGCTTCTCCGAGATCGGATGTCCAAGGTACACGGCAAGCGCTGCCGTGCAGATGGTCGAGCGATCACCTCGCCCGGCTCACAAGACGCGCGAAGCAGTCGCAGTCTCTGCAGCTCAACCACCGAATCGATAAATGAAGGATCCGTCCAAGGTTCAGCTACGCCTCGCGCCTGCGCCAGCGCGATGAAGTCAGTAGCCGCCTCTTCCACCACGCCGAATCCATCAAGCTCCAACTGACGAAGTAGCGCGGTCTTCCCCGAACCGGGCGCCCCCGTCAATACGAACCTTTTCATTCAGCACCTCACCTTAATTGCCGTCATTTCGATGTTTCATCAATTGCCGTCATCCCGAAGGCCGACCTTAATTGCCGTCATCCCGAGGCCCAACGGGCCGAGGGATCTCGCGCGCAGTGCCGCAAATTACACGTCGTCAGTCGCGTCAGCTTGACAGGAGTCTCAGTTCGCCACCAAACTAGAATGTCTCTGCTGAGTCAGTCAGCCAGAGCGACCCCGAGGTTTCCCCATGCCGGCACAAAGCGCACCCGAGCCAAAGCCCAACCCTGAACACGCACCTGCCGTAGAGCATCTTTCCGGCGCCCATGAGCTCCTGAACGCCCTGCGAAAACGAATCGGAGAGCACCCCGAACTCGCCGAAGCCATCACGAAAGTGGAAACCGCCTTAAGCCTCCTGACCGTAAAAACCGGCGGCATGCTGTGAAGCGGGTTCTGCTCTACCACATGGAGCGCTGGACTTCAGCCTGAAGTCGGACGCGGTTGCGGAAAAACTCCAGTTTTGGGTGGCGCAGCGCTGCGGTGACCGCTCCCGAATGATTGAGAGATCCTAACCGGGCTCCGGCGAACAAGAGCTTTCCGCGGTTTTTTCGCTAAGGTTCTCTTCTTTCCATTTCAATGTTCAGCGACTTCTGCTCTCCCGATTGCAGGCGTAGAGGCAAGGGCTGTTGAAGAAAATGGTTTTCAACAAACACACTTGTTCCCGCGCCGTCAGGATAGAACCAGGGCTCATAACCATCGGCGTCCACTTGCAGAAACAGATCCATCCCCGGAGGAATGAGCACCCGAAAACTGCCCGGCGCACCTCGCTCAAAGAAGCCGTGAAGGTAGCTGGGTTCGTTGCTGGTGCTCGGGCCCACTCGTTCTGCAAACCTCAAATGGGCCACCACCGGCCTGTGAGTTGTCCGATCTTCGACCAAACCGGTCACCATTCCCCACTTGGGCCCCAGCTTCAGCGCCACATGAGCAATGGGTTCGGCAGAAGTGAGTTCGACTCCGGTCGGATTCGTGAGCCTGACTCCGCCTCGCACCGAGACCGCCTCTCCATCTCCGTACGCTTCGTCTTCTTTGGAAGGCTGGAACCAGTGGCGTGTAAGCCTCAAATGTCCGAATTCAAATCTACCCTCTTGATCGGTCTCGGCGCTCACCTCAGTGGGATTTTCGTTGGGCCGCGCTCCCGTCAAAACAACCTTACCCTTGATTACCGGCGTTCCATTCGGATAAGCGAGAATCCCCGCGATTCGACCCTCTGAAGCTGCCGGGACGCTCACTTGGGCGGCGGCGAGCAGAGCGAACACAACAGGCAAGGCGGCAAACGCATTCCTCATACTGCATTCCTCACCGAAACTCAGAGTCGCCCCGAGATTGCCTCCAGTTTAGGAACCTCCCATTGGATTTGCAAGACTCCGCAATTCCTGGCTAGCAGCACTCTTTGCCTCAAAATTCTTGTCAAGCCCCCTGGACCATCCAATTCCCCACAACCCACTCTCCTTGAAGGAAATATATTTTTCGAAAACGTGTCATGTTTACCCTATGCAATCAGTTATCATAGAAGAGAGGCTTTAATAACGGCAGCCATCCTGCCGATAGCTTCGAAAGATCACTCTGCTAAGTCCTTTAGAAGAGCTATTTTGCAAACATCCACGTGCTGGCCGCCAGCTTTACGAAGGGGCTCTGTTGTCGGCCCAATTGATTCAAAGACTTAGCAGGAAACGCAAGTCTTGAGAGACACGGTATGTCGGGATATCCCCTCCAGTAAGTCCTTTAAAAGGGATATTTTACGAGGGTATCTCATTTCCTGACCCAATCGATTCATAGATTTAGGAGGAAAACGCAAATTTCGAGGTATATACCCTTACAGCCAGCCTTTGGTCCGCGCAATCCGTGCCGCCTCAACCCGGTTGGCCGCGCCCAGCTTGCTGATGGCTTCAGAAAGGTAATTACGAACCGTGCCCTCCGATAGGCTGAGCTTGGCCGCGATGTCGCCGCTGGCCACACCATCGCCCGCCAGTCGAAGCACCTGCCGCTCGCGGTCGGTCAGAGGATCCGGCTCCGCCCAAGCCTCGGTCGCCAGTTCGGGATCGATCACGCGCAAGCCCTGCTGCACCCGTCGCACGGCTTCCGCCAGTTCTTCGGAGCGCATGTCTTTCAACAGGTAGCCAGACGCTCCAGCTTCGAGCGCCCGTCGCAAATAACCGGCGCGTGCGAACGTAGTCAGAATAATGACGCGGGTTCCGGTCCGCTGGCGTTTGAGTTCGCCGGCTACGTCGAGTCCGGTCATCTCCGGCATTTCGATGTCAGTAATAAATACATCGGGCTTGTGCTCAAGCACGGCTTGCAAAGCTTCTTTACCGTTGCGGGAGCGAGCTACAACGGAAATGTCGCCTTCGATTTCGAGCAAAGCGGCCAGCGCTCCGAGCACCATGCCCTGGTCCTCCGCGATCACAACCCGGATCGCCTTACGCCCGTTTTTAGGTGAAGAATTCAATGATCAACTTTCGCTTTCGGCGTCAACGGGAACTCAATACTGAGCCGCGTGCCCACGCTGTTCTCGCGCGCAAGCGTGCCGCCCAGCGCCTCAATTCGTTCCCGCATGCCGCGCAGGCCGTTGCCTTCGACTGGACCACCGCCGCGGCCGTCATCCTGAATTTCCACCCGGCAGTTCCCATTCACCGGCATCAGCCGCAAATGGCAATTGCGCGCCCGCGCGTGGCGCACCACGTTGGTCACGGCTTCCCGCACCACCAGCGCAACCACGCTCTCCTGCGCCGGCGTCAGGTGAACTTCTCGCGACTCAGATTTCACGGCTACGCCCGCGGTTTCGAGCGTCGCCTTAGCCTGCTTAAGTTCCGCCTCAAGACTATCGGCCCGATATCCCCGGATCGTGCTGCGCACGTCCGCCAAAGCCGCGCGCGACGTTTGTTCGACATCGGCGATCTCCGCTCTTGCTCGCTCCGGGTCCTGATCAATGAGTTTCCCCGCCAATTCCGATTTCAAAATGATCACCGACAAGTATGCCCCAGCACGTCATGAAGGTCGCGCGCAATCCGCTCCCGTTCCGCCACCTTGGCCAGATGCTCGATCTCGGCGTTCGCCGCTTTCAGCTTGTGAAACATCCGGGTGCGCTGCGCAAAATAAATGTTGGTTCCCCCCACGATCACGGAGAGCCCGCCCCCATAAAACAGGAACCAGCCGGACAAATGCAGTGCCCACCATTCCACTACAGCCACCGCCAGGATGACGGCCAGCAGTTTGATCGCGTCCAGCTCCGTTTCCACAATGAAAGGCAACAACGCGGCGGCAAAAATGAAGAAGCAGGTTGCCCCCTGATTGAAGGGCACATACAGGGTTCCCACAATCAGCATGACGCCCAGGCCCACGAGCGGCCATGGTTTTCGTTCGATCCACAAAATACCGAAGTACAGAACCAGGAAAATTATGGTGCCCAGGCCGGTAAGCAACCACTCTTTCCAGCCCGCATGATCCAGGATCGGCTGCAGGAAAAAGAATACGAAGTAAGCGATCGGGGTATAAAAAGCCCAGCCATGCTCCGATTTTGGCGACACTTTCATTGGCTCAGCTCTAGGCTACCCCTTTCGCAGGTTGTCCGTCAGCCCGTTCTTGTCGTGTCTGGGGCAGCCGATTACAAAGGCCAATAGAAGTGCCATGGGAATCAGGACAACGAGCAGGTCGATCTTGTCGATAGTGATGAGCAATAGAATCGAGCTGAGAACCAGGATCCAGCCAATGTTCATAACATTCTCCAGTGCAAGTGGTTTCGCTCTATGCCTGCTGGATCTGGTCGATCCAGCGGCAAACCCATCATCGGGGAATCGGCTACGGCCCGCCAGTGGAGATCATCATTGGCTGGCCCTGACAAATGTCATCCCCGACCATGCCCTGTCCGTATACCGTAACAAGCGTCCTTTGGGGACAAATAAATCCCTGACGTTCGGTATAATCCCAAGTTTGCCAGAGATCGGCGTATCGCTTTCCCGGGTTCGCCGGCTGCAGTACGACGCGGTTCGGGTTGGAGCGGTAGCCGCTCCGTCCTAGATTGGAATACGCTTTGGCTTCACGTGACCGGCGAACGGTTCTCGGCTTGGTCGAGGAATACCCGCGAGGTGTAATGCAAATACGGCCCGGAGTTGAGTTGGCCAGTCTGAGCGACATTGGCTGCCAGCGGGACAATAACGAGGACCAGTACGCCTACTGGGAGCCCGCCAGCAACGAAGAATTCGCGCGCAAGGGCAGACTCGCCATCGTAGCCGATGGAATGGGCGGCCACGAAGGCGGCCAGGAAGCCAGCCGCATTGCCGTCGACTCCATCGAAGAGGTTTTTTCCGAAACTCCCGGAGCTGATTTGCGGGCTCTGTTGCTGGCCGGCTTTCAGATCGCGCACGAGCGCATCCTCGAATATGCCGCCGGACATCCCGAGCTGCACGGCATGGGGACAACTGCTACCGCGATTGTTCTTCGAGGCAAAGAGCTCTACTACGCCCATGTCGGGGACAGCCGGTTGTATCTGGTGCGCGGAGCAACCATCTCCCGCGTGACTCACGACCATTCCTATGTCGGCCGCCTGGTCCAAAACGGAGTGATCAGTGCGGAGGAGGCGGAAACTCACCCCCAGAGGCACATCCTCACCGCCGCTCTCGGGGCCGGCGCGGAGATCTCGCCTGAAACGCCGGAGCTTCCCGTCGCACTACAGAAAGGCGACGTGCTGGTTCTCTGTACCGACGGCCTGTGGAGCTTACTGGCAGAAAACGAAATCCAGGCCATCGTCACCAACCTCGATCCGTCCGCAGCGTGTCGCGCTCTGATCAAGCTGACCAGAGACCGAGGCGGTCCCGATAACATCACCGTGCAAGTCCTGCGAATCGGAGGGATCTAGCTAGTCCTCCGGCCTTCGCCGCAAAATCAGATCGCCCTCACTGGGCGGCAGCGAGAACTGGAATTCGACCACGCGATTCCCCAAAGGAACGCGCAACACGAATACCTCCTGTGTTTGCAGTGCGTCGATCCATTTGCTTTTGGTACTGAACAGCACCCATCCACTGGCTTCCGGATGGTCGCTGTCGAGTGTCTCTGCCCGCAGGCTGCGAGTTTTCAGGAACTCGATCATATCCGCCGCATCTTTTTCACGAGCCGCTAGCGCGGCTGCTTTCGCATCCGTCTTTGCTGGATGCTTGCGGATCTCGCGCTCGGTTTCTTCGTTCAAAGTGTCGGCATCACGCTGCTCTTTGATGGCCAGATTGTCAGGATCAAGCGCGGCGTGCACGTCGTGATAGTGCTTGGTGAATTCCAATGTGATTTTCCCTGGCTCGACTGCGATCGCATCTTTGCCGCGATCGTGTACGGCCAACTGAAGACTGAGTATGAGTAGGGCACGACGGCGCGCTTTCTCCAACTCCTGGGAATCAACGGCGAGAATGACTCCAAAATCCGCTGCCCAGAAACCGTAACGATATTTACCGTCGTCATCCCGGCTGAAAGTGCAACCCGGCTGACCCTCTTCCCAGCGCAAAGTGGACGAGGCGGAATTCTGATTTGAACTGCGAGGATTTGCCCAGGCAGCGGATGCGAGGAGCACGGCCCAAGGCAAACTACGGGTGATTTTTCGGATGGCGTGGCCGGCGCCCATAACAGTCTGCTTCAAGACTACTACTGACCAGCGCAACGCCATTAGAGACAAACAAAAACCGAGGAACCAGCGTACCAAAGCGGAACTCGGCAATAGATCGTGGAGCGCGGGCTCTGATTCACTCGTATCGCAGAGCCTCGATCGGGTCCAATCGCGAGGCGCGAACCGCGGGAACCATGCCGCTGATCAATCCGACCGCAGTCAGAATAATCGTGGCGACGAGCAGAGTTCCGGGCGCGATGAGCAAGCGGATGTCGCCGCCCTCGGCGTTCTTGGCCATGGCGCTATAGAGGGTGAGTCGTCCGACTGAAAGTGACACGACGTAGGCCAGCATGATTCCGAGCGCTCCGCCGATGAAGGTTATCGTGAGGGCCTCCGCGAGGAACTGCATCAGGATGTGTCCGCGGCGCGCGCCCAGCGCCTTTTCGACGCCAATCTCGCGCGTCCGCTGGGTCACGGAGACCAGCATGATGTTCATCAGGCCGACGCCGCCAATGCCCAGGGTCAGCGTGCCAATGAAGCCCAGAAGAATCTTCAAGCCGATGGTGATGACTTCGAACTGGTGAACCTGTTCCATGAGGTTAAATACGCGCACCGCACGGCGGTCGGTTGCACTGAATTTATGCTGAACCGCCAGCACGTCGCGAGCCGCCTGTTCCAACCTGTGGTATTCCGGGGTTTCGTAATTGAACCAGATGGAATCGAGGTAGTGCGTGTCCTTCAGATCACTCATTGTAGTGAAAGGAACGTAAATGGCGCGGTTGATGTCGTCGTCGCCTTCCTGCATCTTGGCGCTCAGGACGCCGACCACCTCAAAGCTGAGACCATCAATCCGAATCTTCTCCCCCAAAGCGTTTCGTCCGGAGAAGAGCTTTTCCTTGGCCTCGGAGCCGATGACCGCCACCCGGGCGCGCTGCATCTCGTCCTGCATGTTGTAGAAGCGCCCCTGGCCCAGCTTAAGAGCGCGGACGGAATCGACGTTCGGATAATTTCCGGTGACGCCGAAGCTGAAAGTGCGCGTGTCGAACTGGATGTTGCACTGCTTGCTGACCTCGGGAGTGATGTGAGTGATCTGCGGAAGATTGGTGGTAAGCGTATCCACATCGTCCATCGTGAAACGAATCGGAACCCCCGCCTTCTGTCCGCCTGCTTGCATGGAAGTGCGGCCGGGGACCAGGATCATCAGCTTGGTGCCAAAATTCGCGAAAATGTTGGAGCAGGCCTGGCCAAAGCCGTCACCGTAAGCCAGCAGCATGACCACCGTGGCAATGCCCCATGCCATGCCGAGCATGGTAAGCGCAGTGCGGCGGCGATTGTGCCGCATAGCGCCGTAGGCCTCATGAAAAAGATCACTAAACATACGTCTACTCCGACCTCAGCGCTTCCACCGGTTGCAGCATCGCAGCCTTTCGCGCCGGGTAAAGCCCTGCGATCACACCCGCAATTGTCAGGCTGGCGATCGCGAGGAACGCGGACATGGGGACGATCTTCGGCGGATCAAAGCCACCCGGCCCTTGTTGGGTGCCGAGAACCGCCATCAAAGCTGCGGCAAATCCCATGCCAATTAATCCGCTGAACAAGGTGAGCAGTATTCCTTCCAAAAAAAATTGCAACAGAATGCTGCGGTTGGTGGCGCCCAGGGCCTTGCGCAGTCCGATCTCCCGGGTTCGCTCGCTGACGGTTACCAGCATGATGTTGATCACGCCGATGCCGCCCAGCGCCAGCGTCACCAGTCCGACCGCGCCCAGAAACATGTTCATGGCATCGAAGATGAGACCGATCGCTTTGGAATTCTGAATGGTGTCCCACCCTTCAAAGGCGTTCTTGTCGCGATAATCAAAGCCATGATTGCGGGCAACCAGCTTGCGAACTTCATCCTGTGCGATTAAGTGCTCGTCGGTGACGCGCGGTTGATAATTGATGAAGGAGATGGAATTCTCATGATTCTCGCCCTTGAGCGGGAACAAAGTCGCCATCACCCGGAACGGAATGTAGCCGCGCATGTTCGTCGAGTTGTCGTCGCCGCGGCCGACCCGCTGCACCGTTCCGATGACCTCAAACGTGATGTCGTTCAGAATGATGCTTGCGCCCACGGCGGGGCGCCCCGGAAACAGGTTCTTGACCAGTTCATCGCCCAGCACGATGACGTTGCGCCTCTGAGTTTCGTCCAGGCTATTGAGCCAGCGTCCCGAATTGAGCGGCAAATAACGAATGTCGCTGAACTGGGGCTCGACTCCCGCAAGCTCCCCGTTTGCGCTGGCGAACTCGCTGACGGCGCGAACATCGGTGCGAATCAGCACCGGAGAAGCGTTGCGCACGTGCGGAGCTTCATTGCGGATATCGAGATAGTCCTGGTAGGTAAGCAAATAGTTGCGCGCAGAATTCATGCTGCCCTGGACGACGGGAGCGCGTCCAGGAAAGATGAACATAATGTCTTTGCCGTATTGCGCCATCTCGCGCTTGTTGCCCGAACGGAAACCTTCTCCGAGGCCGACCAGGAGCAGCAAAGAGCCAACGCCCCAGGCGATGCCAAACATCGTCAGGAACGAGCGTAGCTTATGCGCCCAGAGGGTGCGGAAGATTTGCGCAAAAATGTCCAGCAGCATCCGCATAATCTAAGGATACGTTTATTTGACGTATTTTGTTTGGACTTCGGTAGCAAGAGTACTGCGGTTGCGGCTATGCTTCCGGCGACTCCAGTGCCTTTACTTTTAATCGTTTCCAGGTGCATGCCGACGGTGAGAACCTACAACTCGCGCCACACGTCCTTGAAGTCAAAGAAGCCCTTTTTCCCCGACAGCCACTCGGCGGCACGCACTGCGCCTTCCGCGAATCCGCGGCGGGACTTGGCGTCGTGGCAGAGATAGATCCGGTCGCTCGGCGAGTCGAGCACCAGTTCGTGCAGCCCAACCACATCACCCTCGCGGAAGGAAGTGATTTCCAGTTCGGTTCCCGCCGCGTCCTGAATGATTCTTTGCAGGGTCGCGGCTGTTCCGGAAGGCGCATCTTTCTTCTGCGCGTGATGGCGTTCGAAGATCTGTCCAAAATACTGGTGCTGCAGAGCGGCGGCAGCGCTTCGCGCAACCTCAAAAAAAAGATTGACGCCGATCGAGAAATTCGCGCCGTACAGTAAACCGCTTTGGCATCCGCTCTTCTCTACAATTTCTCGAATTCGCGGCAGTTCGCCGTACCAGCCAGTGGTTCCGACGACAATGCTTTTTCCTGCGCGTAGGCAAGCCTCAATGTGCGCAACTACTGTGGTCGGGGAAGTGAAGTCGATGACCATGTCGACCGCGGCCAACCTCTCGGCCGTCAAGGCGGAAGCCTTCGGATTGTCGCCAGAGCCGAGCACATTCACGTGATGGCCACGCTGGTGCGCCACTTCCGCCACCAGCGAACCCGTCTTGCCCCGGCCTAAAATGAGAATGTTCATGAAAGCAAAATCTCCCTGCGAACTCCGCGCAGCCTCAGCGTACTTTTCGTATTAAGGTTTGCCCCTCACGCAAATACTTCTGGATCAAGGTCCGAGAAAAATGTCTTATGCAACCGGCGTATGACCTGCGGCACTTCGTCCTCTTCGATCACGAACGTAAGATTAATTTCCGAGGCTCCCTGCGAAATCATACGGATCTTCACGTCGGAGAGCTCCCCGAACACCCGTGCGGCAATGCCTGGCGTCTCCCTGAGATTTTCTCCCACCAAACAGACGATCGCCTTACGCCCCTCATATTTTACGTCCGCCAGCTTCGCCAAGTCAGCCGCGAGAGCTGGAATCGACTCATTCGAATCCACAGTCAGCGAAACGCTGACCTCCGAGGTGGAAACCACATCCACGGGGACTCGATGGCGGTCAAATGCTTCAAAGATCGCGCGCAGAAAGCCGTGGGCCAAGAGCATCCGCGGAGCGGCGACATCGATAATGGTGATGCGCTTCTTGGCGGCAATCGCCTTAAAGGAATTCCTGCAATGCGGCACGCGGGCCGAGATGCGGGTTCCTTCACAATCAGGGTTACGCGAGTTCAGCACATAAACCGGAATGTTCCGTTGAATTGCGGGCAGCACCGTAGCCGGATGCAAGACTTTGGCCCCGAAGTACGCCAGCTCCGCAGCTTCGTCGAAGCTGATCACCTTGATCCGTCGCGCCTCGGGACACAGGTTGGGATCGGTGGTCAACATACCGTCAACGTCGGTCCAGATTTCGATGCGCTCAGCGCCTAGCCCGGCCCCGACAATCGCCGCTGAATAATCCGATCCGCCGCGGCCAATGGTCGTCGTGATCCCCGCTTTGGTGGCGCCGATAAATCCACCCATGACCGGCACTCGGCCTTTATCCAGCACAGGCTGCACCTTCGACTTCAGCCGCTGGTTGGTTTCTTCCATCAGGGGAGCAGCGCGCATGTGCTCACTGTCGGTGATGACGCATTCCCGCGAATCGACCATCGTCGAAGCGAGCCCTTGAGCGGAAAAGGCAGCCGCGACAATTCTGCTGGAGAGAATTTCACCGAACGCGGCGACGTGATCGGTGGTGCGCGGGGTCAGTTCGCCAACGGCCGCGATGCCGCGCAAGAGTTCGTCGAGGGCCTCGAAGTAAACGCCCAAATCGCCGTGGAACTCGGTGAAGAGCGCCGTACCCAGAAGCTCGCCTGCAGTATTGTAGTGCCGCTCCCGGAGGGCGCGCGAAAGGCTGAGCGCGTTCTTGCGATCGCCGTTTCCGGCGGCGCGCGCCATCGCCAGCAACTGGTCGGTGACCTTCGCCATAGCGCTGACCACGACCACTGGCTTTTGCGCCAGACGACCTTTCACGATTGCGCCAGCTCGCTCGATGGCACTGGCGTCCTGCACCGAGGTCCCACCAAATTTCATTACCAGCATTGGCGGACGAACCTCGGATGAGGATTCTCGCGGTCAAGTGCAGGTTCGGATGGAGGCGTGCGGTTCTTCACCCCAAATATCCCCGCGCTTTGAGCAACTCAGCATTCAACAGCGCAGCGCCTGCCGCGCCTCGAATCGTGTTGTGAGAAAGCACCGTGAACTTCCAGTCCAGCACGCCGCACGGCCGCAAACGGCCGACTGTAGCCGTCATCCCGTTACCCGACTCAACGTCGAGCCGGGGTTGCGGGCGATCTGCGGACGGCGTGTAGCGCACCGGCTGTTCCGGAGCACTTGGCAGGTCCAATTCCTGGGGGACGCTGCGAAATTCATTCCACGCCTTAACGATCTCCTCCGGCCGCGCCTTCTTCGTCAACTTCACCGAGACGGATTCCGTATGCCCATCCTCCACCGCAACGCGATTGCAGTGCGCGCTCATGCCGAATTCCGCCGGTTTGAAACCGGAGCCATTCATGCCGCCGAGGAGTTTGCGTGTCTCCTCCTCCATTTTTTCTTCTTCCTTCGAAATATACGGAATCACGTTGCCCAGAATATCCAGCGAAGCCACGCCCGGATATCCCGCGCCGCTCACCGCTTGCATGGTGACGGCCATGACCGTCTCCAGCCCAAATAAATCCTGCAAAGGTTTCAGAGCCATGACCAGCCCGATCGCCGAGCAGTTCGGATTCGTCACCACAAATCCACCCGACGTCTTGCGCCATTTTTGACATTCGATCATCTGGATGTGATCGGGATTGACCTCCGGAATCACCAGCGGCACATCGCTTTGCATCCTGAGGGCACTGGAGTTCGTAACCACGGCGCACCCCGCGGCCGCAAAGCGAGGCTCCATTTCAGCCGCAATCGAAGCATCCAGAGCGGCAAAAATAATCTTCGGTGCGCCCTCTGGTGTGGCCGGAGAAACCCGCATCTCCGCCACTCGTTCCGGCAAAGGCGTCTTCATCTTCCAGCGCGCCGCTTCGCCGTAGGCTCGGCCTTCCGAGCGGTCGGAAGCCGCCAACCACGCGACCTCAAACCACGGATGATGTTCCAGCAATTGCACAAAGCGCTGCCCCACCATTCCGGTTGCGCCCAGGATTCCTACAGGAGTCTTCGTCTGCATACTTGATGTGCATTTTACAACAGCCATCCGCGCGAAACGGCTGACGCTTCTGACCCGCCCGCCCTCCTGAATCCCCAGAAGCACGCTGGTTTCCAGCAAAATGCGACAGCACTACAGAAAATCCGCCCGCCGCCGATAGAAGAACCCGAGGAGTCAATATGCCCGAGCTACGCCAGAACTATTTCACCAAGGAGTGGGTCATCATCGCCAAAGAGCGGGCCAAGCGTCCCGAAGAACTGGCCACGCACCGCCCGATTAAGACTACCCCCTCGCTTGTCGAAACCTGTGTGTTTTGTCCGGGCAACGAAGCCAAGACTCCGCCGGAAGTCCTGCGCCTCCCGAGCGACAGCCAGAACAGTTGGCAGGTCCGGATCGTGCCCAACAAATTCGGCGCGCTCTCTCGCGACGCCACGCCCACTCGCGTCGTCCGTCGTTCTCACCGCACCATGGATGGATTCGGTATCCACGATGTCATTATCGACACTCCCGATCACTCGCAAATCACCGCGCTGATGCCAGACGCGCACGTCGCCAACGTCCTTCGCGCCTACAAATCGCGCTACGACGCCCTCAGCCACGACCCGCGCATCGCTCACATCACCATCTTCAAGAATCATGGGCTCGAAGGAGGGGCGAGCCTGGAGCATCCCCATTCGCAACTGGTCGCCACTCCGGTGATCTCGAATCAGGTGCGCGACCGCTTGGAAGAAGCGCTGCGGCATTTCGACGAGTACGGGGAATGCACGTTCTGCGAAGTAGTCCAGCAGGAATTGAACGATCCCGAGCGAATCGTTTTAACCACCGAGCACTTCGTGGCGCTCGAGCCCTTCGCTTCGCCCACGCCGTTCTGCACTCACATCTATCCCCGGCGGCACATGGCCAGCTTCGGCGACATCAGCTCCCAGGAAATTCAGGATCTGGCGCACACTCTGCGCACCGTCCTGGCCAAGCTCTATCACGGGCTGGAGAATCCCGATTTCAATTACACCATTCGCAGCGCGCCCGCCGAATGGGTCGGCGTACGTTATTTCCACTGGTACGTGAGCATCATTCCGCGTCTGACCCGCGTCGCGGGTTTCGAACTCGGCTCCGGAATGTTCATCAACACCGTGCTGCCGGAAGCGGCGGCGGAGTTTCTGCGAAACGTCAAGCTCGAACTGGCGGTAGGAGCCAGTTGATCCGAAGGATGTCGAGGGAGATTTACGCAGCATCAGTCCGGCGGCGCTTGTCTTCAACCTCCGGCTCGCCCGAGTGCTCCGGACTTCCACCCGGTTCGGGGAAATCCGTGTCGGCGGACTTAATCAGCGGGTCCTGGTCGCGGTGTCCCAGTTGGCCCTGCATCGATGTGTAGTCGGCTGGACTATTCTCGTCCTGTTCTACGGCGCCCTTTGAGCGATCCTGGTCTCTTGTAACGGTCACGATAAATTCTCCCGATCTGGCAGTGAACCACACCTACAATTAGCCTACTCCGAAACTTCGAACCTTGACATGGGTTTTTCTGATGCACGCAAGAAAAATCCCGAATAAAATGGGACGACGCATGAAGCGAATCATTCTAACCGCCGCCGCAGTTCTAATCTCGGCCCTGACCGTGTGCGCGCAAACGGAAACCCCAGTTGTGTCGATACCCGCGTCCGCCAAATCGCACAAGCACCACCACAATAAACAACACAACAAGCAAAAGTCCGAACACTCGCACCACCATCACCACCAGCACTGAAACATCTCTCGTCTGTAAAAGCGTAGCTTGCGACGTTTCTACGGCAGAACACCTACATCCCCGGCGCCCGCGCCGCGGTACTCGACGCCCCCAACTTGCGCAACCGCTCCTTGGCCTGCAACGCCTCATTCGAACGCGGATAACGCTGAATCACATGCCGCAACTGGGCAATTCCATCGTCCGTTTTCCCCAATTCAATCAGCGCCAAGCCTTTCTTCAAATCCGATGATGCCGCCTTGTTGCCGGTCGGAAAATTTTGCAGCACCTGGTCATAATAGGCCACGGCTTCCTGAAAGTTCCCTTGCTTGTAGGCAAGCTCCGCCAGATAGAAATACGCGTTCCCCGCCAGATCCGTGTTGGGATAGAACTTCACATAATCCGAAAACTCCTGTTTCGCCAGGTCATTCTTCGCCGCGTTGTAATCGCGCAGCCCGTTGTTGTATAGAACGTCCGGTGGCGGAGCCTGCGCCAGCGCCTGCTGTTGCGCCTGTTGCGCCGCCTGTCCCGCGGCCACGCTCTGCTGCGCCGCCTGCATATCTTCCAGTTGCTTGCTGACCTTCGCCAGGCGCGCCTTCAATTCGTCGAGAGAATCATTGAGCGCCTGGATCTGCCCGGAAAGCTGGTCCACTTTTCCGCCATTGTCCGTTTGCAATTTTTCCAGGCCGCTTTGAACCGCAGTGATCGACGCTGCGACTTTATTCATGCTGTCGGTGTTTTGGTCCATCAAGTGCTGCATGACGCCCATGCGTTCGTTGAAGGACTCCTGCATCTTGGTCATCTGGTCCTGCAGCGTCTGCACCTGGGTCATCAGTTGAACCATCTCTTTGCTGACGCCCCAAGCCGGCGTGCCATAGAGCCATACGGCGAGCAGCAGGACAACCATGGTCGAAGATCGATGAATTTTCATAACTTGTTCCTTGAGTCGAAAAACTTGAATTACAAAGCTCCACCGTAGAAACGTAGCTAGCCACTTTTCTATAGTCGAGAGACGCTTCAAGCCTTGAGGTTTTACGCACACAGCCCTAGTTTTCGCGGTTCTGGAGAACAGTGGTGCACAATCCGATCGCCAGTCCGGCCGCAGTAACGCTCTATAGTGAAGGATAGCGCGCTCCAGACATAGTTGTCTCGGAGGTTCCGCTGCGCATGCGGGTTTGCCAAGAAAAAGCTGAGGCACGGAGCAGCCGCTCACGCCCCGCACCTCCAGTGACTATTTCTGATACACGAAATGGCCACGCCGGTTCTGCTGCCAACAAGCCTCGTTGGATTCCGTGCAGAACGGCTTCTCCTTGCCGTAGCTGATTGTCTTGATGTTGCTGGCGCTGACGCCACCCTGTGTCAACGCGCTCTGGACGGAGCCCGCTCGGCTGTCGCCCAAGGCCAGGTTGTACTCCGTAGATCCGCGCTCATCGCAGTGTCCCTCGACAATAAAATGGATACTGGGATGCGCCGCAAGGAACGCGATATCCGCCTGCAGCGAACTCTGCTGGTCCGAGCGAATATCCGATTTATCGTAATCGAAATAAATGTCCTTGATGTTCTGCGCGAACAACTGCTCCTCGCTCGGCCCGGCCGCTGGAGGCGGCGGTGGTGGCGGCTGAGTCACGGTCACTCGTGCCGTTGCCTGCTGTGTTCCACCGGCTCCCTTCGCCGTCAAGGTGTAAGTGGTCGAGGCCGACGGTGTAACCGACTGCGAGCCGTTCGCCTGCACGGCTCCCACGCCGTCGATGCTCACGTCGGTAGCATTCGTGGTCTGCCACGTGAGCGTCGTCGGCTGCCCTTGCTGGATGGTGTTGGGATTCGCCGTGAGCGAAGCCGTCGGCGCGGGTGGCGGCGGTGGTGGCGGCGGTGGCGGCGGTGCTGCCTTCTTCTTGCAGGCACCGAGGAACAGGATTGCACTCAACGCGAATATAAGCGTGATCCACTTCATTTTCTGCTGCTTCACTTTTCCTCCTGCGTAATCGCGCGCCGTTGCCCTTCAACGCGCTCAGAATCCAGAACGGGGCGGGTTCACTTCTCCGCCACCTCCGGGCAGTTAATCAAAGACGGATCTTTGTCTGTTTGTTCGTAAACACCGCTATCCTTCGCGAACAGTCATCATTCCTTACAATTAAAAGTCGTCATTCCGAAGCCCCATCGGGGCGAGGAATCTCGCGCGCACCACTTCGAACCCCACCCCAGCGCCCCGCTCAGGTAGTTCGGTGCTTTCAGCGCCGCGATCCTACCCACGAATAAATAAATAAGGGCGCAACGTCGAACCCTACTTCCAACTCCAATTCGGCTGCGTATTCCCACCCGTGAACGTCAACTGCTTCTGATTGCTCCCATCCGCCAGCATCGACCAGATCTGCTCCCCTCCAGCACGGCTCGATTGAAAAACAATATGCCGCCCATCCGGCGACCACGACGGAAAATCATTTCGTCCACCGTCATGCGTCAGTTGCACCCATTGCTTGCTGGCCGCGTCCATGAGGTAAATGTCCGACGCCCCCGGAGCGCCAGGCCCATAATGCCGTACCCAGGCAAAGGCCAGAAATTGCCCATTGGGCGACCACGCCGGGGAGACCGCATAACCCTGGTCCGTAATCCGCTGCACATTCGTGCCGTCCGCTTCCATGGTGTAGATCTGCGGCAGACCGGTACGCCCGCTCACCCATGCGATTTGCGCGCCCGTCTTGCGGTTCCACACCGGCGAAACGTCCGGGCCTTTGAACGACGTAACCCGCTTCAGATTTGTGCCCGATTGATCCACGACATAAATCTCAGGGTCCCCGGAGCGCGAAGAGGAAAATGCCAGCTTGGTGCCGTCAGGATTCCACGCGGGCGAGAGGTTCGTCCCGTCAAACGAAGGAAACTTAACCAGCCGATTAAGATCCATGGAATACATCAGGAGCTCCCAACCCAACTTCGTCATCGAACTGAAAGCCAGGCGGGAGCCGTCGGGAGAAATTCGCGGAGACAACGAAATCGAACCCAGATGCGTGATCTGCCGCTGGTTGGCCCCGTCGTAATCCATTACCCAGATTTCCTTGTGCCCGCTGCGACTGCTGACAAAGTAAATCTGGCTCTCCGCAATGCCGGGAATGCCACCGCCTAGGCGGAAGATAATCTCGTCGGCGAACTTGTGAGCGATGATGCGCGCTTTATCAGTGGTGGCCGCATCCTGATATTGCTTGCCTAGCACCTGCGGCGACGTAACGTTCTTCACGTCGTACAGCCAGCCCTGTACGGTCACGTTGTTGCCGGTCACGCCCAGATTGCCGAACGCCAGCATCGCCGCATTCAGAGGAGGCGCATTCCAGGCGTCAAACTTTACTTCTGTTGGTGTGCCAGGAATTGAAAGAGGGTAAAAGCTCTTCGAAGCCATATCGAAGATGCCGGCATTCTCCAGATCATTCCAAAGAGTTTCGTTGAAAACCTTGAGGAGATCAGCGTTCTTGGCGTCAGAGGTAGAAGGTTTAAAGTCGGGAACCGCGAGACGAATCTTCTCCATCCCCAGGCCCGTCCCCGTTTTGATCCAGTCTTGGGCCCTGCAAGGAGTTACCCCAAAAGCCGCAGTCAATAGGAGAAGTAATATTGCCGCGCCCATGCGAGACTTGGTTCTGTAGTAGTACGTGCCGGTCGTCCTCTTGCCGATACCAGCCCCCAGACCTCTACCAATCGTAAGATGACAATCATCCAAAAACAAGTTGCCCCCAATACTTCCAAGCCGATTCCAAAGAATACTGTTAAAAAGAGCGAAAGCTGATGGCTCGACAGCCAATAGCTATCTTTTGTAATCGAACCAGAACTCAACCGAGACCTTATTCCCCGCATAATCTGGCGGCAAGGGACCAAAAGTATCAATGCGCTGCAAAGCCCGCACCGCCGATTGATCGAGCGAAGGCACGCCGCTGGACTGCTCGATCTGCACGTTCGTCGGATGCCCATCCCGCCCGATATCAAAAGTCACGTAAACTCGCTGCGCTTCGCCGATGCGCGGATCCACTTCGTACTTCAGCCAGTTCTCGGAAACTTTTTGTTGCACCACCCGCACGTACCAGGCGTAGCGCGAACCGAAATCCCCTCCACCGCCCGTGAAGCCGAATCCGCCTTTCGCCCCGCCCGCATTGAAGGTTCCGTACGGGCCGCTCACGGGACCACCTTCTCCGAATGGAACTACGTTGCTAGCCTCATCTTCGGGCTGAGGCTTAGGCTTTTGCTGAGCGCTGCTTCGTGGCGTGGGCTTGATTTTTGCATTCTTGTCGGGAATCGGAATCGCTTCCGGTTCCTTCTCTTCAGTCTTCGGCAGCGACTGGGTCAGCCCCTTCGATTCGTTGGCCAGAACGTTCTGCGTCTGGGTCGGGCTTGCCGGCAGCGGTACCGAACTGACCAGGGTTACTCCCATCGCATCCCCCCCGCCGCCCGCGCCCCAGGTGCCACCGCCGCGGCCCGGCGCGATAACCGCGTACAGGATGATCGAACCTGCAATCGCAATGTGCAGCCCAACCGACCACGCCAGATTGCGAGGCCAGTTGTCATGCTCGAAAAATATCTCAGCGTTTGCTTCCATGACCGTCGAGCGGCTGCGTCACAATGCTCACGTTCGTAATCCCCGACTGCTTCACCGCATCCATGACTGTAGCGAACGCGCCGAACGGAACATTCTCATCGGCGCGGATGAAAATGGACTGATGCTGCGGATCGCGAATCTTCTGATGGAGCTTCGCGGCAATCTCGTTGATGTTGATGGGATCGTTCCCCAGGAATACACGCTGCTGTTTGTCCACGCTGATCACCAGTCGCTCTTCGGTGATCTCTTTAACGGTCCGCGTCTTGGGCACGCTGACCTCGATCCCCGACTGCAGAACCGGGGCGGTGACCATGAAGATGATAAGGAGAACCAGAACAACGTCGACCAGCGGCGTGATGTTGATGTCGGCGAGAGAAGTTTGGGTGCGTCCGTTCGAAGCCGTAAAGGCCATTACCTCCGCACCTCCGGAACCGCCGGCTGCGACCGCTCCACCGCGTTCAGCATCTCCAGAGCAAAATCATCGCCCCGCGCCGCGAACTCGCGAATGGAACTACCCAACAAGTTATAAGCAATCACCGCTGGAATCGCCGCCGCCAAACCCGCCGCGGTAGTAATCAAAGCCTCAGAAATTCCCGGCGCAACCGCCCGCAAAGTGGCCGCCCCCGCAGTCCCCAACCCATGAAAAGCATCCATAACTCCCCAAACGGTGCCGAAGAGGCCTACGAATGGGGTTACGGCACCGGTTATTGCCAGCCAGGGCATGTTGCGTTCGAGGCGGGTTACTTCTTCGGAGCAGGCGATTTGCATGGAGCGTTGAATCGCGATAGGGCTGCCTTGTCGACGATGTTCGGCGAAGCCGCCTTCAAACACGGCTACCAGGGGGCTGGGTTTGAATTGTTCTGCTACCGCTGAGACATCTTGCAGGCGTTGGGCTTTGCGGAAGGCGCGCACGAAGCGTCCGCTTTGCACGCGTGCTCGCCGCACCAGACTCCACTTCGAAAGAATGATGGCCCAGGAGATCACGCTGAAAATCAGGAGGATGAGAAGAACGACCTTGGCGACGGGACCAGTTTCTCCAACCAGATCTATGATCTCTCCGCCAACCACCGCTGCCAGTAGTAAGGGAAAATACATTTTATTAGGGGCTCTCGCAATTATAGACGAACATCAGCGGCTTCTTGAGGAGACGTATCGCATGCATTAACCGGTTTTCACTGTAGATGCTCTCCAGTTAAGCGCGACGGGGATCGTCAGTTCTTTGCAATTGCGGGGAAGCAGCAGATTTTTCGTCGCTTCGTTCCTCGGAATGACAAGGTGAGGGTTCGTCGGAATGACAAAGAAAGTTTATCGGCGGAGCCAAGAATCGCTGACAACTGGCTTTCATGCTATGCTGCGCTCAACCCCGGCGTCCCAGGACAGTTTGTGCTCTCGGAACTGCGGCTTGAAAATTACGCGGTCATCGACAATCTGGCGGTGGAGTTTGCCGCTGGGTTGCATCTGTTGACGGGTGAGACCGGAGCGGGCAAGTCCATTCTGATCGATGCGCTCGCGCTTCTGCTCGGCGAGAAGGCTTCCACAGACGTAATTCGCACTGGCGCGGATCGAGCTGTGATGTCGGCAGTATTCGAGATTGACGAGAAAACAGAAAAGATTGTCACTCGAATTCTCGAGGCCAACGGCATCGATCCCAACGACGAAGACGAATCCGTCATTTTGCGGCGCGAGATCGCTGCGGGTGGCAAGGGCCGCGTCTTCATCAACAATCGGCCAGCTACCGTCGGGGTGTTGCGCCAGCTTGCCCCGTATCTCGCGACGATCCACGCGCAAAGCGAATCCATCCTGTCGTTCGATGCCGCGGCGCGGCTGGAACTTCTCGATGCATTTGCAGGCACTCAGCTCGATGCGGTCGGCGCGGCCTTCGCCAACTGGAAGAGCACTGCCCATCGCATCGAAGAACTCGAACACGGCGAGCAAGACCGCCTGCGGCTGCTCGACCTATGGACTTTTCAAAAGCGAGAAATTGAAGATGCCAAGCTGCAGCCCGGCGAAGACGAACACCTTGAAACCGAAAAGCGCGTTTTAGCTAACGCCGAAAAGATCTACAGCGCGGCGATGAATGCCTTCGATCTGCTTTACGAAGGCAGCGCTTCGACCTCGTCTTCGTTGCGCACCGCGCAGAAGCATATCGAAGAATTGTCGCGCTACGAGCCGAAGTTCCGCGAGGCGCTGGCGGCGATCGACAGCGCCCGCATCAGCGTGGAGGACGTGGGCGCGACCCTCCGCGACTACGCCGGCGGCATTCAGGCATCACCCGAGCACCTGGCCGAGGTGGAAGATCGGCTTGCGCTGCTTGATCGACTGAAGCGGAAATACGGCCCCACGCTCGACGATGTGATTCATCACGGCGAAGAAGTCAGCCGCAAACTTTCAGAGATGGAAAACAAAGACGAGATTCTGGCCAAGCTCCGCGCCGAGCTGGCGCAAACCGGGCGGGAGTATTTGGGCGCGGCTCGCGCCGTTTCAAAGAAGCGCTACGAGGCCGCCCGCAGGCTCGAGAAGTTGGTCGAGGCGGAGATCAACGATCTGGCGATGAAGTCCAACTTTCACATCGAGGTTGGCGGAACCGACGAAGCAGGGAACTGGACCGCATCCGGCTTCGACGAAGTCGTCTATTTGATTACGACCAACCCTGGCGAGCCGCTGCGACGGTTGGAGCACATCGCCTCCGGCGGCGAACTGTCGCGAGTGATGCTGGCGCTGAAGGCGAGCGTGGAAGCGGGACAGGGGAAGAAGAAGACGAGTGCTCCACGCACGCTGGTGTTTGACGAAATCGATACCGGCATCGGCGGACGCGCCGCTGAAGCCGTGGGGAAAAAACTAAAGGCTTTGTCGCGGGCCAATCAGGTGCTCTGCGTAACGCATCTTCCGCAGATCGCGACCTTCGCCGACCATCATTACTTAATCGAAAAGAAAAGTTCTGCCGACCGCACGCGCACCGCGGTCCGCCTCATCAGCGGCGAGGAGCGCACCGAAGAAGTTGCCCGCATGCTCAGCGGGGCGAGGCTCACCGAGACTTCGCGCAGGCACGCCGAACAGATGCTGAAGAGTAATGCGTAGCGATACAGCCCACGCCACAATCTGGTCGAGGCGGACGTGGCGAACTTTAGGAAAGTGCACTTGCTACGACGGTTTCCACAGCGGCTGTGAAAGGCTGTGCCACTCGTTTGCACCGCCCTTAAGAACTATGTGTTGGTTGACAAAGTCTTCCAATACGTCCTCAACCCTTTTCCATTCAGTCAAGATGAGAGAAGAAAGCGAGACTCGGGCGTCCGGGAACGCGATTCCGTAAGCTCTGATGAAGCCAAGTAATAGCATAAGGACTTCGTTGAAGCATGCGCTGCACCAGTCTTCTTTGAAGACCACTCCAGGATCCCCCACGGCGATGCCGCTGACGGGATCCCTCGTGACCTTAAAAATGTGTGCGCCAACTCCTGCGTGAGCAAACTCGGATGAAAACTTGTACCACATGTCGTAAAAACCAGGAGCGATCTTTTCATACATAGTCTTGAGTTGGACGAGACGTCTTCTACTGCCTGATAGAGAGGGCAACTTGACCATTTCTTCCGGGAGGATAGCGAAGTAGCGTAGCTGAACCAGGGTTTCGGTGATAGTGCGATTCACAATTACACTTTCAGCATAGTAACCACTCTCGATAAGGGACACTGAGCTTGAGAACGAGAAGATTGACGAAAAGAACCACATATTAGCAGAGCTTCGGTATCGCTCACTCGGCGTTAGGGGGACCGAACCGCCGATAGGATAGTTCTGCTGAAAACTCAATAGTGCATCGATGCCTTCTTCAAAAAGCTGGAAAAAGCCGGGGAGTCGGTCCCGGGTGAAGGCCGAGACCTGAGTCTGTTGTTTATGGATATCGCTATATCTCAAGTATTTCATCGGAGAGCGCAGTACTGTCTTAGCTCAGTATACCCAGGCGGTCCGATTGGCCCCTTGGCGTGCAACGGACTTGCTGAGGGCGACTGCTTCTTGGCGCCCGCAGAAAGCAGGTTGCTCGACGCCGCTCGGGATGACAACGGGTGGGATTCTGATAGGGACCGCGAGAGTACAGGGATCCTTCGTTGGCAGACCTTCGCGTTGCGAAGGCCTGCGCTTCCTCAGGATGACGGCGGGTTGAGGGAGGTGTGTGGCTGAGTTCCGACGCCCACATCTCAAAGCGCGAGATGTGGGGCACCCGGCCGCTGGTCGTTAGCCGTTGGCTGAGTTCGTCGTGGGAATCAGCGAAGCCCCTGTCTCGTCGGAAGTGTGCCTCCCACCCTCCAAGTGGGCCGCGAGAAGGTTAGATCAACTGGGTTCCGAGATCTGATTGAGACCGACACGGCGAAACAGTTCCTGAAAGCGCTGGTCGGAGCGCAGCGGGTCCAGCTGTGGTTCCACGTTGAGATAGCCCAACCAAAGTGACCGTTGTTCAAAGGCTCTCTGCAACCACACGAAGGCTTCGTCATTTTCCTGCAAGCCCAGGTGAACCATCGCGACGTCGTATGGCGAAACGTATCTTTTGCTCGATAACGCATTCAACTGGTGGAGAACAGCACGAGCTTCATCTTTCCGCCCGGCCATCGCGCAGCCCTGTCCGAACTTCGCGAGGGCGAAGGTACTGTCACCGGAGAGACGCATTCCGGTGTTTAAATCTTCAATTGCCTGTTCAAACAGGCCTTTCTGCTCGTACACCTGCGCACGCCAGAGGTGAGCGGAACCGAAATCTGGGTCCATGTCCAACGCAGCTCGATATTGCTCCAGCGACTGATCGTAGTCTCGAGAGAAATAGTACGCGCGCGCCAAATCTGTTCTGATGACCACCGAAAGAGGATCAATTGTCAGTGCCTTCGTTTTTTCGTTGAGCGCTTCCGAGTGTCGCCCAAGCATACTGAGAAGAGTACTGCGCCAGTGATAAGCCTCCACGCAGCCAGGATTGAGTTCAATAGCCCGCTGGAATTCGTGTCCGGCACCGGACCAGTCCCACTCAAAATCCCGTTTGACAACGCCAAGGGTAGCGTGAGCTTCAGGCATGGAATTGTCCAGTTCCAGAGCCTTCAAAGCTGCCGCCTTTCCTTTTGGATAAGCTTCCATCGGGGGAAGCGCATTGTAGTAGCCGAGTATGTTGTAGGAGTCCGCTAAGCCGGCATAGGCTTGGGCGTAGGTGGGGTCGCAATCGATGGCCCGGCGAAAGTAAGAAAGGGCCTTTTTTACACTGTCGTCAGTCCTTTTATTCCAGTTGTAGCGACCCTTCAGATACAACTCGTGAGCTTCCGGATTCACCTGTCGGGTGCTTCCCAGCGTTGCCAGCTCCTCGGGCGTGAGAACGATCCTGACCTCATTGGCGACCTGCCGTGCGATTTCACTCTGTAGGGATAAAATGTCCCGAAAATCGCGCTCATAGCTTTCAGCCCACAAATGCTGGTCGCTGGTCGCATGGATGAGTTGTGCGGTGATGCGGACTCGCTCTCCTGAGCGCAAAATCGAACCTTCAATGACAGCGTCCACGTTTAACTCGCTCGCGATCTGCGGCAGCGATTTGTTTGCTCCCCTGTATTGCATTGCTGATGTGCGCGAGATAACCCGCAACGCCTTAATCTTAGCCAGGCTGGTAATCAAAGCCTCAGTCATGCCGTCCGCGAAGTAAGCGTGACCCGTACCGTCCGAGAGATCTTCAAGCGGCAGCACCGCTACAGCCTTAATCCCGAACGGATCGAACTTAATGGTTTTGCTAAGTGGCGGTTTTAATGCCCCCGGCTTAACTTCATCGACGCGTTCGATAAATCTGTATCCACGTCGCGGCAGGGTCTCGATATAACGCGGTGTCTCGGCGGAATCGCCTAGCACTTCACGAAGGCGCGCGATTGCGTTATGAAGGCTATGGTCAAAATCGACAAACGTGTCGGTCGTCCACATTTCGGCCCGAAGCTCTTGGCGAGTCACCAGATCGCCGGGATGCTTCAGCAGCACCGCCAGCACTTGCAGGGGTTGACCCTGCAGGCGCAGCTTTACGCCCCGTTTACGTAGCTCGCACGCGCGGACATCCAGTTCAAATATGTCGAAACGTAGCACGCACGGGGTTGGGGCAGGCACGGACATATATCGGTTCTGCAGACTCGGCAAAGCCTATCACAGTTCGTGGCCCTGGGAGACCGTCCCCATGGCCTGCGAACCCTTAGCCTTAAATGTTTTAGCAGGGGAGAAAACTTTGGGGACAGATGGGGACTGCGAGGATTGATGATTTCGCGCTTCCGAGCGAGAGTTGTCGCTGTTAATCGCGCTTGAGAACGAGCCCCTGCAGCCGTTTAGCTCGACAAGGCAGGAGCGCCTTTCCGAGCGCGAAGTCTGAACACCAACCTAAAGAAGGAGAGTCAGAATGAGAACTACCGTAGCAACGTTCGGTTTGCTCTTTTTGATACTCGCCGGCGCGACTCACTCGCTTGCGCAAGCAAGTCCGCCACGTCGAAGTCCAATTCTAAGCGACAGCCAGGTCGTGGCCTTGGACGAATGCGATCCGACCACCTTCAACCAAGCACTCGGTCCTGACTTCTGCAAGAATATCTCCCTGGGTTACTTCACGACGCTGTCCGACCTATTTTCAGAAGCACAATCCGGACATCCTGATCCGAACTGGGACTTTGAACCGGACACGGTCCACATCAACAAAGGAACAACTCTCAGCGTAGTCGACCAGGGCGGGGAGCCGCATACGTTCACCGAGGTGAAGCACTTTGGGGGAGGCTTCATACCGCAGCTCAATGGGCCAGGAGAACACACCATTCCCGAATGCGCCGGCGGGTTTGGCAAGGTGGCGGTAGCCAGAACTCGAATGCTTCAAGGCAGCCAACTCCAGGTCACAGGTCTGGCACCCGGCGAACACCTCTTTGAGTGCTGCATCCATCCCTGGATGAGGGTGAAAGTCGAGGTGAAGTGATCCGTCACGCGCGCAACCGCACACTATTGGCGAAAAACCGTGGTTCGCAACAATATGCCAACCAATGAGAGAACCGAACAAACGGACGGAAAAAGACAGCCGACCCCAGTTTGTTCCAGATTCCGGGCGTGCTCATTTTCCATCAGCGTTGGCACCGGCGGCGGCGTTTGGGGGCATCAATAGCTCCAATGATGCCATCGTGTTCTCCATACCGTGAGCAATGCGCCCCAATTCTCGATATTCGAGGACTGGGGCCTTTTTCTCTTCCGGGCTAGGACCACAACCTGCCAAAATTGAGTCCGGCTTGCGACAAGCACCTCGATGTTGCGGCTGTAATATCCCGATTACACTCATTGACCCCGCGGTGACGGCCAATTCCTCAAAGAGCGTAACGGCCTCGATTACACTCAAAATCTCCCCAGTCGAGTACCAATCTGTGTCCGATACGTAGAAACTTAGGAACGCACTCGGCAAGGTCGAGTCCAAGCTATTGCGAGATGTGGGGCACCCAGCGCCCTGCGGGTGGTCCTTTCGATTTAGGGCAAACGAAGAGTCAAAGTTCCCGCCCTAACGTCGAAGAGCACTATGTTAAGGGTGGGGCACCCACTGTATTCTCGTGGTTAGCGCGAGGTTCGCTTCATCAGCCACCAGGCTTCGCGGTAGTTTTCGTATTTGTAGCATTGCCTGCGGGGGACGTTGGGGTGGAGGCAGAGGCGTTTGCGGCCTCGGGTGGCTTCGATGGGGATGATGTAGCAGGCGTCTTCAGGGACCACGTAGGCGACGATGAAATCGATTTCGTCCTTGGTGTAAATGTCGCGTCCCCCCCAGCAACCGTGTGCGCTTATCTCGTAGACGCCGCGCTTGGCGGTGCGAGTGGACTTTACTTGCACGCGCCATAGGTCGGCCCCAGCTCAGGATGAAGTCGAAGCGTTCGCTGTCTCCGTAGGGCTTGGCGACTCCGAAGCCGAGGCTGGCAGCCTTGTGCATGAAGGCCAATTCGGCGAGTTCTCCCTGACGTTTGCGGTTACGAGCGCGGGGTGGTCGGCGGTTGCTGGGTGGGGCGTCGGCGAATCGTGAGCGAGCTTGGCACTGCTTTTTCATGGGCAAATCAAGAAAGGCATCAGCGGCCGGGCTGTGCCAGTCTTTTCTCCTAATTAAAGTTTTGTGGGATTTTGGAACGGCTGCGGACAAACAAAAAGGCGCGGGGTTTGAAACCCGCGCCTGAGAAAGCCTACTCTTCTAGAATAGCAGGTTGACCAGGGTAAACATGACATGGTTTTCAACTTTATTTTCGCCGTGGAATGAGTGAGTTGCGTGAAAAACGGGTGTCTGGGGGGCTTGACAAGATTTTGGCCAAAGGGCGGATTCGACGGTTTTGAGGTTGATGGGTTTAATCATCCTCAAAAGCCGCGGGCAGGAATGTCCGCGCCACCCCGGCGACCGTTCGCTGCTGGATATCGCCGATTACTGCTAATCCTATGTTCTTGTTGGGCTTACGTTGACCAAAATGGTTCTTTCAGGTAGCTTAAATAGATAAAACCATAGTGGGGAAGTGTACCCTTACAGGAACCCTTATCGTGCCTAATAGCAATGGCAAGACGCTGCTTTTATTGAAGCCCCGGGGCTTTTGCGCGGGGGTGGTGCGGGCGATTGATATTGTCCGGATTGCGCTCGAAGCTTTTGGGCCGCCGATCTATGTCCGAAAGGAAATCGTACACAACCGCTTTGTGGTCGAGGAACTGCAGGGCAAGGGTGCGATCTTTGTGGACAGCGTGGATGAGGTTCCTCCGGGTGAGCGGGTGATTTATAGCGCCCACGGAGTCTCGCCGGAGGTGCGTGAAGCCAGCGCGGCGCGGAATCTGCGGGTGATTGATGCGACCTGTCCGCTGGTCACGAAGGTTCACGTCGAGGCGGTCAAGTTTGCCAAGGAAGGCTATTCGCTGATTCTGATCGGGCACCACGATCACGACGAAGTGATTGGAACCTTGGGCGAGGCACCGGTGGTGACCCAGGTGGTGGGATCGCCGGAGCAGGTGAAGTCACTGACCGTGCCGAATCCCGATCGCGTGGCGTACCTGACCCAGACAACTCTCAGTCTCGACGAGACCAAGGACATTATCGCGGCTCTGCGCGAACGGTTCCCGAATATCAAGGGACCGGCGGCGCAGGACATCTGCTATGCCACGGAGAACCGGCAGGTTGCGGTGAAGCACGTGGCCTCAGATGCGGATTTGCTGCTGGTGGTGGGCTCGGACAACAGCTCGAATTCGAATCGGCTGGTCGAAGTGGCGCGCAACCTGGGCACTGGCTCGCATCTAATTGACAGCTTCCAGAACATACGGCCGGAGTGGCTGGAAGGCGTGCAGACGATTGCTTTAACCGCGGGCGCTTCAGCTCCGGAGTGTCTGGTCGAAGAAGTGGTGAAGTTTTTGAGCAGCAAAGGCTTCGGCAATGTACAGGAAGTTGAAGTCATGCCCGAGAACGTGCGCTTTGGCTTGCCTCCAGAGATTGTGGAAGCGATTGCCAGCGCCCCCAGCGCGGTTAGTGCGGAGTAAAGAAATAAATGGACGAAACCTCCCCTTCAGCATCGGCGTCAAGTGCACCGCAGTTACGTTTCGGAAAAATAGACGACCTGTCGAGCCGGGTTGCCGCCGCCGTCGACGGCGCGCGTAAATTCTTATTCTCCCAGCAGCACGTAGAAGGCTACTGGTGCGGCGAACTGATCGCCGATACGACCCTCGAATCCGATTACATTTTGCTGCACACGCTGCTCGGCACCGGCAATCCCGAGCGCTTTCAAAAGTGCTGCAACTGGATTCTCAAGTATCAAAACGAGGACGGCGGTTGGGGCATCTACGTGGATGCCCCGTCGAATATTTCTGCCAGCGTGAAAGCTTATTTTGCTTTGAAGCTTAGCGGATATAGTCCCGAGCATCCGGCTTTGGTCCGGGCGCGGAAGCGAATTCTTGAGATGGGTGGGGTGACGGAAGTTAACACCTTTACCAAGATTTATTTGTGTTTTCTGGGGCAATTTGATTACGACGCTGTGCCGGCGATTCCGCCGGAGATCGTGCTGTTTCCTAATTGGTTCTGGTTCAACATTTACGAAATTTCTTCGTGGTCGCGGGCGATTCTGGTACCGCTTTCGATCTGCTATGCGAAGAAGCCTTTCAAGAAGATTCCCGACGAAATGGGAGTAGACGAACTATTCGTAGGTGGCCGCGACAAGTCGCGCATGCGCCTGCACTGGTCAAAGAAGCTGATCTCCTGGCGCAACTTCTTTTTGGTGTTTGACCGCGTAACCCATTGGTTCGAGTTAGTTCACATTCGCCCGCTGCGCTGGCTTGCGCTGAAGCGCGCGGAGAAGTGGATGCTGGAACGCTTTGAAATGAGCGATGGGCTGGGGGCGATCTATCCATCGATGCTGAATGCGATTATCGCGCTGCGTTGTCTAGGATATTCGCTCGATGATCCGCAGGTGATTCGAGCGCTGGATGAATTCGAGAAGTTGGGGATCGAAGAAGGGGACACCTTCCGGATGCAGCCCTGCATGTCGCCGATCTGGGACACGGCATATGCGATGTTTGCACTCGGCGAAGCCGGCGTTCCGGGCAATGATCCGCGAATGGTAAAGTGCGCCGACTGGATCCTGCAGAAGCAGGTCCGCACTGTCGGCGACTGGAAAGTGAAGAACAAGGAAGGGCAGCCGGGAGGCTGGTACTTCGAGTTCAACAACGAGTTTTATCCGGACGTCGACGACAGCGCGATGGTCTGTCTCGGACTGGGTCAGGTGGAACATCCCAATGGCCGCTACCAGCGAGAGTCGGTGCAGCGGGCCATTGACTGGATTTTCTCCATGCAATGTAAGAACGGCGGATGGGCGTCGTTCGACAAGGACAACACTCGCATGGTGTTCCAGTACATTCCGTTCGCCGACCATAACGCCATGCTCGATCCGCCGACGGTCGACATCACCGGGCGAATTCTGGAGATGCTCGCAGCTTACGGATATGACAAGAATGATGCGCGAGTGAAGAAGGCGCTGAAGTTCATTCGAGAAGAGCAGGAGCCGGATGGTTCGTGGTTCGGTCGCTGGGGTGTCAATTACATTTACGGAACCATGCAGGTGCTGCGCGGACTGGAAGCCATGGGCATCGATCATCATGAACCCTACGTGCAACAGGGCGCGGAGTGGATGCGCATGGTGCAGAATTCGGACGGAGGCTGGGGCGAAACGTGCGGCTCGTACGATGATCCCAGCACCCGCGGCGTAGGCCCAAGCACACCCTCCCAGACCGCCTGGGCTGTGATGGGATTACTGGCGGCTAACGATACGCGGAGCGATTCTGTGGCGCGGGGCATTGCGTATTTGCTGAAGACGCAGAAGAAGAATGGCGGTTGGGATGAGCCGCAGACTACGGGCACGGGTTTTCCGCGGGTGTTTTATTTGACTTATACGTTGTATCGGCAATATTTCCCGCTGATCGCGTTGACTACTTATTCTAAGGCGATGGCTGGGGCCGGGCAGGGAACTGGCGTGCGGCGGATTGGGTAGCGCGAGGATCGTGTTCCTGGCGCTGGCCGGCGAGAAGCATATTCCTCGTCGTTGCGCTCCTCGGAATGACAAAGTGGGCTAGAGCGGTACTGGAGAGTTGACTGATGGCGGTTCCTATTTCTCAGATGTGGACGGTTGCTACTTATGTCCTCAAGCAGAAGCTTAAGGGACGCAAGCAGTATCCGCTGGTGTTGATGCTGGAGCCCCTGTTCCGGTGCAATCTGGCTTGCGCGGGTTGCGGGAAGATTCAGTATCCGGCGCATGTGTTGAAGTCGCAGCTTACACCTGAGGAATGTTTCCGGGCGGTCGATGAGTGTGGTGCGCCCACGATCTCGATTCCTGGGGGCGAACCCCTCCTGCATCCGCAGATTGGTGAGATTGTGGAAGGCTTGGTGGCGCGCAAGAAATATATTTATCTCTGCACTAATGCGCTTCTCCTGAAAGAAAAAATTCATCTTTTCAAGCCCAGCAAGTACCTGACTTTTTCCGTTCACATGGATGGACAGCGCGAGCATCATGACTTTTCGGTTTGCCTGGAGGGTGGATATGACAAGGCCGTCGAAGGGATCAAAGCAGCGCTAGCTGGCGGTTTTCGCGTGACCACCAACACCACGTTATTTGATGGGACGGATCCGAAGAGCGTGCGGGCTTTCTTCGACGAGATGATGAATTTGGGGGTCGAGGGCATGATGCTCTCACCCGCTTACTCCTATGACAAGGCGCCGGATCAGCAGCACTTTCTGGGGCGGGCGCGCACGCGGCGGTTGTTTCGCGCCATGCTTTCGAATCGCAGCAAGAAATGGCGTTTCAATCAATCTGCGCTGTTTCTCGAATTCCTGATGGGGAAACGTGAATATGCCTGCACGCCGTGGGGCATGCCTACCTTCAACGTGTTCGGATGGCAGAAGCCCTGCTATCTGCTGCAGGACGGTTACGCGGATTCGTTTGCTGAATTACTGAAGACGACCGCCTGGGAGAATTATGGGACGGAGTCGGGCAATCCGAAGTGCGCGAACTGCATGGTGCACAGCGGGTATGAGGCGTCGGCGGTGAACGAATTGTTCGGTTCAGTGCAGGGCATGTGGCAGGAAGTGAAGGCGCGTATGTTTGGTGAATATGAAGACCCGTCTGCGCTCCGGTTGCTGGATGAGCCGACCAAGCCGGTGCATGCCTTCAATCCTCTGGTGCAGATCGACGCGCCGATGGGCGAGGAGACGCGGGTTTGAGCGGGCGCGAGTCGGGGCACGGGCCTTCGGTTTCCGTCGATCCGGAGTCGCTCGAAGTTGCGCCGGGGACGGCTCACGAGAAGCTCGAAGGATCAGTTCCGTCGCTGGCGAACGAGGAAGAGCTTCGCAAGGCGCTGGAGCAGGCGTTTGATTACCGCGGCGATGTTTCGATCACGCGGAAAGATGGCAGGAAAGTCGAAGGTTACATTTTCGATCGCAGTAGCGGTTCCGGTCTCGCGAACAGCTACGTGCGATTGTTGCCGAAAGACGGTTCTCCCAAGGTGAAAATTTCCTACGCGGAGATTGGCGCACTGGCCTTTTCCGGCCGTGATATGGCTGCGGGCAAGAGTTGGGAAAACTGGGTGCGTCAGTATTGGGAGAAAAAAGCAGCGGGCGAGAAGGATATTTCGCTCCAGCCGGATGAGCTGGAGTAGCAGCTTTCAGCTGTCGGCTCTCAGCGAGTACAACTGGCTGATCGCTGGGAGCTGGCAGCTCTGATGAAAGCCTTTGTCACTGGCGCAACGGGTTTCGTGGGCAGTCACGTGGCGCGTGTACTGGCCGGACAGGGTGCCGATCTGCGGTTGCTGGTTCGGGCCAGCAGCGATCCGAAAAATATCCAGGGGTTGAATGCGGATCGCGTCATCGGCGATCTGCGCGATCCGGAATCCATTGAGAAGGCCATGGCGGGCTGTGACGTCGTGTTCCACATTGCGGCTGACTACCGGCTGTGGGTGCGCGACCCAGAACAGATGTTTCGCGCCAATGTGGACGGTACGCGGGCGGTTCTCGATGCTGCTCTTAAGAATCATGTGCGACGGGTGGTTTACACCTCGAGCGTCGCGACGATGGGCTTTACCTCGAACGGGCATCCGGCGGATGAAGATTCTCCGGTTGCACTCGACGGTATGATTGGTCCTTACAAGCGGTCCAAGTTCATGGCCGAGGAAGTGGCGCTGGAGGCGGGACGCAGCGGAATGGATGTGGTGGTGGTCAATCCCAGCACTCCGGTTGGCGAGCGCGACATCAAGCCCACTCCCACGGGGCGAATCATCGTGGACTTTCTGAAGAAGAAGTTTCCCGCGTATGTGGATACAGGCTTGAATCTGGTGGACGTAGGGGAATGCGCTCGCGGACATGTAGCGGCGCTGGAGAAAGGGAGAAGCGGCGAGCGTTATATTCTGGGCGGAGAGAATCTGACCTTGAAGCAGATTCTCGACAAGCTGGCGGCGATTACGGGATTGCCATCGCCCAGGGTTCGAGTGCCTTACGTGATGGCTTTGGCGACTGGCGTCGTGGACGAAGTGGTGACTGGACGTATTTTGGGCCGGGAGCCGCGGGCGACCATTGACGCAGTGCGCATGGGGCGGAAGAAGATGTTTGTTTCGTCCGCGAAAGCGGAGCGCGAACTGGGATGGAAGGTAGTTCCGGTGGATGGGGCTTTGCGTAGGGCCGTGGAGTGGTTTCAAGCGAACGGGTATGCGGGGAGAGGGTGATGTTTAGCGTTCCCGTTGTCATCTGGGGCGAAGTGATGGGGCCGGGTTTTTCGCGGGGCTGCGGACAGCAGATTCCTCGTCGCTCTGCTCCTCGGAATGACAATGAGTTGGACGCTGGGATGACAATGAGGGTTGACGCTCCTCGGAACGACAATTAAGTGCAGGATAGATGGCATGCTCGGTCAAAGTCGCGATGGTTGCTGCGCTTGAGCGCGAAGTGCATAGGCTTGTGAAGGGCTGGAGTAGAGTTGAGCGGGAGCATGAAGGGCAGCGGTTTACTTTTTTCGAGAGTGGCGAGACGGTGGTGGTTTGCGGTGGCATCGGGGCGGAGGCTGCGCGGCGGGCTACGGAAGCTACCGTCGCGTTGTACCAGCCGGGGCTCGTGCTCTCTGTGGGCTTCGCGGGGGGGCTCGAACCGGGGCTGAAGGTGGGCAACATCTTCTCCCCGAGCCGCGTCGTTGACGCTCGGGATGGCAGCAGCGTTGAAGTGGGCGCAGGTTCTGGAGTATTGGTGAGCGCTGGCGGCATTGCTGGTGTGGAGCAAAAGGCGAAGTTGGCTGAGTCTTACGGTGCACAGGCGCTTGACATGGAAGCTGCGGCCGTGGCGCGCGGCGCACAGGCGCGGGGTGTGCGCTTCATGGCGGTGAAGGCAATTTCGGATGAGAGCAGTTTTGCCATGCCGGCTATGGACCGGTTCGTGGGTGCAGACGGCCAATTTCAGGCTGGAAGGTTTGTGGCGTTTGCTGGGCTGCGGCCTTGGCTTTGGCTGCGGGTGATGCGGCTGGCGAGGAATAGTGCGAAGGCATCCGGGGCGCTCTGCGCTGAGCTAGAGCGTTATATTCAGGATCCACAGAAATCAGCGGATTCGGAGGCTGGGTTGCATCCAATATCGCAGACTGTTGCAAGGAGACTTTGACCAGAATATTTCACGTACGCTGCCAGGGGCGCAGCAGAAATTCCCTCGATCAGCGTTGGTTAAGCCGACATGCAGAGATCCCTCACTCCGTGCGGGATGACACGGTTAGAATTCCGGGATGGCACCGTTAGGATTTTCGGGATGATTCGATAAAGATTCATGGCAATCGCTAGACAATTTACGATCGAGGAAACCAAGCAGTCGATACCCGCTACGATGCAGGCTGCGGTTTACCGGGGCGTCAACGACGTTCGGGTAGAGACTGTCCAGGTGCCGGAGATCGGGCGCGGTGAGTTGCTCGTCCGAGTGCATACTTGCGGTATCTGTGGAACCGATCTTAAGAAGATTGCCAGCGGTTCGCATGCGGGGCCTTGCATCTTCGGACATGAGACATCGGGCGTGGTGGCGGTAACAGGACAGGGAGTCAGTCAGTTCAAGCCGGGTGATCGAGTCGTGGTATTTCATCACATTCCCTGCGGCGATTGCTACTACTGCCGCCACAAAACTTTTGCCCAGTGCGAGACTTACAAGAAAGTTGGGTGCACGGCGGGCTTCGAGCCTTCGGGTGGCGGCTTCGCGGAATACGTTCGGGTGATGGATTGGATTGTGAATCAGGGGACGGTTCGCATTCCGGATGGAGTGTCGTTTGAGCAGGCGTGCTTTGTCGAGCCCGTGAACACCTGCATGAAGGGCATCGAAACTCTGCAACTTTTGCCGGGAGAAAGTGTTCTCGTAATTGGACAGGGGCCGATTGGCATCATATTGAGTACATTAGCCAAAAGGGCGGGGGCAACGGTAGTAACTTCCGATTTGTATCCCCAAAGGCTTACAATATCCAAAACGTACGGTTTAGATATTGTGATTGACGCGTCGAGCGCCGACACGGTCAAAACGGTGCGGGCGCTGACGGACGGACGTGGGGCCGACGCGGCGATTGTAGCGGTCGGGGGGAACGGCCTGATTCGGACGGCGGTGGATGCAGTGCGTCCGGGAGGCCGGGTTTTGCTGTTTGCGCAGACGGTTCGCGGCGAGGCTATGATTGACCCGGCAGCGATCTGCGTCGACGAGAAAAGACTCTTGGGATCGTATAGCGCGTCGGTTGAGCTGCAGCAGGACTCGGTGCGCTTCGTGATGAGCCGTGAGATGGACCTGGAGCGTTTGATCAGTCACCGCTTTTCTTTGTCGAACAGTGTGGAAGGCCTGAAGTTCGCGGCCCGCCCGCAGCCAGATTCGATGAAGATTGTGATTCAAGCGGGAGGTTCGTGGGAAGGAAATAAAGAGTGAACGGAAAGATGACAGCAGCGGTCCTCTATGGCAAAGAGGACGTGAAAATCGAAAGAGTTCCCATTCCTCGAGTCGGCGACGGCGAGGTTTTGGTGAAGGTGCAAGTCGCCCTGACTTGCGGGACTGACCTCAAGGTGTACCAGCGGGGCTACCACGCGCGCATGATTGTTCCTCCGGCGCTGTTCGGGCATGAACTGGCTGGAGTGATCGAGGAAGTCGGGCCGGGGGTGCGCGGATTTAAGAAGGGGATGCGGGTGGTGGCGTTGAACTCCGCGCCCTGCCAGATGTGCTTTTACTGCTCCAAGCACCAGGCCAATCTTTGCGAAGACCTTTTGTTCAACAATGGAGCTTATGCAGAGTACATTCGGATTCCGCGGCGAATTGTTGAGATCAACATGCTGGCAATCCCGCCGGATGTGAGTTATGAGGAAGCGGCGATGGTCGAGCCTCTGGCCTGTGTGCTCCGCGGCTTGCATGAGACCGGGGTGGAGATTGGCGATACGGTTACGGTGATCGGCGGGGGTCCCATCGGGTTAATGTTTGTACAGGTGGCCAAGGCGGTGGGCTGCAATGTGATTTCGGTGGTGAAACGCGATTCCCAGGTTCAGGCGGCGAAGCACATGGGCGCGGATGAAGTGGTGCAGATCACGAAGGTGAAAGATCCGGTCGAAGCGGCACGAAGAATTTCTCCTGAGATGCGGGGGAGCGACGTGGTGGTCGAGGCCGTGGGGCGTCCGGAAGCGTGGGAGATGGCCATCGACATGGTGCGCAAGGGCGGGACAGTGAACTTCTTTGGCGGATGCGCCAGCGGCACCAAGGTGGAGCTCGATACTAACCGGCTGCATTATTCGGAGGTCACGCTGAAAGCGACCTTCCATCACACGCCGGAGACCGTGCGGCGGGCTTTTGCCTTGATCGCTGAGAAGAAGATTCGTTCTACGGATTACATTACTGGAGAGGCTCCGCTTTCCCGGTTGCAGCAGGTTTTCCATCACATGCTCGACCGCAACGGCGATATCAAGACCGCCATTATTCCCGGGCACTGACGCGGGAGTTTTCTGATCGCGCGCCCATTTTGACGAACTGACCATGTCGTCCATTGCCAGCGACTCCCGGACTGAGATTTCCTCCACCTTGCCAGGGTGGGGTAGGCTTCCGGCTGAGTACGCCTTCCCTGCGACAACACCAACACAATCTGAGGCTCAGGATTACTGTCGTCGTCTGGCGCGATCGCACTACGAGAATTTTTCGGTTGCGACCTGGTTTCTTCCGCAGAGGCTACGTCAGGATTTTTTTAATGTCTATGCCTATTGCCGCATCTCGGATGATCTGGGTGATGAAGTCGGGGACGCCAATGCTTCTTTGCAATTGCTGGATCAGTGGGAAGCTGAACTTGACGCTTGCTACGCCGGGAGCCCGCGGCATCCTGTGTTCGTGGCCTTGACGGAGACGATTCGCAAGTGTGAGATTCCGAAGCAGACCTTTATCGATCTCCTGACCGCGTTTCGGCAGGATCAGCGGGTTTCGCGCTATTCCACCTTTGAAGATGTGGTCGGCTATTGCCATTGCTCGGCGAACCCGGTTGGGCATCTGGTGCTGTACATCTGCGGGTATCGGGATGCGGAGCGGCAGGCGCTTTCGGATTTTACTTGCACGGCTCTGCAGTTGGCGAATTTTTGGCAAGATGTGAGCGTCGACTATGCCAATGGGCGCATTTATCTTCCTCAGGAAGACCTGCGCCGCTTTGGGGTTACGGAAGATGACATCGCGGCGCAACGGAACACGGCTGCTTTCTGCGACATGATGCGGTTCGAGGTCGAGCGCGCTCGCGATTGGTTCGGTCGTGGCTTGCCGTTGATCGGGAAGGTGGATCGGGAATTGGCGCTTGATATTGAGTTGTTCAGTCGGGGTGGACAAGTGATTCTGAATGCCATCGAGGCCCAGGGTTACAACGTGCTGGGCAGGCGTCCGGTGATTTCGAAACCGCGCAAACTGGCGCTGGTGGCGCGGGTGGCCTGGGGAAAGCTGCTGTGGAGAAATCGGACATGAGCGCAGCGGTTCAGCCCGCTCCCGCACCGTTCGCGCCGACCGAATCGCAACTCGCGGTTGCGTATTCGGTCTGCCGGCACATTACGCGGGCGGCCGCCAAGAACTTCTACTATGCGTTCCTGGTGTTGCCACGGGCCAAGCGTCAGGCGCTATGTGCGGTGTATGCCTTCATGCGGCGCTGTGACGATATAGCCGATGATGAGTCTCTCTCTCTCTACGATCGGCGGCAGAAGCTTTCGGCCTGGCTTGACGCTTTTCATCGGGCGCAGTCAGGACATCCCACTGACGAGCCCGTGCTGCTGGCTCTCACCGATGTACAGCGACACTACAACATTCGCGTGGGATTGCTCGATCAGTTGGCCTATGGCACTGCGATGGACGTTGAGGGCGGCCCGAACGAGATACGCGCGGGCGAGCCACCTGTGCCGTTAGCGCTTACCGTACACTACCGGACTTTCGACGACCTCTACCAGTATTGCTACCGGGTGGCTTCGGTCGTCGGCCTGGTTTGCATTCATGTGTTCGGTTATCACGATCCCGCTGCGGAACCTCTGGCGGAGCGGCTGGGGCTTGCTTTTCAGCTCACCAACATTATTCGCGACGTAAGAGAAGACGCCAGCGTGGGCCGCGTTTACCTGCCGGAAGAGGATCTAAACAAGTTTGGAATTTCACTCTCTGCGTTGGAATCGGTCTCGGATCCGGCAATCTTTCGCCCGCTCCTGGCTATGGAGGCCGACCGGGCTCGCGAATATTACCGGGCCGGAGAGGAACTCATTCCGCTGATCGACGAAGACAGCCAGCCCGCGCTCTGGGTGCTCATGAGCATCTATCGGAGGCTGCTCGACAAAATAGCGCAACGCGAATACGACGTCTTCACTGGAAATGAAAAGGTCAGCCTCACCGTACGCGAGAAGCTCGGCATTCTGGCCAAAGGCTTCGTGAAACGCTTGTCCTGATGAGCGAGCGTCCCGCACGAAATTCCCGAGTCGCTGTGGTAGGGGGTGGATTGGCGGGACTGGCCGCTGGTTGCGCTCTTGCGGACAATGGCTTTCGCGTTACCCTGTTCGAGCGTCGGCCTTATCTCGGCGGGCGAGCTTCTTCTTATCAGCATCCCGGCACCGGCGAAGTGGTGGACAACTGCCAGCACGTGTTGCTCGGCTGCTGCACTAACCTCATTCAGTTCTACGAACGATTGGGCGTCGAAAGCAAGATCCGCTGGTACGATCGGCTGACTTTCCTTGAGCCCGGCGGCCGCGCCTCCGTGATCGAGCCATCGAAGTTGCCTGCTCCTTTTCACAATACCGCTGCGTTCTTGCGCGCGGATTGGCTGAACTTCTCGGATAAGATCTCGATTGCCGCTGCGATGGCAGCCCTTGCGCCTGCCACGCCGCGGGACTCTGGCGAATCATTCTTGACGTGGTTGCATCGCCACCGGCAAACAGAGCGAGCCATCAAGCGCTTCTGGAATCCGATTTTGGTGAGCGCATTGAATGAAGAGCTTGATCGAATGTCGATACCCTACGCGGCACAGGTAGTGCGGGAATCTTTCCTGAAGTCGGCGGGGGCGGGACGAATGGGCGTTCCCACAGTGCCTTTGAGCGAGCTCTACAGCGTGGCCGGAGATTACATCACGGCCCGGGGCGGTGAGATTCGAGTGCGCAGTGGCGTGGAATCGTTTTCGAGCGGGCCGGATACCGTGGCGCTGCTGGCATCAGACGAGGAGTTGATCTTTGACTTCGTTGTCTTTGCAGTCTCCTTTGATGTGATGTCTCGCATATTGCCCCAGATCCCCGTCGCGGAGCCGCTTCGGCAAGCTCTGGCCCGATTTGAAACCTCGCCCATCACAGGCATTCATCTCTGGTTCGACCGCCAGATCACCGACCTTGATCATGCCGTACTGCTGGACAGAACCATTCAGTGGATGTTTCATAAATCGAAATTTCTGGGACGCAACGAGAACGGTAGCTACGTGGAACTGGTCGTGAGCTCATCGAAGACATTGGTCGAGAAGTCGCGGGCCGAAATCATCGAGTTGGCTCTCGCCGAACTGCGCGAGTTTTTCCCCGGCGCATGGGACGCGAACCTGGTGAAATCGACAGTCATCAAGGAAGTACATGCAACCTATTCGCCGCGGCCCGGGGTGGATGTCTACCGCCCCCGTCCAGAGACGGTCTGGCCAAGAGTGTTTCTGGCCGGAGATTGGACCGCGACGGGATGGCCCGCCACCATGGAAGGCGCAGTACGCAGCGGCTACCTGGCTGCGGAATCCTTAGTTCGAGTTGCGGGGATACATGATGCGTTATTTTTGGCGCCAAATCTGCGCGCGTCCGGATTGATGCGGTTTTTCGGATAGCCCAGCTCCGATCGGTGCGATCGTCTTGGCGAGGCTCAGTTGTCCCTCTTCATCCAAAGGCCCAGCTAAAGTGAACAACGGTTCGTGCCGACATAGGAAATGTGGGCGGACTTCGCCCTCTTTTTTCGGCCCGGAATGGTGATCGTCTCAGGCGGGAGGAAGTTCGATGGTTCAGCATCGCGTCCAGCCCACGGATCGCGAAATCACCTTTGGCGAAGACGAAATCATCGTCAGCAAAACCGATGTCAAAGGCGTCATTCTTTATGCCAACCGCACGTTCCTGAAGGTTTCTGGCTACACGGAAGCAGAAGTTCTCGGGAAGCCGCACAACGTCATTCGCCATCCCCACATGCCCCGTTGCGTTTTCAAACTGCTTTGGGACACCATCGCATCCGGCAACGAAATTTTTGCCTACGTTAAGAACATGGCAAAATCTGGCGATTACTATTGGGTGTTTGCGCACGTTACTCCCACATTTGGCACTAGCGGCGGCATTGTTGGCTATCATTCCAGCCGCCGCAGTCCCGAACGCCACCAGATCGAGTTATTCGAAGGCATCCATGCCAAGTTGCTTGCGGAAGAGAATCGCCACTCCGACTGGCGAGAAGGGATGGCTGCGGCGACTCGCATGCTTCTCGCGGCAGTCGCAGAAAAAAAGATGGATTACGGGGAATTTGTTTTTTCCGCCTGAAGGAAGCTAGCAGCCCGGGGTGCAAGTAGCGGATTTCCTGCGAGTCGGGCGACGTAGTCGGCTACGCGATCTCACGAAGCACTTGGCAACGGACGCGGAGATTCGGCTTCTGCAAAACCGCGCCTTATTTATCCGACACGGGAAGAGTAAGTACAGGGTCAAAACAAGGCTGCCGAAGCGGTTCTTCCACTCCCGCGGCGTGCCCGCGCCCAGCAGTTGGCGCAGGATCAGGCTTAGATTGAACGCGCCCACGTGGATCAGTTGCCGCTTCCAAATGTTTTCCTGTCCGCGCAGATGGCAGCGCCGCATCGCGCCCGTCTCGTAGCAGTGCGCGAAGCTGCGCTCCACTAACTCGCCGCGCCGCCGCAGTAAACTCTTGCCATACTCACCCCGCACCCGCCGCCGGTTGGCATACACCGCTTGCTGCTCGGCCTGTTTGCCCGCCCAGTTCCGCCGTCCCTTCTGTTTCTTCTCTGGGATGTAACTGCGCACGCCATACGCCTTCATCCGCCTCACCACCGCGCCGCTGTGATAACCCTTGTCGGTCACCGTCTCTTCGATGCCGGCCACGTTCACCTTCGGCGCTTCGTGGGGCCGCAACTCCGCCTCGCGCCCGACCTGCTCCGCCACCGCCATCCCGGCTTCGCACAGCGTCTCATCCAGCGTGGCCGGGTCGCCCTGATCGGCGCCTTGCAGCGTGACCGCCAACACCGCGCCCGTGTCCAGATCGACGGCGTGCTCGGCTTTGTGCGCCAGATGCGTGCGCCCATCCTTCATCTTCGCGATCCGCGCATCGCCATCCGCTGGGCTCTTCCACTCCTTATTCGACGTCCGCTTCTTGCGCTTGCGATCCAACCGCGCCAAGTCTTCCCGCGTCGGGGTCGCGATGCCCGAGGCCTTCGCCAGCCCCCGCAGAAACTCCTCGTAACTCTCGCCCGTGTCCCGCCGCACGATCGAGCGCATCGCCGCGTTCGCCTCCAGCGTCGTCGCATCAATCGCGATCCGCTGGCCTTTCAGTAACCCACGATCGGCCAGCACGCCCAACACCCAGCCGAATACTTCGCGATGCGTGTCCAGATCAATCAGCCGCCGCGTGCGCGAAATCGTCGAGTGATCCGGCGTGTACTCGTCCAGCGCGATGCCCACAAAACGCCGCAGGGCCAGCGAGTCCGCCAACCGCCAGGCAATCCCGCGCTCCGCTCCGATGCCCTCGAAATACCCGATCAGCAGCGCCCGAAAGTAAATCCCCGGCGTCAGCGACGGACGCCCGTTCTTCTCGGCATAAAACTTCGCGCACCGGCCCTCGACAAACTCCTCGAAGCCCTCGGCCTCCAGCAACTCATTCAAACGCTGATAGAACGGATGCCCCGGAGCTGATGTCAACTCCGTGTGCGCGATCCACAAATCTTCTTGCTTCTCCCGCTGCTTGCGCGTCCCCATCGCCATGCGCCGATTCTACAAACCAAGCCTGTGGATACCTCAACACTTTCTGGTCACGAATCCGAACTTGCACCACGGGCTGCTAGGGATCGCATGAATCCGATCGTGGCAAAACTAAAGTTCGTCTTCGCCCCGTCATCCTCTCGCGAGGTTCGGATTCAGGACGTCTCGGAGGGCGAGGCGAGCGCCTTGGAACTCATCCGCATGTATCGCCTGTCGCTGGCGCGGTGCACTCAGGTGTGCGAAGACGCTGCCAAAGGCAGCCTCGAAATGCGGCTCCTGAATGTGGGAGAATGCGGCGACTTTTCGCCATTAATGCACGGCATTAACCACCTGCTCGACATGACCGATGCGTTCATGCGCGAATCCTTCGCGGCGCTCGAGCACGCGGGTCAGGGTAAGTTCTACCGTCGCGTGCTGCTCCGCGGCATGCTCGGCTCTTTCCGCAATGCTTCCAACCTTATCAACCAGGCAACCGAGCAGATGGCACAGAATGCGGGAAAGCTCCGTGAGTCGGAGCAACGTCGCCTGGCTCTGGCGGACCAGTTTGAAAGCAGCGTCAAGAAAGTGGTTTCCGCGTTTTCAGCATCCGCGGATCAGGTCAAGCACACTGCTGCGCAGCTCTCTGAGGCAGCGGGCGAATCGGCTGAAACCGAAGTCGCCACATGGGGTGTATCAGATCCGGGTGCGAAGGACGCAGCCAAGGTCCAGCACCTGAACGGCGTTGTCGCGACTCTGGGTGTCGCTTCCCAGAAGATTGGCGGCGTAGTTACATTGATCTCGGAGATCGCCGCGCAGACCAATCTGCTCGCCTTAAATGCCACCATCGAATCAGCTCGAGTGAGGGAAGCTGGCAAAGGATTTGCGGTGGTCGCGTCCGAGGTGAAAACCCTGGCGCGCCAGACTGCACAAGCCACGGGAGACATCTCGAGGGAAATTGCCGGCATGCGCGGTGCGGCAGCACGCACCGCCGAACTCGTCGGCAGCATGAACTCTACCATTCACGCCATGAGCCAGTTCTCTGATCAGCTCTCGGGGCACGCCGAGGAACTCGCAGCTTCGGTCGAAACTTTCCTCCAGACCATCCGCAGCTAAAGCGATTCCAGTCTGCTTACAGGCTCGCGAAACCCGGGCGGACGCGGCGTCCGCCGCTACGTGAGTGCTACTTGAGCGAAACCAGCTTCTCTACCAGTTGCGAGTAGTCTTTCTTTTCGAGACCGTGGACCTGCTTGTTGTACTCGTCCACCTTGCTGGAATAATTCATGGAGCAGAATTTGGGGCCACACATGGAGCAGAACGCAGCTTCTTTGTAATAGTCGTCGGGCAAGGTTTCGTCGTGCATGGAGCGAGCCGTCTCGGGGTCGAGCGACAGCGCAAACTGCTTCTCCCAGTCGAACTTATAGCGTGCATAGCTCAGGGCGTCGTCACGGTCCTGAACGCCGGGGCGATGCCGCGCCAAGTCCGCAGCGTGCGCCGCGATCTTATAGGCAATGATTCCATCCTTCACGTCTTTCTCGTTCGGGAGACCGAGGTGTTCTTTGGGTGTGACGTAGCAAAGCATGGCGGCACCATGCCAGCCGATCATTGCTGCGCCAATGGCCGACGTGATGTGATCGTATCCGGGAGCGATGTCGGTGACGAGCGGTCCCAGCGTATAGAACGGAGCCTCGTAGCAAAGCTCTTTTTCTTTGTCGACCTGCTCTTTGATCTTGTCGAGCGGCACGTGGCCGGGGCCTTCGATCATCACCTGCACATCTCGTTCCCAAGCTTTCTTAGTCAACTCGCCGAGGGTCTTCAGTTCAGCAAATTGGGCTTCGTCGCTGGCATCGGCAATGCAGCCAGGACGCAGGCCATCGCCCAGCGAGAACGAAACGTCGTGCTTGGCGAAAATTTTGCAGATGTCGTCGAAACGGTCGTACAGAAAATTCTGCTTGTGATGGTGAGCCATCCACTGCGCCAGGATCGCGCCACCGCGGCTTACGATTCCGGTAATACGCTTGGAAACCATCGGCAGATACTGAATCAGCACGCCGGCGTGAATGGTCATGTAATCAACGCCCTGCTCGGCCTGCTCTTCGATCACTTCGAGCATTACCTCGGCATTCAAGTCTTCGATGCGTTTCACACGCGAAATCGCCTCGTAGATCGGTACCGTTCCAATGGGCACGGGCGAGTGCCGCAGGATGGCTTCCCGAATTTCGTGAATGTTGCCGCCAGTCGAAAGATCCATGACCGTGTCGGCGCCGTAATGAACCGAAGTGTGCAGCTTCTTGAGCTCTTCGTCAATGTTCGAGGTGACAGCGGAATTGCCAATGTTAGAGTTGATTTTGCAGAGGGATGCCACGCCAATGCACATGGGCTCGAGTTCCGGGTGATTGATGTTCGCCGGAACAATCATGCGGCCGCGGGCAACTTCATCGCGAACGAGCTCGGGCGAAAGCTTTTCGCGGTCCGCTACATAAGTCATTTCCTCCGTGATCACGCCCTTGCGGGCGTAGTGCATCTGGGAGAAATTGCCGTCGTGATTCTCGGTCCTGCGGCGTGCGATCCACTCCGCCCGTGGCCGCGGACTGCTGTGTCCGTTGTCACTGTGACCACGATTACCGTTGCCGGAATTGCCATTCGAGGGAGCCATGACTTTTCACCTTTTCGGGATTCTTCAAGAGGCGATTATACCTTGCCGAATGAGATTGAGCGCCAAAACTCCACCACCGGCGGTCGGTGCGCCTTCGGAGATGTCCCCTCTCGAACCCGGCCTGAAGCATATCCTTTTCTTTCCTTGTCCGTCCAAAAGCTTGAGCTTTAGAATCTTCCTTCGACTGAAAACGAGGCCACATGCGCTTACTGCGTTCTTTGCCGGTGTTCCTATTATTCATGACTGTGGGGGTTCTTGCCCAAACCGATTCAACTGCGAAACCGGGACCGGGTTTCAGCATCGATAACATCGATAAAACCCTGGACCCGTGCGTCGATTTTTATCAATACGCTTGCGGTAACTGGCTCAAGAAGGCGGAAATCCCAGCCGACCAGAGCGCCTGGGTCAGCTTTGTCGAACTGGACGAGCGGAACCTGGTGACGCTACGGGAGATTCTCGAAAAGGCCTCAGCCAACGATCCCAGCCGAACTCCAGTCGAGCAAAAGATCGGTGATTTCTACAGCTCTTGCATGGACGAAAAGGCGGTGGACGCGAAGGGCCTCGGCTCGCTGAAGGACGAGCTTGATCGGATTTCGACGGTGAACGATAAGGCGGCCCTGATTGATGTCGTCGCGCGCGTACATCTTATGGGCCCGAGTCCGCTGCTCAATTTCTATTCCAACTCTGACCTGCACAACGCGGATCAGGTGATCGCGTACATTGACCAGGGCGGGTTGTCACTGCCAGACCGCGACTACTACATCAAGGATGACGCACGGATGACAGAAATGCGCAAGCACCTGGTGGAATACGTGACTCAGGTGTTTACCCTGGCTGGGCAATCGCCCACGCAAGCGGCGGAGTCGGCGCAAACGGTTTTGCGCATCGAGACGGCCTTGGCGAAAGATTCCATGGACCGCACCCTCCGCCGTGACCCCAAAACGCGAGACCACAAGATGACGAAGGATGCGGCCGTTGCCATGGCGCCGAATTTTTATCTAGACCGCTTCTTCGCCTCGGCGGATGCGCCCAGTTTTTCAGAGTTGAATGTCAGCAACCCGGAGTTCTTCAAGCAGGTAAATGGCGTGCTGGAGTCCGAGTCGCTGGACAGCCTGAAGATCTATGTGAGCTGGCATCTGCTGCGAGGGGCTGCGCCGTGGCTTTCTCAGCCATACGTGGATGCGAGCTTCAAGATGCGGCAAGCGTTGACCGGGCAGAAGGAAATCCAGGCCAGATGGAAGCGCTGTGTCGACCTTACCGACAACTCGCTGGGCGAGGCGCTGGGTCAGAAATACGTTGAGGTCACTTTCGGGCCGGACGGCAAACAGCGGATGTTGAAAATGGTCGACGCGCTCGAACAGTCGCTGGACGAAGATATCCAGAATCTCTCCTGGATGACCGCCGATACAAAGAAACAGGCGAAAATCAAGCTGCTGGACATTCGCAACAAGATCGGCTACCCAGACGCCTGGCGAGACTACAGTTCTCTTACGGTGGTACGAGGGGATCTCTTGGGGAATTTCCTGCGCGCCAACGAATTCGAATCCAAACGCGAAATCGCGAAGATTGGCAAACCGCTCGATCGGCTGGAATGGGGCATGACGCCGCCGACGGTCAACGCCTACTACAGCAGTTCCTACAACGAAATCGTATTTCCAGCAGGCATTCTGCAGCCGCCGTTCTTTGAGAGGAAGATGGACGACGCCGTGAACTTCGGTGGAATCGGACTGGTGATCGGCCATGAGTTGACTCACGGCTTCGACGATCAGGGACGCAAGTTCGATCCGCAGGGCAATTTGCATGACTGGTGGACGCCTGAGGACGGCAAGGAGTTTGAAAAGCGGGCGAGCTGCGTCGCCGATGAGTACAGCAGCTTTGTTGCGGTCGACGATCTTAAGCTCAATGGCCGGCTTACGCTCGGCGAGAACACCGCCGACAACGGCGGGGCACGCATCGCGTTGATGGCGCTCGAGCATATGATCGCCGACGACAAAACCGGAAAAGAGGGCCTGAAGATTGATGGTTACACGCCCGAGCAGCGTTTTTTCCTGGGCTTCGCGCGGGTGTGGTGCGAGAAGCGGCGGCCGGAATCCGCGCGTGTGAACGTAACCACGAATCCGCACTCTCCAGGAAAATGGCGCGTGAACGGTGTCGTACAGAACATGCCGGAGTTCCAGCAGACTTGGGGCTGCAAGGCGGGGCAACCAATGGTCAGCGCCAATGCCTGCCATGTGTGGTGACGCCTCGGGGTCAAAGACAGACAGGGTGACCGCCCTACGCTTTTCTTGACCGGGTTCGAGCGGAGGAATAGAGTCTCTGGTAGGCGGTAAACTTTCCCATGTCCAGCGAGACCAACAGATACCTGAAGTTCGGCGGTGCAACGGTAGTCATCCTGTTAGCGCTCGGATACTTGGCTTATACGGGCGTGCAGGAAAGTAAGAGTTACTACGTAACCATCAAAGAATTGCGCGGCATGGGAGATTCCGCCCATACCAAACGCCTGCGAGTCGCGGGCAATGTGCAGCCCGGTTCGATCAAACGGAACGGCACGAAAGTTGAGTTTGTCCTGGTGGAGAACGACCAGACTCTTTCTGTCTCATACAGCGGCACCGAACCACCTCCTGACACTTTCAAGGACAATTCTCAGGCGTTGGCTGACGGCAGTTTCGGACGCGACGGCGTCTTCCACGCCAAACAACTGCAAGCCAAGTGCGCCTCGAAGTACGCGCCGCAGCAGCCTGGAACTCCCGCTGGCGGAACGACGCCGAATGCTCCCGCGAAGAGCATGACGCAGGTCGAGACCCAAGGCTCGGGTACGATGTCGAACTAGCCTATCCGAGCTGCGGGGCGGCGACCGCTTTTCTCAACGTACAATCAACTCGGAGGGCGGATTATGCGTAAGGGTAATGCGATAGCGCTCTTAATAATCTCCATAACAATGACGGCCACCGCGGGATCGAAGATCCAGGGCACGACCACGCTGAAGGACTTCCAGCCGGCGGGAACAACCGGCAAGGACCACAAGAATCTGCAGTACGATCTGACCTTCGTGGCAGCGGGCAAGGAGTACACTTGCCGCTCGAACGAGAAGAAATCTCTAAACGCGACCGAGTACGTTGTCGGCAGTGAGGTGAAGTACCAGGTCGATGGCAACAAGGGCAAGGTGAAGAACGCCAGCGGAAAGCAGATAGACTGCACGATTGTTCGGGTTGCAGATTCGTCAGCCCCCCAGCAATGAAGATGCTTCGTCGCCGGCTATGCGTCAGTGAATGGATGTTCGGTTGCATCTGCGATTGAAAGGATATAATAATGCGCACGCATGGCCATGACCTCTGGCACGAAACTTGGCCCGTATGAAATTCAATCGCCGCTCGGCGCGGGCGGAATGGGCGAGGTATACCGCGCTCGAGACGCCCGCCTCAACCGCGACGTCGCGAT
>CAWIMI010000030.1:0-31825 GCA_963837015.1 uncultured Acidobacteriota bacterium | reverse complement strand
GCACCTCAAGGCACTTTGGGGCGTGGCATTGGCTCCCATCAGCGGCCTTTGGGCGCTGGCTTTGGCCAAGGCGGCGGAATGAACGGCAAACCCAATCAACTATTCTTCACCGCGGGCCCGAACGGCTATGCGAATGGCCTGTTCGGCGTCATCAACTTTAAATAGCAGATTGTGGGTCAGACAAAGCCCACTCAGGCTGAAGAACGGGATCGACATCAATGACTCGATCCTGTTCTCCTTGCCAATGGTCGTGAAAAATTTCTCTGGACGGAATCCAACACAGGAGGCGTCAATTAAAGGCCTGAAGCAAGCGCCGCGCCCGCAGAGACGACCGCATGAGCGTTCAGAACTAGGTTGTGCTCGGCTATTTTTTTGGCCGCGATTCCGGTGGCACCAAGCCCGCGACCCGGTAGTAGATTGCGAGTTGGCCATAGTGCTCTCCGGAATGCTCGATGAACCCATACGCCATGTCAGACACGCGGACTTGCTGGTTGCTGTCGGGGTCAATGACAAGATCGGCCATTCCCTTGTCGCCCTTCTGCTTGATGGCCGCTGCGCCATCCGCAAATGACTTTTTCACGAAGGAAACCACGTCTGCCTTGGTTTTGTACTGATCACGTTTCGGATCTTCCTCGGCGGGCGGTTTCTGACCCAGACAGAGATTGGTGAAGAAATAGTTCGCGCCGGAAGCGTGGAGGAGTTGTTCGGCAAAGCTGCGCTGTGCCGGAGTTGGTTTGAAGTCGTATTTGTCCTCAGGAAATCCTCCGCCATGGCGATCAGTTTCCGCCCAATATCGTTCCACGACTCAAGCACAACCTGCGACGGGCTCAGCGCGGGCTTGGGAGCCGAACCTTTCTTGGCTGTTTCCTGAGTCCATGCCGGCGCGCTTAAAATCGCAACCGCCAGAACCAACGTAAGAGTCGAAGCTGCCCTTTTCATCACATGCCTCCATGACGTAGTTGACTAGAATCCGGTCTATCTTAGTCGGCTTTGCGGTGACTGCAAACCCCTTGCATTGGAAATTTGTGCCGAAACGCAGGTCGATCAAGCGGCTTTGTGGCGCAAACTCAGTTCGTGATCTGATACTGGTATATTTTCCAATCAGGAGGGCGGTTAGGAGTTTATGAAGTTTTCGATTCAGCGCAGCCGAGCGATCGCAGGAAACGATATTACGATCGGAGTTGAAGCTGAAGGGAATGAGGTAATCGCGCGCGTCACCACAAATCTCGACGGCTTTGACATTGGCGACGACGAGATCGATCCTGCCAGCGTTTCTTACGAACACCAGTTTCTGCAGGTGGGAAACGCGAGCCCACTGATGCAGCATGAACTTCTGGTCACTGTAACTGATACCCAAGGCAATACGAAAACCGCTGACCGCCGATGGCAGGATGCAAGCTAGAACAGTTGCGATAGCGAGAATCAGCTATGATGTCGAAGCCGAAATATCTTTACCCTTGCTGCAGGAGAGTGGACGCCAACGGATGCGCTACGGATTTGTCATCGATCAGGACCGGTGTATCGGGTGCCACGCCTGTACGGTTGCGTGCAAAGAAGAACATCAAGTGCCCGTTGGTGTTTTCCGCACATGGGTAAAGCATATTGAAAAAGGCGAGTTCCCCCACACCTCGCGCCATTTCGGAGTCATGCGGTGCAATCACTGCGACAACTCCCCCTGCACGGAAATCTGTCCTACCCAGTGCGCCTACCGGCGGCCCGATGGAATCGTTGATTTCGACAATCGGCTCTGCATCGGGTGCAAAGCTTGCATGCAAGCCTGTCCGTACGATGCTCTGTACATCGATCCTAGCCACAACACGGCAGCCAAGTGCGGTTCTGCGCGCATCGGGTGGAGATGAGTCTCGAACCTGCGTGCGTCATCGTGTGTCCCACACAGGCGGGATTCTTGCGGGAGATCTTGACAATCCGGCAAGTCAAGTCAGCCGGGTTGTATCGACCCAAAAGGTTTCGGTCCGCAAGCCACAAAAGGGCACACAGCCCAAGTTGTTTTATGTGGGGATCGAAGGAGATTTGCTCGAGCCAACGCGGATTTCGCGGCAGGACGCGTATTTCGCTTCCGACGGGCGGGATGGAAATACTCACCCCGGGGATGTAAGCAATCTCGGAGGAACTTTAGCCCGCGAAGTCTACGACGTTCCCCATCCCGCACCCTGGGGCTGGAAGATAGCCGCCTACCTCTGGACAAAGGCGATTGCTGCGGGAGTGCTGCTGGTCGCGGCAATCCTGTCAACTCTGAGTGGCGCACCCGCAGCCACGTTGCTTAATATCATTTGCCCAGCTGTAGCCCTCGGCGGCCTAGCCGTAACGTCTGCTCTGCTCATTTCCGACCTGAAGTGTCCCGATCGCTTTTTCTACCTCATCACTAAGCCAAATTTTCGTTCCTGGCTGGTTATCGGCACCTACTTCTTGATTGGCTATGGTGTGCTCGCGGGTGGATGGTTGCTCTGCGGGATCTTCGCAGGCTCGGTATCAAGCGCACTGCAGTGGTTCGGCGCTGCGTTTGCGGGTGCCAGCGCGTGCTATTCCGCGTTTCTTTTTGCTCAGGCGAAGGGCCGCGACTTGTGGCACAGCCCGCTTTTCCTGTGGCATTTGCTGGTCCAGGCATTCGTTGCGGGCGCGGCCACGATATTGATTATCGCAATCTTCACGCAGGCGACTCCCAAATTCTCAGACCGGCAATTTTGATTCTCTTAATATCCTCGATCCTCAGCCTGGCAATGATTCTGGGAGAGACTGCGCTTCCTCACGTCAGCGAAGATGTCAGGCGTGCCGCGCATGCGCTGATTAAAGGACAACTGAGCGGACGATTTTGGGGACTGGTCGTCGCTGTTGGGCTGATTGCTCCCATTGTTCTTCTTGTGCTGGCCGCAGCGTCCATCATTCCGGTCGCAGTTGTCGGTGCAGCGGCTGCGCTGGCCCTTGCTGGCATCTGGTGGTTTGAAGAGCTATGGGTAAGAGCGGGCCAATCCGTTCCGCTGAGCTAGACATTTATGAAAGAGCATCTTCCTCTCAATCCGCAAGCGTTAGACCTAGACGAACCTGCGGGGGGCCTCTCCAGCTACTCCGTCCAATCGTTGGGACGACTGGACCGAATACGATGCCACGCAGTGGCCGAGGAAAGTCGAGAAGCATTACTCGCTGATTCCTACTATCTGCTTCAACTGTGAAGCTGCTTGCGGCCTGTTGGCCTACGTCGACAAGGACAAGATGCGCGTGCAGAAATTCGAAGGCAACCCCGCTCATCCTGGCAGCCGCGGCCGGAACTGCGCCAAAGGACCGGCGACGCTTAATCAGATCACCGACCCTGAGCGGATTCTTTATCCGTTGCGGCGGACCGGCAAGCGGGGAGAAGGAAAATGGGAGCGCGTGACCTGGGATGAAGTTCTGGACGACTTGGCCTCGCGTATTCGGCTGGCTCTGCAGGAGGGCCGCAAGAACGAAATCATGTACCACGTCGGACGGCCCGGACATGAACTCGTTTATAACCAGCGTGTGCTGCACGCTTGGGGCATCGACGGGCACAACAGCCACACCAATGTTTGCTCAGCGGGAGCCCGCACTGGCTATGCTTTCTGGCACGGTTTCGACCGGCCGTCGCCGGATCACTCGAAGGCTCGATTCATTCTGCTGCTGAGTTCTCATCTCGAGGCGGGACACTACTCAATCCGCATGCGCAGCGAATCATCGACGGCAAGATGGACGGCGCGAAAGTCTGCGTCATCGACACTCGCCTGTCCAATACGGCGTCGAAGGCCGATTATTGGCTTTCAACCTGGCCAGGGAGTGAATCGGCGGTGCTTCTCGCGATGGCGAACGTGCTGCTTCAGGAAAATCTGTTTGATCGCGAGTTCGTGCGCCGATGGGTGAACTGGGAAGAATACTTGCGCGATGAGCATCCCGCGATGCCGCAAACTTTCGAGACGTTTCTCGATGTCCTAAAGCAAACCTACTCGCAATACACTCCGGAATTTGCCGCACAAGAATCTGGAGCTGATGCTCGCGTGATTGTCGAAGTTGCGACGAGGCAGGGCGAGCGGGCTCGGCTCTGAGCACGCACGTTTGGCGAAACGCCGCGGCGGGGAATCTTGGTGGGTGGCAAGTCGCGAGGGCGCTGGAATTCCTCGCCGTGCTGGTGGGGGCGGTGGGAACTCCTGGGGGAACTTCTCCCAGCGCATGGAATAAATACATTCCCACGCCGCCGATGATGCCGCCCGCACCGAACGCATGGAACGAATTGATGTGGGCGCGCGAGTATCCGCTGGCATTCTTCGAGATGAGTTTTCTACTGCCGCACTTTCTCAAGGAAGGCCGAGGCAAACTCGCCGTATATTTTTCGCGCGTTTATAACCCGGTATGGACAAATCCCGACGGGCTGAGCTGGATCGAAGCCCTGACCGATGAAAGCAAGGTCGAGCGTCACGCCTGCCTCACCCCGACCTGGAGCGAGACTGCATGGTTCGCCGATTATGTACTGCCCATGGGCCATGCTTCCGAGCGTCACGATTTGATGAGCCAGGAGACGCATGCCGCGCGCTGGATCGGATTCCGGCAGCCGGTGCTAGTTTGGCGCTGGAAAGGCAGGGCAAGAAATTCGACTTCACGTATGAAGCCCATCGCGAAGCCGGACTCGGCGAGGTCTGGGAGGAAGATGAGTTTTGGATTGAATTGTCTTGGCGTGTGGATCCGGACGGATCGATGGGAATCCGCCGCTACTTTGAATCGCCTTACCGACCAGGAGAGAAACTCAGAATTGACGAGTACTACCGCTGGATTTTTGAAAACAGCGTTCCGGGCCTACCCCAGGCGGCCGCCAGCGAAGGCCTGGCACCGCTCGATTACATGCGGAAATACGGCGCCTTCCTGGTGGAAAACAACGTCTACGAATTACACCGCAAGACTCTCAAGCCAGAAGAGCTGAAGGACAGCGCGGTTGACCCAGTCACGCATGTGGTCAAAAAGCACGGAACCGCAATCGGAGTTGAGGTCGATGGCAACGCGGTTGCTGGGTTTCCCACACCTTCTCGCAAACTTGAGTTTTATTCGAAGACGCTAAAAGACTGGAACTGGCCGGAGCATTCGATTCCCGGCTACATCAAGAGCCACGTGCATCGCGACAACATCGACGCCGCCAAAGGCGAGATGCTTCTGCTTCAACATTTCGCCTCCCGACGCTCATTCATACCCGGTCGGGCAACGCAAAATGGCTCTACGAAATCTCGCACAAGAATCCGGTTTGGATGCATCGCGAAGATGCCGATCGTTTCGGTGTGGTCACCGGCGATTTGGTGCGAGTTCAAACTGCCATCGGTTATTTTGTGGATCGCGTCTGGGCCACGGAAGGAATGCGCCCCGGCGTCATTGCCTGCTCCCATCACCTTGGGCGCTGGCGTCTGAAAGAAGACTTCGGCGGGGAACGCTGGTCGACGGCGCTGGTGGATTTGAAGCAAGTCGAGCCCGGAAAGTGGATGATGCGACCCATTCATGGCATTCAGCCCTTCGAGAGCAAGGACCCGGATTCCTCTCGTATTCACTGGGAAGATGCAGGCGTGCATCAGAACCTGATTTTCCCCGTTCAACCCGACCCGATCAGTGGACAACACTGCTGGCATCAAAAAGTCACAGTAAGAAAAGCGGGCGCTGAAGATCGCTATGGAGACGTCTTTGTGGACACTAACCGAGCGCACGAGGAATATCTCCGATGGCTGCGAATGACTCGCGCCGCGCCCGGTCCAGGCAACCTCCGACGGCCGCTGTGGATGATTCGCGTCTACCGGCCCGCCCCCGAAGCCTTCTACCTTCCCACGAAGTAAGCTGTCGCTCTCAACATTGAAGAGCTAGTCGGCACGATCCTTCAGCTGATCCAGTCAAGAATTTTGTAGTATGCGCCCGCAAACGGCAGAAACCACGGGCGACCGTCGTAGAGGCCTAGCGGAGCTCCCGGGAATGGAAGGTTGGCGTAGGGATTGTCTTCAGGTCCGCCGCTGATCTGTTCGGCGATTCTCGCGCCCAGATACGTTGCCATGGCCACGCCATGCCCCGCATATCCTACGGCGTAATACATGCCATCCATGCGGCCGGCGTGCGGCATGGTATCGAAGCAGAAGTCGAGCGTTCCACCCCAGGCATAGTCTACTTTCGCATCGCGCAGTTGCGAATACACTCCGATCATTCCACGCCGCAGAATTTCAGCGCTGCGACGGATCGTGTTGCTGCTTTCCGGGAAGAACGCGGCGCGGCCTCCGAACAGCATTCGATTGTCCGGAGTCAGGCGATAGTAATAGAGATAATGCTTGGAATCGTAGATCATGCGGTTGCGCGGGCTAAGTTCGTGAGCCAGTGCTTCCGGCAACTGCTTCGTCGCAATGATGAAAGAACCGATGGGAATGATTTTCTTTTGCAGCGCAGGCGTAGCCTTCGATGTGTATCCGCTAGTTGCGATAAACACGTCGTTCGCGAAAATACTTCCACCAGAAGTGGTTAGCCGAAACCCTGAACCGCCGTTGCGTGAAGCGTGTTCGATGCGAACCACATGTGCGTTCTCGAAGACAAGAGCCCCTGCTTGGAGAGCCGCCCGCCCAAGCCCCGCCACATAGCGTGCGGGATTCAGCCCGGCGCTAACTTCATCGACCACGCCGCCGTAGTAGATGTCGGATCCGATCTCGCCGCGCAGTTGGTTCTTCGGAACGATGCGAAGCCGGTGATTGAATTCGCGGGCAACGACTTGAACGGAACGGGCATAGCTGTCGAAGTGCGATTGCTTGCAGGCAACCTCAAGATGGCCGCAGCGCCGAAAGTTACAGTCGATGTTCTCCTCAGCAACGATTTGTTCGACCAAGTCGATTGAAGCTAGGCTGGCTGCGTACATCCGCTTGGTCGCGTCCATGCCATATCGAGCGGCTAGCGTCTCAGCACTGAGTTTCATTCCAGTCAGGACCATGCCGCCATTGCGGGAGCTCGCGCCCCAACCGATGGTATGGGTTTCGAGGACTGCGACTTTCGCGCCGCGTTTGGCTAGGGTTCGTGCCGCGGAAAGGCCAGTGAAACCCGCGCCCACGACGGCGACATCCACATGCTCAGGTGGATCGCCCGCTGTGCCTTCCGGCATCTCGACCGTATCCAGCCAATAGTTCGAATGATTGAAGTTCAGCATCGCTAATCGAGCTATTCTACGGACTCGGCCAGATTTGGTCACGAAATCCTGCCGCGCCTTGTTCGGCAGCCCCGGACGAGGTGTCCGGGGCTCCGTTTTCTGGCTATTGTGTGAGGCCGGCCAGCGTATCCTTTGCCTGGTCTGAGCCTGCGGTGTTCAGCGCCGCAGATTCTCGCAGATATTGTTCCGCAGCGGTCTTGTTGTTGCACTTCAGCTCGATCTCTCCCGCGTGGTGAAAGATCTTGCCGTCGCGAATGCCCACTGCGAGCGCTGCTTCGATCTGCTGTTGTGCAGCGGCATATTGTCCATTCTGGTAGAGAGCCCAAGCGTAGGAGTCCAGCGTGAAAACGTCGTGACGTCTCACGATTTCGCGCTTCGCCACTTCGAGCGATTTCGCCGGCTGCCCGGCGTAATCCGCGTAATAGAAAATCAGTTCGTGGTTGGAATTGTCTCCGCGGTTGGTTTCGAGCAGCGATTTCTGTTCGAATTCTGCGAAGGCCTTGTTCGCTTCGTCCGTTCTGCCGGACAACTGTAACGCTTGCGCGAGCTCATACAGATTTTCCGCATGGGGGGCTGCCTGGTAGCGTTGCTTCAGCAACTCGACGGCCTCGTCATATCGTTTTTGTTGAATTCTGACCTTCGCCAGATTTCCCAGCGCGTAGTGGTATCCAGGAAACATGACTAGAGCCTGTTGCGATAACCTCTCGGCCGCGTCGATCTTTCCAATCGCGAGATTCAAGTGCGCCATTTGGGTCACGATCCAGGCTCCGTCCTCGGCTTCACTGGGTGGGGTTGACTGGTATGCCATGTTCATCAATTCCAGCGAACCTTCGATGTCGCCGAACAGTTCTCGGAGATAAGCCGCGCGAGTCAAGCCCGGAGTATTGCCCGGTTTCAGATCGAGCATCCACTGCGCCGCCGTCTCTGCATCTTTGTAATTGCCGAGTTCGACGTTGGCATCAGTGAGAAAGCCGTAGAGCATCACGTCGTCCGGCATCCTCTGGTTGAGCTTTTTCCCCGCCTCCAACGCTGCGGCGAATTCGTGCTTGCCCAGAAGTAACCATACGTGAATCCTCTGGCCATCGAAATTATCAGGAGAGACTTCAAACGACTTCTGCAACGTCTCCTCAGCTTGGGCGTAGAACTTTACATCGGATGTCTCACGCGCCCGCCTTGAGAGCGCCAGAGCCAGGGCGTTGTACGCCTCGAAATCCTTCGGGTTTTTCTCGATCAACATTCTTGCCTGCGTCATGCTGCGTTCGGCAGGGGAAAGGTTGGTTTCAGCAGGGGCATTCGAGCCTTGGGCGAATCCGGGAACCGTGCCCAGAACCAGCAATAGAAGAGCCGCAATCGGTTTCATGACATTCCTCTCTTGAATTCTTCTTAAATCGTTGGGAAAAATGGTGGCCGCTGTGGCAGCGGCCACGCAGGGTTTACTTCACAGGACAGACATCGTTGGCCTGTCCAGAGCATCCTCTTTGTCCCGGCCCGATGTGGTGGCTGTCACGCCCGCTATGGGCCGGTTTCACCCACGGGAATGTGGTGCCATAGCCCACTTCATTGATGTTCACGCCATCACCAATGCGTGTGCCGTATTTCTGGGAATCGACCAGAATGCCCCCCACCGCTCGCGCGGCGATATCGACCACGTCGTCAATCGGCCGACGGCCATCGGGGAATCCGGCCACATCTCCAACCAGGAAGCCGAGACGCTTCTGGCTGCCGATGGCGGTTGGTGGAACGCCGGTGTTCAGACGTAACAGGTCCGCAACTGGGCCCGTATCGCCTTTTCCGCATCCGGGACAGATCGGAGGCTCATACTGCCCCAGTAACAGCAAGTCATTTCGCGGCGGAGGAGGAACCGGAATTCCCAGTGAAGCAAACAACTGCGCCAGCAAAGGATTCAGCACGAAGTTGGCGAATTGCTTGTCCTTGACGGGATCGTCGGTGCTGAACTTGTCCTTGGAACCGGTTCCAATGATCAGTTCGTTGATGAGCGGGTTGCCTTCACGGTTTACCTGCCGCCATTGATTGCCGGTATCGGATGCATCAGCAACGCGACGTACCGTAACACGTTGGCGCGAGGTAGCTCCGTAGGTCCCGATCACTGCGTCCTTGTCATTTGCGCTGTGAATCTTCCCATCCACCGTGAGCATGGTGATCGGAACTTCGAGCACGATGGAGTTGACGTTGAAGCCGGCCACCGCATCCGGCGCGTAGTTGTGAGTGTCGTCGGCATCCTCTGCCGCAGAGAGTACGCCGCCAACACCCATGCGGAAGTTGAGCGAGTCAAAAGCTGCTCCCAGGTCGATATAGAACGGATCATCCACCGTCCCCGCAAACACGCGAACGTTATTGCCCAGATCGAAAATTCCTTGCCTGAACAATTCACCGTAATTCGGCATCGTCTGCGGGCCGACGTTCGAAGGCACGGCATAAAGTGTTTTGCCGTCGCTCAGCACAGTACGCACACCATTCTTAATCATCACTACCGAATAAGTCTGCCGAAAACTCAGGCCTTCGGAACCCTTGCCGGTCAGCGAAGTAATGGGAGGAATGCCGGCAATGCCGCCGACATAACCGGTGAAGACATCGGGCATGCGAATTTCCGTCTTGAAGCGGAATTGGAAAGTGATGTCTTCAATTCCGTCGCGGTTGTTGTCAACTTTCATTTCGTAGGGAACGTTGGGATCGAAGGGAAAGTAATTGGGGCCATTCGACGGTTCCAGGAACCCGTCGACGTTGAGAATCATGGTCACGCGATCCGGGTGATCGTAGCTGACGAACGCGTACCAGTCAGTTACGTCTGCGGAATGATCCAGAGCCGAGATAGGCGCTTCGCGATGGCTGGACGCGAACAGGCTGGCCGGAACCAGTATGAACAGCGTTACGGCGAAAGCCGCCATCGTTGTTAGTCGCTTCATAGAGTTTTCCTCGGGGATTAGAATTCGCAGACGTCGGCCGTATCGTGGGCTAGGCCGCCGGGACGCGGCGCCGCGCCCCAGCGGTTTACGACCGGCTCTGTCTACTGCATCAAGTACGCGCAAGATCGCAGATTGGATTTCCTCGTGTAGGGCGGACACTCCTGTCAGCCACTCTTGACTTTGAGGATCGTGGTGCTTTTGTCTTGCCGTGGTTTCAGATTCAGCGTCGAGAGCAGCCGACAGAAGTGTCCGCCCTACACTGGAATTTGTGGAAAAAAGATGAAGCTCGCCTGGAGGAGTCTTCTTAACCCCGCATGAACAAACCCTTCAACAATCAGACTAGGACAGGCCTTGCGCTTTGGGCACTCCTCGTGCTCAGACCGACGCTGGCAATTTGTCCTGAAAACTAGTTCCGCGCTGAAGGCGGCATCGCAGCATTCTGCGCAGGGTTCCCGGCACTTTTGCCGCAACACGGACAGGTAACTTCCTCATTCTTGGCCGCCATCTCTTTTAAAAACGCCGTGAAAGTCTGACCACAGTTCTTGCACAAAACCTCAACCGTCGGTTCGCTCATAGTCTCCCGTCCCGTCTGTATCTTCCGATTTCCCGCGCTTGGTCGACGCCGCGGGGCCGTTAACGCCTCCAAGCCAAGCAGGCAACCATCCCCTTAGATGCCAGAACCGCGTTAGCAAATTCGAAAATTTCAACTACACTAACTGTTTCCACGGGTGAGGACCAACAGGTGCAAAAGTTTGCTATCAGGTTGCAGTATTTGCTCGCCATTTTCTTTTCTTTCGTTGCTCTTACTTTCGCGACTGCTCAGTCCATTCCGCCGGCAGCTTACAGCGCACTCGAGTGGCGCCTGATCGGGCCCTTTCGCGGCGGTCGAGCCATCGCGGTATCGGGAATTCCCGGAAACTCAACCACTTTCTATTTCGGCTCGGTGGGCGGCGGAGTGTGGCGAACGACGGACGCCGGCGTGGTGTGGGAGCCGATTTTCAATGGGCCACCGATCGCTTCGATCGGCGCCATCGCCGTAGCTCCATCCGATCCCCAAGTCATCTACGCGGGTACAGGAGAGGCAGACATTCGCTCCAACCTGGCCTCCGGCGACGGGGTATATAAGTCGACCGACGCCGGGCAGACCTGGATCAACATCGGTCTGCGCGACACGCGTCAGATCAGCAGCATTGTCGTGGACCCACAAAATGCGAATATCGTGTATGTCGGCGCTCTCGGGCACGCATATGCGCCGAATAATGAACGCGGCGTATACAAATCAACCGATGGTGGCGCCAGTTGGACGAAGGTTCTTGACCAAGGTCCGGACATCGGCGTTTCCGATCTTGTGGTTGCCTCGGAGGACTCCGGCCTGCAATTTGCCACCACGTGGCGAAGTCGCCGTCCGCCATGGAGCACTTATGCTCCGCTCGACGGCCCCGGCAGCGGCCTCTTCCGCTCTCAGGATCACGGCCAATCATGGTCGCGTCTCACGAAGAACGGATTGCCCGAGGGAGACTGGGGTCGCACGGCCGTCGCTGTCTCGCCGAACGGCAGGCGAGTGTACGCAGTCGTCAGTGGCTCCAAGAAACCCGGACTCTATCGCTCCGACGACGGAGGCAACACCTGGACGCTACAGAGCGACGACCGCCGCCTCACCAGCCGTGCTTGGTACTTCGGCAGTATCACCGTCGATCCGAATAATCCGGATGTCCTCTACGTGCCCAACGTCGCACTCTACCGCTCCGAGGATGGAGGCAAGACAATTTCAGTAGTCCGCGGAGCGCCAGGCGGCGACGACTACCATCAAATCTGGGTCGATCCCAAAGATTCTTCGCGAATGATTCTCGCTACCGATCAAGGCGTCACCATCAGTCTCGATTACGGCCGCACCTGGAGCACCTGGTACAACCAGCCAACCGGGCAGTTCTACCATGTGATCACAGACGATCAGTTCCCGTACGTCGTTTACGGTACCCAGCAGGACAGCGGGAGCGCAGCCGTGCGCAGTCGCGGCGATTCCGGTCAGATTACGCCGCGAGATTGGTTTCCGGCCAGCGGCAGCGAGAGCGGATACATCGCTCCCGACCCGAAAGATCCGAACATTCTGTACGTCAGCGGCACCTACGGAGACGTCGTCCGCTTCAATCTACGAACCTCGTTCGGCCAGGACATTACTCCCTGGCCGATGTCGAATTTCGCTGTCGAAATCAACGCTCGCGAGTATCGCGACCCCTGGACGCCCGTACTGCTCATCTCCCCGTTCGACAAGAAAACACTTTATCTGGGCACGCAGTTCGTGATGAAGACACTCGACGGCGGGCTGCATTGGGACACCATCAGCCCCGACTTAACCGGAGCAACCCAACAACCCGACAATAAAAAGCCAGAAGGCCCTCCAACCGCCGAGAACGCAAAGCGGCGAGGTTACGGCGTCGTCTTCACAATCGCTCCTTCGAGCCTGAATGGAAATCTGATCTGGGCAGGTAGCGACACTGGTCTCATCCACTTGACGCGAGATGGTGGCAAAACCTGGATGAACGTCACTCCCAATGGAATCAGCGACTGGAGCAGGATCTCGCTGATTGAAGCCTCCCACTTCGATCCCGCAGTCGCATATGCGGCCGTCGACCGGCATCGCCTCGATGATCAGAAACCTTACCTTTATCGCACCCGTGATTACGGTGCGACCTGGCAACCAATCACAGAAGGCATCGGCCCATCTTCATTTCTGCGGGCGGTTCGCGAGGATCCGCAAACCCGCGGCTTGCTCTTTGCTGGCACCGAACTCGGAGTTTACGTTTCATTCGACGACGGCGATCATTGGCAATCGCTGCAGTTGAATTTACCCGTGGCTTCCATCCACGATCTCGTGATTCACGGAAATGACCTGGTCGTTGCAACCCATGGCCGCGCATTCTGGATTCTCGATAACATCACACCCCTGCGGCAGGTCCACGACGGCGTGAAGGCCGAAAGCGCCTGGCTCTACCGGCCGGCCACAGGCACTCGCGTCGATAACGATACCTTCCTCGGCTCTCCCTTGCCGCCGGAAGAGCCCACCGCGAACAACCCGCCCAATGGAGCTGTTTTGGATTACTATCTCAACGCCGCAGCACAGCACATCAAGCTTGAAGTCTTCGACCAAAAACAGGTTCTGGTTCGAAGCTTTTCCTCCGATGACGCCAGAGAACAGAAGCATCCTCCCCTCCCCATCGCCGATCGATGGTTACCGAAGCCACAATTTATCGAGACCACTCCCGGCATGCATCGCTTTATCTGGAATCTTGCCTGGGGCGTGCCGGGCGGCACGGCGGCCAATCAATCCGCCGAGTATGAATATCGAACTCCTCGAGGTCCACGTGCCATTCCCGGGACATACCAGATCCGCCTCACCGTCGATGGAAAGACTTTCGATCAGCCGCTCAAGATCGTAATGGATCCGCGATCCCCCGCCACTCCTCGCGATCTTGAACAACAACTCCAACTAGCCCGGCAGATTTTCGCTGAAGCCATCACCAGCCGGCAAGCCTTGGCGGAAATCCGCTCGGTCCAGAAGCAATTGTCCGACCTGGAGCAAAAGCTCAGCGGAAATCGCGCAAATCTGAAACCCACCGTCTCACAACTCGAAAGTGAAATCCGGCAGATTCTGTCCGGCACCGAAGCTTCTGCAAACGGAATGGGGTTAGAGAACGCCAGTACCGGGCTAACCTCCGCGCTCGCAGTCGTTGAGAGCGGCGATCGCGCCGCTCCTTCCCAAGCCATTGCCCTCTATCACGAAGCGAGCCAGGCGGAGAAACTGCGCCTTGCGGATTGGAATCAATTCAAGGCAACCCGCCTGCCGCAGCTCAACCAGCAGCTCCATCAGCAGGACATGACCCCAATCGTGATCAGTGAACTTGCCGAAGATGCGGATTTAAGCTGAGGCGAAGACAGGATTCGCCTAACCGAACAACTCAGTCTTCCACAATTTCTGCCCGGCCAGCGAATTGTAAAAGCCCCAAACCGCCAGAGCCGCCACACTCAGCAGCGGGAGTAGCGTATTGATCGCATACCAGTAGGAGAAGTCCAAGGTGAGTGGCACATTCAGCACTGTGTCGGTAACGAACAGCCCAACCGCCAACGCCACGAACCCGAAGCGAAACGCCACGATGGCCGCGATTCCGTAAAGCAGTGCCCACGCGGACGCATCAATCCAGGGATAGTCGCTGCCCAATGTTTTGAGCGTCACCCATAGTGCTACGAACACTATCGCCGCCAGCCATTCCTTCCGCAGCAGCACGCGCAGCACAAAGAGCAGAAAAAAGAAAAGCAGGGTCCCCTCGATCGCGCCCAGGATATGAATTACCCACGCCCCCAGCGCATGGCGGCCGCCAATAAGATAATCCAGCGAATAGAAGTCCGGCGCTGCGCCGTTCCTCATCATCAAGGCAACCCGTGTCTGAAACAGCAGTATCCACACAACGCCCAGAATCACTCCAAACAAAACATCGCGGCCCACCAGCGGATCACGCACCTGACCAATCACCAGACGGCTCCACGAAACCAGCGCCTGCGGCCAATGCCGGCGCACATAGGGCTCCAGCGAAAGATACAAAATCCACAACACGCTGGAGAAGAAAAGCGCGGTGCTGATGGCCAAAAAAAACGGCAAGAGTGTGTCGAGCGTCGGAACGATGTGTCCCTGGCACAACCACAACAGGATTAAAGTCGCGAAGGCCACATAAGCCAGGCGGAAGGCGCCCCGGCGATCTCCTCTTCCCCGCACGTAGTTTCGCCGTGCCAGGAAGGCAGCTCCTGCCACAACTAATAAACTCGTCGCCAATAGAAGCAAATTGCCCGCTCTTCGTCCCGGGGTAGTCGGCGGATCGGGGCGCATTCGTTCTGGCCGCGTCCAGGGCCCGGTTAACGAAAAGAACACCGGCTTGCCCTGGAATGCAGCCGCCTCCACGTGCAATGGACGGTTGCTGCCGGGCCAGGTTCCCTCCCATGCTGCCCTCGCGTCTGACGCGGCCAGCGATGTCCACGTCGGCTCGGTCGGCTTCAATTGCGATGCATCCAGGCCTGCTTCGCGAAACAATACATTCCAATCGAATGCCTGCGAATGCGTCCCGGCCTGCTCTTCTTGCGGCGGGATCGCCTGGAAAAATGTCAGCCGGCCTCGCGGATCAAGCGACAGATTGATCATTCCTGAGAGGATCGGCGCCGGGTCATCGTCGGTCACCATCCCCGGCGTGAGCAGGTAATCATGCCAATCGGTGCCCAGCATGTATTGCCCGCTCTGCCGATATAAATATTGCAAGGGCGCTGGCTGCCCGGGTAGAACTTCGTCCCAGCGCGGATGCGGCTTGTCATTCTTCTCAACATAGTTCAGAAGATCCATGTCGTAAGAGAAAGCGCTGTGCGTGTCGACGGGCTTGTCGGGATATCCAAGCCGGGTCAGCATCTCTTTCGCCTTATGGGTCAAAATTTCCGGCGACTGCTCGATACCAAGCTTCCCCATGCCACTGGTCTTGATGGACATGAAAGTAACCAAACCTAAACCGACGAGCGCAGCTGCAAGACAAAGCACGGCCACGCGCGGCGCCAGGCCGGTGGTTTCTCCCGCCGCCGCGACCATCTGTGGCGACGGCGTCTCGCCCGCTGCCAACGCAGCAGCCAGTGGATCGCCTCCCGGCAACGCCGCCGCAACACTCAACACCGAACTCATCCGGTTGGCCGGATCAGGCTCCAGACAGCGCAGGATCACCCGCTCCACCGCCGGATCAAAATCCTTCACCAAAGAAGATGGTTTGCTGGGCGCCGATTCGCTCCGGACCCGAACCAGCTCTGGCAAGGATTCCACGCTGAACGCTCGCTTGCCGGTGAAGATTTCGTACAGCACCAGACCCAGCGAGTAAATATCGGTCTTGACGTTGACCTCTTTGCCTTCCAATTGTTCCGGAGCCATGTAAGCCGGCGTTCCGCTGCGCACGTCGCTTCCCGGAATCTGATCCACCAGTCCGGCCAGACCGAAGTCCGTGACGACCACCTGTCCCCGGCCGTCGAGCATAATGTTGGCGGGTTTTAGATCGCGATGCAGCACTCCCTTGGCATGGGCAGCGGCCAATCCAGCGCAGAGCTGGCGCGCGATCTCCACAGCCTTGTCTGCGGGCAAACGTCCGATGCGCCGCAACAGCGAAGCCAGGTCTTCGCCGTCGACATATTCCATGGTGAAGAACGTGTGCCCATCGACTTCGCCCACGTCATAAACCCGGCAAACATTCGGATGCGATACTCGGCGGGAGAGCCGAACCTCGTTGCGAAAGCGCTCCAGCAGGGCCTCATCCCGGCTCGCCTCTTCAAAAAGGAATTTCAATGCAACTGGTTGGCCCAGCGTCAGATCGTCGGCGCGGTACACCTCGCCCATCCCGCCTTTGCCCAGCAAGGCAATAATGCGATAACGCCCCGCCAGCAGGCGTCCCGGAAGAAAGCGGCCTTCCGTCAGCAGGCCACTCGACGAACTCGGCGAATTCGAACTCGAAGGCCGCGCCGGCGATCCCGAAGCCGCCTTCCCCGATTGTCGGGGCTTCGACTCCACGAACTCCATAGTCGGAAGTTCGTCGCCCGACACCATGGCCGCGCCGCAAGACGAGCAGAAACGCCCCGTCTGAGGCACCTGCGAACCGCACGATACGCACGTCGACATCAATCTCTCCGGATACCAATTTATCGCTTAGTCCGCGCTCGCGCCAATCCCGAAGGGGAATGCGAATAGTAAAGGAACTTTACAACCCTTTACATCCCCAATCCATAAAAGAGATAAAATGCAATCAATCTGGCCAAGTGCGACAACGTGTAGGGTGGACATTCCTGTCCGCCGCCTTTGAGGTCGCGGTTGATTTTGCCGCAGAGGCTTTGATCTCGCACTCTTAAACTCGCGGACAAAAGTGTTCGCTCAAACCGGCAACTGATAGACCAGGATGTCGCATCAAGGGAGCCACCGACGAAAACGCGATGAGAACCCCAGCCGGCAACCGCAACTTGGCACCATCTTTCGGGTTCAAAACAACGACCCGGCTTCTCGCACCACAGAAAAAGCGGAGTGATCCCATGAAATCAAATGCTTGGATCTCATTAATAGGTCTTGCTGCACTGCTGCTCACCCTTCCTCTCCCCGCGTTGGCCGCCCTGGGCGGCGACGTCGCCTCGGTCCAGGACGACCAGGCCCGGATGAAGGGCACCCTCAAGACCACGGAAGGGATGACATACACCGTCCATGAAATCACAGTTCCTGGCATCAGCGTCGTGAAGGAATATGCTTCTCCAGTGGGAAAGATTTTTGCCATCAGTTGGCACGGGCAGTTTATTCCCAACATGCAACAGCTTCTGGGGACATATTTTGATCAGTATGCGCAGGCCGCAAAAGCTCAGAGAGAGAGCCACCCGGGCCGCCACCCGGTCAATATTCAACAGCCCGGATTAGTTTTCCAAAACGGCGGCCACATGCGCTCATATGCTGGCCGAGCTTACGTTCCTGACATGGTCCCGCCGGGCGTCAACCCTGACGCCCTACAATAAGGAGGAAACTGTGCGCAGCTTCTTGATCTTAATTCTGGTTGGGACCGTCGGATTTCTCGCGGGATGCGGCGGCAGCGGCACACCCTCAGGTCTCGCCGTTACGATCGCTCTCACTCCCAGCTCCGCAACCGTCAACGCGAAAGGAGTCGTGAACGTTGTCGCGACGGTGACTAATGACTCCACCAACGCGGGCGTGACTTGGACACTTTCCGGCGTTGGCGCGCTAAGTAACCAAACCACTACCTCGGTGACCTACACCGCCCCGGCCAGCGTGACCTCGACCTCGGTCGCAACCGTTGTAGCGACCTCCAAGGCCAGCCCCTCGGTCACGGCATCATTGCCAATCACCGTCTCGCCCGCTGGCACTATAGCGAATGTTTTGCCCGTTTCAGTGAACCTCGGGGTGTTGCCGACCACGCACCCATATCTAAATGGGGCCTTTGCCAGCGTCCAAATTTGTGCTCCCTCCAACGGTGCTTGCCAGAGCATCGACAACGTGCTGGTGGACACGGGATCGGTCGGCCTCAGAGTGCTTGCCTCCCAGCTTAACTCGCAGCTCATGACCGCGCTTCAGCCCTATAATGACGGCAACGGTAACAAGCTGTATAACTGCATTCAATTTTTGGACAATTCGTTCTTATGGGGAACTGTGGCACCGGCAAATATCGTATTGGGTGGAGAGACGGCAACTTCGACTTCCATTCAGATCATCGCGACTCCAAGCTTTAGCATACCCAGCGGATGCACTGGTAACAACGAGGACACGCAGCAGACCTTGCTCGCAAACGGCATACTAGGCGTAGGCGCCGAGCCATTTGATTGTGGACCTCACTTCCCTGAATCCTGGACAATCGTCGACTATCACTGCCACGGTGGCTAACAACTCTAGTAACAAAATCGTAACCTGAGCTTTTCGCCGCTTTTTGTTCCTTGACATCGGGCTGCGACCAAGTTACAGCAAACCCCCCAAGGCCCAATTCCGCTAATATATTATTTTTGCTCCTCGTGCCAGTTCCACCGTAACTGCAAGTTTGCAGATTTCAGTGCAGACTTCCGCAATCACTGTTTCCCTGTCGCCGGCTGCCCCACAGACGATTAATCAAGCACAGCAGCTGGGCATCAATGCGACGCTTACAAACGATACAAGTAATAAGGGTGTAATGTGGAGCCTCTCCCCAGCCATCGGCTCGCTCAATAATCAAACTACCAGCGCTGCAACCTACGTCGCGCGGTACTTGCAACGCGACATACGTACCGTGCGGCCAGCTTTGCGAAGGGCAGCTGCAGATCACCGTGTCCCCTCCGGAGCAGGCGCAAACGTTGCGGCGCTGACTGTCGACGCAGGGCCAGTGCCCGCACAGCAGACCGACGCCAACTCCATTTTCACTTCGGCGCCCGACTACCAAGTGACAAACCCAGTATTCAATTTATCCCCACAGTACAATCAACGGCGTCATTGTTGAGTTGCCAGCAGTGAGACACAACGACGTGGTCCGCTACCGTTCCTGGATGCGACGTCCCGGCCGGTGCAAATCGCGGATATCAAGATAGGCGGCGAGGTTGCAGCCTCAACCAACATTCAAACCGTTAGCGTTCAAACACCGGCATACCTTCGGCTTGTACGAACGGCGGCACCGTGAACGAACACGCCACTCCTTCTGGAGCGAATGGCATTCTGGGATCGGCCTCGAACCGACCGATTGCATAATCGCGGGCAATGACTTTTGCGACGGAGTGTGTCGCAGACAGCTCCCCCCGTTTATTTTGAATGCCCCGTTCGGGATGTGCTTCAACTGATAGTCCAAACTTGTACCCGCAAGCGCCCAGGTAACCAATCCGGTGGTGTTCTTCACTAGACACACGTGATCTCCACTGCCCGCTCGCCCGTCCAACCGTGCGGGCAACTGGTCTTCGGCATAGGCACGCAGTCGAATAATGCACTTCCGAGCACCGCGACCGTGCTCAACCTGGATCCAACGGACAGCTTCACCACCAATTTCGCCGGCCAGTCCCTCACTGGTAGCTTCATTGACAGTGGTTCGAACGGCCTCTTCTTCCCAGACCCGGCGCTCGCAGGTTCGGTATGTCCGGGCACCGATTCCTCCTGGTACTGTCCCAACTCCACTCCGTTCCTCTCCGCGACCAACGTGGGCGCGACAGGTAGCCCGTCGAACACGGTCACTTTCAGCGTCGACAATTTCGAGACTGTGACCGCTGCCAATCCCGGCGACGCGGCTTTCAGCAACTTGGCCGGCCCAACCCCCTACACCAGCGGCTTCGACTGGGGGCTGCCGTTTTTCTACGGCCGCACGGTATTTACCGCAATCGATATCTGACGACCATCAATAACAATCCAACCCCGTTCTTCGCATATTATTTAAGAGCTCGATCATTGCTCGCCGCGGTGACTTGGCAACTCGGACTTCAGGTTCAACAATGAGTTGTTGAAGTTAGCGCTCTTGTCGGGCTTCCCCACGCTCTTCGGGGCGACGTTGAGCCTGCGAATCGGTGCGGGCTCCGCTTGGACATCTTCGCCCTCTTTAGCCCACGTGACCCGCAGGATTCTTGTATCAGGTCCTCAACTGTCAATTCGTGAACACATAATCTGCACATGAGTGAGCTGAAAAAACCGAACTCATCATTCGTCCGCTGCTCTGTGAAACTCAATCCGCTGGTTGACATGCCGCCTGCGTGAACGTAGTTCCCCAGAGGTCGGACGAGCCGCCAAGAGCGTAAATCGCCGGCGTACTCTGAAGTTGCGGGGTATATTTCTCAGTACCGACTTGGGTTCCGTTTTTCAGTAGATACACGATGGCTTCCCGGCCCGCTCCTGGGGGTTGAGCAGTGCCAGCCATGACCATCGTCACCTTAATGCCGGTGATCGTCTTGCCCGTTGGCAGGCTAAATCCGAATTGGGTCGCGTTATCCGCTTGCGTTTCAATCCACATCCCACCTGCACTGGCCGTCGCGTAGTTTGTGGTGGACGCGACGTATTGGGGTTCGTCCAAGGATGGTTGCTCTGTCCGCTGTTAGCTCCGGTCCCCGCTATTCTTGTGATCGCACAAAGGCGAATTGTATTGTAAACGTCAAGTCTTCCCCCGGTTGTGGTCTTTCCTTGCAGCGAGGATTTTGCATCCACGCCGGCCATGATGTTCCTCTTAAGCGAGGCCATGGCGAGGCCGGGGCAGGTGGAGAGCGTCAGAACCGCGGCCCCCGACACCTGTGGCGCTGCGAAAGACGTTCCGGTGCCGGGCGTTTGCACGCCCTCGAAGCCGTAGCCGTTATTCAGGAGGGTGGAGTATATGCTTACCCCTGGAGCTCCCAAGCTGACGCTTTGAGAACCGTAATTGGATGACGTCCAAAACGTCTTGGTTGTTCATCATCGACACGAGAACGACCCCTTCATCGCGAAAAATGTGATCCGTTGAAGTCCGTTTGTCCGGAATATTTTGCGTATAAGTGGGGTATGTATCGTTATTGTTAGCAGCGTTGCCGGCCGCGGCCACGAAGAGAATGCCGTTTGAGTTTGCTTGCATCACTTCGTTGTAGAGAGCCAAGGAAGAAGCGAGATCTGTATTTGCTTGAAACCAACTCGCATTGATTACTTGTACGTTGGCGGCTCCCGCGGTCTTAGCTTGGACGACAAAACTAATCGCGTCAATCGCATCTGCGGTATTGAGTCTTCCATCCGAAGCGATGGCCTTCACGATCATGATGCTGACAACCCAGTTGACACCGGAGATTCCGGTCCAGTTGTTCCCGGTGGCGCCGATGATTCCGGCAACGCGGTGCCGTGGCCATTGTAGTAGTCGGCATTTAAACTCACAAGATTCCGCTTGATCTGGGAGTCCAAGCTCTAACCGCCCATGGAATTGATATTGGCTTCCGCCAATATTTACGGTAAAAGCCTTCTGCGACGACCAAAAGATGTCGAGGGGGGGAGGGGGTGGCCTAAGATAGATGCCAGAGGTAACTGATGGCTACATTTTCGCCGTTGACCTGATCGTAATATCCCACGCCTTGACGGCCCCGATGTCCGCACCGGGAGTACCAGCGATGCCATTTATTACTTGGCCGGTGTTATACAGGGCCCACTGCTGAGCCAAATCCGGCTCGTTTATGGCGAACGATGTCTTGGTATTCGGTTCGACTATGCAGCACATCTGTTCGGGATGCAATCTCGGCCCTAAGCACAGCTATGTCTCTGCTGCGAGACTCGAATAACTCTGCACCTGTGCTGCCAACGGGACGATGCCGCTGGATGTCCTGGTTCTTTACAACCTCCAAGATGCTTCGGCGCCGTGCATCTGCCGCGTAGGCCTTCGAAAGGTCAGGAAGCGACCTGAATTTCACGATTACCTGACGGGCAACTGCCTCCGCCCCGTCCACGCGCTCAGTCGCGCCCTGTTTCCAAGGAGTGCTAAGAGTAGGGTCGGCAACTGCACCGGTCAGACCTCGATCCCGTTGGCCAAAATATTGCTTTGAACGGCAAGTAGGGCGAGACCTACAGATAACTCGCAGCATAGTAAAAGCTCGCGCAAGGACATTACAGACCTCCATTGAGAATTCCTTGAGATGACCGCCAACCGTACTCGTGTCCCCACCCGGCGTCAAGTTAATGTCAGATTTGTCCAGATTTGAGACTGAATCGCAGCAGGGGCCGCGTTGCTAGCGAGTTGGACCATCCTTCCCTCCGATTACACTATCCGCCATGAAGAACTTTGAGACTCTTACCCAGCGCGAAATTCTGGCGCTGGCCATTTCGCTGGAAGAAGAGGACGAGCGCATCTTCGCCGACTTCGCCGAAGGACTGCGCCAGGAGTTCCCCGCTTCCGCCGCCGTGTTCGAGGGCATGCGCGACGAAGAGTCCGGACATCGCAGACGCCTGATCGAGTTGTACCGCCAGAAATTCGGAGAGCACATCCCGCTCATCCGCCGCCACGACGTGAAGGGTTTCGTAGAACGAAAGCCGGTTTGGCTTGCGCGGCCTCTCCGCCTCGATGTGGTCCGCAACGAAGCCAGCGCCATCGAAGTAGAAACTCGCAGGTTCTATGAAAAGGCCGCAGGCCGAACCCAGGATGCAAGCATCCGCCAACTGCTCGATGATTTGGCACAGGAAGAGCGCGCCCACGAAGACCGTGCCCAGGAGTTGAAGGAAGAGGAGTTGAGTCCCGATGTTAAGCAAGACGAAGAGCGAGCGCGCCGCCGCCTCTTCGTTCTGCAGATCGTGCAGCCCGGCCTCGCCGGTTTGATGGATGGATCGGTCTCCACGCTCGCCCCCGTCTTCGCCGCAGCATTCGCCACTCGCAATCCCTGGGAAGCATTTCTGGTCGGCATGGCAGCCTCGGTCGGCGCCGGCATCAGCATGGGTTTCGCCGAGGCGCTCTCCGACGACGGAAGCCTCACCGGCCGCGGTCATCCCTGGGTCCGCGGACTGATCTGCGGCGCCATGACTGCTCTCGGCGGCGTGGGCCACACTTTGCCGTTCCTGCTCCCTAGCTTTCGATTGGCGCTGGCCGTCGCCTTCGTGGTGGTGCTGATCGAGCTCGGCGTCATCACCTGGATTCGCCATCGTTATATGGACACGCCCACGTTCTCCGCCGCCATGCAGGTAGCCCTAGCAGCCATTGTATCTGAGGCGCTAGGCGGCGCCCTCGTCTTCATAACCGGAGTACTGATCGGCAGTTCGTAGAGTTGTGGGGTAGGGCTTGGAAGTGAAACGCGTCTACTGCTTGCCCACACTGGCAGGCTGAATCTCTTCGACATCCACCCAGTTGGTAGGATACGCGCCGGTGTAGCAGGCGGTGCAATAGCTGGTTTTCTCCCCGTCTCCGCAGGCTTTTTTCAATCCCGGCAGTGAGAGATAAGCCAGCGAGTCCGCACCAATGAATTCGCGGATCTCTTCGACCGACTTGTTAGCCGCGATCAGCTCTTTCTTGGAAGGCGTGTCCACCCCATAGAAGCAAGGAGAAATTGTCGGCGGACACGATATGCGCATGTGCACTTCCTTAGCTCCGGCGCTGCGAACCATGCGTACGATCTTGCGACTAGTCGTGCCGCGCACAATCGAATCGTCGATCAACACCACGCGCTTGCCCTCAAGCAGGCTCCGCACCGGATTGATCTTGAGCCTCACCCCAAAGTCGCGTACGCTTTGTCGAGGTTCGATGAACGTCCGCCCCACATAGTGATTGCGGATCAGCCCGAAGCGGAATGGAATTCCACTTTCCGCCGCATAGCCCACGGCCGCGGTTACGCCCGAGTCCGGCACCGGAACCACAACATCCGCCTCCGCCGGCGCTTCACGTGCCAGTTGCCGTCCCAGTTCTTCCCGGCTCTCCTGCACCGCCCGCCCAAACACTCGACTGTCCGGGCGCGAGAAATAAACCTGCTCGAAGATGCAGCTCGATTGCGCCAGCGCCGGAGTATAAGCCCGCGATGTAATTCCCTCCGGCCCAACCACGATCAATTCCCCCGGCTTCACGTCGCGTTCGAATACGGCGCCGATCAGGTCAAAGGCACAGGTTTCGGAGGCAAACACCATCGTGTCCTGCTTTTCCCGGTCGCGCGCCGGAATCCTCCCCATGGCAAGAGGACGGAAGCCGCGCGGGTCGCGCGCGGCAAAAATGCGGTCCGGACTAATCATGACCAGAGAGAACGCGCCTTCAACTCGGCGCAACGCATCGGCGATGGCTTCCGGCAGCGTCTGCTCTTTTGACAGCGCAATCAAATGCACGATCACTTCGGTGTCGCTGTTGGTCTGAAAAATCGATCCCTGGCTGTCCAGTCGCTGGCGTATATCCTGCGCATTCACCAGATTGCCATTGTGCGCCAGCGCCACCATGCCCTTATTCGATTGCACCATGATGGGCTGCGCATTCAGCAAAGCGGAATCGCCCGCCGTCGAATAGCGAGTGTGACCGATCGCCAATGTGCCCCGCAATTTGGCCAGCACGCCCTCCTGAAAAATATCCGCGACCAGACCCATGTCCTTGTGCAGGCGCAAAGTCATGCCGTCCGAGGTCACGATTCCTGCCGACTCCTGACCGCGGTGCTGCAACGCGTGCAGCCCCAGATAGGCGAGCGTCTCGGCCTCGGGATGCGCGTAAATCGCTACCACCCCGCACTCGTCGCGAAATTTATCCGAAGTCAGCATTCCGCCTGCACCTTCATGAAACTACGTTGGGACCGCCACCCCCGGCTGTCCGGTCGGGGAAAGCGCGGCGCTGCTCATCCAACCACCACCGCGTCTGGATCGGTCGTCAACGCCGCTTCCAGAGCGCCCTCGTAAGATTCGCGCAAATCCCTTACCGGGGACGACACAACCACGCGGCCATCCAGCTTAATTTCCAGTTGGTCGGAGACAGTCTCGCCAATCTGTTCTGCAAAAAGGTTGTATTTGGACGCTACCTGTTGGATTCCTGCCAGGTGAGTCCGGTCGCACGAGATGATGATGCGGCTGGCGTCCTCGCCAAAGAGAACAAACTCCGGCGGCAAACCCTGAGACGCCAGATCAACTCGGACTCCAATCCCGCCTGCAAAGGCTGACTCCGCCAGCGTGACCGCAATGCCGCCTTCCGAGCAGTCGTGCGCAGATTCGACCAGGCTGGCGCCAATCATCTCGACGACGGCCTTCTGCAGCGCCGCCTCCCGATCTAGTTCGAGGGCTGGAGGGAATCCCCAGACCGCCCCGAAAATTTCCTTGGCATATTCGGAAGAGCCAAGCTCGGACTCCGCATCGGTAAGATCGCCTGGCTCCGATGCACGAAGCAAGACCACAGCGCGTCCCGGTGCGCGAAAGCTCGGGAACACTGCGCGATGAACATCCTCGAGAATACCTACGATTCCAATCACCGGCGTTGGATAAATGCCTTCGCCCAGCGTCTCGTTATAAAAGCTCACATTCCCGCCGGTAATGGGGACGTCGAGTTCCTCGCAGGCTTTGGTGATGCCATCAATCGTCTTCGAGAACTGCCACATGATTTGCGGCTTCTCCGGATTTCCGAAGTTCAAGCAATTGGTCGCACCCACCGGAGTCGCACCCGCGCAAGCCACGTTTCGAGCTGCGTCGGCGACGGCATGCATGGCTCCCAGTTGCGGATCGAGATAGCACCAGCGGCTGTTGCCGTCGAGTGCCATGGCGAGGCCGCGTTGCGAGCCTTTGATGCGGATCACACCCGCATCACCGGCGCCCGGACCTTCCACTGTGTTGGTCAGCACCATGTGATCGAACTGCTGCCACACCCAGCGCTTGCCGCAAATATTCGGGCTGGCGAGGAGCCGCTTCAAGTTCCCGGTAAAATCGCCAGCTTCGGCGAGTCGGATCGATTCCGGCATTTCGCGCGGCACCGGCGGTTCCCAGCGTTCGAGCGGGCGCTTATAGACGGGTGCGTCGTCGGTGAGCGTCCCGTTCGGAATCTCGGAGACGACTTCTCCGTGGTGAAGCACGCGCATCTTCCCGTCGCCGGTCACGCGTCCGATTTCGACGGCGTCAAGACCCCACTTCTCGAAGACGCGAACGACTTCTTCTTCGCGGCCCTTTTGCGCCACCAGAAGCATGCGCTCCTGCGATTCACTCAGCATGATCTCGTAAGGACTCATGCCGGTTTCACGTTGCGGCACGCGGTCGAGTTCGATCTCGGTGCCAACCTGGCCGCGCGCTCCCATTTCGCAGGTCGAACAGGTTAGGCCGGCTGCGCCCATGTCCTGAATGCCGACGATGGCGCCTGTCTGCATGGCTTCGAGACAGGCTTCGAGCAGCAGCTTTTCGAGAAAGGGATCGCCAACTTGGACATTCGGACGCTTGGCCTCGGAAGCTTCGCTGAATTCCTCGCTGGCCATGGTGGCGCCGTGAATGCCGTCGCGCCCGGTTTTCGATCCCACGTAAATTACCGGATTGCCTTCGCCAGCGGCCTTCGCGTAGAAGATTTGATCGCGCCGCACCAGCCCCATGGCAAAAGCATTCACCAGCGGATTGCCGGAATAGCAAGCTTCGAACTTGGTTTCGCCGCCGAGGTTCGGCACGCCAAAACAGTTTCCATAGGAGGCGATGCCGCTGACCACGCCTTCGAGGACCGAATGATTCTTATGAACCTCAGCTTGTGTGGCGCGGGCGCCCTCGCCCGTGCTTCTCGTGATCGGCCCGAACCGCAGCGAATCCATTACCGCGACCGGCCTTGCTCCCATGGTAAAAATATCGCGCAGGATCCCGCCCACTCCGGTAGCCGCTCCCTGGAACGGTTCAATGAATGACGGATGATTGTGCGATTCGATCTTGAAGGCGCAGGCCCATCCATCACCGATATCAATGATGCCGGCGTTCTCGCCCGGACCTTGCACCACACGGCGGCTACGCGTCGGCAGGCGTTTCAAGTGCACCCGGGATGACTTGTAGGAGCAATGCTCGCTCCACATCACACTGAAGATACCAAGCTCGGTGATGGTGGGCTCGCGTCCGCCGAGAAGTCGTTTGATCTTCTCGTATTCTTCAGGCGTGAGGCCGTGTTCGCGAACAATTTCTGGCGTAATGGCAAGAGTAGGGACCGTGGTCATGAGGAAATACTATTGTCGCATTTTGGGAACTGAACCGCACGTTGATTATGCCATCCCTTTTACGGTCATCCTGAGCGAAATTGGCCTCGGGCTAGCGCGAGACCAAAACAGTCGAAGGATCTGTGCATTCCTTTTCGTCCGTTTGATTTACTGGAGAAAAAGCCCCCGAGTGCACAGATCCTTCGCTTCGCTCAGGATGACAACCCTCTAGTATCATGCCACTCGTATGAAATCCGTCATCGTCGGTACCGCCGGCCACATCGATCATGGCAAAACCGCGCTGGTCAAGGCGCTCACCGGCATCGATGCCGACCGCCTTGAGGAAGAAAAGCGCCGCGGCATCACCATCGATATTGGCTTTGCCAATCTTGAGTTACCCATGTCCGGCGGCGAAACTCTGCGGCTGGGCTTCGTCGATGTACCGGGTCACGAGCGCTTCGTGCGCAACATGCTGGCCGGGGTGGGCGGAATCGACCTGGTGCTGCTGGTGATCGCGGCCGACGAATCGATCAAGCCGCAGACGCGCGAGCACTTCGATATCTGCCGCTTGCTCTCGGTTCGGCGCGGAATCACGGTGCTGACCAAGTCCGATGCGGTCGATCCAGAAACGTTGGAGGTCGTGCGGGCGGAGGCACAGGACTTCCTGCACGGGTCTTTTCTTGGAAACTCCAGCCCTGTTGTCGCCGTCAGTTCACTCACTGGAGCTGGAATTGACGATCTGAAGCGCGAGCTCGCGAAAGTTGCCGGCGAAGTTCCGGCAAGGGATTCCAAGGCAATCGCGCGCCTCCCCATCGATCGCGTCTTCACCATGAAAGGCTTCGGCACTGTGGTCACGGGAACGCTGGTTTCCGGCTCCATTCACAAAGAAGATGAGCTTGAGGTCTTCCCCAGCGGGCGCCGGGTGAGAGTCCGCGGCGTTCAAGTGCACGGCAAACCGGCCGGGCACGCCGTGGCCGGACAACGAACCGCGTTGAACCTCGCAGGCGCGACTACCGAAGAACTGGCTCGGGGGATGATGCTTTCTCCCGCTGCGACTTTTCATGCGACCTCTCGCGTGGATGTGGAGCTGTCGCTGCTGTCCTCGGCCAAACCTCTAAAAGACCGCGCCCGCGTGCACTTTTACTCGTACACTTCCGAGAGCATTGCGAGCGTCGTACTCTATGGCAAAAAGCAGGTTGGACCGGGTGAAAACGCCTTCGCGCAACTACGTCTCAGTGAGCCAACGCTGCTGCTGCCCGGAGATCGTTTTATCATCCGGCAGTTCTCTCCCGTCGTCACCATTGGAGGAGGTGTGGCAGTCGAGAATACTCCGCCGAAAAAAGTGGGCAACGCGACCGAATATACGTATTTCCTCAAAGCGCTTATGGACGAGTCAAAGGCTGGCACATTGCGCGCCCAGGTGTCAGCAAGCGGCACCCAGGGTCTCGGGATGGCCGAGGCGGTGGCGCGCACGGGCTGGCCGGCAGAGCGGATCATTGCGGCAGCGTTGCCCAGTCCCGAGGTGGTCCGGGTTGGCGACACTTTTATCTTTAAATCCACGCTCGATCGCATCCGCAAAGACTTCATCTCCACTCTCGACGCATTCCACAATCACAATGCTATGGTGGCCGGCATGAGCAAGGAGGGGTTGCGTGGACGTTTTTCCGAGGTAGCCCCGGATGTTTTTGCCAGCGTCTTCGACGAGGCGTTACGCGATAAAAAGATCGAATTGGCAGGCGAGCTGGTACGCCTGGCGGGACGTGGCGTAGTGATGAAAGACGACGAAGCCGAATCGAAGCGAATCATCGAGGCAGCCTTCGCCAATGCCGGCCTGAAAGTGCCCGCGCTGAAAGACGTCCTGGCGGGCTTGAAAGTGGATAAGTCGCGGGCGGAGAAAATTGTCACCCTGCTCCTGCGTGACAAGGTTTTGATCAAGATTTCCGATGACCTGGTTTTTCATCGCGATGCGCTGGTCGATCTCCGTAAGCGGATGGCTCTCGAGAAAGCAAAGTCTCCCCGGCTCGATGTGGCCCGCTTCAAGGACCTGACCGGAGTCACCCGCAAGTATGCGATCCCCTTGCTCGAGTTTCTCGACCGCGAGCATGTGACCCGGCGGGTGGGGGATGCGAGAGTGATTCTGTAGAAGAGCGCGAGCTGCCAGTTAACTGCTGCCCTACCCAAAAGTACCGGCTAGCCAGAAAGTCACTTCTGTTTCCACAGCGCGAGGGAGTATGCTGCGCGCATGGGCGTTTCAGTCTCGGTGCTGGCCAGCGGAAGCCGGGGAAACAGCACGATTGTGCAAAGTTCGTCCACCCGAATTCTGGTGGACGCGGGAATCTCCTGCCGCGAGACTTTCAAACGCATGAAGACCGCGGGCGACGATCCTCATTCGCTTTCCGCCGTTGTAATTACCCATGAGCACACTGATCATGTGTCTGGCCTGCTGGTGCTGGCGCGGAAACTGAAGATACCCGTGTTCATGACTGGGGCCACCCATCAGGCCTGGTCCCGATCCATGCGAGACGCCGCCGGCGAGCGCCCGCAACTGCCGCGGCTTGAATTTTTCTCCTCGGGTCACAGCTTCAGAATTGGAGACATTGAAGTCACGCCTTTTACCATCCCGCATGATGCGGTGGATCCCGTGGCCTTTACTTTCCGCGCGGAGGGCATCAAAATCGCGATCGCCACCGATCTCGGCCGCCTGCTGGCGAACGCTAAAGATAACTTGCGGGCTTGCGATGTTCTGGTCATCGAATCGAATCACGATCTGGAGATGCTGCGTAACGGGCCTTATCCCTGGTCGGTGAAGCAGCGGGTTGGCAGCCCCACCGGGCATCTGTCGAACGAGAAACTCGCGGAATTCTTTGCCACCGGATATGATGGAAGTGCATCCTACATAGTGCTGGCGCATCTCTCGGAGCTGAATAACCATCCTGAACGGGCTTTGAGAGAGGCGGAAAAGGCTTTGTCCGGCCGTCGCACGCTGCTGTATAACCGGGTCATGCTGGCGGCGCAAACCGAACCGATGCAACCCATCCGGTTCTGAGTTGCTGTTGCAAGGGGCTGATAAGTACGTAGTTCCTATGAGTCAGTGTGTTGATCCCGTTGTCGGCAAGATATTGGCTGGCTGGCGCTATGACATTTCCGGCCTGGCGCCGGAGATGGGGAGCGACTATGAGGAACATTTTGCGGCCTGCGAGCACTGCCGCAGCCGGCAGCGTCTGCATCGCACCATCGATATTTCCTTGATCGCCTTAGCTTCAGTTTCCGCCGGGGTATTTCTGCTGGCCTTCGGAGTGATCCGGCACTTCGGTCCGCGCAACGCCTTCTGGCTCGAGATCGCTGCCCTGGCGGGTTTCGCATTGTCAGCGCTGATCTGGCTGATCGTCGCAGTCGCTACGCCTGCACCCATGGCAGTCGTGGATGTGGCCATGATTGGCGCGCGTCATGTGCATGATCGCCTGCCCGCGGAAATCCGTGAACGCCTTCCGGAAGAGTTGCGTTTGAAGATTACCGGATCCTGACCATGCAGACGATGTCGAAAATGCTCGCGTTCCTGCTGCTCAGCACGTTGCTTGCGGCTCCCTTGGTGGCGCAAGGGCTCCGGCCTGATCTGGGGTCTCACGAGCGACCCGCCGGGTGTCACGAAGACGACGGCAACGTTCCCGCGCCTGAACCCGCTAGCCACACTTGCTGCCTGAGCGCGCACCATCCTGCAATTCTGCAACCGGCCTCTGCTTTACGACTCGCGCTTCAAGTCTCGGCTCGGGTTGACTCGTCTCAGAATGCGGCAGTCGCGGCCGCCTTCGATCCCTTTCCACACTTCAAGGTTGTGTCCGGCGGCCCGCCGCTTGTCTCTCCCCTGCGCGTCTAGCGCCCTTAACGTAATCCCACTCAATACTTTTGTCGAAAGATATTTTCTTGAGTGCATTTCTTTGTGTACCTTCGGGTCCTTTGTGGTTGAACAAAGTTGAAATGTACACATAAGGAAGGCGAGTTCGCACAAGAGCGATGCATGCGAAGAGCAGTCAGATACATTGCAGCGCTGGCCGCGCTGGCGATCTCAGCTTTTGCCCAGAATAATCCGGGCACACCCGCGCAAGCGATGCCAGGGATGCAAGGCATGAACATGGGCGAAGCTGCATTGTCATCCATGCCGTCATTTCATGCTTCCTCAGGCACAGCATGGCAGCCGGCGTCGGTGCCGCAGACGATGTGGATGATTTCGCCCGGCGGCTGGGAGTTGATGTTTCACGGCGTGGTCTTTATTACCTACAACCAGCAGGGTGGGCCACGGGGCGCTGGCAAGGCAGAATCGACCAATTACTTCATGTTCATGGAGCAGCATAAACTGGGGGCGGGGACGCTTCTCTTCCAGGAGATGTTTTCGGCGGAATCGCTGACCTCGCCCCACCCGGGTTTTCCCGAGCTTTTTCAAACCGGCGAAACATATCACGGGCAGCCGCTGGTCGATCACCAGCATCCACACAACGTTTTTGCCGAACTGTCTGCCTTGTACACGCTTCCCATCGGCGAGAAAATTTCCTGGCTGCTCTATGGAGGCCCATCCGCCGAGCCCGCCCTAGGTCCCGTGACCTACATGCATCGCCAGTCGGCCTCGGAGGATCCCGAAGCGCCG
>CAWIMI010000029.1:0-215338 GCA_963837015.1 uncultured Acidobacteriota bacterium | reverse complement strand
CTTACTTATTTAGGTTTAATTGGTGAGCCAAGTTGGCAGGCTGAAGTTGCGGACTGCTACGGTTTTGACTCCGAGCGCCTGGTACAGCGCGGAATTGTGGTAGACCACGCCGTCTTTTACGGTCGTAGTGACGCGGCGGATGTCAGCTGATATGCGTGCTCGGATCACCGTCCACGAGGCCTCAGGGGTCACATCAAAAGCGGCCAACGGTGGTCACATCAAAACCGGCCAACGGAAGTGGCCTGGGACTAGGTTGTTTTTACTCCGCCGCCTCCTGAGGAGGCAAGTCTGTTTTCGTGCGCCAACTCCGTGGACCGCATTTGAGTACATGGCCGTGATGGAGGAGACGATCGAGCATAGCGGTAACGGCGGCGCTGTCGCCGAGCAGTTTGCCCCAGTCGTCCACCGGTCGGTTCGAAGTCAGCAAAGTGCTGGCGCGCTCATAGCGCCGCATTACGATTTCCAGTAAGTCCTCGGCGGCAGTCATGGGTAACTTCCGCATGCCGAGGTCGTCGATAATCAGAAGCGGTACGGAAACGAACAGTTCCATGCATTCTTTGCGGGTTCCGTCGATGGTGGCTTCGGCCAAGTCATCGAGCAGTTTGTGGGTCTCGCGATAGAGCACGCGATAGCCCTGATGGATAGAGGCTTGTCCGATGGCCTGAGCGAGATGACTTTTGCCAGTTCCAGGTGGCCCGAGAAACAAAGCGTCTTCGTGGCGCGCGATGAAGGCACCGGTAGCCAGATCGAACACCAGGCTGCGATTCATTTTTCGGTTGAAGCTGAAGTCGAAGTTATCGAGAGTTTTCTGAACGTCTCGGAACTGGGCCTGTTTTTTTCTCCGCTCCAGCAGTCGTTCGCCACGACGAGTGAGTTCGTCGGAGACGAGGCAGGAGAGGAAGTCGATCGGAGGCATGGCTTCGGTCTGAGCTTGGTGAAGCCGGGTTTCGAGCACGGCGGCGATTCCGCCCAGCCGTAGTTGTCCTAAAGCTCGGTTCAACTCAATGAGGTTCATCGTCTGGCTCCTGGGTTCTGAGGTTGATGAGATCGCGGTAGTGGACCAGTTCGCGAATGAGCGGATCGACTTGCCGCAGAGTAAGTTGTGGGGCACGTTCGAGATAGCGACGAACGAAGCGGTACTCATGCACTCCCATTTCGAGAGCAGCCGCGCAGGCATCCTCGACCGCGGCGGTACCGAACTTCTTGGCCAGCGAGAGCACGCCCAGGATGCGACGAATGCCAACTTCTCCGAGCTGGGTATAAATAAGGTTGCAGAGCGTACCGATGTGGGAGCCGGCGCGTCCGGCTCGCCACAGTAACTGGGAAACCTGAAGCGGTATGTGCTGCGGATGGTCTTCTTTCTTGATGCGATACCAGCCGCGTTTCTGGCGCACATGCTCGCGCAGCAGCAGCCCGTTCTTGGGATCGAGAATGCGCACGTACAGCTCATCCCACTGCACATTCACTTCTCGCCCGATCCAGCCCGGTGGCAGGCCGTAGTAGGCAGCATTGACTTCGACGCAACCGTCCAGATTCACGCCCCGCTTGCCGTGCTGGTAGTAGCGAAAAGGTTCCACGGGAAGCGGCAGCAAGGTTGGTTTTTCTTCGGCAAACATGGCGGCGACTTGGCGCTTGGTGGTGCCATGAATGCGGGTATCGGCACAGCTTACCTCCCAACGATCCAGATAGGCTTGGGCCTCCTCCAGGCTCTCAAAGCGTTTTCCCTTTAGCGCTCGTTGGGCATGGCCGACGCCGGATTCAACTTTTCCTTTTCGATCCGGATCCTTGATCCGACAGGGCAAGGCTACGGCGCCATAGTGCGCCAGGACGTCGCGATAAAGAGGATTCAGAGTGGGATCGTAGATGTCAGGGACGAGCACGCCTTCGCGCAAATTATCGAGGACCACGACACGCGTAGCGCCACCCAGTCGACGGAATGCTTTCTCATGTAACTCGGCCCAGATGCGCGAACTGGAACGAAAGGTCAGAAAGCGTGCTGCCTTGCGGCTACACCCGAGTACCATCACGAACAGTCGGGTACGACGATATTTTCTGGTCTGCGGATCACGGACCATTGGGCCCGTGCCGTAGTCCACTTGGGATTCTTCTCCTGGTCCGGTCCGAATCACCGCGCGTGGCTGCAGTGGCTGTTTTCCACGCAACTTGCGCACGTAGCGCTTGACCGTCTGATAGCCCCCGCCGAACCCGCTCTCCGATACCAGGTCTTGCCAGATTGCGGTGGCATCACGGCCCCGGCTCAGACTCAGTTCGATCGCTTCACGAAAGGGCTCGCAGACACTCCGTTTAGGATTTTCTGCTTTCGACTCCACGCCAAACCCGGTGGTCACTTCGTTGGCCGGTTTTGCGCTTTTGGCTTTTGCTTTTTCCTTCGTAGAAAGGTTTTCGGGGTTGGGGTTGGTGCTGGGGTTGGCCGTTCTCTCCACTGGGCCTGCGTCGGACCCGGTGGTCACTTCGTTGGCCGGTTTTGCCGGCGCCCGCCGTCCCCACGCACCCGGCGGACGCACCCCGATACCGGCCGCCTTCAGATAGGCGCCAGCCGTTTCTCGCCGCACCCCGGTCGCCTGCTCGATGCGCCGCAACGGCCATCCCAGTCGTCCCAGGGCTATTACTTGTTGTCGTTTCGCTTCGCTCAAGACGTTGCTCATGCCGACAGAAGCTACAACACCTTATGTCGGAATCAACGTCCCAGACTCTTACTCTCGTTGGCCGGTTTTGAAGTGACCCTCATTGGCCGGTTTTGGGTGACCCCCGAGGACGAGGATCACGTCGGCTAATTTTCCAGGAGCGATCGATCCCAACTCCTGATCTCGTTTCATGATGCGGGCGGCGCCGAGAGTATCCAGTTGCAGAACTTTCGGAGCGGGGATTCCGGCGCTTACGTAAAGCTCGAGTTCGCGATGCAGGGTGAATCGGCGATGCCATCGGTCCCGGCTACGACGGGAATTCCGGCATCGTAGAGAGCTCTCGCCATTTTCAACATTTGCTGGAACAGTCGCGATAGCGCTGGTCCATGCCGTCAGGCACCTCCAGACCGCCATAAAAGAACTGCCGGCGAATCTGCGCGGGCATGCGATCCGCTACCGCAGCGTAGCTCGTAGACACGGTTCCCGGGCGATCGGTGCACATGCTTTCGAAGATCGTTAAGGTAGGATCGAGCACCGTCTTGTGCTGCTGCAGAAAGCGGATGAAGTCCTGGACCCTCTGCGATGCGGGATCGATCTCAGCGGCGTGCGCGGCGACTTCGGTGAATCGCAAACGACCGCGCGTGTCTTTCACGGTATCGAACATGAAATTCAGGAAAATGAAATTCATGTGCTGGATTTCGTCCGCACCATCTTCGACGAACTGCTGTGCCGTCATGAACGCAGGGACATGCCCGCTCACGCGCATGCCATGATCATGTGCCATCTGGGCTATCTTGGGGACAAGCTCGGGCTTGATGGAGCTGTAGATTTTCACTTGCACATAACCAAGCTTGGCGTAGCGGTCAATGTCGTCTTTGGCTTCCTGTTCGGAATCCGCGAACACCTTGGTGGGTCCTTGGTAGGGACCGCGGCCATCTACGAACCCGGCCTTCAGTACCCGGGGTCCGATCTCCGTACCATCGTCGAAGCGCTGCTGCATGGCGCCCAGTTCGTCGATGTCGTTGGCCATATCGCGCACGCTGGTGACGCCGGCAGCCATGTGCATCAGGCCATCGTTCGGCTGCAGGTGAACATGCATATCCCAGAGGCCAGGCATGAGGGTCTGGTGGGCGGCGTCAATGATTTCCGCACCTTGGGGAACCCTGACTTCTTTGTCCTCTCCGACAGCGGTGATTCTGTTGCCGGTAATTACCACCGTGCGGTTGGGATGAAGGGCTGCGCTCTCGGTGTCGAAGAGGTTTGCGTGCACGACGACCAGAGATCCGGCCGGTTTATGCCCCAGCTCTCTTGCCAGATTCGCGGAGCGCTGGTTCATTATTGATCCTGCGCTTGGAGAAGTGCGTCGACAGATGGTTCCCAGCCTTCACGAATGACAGAGAACCACGCCGATACGGTCGCGAAAAACGCGCCGTCCTGGTTCAGCCAGATGGGGGTGGGGGTGAAATCCAGACCTGCGATGGCGTACTGCGTCACGGTGCGGGAGTTGCCGTTGGCCGCGATCTTCAACTCGCCACGCTTTTCGATCGAGGCCTCGCCCGCCGGTAATAGGGGAAGCCGGCCGCCCGCGGAGAGCAACGCTCGCGCCAGCAGCGCGCTTTCTTCCGGCGCGCCGGAGATGCTCACGTAGAATGCTTTTGCAGAGATCGGCTGCCGCCCCTGTTCCGCACGATTCTTCCAGGCAACGCTGCCGTTGGTGGATGAGAACTGTTCATTAACCGGCGCCTTGTCATAGTCGATGCCGGTGTTCTCGAGGTGGGCAGGAATACCTTGGCTATCCAGGACGATATGCTCAGTGATGTTGGGCCCACGGCCGCGGTCGTTGTACTCGTAATAGAACTGCAGGCTGCCATCCGGATTACGGCTGGAGGTCTCGAATCCCGCCTTATTGCCGGCGAGGAAAACGGTATAGCGAGTTGCGGTGTTGGCCGCAGACCCCGAATTAGTTTGGCCATTCCCGGCTGAAACGACCATCAAGCAAAACAGCACGACGAGTTTCTTCGTCAACTCTCCCTCTCCAAGAAAGGTCTAACGCAGCGTGCTATCACTGTACAACATCGAAGTTCGAAGTAGGAGTGATGATTTTAGGATATCTATAGGCTCAGGATCGGCTTTGAATCGAGCAGGTCGTCTGTGGTTTTCAGCGGACGCGCCACAAGGATTCCAGCCACAATTGCCAACACAGTTCTTCGAGCCGTTTGCCGGAAGAGCTCGTGCTTCGACTATTATTGGCTTGCGATTCGTTTCTGGTTTGCGCGTCATCCTAAGGCAACGCTGAGGGACGCGCCTACCGGAAATTCTCGACCAGCATGAGGACGCTGCCAGATTCGTCAGACTGCGGGTAAAGAACCGTCCGGCCGTTGAGGGGATTTTTCGCCATACAACCCCGCAAGTCGTTCAAAGGCCTTGACAGCGCATTGCTTTGCGGGAGTAGCTTGGGTTGCCGACCGGGATCGCATCCCCACGAGTCTCGAATTTGGCCGCGCTCGTGCAAGGAAGTTTCTAACGCTCCTTCGACAAAACTTATGGAGGAGACGTGGTTTGGGAACCGCGCCATAGAAGCTGGTTCAGTAACCGGGTTGACGATTTGCTGAAGGAATTTCACGTTGCCTGCGTCGCCGCCGATCCTGCGTGCGGCCCTACTGCCCGCCGGCCTCGTGGCGTAACAATCCTGGCTTATTTTAGGCTCCATGGCTCGCCTCGCCGTTATTATTCGGCCTATTCCGATGATTTCCTCGATGCTCTTTCCGCACAAGTGACAAGTCTCGCACTAAGGGCACGGGTTTGGTGCGTGTTCGACAATACGGCCTCGGGAGCAGCAATTCAAAATGCGCTCGCGTTGATGGCCAAGATACGGCAAGAAGTAGGGTTGGTGAGACAGTCGGCTATGCCAAAGCAACCGCCGTTATGAATTTGAGCTAGTCGGGATTTTCTGCACCGAAATACGCGTTTTACCTGATTGCGGGTTGAAGTCCAAAGGCAGACGCTGGAGTAGGGCTGGGGCGGGCATTGCCACAACTTTTCTGAAATCCCCAGCTTTGCCAATCAAATCGTTTTATGGAGGAAAAAATGTCGGAAGGGTTAAAAAAGCTTTATATCGATGAACTGAAGGATCTTTACAGCGCGGAAGCCCAACTCGTCAAGGCGCTGCCAAAAATGGCCAAGGCGGCATCGTCTGACGAGTTACGGCAGGGCTTCGAAGAACACCTCGAACAGACCAGAGGCCACGTGGAACGGCTCGAGAAGGTCTTCAAGACTCTCGGTGAAAGTCCTAAAGGCAAAACATGCAAAGGCATGCAAGGCCTGATTGAGGAAGGCGTGGAGGTGATGGCAGAAGACTTTGAAGGCAGTCTTATGGATGCCGCGCTGATTGGGGCTGCGCAGCGGGTCGAGCACTATGAGATCGCGGCTTATGGAACGGTTTGCTCCTTCGCCAAGGAGCTCGGGGAGTCCGATCAGGCCTCGTTACTGAACGAGACGCTCGACGAAGAGAAAGAAACAGACGAGAAATTGACCGAACTCGCCGAGCAGATCAATACGGAAGCAAACGGAGAGGAAGGCGCAGAAGAAGGAGAGAAAAAAGGAGTGTTCCGGGCAGACAAGAAGAAGTCCCGCCGGGTGGCTTAATCCCTTCACATCATGAAAGCGTCCGTGATTTCCGCGACGCTTTCATTTGTGCATTTCGTAAACAGGTGCGGCAGAGCACACAACTACAAACTTATAGATGAGTGTCTACAGTGTGAACGTTACAGACGGTGATCGCGGTCGGGAGTACGGTTGTTCGTGGTGATTGCGTCCACAGGAAGGGAACTTAAATGAAAAATGTCCTCAGGATCGTTTTTAGCATGGCCGCACTCGGGTGCCTGCTTACCGTAGGATCGGTGCTCGCAACAGCACAGGAGGGTGGCGCACCAGCCCCGGATAACACTAAGGTCAACCAGCGGGATCAGAATCAGGCAGCACCGACGGCGGATCAACAAAAAACAAATAAGGCCGACCAGGAAACGACTCGCCAGATCCGGCGTGCTGTGGTGCAGGATAAATCTTTGTCTACCTATGCCCATAACGTGAAAATCATTTCGCAGAATGGCATGGTGACGCTCAAGGGACCTGTGCGAACAAATGATGAGAAAGCTGCGATAGAAGCAAAAGCCGCCGCTGTCGTTGGCCCAGAGCACGTTGTGGATCAGATGGAGATCGCGGCACAGTAGTTCAACTTTACGGATCCGGCGACGCGTACCAACTAAACGTTGGGCGTCGCCTGAGCCATCTTACTTTCTTACTTATTCGGCCTCCCCTCGTACCTGTTCAAACACGCCGTACTTTAGGCCAACCCGTCACTTGCCTTTTGTGCAACTAACCTAAGCACAACTCTTAAGGCCTTGCACGGCGAATCGGTTTGCGACTCAGCGAAAACGCGCTCCGCTTCGGAGCCCATCGATGGCCCAATCCATCAATTACCATCGGATTCCATTGAGTCGGCGGTTCCCACTTCGCGGTAAGGATCGGGACAATTTCACAATGGATCCCTCTCGATTCACCTTGTGGGCCCTCTTATTTCCATGTAACAAAGACGCCGATTGACGCACAGAACATCACAGCCGTTGCAAGCCAGCCCATTCCCTTCAAGTACGGCGGGATGACCAGCTTTCCCATGACCTCGCGGCTGGAGGCCATCACCAAAATCACCGCCATCAAGGGTGCCGCGACGATTCCGTTCAGAATTGCCGCCCAGAACAGCGCCTTCACGGGGTCGATATGCATGAAGTTCAACGACAAACCGATCAGTGTAGCGACCGTAATGGCCGCGTAAAATCGGGTCGCTTCCCCAGGCTTGCGCTCAAGGCTGGTTTTCCATCGGCACGCCTCCCCAATTCCATAGCACGCCGAGGCTGCCAGCACCGGGACTGCCAATAAACCGGTTCCCACGATACCGCAGACAAAGAGCAGAAAGGCAAAGCGGCCTGCCAGCGGCTCTAGTGCTTTGGCTGCTTGGGCGGAATTGGAAATCTCCGTAATCCCGTGCGCGTGCAGCGTGGCGGCAGCAGTCAGGATGATGAAGAATGCAACCACGTTGGAAAATGCCATGCCGAGGTAAGTATCGACGCGAATGCGCGCCAGTTGCTTTTGCGCCTGCGACGGGGCACGCTTTAGTGGCTTCTCGCCGTGATTGGCCCTCACCTCTTCTACTTCCTGCGATGCCTGCCAGAAAAAAAGATAGGGGCTGATAGTTGTGCCGAGCACTGCAACCAAAGCGGTAAGATAATCCTTAGATAGCTCAATGTGCGGCAGGAATGTCGCCGTGAGCACGCCAGGCCAGGACACATGCGCGAAAAAGACGACGCCCACATAAGAAAAAAGAGAGACTGTCAGCCATTTCAGGTATTTCGCATAGGTCGAATAAGGGACAAGCAAGACACCGGCGAGCGAGCCGACGCCAAAGATCACAATGAAGAGGGCGACATTTCCCGGCAAAACGAGTTTTGTCGCCGCTCCCATGGCGCCGATATCCGCTCCCAGATTGAAAATGTTGGCAACCGACACAACGAAGAGCACGCTGTAGAGAAGAGGCTTCGGGTAGTTCTTCCGAAGGTTCGCCGCAATGCCGACTCCGGTCACCCTTCCAATCCACGCGCTGATTTCCTGGATCGCGGCCATGAGCGGATAAGACAGGACCATCGTCCAGAGCAGGCCATAACCAAACTGCGCACCCACTTGCGAATAAGTGCCGATCCCGCTGGGATCGTCATCGGACGCGCCTGTTACAAGTCCGGGGCCCAGCTTCTGAAAGAGCTTTTTGGCAGCTCCAGTTGTATGACTAACACCCGCCCCGGATTGGGAAGCTTTGAATTCTGATTTCAGCTTGGCAGCTTGAGTTCTCATGGGAGGCCTTCTGCATGAATCTCAAGCGGCAAGGAACGGGCCGGCTTATTGAGCAGACAACCCTTAGTTGCTGCATGGCTTCGCTAGGTTGGATGACCGCCCGGTGAGACGCTCTTAAGCAGCAGGCCTTTTGCTACATGGATGGTCGGCCTTCTTCGGCTTCCAGGCTCAGATCGAGTTCGGACTACAGGGACGACCCTTCGCGATTCAGTCGCTACGGCAAGTCCGCTTTGATCTCAAGGCAGCTTTTGGTGCTTGAAAAAGCGTAGAGCCCATCATTTAAGGCTCGTCCGCTCCGTCATCTGCCGTGCTTTCAAGAATTCTCGGACATCGTCAAACATACGGGGTCTATAACGCAACTAAGGGCTGACGAAGTGTGTTTGACGCAGTGTCAGGGAGAGGAAGCTTACGTATCCGGACGGTTTCTGGCAAAGCGGAGCGCCGCCGCCACATGCGGCAGTATGCCGAAGGAGAAATGTCGCCGGAACGAAGCTTCTATTTTCGGGGACCGGACTCAAAGCTGAACTTGCGGGCTCACAACTTGAATATATTCACCCAATTGGCGGAGGGCGTCGACGATGACACCTGGATGCATCATCTCAAACGCGGGGATTTATACGCTGTGGTTTCGGGATATCATCAAGGACAAGTCGCTGGCCGATGAAGTTGCGACAATCGAGAAAGATGGGGGAGCCTCACCTAGCGAGAGTCGTCGTCGGATTAAGAAAGCAATTGAGACACGGTACACGGCGACCGCCTAGCGATGGCACTTGAATTGAATAGCCATGGCCATCTTCAAATAGGCAACGAGCGATATTGGAAGAGCGGCGATTTCGCGCCTCCCGACCGGTGGCCAGCGGCTTAGGACGCCGAAAAATTGGGGCCCGAGTGATAGCGGGAACCGCCAAAGGCCGCGAATGGAACGAAGATCAGAAGGGGCATGCAAACTTCGGCCTTCATTCTAGGAATTATGGCTACTGCAAGAAACATCCGTCAATGCCCGGGGCCAGCGCATCTCGCATCTGCAGGCGGGCTCGTAATAGGCGGGTTTTTACGTTCCCCAGGGAAATGCCCAAAACCTGAGCTGTTTCTTCGGTGCTGAGATGCTGCACGTCCCGGAGGATCAGTCACTTCCCTATACTTAGGAGCCAAGCCGGCTATGGCGTGCCTCAGCGCCCGCTTTAGCTCCTCTCGCAGGACTCGATTCAGCCAGTCACTCGCCAAGGCGATCTTAACCTATACCGCTGCGGACACGGTCATTTCTTTGTCTTCGATCCTGTACCGGAAGAGAAGGAACACGGCGGTGAAGAGCGCAAGTCAAATTGATTGGAGAACTCCCTACACTGCGGCTTGAAATGGCTCCGCCTCAGTCGCACGGACTTCCTTAGGCAAGGGGATGTTGACGGTCACCCGTGTACCGAAGCCATTCGATTCGATGCTCATGTCGCCGCCGAATTGACGTAAGCGCTCCCGCATACCCCTGATGCCCACACCTGACCCTCCTGCTCGGATTTCGGCTACACGGTCGGGCGGTATCCCTTTCCCTTGATCAGAGACTTCAACGTGGAGGTTTTCCGACTGATGCAAAATTCGAATGGAGGCAGTTTTGCTGCCCGAATGACGGTGTATGTTCGTCAAACCCTCTTGAACCAATCGGAAGATTGCAAGCTCCATGTCGCTTGGAAGCCTTCCAAGATTGTCGTCAATGTCCAACTTGATGGCAATGCCGCTGCGTTTTGCTACACCGTCTACGTACCAGTTAAGGGCTGACGCGAGACCGCATTCGTCCAATAATGGCGGATGCAAGAGATAGGACGTTGTGCGGATTTCGCGGTGTAATTGTTGAACCACTTCCTCGATCTCTTTTCCTTCTTCAGCCAATTCCGGTGCAGTGACTTCTGCATTCTGGACGAGTTGCGCGAGACTCAAGCCAAGAACCGTCAATGTCTGCCCAGCACTGTCATGCAAATCGCGGGCAATACGTCGTCGTTCTTCATCCTGTGTCTTCATCAGGCGCAAGGTTTGGTCGGCAGCCCGAACCTTCTCTGCCGCCTCTTTTTGGTCGTGTATGTCGAGACAACCGCCCACATACCCCTCAAACGTTCCATCAGGCGCGTAACGCGGCACTGCGCGATCAAGAATCCAGCGGTACTGACCCGTGTGGTGCCGTATCCGGTACTCCATCTCAAATGGACGGCGAGCATCGAAGTTGCTGACGTAGATTTGCAGGCAACGGTCAAAGTCCTCTGGATGCACATTCTCTGCCCAGCCATTGCCTGACTCCTGTTCGAGAGTGCGCCCGACAAAGTCCAGCCATCCCTTATTGAAGTAATAGCAAAGCTTGTCCAACCCAGACATCCAGACCATGAGGGGCGAAGCATCCGTAATCACTCGAAAACGTTGTTCGCTTTCTAGCAATTCGTGCTCAACCCGCTTTTGCTCTGTAATGTCCCGCGCCACTTTTGAGGCTCCAACGACCCGCCCCGAAGAATCTCTCACGGGAGAGATGGTCAGTGACACATCGAGCAGAGTGCCGTCTTTTCTCCTGCGCAGGGTGTGGAAATGGTCAACGCGCTCCCCGCGTCGGAGTCGGTCGAGAATATCTGACTCTTCAGCATGGCGATCTGATGGGATTATCAGCGTGATGTTTTGCCCGATGGCTTCTTCGGCTGTGTATCCGAATATCGGTTCGGCACTCTTGTTCCAACTCGTGATGATGCCGTCGAGGTTTTTGGTGACAATTGCATCGTCTGAAGAATCGACAATCGCCGCTAGCAAACTCCTTGATTGCTCCGCTTGCTTGCGATCCGTGATGTCACGGGCGATCTTCGACGCGCCGATGATGTGTCCCTTTGAATCCCTCACTGGCGAAATAGTGAGGGACACATCAAGCCTTCTCCCGGACTTTGTCATGCGCACCGTTTCGTAGTGTTCGATACGCTCGCCCCTTCGCAGCCGACTCAAGATCGTCGTTTCCTCACCTTGCAGATCAGGCGGAATGATGATGGTGATCGACCGCCCAATTGCTTCCTCCGCTGTGAACCCGAATATGCGCGTGGCTGCGGTGTTCCAACTTGTGATTACCCCGTCTAGCTGTTTCGAAACGATGGCATCATCTGACGAGTCAACTATCGTGCCCAGTCTAAATTGCGCTTCCTCACCTTTCTGTCGTTCTGTGATGTCTTCAACAATAGATATGAAATGTTCCAGTTTGCCGCCGTTGCGAACGCCTGCGACCGTCAACTTGACCCAAAGGACTAAGCCGTCTTTGCGGATGCAGCGTTTCTCCGCTGAATAACTGGCGAGTGTTCCACTCTGTACCTTTTCCCTTTGCGCGAGATCAGCTTCGAGATCATCGGGATGAGTGATGTCCTGAAGAGTGCGGCTCAACATTTCAGGTTCGCTGTAGCCGAGAATGTCGCACAACTTCCTATTTACACGCAGGCATCGCCCCTCTGGGCTGATGTGCGCGATTCCCAGACCCGTCATCTCAAAGGTCGAGCGGTACAACTGTTCACTGTGATGCAAAGCGTGCTCGAATGCCGCGCTGCGTTGCAAAATCTCCTGAAGATCGATGTGGTCCCGAGGAGTCTGATCCAGAATTGCCGGATCGAAGAAGTATTCTCGCCGGGATGCCTTGCTGACGGCAGCGAGCAAATCTTTCGAGATTGAACTCTTAACTACGTAGCCCCGCGCACCTGCTTTGAGAGCCTGACGAGCCATTTCGGAATTTTCGTGCTGGCTCAGGATCAATACTTCGCAACCCGGAAGAATGCTGCGCACTTGGCGAGTGGCTTCGAGACCATTTAGCCCCGGCATACTCACATCCATCACGATTAGGTCTGGCTTTAACTCACGAGCTTTGTCGAGGGCATCCTGACCATCAACGGCTTCGCCGCAGACCTCGTAGTCGGCGTGCTCCAGCAGGAGCGCACATACACCGCGCCGAACAACCTCGTGGTCGTCCACTATCAGGAGCCGCATGGGGCAGACCTCTGCTTCGGTTGAAAGCTTTGCGAATCGACACTACCGCCACGATATGTTAGCGGTTCTGCCAAGAGCGCTAAATACGGTAGAAACTGTATGGCAGAAAGAGACGTCCGGTGCTAGTGTAGTGCGTCAAACAGATCGACGTGTATTCAGGGTTCGGCGGGCGCGTTTGACCTTTTCCAAGATATCGGAGGCACGGGCGGTCCAGATAAAGGGTTTGGGACTTTCGTTGTGACGGTCGATATAAGTGCCGATAGCCATGATCAGCTCTTCCAGATCGCGAAAGACGCCGCGCCGCAGCCGGTTCTGCGTGAGATCGCGGAAGAAGCGCTCCACCATGTTGAGCCACGACGCGCTGGTAGGAGTGAAGTGCATATGAACCCGCGGGTGCCGCGCCAGCCAGCGTTGGACCTTGGGGTGTTTGTGAGTAGCGTAGTTGTCGCCGATCAAGTGCAAGGTGAGATGCGCCGGCATAGTTTGGTCGAGCAGGCGCAAAAACTTAAGCCATTCCTGGTGCCGGTGGCGCTCTTGGCAAAGACCATAGACTTCGCCGTTGGCTGCATTCAACGCGGCGAACAAGGTAGCGGTGCCGTTGCGTTTGTAGTCGTGGGTCATGGTGGTGCCGCGTCCGCGTTTCAGCGGCAGGCCGGGTTGGGTCCGGTCCAAAGCTTGAATCTGGCTCTTCTCGTCCACGCACAGCACCAGCGCGTGTTCGGGAGGGTTCAGGTACAGACCGACAATGTCTTCCAGCTTCTCGGCGAATGCGGGATCGTTGCTGATCTTAAAGGTTTCCACGCGATGCGGTTTCAAACCGTGGGCGCGCCAGATGCGGCGCACGCTGGCTTCGCTGATGCCGACCGCCGCCGCCATAGTACGCGTGCTCCAGTGGGTGGCGTTGCTGGGCTTCTGGCGCGTGGTCATGGTCACGACGCGTTGCCTCAGGCGCGCAGTGATTGTGGGTTTCCGTCCGGGCCGCGGCGCGTCTTTCAGCAACCCCACCACCCCCAGCGCGAGGAAACGCTTGCGCCAGCGCGAAACTTTTTTCGCTGTAGTGACCATGCGGGCGGCGATTTCCTTGTCCTGCTGGCCGGAGGCCGCCAACAACACGATGCGAGCCCGTTCCACGACGCGCAGCGGAAACGATCGGCTCCGGGCTTGCGATTCCAACACCCTCCGCTGCTCCGGACTCAACGTAATGACTGGGGCTCTGCGCATCCGCAACCGTCTCCTTACATCGTAAGACGCAGGCGGATTGATAAAGGTTGTTAGTTGTGACGCACTACACTAGCGCGTAACGAGTAGATCAGAAAAAGTCTTTGAGAAGTTCAGGATACGGCCCGTCAGCGGCATTACAATCTGGTTCTCTACCGAGTCTTGGAATCACCAGCAAATTCCACTGTGCAAGCCCGACTCATGCGCGTTCCCATAACAGAACAGGTGGGGTTCCGGAGTTGGTCCTGACCGCTAATTTTTATGGACGCCCTGATTGTGCTAGGCGCCGGCGATTCTGGTTCTGCTGTTAGGGACGCAAGCCGAGAGCAGCCGAGATCCGTTGCCGAAGTAGTCCTTCCGCTCTCTCATTCCCGCTCTGAACTCGCCCGGGTTCCCCCTTTTGCCCAGTAAACGTTATGAAAAGAGTCCCCCTCCTATAACTTTTGCCAATTGACAGAAATGATATAACGCGCATGATAGTGGAAAGAACAAGGCTTCCTTTTGGTGCAGATGGACACGATCCAAGGGAGCAGGGAGCTGGCGCCACATGTCAAGAATCGGAATTTTGGTGGTTGAGGATTACGAACCCTTTCGGCGATTCGTATGTTCTACGCTGGGAAAAAGACCAGAGTTGCATATTGTTGGAGAGGCGTCAGACGGGTTGGAGGCAGTTCAGAAAGCCGAAGAACTGCAACCGGCCCTGATTCTGTTAGACATTGGCCTGCCAAGTCTGAATGGAATCGAAGCGGCTCGACGAATCCGGAAGATCGCGCCCAAGTCCGAAATACTTTTTGTGAGCCAAGAATCTTCTGTCGATGTGGTGCAAGAAGCTCTCAGTTTAGGGGCAGGGGGCTACCTTGTTAAGGTAGATGCCGGAAGCGAGTTGCTAGCTGCTGTGGAAGCGGTGCGTCAGGGCAGACAGTTTATGAGTAGCGGATTATCGGGTCACAATTTCACCGAAGAATCAGACGCACACGCCCTCGAGCGCGGCCGCCGTCCCAGGGAGGCTCTCCCAGTGGTCGTGCCGAGAAAGAAGGAGATCACTCGCTGCCACGAGGTTGAATTCTATTCCGATGATGAAGCTTTTGTAGTTGGCTTTACTGATTTTATAGAAGCCGCTCTCGAGGCCGGTAACGCGGTTATCGTGGTCTCGACCGAGTCGCATTGGAAGAGTCTTCTTCAGAGACTGCAGGCACATGGCGTGGATATTGCTGCCGCCATTGAACAGGGGCGCTGTCTCCTTTTGGATGTCGCCGACACGCTCTCGACCTTCATGGTGAATGATCTGCCCGACACAGTGCGATTTTCTAGAGTGGTTGGTGATCTGATCGCGGCAGCAGCTCGATCGACAGCGGGGGAACAGTCAAGGGTTACGATTTGCGGGGAATGCGCTTCAATCTTGTGGGCGCAAGGTAACGCGGATGCGGCTATTCAGGTGGAGCAACTCTGCAACCAGCTAACCAAACGATACGAAATGAATATTCTTTGCGGGTTCTCATTGAGTAGCTTTTACCGCGAGGAAGATAAGCAAGTCTTCGAGAAGATTTGCAGCGAATACTGATCCACATCGGCGACTGCATGGGGAGCTTTTACCTAGCTGCCTGTATTGCTCTGCTCTCTCGAGCGAGAGGCACACAAGCGTTAATCCTGGTACCGCGCTCGGGTTGCGATTCGATTGAAAACGTCCCATCTAGCAGTTTCAGCCGCTCCTCCATACTGATGAGGCCAAGCCCTCGGCTCTGCTTTGCCACTTCCCAGTCAAAGCCCGCGCCCGAGTCGCTAACCGTGAGATGAATCTCATCTGATGTTCCCCACAATCGCACTTCGAAGTGCGTTACCCCACTGTGCTTCGCCGCATTGTGGAGGGCTTCTTGCAGAACTCGGAAGAGGCCAAGAGAGATGTCCGGCGACAAAGGGCTGGGCAAATCGTGGATTTTGAAATCCACCTCCACTTTCTGCTGCTCCCCGAATTCTTGGCAGAAACCTCTCATGGCGGCAGCTACGCCCACATATTCTAATTTTGACGAGTGCAACTCGTGCGACAACGATTGGATATCGGTCGCTATCTTGGAGGTCTGCTTCCCTAGTTCGCCTATGCGTCTGCGGACTCCAGCAGCCAAATCGGGAGAGTTTTGCTGGAGCAGTTCTAATTCGATGGTCAACAGTGCAAGACGCTGACCGAAGTCGTCGTGTAGTTCTCTAGCGATCCGGGTACGTTCCTTCTCCTGTGCCTCAATCAACCTGCGGCTTATGCCGCGCAGCGCCTCCGCGAGTTCAACATCCCTTTGGCGTAGTGCTTTCTGGGCGCGCTTGCGTTCGGTGACATCTCGGGCCATTCCTCGAACGATGGGCTCAGGAACGTCTTCGGTGCGCAGCGTGTTGTGGTATTCCCAGATTCGTTCCTCGCCTGCGCGAGTGATTACACGCATCGAACCTGCTGAAGCTCCGTCTCTCCGAATCTGGTCCACGAACGCATCGAACAGGGGACGGTCTCGAGGGGCCAACAAGTCGGGGATGGACATCTGCAGCAATTCCCCGATTTCGTAGCCCAGAGCTCGTGCTACGGCTGGGTTCACTGATAGCAACCTGCCTTTAAGGTCATGTGTGCACATCAAATCCTGGCTGTTTTCAACCAGATCGCGATATCGATCCTCGCTCTCCTTAAGCGCACTTTCCGCCCGCTTCCGCTCCGTGATGTCGGCTGTCATGCCGACCAGTCGGACCATCTTTCCGTCCCCGTCAAATGTTGCGCGGCCGCTCTCTTCCAGCCACAGCAGCGCACCGTCCGGGAGAAACATGCGGTATTGGGTTCGATAGACCGGGTTTTCTAGCGTCAAAGCATTGACCAAACTCCACAACGCGGCTCGATCGTCCGGGTGGATAGATCTGAAATAGTCTTTCGCATTACCCTCTCCTCCGGCGTCGCCAATACCGAGAATGTCCGCACATTCCGCGGATCGTAGCACTGAGTCCGTAGCAGGATCCCACTCCCATGCATACATCCGGCCGACCTCGGCGGCAACGCGCAGCCGCTCTTCGCGTTCGCGTAACATGGCTTCTTGACGCTTGCGCTCGGTCAGGTCAATTAGGGTGACTAGATTCGTGTCCCCCATGCAGGAAAGGTGCGCTTCAATGTGACGGGTTGATCCATCTTTGCATCTGACCGTTGTTTCCATCGGTTCAATGTCAGTCACATCCCTGATAGCTTTTTCCACCCGGGCTTGCCATTCGGATCTTACAGCCTGTCTATACCCTTCATCGGGGTATACGAGAGGCCACCAGTGAGCCACATCAGGAACATCGTCAACCGTGTAACCAAACAGCGCCGTGAACTTGTCGTTCATCAACTCGACCTTTTGCTCTAACCCACGACTGACAATCATTGCCACACTGGAGCTTTGCACCAGTCGCCGGCTGCGCTCCTCGCTCGCCTTCAGTTCTTCTGTGCGACGACGTTCGGTCATGTCGCGAATTGCGGCGACAATGAAAGTGCCAGACTCGGTGGCGAGTGGGCTGAGGCTGATTTCGACCGGAACTTCAGCACCATCGCCTCGCAAGACGAAGAGCTCCAAGCCCGTGCCCATCGGTCGCACTCGGGGATCGCCGAAGAAGGTTTCGCGATGTTGCGGATGGTCAGTGCGAAGCCTTGCCGGGATTAGCGACTCGACTGACCGTCCAATCAACTCCTCCCGCCTGTATCTGAAAAGCTTTTCCGCCTGCAAATTGGTAACAACAATTTCTCCAGCTCGGTTGACTACTAGTGTCGCGTCCGGGACGGCGTCTAACAACCTTCGGAAACTGGTATCAACCCAATTGGGCTGGAGCATTTTGGGATAAGACTCAGCGGCAGCAGCACTATCTGCTTTCCTTTGAGCGTCAAGGGATGTTACACCGGAAATGTTATAACAGTCCATTCTCGCCGAGCGCAGTCTGTTGCAGGTCAGCTACGCTCGATGATTCTTGATCTAAGCTAATGGCCGACTTGGCCTACGTCAGTGATGCACGTCACAGATCCACCTCAGCCGGCATCCGTCCTTGGGCAGATTTTTCGCGGCCTATTGATCTGGTGGCACGGCCATCCCTCTGTTCCCACAAGGCCCGCATGAGAGTTTCCGGCATGCCAGTGCACAGTTTCTGGTGCCCGTGACATAAGTCATCGTCCCGCCCTTGTCGCACATGTAACGTTGCCTCTATCGGTAGGCGAGGGGGCAAAGCGATGAACACGATCAACGAAAACATGAGCGTGGCTGAGGTTGTAGAAAGCTGTCCGAACGCGCGACGCATCTTTGACCGCCACGGACTCAAAGGTTGTGGCGGTGAACAAGGCCCAGGCGAGTCGCTCTCTTTCTTTGCGGCGGTACATCAGGTCAACGTGGATGAATTGATACGGGAAATCAATCGCGAGATGGAAAGTCCGTCCGCTCAGCCTTATGTCTACAAAGAAACCTTGCCGGACTACATCTACCGGCGCTTCTTCAAAGCTGGCGTGCTGACAGTATTGACGGTCGGTTGCCTATGGGGTGCGGTCAACTTGTTACAGATCGCGTTGGGCAAGAACTTCCTGCAATTGCGCCTGCTACCCTCGATTCATGCGCACGCGCACGCCATGATCTTCGGCTGGGTGGGGATGTTCGTCATGGGCTTCGCCTACCAGTCGTTCCCGCGTTTTAAGAACACGACCTTGTGGCGTCCGGATCTTGCGAGCCTCAGTTTTTATCTTCTGGCGGGGGGAATCCTTACAGGCATGGCCGCAGAGATTCTATTGCCCAACCCAGCCTCTTTGGTGCTGGGAGCGCTCTCCGGCATCGCTCAAGTTTCTGCGGTTGTGCTCTTCATGCTGGTGTTGTTCCGTACGGCGCGGCAGTCGATCGAACCGCACAATCCCTATGAAAAGTTCATCGCCAGTTCGTTCCTATGGTTCCTGTTGGGCACGATCTTGAATGTTGTGTTTTTCTTTGCCAAGGCTACAGCGCATGCTGAGCATGAGTTGATCATGCGTATCGCGCTGATTGACGGGCCGCTGCGGGACATCCAGTTGCTTGGTTTCGCGGCACTCATCATCGCAGGCGTCAGCCAACGCTTCGTTCCGCAGGTGTACGGTCTGGAGCGGCCTACACGCGACCGTCAGAGCTTGATCTTCTGGTTGATCAACGGAAGTCTGATTCTAAACATAGTCAGCTATGTGTTTCTGCTCACAACACACGAGCTTTACTTTGCCCTCGGCCTCGAGGTCGCTTATTTGCTCATGCCGGTTTGGGCCTTTCTGCTGGCGCGGCAAATTGGTGTATTCAGCAAGCCTTCGCAACCGGACCGGACCTTCAAGTTCGTTCGAGCAGCGTACATATGGCTCCTGTTTTCCTGCGTGATGATGCCATTCTTCCCGCTCTATGGCGTGCTTACGCACCAGGTGTTCGCGCACACCTACATGGGCTCGCATCGGCACGCATTCACGGTGGGTTTCATCAGCCTGATGATTATCGGGGTGTCTTCGCGGGTCGTTCCGATCCTGGCCGGGATGGACGCCAGGCGGATGAATTCGCTTTGGGCACCTTTCATTCTCATCAACCTTGGCTGTTCGGGGCGCGTCCTGTTGCAGGTACTCACTGATTTCGTGCCCAGCGTTGCTTTTCCGCTGGTGGGATTGACCGGTTTCATCGAGTTCACGGCGCTGCTGTGGTGGGGAGTCGAGCTGTGGCGAACCATGAACGTGGCGAAGACGGGCCGCGCTAAGATGCTGGCGGCGCCGTTCCCGCTCGGCGTGCGATAAGCTGCCCGCGCGGTTCCCCTCGTGCTTGTTTGCCGGCTCGCTTCGGTACAATAGCCACCGTGGCGGAAAGCAAGGTTGACCACGCTCAGACACTGGCGAAGGTCCAGATCTTCTCTGGGCTCACGGAATCTGAACTCGCTTTCCTGGCCCAGCGAGCAGTGCCTCGCCGTTATTCTCCGGGCGAAACCGTTTTCAGCGAGGGTGAGCCGTGCGCGGGACTGTATGTCGTCGAGTCCGGACACGTCCGTATCTTCAAAAGTTCCGCCGGTGGACGTGAACAGGTTCTCAGTATCGATGGGCCAGGCAGCTCCGTCGCAGAGCTCCCGGTCTTCGATGGAGGCAACTACCCGGCCTCGGTGACCTCCGTCGACGACGCTACGCTTCTGTTCGTCAGTAAACAAGACTTTCAGGCACTTTGCCTGGCTCATCCTCAAGTTGCGCTCAAGGTGCTGCGCGTGGTGGGTGCCCGGCTGCGACGGCTGGTGGGAATCATCGAGGAGCTTTCATTTACCACAGTGCGGCACCGGCTGGCTTCATTCCTCTTGCGTCTTGCCCGAACTGAAGGCAAGCGTGCGGCTGACGGAGTGGAGGTTACTTTGCCGATTAGCAACCAGGAATTGGCGTCGCAGATTGGGACGGTCCGCGAGCTGGTTTCCCGGAATCTCTCCCGCTTTCAATCCGAAGGATTGCTAAAGATCGATGGACGCAGCGTAATCATCCACGATCTGAAGGCTTTGGAATCCGAACTCCCATCTGCCGAGTAGCTCTTTCGAGAGCTTCCAACCCCAAGTCTCACGGCTTCTCGCCGTCGCCGTGACAAAAGTCATCGGCACGGCTCCGCCACTCCACTAACCTGACAACATCGAGCGCCCCAAGGAATGGAGATGCGCTACCGAGGAGGATGCGATGAAGGTGGCCACTGAGAAGACTGTGCGGGAATTGGCTCTGGAAAACCCTGCTGCAACCCGGGTTTTTGAAAAGCTGGGTATCGACTATTGTTGCGGCGGAAATCAATCTTTAGAACAAGCGTGCCGCGCGGCGAATCTGCCAGTGGATCAGGTACTGGATTCACTCGAAATGGCGGAGCAGACAACGCGGGCGGCGCAGAAGATCTATGACTGGCAAATGGAGCCGCTAGGAGATCTGGTCGCACACATCAACAGTACTCATCACAAGTACACGCGTGAGGAGATTGCCCGCCTCGGTCCTTTGTTCGTCAAGGTCTGCTCTGTGCATGGCCAAAACCATCCTGAACTGGTGGAGGTGCGCACAACCTTCGCCGGGCTGGCGCAGGAACTGACCATGCACATGATGAAGGAAGAGATGGTGTTGTTTCCTTACATCGTCAGGATGGAGGAAGCCGTCATTCAGAATGAGCCCGTCCTCCCACCGCCCTTCGGCAGCGTGCAAAACCCGGTTTCGATGATGGAACATGAACACGAGTCCGCTGGCAGTGCATTGCGAGCTATGCGTCAGGCCAGCAGTGGTTACGTGGCTCCGTCCGACGCCTGCGTCAGCTACCAGACTCTCTACAAGGCGTTGTCTGAATTCGAAGCTGATCTGCATGAGCACATTCACCTTGAAAACAACATCCTTTTCCCCCGAGCAATTGCGATGGAACAGGCGCAGTAACCGACTCGAAGCCAGCCAAACGCACCAGGTAGCTCGGGCTATGATTGCAGCAAGAACGTTGGCGATCGGAGGTTCCCATGCGCTTTTTGGCTTTTCTCAGTTTTCTTCTCTTCCCGGTGATTACTGTTGCTCATGCCCAAGTATCTGCAGAAGGTCAGGCATGCCTGGATTGCCACAGCACTAGTAACGCCGGGCATTGTGGAGCAGTGGCGAGAAAGCGCCCACGCCAAGAAGAATGTGGACTGCTACTCGTGCCATCGTGCCAATGAGAAAGATCCCGCCACATTTGAGCACTACGGCCAGCGCATCGCCGTGATTGTTACACCCAACTACTGCGGGCGCTGTCACGGCAAAGAAGTAGAACAGTTCGAAAAGAGTCGTCATTCTCAGGCGGCACAATTCATCGGCTCTCTGGATAACATGTTGGGAGAGGTAGTGGAGGGCGGCCCAGCCGCAGCAAACGGATGCCGGCAGTGTCACGGCAGCGAAGTCAAATATTTGAAAGACGGCAAGTTTGACGCGGATACCTGGCCGAACAGTGGGGTTGGGCGCGTGAATCCTGACGGCAGCCGAGGCTCCTGCGCCGCCTGTCATGGACGGCACTCCTTCAGTTCAGCACTGGCCCGCCAGCCCGAGAACTGTGGGAAGTGTCACCTGGGTCCCGATCATCCGCAGATGGAGATCTACACCGAATCGAAACATGGCATTCAGTTCCGCGCCAACATTGCCAAGATGAACCTGGATGCAAAGTCCTGGGTGGTTGGCAAGGACTACTCGGCGGCGCCCACATGCGCAACCTGTCACATGAGCGCGACCAGTAATCAGCCAGTGACCCACGATGTGGGCGACCGTATTAGCTTCACACTTCGGCCAGTCGTCAGCTTCAAGCTGGAAAACTGGGAAAAGCGACGTGCCGCCATGCAGGACGTCTGCTCGAACTGCCACGCGACCGGCTGGGTAGAGAACTTCTACAAGCAATATGAGAATACAGTCGATCTCTATAACGAGAAGTTTGCCAAGCCAGCCAAAGCGATCATGGATAAGCTCTATTCCGCAAACAAACTCACGAAGACACCCTTCGATGAAGAAATCGAATGGACCTATTATGAACTCTGGCATCATCAGGGGCGGCGGGCTCGGATGGGGACAGCAATGATGGGCCCGGATTACACGCAGTGGCACGGCTTCTACGAAGTCGGGAAGACCTTCTATACGGAATTCATTCCCGAAGCTGAGGCGCTTCTTCCCGGTGTGACCGCGGACGTTATGAACAGCCCTTACCACCAGTGGACAAAGGGCCTCAGCAAAGAGCAACTTCAACAGCAGCTCGATTTTTATAAGAAGAAGTACAACCAATGAAGTGCTCCAGGTACATTACCTGAGGCTCTGCTACGATCTTTTTTCGGCGCGTGGTTGAGCAAGCGCATAGGAGCAGTCTCCGGACGCAGGAAATGAAGCACGCAACAAAAGTCATCGTTTACGAAAAGCCGACGTGAAGCAAGTGCCGCGAGGTCAAGCGTGTCTTGACTGCGAAAGGCGTCGACTTCGAGAGCATCAACTGCATGGAGGAGCGGCTCTCGGCAGATGAGATCAAGCAGTTATTGCGTGGCGCCGGAATGAGGCCGCAAGATGCGTTGCGGACGAACGAAGGCGCGTATCGGCAGCACGTGGTAGGCAAGAATCTGAGCGACGACCAACTGCTCCAGGTCATGGCTGAATATCCTGAGCTGTTGCAGAGGCCGATTGTGGTGCGAGAGAACAAGGTTGTACTGGCGCGCCCTATCGACAAGTTGACAGAACTCGATATCAAGTAAGCAGCAGATCGAGGCAGCTCGGTAAGAACAAGGCAAAAAACTTGGGCAAAACTTGGGCAAAGAATCGACCCCGAATAGGGTCAAAACCAGGTGTCGAGAGGTGCAAGAGTCGTCGAATCAACAACAAGTTAGATTGACCGCCTGGGCTCATAACCCAAAGGTCAGCGATTCACATCCAGTTGCCGAAGCGGCCTGGCTACGGCTTGCCAAGTGTGCCGCAGAATGTGCCGTACGCTTCGAGCCGGTATGCGCCCATACGGGCTTTTTCCCTACTTCTACAGAGCGCTTCCGTGCGGGCGTGGCTGTGGGTAAGTCATTGTAGACCTAGTCGGTGCCGCCTTAATCTTTGTGCCAGCCTGTTCCAAAATCCTGCTTATGAGTTTCGGTACCAGCCCCTGGAATAGCAACGGCGCGATGTAACGCGAAAAATCGCCGGGCGTACCAAAATCTACATTTATCGTGACACCACCTTTTTTCTGCTGCGGTCCGAAGCTAAACAACATTCGAAGGGCGCGGGGAATCCGCGTAGAGAAGGTGCCGCACTTTCGGCTCGCCGGCGACGTAACTGTAGACTCGTTGCTCCACCTCACAATCCGCTTTTGTCTGCCGCTCGTGTTGACGTAGATGTTCGGCCCACGAATGGACCAAGAATATCTCCACAAACCGATTTGGCATCTCGATATCGCGATAGATCCCCCATTTATACGCGCCATCACGACGCCGAACGCGGGAGTATTGACGCATCGCCTTCATGAAGTTTGACTCCTGCTCTGCAATGACGGAGTATTCGATCGTGACCAACACCGGGCCACCAAGAAGTTCGTCGCTAACCTCTTTGACGATGACCGGCATTCGCCAGTGATTCCATGGACTGAGATCTGCCGTGGAGTCGGGCAGCTTGCCGAACAGGGCAGGGACCGCGCTCCCGACGGTACCAAGCCCAGAGTAGATCAGAGCCAACCGAACACTCCGATGCTGGGCGACCCCGCCCCAAGCAGCGCTTCCCAGGGCGAAAGCCCCCATATAGACCAGCGTGAAAATCGCCAACACTCGCGCTCGCACCCAATCCGGAGCGAGGTTCTGCACCAAGGCATTAATAAGAGAGATGAAGAGGACCCAAGCCGCGCCGCTGACGAGAATGACCAGTGCAAGAGTGCTCAACCGATGCAGCCGAGTGATCGTCACGATCGCGGTGCCCAGGATCACTACGCCGGCGGAGACGATCATCTCCGTGGAGAAGCGGGCGCGTAGCGTCTGCATGAACAGGGCACCACCGATCGCGCCTGCCCCAAAGCAACCCAATAACAGCCCGTACCCGATCGCCCTCTCATCCACGCTTCTGGCAACAGAGGGCAGTAACGCAAACAGCGAACTGGAAAAGAACAGAACGATGCCGGTGCGAATTAGGACCGTAAGTATCGCAGGAGAGTTGCGAACATAGCGAACCGCGGCGACAGTGGCGCCCGTCGATGTTTCCGGAGGCGCGGTCTGCTTTCGAACTGATCTTTTCCATCTGGCGACCACGACAATCACGCCGCAAAACGAAATGACGTTTGCGATAAAGGCCGTGGAGACGCCCGCAACCGCAATCACCATGCCGGCCAGTGCTGGACCCACTGCTCTGGCAAGATTGAATTCGATGCCGTTCAAGGCGGATGCCGCCGCTAGGTCGTCCTTGGATACCAATTCGGGCAGGACGGCGCGCCAGGTGGGAGTCTCAAACGCGTCTCCAGCAGAGAGAGCGAATGTCAGTGCGAGCAGCAGCCAGGGCGAAGTCAGGCCGACGATGGTCAGAACGGCCAATATCAGCGCCACCCCCATCATCCAGACTTCTGTAAATAGGACGAGTCTGCGGCGATCGAAGATATCCCCAGCGGCGCCCGCAGGCAGCGCGAGCAAAAAGTAAGGAAGGGAAGCCGCGGTTTGGATGAGAGCGACATATCCCGGACCAGCGTGCAGTGAAACCATCAACCACGCGGCGCCAACGCTCTGCATGAAGGTGCCAATATCGGAGACAAGATCTGCGATCAGCAGATTGCGAAACGTCGGAACGCGCAGTGGCCGCCCTAAACCTGCCGACTTTCCTACCATTGAGCCTTTTCCGTGGGCGATGAAATCAATCTACGCTCGGTTCCTCAGACATTCGAGACGAACGTTCGAAAAGACGTCCGGTCAGCGCTCCAAACGCAAACCCTCCGACGTGGGCCAAATAAGCCACACCGCCGGTCTGCACCTGCGCGACAGATCCTGCGTGCACGAGTTGGGTGAGGAACCAAAAACCAATCAAGAGCGCTGCCGGAATGAACGTGATTTTCACGAATATAAAAATGAACAGGACCGCCTTGATCCGATCCCGCGGATAGGTCACGATGAACGCGCCCATTACTGCAGCAATGGCTCCGCTCGCGCCCAGATTTGGAACGGTGGAATGAGGATCTGCCACAATCTGGGCAAGCATGGCCACCAGTCCGCCCACCAGATAGAAGATGAGATAACGACCGCGACCCATCGCGCCTTCGATCTCAGGACCAAAGGCCCAAAGGAAGACCATGTTCCCGATGATGTGAGACCAACTGCCGTGCATGAACATCGCAGTGAAAACGGTGACCCAGCGATGGCCGGAGATGATCTGTGCAGGAAGCGCAGACCACTGCATGACAAACGCGTCGCCGCGCGTCAGCTCAAGAAGAAACACGAAGACATTTACCGCGATAATGAACGCGGTAACAACCGGAAGTCGCGCCGGACGTCGCGAGGCGTCGCTGAGTGGAATTAATCCTCCCACTTGAGTCTCCTTCACCGCAAGGCACGTTTGTCGTCAAGCACGAACAATCCATCCTCAGACACGAAACAGCAGAAGTCTACTCCAGTTTGGAAATTCCAGGCGGGCTGCACTGATCTCACATTCGTTTGGTGCGAAGCGATTCGACCATGGCCCGGATGTCGCGGTTCTCGAAAACAGGGCTTCGGTGATCATCAGTTTGTTGGACGGCAGCATTCACCATTGCCCGCGCCAGATCGTCAGCGCGAATCACCTGGTTGGGAAATACCAACCGAAACACTGGGTAGACGGACCGCAACAGTCGATAGCCGAGATTCGGTTCCTTCCGAGGCTCCACGGGATAGATGTAGGCCGGTCGGAAAATGTAGATGTGGGGAAATCCGGCCGATAGGAGTGCGGTCTCAGCTTGTCCCTTGTAGCGTGCGAAAGGAATCCGACTACGTCCGGTCGGGTCTGCGCCATTCCCGCTCAAGAACGAGAAGGCTGCGCAGGGGCTGCCGGCGCGGAGAACCCGCGCGAACTCGATTGGATAGTCCACAGCAATCGCGCGGAACTCCGCATCAGAAACTTTCCCCGTGTACGCGCCAAGGCAAAAGACGGCCGCGTCTTGCCCCGTGAGAACATCCAAAAGCGGGGAGCAGTCCGCGAAGTCTGCATGTAAAATCTCTTTCAGCTTCGCGTGCTTCGTACTGAGCTTCTTGCGTCCGATTGCCGTCACACTTGCAACAGCCGGGTGGTCAATCGCGTAACGGAGAGCGTAGCCGCCAACCATCCCACTCGCGCCCACGATGACAACTCGTGCATGGCCCACGTCAGGACTGTTCGGTGGCGGCTGCAATGGGTTCATGCAAGACTACCGGTAGTTACTGCTATCACAGTGTGCGCTCCTTAATCCAGTCGACGTAAAAGTCGCTTACTCCGGGACCCGAGAGACTCAGACGGCGGTCCGGCGCATGAAACCGGACTGGCATGCAGCCGCTCAACTCTGCTTTATCAGCGCCGCGGCATGCTTGCCGACCTTCTTAAGCGCCACTTCGAGACCACGAAGCTCCTCCGGGCTTAGTTTGGAGAATACTCTATTCATCTGCCCGGAATGCTTTCGAAAGGCGGAAACAATCAGATCCTTGCCGCGAGGGGTGAGGGCAACGATCCGAACGCGTCGGTCTTCTGTGCTCTCGACACGGGTTACCAAGCCCTTCGCGAAGAGACGGTCCACAGCAGTACTGATCGAGCCGGGGGTCAAATCAACGATTGGGCCTATTGTATTGACGGGAAGAGGCCCTTTGTTCAGCACGAGTTCCAGCACTCCGAAGTCCGAGAGGCCCAGTCCGGTCTCTTCAATACCAGCGGTTGCGTACCTTGTCAGGGCGCGCATGGCCTTCATCATTACTAGCCAGATGTGGTCCGTCTCTTGATTGCCACGGGTCATAAAAAACCTGAATCTCTCTAGAGTATATCATCATCAATTGTATTGATGTCAATAGACATGGCACCAATGCAATGGCGCCGGTCGAAAAGGAGAACCAGGTTATGAAAACCGCTTCCGCAGTTGCCCGATATCTAGCGGGCGTGATCTTTCTTGTTATGGGCCTGAACGGCTTCCTGCACTTCATTCCCTTTCCCCCGCCCCCGGGCATTGCTGGACAGTTCATGGGTGCCCTTTATGTCTCGCATTACCTGTGGGTGATCTTCGCGTTTCAGGTCATCGCAGGTGTACTTTTGCTGGCCAACCGTTACGTACCGTTGGCGGTGGCACTGCTGGCACCAGTGATTGTCAACATCCTTACTTTCCACGCTTTGATGGCACCGAGCGGGCTTCCGCTTGCCCTCTTCGTGGCTGTACTGTGGGCGGTGATCTTCATCGACGTGCGACCGGCATTTTCCGGGTTGTTCCAGTCACGCTTGCAGACGCGGGCCTGACCGTAGGAGAAAAAAACAAGAACATGGCACAAGAGCTCACCGTCGTCGTCACGGCATCCACGGGTAAACAAGGCGGCGCCGTCGCGCGGGGCCTCCTTGAGCGAGGCCACAAGGTTCGCGCCGTCACGCGCGACCCGAACTCAAGCCAGGCCAAGTTGCTCGCGAGTGCCGGGGCGACACTTGTTGCGGCGTCCCTCGAAGACACTTCGGCGATTACGAAGGCGCTCGAAGGAGCGACCTCTCTATTCGCGATGACGACGCCGTCGGGGGGCACCCAGGCCGAGAGAGGACAAGGTATTGTCGCCGCCGATGCAGCCAAGGCAGCAGGCGTCCATCTCGTCTTCACTTCCATCGGCTCCGCCAACCGACAGACGGGCATTCCGCACTTCGACAGCAAGTACGAGGTCGAGAAGCACATCGCCAAAATCGGTGTCCGCGCGACGATTCTTGCACCCGTTGCCTTCATTGAAAACATCTATTTCGTGAAAGAGCAACTCGCTAAAGGGATCTACGCGTCGGCGCTTCCACCGACAAGGGTGCTCGCGCAAGTTGCGGTCGTGGACATCGGGGCGGTCGCCGTTCGCATCCTCGAGAACGCCCGTCGCTTCACCGGCAAGAGCCTCGACCTCGCGAGCGACGAGCTTACGGGGAATGACGCCCTCGCCATTCTTTCGCGCGTCACCGGGCATCCATTTAGCTACTTTCAGGTCCCGCTCGAGGTCGTCCGCCAACGTATGGGCGAGGATGCCGTCAAGATGTACGAATGGTTCGACCGCGTCGGTTTTACGGTGGATCGTGCCGCACTTCGTCGCGAGTTCCCCGACGTGGCCTTCCACGACTTTGAGTCTTGGGCGAAGACACGGGATTGGAATGCGCTTCTGCAGAGCGCATAGAGCCCGACGCTGGCGGCTGGCTCAGTCTTCATGAGACTGCGTGTGGCGCCAGTTCGGCAGACTTAGGAGAGCTAGCATGAAAGCTGTCAGATTGTTGGAATACGGTGGGCAGTTGGTGTTCAACGATGTACCGACGCCGACGATTGCACGCGACGAGATCTTGGTGAAGATCAAGGGTGCCGCCGTCAATCATCTGGATCTTGTCAAGGCCTCCGGAACGGCAAGGCAGATACTCCCGATCGAGCTGCCGTGGGTACCTGGCCATGAGTTTTCAGGGGTCGTCGAACAGATTGGCGGTGACGTTGAGGCATATGCGCCAGGTGATGCCGTGTTCGCTGCCAACGAGACGGGCGGCGCGTACGCGGAGTATCTGGCCGTCAAGGCGACGGCCATCGCAAGGAAACCATCCAACCTCTCATTTGAGGAGGCGACATCCGTGCCGGTGGCCTCCCAAACTGCGTGGCAGGGACTCTTCACCCACGGTCACCTGGAAAAGGGACAAACGATTCTGATTCATGGTGGTGCCGGCGCTGTGGGGGCCTATGCGGTGCAATTGGCATCGCATGCCGGCGCCACCGTCATTGCGACCGCAAGCGGCGACGATGAGGCGTACCTCAACTCCATCGGAGCCAGCCGGGTTATCGATTATCGAGAGGAGCAGTTCGAGAAGGTTCTGCGAGAGAAGGTCGATATGGTCTTCGACTTGGTCGGTGGCGATACACAGAAGCGGTCGTTCCTCGTCTTGAAGGAAGGTGGCCATCTCGTATCCGCCGTTCAGCCCGTATCGCAGGAAGAGGCAGCGATGCACCGTGTGTCGGGCGTGATGATGAGGCTCACGCCATCAGGGGGTGTGCTCGACGGAATCGGGCGGCTGCTGGAAGAGCGGACGATACGACCGGACGTCGCGACCGTGTACGCGCTCCAAGATGTGGCCCAGGCCTGGAAGGACATCGCCGAAAACCTGCCAAGGGTTCATGGGCTGTCGTCCGGTGGGCCGGGAGCGGCAAGACGCAGGTCACACGGCAAGATCGTGCTTCGTGTGTCCTAGACATCTCTTACGACGGAAATCTACGAAGCAATCACGAGGAGGGATTCTCAAATGAACTATGACAACGAGGCAATCGTACGAAACGCCTACCACACGGCTGAGGGGAACGTTCTCGATATCCCCGGATGGATCGGCAGCTTCACCGAGGATGGAGTGTTTAAAAACGTCACCGGGGAAGAGTCATATCGAGGCGAGCATCTAAGAGACGTCGTAATCGCCTTTGGACAAATGTTTCCTGACGTTCACCGCGAACTACACCGGGTCAATGTCATGGGCGACGTCGTCGCCACTGAGCTGTCAATTCAAGGAACTTTTCGCGGCCCGATGGAAACGCCTGCTGGCGTGATCCATCCAACAGGAGCAAAGGTCAACATCCCGTGCGCGGATTTCTTCTACATGAGGAACGGCAAGATCGACAGATTCGACTGCTACCCCGCGCTCAACATCATGCTCAAGCAAATGGGCGTGCCGTCTGACTTCGCCTCCGCGGTCAAGCGTTCGACCCAAAGGTGACACCACTATGTCCTACAGCATATCGACGTTGCTGATCCGCAACCTTCACGACGTCTTCGGTGAAAACGACCCAGCGCGCCGCCGTGTCGCCCTCGACGAACTTTGGAACGAGGATGGTGTGTTCTACGACCCGAGTAAAGGCGCCTTTCGAGGCCGCGACGAAATCGACCGCATCGCCGGCGCGATCAAAGCGACTCACCCCGACTTTCAATATCAGCCCATTTCGCAGCCCGAGGAATTGGGCAATGGCGGCCGCGTCAAATGGGTAGCGGGGCGCCCGGGCGCGCCGCCGTCCTACGCCGGAACTGATTTCCTCATCGCCCGCGACGGCCGCATCGCCGCTCTCTACCTTTTTTTCGACAAGCTACCCTGAGCTGGACGATCTTGTTGATGTGAGGCCGGGCTTTGCCGGGTTGTTCCAGAAGGAGATTGAGTCATGGTCGGTTTCGTAGTCGTAACACGCGCGGCCCTGTTGATCGCTCGGCGCGCCTCCACCTGGACGATCGACGAACACTTGGACGGGTTATCGCCCGAATGTGTCGCGGTCGACTTGCGCAGCCCGGCTCAAGTGTACTGCGGAACCGCGTGTGACGGTCTCTTCCGAAGCCGCGACAGCGGCCGGAATTGGGAACCAGTCGGACCGGGCATCGACCACCCGATGATGACCGCGGTTGATGTGGGTCACGCGGGACAAGCTGATGGGTTCGGTATCGTCTATGCCGGCACCGAACCAAGTGCGGTGTTTCGCTCCGACAGTGGCGGCGATAGCTGGGTGGACCTCACCGGAGTGCGTGCGCTCCCTTCCGCTGACACCTGGAGTTTTCCCCCACGCCCTGACACGCATCATGTTCGGTGGATCGAAGCCGATGTTAGCGTCGCGGATCGCGTGTTCGTCGCGATCGAGGCAGGCGCGCTTGTGCGCACGTTCGACGGCGGGCGGACTTGGCGTGATCGGGTTCGCGGCGGTCCGTACGACACGCACACAGCGGTGACGCATCCATTTGCACCCGGGCGGATCTACTCAGCCGCCGGCGACGGGTACTTTGAAAGCATCGATGCGGGGGACTCGTGGAGATCGCCCGAGGATGGATTGAAGCACCTCTACCTCGTGGGCGTTGCCGTGGATCCGGCGGATCCAAGTACTGTGATCGTGTCAGCAACAGACGGACCCGGCTCCGCCTATTCGCCGCGAGGGGCCGAGGCGTACGTCTATCGGAAGACCGGGCTCAACCAATGGGAGCAGGCAATGAGCGGTCTACCGGAGGCGAAGGGAACGACGGTGAGCCGGTTTGCTACTCATGCTGGCGAACCAGGCGTCATCTACGCCGCCAACAACCGCGGCCTCTTCAGATCAGGTGATGCAGGACGGAGCTGGAAGACTATGGACCTTCCTTGGCCGGGCCCCGGCCTTGCAGATGGCGTGGCGGCGCTTGCCTGCCTTCCGGAGTGATATGGAAAGACGTTCTGCTGTCGTGTCCCTGTTCGTTGTGCTGCCGGTTCGTGTCGAGCGAATGAATCTCCGAATCGCCTTTGTTGGCAGCGGAGTTCGAGCATGTCAATGGGATTTTTGTGAAACCGAATGAATTAGGAGGGAACCGTGACAATGATGGAGAGGATCGAGAAAATAAGAGTGAGTGATGACGCCCTTGACCTAGTGTTCCGGAAAGCCCGTACCTACAACGCATGGCTTCCCAAGCCCGTGCCCGAGGAACTGCTGCGGCAGCTCTACGACACACTGAAGTGGGGGCCCACGAGCGCAAACATCAGTCCTGCGAGGTTCTTATTCATTCGTTCCACGGCTGCAAAGGAGCGCCTCCGTGCATCACTCGCGCCTGGTAACGTACAGAAGACGATGGCCGCTCCGGTCACGGTCATCATCGCCTATGATTTGAAATTCTATGACAAGGTGCCCAGGCTGTTTCCACACTACCCCGCCATGCGCGATATGTTTGTGAACAACCCCCAGCTGGTCCAGGAGACTGCGCTGCGGAACTCTACCTTGCAAGGAGCCTACATGATACTTGCGGCGCGGGCTCTGGGACTGGACTGCGGGCCGATGTCAGGCTTTGATAACGCAAAACTCGATGAGGAGTTCTTTGCAGCTGGCAAATGTGAGTCCTGCGAGCAGGAGTTCTTCCCTGAAGGACACGTGAAATCGAATTTTCTCTGCAATATCGGCTATGGCGACCCTGCGACGCTCATGCCGCGGGGGCCTCGGCTCGACTTTAACGAGGCATGCACTCTATTGTGATTGCCGTTTACTTGCCAATCGCAGACTCAGCAGCATAGCGACAATAGCATCGGTGGTTCGCCCCATGAATGTGATTCGGCGCCTTTTCGATCCTGCTTATTGGAAGGATGACGGGCCACCCTGAAGTTATCCGCGTAAAGGGCACCAACGGGAAATCCAAGCTGGATGTCCACAGATCTCCCGCCGTGACGCTTTTGATTCACGCGTACAGCACCAGGCTGCTGCTGTTCGCATGTTCCTGCGCTTCCTCGGACTCGGCATCCTTGCCTTCCAGGTAGGCGAGCGTTACGCCCAGCGACTCGCACCGGTAGGTGCAAGCCATTATCCTCGACGAATATGATCGACTTTGAATCCGCCCTACGTCCAGGTGAGTCTAAGTAGGGAGGGTTTCGTTTCGGGAGTTGCGGATGACAAATAACACTTCCACCGCCCTTATCACTGGAGGAACGAGCGGAATCGGTCGTGCGACGGCCAAGAAGCTGGCGCAGCTTGGCATCCATGTTTTGGTCGTGGGCCGGAATGCCGAGCGCGGGAAGAACACGGTCGACGAAATTCACGGGGCTGGAGGCAAGGCAGATTTTATTTCTTCGGACCTTCGAGATGCAGCCAGCGCACGCGACGTGGCGAAAAGGGCGATCGAACTCGGAAATGGCCACGTCGATATTCTGATCAACAATGCAGGGATCTATCCGTTCGGGCCCACACATGAAATGACCGAAGAACAGTTTGACCGTGTTTTTTCAATCAATGTGAAAGTGCCGTATTTCCTAGTCGCGGAACTTGCTCCACTGATGGCGAAGAGAGGTAAAGGCGCGATCGTAAATCTGTCGACCATGGCTGCAGATTACGGAGCGCCGGGGATGAGCCTCTACGGTTCGAGCAAGGCCGCCATCAATCTGTTGACGAAAACTTGGGCGGCTGAATATGGACCGAGCGGCGTTCGCGTGAATGCGGTGAGCCCTGGGCCCACGCGCACGGAAGGTACGGATGCGATGGGCGAGGGTCTGGAGCAGCTTGCTGCTCAGGGACCGGCGGGACGTCCAGCTACAGCCGACGAGATAGCGGAGGCAATTGTCTTCTTGGCGACAGATCGCGCAAGTTTCATCTACGGCGCAAAGCTTGCCGTAGATGGAGGGCGAACCGCGATCTGAAGTAAAATTGCCAAATCCACTTCTCGAACTTCTTCAATCCTCAGTTCCGCGCCGCAGAAGGGGAATGCAATGGCTGGTCTTCAGGAACGACTGGATGAATTTAAGAAATCATTTGAATCCGGGGCTCCGCCATACAACGCACCGCGCGAAGCCATCGAAACCATGCATCGCGCGACAGCCGAGCTCACGGCCACAGGAATTGAAGGGCGAGCGTTGAGGGTTGGGGACCGTGCTCCCAATTTCACCTTATTCAATCAGGATCACGCAGAGATAGACTCGACGGATCTCCTCCGCCTGGGGCCGATGGTAGTCAGCTTCTTCCGAGGGCACTGGTGACCCTACTGCAATGTGGAGCTGGAGGCTCTACAGCAGATCGATTCCGAGGTGCGAGCCTTGGGTGCACGAATTGTTGTAATCACTCCTGAGCTCGAACGGTATACGCGGGCTCTGCACAAAAAGCTGAACCTGTCGTTCGATATTCTGACTGATCTTCACCTAAAGGTCGCGGAGCAGTTTCGGCTCGTCTTCACACTGCCCGATTATTTGCGCGACCTTTACAAATCCTTTGGAAGCACTTTGGACAGATTCAATGATGAACCAGAATATCGGTTGCCGATGCCTGCACGCTACATCATCGATAAAGCTGGCACGATCCGCGCAGCAAATGTAAACGCGGATTACACGATCCGTCCAGAGCCTTCGGAAACGCTAAGGCAATTGCGACACTGAGTGCGGCCGCAGCAGACTAGCAAGAACGATTCACGGCCAGGGCACAAAACAGAGAGGAGAATACGATGCAACTTCAAAGTGACTACTTCAATGCTTATCACAACCTAAAGCTGACCCGAGATGATAAGGGCGTGCTGGTTGCAGAGTTCCATAACAATGGCGGTGCGTTCATCATGAGCGCGCCAGCTCACACAGAATTTGTCGAGGCCTTCTATCGGATTTCGCAAGATCGAGCGAACAAGATCGTAATCCTCACGGGTGCAGGTGGGGAATTCATTACTGATGTCGATTGGTCCTCTTTCGGTGATGTCTCCGATCCCGGCGTTTGGAGCCAGGTTCACGACGAAGGCGTTCAGGTGTTGGAAAATATAGCCAACATACGCGTGCCGGTGATCGCGGCTATCGAGGGACGCGCCCATGTGCATTCCGACTACGCACTTCTTGCCAGCGTGATTGTGGCTGCGGAGGGCGCGACTTTCCAGGACGTGGCCCACTTCTCCGCGGGCGTTGCCCCCGGTGACGGAATCTTTACCACGTGGAGCTATCGCGCTGGAGCGGGACGGGCGGAGGCGTTCCTGCTGAACCCGCAGCCGCTGCCGGCGGGTACTGCACGTGAATGGGGAGTGGTTGCCGAGGTTGTGCCGAACGGTAAGGCGCTCAGTCGGGCACGGGAATTGGCCGAGCTGTACCTGAAGGCTCCGGAGGTGACCCGCCGAAACACACGCATTCACTTCATTCAACCGTTGAAGGAGCGCATCGTGCGAGAAGTTGGCTACGGATTGTCGCTCGAAGGAGCGTCGTCGGCCGACCTGGTCAAATCCATGCGATCCAAGAGTGAATCTGTCGCTCGGAGAGAAAAAGTCGCATGACGACCACGGGGAGTACCTCAACCGGCCGGCTAATGTTCCTCGCGTCAGGAATCGGTCCCGACGGTGAAGGTGATAACTCTACGACACAAGCAAGAAGGGAACCCTACGCCTCGGGTCGTGCCTTTCCCTCGAGGATTTGCTTTCGGTTACGATGGCAGGTTGTGCAGCATGCAATTGTGTGGAAATCGGCTTAAGGTTGCCGCCTACGCAACTCGCCAACGCGTGAGTGATTGAATCCCGCGGGGTGACTAGGTCTCGAAGAGCGTGCCAAGTACCGCGCGCCACTAATTCTCGAAGTTGTCTGGCAGGCCGACGGTCTGATCGAGGACTAGGCGCACTACTCGGGGCTGCTGAGGTGACAACTGGTGTTCGAGACGTGAGCGGCCGGCAATCACCGGCCCCTTGAGTTCCCTGTCACGGCAAGTGCCGTTCCCGGTTAGGTTTCTAGATCCCGTCGGATTTGCCTTGTCGATAGCCGGGCAGCTCTGCCCCGTCTTTGTATGTTCCTTTTATTGGCGGAGCGCACTCACACCTCGGAGACTAGTTGCCGTATCGACGATGGTGTCGGCTACCGGGCGTGGCCGCCATCCGAGGTCTCGCTCTGATTTGGCGCTGGAGAACCGACGCTTCCTGCCCAGCTCGAACAGTTGACCGCGAACCTCAGCATCGAAGAGGCCGACCATTTTTACCAGCCAGTCTGGAAGTCTTCGTACAGGGACTTTCCGGGCCTCGCTTCCTAATTTGTCACGAAGGATTTGAGCAATCTCAGTCGTCATCCCGAAGGAACCGGAACCAAGATAACGCTGACCGGCGGCTTGTGGCGCTCGCATCGCTCGCAGGTGGAGATCTGCGATATCGCGGACATCGACGACGGCGAATCCAAAACGCGGGATTCCGGGCAATTCTCCGTTGAGCATCTTGGCTACAACTTGGACTGATGCGCTCGCGTCCTTGTCGAGAACCGGCCCCAAAACCAATCCCGGCAAGATCGATACCCACTCGATGTTCGGGTGCGCCCGGGCTAACTCGTCCCAGGCTGTGCGCTCAGCCAAAGTCTTACTTCGGGTGTATGGGACGTTATCCGGATGATTCGGATTGCTCCAATCCTCTTCCGTGAAAACCCGTTCGTTCGGATTATCAACTCCGTAGGAAGCCGCAGCTGAAGACGAGGTCTGGACGACGCGTTTGACGCCAGCTTTCGAAGCAGCCCGCATGACGCGCAGTGTTCTTTCCCGGGCCGGGATGAGCAGTTCATCTTCACTTGATGCATTGACGGTTCCAAAAGCAGCGATTCGAACCAAACGATCACGATCAAAAACGCGCCGTGCCGCTACGCGCTAGAACTGCCCGATCTGCGCCGAGTTCAGAAGTCATACGCACGACGTACTATTTGTGAAGGCTATGTGTTTGGGGAAAGAGGTGTGCCGCAGAATGTGCCGTACGCTTCGAGCCGGTATGCGCCAATGTGGGCTTTTTCGCTACTTCGACAACGTGCTTCCGTGCGGGCTAGGTTGTGGGCAAGTAGTTGATTTCAGATGGTGATAGTCGCTGATTGACCTGCTGAGGTGCGACAACTCTTAATCAGTAGGTTGTAGGTTCGATTCCTACCGCGCTCACCATCTTTTTCAACGTGTTATTTGTAGGTTCCGCTGCGGCAAGATAGCTCGATTCTGCTTTTCGCTTCGGCAAGTTTGGCTTTGTCTGGCTTGGTGACGTCAACGAGCATGAAACCCTGTTTGGAAGCCTGCTGCACATAGAGATAAATCCTTCCGCTCTCCTTCTGCAGCAACTTTTGGTTTCCCGTCGCCTGAGGAAGTAGCAGGTGTGCGATCACCGTCGCGGGCACAGCCGTAGATTTCTTGGGAGGTTTGTCCTTCGCGAGCAACGGCGCGACGAGAACCGAAAAGAACGCAAGAACTGTTATCCCGTCTGGTACAACAGCTCTTCGAATGCTCCCCATAAGTCACCCCAACTTCGGATCAGGCTCGCCCGTGCGTTGTGTACGGCGGCTAATGTCCAAAGGAGTAGCCGATGGATATGCCGTACCGCAGTGCGTGATCCGAGCTGAACTCAACTTTGTTGTTGATCAGGTAAAGGCGTGCTTCGGGCCGCACGAACACGCTATGCCAGACATAGAATCGAATGCCTCCGCCAAAGTCTCCCATAAAGTGATTGCTGCTGAAGTAATTCGTGCAGGAATAGTAGTTGCAGTTCGGGTAAGGAGTATAGAAACGGAGGCTCTCGGCGCCGATGCCAGCCATCACCTCAGCGGTGATTGATTTTGTCAGCGGCGGGGCCCAAATCGCATTGAAATCACCCAAACGCGAAGTCAAACTGCTTTGCGTGGGCGCTACCTCCCATTAGGCACAACGTGAGCAGAGAGGCGAGTAAACTCAGTTTTCTCATAGTTGATCCTCCGAGGCATGCAGGCTGGACGTATAACCTTGGTTTGCGAAGACGCGCGCGGAAGTGCCTTTACCCGCATGGTCTACCGCCCTAAGGACTCGTACGGCATTTACCGCGGACCGGGATCTGCAGGCGGCGGCTTCCATTCCGGACCCAGAATGATGGGCGGATCACGGGGCTTCGGAGGGTTTGGCGGTGGCGGGTTTCACAGTGGCAGCGGATTTCATGGTGGTGGGGGCTTTAGTGGCGGCGGCTTTCACGGCGGAGGTGGCGGCGCCATGCACGGCGGTCGCTGACGCGACGACTACCGGCTCTGTTTTCGGCTGGCCTGACAAGTATCGCCATTCGCACTGAAACTCATATTCTGAAAATCGAACGTGTAGCTCTTGAATAGGTCGAGAACACTTTGGCCCACGTTGCCGTAAAACTTGTCATCCGACGGTCCTCTCGTTTGTGTGATCACAGGAAGATCGTCTACCACGACGCAAGCTCCACCGATTTTCATGTTCAACTTGCCAGCGAAGTAAGCCGTATAGGTTCGCGGGCCGCCCGCGCCAGCTAACTCGAAATCGCCGATAGTTTGCGAAGCAAAATCCTTCTTGTGCTCAAGGTAATATTGCACGGTGAAAAATTATCCAGCCGCGCCAGTGTCAATGATGAATAGCATTTCCGTCCCTCCGACCTCGGCGGCTACGATCGGCGTCAGTCTCTGCAGGAATAACTTTCCTTCGCTATCAGATGTTCCTCCCTCAGCCTTCAGTCCGACACACCGAACCGGCCGTCTGCGAAGAAAGTGATTCGGCCCAGCGCCGACAAAACCGGAAATCCTATACTGCCGGGAATACGGTAGTGCAGGTCAGGAATGACTAAGTCTTCGTCATTAACTACGATGACTGCAACATTTCGTAGTTTTGCCTGACCGAGCCTAACTTCGGGAATGACCGCCGTATGAACCGCCATCCTTCTTCCCGCTATCCCACCTGAAGTGGCCACCGAGCTTGAGAGCTTAAGACCGAGCCGCCGCGCCAGGTTGAAGCTGATTGCTGAAAGATTTGCGCCTGTGTCAAGGATCAGCGATTCGTGGAACCTGCCGAACTCCGCCGATACTTCCAGAAGTCCGACTTTATTTCTCGCAATCGGAACGGTGAACGGCACCTTCACCTCGGCTGACTGCGGCGGCGCTCCTCGCAACAGACTCCAGCGTGCGGCCTCCCTGCTCACTCTTTGCCGTTCCTGGTCGTCCATGGACGATCCGAAGCGTCGCTCCAACTCCTCGTAAGTATCCGCAGCATCTGAGTAGCGGAAGGTCTTCTCATAATCGTCAGCCAACGTGCTCAGTGCGATCACCGCCCGATCTTTGTTTGTGGCGGACAAGGACGGCATCAGCGGTTCCAGCATCTTGATCGATTCGGCAACCCGGTTGCGGCGGTTTGCCATGACTCCCTCAAAAAAGGCTCGGTCCGAAAGGGTCAGATTTGATTTCGACGAGAGGGCCCTCTCAAGCTCCAAATAACGCCGCTCCCGCAGTAGTCGATCCCAGTCGATAGCCCTGGGTTGCAGCGCTCCTGTGTCATGAGAATGCGGCGACGAAGACCACGCAACAACAACCAGAGTGCACAACACAACGCCGGCAATTGAAGAAAGTCTATAACGCATGGTCTTCTGAACGAATCGCCTCACGAGTCGGATCTATCTGTCCTGGTCGTTTGGATGCACCAAAGTGGGTCTAGAGAATACAGGGTCGCATCTTACCGCTGGTTGTCAATTTCTTGCTCGAACACCCTTCGCGCATCCACTTCGGCACTCAACAGGCAGCGTGACGGTATCCTCTGCTAAGGACAGGCGATAGGCTGTGCTGTCAGGCTTGTGCAGCTGAACCTCACCAAAGCCAGGCGACAGACGTGCTACCTTGAAACGCGATGCGTTCTGAAATAGAACAAGCCGTGGAGCTCCTGCGCCGGGGTGATGATTCGTCGTTGGATCAAGCCCTGACTCTACTCCAAAACACCGTGTTCTCTTTTAGTATGCGCATCTGCGGACAGCGCCAGGACGCGGAAGACACCATGCAAGAGGTGCTGCTCAAGTCGGTTCCGCACCTGCCCAAATTCGACAGTCCCAAAGCGCTCGTGGTGTGGCTCTATAAGGTGGCAAAGAACCGCTGCCTGATGAGTCGACGCCGGAGCAAGTTTGCTCCCAAGTCAGATCTCTCTTTGGAAGAACTAATGCCCGACCGAAGAGAACTTGAGCAGAACGGGAGCGAGGGCAGCATAAACCCCGAAGTGTTCGCCATCCGAAGTGAGGAAGCAGGACAGCTGCGAAAGGCCATTCAGAAAGTTCCTCCACAATACCGCATTGTCTTGGTGCTACGCGACATGGAGGGGCTGACCGACGAAGAGGTTGCGGAAATCACCGGTTTGCGCCCGGGTACAGTCCGGGTTCGCCTCCACCGCGCCAGACTGTTTGTCCGGAAGGAATTGATGAAAGGGTTGAAATTACGCTCCGGGAAGGCTGTCGTCGCTTCGCGAGTATCTTCCCACGAACAGCCCAGCAACGAACAGCTCAGGCCCGCCCGCTGCAGAGCTATGTTTGCGGAGCTCTCAAACTATCTCGATGAGCAGTTGGATGATTCGCTTTGTGAGGAACTGGAGCGACACCTGAACGGCTGCGGACCATGCAAGGCGTTCCTGTCCAGCCTCGAAGCGACTATCAAACAGTGCCGAAGATCACCCGCAGAGAGCGCTGACCAGAAGAAAGCAGGCGCGCTGCGCAAACAGCTCCTGGCCGACTACGAACGCATGGTCGCTCGGGGCATCCGCTCGTAGCCGATGGCTGCGGGCCTGGTTAACCGGAACCGGTGTCGCTCTGCAACAGACTCACGATCTCTTTTTCAAAGACCGAGATGTCGGTTCTGCCGATGTGCCTGGCACTGATCCGGCCATCCCTCCCGATCAGGAACGCAAGCGGCAACCCGAGAACTCCGCCGTAAAGTTCACCGGTCTTTGCATTGCCCATCACAACCGGATAGTTCATTTTGAAACGTTGGCAAAAATCGCGCACAGGTTCCCGTCCGTCATCCATGGAGACGCCGATGATCTGCAGGCCCTGATCGCCATACTTGCTTTGTAGTTGGACAAAATGCGGAATCTCCTCCCGGCACGAATCGCACCAGGTCGCCCAGAAGTCCAGCAGGACTACCTTGCCCCGATAGGACGCAAGATCGAGTTTTTGTCCGGTTAAGGTAGGAAGCGAGAAGTCGGGCGCGAGGGAATGTTTCTTGGTGGCTGTGCTGGCGGGCACGACATGGCTACGAGTTATGAAATAAAGTCCCGCCACCACTACGATCAACGCCAAGCCGCTGAGAATCCCATTCTTCAATGTGCCGATCCCATGCCGCAAAAGTTCGGATATCTAGTCTCCCTTGGCAGTCGGATAGCCTTTCTCGACCCAGTCCGCCCCGAAGTTGTCCGCAATATACAGAACCTTCACGTCGCTGAAGCCCATGGCACGTAACGTGTCGTCCGCAGGCTTGACGTTCGGGCAGTGGCTCCAGGGACAACATCCGCAATACAGAACGATGAACCTGTTTCGGGGCAGAGTTTCTACACGTTTGCGCAACGACTGCAAGCCACTTTCACTAGAGGCTGGACCAATGTATTCCGAACCGGGGATGTGCGCCTGCGCGTAGAGGACGTGAGAACCCACTTGAATCATTAGAAGCTTCTCACTCTTGGCAGACTGAAGGATCTTGACCAGTTCGTCGGGGTTGATCAGGCGTGAGTGTGGGATGAGGCTCGCCTGATACGCGAGAGCCGCGGACGTCAGCGCAATCACGATGCTACCTAGAATAGGGGACATCTGGCGATATTTGGCAGGAAGCCTCATTGGGGTTCTCTCCGCATTATCAATCCTTAATCATACAGCCCGCGAGGAGGAGCACGGAGTTCAAAAGCCTCCGGGCAGTCGCACCAAATTTTCCCTGTAACAAAATCCAGGTTCTTGCATTTATTCGTGTGCTTGGTCGATAGAACCAAGCAGGAGGCAGTCATGATTACAGCCACGGTCGAGCTAACTCAACCACTTAAGCAGCATCGCCAATTTGTGGCCCAGACCGGAAACGGCCACAACCTCCTGTTGGACGACACTGCTGGAGGCACTGGACCGAAACCTATTGAACTAGTCGCCGCCGGATTAGCTGGGTGCACCGCCTTCGACGTCATCACCATCCTGCGCCAGAAGTATCACCAAAAGGTCACCGGCTACGACGTCCGTGTCGAAGCTGACCAGGCAGAACGCCCGCCCAAGGTATTCACCGCTGTCCGAATTCACCATGTGGTAACCGGTTTTGAAATCGACGTGGCTGCAGTAGAGGAAGCCATTCGCCTGTCAGAAGAAAAATACTGCTCAGTGGGAGCTATGGTGCAGAAGACCGCCAGTTTTCACACCACCTACGAAATCATTGAAGACGATACCGCATGGATGAAGCTGGCGCCGGCCGTGGGAGCGCAAGGTTGAAAGCCTTTTTCAAGGTGCTTCTGAGCGTCCCTGCTGTGTGGCTCCTCTTGGCGACGGCTTCAGCTCAGCAACAGACACAGCCGTCATCTCTCACCCTGCAGCAGGCGGTGACGATCGCGCTGGAGAAGAATCCGCTGCGCAAGGCGGCGATCGCAGACACCAAGGCATCCTCCGCGGAAGTTCGGGTGGCGCGTTCCTTCCTTATGCCTCATCTGAGTTTTTCTGAAACCGCCACGCGCGGCAATGACCCGGTTTATGTATTCGGTAGCGAATTGCGGCAACGGCGTTTCACCGCCGCCGACTTTGCTCTTAACAGCCTGAACACACCTCTGCCGTTCGGCAACTTCGCCACGCGGTTTGGTGGTACCTGGAACCTTTTCGACTCATTCGCCAGTTGGCGCGGCGTCAATCAGTCAAAACAGATGAACGAGGCGACCCGGCACCAGTTGGACCGAACGGATCAGGAGATCGTCTTCCGCGTGGTCAGTTCCTACTACGACGTTCTGCTCGCAGCCAAACAAGTGGAAGTTTCCGAGCAATCTGCCAAGACAGCCCGGTCGATCATGGACCGCAGCCAGGCGAGATTCGACAGCGGGCTGACCGTAGAGTCGGATCTGCTGACAGCGAAGGTCCGCACGGCGGCGCGACAGCAGGAGCTCATCCGAACCAGGAACAATCTGGAGGTGGCGCGGGCACAGCTGAACACCGCGATGGGTATGCCGATTGAATCTTCGTTCCAGGTTGCCGAAGGCTTAGCTGAGCGCACACTTCGGATCGCCCCGGTGCAGGATGTCGAAAAACAAGCACTCACAAATCGACCCGACTTGTTGCGCATTGCCTCCGAGGAGGCAGCGCAGCGGCAGAGCGTGTCGATTGCCAAGTCGTCATTTGGTCCGCGCGTAAATGCTTTTGCGGGCTGGGAAATGGACAACCCTACGTTTCTAGCCGGCGGCGGCGGCAACAACTGGTTGGGCGGGATCGAAGTGCAAGTCGACATCTTTCGAGGTGGCGCAAAACGCGCGGAACTTTCCCGGCAACGCGCGCTCGAAGAAAGGGTCGTAGCGATGAAGCAAGCAGCTAGTGACGCAGTTCGGCTCGAAGTCAGGCGAGCCTACTACGAGACCGATGCCAACCGGCAGCAGATCGAAGTTGCCCGCGCTGCAATCGCCGAAGCGCAGGAGAGTCTGCACATCAACCAGGACCGCTACGACAGCGGCCTAACCACGATTACCGACCTTCTGGGCGCGGAAGAAGCAGCCCGCCGTAGCCAGACCGACTATTGGGAGGCCGTCTATCACTTCCAGACCAGCTATGCCAACCTGGAATTGGCGAGTGGAAGCCTGAATGCGCAATCTCCTGTGGTGATGCCATGAATCGTATGGATGTTGAAGTCAAACTTTCGTTCTTGATGCTCCTTGCGGTAGTTAGCCTCGCCGGCTGTTCTCACGAGCAAAACCGCACGGCTCCGTCGCCGGAAACCGTCCGAAACATTTCTGTGCTCGCGGTGCAGCAGGCCAGCGTTCCTGATGTGTTGGAAGCGGTAGGCACGGTACGGGCCGCCCAGACCAGCGAAGCCGCCAGCCAGATGATGGGCAACATCGTCGAGATCCGGGCTCACGAAGGCGACCATGTTCAGCGAGGTCAAGTGCTCGCATTGATCGACGACTCGCAACCGCGGACCGCCGTAGACCGCGCGAGTGCTGCCGACGTCGCTGCCCAGCAGCAACTCATAGCTGCGGATTCCGACCTGGTACTGGCGGAATCGACGTTGAAGCGTTACCAGAACCTCTATGAACGGAAATCGGTCAGCCCGCAGGAGTTCGACGAGGTTAGAGCCCGTCAGCAATCGGCTCTCGCCCATCGCGACATGGCACTGGCAGGCGTGGCCCAGGCAAAGGCAGCACTGACCCAGGCTCACACTTCTCTTAATTACACGCGGATTCGAGCGCCCTTCGACGGGGTGGTAACGGAGAAGAAAGCCGATTCCGGCACCTTGGCTTCACCTGGCATGCCGATCTTCACGGTTGGGGACGTGCATCGCTTTCGTCTGGAAGCCACTGTCAACGAGACTGATCTGCGCTACTTACGAACAGGAGAGCAAATCACGGTCGCGATCGATGCTCTCGGCGACGCAGGGCTGAAAGGCAAGGTCGTGCAAATCGTCCCGGCCGCGGACCCCGCGAGTCGTACCTTCCTTGTGAAGATCGAGTTGCCCGCAGACGCGCGGCTGCGTTCGGGGCTGTTCGGGCGAGCCCAGTTTTCTCGCGGCGAACGGCGGGCGCTGTTGATCCCACGGTCGGCGGTGGTCGAACGCGGCCAACTGCAGGGCATTTATGTGCTGGATCAAAACAAGGTTGCCAGCTTGCGCTACATCACCTTGGGGAAGCCCTCCGGGTCTGACATTGAAGTGCTGGCGGGCCTCCAGGACGGCGAGCGGCTTGTGGCCAAACCCGGCGCACTCGACCTCAATGGCAAACGCGTCGAGGCTGAGTAATGGCTGACAAAGATCCCAACTCGACGATTCAGTCTTCGCGGGGTTTGCTCTTGGCTGGTCGCATTGCCCACCGTTTCATTGATTCGAAACTTACGCCGCTGGTAATCGTCGCTGCGTTACTTTTAGGCGCTTTCAGCATTATCAAAACTCCACGAGAAGAAGAGCCCCAGATCGTTGTCCCGATGCTCGACGTGTTTGTGCAGATGCCGGGCGCATCGTCTGAAGAAGTCGCACAACGGGTCAGCCTTCCCATGGAGAAGTTGCTCCGCGAAGTGCCGGGCGTCGAGTACATCTACTCCATCAGTCATCCCGGCCTGAGCATGCTGGTCGTCCGTTTCTACGTTGGCACCAAAGAAGAAAAGGCGATCGTTCAGACCTATAACAAGCTCTACTCCAATTTCGATCGCATTCCGCCCGGCGTCTCGCAACCGATCATTAAGGTCCGATCGATTGACGACGTGCCGATCATGGCATTGACGTTGTGGGAAAAAGACTACGACGCATACCGCCTGCGGCGAATCGCGGGTGAGTTGGAAAACTCGCTCAAACCCCTCGACGACGTTTCTGAGACCAAAATCATTGGCGGGCAGCCCAGGCAAATACGAGTAGTTCTCGACATACAGCGGCTCGCGGCCTACGGCCTTACGCCGGGAGCGATCGTGGGGCAACTCCAGAACGCCAACAGTCGGGGGCAAGCGGGTAGCTTCGCTCGTGACAACCGCGAGTTTCAGGTCGAAGCCGGCACTTTTTTCACGAGTCTCGAAGACCTGCGTCAGGTGGTGGTCGGAGTTCACGCCGGGCGCCCCGTCTACTTGCGTGACGTAGCGGAGAAGCTCCAAGACGGCCCCGCCGAAGCAAATGCCTACGTCCTGTTTGCCAATGCCCGTGGTGGCGCAGGACAGACAGCCGGCACGGAATATCCCGCGGTAACCATCACGCTTTCCAAGCGGAAAGGTACTAACGCCACCGACATTTCCGAGCGCGTGCTGGACAAAGTTAATGCGCTCCGCGGTTATGTGCTTCCGAGTGATCTCAACATCACGGTCACGCGCAACTATGGTGAGACCGCGAAGGACAAATCTGACGAACTTCTCAAGCACCTGCTAATCGCAACTTTGTCGGTCACGTTGCTGATTGCACTAGCGCTGGGCTGGCGTGAATCAGGCGTCGTACTTCTGGCAGTGCCGGTTACGCTGGCCCTTACTCTGGCCGTCTTCTACCTGTATGGCTACACTCTGAACCGGGTCACATTGTTCGCGCTGATCTTCTCCATCGGCATTCTGGTCGATGACGCCATTGTCGTAGTCGAGAACATCGTGCGCCATTTCAGGTTGCCGGAAAACCACGGGCGATCGCTCTCCGAAGTTGCGGTCGAGGCCGTGGACGAAGTCGGCAATCCCACGATTCTCGCCACCTTTGCGGTAATCGGCGCCATCTTGCCCATGGCCTTCGTGCGCGGCCTGATGGGTCCATACATGCGCCCGATCCCCGTGGGTGCCTCGGCGGCCATGTTGTTTTCTCTGATTGTGGCTTTCGTGGTTTCGCCCTGGGCGGCATTGAGGCTACTGCGGAAGAATGCCGACGGCAACGACCATTCCCAATACGAGGCCGAGGGTTGGACCACTCGCTTGTACCGCCGGGTGATGAACCCGCTCATCCTCAATGCGCGCCGGCGCTGGATGTTTCTCGGAGGTGTCGTAATCCTGCTGATAGCCGCGATCGCCTTCGTCCCGTTGAAGTGGGTACGCGTCAAGATGCTTCCCTTCGACAACAAGAGCGAGTTCCAGGTCATCATTGACATGCCGGATGGTACGCCACTGGAGCAGACGACCCACGTCGCGCAAGGACTGGGACAGTATCTGGGACAACAGTCCGAGGTGATTAATTATCAGATCTATGCCGGGACCTCCGGCCCTTACAACTTCAACGGCCTGGTGCGGCACTATTTCCTGCGCAGCCAACCTAATCAAGCTGACATCCAGGTAAATCTGCTTTCGCGGCACGATCGCAAGGCACAGAGCCACGAGATCGCGCGGCGATTGCGGCCGGAGCTAGACAAGATTGCCGCGCCCTTCGGCGCACGGATCAAAGTCGCCGAGGTTCCGCCTGGTCCACCCGTGCTGCAAACTCTGGTCGCGGAAGTCTATGGACCAGACTACAAGGGGCAAGTTGCGCTGGCTGCCCAAGTCAAGAGGGTCTTTCAGGACACGCGGGGCGTCGTGGATGTTGACTGGTACGTCGAAGATCCGCAAACCAAGTACGATCTGAAAGTGGATCTGGATAAGGCAGCCCTCCACGGCATTTCGCCCGCCGATGTGACGCGCGCTGTGCAGGTGGCACTCGGCGGTGCTAACGCGGGCTTGCTCCACGACCCCCATTCCCGCGAGGACGTACCTATTGAGGTCCGATTGTCGCGCCCGGATCGCTCCGGGATCGAAGACCTTGGCAACCTGAAGCTGCCGACGCCTTCTGGTGGACAGATCGCGCTCCAGGAAGTCACGAACCTTCAGCAGACCACGATCGACACCAGCGTGTATCGCAAAAATCTGCAGCCAGTCGTCTACGTGACGGGAGACGTTGCGGGTGGAGAAGAGAGTCCCGTATACGCGATCATGAAGATGAGCGATGCTATCGACAAGATCAAATTGCCCGACGGCTATACGGTAAAGCAATACAAGGGCACAACCATGCCTGAGCGCACCGGCCGCTTCTCCATGAAGTGGGATGGTGAATGGCACATCACGGTGGAAGTCTTCCGCGACCTGGGATTGGCCTTTGCGGCTGTCCTGGTGCTGATTTACGTGCTGGTGGTGGGCTGGTTCCGCTCGTTCATCACGCCGCTCGTCATCATGGCGCCGATTCCACTCACTCTGGTAGGCATTTTGCCCGCGCATGCGATGATGGGGGCATTCTTCACGGCGACCTCGATGATCGGCTTCATCGCCGGAGCCGGAATTATCGTTCGCAATTCCATCATCCTCGTCGACTTCATCGAAGTCCGTCGTGCACAAGGAATGTCGTTGGAGGATGCCGTCGTCGATGCCGGCGCAGTGCGCTTCCGGCCAATGCTGCTGACAGCGGCCGCAGTGGTGGTGGGAGCGAGCGTGATCCTGTTCGACCCAATTTTTCAGGGTTTGGCTTTATCTCTGATGGCGGGAGAAGTGGCTTCGACCGTGCTCTCCCGCATGGCCGTACCAGTGCTCTACTACTTGACTCAGCGTGGTCACAGCACGAAGCTGTTGCCTTTGGCGAGGGCAGCAGATTAATGAAATTCAACTGGAGGTAGGAGTATGACAATCGAGCGTTACTTGAGACTAATCGCAGGGGCCTTCATTTTGGCCTCGCTGGCACTGGGATACTGGGCGAGCCCGTACTGGTACCTATTTACTGCGTTTGTCGGCTTGAACCTGTTCCAGTCTGCATTCACCAATTGGTGCCCGATGATGATGTTCCTGCGTAAACTAGGAATCAGCGGATAGACTCAAGAGGAAATATGCATGATTGGGTGTGGATTGTCGGATTTGTTGCTCTCTACATAGTTGTGACGCGGTGGCTTCTGCCCAAGCTGGGTGTTCCCACCTGAGCAAGCCAAGAATGTGCCGACGGGTCTCGGCGCAAGAATATTCGAGAAGCAAGCGCGCCCGCGAACGAGCGCAAGTCTGCGAGCAAATAAAACTGCCCTGGAGTGAGCGTGGGCTTTCCACTCGAGTCGAACTTCTGACCGGGCCGAGCGCAACGAATATGCACTCCTGGATTACCAGCACACTCGCTAGGCAAACCCTCGTGAAAGCCTGGTGAAAGATGGAGGGAATTAACTCATGAATGCGCAGTCTCTGAACGCTTTTAACTCGATGAGCCGTGAAGACCTTCTTCGGGCGCTCGAAATGTTTGCCAAGAACTGGTTCGCGCACGATGGCTGTTGGTTCCTGGCGGCAGAAGAACATTTTGGAATAGAGACGGCGATCGATCTTGACTTGCACTCTTGGGCACGGTTTGCGGCTGCCGAGGCGCGGCGTATCATGGCGACGTTTGATATCCAGCCGGGCGGCGGCCTTGTGGCGCTGGAGCGGGCTTTGAGCTTGCGTCTCTACAGCGTGATCAATTTGCAACAGGTGAAATGGTCGGAGGACCAGCAGTGTCTGTGCTTCTTCATGGACGTGTGTCGAGTCCAGGAGACCCGTCGGCGTAAGGGGCTGCCAGACTTTCCCTGCGACAGAGTTGGCATAGTTGAGTTCGAAACTTTCGCTAGGACAGTCGATTGCCGCATTCGTACTACCTGTTTGCACTGCCCCCCTGACACACCCGAGGGAGAGTATTGTGGATGGGAGTTTAGGATCGAGAATACTGGTCCGTAAGCGGCCCGTGGCGTCGCTGACCTGTTCCGGGGTGCTCGTTGTTTATATGGCAGCGCTCAGGCGAGTGTCTATCGCTGGGGGCTTTTGAAATGCCAAAGTCAAGAGGTTTACCCGCTGGTCAAAGCGGAAATTTCTACCTGCCATTCCGAGTTTATTACACCGAAAAGACCATGAAACATGCTATCTGCTGCGTTCTAAGTCGTTAGACTTACGTTGTCGTGCGGATTCGATTCCTTCCGCACTCACCACTTGTTGATTCCGTATCAGTTGCATTCAAAGCGATTTCTCCACGTGTGCCGAATTGTGTTTCAGAATGGCCACGAACAACAAATTCCAGTGTCGCGGTCTCCTAAAGCTATACCTTATGAGCGCATATTTCTTGCTCTTGATCCTAGCAGCCGATCATCCCTGCGAGTACAATTCCCGCGGTATTCTGCACGATGTCGAGCGGCAGGACGTGGCAACCCGTTCCGAATATGCGTCACGCCGGCAGGCGGTTGGACGTTCTTCGGCGGGCGATGGTAATCTGGCGGTCCGAACTTCCTGCACCACCAGGACGACGCCTGATGGAACCCGATCTGATGAGCGCGCCAGCAGCGGCAAGTGCCTCGCCTGTCCTCCCACAGCCTGTCACCGCGCCGCTTACTCGTGCCGCGATCTTCCTGGTTGTGACACTTAATTCGGGCCCTGATAATCGAGCCACCGTGCGCTCGTTTTGCGGAGACCTCGCGGCGCTGGTGCGCGCGGTGGAATTCCGCGATCTCGAAGGGAGCCTTTCCTGTGTGATGGGGTTTGGTTCGGACGCGTGGGATCGGCTCTTTGGGCCGCCACGGCCAGCAGAGTTGCACCCGTTCCGTGAGATTCGCGGCGGAACGCGTTATGCGGTCTTCTCGCCAGGTGACTTGCTGTTCCACATTCGTGCCGAGCGGATGGACCTTTGCTTCGAACTCCTCACTCAGGTCATGGCGCGTCTCGGAAATGCGGTTTCGCCAGTGGACGAAGTGCATGGCTTCCGTTACTTCGACGACCGCGATCTCATCGGCTTCGTCGACGGCACAGAAAATCCCAGGGGCGCGGCAGTCATCGATGCTGTACTGATCGGTGGCGAGGACGCGGCCTTCGCTGGCGGCAGCTACGTTATTGTGCAGAAATATCTCCACAATCTCGGCGCATGGAACGCACTCTCCACGGAGGCGCAGGAGCGCATCATCGGTCGCACCAAACTGTCCGACATCGAATTGGATGATTCGGTCAAGCCGACCTCAGCGCACAACGCGCTCACGACGATCGTCGAGAACGGCAAAGAGATCAAGATCCTGCGCGACAACATGCCCTTCGGCCGGCCTGCGCACGGAGAATTCGGCACTTACTTTATCGGCTACAGTCGTTCTCCTCACACCATCGAGCAGATGCTCGAGAACATGTTCATCGGCCGGCCCCCTGGCAACTACGATCGGCTGCTTGACTTCAGCCGTGCCGTTACTGGGAACCTGTTCTTCGTGCCGTCCGCGACGTTTCTGGAGGCTGTTACTGACGACCAACCTGCAGTTGACGAGACTGTCGCGGCGCCGGCTGACCCCACTCCATCCATCTCATCGGTGCGCGAGGGTTCGCTCGGCATCGGTTCCCTCAAAGGAGACATCCGAAATGAATAATCTTCATCGCGAACTTGCTCCGATTTCCGATTCGGCATGGGCTCAGATCGAAGAGGAAACAGCGCGTACGCTGAAGCGCTACCTTGCTGGGCGGCGCGTCGTCGACCTGAAGGGTCCTGGCGGTACCGGCCTTTCTGCTGTAGGCACCGGCCACCTGCGCTCGATCGCGGCTCCCGCGGAGGGCATTGTCGCAAGACAGCGCGAGGTCAAGGCTCTGGTCGAACTGCGTGTTCCGTTTGAACTGGATCGCCAGGCGATCGACGACGTCGATCGTGGAGCAAACGACTCGGACTGGCAACCGGCGAAGGATGCCGCGAGACAGATCGCGTTTGCTGAGGACGGCACCATATTCGAGGGCTATGCCGCAGCCGACATTGGGGGCATCCGTCAGGGGACCGGCAATCCAATCATGACGCTCCCGGCTGACGTGCGCGCCTACCCGGAGGCCATTGCGCAAGGTTTGAGCCGGTTGCGTCTCGTCGGTGTCAACGGTCCCTACGCGGTGTTGCTCGGTGCCGACGCTTACACCGCACTTGCCGAGACCAGCGACCACGGATACCCGGTCCTGGAGCACGTCAAGCGTTTGGTCGACGACCAAATTATCTGGGCGCCCGCCATTGCCGGTGCTTTCGTGTTGACTACTCGCGGCGGTGATTTCGAACTACACATCGGCCAGGATGTCTCCATCGGTTATCTCAGCCATACCGATGCGGCTGTCCGTTTGTATCTGCAGGAGTCGTTCACTTTTCTCCTACTTACCAACGAGGCATCGGTTGCGTTGGCTCCCCCGGGGAAGACAACGACCTGACCGGCCTTCCAGGGACTGCTGTGCTCTCGATTTGTGTATCCGGAAAGGGGCAGAGAACTGTAGCGCTGTGGGGAGAATCAAACGATTAATGCCTTGTGTCAGGTCGCGGTGCATTGCGTTACGGGTCATTGATGTCAAGGAGTACGAGAGCCGTGGACGAGAATAGATAGAATCCTCGGCATAGCATCTCGGTTTCTCTGCCTTGAATCGCGACCTGAGTTTTTGTTATAAGGAAGAGTAAGAGTGGTCAGGTGGGGTCTTAAAGCGAGTTCCCGGTTGTTCCGGAGTTGCGATTGGGAGCGTCGTGTAGCTGCTCGAAACGACAGAGGCGCGTAGTGCGCTCCGCGTTCGTGCTGTTGGGAAACCCGTAGTATCGCGCTTGTAAGGCGCCTGCGAGGGTGGCAAACATTCTCTCCGGCGTAAACATCGAACCTCCTTGTCCTGAGTTGTGAGGAGTTTCCGGTGCGTTTTGTACGCAGGCCCGATGTGGACCACACTCGCCTTGAGTGCAAGCCTTCGGTGAAACTTGCGTTCTGCCCTGCTTTATCTTTTGCGGATGGCGGTCCCGCCGTTCGTCCTATCCCATCAAGCGGTTATAAGACTGCACACGCCGGAGGAAGATAATGGCGACAAATCTTATTCACATTGAAAACGACCAGGAAATCAAACAGCGGTTGGCGGCCGAACGCGCTCGATTGCGCAAAATCGCCGGATTGGACCAGCCCGATCACTTTCACCGGCCGGTGGAAAGAGCTTTCACGGCCGAGGAGCGCAACAAAGTCACGATTCTGTTCGGCGGCTTTACCTGGAAGCACGAAGACTTGATCCGGGCGGTCTTCCAGGGCTGCGGCTATCGCTGCGAGAAGCTGCCAGTGCCTGACGTTCCCGCATTCCAGATTGGAAAGGAATACGGCAATAACGGGCAGTGCAATCCGACCTATTTTACTGTCGGCAACCTGGTGCAATATCTGCAATTCCTGGAGAAAGAGGGCATCCCGCGGCGGGACATTCTGGATAAGTACGTCTTCTTTACCGCCGGCTCCTGCGGCCCCTGCCGCTTCGGCATGTATGAGGCGGAGTATCGCTTCGCCTTGAAAAATGCGGGGTTTGATGGCTTCCGGGTGCTCCTGTTTAAAGACAGCGACGGCATTAAAGCTGCGTCGGGCGAGCCTGGATTGAAGTTCACCATCGACTTCGGCTTCGGCATGCTGAATGCCATGCACCTGGGCGACGTCATCAACGATTTGATTTATCAGGTTCGTCCTTTCGAGGTGAATAAAGGTGAGACGGACCGCGTGTTTCATGAAGCGGTCAACGGATTATGCGAGGATCTGCGAAACCGCGATTCGTTCGAGATCGAGGAGCGCGCACCCGAATGGGCAAAACCCAAGTTCAAGAGCAACAAGATTCTGAGAAACACATTCAATGTGTTCGGCAAGTGGCACGAGCACATGTGGGGCAAGGATTATCTGAACGCTCTGACCTCCGCTCGCGACAAGATGAATAGCATTGAGGTCGATCGCACGAAAGTGAAGCCGGTGGTGAAAATCACGGGTGAATTCTGGGCACAGATCACCGAGGGCGACGGCAACTTCCACATGTTCGAGTTCCTGGAGCGCGAAGGCGCGCAGGTCATCGTGGAACCGATCGCCACCTGGGTGGCTTATCTGATGTATCAGGCCAAGGCGCACGCGAAGGCGAAGTGGCCGGTAAACCGTCCGCATCGCAATCCGGAATGGTACGAAGTAAAGAAGCAGATGGCAAACTACTTCGGCTTGCAGAAGAAGCTATGGGGTATTGGCGCCGGTGAGCGCATGTGGAACTTCTTTTATCACCGGACGATCAAGAATATGGGCGGTATCACCCATCACCTGGTTCCGCAAACTGAATTGGCCGAAATGGCCCATCCTTTTTACAACCAGTTTGCGCGTGGGGGAGAAGGACACCTCGAGGTGGGCAAGAACGTTTACTACACGGTTCATCGCCTTTGTCACATGGTATTGGCGCTGAAGCCCTTCGGTTGCATGCCGTCGTCGCAGTCCGATGGCGTTCAGTCGGCCGTGGTCAACAAGTTCAAAGAGATGATTTTCCTGCCCATTGAAACCTCTGGCGAGGGCGAGGTCAACGCTCACAGCCGCGTGCAAATGGCATTGGGCGAAGCCAAGGTAAAGGCAAAGACCGAATTCGAGCAATGTCTGAAGTCCACCGGCAAGAGCATGGAGGAGATCAGGGAATTCATTGCCGAGCATCCGGAGTTACGCCGGCCTTTCTATCACGTCCCGCATCGTGAAGGAGTTACTGGCACGGCGGCTCAGTTCGTGCTGCACGTGAGCGATCGCATGAACAAGAGCACGCGGCTCTGGAAGCGTGCGCGCGTTCCTGGGATCGCAATACCAAACGCGGCGTAATCGTGGCAGCGAACGCTGTTTTGTCGCGATCACATCGCGATGAGACGGCGGTCACCGCAATTCAAAACGATTCTTGCCATTATTGGAGACATAATGCACGACCATGTGGGCCAGCAACCGCAGCCGCAACTGTTTCAGATAGCTCCCGCGCCAACCCAACGGCCGCACGACCATCACACCGAATTCATGGTGGGGCTCGACGTTGGCTCGACCACGGTTAAAGCAGTCGTGGTGGACGCGGCCACCGACAAGGCTTTGTGGCAAGACTATCAACGGCATGAAACCAAGCAGCCGGAGAAGACGCTTGAATTTCTGCGCCGCATTGAAAAAGAAGTCGGCATCAATCGCCATAACACGCGCATGTTCGTGACCGGCTCCGGCGGCGGAGGGATCGCGGAACAGATCGGCGCGAAGTTCGTGCAGGAAGTGACGGCAGTTTCGCTGGCGGTCGAGAAGATGCATCCGGAAGTGTATTCGGTGATCGAACTCGGCGGGCAAGACGCCAAGATTATCGTATTCAAAGATGACGATGAGACGGGACGCAAGAAGAAAATCCCGTCAATGAACGATAAGTGCGCCGGTGGAACTGGCGCGGTGATCGACAAGATCAACGCGAAGCTGAAGATTCCCGTCGCCGAGCTTGCCCTGCAGGGATACCACGGAGTCAAACTGCACAAAGTTGCCGGTAAATGCGGTGTGTTCGCCGAGACCGACATCAACAGCTTGCAGAAGGTGGGAACGCCGCCGGATGAATTGATGGCGTCACTGTTTGAGGCGATCGTCCTGCAGAACCTGAGTGTTCTGACTCGCGGCCACACGCTGCGTCCGCACGTTTTGCTGCTGGGTGGTCCGAACAGCTTCATCAAGGGGATGCGCGAGGCATGGCAGGCGAATATTCCTCGCATGTGGCAGGAGCGGAAAGTCGCTGTACCTGACGGAGCGAAACCGGAAAACCTTATTAAGGTCCCGCAAAACGCTCAGTACTTCGCGGCGCTAGGCGCGATTGAATTCGGCAAGAGCGAAGAAGACTGCGTTGGCTGCTACCAGGGATACGAAAAGCTGGTGCACTACATCGACTATGGGCGCCAGGAAGAGAAAACCAAATCCGGCGCCAAAGGGCTGACGACCGGCGAAAAAGAGCTGGATGACTTCAAGGTTTCGTATCGCCGCAAGAAGTTTGTGCCCGCGATGTTCCCTGCCCACAAGACGGTTGGCGGGTTTATCGGCATTGACGGTGGCTCGACTTCCACCAAAGCCGTATTGCTCGACGACAAGGGCGACATTCTGTGCAAGTCCTACCAGCTCTCGAATGGGAATCCGATCCAGGACACGATTGAGATGTTCGAGAACTTGCGCGGCCAGGTGGAAGCGCAGAATGCAAAGCTGGAAGTTCTAGGTGTGGCAACAACAGGCTACGCGAAGGACATTCTGAAAGACGTTTTGCACGCGGACGTTGCGTTGGTAGAGACGGTTGCCCACACGGAGTCTGCGCTCAAGTTTTATGAAGATCCGCACGTCATCGTCGATGTCGGCGGGCAGGACATCAAGATCATCATTTTGCACAACGGCCGGGTGAAAGACTTCAAACTCAATACCCAATGCTCGGCAGGAAATGGATATTTCCTGCAGTCGACCGCGGAAGGTTTTGGGCTAGGCGTGGAACAATACGCCGATCTGGCGTTCTCCGCGCAATCCATGCCCGTCTTCGGCTATGGCTGCGCGGTTTTCATGCAGTCGGACATCGTGAATTTCCAGCGTCAGGGCTGGCGGGCAGAGGAAATTCTCGCGGGTCTGGCCGCCGTGCTTCCCAAGAACGTTTTCTTATACGTAGCTAGCATTCCCAATCTCGCGGCTTTGGGCACACGTTTCGTCCTGCAGGGCGGAACGCAGAACAACATGGCTGTCGTGAAGGCAGAGGTAGACTTCATCCAGAACAGCTTCCGCGCCGCGGGCAAGAAACCGGAAATCATTGTCCACGAATTCTGCGGCGAGTCCGGAGCCATCGGGGCTGCGGTTGAGTCGGTACGCCTATGGCGCAATGGCCTTCAGACCAGCTTTGTTGGACTGGACGCAGTGCGCAAAATCCAATACCGCACCACGCGCAACGAAAGCACGCGCTGCAATTTCTGCAAGAACAATTGCTTGCGCACGTTTATCGATATCCGAACCGCTCCCAAGGATGACCTGAGCTTCGTGCCGATTCAGAAAGTCACGAAAGTCCCGTTAATGCACGGCGAGCAGCGCTTGATCATCGCGACCTGCGAAAAAGGCTTGGTCGAAGATGTCAACGATATGAAGGAAATCAAAGCTGGGATCGACGAGATTAAAGACAAGTATCCCAACTTCGTGGACTTCGCCGCTCACGAGGTTTTCCGCCCGGTAAACCCGAAGACCGTGGCCGACCCCATTCCGGTGACGAAATTCTGGAATAAGGCGGCCAAAGAGCGCATTCCGCTGATGGAGAGCCGCAAGAAGCTTCGCGTGGGCATTCCCCGCGTACTGAACATCTATACTTACGCACCGCTCTTCAACGGATATCTCGAGAGCCTCGGCGTGCAGCCGGAAAACATCATCTATTCCGATTACACGAGCTCCGAACTCTATCGCGCGGGCGCAAGCCGCGGCGCGATCGATCCGTGTTTCCCGGCGAAGATCGGTATTTCGCACGTCTACAATTTGATCCAGGAAAAACATCGCAAGAAGCCGCTGGATGTTATTTTCTTCCCAATGTATGACGTGCTGACCTCTCCGCTGGTAAAAATCGTCGGCGCTAATGCATGCCCGACCGTGACCGCAACTCCGGAGACCGTGAAAGCGGCTTTCACCAAGGAGAACGACGTTTTCGCCGAGAACAACGTGAAGTACGTCGATCCCATCCTCAACTTTGCTGATCGCAAATTGTTTGCGCATCAGATGTTGCAGGCCTGGCATCCGATCTTAGGGTTGTCGCTCGAAGAAAACGATCGCGCCGTCGAAGTCGGCTTCAAAGCCTTGAACGACTATGAAGCCAGCATCCGCAAGCGCGCCCGCCAGGTGATGGACCAACTGGAGCGCGAAGATCGCATCGGCATCGTGATGCTGGGCCGGCCCTATCACCATGATCCGGGCCTTAATCACGAAATCATGGAGGAGTTCCAGAAGCTGGGCTATCCTATCTTCTCGCAGAACACTTTGCCACTCGACGAAGACTTGCTGGAACGGCTGTTCGGCGATGAAGTTCGCGCTGGGGTCATCAGCCATCCGCTCGACATTACGGACGCGTGGAAGAATTCCTATTCCTGCAGCACCAACCACAAAGTTTGGGCGGCGAAGTTCACCGCCCGCCATCCCAACCTGGTTGCGCTTGAGGTTTCCAGTTTCAAGTGCGGGCACGACGCGCCGATCTACGGAGTGGTCGAGGGCATCATCGAGCAGTCGGGCACGCCTTACTTCTGCTTCAAGGATCTGGACGAGAACAAACCGACCGGTTCAATCAGGATTCGAGTTGAGACCATCGATTACTTCCTGCGCCGCTACCGCGAAGAGGTCATCAAGAAGCGCAAAGCAAACGATGAGATAGAAGCGCAGTTGGCCGCGCTGGAAGGGCAGCTCCGCGAGCAATTGGAGCAGGAAGCACAAGGCATGGCCGCCGACTGAGCAGCCTCGGGGATTGGTGGAACCGACAAGTTATCGAGTTGCTGGCACGCGCAATTCATCCAAGCGGGCGGTGAGAACGTCCAGGTACTCGTCCATTCCATCGCCAGTCTTTGCTGAGACTCTTAGGACCTGCATACCCGGGCGTACCGCCTGAATGTTGCGATAAGCTGAGTCCCAATCAAATTCAACCGCCGGCGCCAGGTCCATCTTGGTAACCACTGCGACGTCAGCGCTGTTGAAAATCGTCGGATACTTCAGCGGCTTATCTTCCCCCTCGGTGACCGAGATGAGCACCAGCCGCAGATTCTCGCCCAGATCATAGGATGAGGGACAGACCAGGTTCCCGACGTTCTCGATGAACAGAAAATCGAGCTGATTCAGATCCCATCCCTCAAGCGCAGTCTGGACCATGGCAGCTTCGAGATGACACAGCGTGCCGGTAGTAATTTGTTTGACTGGAGCCTGACTGCGCGCCAGTCGTAGCGCGTCGTTTTCAGTGGCGAGGTCCCCGACAAGTGCGGCAACGCTGTAATTTTGACGGAGGCGCGCGAGGGTTCGTTCGAGGAACGCCGTCTTGCCCGAGCCGGGACTTGATACAAGGCTCACGACGAAAACCCCCGCCTCGCGGAACTGGTCGCGGAGGACACGAGCTGCCAGGTCATTCTGTTTCAGAACGTTCTTGCGGACTTCGATCAAACGGGGTTGTGTGCCCATTCTTCTATCTCCAGTGCCACAACTTCGATTTCCTTACCTTGCACAACTTCCGAAGTAGGCGTTCCGCATTCAGAGCAGCAAAACAATTGAACCGAACTCACAGGACGCTGCGCCTTGCAACCTGGACAGAAAACCACGACTGGAACCTCTTCGACGATCAAGCGTGAACCTTGCAACGGCGTGTCTTCGCAGGCCATTTCATAAGAAAACAGCAGAGCCTCTTTCACCACTCCGGACAGCGCCCCCAGCCTGAGGTGAACGGTATTAACGTGAACGCCCCCACGCTTCACAGCTTCTTCCTGCGCCATTTCGACGATACTCATTGCGATGGAAAGTTCGTGCATAATTTCACGTCTTAAGATCGAAACGCCGCGATCGCAGCCTGCCCGAGGCTGATCCCACCATCGTTGGGTGGCACGGCATGATTGGTCCAGATTTCTATTGCCTTGCTTTGCAGCATCGATTTCAGGTCTTGCAACAGCAATTCGTTCTGAAAAACGCCGCCGGAGAGAACCACGATGCTGAGATTTTGGATTTTGCAAATGGCGGTCACAGCGTCGCAAAGGCCTTGACTCAATCCACGATGGAAGGAGCGCGCGATTTCCGCGAGCCTCCGTCCTCGAAGCCGGTCATGAATCACGGATTGAAGCAGCGGCCTGAAATCCAACTCCTGTCCGGTAAACGGAAATGGGTACGATTCGGTCACAGACGAGCTCCTTGCGAGTTGCTCGAGCCACATTGCCGCCTGGCCTTCAAATGTAACTTCACGAGTAAAACTCAGAAGCGCAGCCGTTGTGTCGAAAAGTCTTCCGATCGACGTAGTGGCAAAAGTTCGCACGTTCCTGCAAATCAGTTCCGAAGCATTCTCATAGCGAACCGAAAAGTTAAAAGGTTTGGCCATGAAATCGGGCAAGTTATCCAACTGGGCCAGGAAACCGGCAGCGGCCTGGACAGGACACTGCGCCGCAGCGTCGCCGCCCGGCAACGACGCTCTGCGCAAATGGGCAACCCGGTCGAAGCCAGCTTTGATGCTGCCAACAAAGATCTCGCCGCCCCAGATGCTGCCGTCGTCGCCGTAGCCGGTGCCGTCGAAGCTGACTCCGACGACTCGCGTTTCCCACTCGCCTCGTTCCGCGAGCACGGAAGCAATGTGGGCACGATGATGCTGGACAGCCAGCGGCTGCGGCACTCCCAGTGCCAGGGCGTGCGCCGTGGAAAGGTACTGTGGATGAGAATCGTGCACCACTAACAGTTCCTCCGGGCGAACCTCATACATCGAAATCAGGTCCTGGATCGTCTCCTGAAATGCACGAAGCGATTCGTAATGTTCCAGATCGCCGATGTGCTGACTCACGAAAGCCTGCCCGTCAACAACTAGTGTGATCGCGTTTTTCAGGTCGGCACCTGCGGCCAAAATTGGTCGCTCGGTCGGGATCTTTGCCACTGCGCCCGGAGCATAGCCTCTTGATCGACGAAGAATAACCGGTCCAAACGCTCCCGCCCGAACGACCGAGTCATCCACGCGACGTGCGATTGGACGCTGTCCAATCAAGAATGCATCGGCTATTCCCGAAAGGCGGTCAAGCGCTTCTTCATCTGCATAGGCAATCGGCTCACTCGATCGATTCGCGCTGGTCATCACCAGCGCGTCCGGTGCGCCTGCCGCGAAGAGCAAATAGTGCAACGGCGTGTAGGGCAGCATCACCCCAAGTTCGTCGTTTTCTGGAGCGACTCCGCTGAGGGACGTTTTCGCTCTCGCCAGTACAATCGGTCGCGCACTCGACCTCAGCAACGCATCGGCCTCCTCTGACAGATCAACTAAATCACGGGCAACTCCGAGATCTTTGGCCATGAGCGCGAACGGCTTTTCCTTGCGGTACTTGCGCTCACGCAAAGCCGCTACAGACGCGGAATTCCGTGCGTCACATGCGAGATGGTAGCCGCCGAGTCCCTTCACCGCGAGGATGCTGCCACCGCGAAGAAGCCCAACCGCTTTGCGGATGCTGGCTTCACTTCCATGCGCGTCCCCGTCGCGAGCGTGAAGGTAGTAACTCGGCCCGCAGGCCGGGCAGGCAACCGGCTGGGCATGAAAACGACGGTTGCCAGCATCTTGATATTCCGCAGCGCAGTAATCGTCCAGCGACCAGTTTTGCATCGTGGTATCAGGCCGGTCGTAAGGAAGGCCGAGAACGACCGTGTAGCGTGGACCGCAGTTCGTACAGTTGATGCAGGGATACCAGTAGCGCCGGTCGGCTGGATCGAAAAGCTCTTTCAGGCAAGCGTCGCACACTGGAAGGTCCGGCGAAATGCGGACCGTGGGCCGCTCCCGCCGTTGGCTTTCACGGATCGTGAACTGGCTCAGACCGGCCGGAGCTGCAGGATGGACCTCAATCCCCGCAATCGCAGCGGCAGGGGGAGGTTGGGTCTTGAGGTCCTGAACAAATGCCTGCAGCCCCGGTTCGGTTCCCTCCAGATAAATCTCGACACCATCCTCGCCGTTCAGCACCCACCCGGCGAGAGTATTCGCGCGGGCAAGACGATAGACGAAGGGACGAAAGCCGACGCCTTGCACCACGCCTCGAACTCGAATCGAACACGCGCTGGTCATTATTTATTCTGCATCCACCATGCAACTGTGACCCTGCCAGCCGATTTGAATTACTTTGCCGTCTTCCACCAGCACCGGGATGCTGCGATGTCCCGGGGCCAGCGTGCGCATGCGACATCGCGCCTCGGGGTCGGCCTCGACGTCATACTCCACGAAATCGGAACGTTTCCATTCCAGCCATTCGCGCATCTCCTGCGTGTGCGGGCATCGCGCTGCGCCGAAGAGTTCAAGCCTGGCCACGGTGCAGCACCTCCAGCGTTTCGCGAATGATGTGGTAAATCGAGGCTTGCACTTCCTGGATGCGCGGAATGTAGTCGCAGTGGACGACGATGGAGAAGTCCGCTAATTGCTGACGCTTGATCTCCCCTCCATCGTAGCCGAGCAATGCAACGGTCAGCATATTCCGCTTGCGAGCTTCTTCCAGCGCCATGATGATGTTGCGCGATCCTCCGCTGGTGGAGATTCCGACGGCGATATCGTCGGGGCGAGCCTGTGCGATCAATTGGCGAAGGAAAATGACCTCTGTTCCTATATCGTTGGCCACGGCGGTGATGTTCGCCGGTTCGAGAGAGAGTGAGACAGCTGGCACAGGACGATAGCCTTCCGGCGGAAGAACGCAGTCGATGGCCCAATCATTGGCGTCGGTGGCCGATCCGCCGTTCCCGAAGAGAATGAGCTTGCCGCCGCGCGACAGGCGTTCGTGAATCGCCAAGGCGGTGCCGCTGACCTGGTCCGCTTGTTCCCGTGCCACTTGCGTGCGCAGCGTCGAATCATCGTGCACTTTCATCCCGATCGAGGCTGCTACTTCGGAAACCAAATCGCCGGTCTCTTGTCTTTCCTGGCCGAGGAATGGATAGAGAAATCCGGCTGCTCCAACCTCATGGCCGAGTTCGCGATGTTCCAAAAAGACATGAACGGTTTCCCACAGTGTGTGGTACAGGATCTCGATCATTTCCTGATGAATAAACGGATCCTGAGTAAAGGCCTCGACCGCATAGGAGCCCTCAACACCGGGAAGAGCAAAAGTCAACGCATTCCGGGTGAAGGCAAACTTGAGGGCAGAGAGAATCTCCTCGCCCCCGCCGAGAGGGCCGAATCCCATCACGATATCTTCGGGATGAAGAATCGTTTCCAACCACGGCCGGAACAGAAGGGAAATATCCAAGGCGGGCAATGCGCGCTTTCCAACAATTACGGGATGAACAAATTCGACGGAGACATGTTGAGCATCGGTTGCGTAGGGACCTTGTCCGAAGGCAAGCAGGCGGCCTCCCTGGAGAAAACGTTCAGACATGGAGCGGCAAGCTGCAGCAAGGCGGGGTGCCTCGCGCGAAAAAAAATCCTCAACGACTTGATTTCGTGCCAGTAGGCGCTCTTCTACTTGAGCCGCTACCCCGCAAACGGTTGCCATGCAGTATTCCTGATCAATCCGTAGCTAACAAATGCGCGGCAGTGGATCGCCGACCAGCATGTCGACAATCCTGCTGCCACCATAACGCGTCGTCACCAGAACCGCGCCGGAGGGCTGTTCGCGCACCTCGCCGATCATCTGCGCATTCTCTCCCCCGGGCGCAAGCGTCAATGCGTTCAATGCAGCGTCGGCGTATTCCGGCGCAACCACCGCAAGGAATTGGCCTTCATTCGCAATGTGCAGTGGATCAAGCCCTAACAATTCGCAAGCGCCGCGGACTGCATCATGCATCGGAATCATTTCTTCCAGGAGCACGATTCCACATCTGCAGTCGCGGGCGAGTTCGTTTAAAGAAGTAGCTACGCCACCGCGCGTCGGATCTCGCATCCAGCGGATGCCGGGGCCGGCAACTTTTACCAAAGCTTCGACCAAGGGAAGAACAGAGCGCGTGTCGGATCGAAGATCGGCCTCAAGGTCGAGCTCACCACGAGCCAGAAGAATGGTGATGCCGTGATCGCCAATTGGGCCAGAAAGGAGAATTCTGTCGCCGGGGCGAACTGACTTCGGATCGATCTTCAGCCAATGCAGAGGCCGGCCAATTCCTGTCGTCGTTATGTACATGGAATCGGCCTTGCCGTGCTCGACAACTTTCGTATCGCCACCCGCGATCCTAACCCCGGCTATGCGCGCCGCATCGCCCATGGCGCGTACTTCCGCCTCAAGCACTGGCGTGGGCAACCCGGCTTCGAGCACATAAGTCACGACCATCGCCTCCGCCCTCGCGCCAGAGACCGCCAGATCGTTCACGGTTCCGTTCACGGCGAGTTCACCAATGGAACCCCCGGGAAAACTCAGGGGCTTGACGACGAAACTGTCAGTCGTGATCGCGATTCGGGTACCGTTGAAATCAAGTTGAGCGGCATCGCCTAGAGGTTCCGAAGAGGGTGCAAAAAGTAGCGGGGCGAAGAGACCCTCGACGAGCCGGCGGCTGGCCTTGCCTCCGGCTCCGTGAGCCATCTCGATTTGCGGCTCGTGGAAGTGCACCTCCGGAGCCTGGTCAAGGGATGAACTGTCGGCCTCGGTAGCGTTCACGCCACCGACGCGATGCTGGTCACCATTGCCGTTTTGCGGTGTTCGTAGTTGAAGTACGCTGCGCATGAACCCTCTGACGAAACCATGAGCGCACCAACCGGATGCTCGGGCGTGCACTCCTTACCGAAAAGCTTACATTGATGAGGCTTAAGCACACCTTTCAGAACTTCTCCGCATTGCGCAGCCTTGGGATCGGTCACACGCACTCCGGGGACGTGGAAGCGCTGCTCCGAATCCCACTGCGCAAAGCTTTGTTTGATGCGAAGAGCTGACTGAGAAATAAAGCCGAGTCCCCGCCATTCGAAGTAGGGGCGCAATTCGAAAACATCCGCCATGGCTCTGAGCGCTGCGCGATTTCCTTCCCACGGCACCACACGCTTGTATTGGTTTTCGATCCTGGCTTCCTCCGCTTTCAACTGTCGCAGAACCATGACAATGGACTGCAGAATATCCAGCGGCTCAAAGCCAGAAACAGCGACGGGCTTATTTTCGTTCTTGGCGATCCATTCATAGGGACGGCAACCGATCACCGTCGATACGTGGCCGGGACCGATGAATGCATCGATCCGCATGTCGGGAGAATCGAGGATCGCACGGATCGCGGGAATAATCGTTACGTGATTGCAGAACACGGAAAAATTGTGGATGCCTTCGTCCTTCGCTCGCACCAAGGTCAGAGCGGTCGACGGTGCCGTAGTCTCAAATCCGATGGCGAAGAACATGACATGCTTATGGGGGTTCATTCGCGCAAGCTTGAGCGCATCGGAAGGAGAGTAGACGATGCGAACATCCATCCCGCGAGCCTTATGTTCAAGCGGGCTTCCCTGCGTGCCCGGAACCCGCATCATATCGCCAAAGGCGGCAAAGATAACGTCGGGCTGTTGCGCGATGGAAAGACCATCATCAATTCTTCCCATCGGCAGAACGCACACGGGACAACCCGGTCCGTGAATCAGTTCGATGTTGGAGGGAAGCAGATCTTTCAGGCCGAAACGGTAGATGGCATGAGTGTGCCCGCCGCAGACTTCCATGATGCGGTAGTGGCGATTGGGATCAGCCAGACGCTGAATCTCTTCCGAAGTCCTTGTAATGACCTCGGGATCGCGAAATTCGTCGACAAATTTCATGCTCTACCCTTCGCCTGCCTCATGAGATGCCTCATGATGCCTTCGCGTTCTCGGAGTGGTCCAGTCCGTAGCCCTCAATCTCTTGCACGGCCGCTTCGGCCTCTCCCAGCATTCGGAGCGTACGCATCTGGTCTAAAGCGTCTTCCTCGCTGATCTTGCTCATGGCGAAGCCAACATGGATCAGAACCCAATCTCCTTTGACCGGCAAGCTATCTTGCAAGAGTCCCAGATCAACCTTGCGCCGGACGCCGACCACATCGATCAGGGCGGTGGTAGGCTGGTCAGGATATAGCTCAACGACTTGACCCGGAATTGCTAGGCACATGGCCGGTCTTCTCCCCGCGATGGCTGATTTTTTCCCTGCAAGCGATCATCCTTTTTTTCGAGCCAGGATGTTGAACGAAAACTTCAATTCGTCTTTTACCTTCAACGCGCCTCCCGCGACGGAGGCCAGTTTCAAATAATAATCCGTTTGCAGAAGCGAAAAGGTCCCAAAGGCCCGTACCGAATCCTCAGCCAGGACAACTCGCGCCGGGACGCTCTGAGAGCGGGTGACGCCGTGCAGGGTCAACTCGCCGTTGAGGGTGACAGAGTACCGCCCTTCGTCAATTTTAGTGGCGGTGAGGTTTGAGCACTCATAAACGATGTCGGGATAGGCGGAAGTTTCAAGAATGTCCTCCTGCATGGTCCCCTCCATGTCCCGCCGATCCCTGTCCGAAATATCATCCTTCACCGTCAACGACGCCGGGTTGATCGTAACCTTGAGGGAAGACCGATCGAGGTTATCGGGATACACCTCCGCTTCGCCCGAGAAGTCACGGATGGCGATCATCGGACTGTGACCGAACGCTGACAGCAATCCCCCAGAGAATACCTGGACCGCGAACTGGCTGGCTCTCGTGTCCGTGACGTAATGAACAGTGGTTTCCGTCGTAGATGCCATTGGTGGTCCCGCAGTCACATGGCCCGCAGTTTCAGATACCGATCAACATCGGGCAAAGCAGCCTGCACAAGATTGCCAACGCCCAGTTGTCCGAGATAGCGTCGGACGAGCGGGTTCGAAAGGATCAATCCTGTTCCAAACAGAATAAGAGCTGCTCCACCGAGCATGTACAAAGTGTCTTTATCAGTTCCGTTGTTGGTTCCTTCAGAATTTTCCATAGCCACGGCAGTCTCCTCTCAGTGAATGTCGTTCGCGTCCTTCGAATCTGATTTACGCGCACTCAAGATCTTCGTAATCAACGACTGGACCAGCTTGACCGCCTCATCGACGGCGCTCTCCACCGGCTCACTCAATCCCATTTGGCCTTCCTCGGGACCGAGCGTGGCCGGTTCACATCCAACCAGCAATACCTGGTTGAGTGGCCCGCCCATCGAGGTCGCAAGACGCAGCACATTCAACGGGTTCATACTATGGGCTTCGACAGGGCTCTGCTGCTCTTCCGAATCACCCAAGTCGGTAAGTTGAGGTTCAATCACATACAGCGTGCCCGCCGGCTCACCACGCGGACATGCATCGACGAGGATAGTGGTGTCGTATCCATCGAGCAACTCATAGGCCAAGTCGTAACCGCGAATGCCGAAGTCGACGACCTTCACGTTTTTCGGTAATTCGCACGCTGATAGGCGCCGCGCCACTTCGACACCAAAAGCATCATCTCCCAGGAAGATATTTCCAATGCCAGCGATGAGGATCCGGGGCAACTTCACCTGCTCGGCATCCTCGTCGTCACCGCGTGGAAGCGGTTCAACTTCGTCCGGGTCGAAGAAGAAACGGTGGCCCGGTTGCCGCATCAGGCCGATGTCTCTCCCCGGATCCTCATCGATGACGACACAAACGTGGATTTTTCCGTCGTAGTCTTGTTCGATCGATTCAATGATGGCAGTCTTACCCGCGAGCGCGATGTCCATGATGTCGCCGCCCGCCCGGGGATGCAGCCTGACCCGGGTTCCGACTCGCACTTCGGTATCCGAAATACAAAGGTCCTGTACCGGCTTTTTGGCTTCGAGAAGTTGCCACTCCCATTCGTTCATGGCATCTCCTCCTTCAACGGCCGTAATTCTCTGAGGGTTCCATGGAGCCTCATCAGGTGCTCCATCGGTAGGGTTTCGGTTCTTTCCAGCATTTTTCGCGCACGGTCGTCGATGTTGCACATTTCCTGCTTTTCATCATCAGTCATGGTGAGAATGCGCAGGGCAAGAATCTCGTCGATCTCGGTCCCGTCGAATAGGTCGCCTGGACTCTCCGGCGCAATCTGCGGGTAATCGTAGAGAATGATGGGCGAGGCGAGCATGGTGTGGCGCTCGCCTTCGGTCCCGACCAGAACTGGCCAGGCGCCAACGTTCTGGCAACTCGCGGCAAGGTCTTTGAGATCGTCGGGCGGATTGAGCAATGACACAAATTGACCATCCTCCACGCCCAGCAGGACGTGCGCAGAGACCAGGGATCGCGCCAGCGCTTTCTCTCGGCTGAGGCCGGTGTTCTTCTCCAACCGCGTCAGATTTCTCACGCGAACCTGGACTTTGAATATTCCCCCAGCGGCGCGCACCGCCCCGATTTCGACTCTTCCCTGAACTGATTCCTGCTTTCTCACGATCAGCCCTACGAGTGCGCCACTCATGTTCTGCAGTTGTTCCGTTTCTTCTTTCGCCGGGAAGGCGAATTCCCAATTCAGCGGTTCTGAGGCGAGCGCATCCAGATTGTAGGTGGGCACACTAACCTCGCACTCGATGGACTCATCCCAAGAGGCAAATATCTTGCCATCGACTTCCAGCTTCGCTACGGATTCGAAACTCGCGGCCCCGAGTGGCGATTGGCCCGATACCGTCAACTTGCGCACTGAACGAGCCACCAACTTGAGGAAACGCACTCTCACCTCAATTGGGGTCAGGGAAGCCCCTTGAACAAGGCACTCGGTCTGCATGCTCCATGCGTCCGAACCAACCTGCGCTTCGCTGTAGGACCGCGGATAGAGCACACCAAAATTAAAACGCTGGCGATTTTTCAGCGAGGAAGGGCGATAGGGATAGAGCATGTACCCCTCGTAGAGCACGGCATTCGCTATGGCGTCGATCGATTTCGTGTTCATCGCTTCGCTGCCCCTTCAAGCGCAGGAAGAATGTTCTCCAGCGCCTGCTCCCAGGTTGGAATGCCGTGCTCAACCTTGTACTGATAGAGTCGCTCAAAAACATCCCGCCGCAAACAGAGCCACGCGCTATTGGGATAGTAGATATCTATCATGTCGCGCCACGATTTCACCGGCAGGCGGAAGCGCGCTTCTTTGTCCCAGGGAATCGGCGCCACCTGCAGGGCTCCATCGCCATCTGCATAGAAAACAGTTCCACTAAACAGGAAGGACAGAGGTACATCGCCATCCGCGAGGCCGTGGAAGTATTTCGTCGCTGCTACGTTGAAATCAAAGGTGCAGGGAACGGGAAGATCAACCACCGCGGTGTCTTGAAAAGCGGGCGCGACGACACTAGCATGCGTCCAGAGCATGGTCTTTAGAGTCTGGCCCCAGCGTTCTGCTTCCCCAAAGAGGTCGCGCAACCGGCTTTGATCCCCCGGGCTGTATTGCCTCCGCGTTACTTGAAGTTGAATCTGACAGCGCAACGCAACTGAATGCACGATCTCACCGGGCACAGCGTTGGAGATTCGGAGCTTGAACAGAAGCGTTGGCGCCACTGTGAAGCGTTGCGGTTCGGCCGTCTCGATTTGGAAGCTCAGGTCAGGCATTCGCCTCCTCTTTCGCTCCCTCTTCCACGACCGTGGCCCGGTGTTTCAACCCGTCGAAGAAGCGACCGATCTCCTGCCACACTTCGGTTCCTCCGGAGAGCCCTCGCCAGTTGGCGCGAATCAGGCCCACGAGTTTGTAACACTCATCAATCGGGAGCAGATAGTACTCCGGAGCGGCAAATCCGCGCACATGGCCCACGCGATTAACGAGTAGGGCTTCGACATCGGCTTCCATTTCTTTCAGCGCTGGATTGGTGTTCTCTACGTCCTGCCAGGTCTCGAGTGGAAGCAGCGACTCGGTCGCTCCCGCCGGACTGGGATAGAATGCGACTACCCGGGCATCCGGAGTGCTGCGGAAGAAAAAAGCCATGCTGATCGGTATCATGAGGCTGTCCCACTGGCCATCGGAGAGGCGAAAATCGGCCAACGCGAGGACGCGACGAGGAACACGCTTGTACTTTGTCCCCATCGCGCTAAAGAGGATGGCACAGGCGTTACAGGCGCAGAGCAGCTTCCGGCTGCCCGGCTCAATCAGATGGGGATGGTCGGCTGCTACTTCGGCGCTGCACAGTTCGCAGCGCTCCACGTCCCGTTTGCGCCGGATGAACTGGCGGAGCGCACCAAACGCGTTCTCGTATCCCGGCTGAACTTCATTCATCATCGACTCACGAACAATTCTCTGACTGTGTGGTCATTTCCATATCGCAACCCGGCGATTCACGAGCTGAAGCGGCTGCGATCACTCCACCGAGCTTACCTAGAGGCACGAAGCCAGATGAGCCGGCTACTTCTTCGAGTCCCTCAATTGAGAGGCGGCTCATGTCCGGCGCAGCCTCATACAGCGAATCCTCTACGAGCTTCTTGAGAGTCTTTCCCGTCGAACCGCACCCGTGCCCGGTAACTTGAAGCTGCAACCGGACTACGCTGCCGTCAATGCTGAGCAGATCTAATTCGCCTCCGCCCTTGCGCACCAGCGGCCGAACTCGCTCCACCGCCTGCGCCACACGGCTCTCCAAGTCAAGAGGGTGAAGCCCATACAGAACCAGAAGGCTGCTGACCAGGGGATCGCTGCCTAAGTCGTCAATTGTGCGCTGTCCGGACCCGTCGTTTCTTGCCACGATTTCCATGACTCGCTCGATCCCGGCGCCATGCAAGTCCAAAAGCAATTGCACCAGTGCCTTTGCGCCTGCCCGAGCTTCTGGATCTGCGATCTTCTCCAGATCACCGACCAACTCGCCGATGCGCTGGACCTTCACCTGGAAATCTTTGTCATCCGGCATAGTGTTTTCAGCCAGCCCTAAGGTGTGAAAGGCAACAAATATACCCTCACTCCCTAAAATGTCCAGCACCATTAACTCTCAACGCAATCAGCGCTGAGTGCCGAACATTGGGGAATGGTGTGTCTTCAAGACCTTTCCGTCGCCCAGATACATGTGCACGCCGCAAGGCAGGCATGGATCAAAACTCCTTACAGCGCGCATGATGTCTATGCCCTTGAATTTGTCCGGTCCGTTCTCCTCAAAGATAGGCGTATTCTGTACCGCGTCCTCATACGGTCCGGGCGTGCCATAAATGTCGCGCGGATTGGCGTTCCAGGGCGTTGGAGGATAAGGATGATAGTTGGCAATCTTGCCTTTGCGGATCACGACGTGATGAGAAAGCACGCCCCGAACCGCTTCGTGGAAGCCGCAGCCTATGGCCTCTTCTGGCACTCTGAAATCTGACCACGTTTTGGTCTTGCCAGCGTGAAGCTCTTCCAAAGCCTTCTCCGCGAAATGAAGAGCACACGCCGCGGCGTAAGCCTGGAAGTAGGTTCGGGCCCGGTCGCGCTCAATGGCATTGCTCCACTGCGGGATCTTCCACTCGAACTCGACTTCGGGTTTGGACATGGTCTTTGGCAAGTAGATCTTCACGCTCTTGCCGGTGGCCTTGATGTATCCGATGTCCACTAACCCCGCCAGCGCAGTCGCCCACAGCCTGGCTATCGGCCCGCCGCCCGTATCCAGCGCGAGATGGTCGCCGGTCCGCTTGTCAAACCAACGCGGCGACATCACCCAGGTGTATTTGCCGCCAAAGTCACGCTTCTGCGGACGAGGGATGGTGGTCTGGTTCCAGGGATGGTTCTTGTCGACCGGATTCCCCAGCGGATCGGTTTTCACGAACGTCTCCGCATTCTTCCAATCGTCGTAATAAGAACTGCCCAAGAGAATACGAATATTCAGGTTGATGTCCACCAGGTCGGTCGTAACCAGCTTGCCATCGACGACGACACCGGGCGTGACAAACATCTTCCGGCCCCAGTTCGTCATGTTCTTGTAGGTGTAGTCGCAGTGCTCGGGGTCGTTGAAAGAGCCCCAACATCCCAGCAGCACACGGCGACGTCCGACTTCTTCATATCCCGGCAGAGCATCGTAGAAGAAGTCGAACAGGTCGTCGTGCAGCGGAAGAACCTTCTTCATGAACTCGACGTATTTCATCAGCCTCACAATGTAGTCAGTGAAAAGCTGTACCGTCGGAACCGTTCCTACGCCGCCCGGATACAGAGTCGACGGATGCACGTGACGGCCTTCCATCAGGCAGAACATCTCGCGAGTCATTCGGCTCATCTGCAAGGCTTCGAGGTAAAACGATCCGGTGAAAGGATTGAGCGCTCGCATAATATCGGCAATGGTACGGAATCCGTGCTCATTGGAGTGTGGCGCGGGGGTCGATTCGGCTTTGGCCAGGACCTTGGGATTAGTTTCCTTGACCATCTGCTCGCAGAAATCTACGCCGACCAGGTTGTCCTGGAAGATGTTGTGATCGAACATATATTCGGCGGCTTCGCCGAGATTGACGATCCACTCCGCGATGTGCGGCGGCCGGACTCCAAAAGCCATGTTCTGCGCGTAGGTCGCGCAGGTGGCGTGATTGTCACCGCAGATGCCGCAGATACGGCTGGTGATGAAGTGAGCGTCACGCGGATCTTTCCCTTTCATGAAGATGCTGTATCCGCGAAAGATCGAAGATGTGCTGTGACACTCGGCCACCTTCTTGGCGTCGAAATCAATCTTGGTGAAGATGCCCAGGCTGCCTACGATGCGGGTGATCGGATCCCAATTCATCTCCACCAGCTTCTTTGACTTGCTGGGGACATCCTTCGTCGGTGCACTAATGGTGCTCATAGCGATCGCTCCTTTATCTTCTCGTCGGGCCTCTCAGCTAGGTTCTCTAATAAGATCGCGGGTGGTAACCAGTGGTCAACTCCGCGCGCGGATGCCGCCATTTGGGTTCTTTGTTTACCGTGTTTTGGGTGATTGTGCGCAACGCCCGGATCGCACGGCCATACACTCCAATGCTGGAAGTTGAAACGTGAGCCCCCGGCGGCTCATCCATGAACGGCATAAACTTATCAGGAAAGCCGGGCATCGTGCATCCAATGCAGATGCCGCCCACGTTGGGGCAACCGCCAATTCCGGCCATCCATCCGCGCTTGGGGACGTTGCAGTTAACCACGGGTCCCCAGCAACCGAGTTTCACAATGCACTTTGGGGAACCGTAGACTTCTGCGAAATCGCCTTGCTCGTAGTAACCCGCTCGGTCGCAGCCGTCGTGCACAGTGCTTCCGAATAGCCACGTAGGACGCAGTTGATCATCCAGTGGAATCATGGGGGCCAATCCTGCCACTTGGTACAGGAGGTAGAGCACGGTTTCCATGAAATTGTCAGGCTGCACCGGACAGCCAGGCACGTTCACGATCGGCAATCCAGCTTTGGATCGCCAGTCCCAGCCGAGATAATCGGCAAGGCCCATGCAACCGGTCGGGTTTCCTTCCATGGCGTGAATGCCGCCGTAAGTGGCGCAGGTGCCGATGGCAATGATCGCCAACGCCTTCGGGGCTAACCGGTCGATCCACTCATTCGTGGTGATCGGCTGTTTCGTTTCCGGGTCAGTGCCGAGCGCCGCCCAATATCCATCGCTCTTGATGCTCTCGTTGGGGATCGAACCTTCCACCACCAGAACGAAAGGATCCAGCTTACCTTCCCAAGCCTGATAGAAAAACTTCATGAAGTCATCGCCAACTTCGACGGCAAGAACGGGATTGTGCAGATGCACCTTGGGCAAGCCGGGGATCGCACCCAATAGTACGTCCTCAACGCTGGGTTGTGTGGCCGCCGTTATAGAAACCGAATCTCCGTCACAGCCGAGGCCGGCAGTGATCCAGACTATGTGCACCTCTTTAACCGCCGGTGCCTTTTGTGTAGAACGACCATACGGAACCGTTGCTGTTCCCATAGCTGGATTGCTCCTTTCCACATAAAATTGATCTCGGACAAATGGTTTGAACCCTACCCGGCCGAGCGTCTGATGACCTCGCCGAGCAAACACACTCAAACCTGCAAATAAATTGATCGCTGCAATCCAAAAACCTGATCGGTAATCAGAATCGCCCCATTGTCAGATGGTTACAAGGGCAGCAGCCCTGTTTTACTTGCCCGAGAAAGTCCTACACACCCCATCGGGGATTTTCCTAATTGAGAAGGTCAAAGTTGAGGGATGACGATGCTAGCGTCGGAAAGGCGTGCATCATCTGGGACGCTGAATGACAAGGACGCTACTCCGTGGCAAAGAGCAGAGCGAAAAAACTCTCTACAGAAACAGCACGGTCTTCAGCAGTGTCTCGATGCCGTTCCACGTGATCTGCACTCCGATGCACAGAAGCACGAACGCAATGATGCGCAGAATGCCGTGTGATGTGTGGGGAGAAACTCGAGCTGTAATTTTTGGCGCATAACGGTAGCAGACGAGAACGGTCAGACTCAAAGCCACCGCCGACAGAAAGATCCCCAGGTTAGCCATGAACTTGGACAGCAAACCCGACTTTACTGAGGCATGAGCAGTCAGGGTCAGCATGACGACGATGCAGCCCGGACCCACGGTTACCGGGAAGGTCAGAGGATAGAAGACATTCTGCTCCACTGATCCGAAGCTATCTTCCCTTACGGCTGTCCGATCGGGACTTGCCGTACTCTCCTGCTGATTGAGCAGGTTCCATCCCATGCTCGCAAGAACCAGCCCTCCGGCTACCTGTACTACGGGAAGCGAAATACCGAAGAACCCCAGTAAACCGGTCCCCACCAGTTCGACCACCAGCATAAAGATGGTCGTGCTGATCGCAATCTTGCGTGCCAAATCCCGGTACACGGATTCAGGGGCGTCCCCCACAAAACCGAGGAACACCAACGCGGAGCCCAGCGGGTTAATCACTGGCAAAAGCGCGCTGAAACCGAGGGCGAAGAACTTGAAGAGAGAAAGCACGCTTGCCATATATAGCGAAACAGCATAGCACCTGAGCCCACAGCTCGGGTGCTCCTTTGTGAAAGAATGCTTCCCAAGTGCACGCTGGACTAACCCTACGAGGACGACTACAGGACCGGTCTGCTGGCGAGGGAGAACAACATCTCATCCCGTTCAAGCCGTCTTTTCACCGACATTCCATTGCACCGCTCGCTGTACCAGTTCTCGTGCACTTCGCAGAGAGAGTTTCTCTTTGATGTGTGCCTGGTAGGACTCGACAGTTTTCACGCTGAGGTGCAGGGCTTCCGCGATCTGGCGCGTTCCGTGACCCTCCCCAATCAACCGAAAAACCTCCAACTCACGGTCGGTTAGGTCAGAGATCGATGAATGCTCCGAAGAACCGGTTCCGCGAACGTAATGCCGTAGCATGCTGTTGGCGATCCGGTCGCTCACGTAAATCTCGCCGCTCAGGATACGGCGCAACGCCACCAGCACTTTCTCGGTTGCCTCCTGCTTCATGATGTAGCCGTTAGCACCTGCCCGCAAAGCCCGTTCCGCATAGATTGATTCATCATGCATGGACAGGACCAGGACGGGCAGACGCGGAGACGTCAACCGGATGTTCTTCAGCAACTCCAATCCATCTGGCCCGTTGAGCGATATGTCCACCACCAGGATATCCGGCCTCGTGGCCTGAATTGCCGACAACGCCGAGTGCATCTCTTCAGCCTCGCCACAGACGGCTAGATCGGCCTCCTGATTGATCAGCAAGGTCAATCCCTGCCGGACAATCGGATGATCGTCAACCACGAATACGGTTTTCTTTTTGGTGGCACCATTGTTGTTGACCTGCTTAGTCATCATAGGCGACCTTCTTCGACCCTTCCTTGCTCTTCGCGAGTGGAAATCGACACGTGACCGTGATTCCGCGAGCCCCGCCGCTCTCCACCTTCAGGGTTCCGCCAATCATTCGAGCTCGATAATTCATGATTTGCAGACCCATGCCTGAGTCGTTCGTGGAATGCTCCGGCATACCTAGTCCGTCATTTTCTATTTTCAGAGTACCGTATTCCTTCCGGGCAGAAAGACTGATTACGATGTTCTTGGCTTGACCGTGCTTGATTGCATTGTTTACAGCTTCTTGAACAATGCGATAAAGGTGCGTGGACATATTGGCATCGTGAATCAGAACTGGTTTATCGACGCGCAAGCTGCACGAAATATGAAACAAGTCTTCCACCTCGGCCGCCCAGCGTTTCAACGCCGACATAAGGCCGTGGGCATCCGCAATTACCGGAAGCAGACCGTGCGCCAGCTCTCTGGTCTTATTAATGGCCTCGTTGACCAGGCCGACGATCCTGGCCGCTTCAGCCGCCTCGGCAAGACCTTTCTCGGCAAGTTTCTGCTCCTGAACTTTGCTCATAAACGCGATGCCAGTCAGATGTTGCCCTAATCCGTCGTGCAGGTCTTGCCCGATGCGACGTTGTTCTTCCGCGCTAATCTCGAGGATTGCCTTCTCCAGACGCTTGCGCTCCGTGATGTCGGTTCCAGTCGCGATAATGTATGCCGGAATTCCATCCTCACCGGGAAGGGTCGTGCCTGACCACGCAATCAGCCGCCGCGAACCATCTCGCGCCACCCAGGAAGCTTCATAATCCCTGTTGCTCTGCTCTACCCTCAGTTGTTCGACGATGGCCTTAAAGCGTTCGGCTTCCTCGGGCACCACGCACAGATCCCAAAAATATTTCCGCTTGACCTCGTCGAAGGAATAGCCCGAGACTTGCTCGCAAGCTCGATTGAAGCGCACGATCCGACCTTGCGGATCAAGGACCACGACGAGGGCCCCGACCGTATGCAGTATCGCCGAGACGACGTTGCGCTCTTCCTGCAGCGCTTCCTCTGTCCGTTTCAGCTCTGTGATATCAAACGCGATGCCGTGAATAAACCAGGGCCGGCCGTTCTTGCGGCGGATCATCTTGGCTTCGCAGTGAAACCAGACCACCCTGCCATCTCGCGCGATGATGCGATACGCGGACCGGAGCGCCATCCCCGAGAGGAACATTTGCGCCGCCTCGAAGCTCCAGCGCTGTTTGTCGTCCGGATGAATCTGCTGATACCAGCGAATGGGGTCTTCCAGCCATTCTTCCTGCGAAAAACCCAGACTCACTTCAATTTGAGGACTGACATAAGCTTCGCCGATGCCTCGGTCCAAATGGGCCATGAAAACGACTGCCGGAATCTGCTCGACCAGCGCTCTGTAGATTGCGTCAACATTTGGCAACTGCTCTTCGGGCTCTGGCCCCTGGAGCCTGTCGGCCTGCGTTCCGACTTGGCCGGAGTTGCTGAGAAATACCGCGGCAAGGTCAGCGAGAAGAGTTTCTGCCTGCAGGGGGCTGATGTCTTCCGTCGAGCCCAGTTGGGGTTGGGTAGCTTGCACTGCCGTTTCGACGCTAGCCCCGGAAACCATGCTGATACCTCGCCAAAACTCTGGACACACTACTTCTTTACGTCTACATTCGCACTTTTACGCCGCCAACTCGGCTCTTTGTTCAGCGACGCTTGAGTAAACCGGCGTAGTGCATGGATCGCTCTGCCATAGGTCATGACCGCATTCGAAGATAACAACGAACCCGGCGGCTGATTCATAAAGGGCATGAATTTGTCAGGAAAACCGGGCATCGTGCATCCGATGCAAATGCCGCCAACGTTGGGGCATCCGCCAATCCCGCCCATCCAGCCACGCTTCCCGACATTACACTGAACTACTGGTCCCCAACAGCCCAGCTTCACAATGCAAAGCGGCGATCCATATTCCTCAGCGAACTCCCCCTGCTCGTAATAGCCGCCTCGATCACAGCCTTCATGCACCGTCGCGCCAAAGAGCCAGGTTGGACGCAGCGCCTCATCGAGCGGAATCATCGGGGCGCGTCCTGCGGCCATATATAAAAGGTAGAGCAGCGTCTCCATGAAATTGTCGGGCTGAACCGGACACCCAGGGACGCACACGATCGGGATCTTTGCCGCGGACTTCCACTGCCATCCGAGATAGTCGGGAAGGCCCATGCAGCCGGTTGGATTTCCCTCCATCGCGTGGATGCCGCCGTAGGTCGCGCACGTTCCCGCAGCCACGACCGCCCAGGCGCGGGGAGCAAGTCGATCGATCCACTCGCAGGTAGTAATCGGCTGGCCGGTCTTCTGATCGGTGCCCAGGGAAGCCCAATAACCTTCCTCTTTGTTGTTCTCGTTCGGAATCGAACCTTCGACCACCAGAATGAAGGGCGCTAGTTTCCCCTCGGCGGCGAGATGAAAACGCCTCAGAAAATCGTCCCCGTTCTCAATCGAAAGAAAAGGATTGTGAAAATGTACTTTGGGAATCCAGGGCATCGCTCCAAGAACAATATCTTCGATGCTCGGCTGCGTGGCCGCAGTCATGGCAATCGTGTCGCCATCACACCCAAGACCAGCCGTTATCCAGAGGATATCGATTTCCGAAATGGCTTGCGATCTGCCCTCTCGAATCGTCGCCGTGTCAGCCACTCGATGTCCGCTCCGAAAGACCGAAAATTGGCGAATTGGCCGCTAACCGAGGTCCGCCAACTGCGTATTCTACAGAATTCCCTCCTGGACGAAATGAGTTAATTTCCCTAAGGAAGCCGCCGCGCCGCGTGGCGGATTTCGGTCTCGAAACCTGGAATGGAAATCCCCAGGAAGGAAGCCCTCAAGGGGATCATCGGGGCTTAGGCAACCTGGACGCCGCAGATACCGCCAATAGTGAGTTCACATGGAACTGATCTTCAAATATCGCCCCGCATCCTTAACAGACGATAGGAATACGTATCCGGCGAAAAGTATGCCCACCGTTCCCAGCAAGTTTCGAACCACTTTAATTGCAGTCATGACTTTCTCCTTAAATATGCCCTTTTGGCACTTCACCTTCGATGCCGTTGGTGGCGCAACTGTTGGTCTCCAAAGCAGGTCTTTTTGCTGCACCATACTCGGCAGTCTTTCTCAAAGCGATTCGGTACCGCTGGAATCGCCAAGCGGAGACGCCAAATCGGTGATCAAATGAGGGACGCCCAAACAGTTCCCCCTTTTCATTAAAAATGACCACTCTCGAAAAACTGAGTTCAGACCCAAGGGTCACGGTTCGCAAAGCTGGTCCTCCAGATCCGAGCGGGAACTGTATTGTCTACTGGATGCAGCGGGCGCAGCGCGGTACTGACAATCCAGCTCTCGACATGGCCGTGAATTTCGGCAATGAGTTGGGAAAGTCGGTGGTTGTATTCTTAGCGCCCGTTCCGTTTTACGTGCACGCTACTCAGCGGCCTTATTTTTTCCTGGCGGATGGCATACCTGACATTGCTCGAGATGTCGCGAGCCGCCGAATTGGTTTTGTGCTTCGTGCTTATCCCGAACACAGCTTGTTGAAGTTTTGCTCTGAAGTGCGCCCGGCCATGGTGATCGGCGACGAGAATCCCCTGCGCGAACCAGAGGAATGGCGATGCCGGGTTGCAGAACAAGTCCGTATGCCCTTTTGGACCGTCGATGCTGACGTGATCGTTCCGTCTAGGTTGTTGGGTCGCGAGCACTATGCGGCTCGCACGATCAGACCGAAGCTCAACGAGTTGCTGCCTCAATTTCTCGCTCCCCTGAAGAATCCAGTGGCGCATATACGCTGGACCGCGCCACCCGGTTTGCGATCACTTCCCCTGGAACACGATTTTACGAGCGGCTGGATTCTGGATCGCTCAGTATCACCGGTGAAGCACCGGCGTGGTGGTAGCAGGCAGGCCCTCCGAACTCTGCATGAATTCGTGAACAAAAAAATCGCTGGATATCCCGTCCAGCGCAATCACCCGGAGGTCGATGGCACCAGCCAGCTTTCTCCCTATCTGCATTTCGGCCATATCGGATCGCAGACCGTAGCACTTGCGGTGCAGAGTTCACCGGCTCCCTTGCAAGTCAGGCAGGCTTTTCTGGAACAAGTCATCATCCGGCGGGAACTGGCGGTGAACTTCGTCCGCTTCAATCCTCACTACGATTCACTAGACTGCCTGGAACCCTGGGCAGACCGTTCTCTTGCGGAGCACGCGATCGACCGTAGAGAGATTGTCTACAACGAGCAGCAACTGGAGAATGCCGAGACCCACGATCCGCTGTGGAATGCCGCACAGAAGCAGATGGTTCTCACCGGCTGGATGCACAACTACATGCGGATGTACTGGGCCAAGAAGATTCTCGAGTGGAGGCCATCCATCGCAGTCGCCTACCAACGCGCGGTATGGCTGAACGATCGTTACGAACTCGATGGCCGCGATCCCAATGGTTACGGCGGCATTGCCTGGGCGATCGTGGGCAAGCATGACCGCGCTTGGTCCAATCGGCCGGTGTTCGGGAAAATTCGTTACATGTCCTTCGCTAGCACATCACGAAAGTTCAATTCCAAGAAGTATATCGAGCAGATCTCCACCCTGGACCGCGCGGCGTTCGCAGGTATAAATCAGGCTGGTTTGCCTTCTAAGTCTCAGAGTGGTTTTGCCTAGGTCTCGATCTCTGGGTTTGCTGAGCTTGGAGTTCGCGCAGCTTATATCTTTGCACCTTCCCGGTAGCCGTCTTGGGGAGTTCAGGCAAGTACTCGATCCATCGCGGACGTTTATAGGCGCCGATCCTCTCGGCAACCCAATCTTGCAACTCCCGTGTAAGCGGATCGCCTGCCGTGAACCCATCGTTCACCACTACATAGGCCGCCGCTTTGGTCAGTCCACTCTCATCGTCGCGAGCCACGACAGCAGCCTCCCGAATCGCCGGATGTGCAATCAACACGCTCTCGACCTCAGTGGGACTCAACCAGCGACCATTAACCTTAAAAAGATCGTTAGCGCGGCCTGCATACCAGAAGTAGCCTTCTTCGTCCTGGTAATATTTGTCACCCGTGCGGAACCAGTGTCCATCGAAAGTTTCCTTGGTTTTCTCGTGCTGATTCCAATAACCTGAGCAAGTGGAATCGCCTTTGATCAACAGATTGCCAATTTCGCCGGGAGCCGCCAAATTCCCATCTTCATCGACGATCCTGGCCTCGTAGCCGGGGATAATCTTTCCGCTGGACCCGGGCTTGACCTCGCCCGGACGATTCGCGATCACCATCTGCAAAGTTTCCGTGGAACCCAGCGAATCGAGGATCTCAACTCCAAAGCGCTGTTTGAAGCGCTCAAAGAGTGGGGCAGGGAAGGACTCGCCCGCCGAAATAGCGTGGCGCACGCTGCTAAGATCAAACTCTCTTTCATCTCCACGGTGATGAGCCAGCAAGGCAGCATAATTCGAAGGGACGGAGAAGAACAAAGTCGGCCGATAGCGTTCGATCTCGGCATAGACGGTTTCGGGAGTGGGACGCTCCGAAGAAAGAATCGTCGTGGCTCCGCAGCCCAACGGAAAATAACCGGCATTCCCCAAACCGTAGGCAAAGAATAATCGCGCGACACTGTAGCATCGGTCGTGCTCATTCATCTGCAGAATGTTTCGCGCATACAGCTCCGAACACACCACCATGTCGTGATGAAGGTGCACGCAGCCTTTAGGAGCGCCAGTGCTCCCCGATGAATAAAGCCAGAAAGCCGCATCATCTTTGCTGGTGGGTTCCGCCTCCAACTCCCCAGACGCAGCATCCATCAGCTGACTCAGGCAAGGACGCGATTGGCTACGCGCGCCGACAACCACAATCTCTCGCAGATATTTCAGCCGTTCCTCCGGTATCGATTGCAGTTGTGGCAGTAAGGCCTCGCTCACCATGACAACGCGCGCCCGTGTGTCGTTGAGAAGATATTCGTACTCGTGCGGCTTCAAAAAAGTGCTGGCGGGTACCGCGACGGCCCCGATCTTGATTGCTCCGAAAAAGGAGTAGAGAAACTCCGGGGTATCCAGGAGCAATAGGGCGACTCGCTGTTCGGGGCGCACCCCCAGTTGACGGAGCGCATTGCCGACACGGTTCGTCCGCTCCAGCAACTGACCGTAACTGACTCGTTCGTCGCCGCATTCAATTGCAATCTTCTCTGCTCTGCCTTCGAAAACGTTGCGATCCACAAAATAGGTCGCAACGTTAAACACCTCCGGCAAATTCGTCAAAGGCTGCGTAATCTTCTCCGGAGTCGGGGCCGAGCGGGACATGCGAGTCGGTTAACGGAGCGGGAGTATAACACGAATATCGATGCGTCTTGCCTCCTGCCGCGTGTCACTCTTCATGAATTGTTCGCTAAGCCGCAGCTAGATACACATAACGCAGAATGAACAGAGCCGTGAGGATCCAGACCAATGCGTTGATCTCGCGATATTTTCCCGCAGCCACTCTTACAATCGTGTAAGAAATCAACCCCAGGCTGAGCCCGGTCGCGATGCTGAAGGTCAATGGCATGGCCAGCATGGTGATAAAGGCTGGGGCCGCTTCGGTAAAATCCCGCCAATCGATGTGAGCAATGGACTGCGTCATCAACGCGCCCACCAAAATCAAAGCCGGAGCCGTCGCGTAGCCCGGAATCGCTGCTGCCAGCGGTGAGCAGAACATCGCCAGCAGGAAGAGAAGCGAGACCACCAGATTGCTCAGACCGGTGCGCGCTCCGGCCGCCATGCCTGCCGCGCTTTCGATATAACTCGTGACCGTCGACGTTCCCGCCAACGATCCGAAAATAGTGCCAACGGCATCCGCCACGAGCACTCGCCCCACGCAAGGTATCTTGCCGTCCTTGATGAACCCGCCTTGTTCGCACACGCCCACGAGCGTCCCGACGTTGTCGAAAAGATCCACGAACAGAAATGCAAACAGGATCTCGAGGAATCCCAGATGAACCGCACCGCGCAGATCAAGTTGCAGAAAAGTAGAGGAAGCGTGCGGCATCGAAACCATCGCCGAGGGCCACTTCGAGAGTCCCCGAAGGATTCCAACCAGCGTGGTTCCGAAAATGCCGATCAGAATTGCTCCGTTGACCTTTCGCACCATCAGGGCGAGCGTCAGGACAAGACCAAGGCAAGCCGTCTGCACTTCACGATCCGAAAAACTCCCGAGGCCGACAAACGTAGCCGGATTTGCCACCACGAGCTTTGCATTCCGCAGCCCCACAAACGCGATAAAGAATCCGATCCCGGTAGCAGTCGAATGCTTCAGGCAATCGGGAATGCCGTTGACGATCTGCTCCCGAATCCGCGTAACCGTGAGCACAAGAAAGAGCGCGCCCGAGAGAAAAACCACGCCCAGCGCCGTCCGCCAGGGAACATGCATGCCCAGGCAGACCGAATAAGTAAAGTAGGCATTGAGAGACATTCCCGGCGCGAGAGCAATGGGATAGTTGGCATAAAGCCCCATCACCAGAGTCGCCGCCGCAGCGGAAACGCACGTGGCAAATACCACGCCTTCCGCAGGCATTCCCGCCTGCGACAGAATCTGCGGGTTCACGACGACGATATAAGCCATCGTCAAGAACGTAGTCAGCCCGCCGAGGCACTCGCGCCTAAGAGTCGTCCGGTTCTCCGCCAGCCGAAAATAACGTTCGATCAATCGTTCTCCATGATGTCCCATTCAAAGAACAACATTTTCAATCGGGCGTCGCGGGCTGGCTCGTGCGGGTAATGTCGGATAGCCCATATAGAAAACAAAAGTGGGCTGCCATGCGGAGTCGCCCAGAACCTCAGCAAGCATGCCAGCCCGCAGCGTCGATTTTCCCCGCGCCTTCTCATGGTCGATCATTTCCACGGCTTCATTGCAGGGCCGACCGGCCAGCCCGCGAGCCGTCGCCAGCAAATGTGCACGCTGCCAAATCCTCCCGGCTCGCAGGCAGTCTTCACGGTCGTAGCGGTCACGCACGGCGATGATGCCAATCAACGGCGCACTCAGCATCAGCGCCGAATACCGATCCTTCTCGCCTTGCGACGCAACCCGTTGCAGCATCCACAGTGGCATCATCTTGGAAACTGCAGCTGCAATCGGAGGAAGCCCGAAAGCATCAATGGTCAGGCCATCTCGAAGCTTCTGGACCTCACTCCAATTGATCCGAATCCACTGATCACTGCCACGAACTACCTCTGGATCGGAATAAATCTCAGCGTTCGCCGCGGAGCTTATCTCCGCGATCTTTTTTCGGTCTGTATCCGCCGTGAAGCAGAAAACCTTGACGTCTGTTTCGTCAGCGGTCAAGCGGCTCAGAGCGTCGAAGAACTCGGACGGCACCGGTTTCTGCGGAATGTAGGCGCCGCGATTTGTGTGGCGTCGCGGGATCGCGTCGTACAACTCGCTCTCCTCACGTGTCCCCGGGACGAGATCGATGCGTGCCAGAAGCTGCGGTTTGGGATCAACTGGGATTGATCCCAGCTTTCCCGGAAACAGAGTCATGGTGGCTTGGTGGCCATCGGCAGCGGCAGCCAGCATGAGGTTCTCTAGCGCGCAGCCCATCCCGATGTGCTCTTCTCGCAGATAGGGATCGAGCGCCCCGACATTCCGATTGGTATCGATATACAACTCAATCGACGAGTTCGTAACCTTGAAAAGCCAAGGCTGCGTATTATGCGGACTGGCGGCCAGAATCGCAGAGCGTACCAGCCCGAGCGCTCCGTCGTTCGCATCTTTGCGCCAGTCTTTCCAAGGTTGGTAAGCCGGTCCCTCGCCAACACTAAAGACACCCTGATCGCAGGCTCGCCAGACTCCACCGCCAACGACGGCGACCGTAACGACTCCCGCGCCCTTCAGAAATGATCTGCGCTGCATAAGCACCTCCCGGTTGTGCCCAGCCGGGCCAAACCGCAGCAGCACCGAAACGATACTCTATTCATGCTATGAGCCCTAGCAATTCTATGATGTAGCGCACTCGTCCGGAAGTCTGGCATGCCCCTGGATGCAATTCAACGATAGACCGTCACCGGTAACGGCGACTTGATATATTCACGATCAAGAACTTGTCCGTGAAACTCAACTCAGCTTCGCTCCCGCTTTGGCGCCAGGATTTCCGCCTGACGCTCCGCCTCGCCCTGCCCCTTATTCTTGCCGAAGTGGGCTGGATGAGCATGGGAATCGTGGACACCATCATGGTCGGGCGTCTGCCCAATAGCGCCGTCGCCATTGGCGCCACCGGCCTGGGCCAGAGTCTGTATGCCAGCGTTGCCATCTTTGGCGGCGGACTGCTTCTCGGCATGGACACCTTCGTCGCCCACGCATTCGGCCGAGAAGATTTAGACGACGCGAGACACTCGTTGGTGAATGGTGTGTGTCTCGCCCTCGTCCTTACGCCGGTACTGATGCTTGCAGTGTCATTCTGGCCGGCGTTGATGGTGCGTTTTGGCATCAGTGTGGAACTTGTGGGGCCCATGCGCCCGTACTTGAGCGCGCTCAACTGGGGCACGCTGCCGCTGCTGGCCTACTTCGCACTGCGGAGGTATTTGCAAGCGGTGAATGTGGCCCACCCCATCATGTTTGCGCTGATCTCCGCCAACCTCGTAAACGCCGTTGGTAATTGGATTCTGATCTATGGGCACCTCGGGTTTCACGCCATGGGTATTACCGGTTCCGGCTGGTCAACCTGCGTGGCCCGCATCTACATGGCCTTCTGTCTCGTCGTCACGCTCCTCTGGGTGGAGTCGAAGCGCCTCCGTCCGGGTTGGATTGGAACAGTGAGGATTGACGTACGCAGAATGTCAGCCTTGCTAAAGCTGGGAGCTCCAGCTGCAACCCAGATCCTTTGCGAGATTGGAGCCTTCTCCGCCGCGACCGCACTTTGCGCCAGGCTCGGCCCCGTCCCTTTGGCCGGTCATGAGATCGCGTTGAACTGCGCCTCACTCACGTTTATGGTGCCGCTAGGAGTCAGTTCGGCTGCGGCCGTCCGAGTTGGACAGCAACTCGGAAGACACGACCCTGACGGAGCGCGCCGCGCAGGCTGGTCCGCGATCATCATTGGCGTCGGATTCATGGCCTGCTCCGGCTCGGTGTTTGTGTCCGCACCCAAACTGATCGCGCGCCTGTTCACTCCCAACCCCGCCGTGATTCAAGTGGGCGCGCAACTCCTGCTGGTCGCTGCCGCATTCCAGTTATTCGATGGCCTGCAAACCGTTGCCACGGGAGCATTGCGTGGCGCTGCCGACACGCGCACTCCCATGCTCGCCAACTTCGTTGCCTATTGGCTCATGGGGCTGCCCTTTTGGTTATGTCTTGTGCTTCAAATTTGGATGGGGCGCGCTAGGCATTTGGATCGGTCTTTGCGGCGGTCTCATGATCATCGGATTGGCGCTCCTGATCACGTGGCATAAAAGAAAGCTTCAGTAATTCAGGCAGCTTGCCAGCGGCCCAGCACCTGCGTATCATGCAACCGTTATGACAACTCAAAGTGTGGCCCCGAAAACCGGCCTTCGGCAGAAAGCACAACTGATGTCGGCATCCGAGATGGACCGCAGCATGGTGCGCCTCGCCTACCAGATCGTCGAAGAAAACGGGACGAATGGCTTAGGACTGATCGGCATCCGGCGGCGTGGCGTACCGCTGGCGGAGCGGCTGAGCAAGTCGATTGGTCACATCGAAAATGTTCAGGTTCCTGTGGGCACTCTGGATATCACTTTCTATCGCGACGACCTTTCCACCGTCGGGCCAAAACCAGTCGTAAATCAATCGGAGATCGGCTTCACCATTCAAGACAAGAATATCGTTCTGGTGGACGACGTCCTGTTCACCGGCCGCACCATCCGTGCCGCCTTGGACGCTCTTTTTTCGCAAGGTCGTCCCCGCCGCGTGCAGCTCTGTGTCCTAATCGACCGCGGCCACCGCGAGTTGCCCATCGAAGCCGCGTTCGTCGGCCGCACCGTGCAAACCACGATGAACGAAGTCATCGAGGTTAAGCTGAAAGAAATTGACGGCATGGAAAAAGTCCTGCTCATGGAAAAGTAATCAGGCTGTGCCAGACTCACGTGGGAACAGCCGCCCCCGGCTGTGCGGCCGAGCAAAGCTCGGCTAGCGCGCGAGGGCAATCACTAAAACAGACTCTCGGCCGTCGAAAACCGTGGCGCAAAGCTAAGTCGAGGTTTAGAATCAACCGCGATTCTTAGGGTCCGCGTGGACTTCCGATGAACTCGACGAAAAAAGTTTCAAGCAAACAAAAGGAACGCCTGCTCCGCGCCGCGCGGAAGGCCATGAAGCAGGCGTACGCGCCCTATTCTCAATTCCGAGTCGGAGCCGCGATGCTCACCGCGAAGGGAGAAGTCTTCTCCGGCTGCAACGTCGAGAACGCTTCGTACGGGCTGTCCAACTGCGCGGAGCGCACCGCGATCTTTGCGGCCATCGCAAAATCTGGCCCGGGTCTGAACATTCGTGCCATCGCGGTCGTCAACGATCAAGGCGTTCCGTGCTCCCCGTGCGGAGCCTGCCGGCAAGTGATTTACGAGTTCGGTCCGGACGCCACGGCTTATTTCCAAGCCGCGAGAGGGTGGAAGGAGAACCACATCACTGAACTCCTGCCGGAAGGATTCCGCCTCAAGTGACCGACCCGCAGGCAAAGCACACCATTCGTGCCATCGACGTTATTCGCAAGAAGCGCGACGGGCAAGAGCTTTCGCCAGCGGAGATCGAATATCTGGTCCGCGCTTACACCAGCGGCGAGATTCCGGACTATCAAGTTTCCGCCTGGCTTATGGCCGTGATCCTGCGTGGACTGACGCGAGCTGAAACCTCCGTGCTGACCGACGCCATGCTGCACTCGGGCGACGTGCTGGATCTTTCCGAGTTCGCAGCCATGAAAGTAGACAAGCATTCGACCGGCGGAGTCGGCGACAAAACTTCGCTTGTCTTGGCGCCGCTGGTCGCGGCGGGAGGGCTGGTCGTTCCCATGATCAGCGGCCGCGGCCTGGGACATACTGGCGGCACGCTCGACAAACTGGAATCCATCCCCGGATTCAACGTGAACCTTCCGCTTCCCGAATTTCGCCGCGTTCTGAAAGCCTGCGGCTGCGCGATGATTGGCCAGACCGCCGAGATTGCTCCCGCCGACCGCAAGCTCTACGCGCTGCGCGACGTCACCGGAACCGTCGAAAGTCCGTACTTGATCTGCGCCTCCATCATGAGCAAGAAGCTGGCGGAGGGAATCGATGCGCTGGTGCTGGATGTCAAGACCGGCTGCGGCGCGTTCATGAAGCGGGACGAGGACGCCGAATTCCTCGCCGAACTGATGGTTGAGACCGGCGAGCGCATGGGGAAGTCTGTGATTGCGTTGATTACGAACATGGACCAGCCGCTCGGAACTCATGTGGGGAATGCTCTGGAAGTCGTCGAGGTGATTGAAGTCTTGCGTGGTGAAGGTCCAGAGGATCTTAAGGAATTGTGCGTTGAGCTCGCGGCGCGCATGTTTCAGTTGGGCGGAACCGCTGACACGGTGGTGCATGGGAAGGAACTGGTTCAGCAACTGATCGCCTCGGGAAAGGCGATCGAGAGATTTCGCCAGATGGTGACCTTGCAATGCGGAGATGCGAGCGTGATCGACGACCCCGGACGCCTTCCTCGCGCGAAGCTTCAGCAAGAGGTGAAGAGCGGTCATAGCGGCTACGTTGCGGCGATTGACTGCGAAGCGGTGGGCCACGCCTGCGTGATTCTCGGCGGCGGGCGAGAGAAGAAGGAAGATTCGGTTGATCCGGCGGTGGGAATCGTTCTGCATCGCAAGCTCGGCGACGCGGTAGCGTCTGGCGAGCCGCTTTGCACGGTGCATGCGAACTCTGCGGCTAAGGCGGCTCGGGCAATTGAGTTGTTGCTGAAGAGCTATCACATCACAGAAGCTCGACCGGAGAAAAAGAAGCTGGTTCATCGCGTGATTCGAGGATCGGGGGTATAAGACATGGGACGATTCACCGGGATCCTGGGCCTGCTGACGATGTTGACCCTAGCCTATATTTTCTCCACCAACCGGCGTGCCATCCGCGGCAAGACGGTTGCCTGGGGGCTGGGCCTGCAATTTGCATTTGCCGTGTTCGTCTTGCGAATTGACATTGGCCGCCGCATTTTTCAGTATGCCGGCGACGCGGTGAACAAGTTGCTCAGCTATGCCTTCGTCGGCTCCCAGTTTGTCTTCGGAGACCTGGGCAGGCAGGGCTCTCGGCTGGGTTTCTACTTCGCCTTCCAAGTGCTGCCAACCGTCATCTTCATTGCGGCATTCTTTGCCGTGCTCTACCACTACGGAGTTATGCAGTTTGTCATCAAGCAGGCGGCTCGGGTGATGACCCGGGTCATGGGCGCGAGCGGGGCGGAGTCGCTGAACGTCGCCGCCAGTATTTTTATGGGGCAGACGGAAGCGCCCTTGACCATACGTCCTTTTCTGCCCGACCTCACGCGCTCCGAACTCATGACTGTCATGACCAGCGGGATGGCCCACGTTTCTGGCGGAATTATGGCTGCTTACATCGCCTTCGGAATCGAACCCAAACATCTGCTGAGCGCCGTAATCATGACCGCCCCCGGCACCATTCTGGTTTCGAAGATGCTGGTGCCCGAAACCGAAGAACCCAAGACTGCCGGCCGCGTGGTCATGAGCGAAGAGGAAGTCGAGGCCGAGAAGAAAGAGAATGTGCTGGGCGCCGTGGCTCGGGGCACTACCGATGGTTTGAACCTCGCGCTGAATATCGCGGCCATGCTGATTTCTTTTCTGGCGCTGATCGCGCTGATGGACGGAATCCTCCACGGGATCCACGACGGGCTGTCGCACTTTGGATTTCTCTGGTTTCCTGCAAGCCTGGAGAATATTTCCGGCACGCTTTTCGCTCCTGTGGCATGGGTGATCGGAATCCCGTGGAAAGACTGCCCGTTCGTTGGCCATCTTCTTGGTACGCGCATGGTGTTGAATGAACTGGTGGCCTTTTCCATGCTGGGGCCGCAGAAGGCGGTGCTTGATCCGCGCTCCTTCACGATTGCCACGTTTGCTCTTTGCGGATTTGCAAACTTGAGTTGCATTGGCATTCAAATTGGGGGGATCGGCGCGCTGGCCCCGAATAAGAAAGGCGAGTTGGCGCGTCTAGGCCTGCGGGCGATGCTCGCCGGGACCATGGCGAATCTGATGTCGGCGTCGATTGCGGGCATGTTGATTTAGTGAGCATTGCATTTTCGTGGTTCCAGGCCAACAGCAAATTCCTCGCTTCGCTCGGAACGACAATTTGGTTTGGGAACATTTTTGCAGTTCAAGGCCACAGCAGATTCCTCGCTTCGCTTGGAATGACAATTCTGTTTTTGTGGTCGCGGGGGTTTGGGTGGGGTTAGGCCTACGGCGTTGAAGACGGTGCGGAGGTTGCGCCAGTTTCCCCGCATGGCACCTTCGATGCAGGCTTCCAGCTTTTTGATTTCGTGCCATTGTTGGGATTGATGGGTGGTTAACGGCGGGACGTTTTCGGTTCCTGGATTTTCGCGGTTTCTTTCTGGCGGGTGGTTCGAATTCCCTGCGGCAGTCTTGCCGCTACTGGCTGGCGCGGGGTCCTTCGACTCGCGCTTTTGCGCTCGCTCAGGATGACTGGGTTTTTCTTGCTCAGCGTGACAGGCTTTATTGTTGGATTGGTCAGCCTTGGAGTGCAGAGGTCCTTCGTTGGCAGGCCTTCGCTTCGCGCTGGCCTGCGCTTCCTCAGGATGACAAGCTTCTTGGGGATGACGTTCTTCTTGGGTTGGGTTTGCTTGGGGTGGTGCTGGAGAATTTTGTTCGGGGTGTTCGGTCAGGTATTGTTCGGCGTAGTTGGGGACTTCGCGGACCATGTCGTCCTGGCAGAGGTGGAAATAGACGTTGCGGGAATTTCTTACCGCGATGTAGAGGGCTTTGAGGACGATGTTGGCACGCTTGTTGTCGAGGGTGCCTTTGAGGACGGCGTCGATGGTGTGCATGAGGGCGGCCTGGATGGCTTCGGCGTTTTCGATGAGGGCGACGGGGTGGATTTGGGAGTCGACGCGGGTTTGCACTCCCTTGATCATGCGGGTGTGGAAGTAGCAGAAATATTCCTGTTTGAGGGCGGGGGAACCGCAGCGGTGGCCGGTGATCTGGATGTGAGTGCAGCGACGGACATTGGGATGTAGAGGCATGGGTATATACCGCGAAATTCGCGTTTTTCTCCTAAATCTATGAATTGATTGGGTTGGGAAAAGAGATACCCTTCTAAAGGACTTAGCTTAGGGGATATCTCGAGGGCCGGCAGGAGGCCAGCTTTTTTATCCCCTACTTCTATGATAGCTGATGGCATAGGGTAAACATGACATGATTGCCAGAAATATATTTGCTTTGGAGAGAATGACTTGCGAAAAATTTGAGGGTCTGGGGGGCTTGACAAGATTTTTGGGGCGCGGGCGCCTCGCGGTTCCGCAGGAGGACAGCGGATTGGTTTCGACAGCCTGCTTACGGCCTGTCTTGTCGCTTTCCACCATCCCGCACAGACAGAGAAGGGTGGCATGTGGGCTTTCTGGTGGTCCGCGCGAGATCCTTCGCGGACTTCTTCCGCTCAGGATGACGTCGGAGAAACCGAGAAGGCCGAATGACGACGGAGAAACCGAGAAGGCCGAATGACGGTGGAGGGACGGAGGGGGTCCAGCTTGAGCGCGATGCGGGTTTTGGCGTCGGGAACGCGGGTTTGTTACTTGCCTGGCTTGGGGAGGATTTCGAGCTTCTCTAATTCCTTTACCACCAGCTCGACGAGGCCGTTGATTACCTGGTGGGCGGAGCTGGGGTCGAAGGTGTCGCTGGTTCCGGTCCAGATGAGTTGGCCGTCGTCGGTCGGGGTGATGGCGTAGACGTTGGTTTCGACCTGAACGGTCTTCTCCTGCACCAGATAATCCGGGGAGTAGACGATGGGATAGACGGCTCCGTAGTAGCCATAAAAAGAGTTGTAGTAAGGAAGAAAGTAGGGTTGGCCGGGGATATCGACGGTATCGGTTTTCACTTTGATCAGGCGGCAGACGACGACGGCATCGATTTTGTAGGCGGCGATCTGCTCTTTGAGGTACGTCATGTTAATGGGGCCGGCGGTGGGACGCAGCAGGATGTCGGTGCCGGCGATTGTGGTGATTCCGGGCCGGGCCATTTTGGTGGCGAGGGCGACTTCGAAGTCGGCGCGGTTCTCCAGATTGTTACTCATTCCCAGGGCGAGGATGGTTTTTAAAGGGCGAGGGGAATAGTTAGGATTCTTCCAGCTTACTTTCAATTTGGTGGAGGCGTTGAGGTTGGCGGCCGCTAGTAAGAGGGTGGTTAGGAGCAGTATCCGTTTCAAGTGGGTTCTCCGGGGTGAGTTGGCTTTGCAAGTTTACACGGCTTTGGGGTGATGCGAGGTATCGTGCAGAGGTCCTTCGTTGGGAGTTCCCGGCTTCACCGGGAACTCCGCTGCCTCAGGATGACAGTGGAGATTGGCTAAATGGCTTTTTCCAGTTGACGTAGCTGTTCTACCAGTTTCAGGATCTGGGCACGGCGCGCGTCGTATTGCTTTGCCTCGTCCGGGCTCATTCCCAGGTAGGTTGCGGATTCAAGAGCCTGGGCCTGCTGTTTGGTGAGGCGCTCGATTTCCTCCTTGAGGCGATGAATGGCACGCTCGTGATCAGAAGGTTCGGTCGGATGCATGTCTGCCTAGCCGTTTCGCGATGTAAGACAAGTACCAGCCGGAGAGTCTCTGGAACCTTGCCATAGCCTGGCAAACTGTACGATTACCGTACACAACGTATTTTCCCTGGCCCGATACATTACTGGGTAAGGCGGTCGGACGCTTCTTTGACAATACTATGGTCTAGCCTTCGAGCAGCGGATTGAAGCGCGTCTAAGGGTGAAGTATCAGAGCGGGTTGATGGCCATCGTCACTGTGATGGTGTGAGTTTCTGAGGGAGCCAACTCGATGGCGTTGTCCAGAATATTGCTGGCTTCGACACAGACCATATGCTCCCATTCATCTTCACCCAAATCGGACAATGCCCGTGCTCCCTCTGCCCAGGGATTCCAGACCACCGTGCTGTGTGAATTCTGTTTGGCGATTTGAACTTGACGGTTTAGCACGGGGTCGAGCAGTTGCAGGCCAGCTGCAGCGTTTATGTAGGCGTTGTCGGTTGGCGCACCGAGGACAACGTCGCCGTTTTGCTTTTTCTCGCGATTTCCGTCGGTATTGTCGAGATAGGTGATGCCATTGAGGCCACGAATGCGAACCTTGCGCACGTCTCCCACCCTGTAGTACGCATGCAAGGCTTCTTCAAAGCGGAATGGCGACGTATCAGTGTTGCTTACTGTGAACTCCAACTTTAGTTGGTTGCCAAAAGTTGCCCGTTGGAGCACTCGGAAGTCGTGGGGCCACAGCCGCCGGGTTGTCCGGGTCGCTCGCGGTTGACATGCTGATGGAGACTCCTTCGGCGTTTTGCTCGACGGATTCCAGTGCCCACATTTTTGTGCGGACGACGCCGTGCGCGGGTGCATGAGGATTGTCGGCCTTGGCTCGAAACCAGGGGAAGCAGATCGGTATGCCGCCACGAATTGCCTTACCTTGCTCCCAGCGAGCGTGGCGGCTGAGGAAGATTACTTCTTCGGCGCCCGCAGGTGCCCAGGACGTGACCTGAGCGCCATGCAGATGCATCTCTCCTCTGCATTGTGGTGAGGTTACTTGCACTTTGGGCAGGCCTGCGGCATCGGTCAATACCTGTGCGTGGCCCGCGATTCCAAAACGGCGATCCAGTGCTTCAGCTCTGAGGGGCAATGACATAGAAGGGCGAGGATTTTATCGTCTTTTCGGCTGCGAGTTTAAGGGTGGCGGCGGGGCGGAACAACTGGGATTTTTCCTAGTTGTGTACCCCACGGAAGGTTGGTAGTTTCCGGGCAGAAGACCAGCGTGAACGCCTCCTAGTTTTGCTAGTGGTACAGATACGTCCTATCAAATATAAAGTCGGGGAAATCGGCTGGACGAGTGGGGCCAGCTGCATTTGTCTTTATCCGTGATCGCCTGAGTCGAAGAGGATATGGAATCTTCGTCGTCCAAGAAGCGCATTCTAATCCTCGGCGGCGGCTTCGCCGGTGCTTACGCTGCGTTGCAACTGCAGAAGGAGCTGCGCGGCGCGCCGGATATTGAAGTGCTGCTGGTGGCACAGGAAAATTTTGTTCTGTTTACTCCGATGCTCCACGAAGTGGCCGGCAGTGACGCCGCAGCCACCGACGTGGTTCAACCGCTGCGGAAGATGCTGCGGCATACGAATGTTTTGATCGGGGATATCGACTCTATCGATCTTGAAAAAAAGCAGGTGAACGTGCGTCAGACTGACGCCGTACACCATCGTGAGCTGACGTACGACCATCTCGTTTTTGCATTGGGCTCGGTGTCGAACTTCTACCACACGCCGGGTATCGAAGAGCATGCACTGACAATGAAGACGCTGGGCGATGCTTTGGCCATACGGAATCGTGCCATTGACGCGCTGGAGTTGGCCGATGGCGAGCCGGATGAAAACATTCGCAAGGCCATGATGACCGTGGTAGCGGTGGGCGGTGGTTTTGCCGGAGTCGAGACCGTAGGCGCGGTGAACGATCTGATGCGGCAGGCGTTGAAGTTCTACAACAATTTAAGCGAGGACATGCTGCGGATCGTGCTTGTCGACGCCGGCAACATGATTCTTCCGGAACTGGGCGAGAGCCTCGGCCGGTATTCGGAAACTCAGTTAAGACAGCGCGGCGTGGAAATTCACCTTAACACCGCGGTCAAGGGTTACGACGGGAAGGAAGTGGTTCTGGGAGACGGCACCAGAATCGCTACGAATATGATCATTTGGACCGCGGGTATTACTCCGGTGCCCATTCTGGTGAATCTCCCCTGCGCCCAGTCGCGCGGGCATGTGGTTGCGAACGAATATCTGCAGGTGCCAAGCTGGCCGGGACTATGGGCCTTAGGGGATTGCGCCCAGGTGCCGGACCTAACAAACCCGGGAAAGTTTTGTCCGCCCACCGCGCAGCACGCCACGCGGCAGGCGCCCATCGTGGCGCAGAATATCGTAGCCACGATTCGCGGGCGGGCGCTCAAGCCATTCAGGTTCAAAACTCTCGGATTGCTCGCCACCGTTGGCAGCCATACTGGCGTGGCGGAGATTATGGGCTTTCATTTTTCGGGCCTGATTGCGTGGGCGATGTGGCGGGCCATCTACCTGAGCAAGCTTCCGGGGCTGCAAAAGAAAGTTCGTGTGGCGCTCGACTGGACGCTCGATCTCTTTTTCTCGAAGGACATCGTGCAACTGAGGGCATTGCCGTCGCCGTCCCAACTCGGGGTGGGGCACCGTCCGGCTGTGCTCGCCAATGAAAAACCGTCGCCGTCGGCGGAGCCCAGGGAGAGGATCGCGTGAGCCTGCCCTGATGCATGAACATCTGACGAATTGAAGTTGCGCAACAGCAACACGAGCTGCGAACCATGTACGTTCAACCGGCACTCAAAGCGATTGTCGTCCTGTTTTCGCTGGGGACTGCGTTTGCCAGGGCTGGCGATCCGCCGCTGAGCCCGACGAATATCTTTTCGCCAGCTTCTACACCGGCAAACACAATTTTTGGCCTTTCGATTTTCGTGCTTGCGGTTACGGCGACCATTTTTATTGTTGTGTTCAGCCTGCTGGCTTATGCCGTGGTGCGATTCAGAAAGCCGGCGAACGACGATGGCCGCGAGCCGCCGCAGGTCTACGGGAGCAATCAAGTGGAGCTGGCGTGGACCGTTATTCCTGTTCTTATTGTGGTGGCGTTGTTTATGGCAACGGCGCGGGTGATCGGTAGCGTTCAGAAGGCGGCGCGACCGAGCAATGCCATTGAAGTGATTGCGATTGGGCATCAGTTCTGGTGGGAGTATCGATATCCGGCACTTCATGTCGTGACCGCCAATGAACTGCATGTTCCGGTGAGCGATCCCTCGCATCCCACGCCTACGTTTATCCGACTGCTTTCGGTGGACACCGATCACAGCTTTTGGGTTCCGCGACTGAATGGCAAAACCGATTTGATTCCTAATCATCCGAACAGTATGTGGATCGATCCGCATGAAACCGGGCTCTACCTTGGTCAGTGCGCGCAGTACTGCGGAACCCAGCACGCGAAAATGTTGCTGCGGGTTTATGTTCAAACGCGCGATGAGTTCGACCGCTGGATTCAGGAGCAAAGTCAGCCGGCGCATGTGAGCGACGCTGCCGCCGAGGGGCAACGCATTTTTGAAACGACAGCCTGCATCAATTGCCATGCGGTTGCAGGCACGATCGCGGATGGACGCTTCGGGCCTGATCTTTCGCACTTGATGAGCCGGGACACGATCGCCGCGGGAGCGGCGCCCAACACGACGGAAAATCTTCGGCGCTGGATTCAAAACCCGGATGTGATCAAGCCTGGTTCGCGAATGCCGGCGATGGAGTTGAGCGATCGCGACTTGGATGCCGTGACCGCGTATCTGATGACGCTTCGCTAAGCGGTTTGAGGAGAAGATAGTTCGATGTCGACTGATTCCATCGCATTGCCGAGGCCGCGAGAGGAGTCTCGTCCTTTTGTCGACCAGCTTCACGAGTGGGTGACGACGGTCGATCACAAGCGGCTGGGCATTCTGTACATCCTCTTTGCGTTGTTCTTTCTGGTGGTCGGCGGGATTGAAGCGACGATCATGCGCATTCAGCTGATCCGGCCGCAGAACGATTTCGTTTCTCCCGAGGTCTTCAATCGCATGTTCACCATGCATGGCACCACAATGATTTTTTTTGTGGCCATGCCGGTAGTTTTCGGGTTTGCGAATTATCTTGTCCCTTTGATGATAGGCGCGCGGGATATGGCTTTTCCGCGGCTCAACGCATTCAGTTTTTGGCTGTCGGCTTTCGGCGGCGTCCTTCTTTACTTCAGCTTGGTCGGAGCGAATGGGCTGTACGGAGCGGGGAATGCGCCGGATGTGGGGTGGTTTGCCTACGCTCCCTTGACGGCGCAGACATTTTCTCGCGGACACAGCACCGACTTCTGGACGCTAGCCGTTCTGGTTTCTGGCTTTGGAAGCATTGGTACGGCGATCAACATTTTGACCACGATTTTGTGTCTGCGCTGCCCAGGCATGAAACTCGGGAAAATGCCGCTGCTCGCATGGCTGAATTTGGTGATGGCCGGACTGGTGCTGCTTGCCATCGGGCCACTTACGGCCGCGCAGTTGATGCTGACTCTCGATCGCTACCTGGGGGCGCATTTCTTTGACACGCAGGCCGGTGGCTCAGCCGTAGTCTGGATGCACTTCTTTTGGATCTTTGGGCATCCCGAAGTTTACATTCTCGTGATCCCCGCTTTCGCTTTCGTGTCCGAAATCGTGCCAGTATTTTCGCGAAAGGCGATGTTTGGCTATCCGATCATGGTGGCTGCGACGGTGGCCATCGGCTTTCTGAGCATGGCGGTGTGGGCGCATCACATGTTTACCGTGGGGATGAGCTCGAACGCGAATACATTTTTTGTTCTGTCCACTATGGCGATTGGAGTTCCTACCGGGATCAAGATTTTTAACTGGCTGGCAACCATGTGGGGCGGCAAGATTCACTTCGAGACGCCGATGTTGTTCTGCATTGCATTCCTGTTTCAATTCTTAATTGCGGGTCTTACCGGAATCATGTTGAGCGCGGCGCCATTCGATTGGCAGCTCGGCAATTCCTATTTCGTAGTAGCTCACTTCCACTACGTTATCGTTGGCGGAATTCTTTTCGCACTCTTCGGGGCGTTTTACTACTGGTTTCCGAAGATGACAGGAAAGATGTACAACGAATCGCTGGGTAAGCTGCATTTCTGGTTGTTCGTGATCGGATTCCATTTGACGTTCGACTTCATGCATGTTCCCGGTCTCTTAGGTATGCCGCGCAGAATTTATACCTACGAGCCGGGGCGTGGCTGGGATACGTGGAATTTAATTGTGACCATCGGGGTGCTTTTTCAGGGCCTAGGTGTTCTCGTGTTTGTTGGCAACCTGCTGTGGTCGCGAGTTAAGGGCAAAGATGCTGGGAGCGATCCCTGGGACGCATGGACGCTGGAATGGACGACGAGTTCGCCGCCTCCGGCCTATAACTTTGCCACGATTCCCACCGTGAGGAGTCGGCGTCCGCTTTGGGACTTGAAGCATCCGGAAGATCCTGACTGGAAGTACGAATGACGAAGGAACCTGCATGAGCGCAAACGTAGTGACGATGCCACAAAGAGAGCGCAGCTGGGAATTGCCATCGCGCGGCCACGTGGCCATGTTTGCGCTGATCGTGGCGGAATCGTCGATCTTCGTTATTTTTGTGGTGGCCTATCTTTTTTATCTGGGCAAGAGTCTGAGCGGACCCACGCCGAAGGAAGTCCTCGAAGTTCCGATCTTTTACACCATCTGTCTGCTTTCGAGCAGCATCACGATTCACCTGGCGGTGAGTAGGTTGCGACGCGGAAATGTTGCGGGTTTCAGGATCTGGTGGTTTGCGACCATCGTGCTGGGTGCGGCTTTTCTTTACGGCACGGCGCACGAATGGCATCGGCTTATTTATCAGGATGGGCTGACGATCAGCACGAACCTGTTTGGGACAACCTATTATTCGTTGGTTGGGCTGCACGGATTTCACGTGATTGTTGGCCTGATTTGTCTCTCCACGGTGATGGTGTTCGCGGTGCTGGGCGATGTGCAGCAAGAGCACACCTATCGCGTGGATGTGTTGTCTCTTTACTGGCATTTTGTGGATGTGGTTTGGATCGTGGTTTTCACGGTCGTGTACATCGTCGGACGGTGAGGGAGGGTTCGGAGGATGAGTTCGCAGCCAGTGAATGCGCGAGGGCCGAGCAAGATCGAGTTGCCAGCGCCGACGGCGTGGCCGATTATCGCGGCCTTTGGTGTCGCATTGCTGTTCGCCGGGCTAGTCACGAGCCCAGCGGTCAGCATTCTGGGGGCGATATTGACGGTTAGTGGATGGGTCGGGTGGTTTCGCGATGTACTGCCGCATGAGAAGCACGAATCCTTACCGGTTTCAGCGGAGGCGATTCCCGTGGTTACGACCCGCCCCGAAGTGGCTCGAGTGGATCTGATTACGCATGAACCACATCGCGCACGCCTGCCGCTTGAAATTTATCCGGTTTCCGCCGGGGTAAAGGGTGGGCTCGCGGGAAGCGTGGTGATGGCGGTTCTGGCAGTAATTTATGGGATCGTGGCCTATCACAGCATCTGGTATCCAATTAACATCTTGGCAGCCGGATTTTTTCCTGCGCTAGAGACCACCGAGCAGATCTCTGCGTTTCATCTCGATGCCTTCGTCATAGCTTGTATCGTTCACTTAACTACGTCGTTACTGGTCGGCCTCCTTTACGGTGCAATGCTTCCGATGTTTCCGCGGCGGCCAATCTTGTTAGGCGGGGTGATCGCTCCTATTTTGTGGTCTGGACTGCTGCACAGCGCTCTGCAACTTCTGAATCCCGCGCTCAGCGACCGGATTAACTGGGCGTGGTTTGTGATTACCCAAATGGGATTCGGCATTGTGGCTGGCATCGTGGTTTCAAAACAAGAACGCGTGCGGACATGGCAGCACCTTCCTTTCGCGATTCGCGCCGGCGTGGAGACGCCGGGAGCGATGGACGAGAGGGGCGAAGAGGGCCGGCGGCAATGAGGGTTCGATTTATTTATTTGGCGTTCGCGATCGGCGCTTGCCTCGGTTGCAGCAATTCTCCGGGACGGCCGGGACCGGATTCTGAAGTTGTCCCGCCGGCCGAGATTCTGGATTTCAACGTTCTCTTTGCTAGCAACTGCTCCGGATGCCATGGCGAAAATGGCAAGGGAGGAGCGGCGGTTCCCCTTAGCGATGCTGTTTTTCTCGGGATTGCGGATGACGATGCGATTCGCCGCACCGCGTCCAAAGGAGTCGCCGGCACTCCGATGCCCGCGTTCGCACAAAGCGCAGGTGGCATGCTCACGGACAAGCAGATTGACGCGATAGTCAATGGAATCCGATCGTGGGCGAAGCCCGATGGTTTGCGGGGCGTCAGCCTTCCTTCTTATGCGGCGCAGGCGAGCGGTGATCCGCACAAAGGTGGCGATGTATACGCGACCTACTGTTCATCGTGTCACGGTCCCGATGGTAAGGGAGGCGCGAAAGCGAGTTCAATTGTCAACGGGTCGTACCTTGCGTTGGTGAGTGATCAGGATCTGCGAACGAATGTGATCATCGGCCGGCCTGAGGTGGGAGCTCCGGATTGGCGAGATGATGTTCCGGGTCACCCTATGTCGGCGCAAGAAATTTCTGACGTGGTTGCGTGGCTAACTGCGCAGCGGCCACGGTTCCCGGGCCAACCATATCCGAAAACGGCGGTGGAACGCGCTGCGGGAGGGCTACCATGACTGCAACCAACGGAGTGTCACGGCGGGCGATGCTGGTGAAACTTGGATTGTTTCTGAACGGCATTGTGGGCTTGATTCTGGCGATTCCGATTGTGCGCTACATCCTTTCCCCGGTGGCTCACGCGCGGAAAGTTGGATACGAATCGTGGTTGTCACTCGGCGAGCTGGAACAGTTTCCTGTGGGACAAACACGGCTGGCGATGTATCGAAATCCGGTAGTGAATCCATGGGATGGAGAAACGGCAGACATTGCCTGCTGGGTTCGAAACATAGACGGGCAGAATTTCCAGGTTTTTGCGATTAACTGCGCCCACCTGGGATGTCCGGTTCGGTGGTTTCCGCAATCGAATCTGTTTATGTGTCCGTGCCACGGCGGCGCGTATTACCAGGATGGATCGCGGGCTTCCGGACCACCTCCGCGTGGACTGTTCACTTACCACTACAAAGTTGGGGAAGGAAAACTGTTCATCAAGGCGGGCGAAATGCCGACCACGGGGAGTCCAACTGCGAGAAAGACGGACAGGAGGCCGACATGCGCGTGATCAGGCAAGCGTGGGAGTGGCTTGATCAACGGCTGCAGGTTGGCGCGGAGATTCGCGAGACAGCCGGGCATCGTGTGCCTCGCGAGACCGCTAGCTGGTTTTATGTTTTTGGTAGTGCTGCGCTGACCTGCTTTATCCTCCAAATCATTACCGGGATTCTGCTTGCTCTTATTTATGTGCCTTCCGCCGGGGAGGCGTGGAACAGCCTGCAGATTCTGAATCATGGCATTTCGCTCGGTTGGTTCATTCGAGGCTTGCACGGCTGGGGCTCGAATTTCATGGTTGCGATTGTTTTGATTCACATGGCGCAGGTTTTTCTATTTGGAGCCTACAAGTTTCCGCGCGAGCTGACCTGGATGGTTGGAGTTTTCCTGCTTCTGATGACGCTGGCCATGGCTTTTACCGGACAGGTTTTGCGATTCGACCAGGATGCTTATTGGGGATTGGGAATCGGAGCTTCGATTGCGAGCCGGGTGCCGGTGATCGGACCGTGGACGGTGAATCTGATGTTAGGCGGGCCGATCATTGCCGGGCCAACGCTCTCGCGGTTTTTCGCGGTACATGTTTTCCTGGTTCCGGGATTGCTGATCGCGCTGATTGGCGTACATCTGCTGATGGTGTTGAAACTGGGTGTGAATGAGTGGCCCATGCCCGGGCGGATTGTGCGGCGCGCCACCTATCTGCAGGAATATCACGAGCTGACGCATAAAGAAGGAGTTCCATTCGTTCCGTACGCGGTTTGGAAGGATGTTTTCTTTTCAGGCTTCATACTTCTTTCGATCGCGGTGTGCGCGGTGCTGTTGGGGCCGTTTGGTCCCAGCGGTCAGCCCGACCCGACGATTATTCAAACTGCGCCGCGGCCGGATTTCTTCTTTCTCTGGCTTTATGCGGTGTTGTCTTTCCTGCCGCCGTCGGCTGAAACGCCGATACTTATGATTGGGCCGGTGATCGGGATTGTTGCACTTTTGTTACTGCCTTTTATCGCCGGCGAAGGTGAGAAGAGTTGGAAGCGCAGGCCGATTGCGGTGCTCACGATTCTGTTGGTTGCCGTGATGCTTGGGAGCTTGACGCAGCTGGGCCTGCATACGCCGTGGAGTCCGATCATGGACGCTTGGAGCGGTGTGCCGATCCCCGCCGAATATCTGCAAGGACGCACAGCTCTCGAGCGCCGGGGCGCCCTGGTTTTCCAGGCCAAGCAATGTCACAACTGCCATTCACTGGATGATATGGGAGGAAAACGCGGACCGGCGCTCGACCGCGTTGCTCTGCGGCTCACGCAAGATCAGCTTATTCGACAGGTGATCCAAGGCGGCGGCAACATGCCGGCCTACGGGAAAAATTTGAGTCCGGCGGAAACGACCGCCCTGGTGGCTTTCCTTGAAACTTTGCATCCGGCCGGGCAGACTCCAGCCGGTAACGCCGCCCGCGAGGTTGTGCTGGGAGCCGATGCGACCAGATCATCGTCAAGGGGCCAATAAAACGACCGATGCCTGCCGCAATCCAAACCGTATTGCAATCGTGGGTACTTCCGGTACCAGTTACGCTGGTTCTCGTGATCGCGGCGCTCATCTATTTGCGAGGCTGGTACCGGTTGCGGAGCCTTCTCCCGAATTTTGTTTCAACCTGGCGGCTGGCGTGTTTTCTGAGTGGAGCGCTTGCTCTCTGGATTGCCGTGGGATCCCCTCTTGCGGCTTTTGATGACGACCTGCTGTCGATTCACATGGTGCAGCACATTCTTCTCATGGCCGTTGCGCCACCGTTGATTTTGTTGGGAGCCCCAGCCGTACCGCTTCTGCACGGGTTTCCGCAGACGTTCGTTCGCAGTGTGTTGAGTCCGTTCTTGCGCTGGACGCCGGTGCAATGGGTGGGGCACAGGTTGACTCATCCGGCATTCTGTTGGCTTGCCGCTACCGTCACTTTGATTGGCTGGCACTCTCCAAGAGCATTTGAGTTTGCGCTGGGTTCGGATTTCTGGCATGAGGTTGAGCACGCATGCTTCTTTGCCACATCGATTTTGTTCTGGTGGCCCGTGGTGCAGCCGTGGCCGAGCATCGCGAGGTGGCCACGGTGGTCGATTCCGCTGTATCTTTTTCTTGGGATGATGGCGAACGATGCGCTTTCCGCGTTTCTGGCATTTTGTGATCGGGTACTGTATCCGTCGTATGCTGGAGCGTCTCGCCTCCTCCCGATTTCACCGCTCGACGATCAGGCATTGGCGGGGGCTTTGATGTGGGTCTTTGGGAGCTTTGTTTATCTTCTGCCGGCGGTTCTCATCACGGTGCGGATGCTGTCGCCTGACGACTCTTACCGTGCGAGCGCGTACGGGCGCAGCTCAGAATCGCCTACTCCGGCTTGATGATCCCTACGGTCACTCATCCTGCTGTTTCGCACTTCTGAAAGACATCATGGATTGGTATTTGCCGGGTCTGTATTGGCGTAGAGCACGACGACGGAGCGCGGCCCGACGCGATAAGAGTAGCCGGGAACCGAAGTGGCTTCTGGCCATGAGACGATGTCCTGCGGGGAATCGAGCGTGGTGTCGATCCACCGGCGCCATGGATCTCGATGGTCGTTATTCACCGCGGGGAGTTCAAAAGTAAGCGGTTCCCAGTAGGCGTTTGCGATGACATGAAAGAGCAAGTTCTCCTTTGGCAACTCCGCGCCGAAGGCAAAGCTGTGCGAATCGTCGCTCCAGTCTGGCTGGTTCAGTTTTACGCCGTGCCAGGCTTTCGTCGCCGCCTGCAGCATTTGGTGAAGAGTTTTTCGGTGGAGCTCAGCTTCCAAGTCGCGCAAGACTCGGCGCTCGATGAGCAGTCGGAGAAAGCGATGCACATCGGCATGCTTCTCCAATAAGGTCCAATCGAACCAGCTGATTTTATTGTCCTGGCTGTAGGCATTGTTATTTCCGTACTGCGTACGCCGCACTTCGTCGCCCATTAGAACCATGGGAACACCGAGCGAGAGCAGGGTGATGGTCAGAAAGTTCTTCACCTGCCGATTTCGCAGTTTCTCGATATCCGGATTATCGGTGGGACCTTCGACGCCGCAATTCCAGCTTCGATTATCGTCGGCGCCGTCCCGATTGTCTTCGCCGTTTTCCTCATTGTGCTTCTGGTTATAGGAGACGAGATCGTTGAGCGTGAAACCGTCGTGACAAGTCACAAAATTAACACTCTGCTCGGCCTCGCGCTCTTTATGACCGTAAATTTCAGGGCTACCCAGAAAGCGGTCGGCGACGCGTCCCACCGAACCTCTTTCGCCGCGAACGAAACTACGGACATCGTCACGGAAGCGGCCATTCCACTCTTTCCAGCTGTCTCCGATAAAGCTGCCGACCTGGTACAGACCAGCCGCGTCCCATGCTTCGGCGATGATCTTGGTGTCCGCGAGCCCGGGGTCCGAGTCAATGTCCCAGAGCACCGGTGGGCTGGACATCAACTGGCCTGCCGGATCGCGCGACAGGATGGATGCGAGATCGAACCGGAAGCCATCGACGTGCATTTCCTTAACCCAGTAACAGAGGCTGTCCACGATCATTCGCCGGACGATGGGATTATTCGCATTGAGAGTATTCCCGGTGCCGCTGTAGTTGGCGTAACGAGAGCGATCTTTTTCCAGAATGTAGTAGACGGTGTTGGCTAGGCCGCGGAAACTGACCGTCGGTCCGGTGTGATCGCCCTCTGCTGTGTGGTTGAATACCACGTCGAGAATGACCTCGATGCCTGCGCGATGGAGAGCTTTGACCATGTCGCGAAATTCATCCACGGGGCCGAGACGGTCCTGACGCGAGCTGTAGGCTTGGTGCGGCGCAAAGAATGAAACCGGCGCATATCCCCAATAGTTGACGTGTAACGGCGGACAGTCCTGGGGGTCAAATTGAAAAACCGGAAGCAGCTCAACGGCTGTCATGCCAAGTTGCTGGAGGTGAGGAATCTTTTCGATTAGTCCCGCGTACGTCCCACGTATCTTATCGGATACACCTGAACTCGGATCACGAGTGAACCCGCGCACATGCATTTCGTAAATGATGGTCTGTGACGATGGACGCCTCAGCGGTGTGTCGTCTTCCCAATCGTAGGTGCTGGTATCAACCACCACGCTCTTCATGGCTGTGGCGGCGTCGCCGCCTTCCTGGCGGGCAGCTTCGCGATCGTAGTTCCTGGGAACCGCTACTCCCCTTGCGTAGGGATCGAGCAGGACTTTGCTCGAATCAAACCGCATCCCGTTTGCAGGGTCGTGGGGGCCGTGCACTCGATAGCCGTAAATCTGGCCCGGTTGCACGCCGGGCACAAACACGTGCCAGTAGTGATACGCGATTCGTAAACGAATCAATCGCAATCACGCGGACCGGCCGGGCATCGTCTTCCCGGTCGAAGAGCAGCAACTCTACGGCCGAGGCAGCTCGGGAGAAGATGCTGAAGTTCACTCCTCCATCACGAACGGTGCTTCCGAGCGGAGAGCTCAGGCCTTTCGTGTCAATCGCGATTGGCCTCGCCGAGTCCGACTGTGCGGAACGGTGCTCCAGCAGAACGCTCATGGTTCCCCTTTGTCAGCTGATTCTCAAAATGCGCGTTACGCTGCCAGTTTTCCTGCGGCGGCTTTGTCCGCGAACAGCACCGCCTGATCCTGCCGAACCCGGCCGGCGGGAATCGATACATCGCCCTTGCGCAGTCGGTCAAGCATTTCAACCTTTTCACTTCCCGTAACCAGCCACAGAATGCGCCGGGATCGATTGATAATTGGGTAGGTCAACGTCATCCGGCGCCTCTTCTGATAGATGCCGGTGAGGGCAACGTCTGCGTTGGTAACTTCGAGCACCGGATCCCCCGGAACCAGGGAAGCAGTGTGGCCATCGGGGCCGAGACCCAAGTGGACTAAATCGAGCACGGGAGGCGTGCCTGCGATCTCGCCGAGAGTTGTGGCGTACAGAGCCGCTGCAGCGTCAAGGTCAGGAGATTCAACCGGCATGGCGAAGATCTGATCGGGACGCAGCGGCGCATGCAGGCTTTCGTTCAGGTGAGTAAGGTTTCGATCCGGATCTCCCGCGGGCGCGATCCGTTCGTCGACCTGCGCCAGATGCACGTTTTTCCAGGGAACATCTTCCCCACTAAGAGCACGCAGCATCAGCCACGGAGTGTGGCCGCCACTGACGGCCATAGTAAAACGTCCACGGGCTGCAACGGCAGCCCGCGCTTCCAGGGCGATGAGTGCAGCAGCTTGCTGGGCGACGGATTCAGGATCCGGAAATATTTCAACTTTCATCTTCTCCACTCCAACCACTCACGCCGCTTGCGCGGCACCAGGTTTCGCGGGGAGCGCAACTGTCGGGTTGTGCCAGCCGCCCGTGGGCGGCGCAACTCGCTGTGCTTCATTGGGCCCCCATGTCTTGGGATCGTACGGAAAAACCGGCGTCGTCTCCTTCAACACCGGATCGACGATTCGCCACGCTTCTTCTACATAGTCCTGGCGCGCAAATAACGTGGCGTCTCCTTCCATCGCGTCTCCGAGTACCCGCTCGTAGGCGTCCATCTCCTCCGCAGTGGGGTGGCGGCTCGCCAGCATTTCCGCGGTCAGACCGGTCATATCGTCTCCCGGAGCCATTACCGTCATGCCTATGGCTATGGCTACATCCGGACTAATGCGGAAACGCATATGGTTCTCCTTCAGAGCGCTGGCAGGGAGTATCGCCGGAGGCTTGCGGAAGCGGCCAAGGATTTCCGTGCACGTTACTGGCAAACTCTTGCCGGCTCTGATGTAGAAAGGCACCCCCTGCCAGCGCCATGAATTGATTTCCAATCGTAACGCCGCAAAGGTTTCGGTGTGCGAATTCGGGGCCACTCCCTTTTCGTTGAGGTAGCCTTTGAATTGCCCACGGACGAGATTGTTATCATCGAGCGGTGGCATGGCTCTCAGAACCTTGACCTTCTCATCGCGAACGGCTTCGCTGTCGGTCCGGACCGGAGGTTCCATTGCCAGATTGCAGAGAATCTGAAACAGATGATTCTGGATGACGTCGCGAATGGTGCCGGTTTCATCGTAGAAAGCGCCCCGGCCCTGAACTCCGAAATCCTCCGCCATCGTGATCTGGACGCTCTCGATGTAGTTGCGGTTCCAAAATGACTCCATGAAAGCGTTGGCGAAACGGAACATGAACATGTTGCGAACCGGCCGTTTTCCGAGGTAGTGATCGATGCGAAAAATGTTGCTTTCGGCAAAGGTCGCGTGCAGAATCCGGTTGAGCGCCTGAGCAGACTGTAGATCGCTTCCAAAGGGTTTTTCAACAATTACGCGAGCGCCCTTGGCCGATCCGGAGTTTGCCAGGTGTTCGACGACGGTCCCAAACAGCTGTGGCGGAATAGCCAGGTAATGTGCCGGATGCTGAGATCCATCCAGTTCTTTGCGAAGCGCGTCGAAGGTGGAGCGATCCGAGTAATCGCCATCGACGTAGCGAAGCAGGCCACTTAATTTCTCGAAAGCCACGGCATCGATCCCGCCATGTTTCTCCAGGCTATCCTTGGCCCGCGCGCGGAGTTGATCAACGTTCCAGCCTGCCTTTGCGACTCCGATGACCGGCACATCGAGGTGACCGCGCTTGATCATCGCCTGCAGTGCGGGAAAGATTTTTTTATAAGCGAGGTCGCCGGTGGCACCAAAAAAGACCAGCGCATCTGATTGGACTACGTTGTTCATCGGTCGTCTCCCTTAAGCGGCCTGCGATTTATCGGCTGGTTTCTCATGGTGTCCACCAAACTGGAAACGCATGGCGGACAATAATTTGTTGGCGAAATCGGCTTCGCCACGAGAACTGAACCGCTCATACAATGCGGTTGTCAGAACCGGCGCGGGGACAGCCTCGTCGATGGCGGCTTTGATTGTCCAGCGACCTTCGCCCGAGTCGGAAACTCGTCCCGCGAACTGAGAAAGGCCCGGGTCTTGAAGCAACGCCGACGCCGTCAGGTCAAGCAACCACGAAGCGATCACGCTGCCGCGTCGCCACACTTCAGCGACATCCGGCAGGTTGAGGTCGTATTGATAGTGCTCGGGATCGCGCAGCGGCGTGGTCTCGGCGTCAATCGCGTGTTGCTGCTTGCCAACATTGGCGGAGCGCAAGATTCCTAGACCCTCTGCGTAGGCCGCCATAATTCCATACTCGATTCCGTTATGAACCATTTTTACGAAGTGGCCAGCGCCATTCGGACCGCAGTGCAGGTAGCCCTGTTCGGAAGTGTCAGAGGCCTTTTCCCGTCCCGGAGTACGCGGGATGTCGCCAATGCCTGGCGCCAGCGTCGCGAAGATGGGATCAAGATGTTTCACGACATCGTTCTCGCCGCCAATCATCATGCAATAGCCGCGCTCCAGGCCCCAAACGCCACCGCTCGTGCCTACATCGACATAGTGAATGCCCTTGGGCGCAAGCTCCTTCGCGCGACGGATGTCGTCGACGTAATAGGAATTGCCACCATCGATGATGATGTCTCCCGATTCCAGATGCGGCAGAAGGCCAGCGATGGTCTCATCGACGACTGCAGCCGGGACCATCAGCCACACTGCGCGCGGCTTATCCAGTTTCTTCGCAAACTCCTGCAGCGTTCCAGAACCAGTCGCCTTCTGTTGAACCAATTCCTCAACCGCCTTCGCTGACCTGTCGAAGACCACGGAACTGTGACCATTCTTGAGGAGGCGCAGTACCATATTTGCTCCCATTCTTCCGAGACCAATCATTCCGAGCTGCATGTGTCACTCCTTTATAGGAAAGTTTGTTCGATCGCTGTCTCGCAGCACTGATTTCGTCGTGCGTGGGCATTCTCAAGAACGTCCGTCACGCCGCCTCCCTGAGTTTCCGGTAGTGGCGGATCAAGGTGTTCGTCGAGCTGTCATGGCTGAGCGCAGGCTCCGTTTTGCTTTCGAGCTCCGGGATGATGCGCTGGGCCAGCGCTTTGCCAAGCTCGACGCCCCATTGGTCGAATGAATTGATGTTCCAGATCGTTCCCTGCGTGAACACGGAATGCTCGTACAGCGCGACCAGTTTGCCCAATACTTCGGGCGTCAGGCGGTCGGCAAGGATCGTGTTCGAGGGACGATTGCCTTCGAAAACGCGGTGGGGCACAAGCCAGTCCGGCGTTCCTTCGGCCTTGACCTGCTCCGGAGTCTTACCGAATGCCAGTGCCTCGGTCTGGGCGAAGACATTCGCCAGGAGCATGTCGTGATGGCGACTGAGCGGATTCAGCGCTTTTGCAAAACCGATAAAGTCGCACGGGATGAGTCTCGTGCCTTGATGGATCAATTGATAGAACGAGTGCTGCCCGTTGGTCCCTGGTTCACCCCAGTAGATCGGGCCGGTATCGTAGTTTACTGGGGCTCCGTCGAGCGTCACATGTTTACCGTTGCTTTCCATCGTTAACTGTTGCAGGTATGCAGGGAATCGCTTCAGATATTGCTCGTAAGGAAGAACTGCGACCGTTTGAGCACCGAAGAAGTTGTTGTACCAGACGGCAAGTAGCCCCATCAGCACTGGCAGGTTACGCTCAAACGGAGTGCTGCGAAAGTGTTCGTCCACCTGATGAAATCCATCCAGCATGGAGCGAAAATTCTCCGGACCGATAGCGATCATCGTGGATAAACCGATCGCCGAGTCCATGGAGTAACGGCCGCCGACCCAGTCCCAAAATCCGAACATGTTGGCCGTGTCGATACCGAACTTTTCCACTTCTTTAGTGTTGGTCGACACGGCGACAAAATGTTTTGCTACGGACTTCTCGTCTCCACCGAGACCCGCCATCGACCAATCGCGGGCGGAGTGGGCGTTAGTCATGGTCTCCAGCGTCGTAAAGGTCTTCGAAGAGATGATGAAAAGCGTCTCGGATGAGTCCAGATCGCGAACCGCTTCCGCGAAGTCGGTGCCGTCGACGTTGGAAACGAACCGGAACGTCATACTCCGATCGCTGTAGTGCTTGAGCGCCTCGTACGCCATCACTGGACCTAGATCCGATCCACCGATACCGACATTAATCACGTTGCGAATGCGCTTGCCGGTATGCCCCTTCCACACCCCGTTCCGGACGCGATTACTGAAATCGGTCATCTTGTCGAGAACGGCATGGACAGCCGGCACGACGTCTTCGCCATCTACCACAATGAACGTTCCGCGGGGAGCGCGCAGAGCGATATGCAGGACCGCCCGCTTTTCCGTGACGTTAATCTTCTCGCCGCGGAACATCGCCTCGATTCTTGCCTGCAGACCGGACTCTTCTGCAAGTTGAACCAGAAGCTTGAGAGTTTCATCCGTGACTATGTTCTTCGAATAATCCAGATAGACGCCCAGAGCTTCCAACGCCAGACGCTCGCCGCGTTTGGGATCATTCGCAAAGAGGCTCCGGAGATGTGTCTTCCGGATATCCTTAGAGTGATCTTCGAGAGCCTTCCAGGCTGGGCGTTTGACGGCTGACTTTCCGGTGATTGGTTCCACGCGCGCTGCCATTTCCTTTTTCCTTTCGTTTTTTCTGGTTGTCCGAAACGCTTTTAGCCCCAAGGGGAGGGCGCGAATCTCCGGCTTCCTCCCAGAGTCGAAACCCTCCGACGAAGGCGTTAGCGTTGTTTCCCACTCGGCAGTGTGGAGGCAGCTGTTTCAATTCCTTAACATTGCCTCCGCCCAACACGACGTCGTCGGGTTCAAGCGCGGCGATCAGGCGCGCAACCACATCCGCTACATCGCGACGCCACTTTTTCTTGCCTCGTTCTTCGAATCCCTCGCGGCCCACGTAGTCCTCATATGTGCCCTTCTTGTAGGGAAGGTGGCCGAGCTCCATGGGTTCCACGATGCCATTCACCACCAAGGCTGAACCGAGGCCAGTGCCGAGGCCCAAGAAGAGCATCTTGCCGCCCTTGTAGCTCCCCAAGGCCTGCATGGCTGCATCATTAACGATCTTAATTGGGCATCCGAATGCACCTTCAAAGTCAAATCCGATCCACCCAGGCGCCAGGTTGTGAGGATCAGCGACCGGCCTGTTTTGCAGAACCGGGCCAGGATAACCCATCGAGACAGCGTTATACTTCCACGTTCCCGCGAGTCTTTTGACGCCGGCGACCATCTGTTGCGGCGTCATCTTTGGCCCAGAGGGAAACTTCCGAGCCGTGTTTTGTCCGGTGACAAGGATCTTCACGTGAGTCCCGCCCACATCAATCACCAGCACGTTCATGCAGAAGTCCTATAACGCCGGAGCGGTTTTATGCGATGAATCAAAACGCCGTAGTTCTCAGGCGACTTTGGATTTCAAGTCGGCTTCCTTGGACTTGATTACCGCCATCAGTTCGTTCCATGACTTGACAAATGATTTTGCTCCGTCATCCTGAAGTTGCGCTGCCAATGCATCAATGTCAACTCCTGCCTTGGCAAACTGCGCCAGCACTTCTTCACAATCACCGCCGTCTGCGGGCAAAATCGGACCGAGTTCCGTGTGTTCGGCGAGGGCCTTCAGCGTGCCTTCGGGCATGGTGTTTACTGTGAAAGGTGCGGCGAGCGACTTGATGTACAGGATGTCAGAAGCTGACGGATCTTTTGTGCCCGTGCTAGCCCACAGGAGACGTTGCGGGCGAGCGCCGAGGTTGTACACGCGCTGCCAGCGTGGCGAACTCAGAAGAGTGCGGTATGCCTTGTAGGTGCGCTTGGCAATCGCGACGCCGATACGGTTGTGCAGCGCCTCCGGCACTTTACTTGCAACCGCCACGTCCCAACGGCTGATGAACACCGAGGCAACCGAGCCGACATTCGGGTCGAGCCCTGCCTCAATGCGCCGCTCGATGCCACGCAAGAATGCTTCGGCCGACGCGACATATTGCTCACGGGAAAACAATAGTGTGACATTGATCGGGAGTCCAGCGAAAATAGCTTCCTCAATCGCAGGCAGCCCCTCTTTTGTTCCTGGAATCTTGATGAAGAGATTGGGCCGTCCTGCCTGCGAATGGAGATCCTTGGCGGCGGCAATTGTGCTAGCCGTATCGTAAGCGAGCAAGGGAGAAACTTCTAATGACACCCATCCATCGACCCGGTCGGTTCGGTCATGGATCGGTCGAAAAAGATCGGCGGCACGGGTAAGGTCGTCGAGTGCAAGGTCGAAGAAAAGCGCCTCGCCCGACTTGCCCTTTTTTAGATCCGCGTGGATCGCGGTGTCATAAGCGGTGCTGTTTTTGATGGCATGGTCAAAAATCGTGGGATTCGAAGTGAGGCCGGTTACCGAAAACTCTTTGATATAGCGTTCCAGCGTGCCCGTTTCCAGCAGATCACGTGTGATGTTGTCCAGCCAAAGACTCTGGCCGAGGTCGTAAAGCAGTTGTGTTGCCTTCATGATTCCACCTCAGTAAATTGCAAACTCATTCGTGACTTCTCGGAGAATCAGTTGCCTGCAAGCGCGTTGCTCACAATCGCCTGCGCCTCGCTCACGATGGTGTTCAAGTGAGCCTCGTCCTTGAAGCTTTCCGCGTAAATCTTGTAGATATTTTCTGTGCCCGATGGCCGGGCTGCGAACCACCCGCTGCCTGCAACGACCTTCAGGCCGCCGATTGGGGCGTTGTTGCCGGGAGCGCGAGTCAGCTTGGCGGTGATCGGTTCGCCCGCCAGGCTTGACTCCTTGACTGCTTCGGGCGACAGCTTCTGCAGGCTCGCTTTCTGCTCGGGAGTGGCGGGCGCATCGATGCGCGTGTAATACGGTGTCCCGAACTCCGCGGTCAGTTCGCGATAGTGTTCGCCCGGATCCTTGCCAGTGCGGGCCGCGATCTCGGCCGCCAGCAAATCCATGATCGGGCCGTCTTTATCAGTCGTCCACACCGTGCCATCAAGCCGCAGGAAACTCGCGCCGGCGCTTTCTTCTCCTCCGAAGCACTGCGAGCCATCGACTAAGCCTGGAACAAACCATTTAAACCCGACTGGCACTTCGCAGAGCTTGCGGCCAAGCTTGTTTACTACCCGATCGATCATGCTGCTGCTGACCAGCGTTTTGCCCACCGAAACGTGCGCGCCCCATCGTGGACGATGCGTAAGCAGATAGCCGATGGACACCGCAAGATAATGATTGGGATTCATCAATCCGGAGGAGGGCGTGACAATGCCGTGCCGGTCCGAGTCCGGATCGTTGGCGAACGCAACCTGATACTGATCCTTGAGGCCGACGAGCCGGGCCATTGCGTAAGGGCTCGAGCAGTCCATGCGAATCTTGCCGTCGTGATCCACCGTCATAAACGAGAACGTCGGATCAATTACAGGATTTACGACCACCACGTTCAAGCCATAGATCGAATTGATCGGCTCCCAGTAAATTCGCGCCGCACCTCCGAGGGGATCGACCGCAAGCTTCAGGCCGGCGCCACGGATAGCGTCGATATCGACGACGTTCTTCAGATCACGAACGTAAGGCAGAATGAAATCTTCCTGATGTGTGGTCGCAGCCTTGATGGCCGTGGAGAAGGGAATTCGTTTGACGCCGGCATTGTGGCCTCGAAGTAGATTGTTGGCGCGATCTTCGACCCACTGAGTCACGTGGGTGTCGGCCGGCCCGCCGTTGGTCGGGTTGTACTTGAAGCCGCCGTCTTCTGGCGGATTGTGCGATGGTGTGATCACGATGCCGTCTGAGAGACGGTCTTTGCGGCCATGGTTGTAGACGAGGATGGCACGTGAGATCACCGGCGTTGGAGTGACCTTGTCATTTTCCTGGATGATAGTTTCCACGTTATTCGCGGCCAGCACCTCGAGCGCGGTGCGCTGCGCTGGCCCAGATATTGCGTGGGTGTCTTTGCCCATATAGAGTGGGCCATCCGTACCCTGGCTGCGCCGGTAGTCACAGATGGCCTGCGTCATCGCGAGAATGTGAGCTTCGGTGAAGGTGCCGCGGAACGGCGAGCCGCGATGTCCGCTGGTTCCGAAGATGACCATCTGATTGGGATCTGCAAGGTCTGGCTTGCGTTCAAGATAATCACGTTCAAGCTTGGCCACATCTACCAGCATTTCTTTCGGCGCGGGCTTGCCCGCAAGGGGGGAGATCGTCATCTCATTATTATTACCCGGGCCGGTGGCCGCTGGACGGGTTTCTAGAGCACTGGACACGGTTCCACCTTCCATATCTCCGTAGCGTATTCGCGGATGGTGCGGTCACTGGAGAACTTTCCCGAGCCGGCCACATTCAGAATAGCCTTGCGCGCCCAGGCATCGGGGTTGGCGTACAACTTGAGAAGCCGCTGGTCTGCCTCGAGATACGACTTGAGGTCCGCGAGATGCATGTAGTGGTCCCCGTGAGTCAGAAGAGTGGCGCGCAACGGCTCGAAGACGCCCGGCTCATTGCGGCTGAAATAGTTGGAGAAAATCAAATCCAGCGCGGCCCGGGTCTCCGGCTCGTGCTCGTAATGCCAGTAAGGATTGTACCAACTACTGCTGTCCTCCACTTGCTTGGCGGTAAGCCCGAACAGGAAGAAGTTTTCCTCCCCTGCTTCCTCCGCCATCTCAATGGTCGCGCCGTCGCGAGTGCCGATGGTCAGGGCCCCATTCATCATGAATTTCATGTTGCTGGTGCCGCTCGCCTCGTATCCCGCGGTCGATATCTGGTTGGAGACATCACTGGCGGGGATGAGCTTCTCGGCCAGGGAGACGTTGTACTCGGGCACGAATAGCACTTTGAGCCGTCCGCGCACAATCGGATCGCCATCGACGGTGCCTGCAAGATTGTTGATGAACTTGATAATGAGCTTCGCCAACTGGTAAGCCGGCGCGGCCTTACCCGAAAAGAGAAACGTCCGCGGAGGCATTTCAAGATTCGGGTTTTCCCGCAGGCGGTTGTAAAGGACCACAATCCGGAGCGCGTTCAGCAGTTGCCGTTTGTATTCGTGAATCCGCTTCACTTGGGCATCGAGGATGGTATCGGGATCCACGGTCTGGCCTGACGTCATCTTGAGCCAACTGGCGAACTGGCATTTGGCCTCGCGCTTGGCCTTCAGAAAGGCGGCGTGAAGGCTCTTGTCGTCGGCAAGGGGCTTGAGTTTGCTGAGTTGGCTCAGGTCCGTGATCCATCCGTCGCCGATCGCTTCGGTAATCGTTTGCGCGAGCGGCGGATTCGCCAGCAGCAACCAACGGCGGGGGGTGACGCCGTTCGTCTTGTTACTGAAACGGTCGGGGAACACTTCCGCCAGATCTTTGACCGTCATGGTGCGCAGTAACTGGGAGTGGATCGCGGCCACGCCGTTGGTGCTGTGTGAGCCTACGATCGCGAGGTTGGCCATGCGGACCTGCTTGGGCGGGCCTTCCTCGATCAGGCTCACGCGTTGGATTCGGCCCTCGTCGCCCGGAAAGCGTTTCCGTACTGCATCGAGCAATCGCCGATTGATCTCGTAGATGATTTCCAAATGACGCGGCACAATCGTTTCAAACCAGGCGACCGGCCACTTCTCAAGAGCTTCGGGCAACAGCGTGTGGTTCGTGTATGCCAAGGTCTGGTTAGTGATGTCCCACGCTTGGTCCCATCCTAAGTGCGCTTCATCGAGCAGGAATCGCATCAACTCGGGAACAGCCATAGTGGGATGCGTGTCGTTGAGTTGGATAGCCACCTTCTCAGGCAGCATATTCCAGTCGGAGTTACTGCGCCGGAACCGCCGCAGGAGATCGCCCATCGAGCAGGCGACAAGAAAATATTCCTGCACGAAGCGCAGAGCTTTCCCCATCGTCGTCGAGTCGTCGGGATAGAGCACGCGCGTGAGGGACTCGGCGCTCAGAGTCTGTGCCAGCGCCGCGACGAAATCGCCGCTGCTGAACTCCTGGAAATCGAAGTAATCGGGCGCGGCGGCAGCCCAAAGCCGGAGCGTATTGATGTTCTTGCCACCGTAGCCGACAACAGGACGATCGTACGGCATACCGATCAGCGTAGATGGGTGGCCTGGCACTGCACGTAGGCTGCCTCCGTGCAGCTCGAAGGAGCAGTTCAGCTTCACTTCGACGTTCACGTGCCGGCGGCAAACCTCCCACGGATCCGGACGGCGCAGCCAATTGTCCGGCTGTTCGTGCTGCCAGCCATCCTGTATGGTCTGCTTGAAGATGCCATATTCGTAACGCAGTCCGTAACCCATTGCTGGCAATTGCATCGTGGCCATCGAATCGAGGAAACACGCCGCCAGTCGCCCTAGACCTCCGTTTCCTAACCCGGCGTCGGGTTCCTGCTCGAGCACCGAGGGCCAGTCAAGGTTCTTCATTTTGATGGCTTGTTTCATGATGGGATCGAGCAGAAGGTTGGAGACATTGTTGGCTAGCGAGCGGCCAATTAGAAACTCCATTGAGAGGTAGTAAACACGTTTGGGATTCGCGCGTTCGTATGTTTCATTCGTATAGATCCATCGCTGTGAAAGGATATCCCGGACGGAGTGGGCGACAGCCTCGAAGCGCTCGCGCGCGTCCGCGACCGTAATGTCGACGACGTTGTCGAACAAGAGATGTCGCTCGTAAAGCGCGCTCTCCGTCCCCGTCAAATGAATCGGACCGACTCCATATTGTTTGCGAATTTTCGCGAGGTCCTCGGATGTTGGCGGCATCGGGACGACCGATGCCCCTTTTTCGCTCAGTGGGCTTTGGCGGACAGGTTTTGTGCTCATCAAAATACCTTTCGGCTGAGATTGGCGCTACGTTCTCAAATGTTGCGGCGCAGGAAACAGCTACGGTAGCGGTTCAAGCTGCGACGTGATGAGTGTCATTCCACAATCGGATTACAGGTCGGGAGATACTGTCCTCATAGCCCAACGCGCTCAGGCTCGCAGTAGTGAGCATGAAGTGAGCACCGTTAGTCAATGGCTCGATATCGGCCCAACGCGCGGCCAGCACGCGAATGAAATGGCCGCTGGAAAAAAGCAACACGTTTCCCTCGATCGGGCGGACACGACTTACTACGCGGTCGGCCCGTGCGGCGACTTGTGCCGGCGATTCTCCTCCCGGACAGCCGTCACGAAAAAGGTTCCAGTCCGGGCGTTTCTTATGAATATCGATGCTACGGAGGCCCTCATAGTCGCCATAGTCCCATTCCACCAAGTCAGGATCGATTGCAGCCGCGGATCCGAATCCCGCCAATTCGCAGGTCCGGACGGCACGCTGCAAGGGGCTGGTGAAGACCTTTGCGAATACTAATCCCTGGAGTCGCTGTGCAAGACCGCGAGCATTTTGTTCGCCGTGTTTTGTCAGTGGTAGATCGGTAAGTCCAGTGTGCTGACCCGTGAGGCTCCACGCGGTTTCTCCGTGCCTGGCTACGTAAACGATGGGGAGCTCGTCGTTCATTCGGCTTTATTTCCTCGTTATTACGATTTGAAGCGGTGATGATCGGCCCATGCAAGAACCCGTTTTATCCTGTCGGATACCCTTGTCTTGGCAGACGCCTTCGCCCTGAAATGCAAGGTTGGGGGGCAGAACCTGGCCATCGCAGGGTAGAAGGAAACAGAAATATTGGCCACTAGCAGAAGTCGTAGCTATCCTTCAAAATTGTACGCCTTCGGCCCCCAGCCTCGCGAGGTGAAAGCCAGGCGCCCGGATCCATTGGCTTCGGGCCGTCCGGTTACTGCTGCCACCCTCCCCCTAGTGACTGATACAGCTGCACGTAGTTATTCAATTCCGCAAACCACGCCTGCGCCAGGCTCAGCTCGGAAGTGAAGTACTGCTGTTGCGTGACCAGGACTTCCAGGAAGCTGGTGTAGCCACCTTCAAAACGCACATTGGCGAGACGCGCGGTTTCTTTGTAAGTGGCTGTCTGTTCCTCGATCTTCATTCGAAACAGTCGCGATTGCGTATAGCCGACGAGAGCATTGGAGACGTCTCCGAACGCTTGTTGCACCGTCTGTTTGTAAGTTAGTTCGGCTTCATCGCGCTGGGCCCAGGCCAACCGGTAGTTGGACTTGATACGGCCGCCTTCGTAGATAGGTTGGGCAACTTGTCCGGCAACGTTCCACGCGCCAGTCGTGGGGCCGGACAAGAAGCTGGTGAGAGATGCCGTCTGCACCCCGAAGGCTCCAGTTAACGAAAACTGAGGAAAGAAAGCCGCTTTCGCGACTCCAACATTGGCATTGGCTGCAACCAGCGATTCTTCCGCGCGCCGCACATCCGGCCGCTTTTCAAGAATCGCCGAAGGCAATCCGGTCGGCACCTCGGGTGCGTGCGGCTGGGCAACCAGCGTAAGGCCGCGTGCGATCGGTCCCGGATTCCGCCCAAGCAGGATGCTGATCTGATTCTCGGTCTGCTCGATCGACTGCTGCAGAGTAATGACCTGCGACTCGGATTGTTCCAACAGAATCTGCGCCTGCAACTCATCCGTGATTGCCGCGTCTCCGCCTTCGAATTTTATGGTGTTGAGCTTTACCATATCTTTATCCGCCAACACCGTCTCTTTCGAAACCTCAAGCTGGCGGTCGAATTCGCGCAATGCAAAATAGGCATTTGCGACATCGGCGATCAAAGTGATGCGAACTGCCTTTTCTCCAAACTCGCTGGCGAGCAGATTCGCGCGCGCCGCCTCGGTTGCCCGACGATACTGTCCCCAGAAATCGAGTATCCAGGATGCCTGAATAGACGCTGATCCCACGGTGGAGTTGCCCGGAAACGGCTGGGTGCGAGCATTTCCCAGCGATCCGCCAACTCCCACCTGCGGAAACTGATTCGCGCGAGTGATGCCTAAAACTGCGCCGGCCTCCAGAATCCGTGTGGCCGCAATGCGCACGTCGTAGTTGTTAGTCAGCGCTTCTTTGATCAGGCTCTGCAGCACGTCGTCCTGAAACACAGTCGACCATTGCATTTCTGCGAATGGCTCCCCGGTTGTATTCGTCGAGCTAGGCGGAAGCCCTCGATACTGTCCGGGCACGTCGACGGCGGGACGCTTGTAGTTTGGACCCACCGTGCAGGCGTACAGAGGAAGAAGCAGCAGAAGGGCAGAGAGTTTTTTCCAGATCATGCTTTTCCTCCTTCCGTGATCGATCCCGGCTCGGTTCTTGCCGTTTCCTTCTTTCCGAAGTACTGACCGAAACGCTCGACCACGTCGAACGAGACTGGAATGAAGAAGATCGCTAGAACGGAGGCGGCGAGCATGCCGCCGATCACGACGGTGCCGAGCACCTGCCGCGAAATCGCGCCCGCGCCGGAGGCCCTCCACAGAGGAACGCAACCAAGAATGAAGGCGAACGCCGTCATCAAGATTGGCCGCAGACGCAGCCTCGCCCCGGTAAGAGCGGCATCGATCAGAGTCTTGCCGCCGTCGTATTCCATCTTGGCGAATTCGACAATCAGGATGGCATTCTTGGCTGACAGTCCGATCAGCATCACCAGTCCGATCTGCGCATAAACGTCATTGTCAAGACGCCGGAAATAGAGCGCGATGAAAGCGCCGAAGACCGCGATGGGGACACCAAGCAACACGCTGAATGGGAGCGTCCAGCTCTCATATTGCGCTGCCATGATGAGGAAAACGACAAAGAACGCCAAACCAAATACCACAGCAGGCGAAACGCCCTGCGCTGCCTTCTGCTCCTGATACGACATGCCGCTGTAGTCGAAGCCCATCTGGCTAGGCATGGTTTTGTGGAAGACGTCCTCCAGAGCGGCCATCACCTGGCCGGAGCTGTAGCCAGGCGCCGCCGAGGCGTTGATCTGCACGCAATTGAACAGGTTGTAACGCATGACGAACTCCGCCCCGCTGCGCGGATACGTGCTGGTCAATGTGCTCAGCGGAACCATATCGCCCGCGGCGTTGCGAACGTAGAACTTCCCGAGGTTCGAGGCTTTGGTGCGGAAGTCGCCGTCTGCCTGGACATAGACCTGCCATTGCAGGCCAAAGCGATTGAAGTAATTGACCAACGCGCCGCCCATAAACGTCTGTATGGTTTCGTATAGACCGCTTAACTGGATCTGCTGCGTCATTGCCTTGGCGTTATCAACCTTTACTCCGACCTGCGGAACACCAAACAGGGCCGTGGTCATTACCCCTTGCAGTTCGGGGCGCTTGCGGAGTTCCGCCATGAAAATTTGCGTGTTCTTCCCGAGAAACTCGATGCCGCTGCCTGACCGGTCTTCCAGAATGAAGGTGGCGCCCCCCGATGTTCCTACGCCGGGAATGGCGGGCGGCGGGAATGAGAACGCGATTCCAGACGGCACCCTGGAGAGCGCCTTTTGCAAATGGGCCTTGATTCCTGCGTAGCTGGTTTCGGGAGTCTTGCGTTCGTCCCAGGGTTTCAGAGATACGAAGAAGAACGAACTGTAGGTAGCGTTGACTCCGCTCAGCATGCTGTAGCCCATGACCGAACTCACGTAGTCAACCCCGGGCGTCTCCATAATCACTTTTTCCACTTCGCGCGCGGCCTGGGATGAGCGTTGCAGCGACGACGCATCTGGCAGCTGCAGGCCAGCGTAGAGATATCCCTGATCTTCGTCGGGAAGGAAACTGCCCGGTATCTTCTTGCCGAAGAAACCGGCGCCTACGGTCAGCACGCCAAGCATCAGGAAAGCAAGTCCAGATTTGCGGATCAGATGATGACAAGCACCGACATAACCGTCCGTTGCCTTGCCAAAAACGCGATTGAACCAGCGAAAGAAAGCGCCGAGCGGTCCCCACGCCTCTTTCTTCGGCCGCAGCAGCATGGCAGAGAGTGCTGGGCTGAGCGTCAGGGCATTGAAAGCTGAGAACAGCACCGAAATGGCGATGGTAACGGCGAATTGTTTATAGAGTTGTCCCGTGATGCCGGGAACAAACGCTGTGGGGATGAAAACCGCTGCCAGGATCAGGGCGATCGCAATCACAGGCCCGGAGACTTCATCCATTGCCTTGACGGTAGCGTCATGAGGAGACAACCCATGCTCGATATGGTGCTCCACCGCCTCCACCACAACAATGGCATCGTCCACCACCAATCCGATTGCCAGCACCAGGCCGAAAAGCGAAAGCGTATTGATGGAAAACCCCAGCATGGGAAAAACCACGAAGGTTCCGACCAGCGAAACCGGAACTGCGAGCAGCGGGATTAGCGTTGCTCTCCAACCCTGCAGGAAGATGTAGACCACCAGAATGACGAGCAGCAAAGCTTCGATCAAAGTCTTCTTAATTTCGTCGATGCCGGCACTGACTGCGAGCGTCGTATCAAGCGCGACTATGTAGTCCAGCCCCTGGGGAAATCTTCCTTGCGCCTCCTGCATCATCTTGAGGACCTTCCCTCGAGTTTCCAACGCGTTGCTTCCCGGGGTCAGGTAGATGGCGATAAGGGCCGCGGGCTGCGCCGGTTTGTTTGTTCCCGCAGCGCCCAAGCGTGCCAAGTAGGAGTAGTATTGCGATCCCAGTTCCACGCGAGCGACGTCTTTCAGGCGCAGAATTGAGCCGTCGGGTTGAGCGCGGACAATGATCTCGTTGAACTCCTCCGCGGTCGGCAGGCGTCCGGGGGCACGTACGTTATAGGTAAACTGCTGGCCATTGGGAACCGGCTCGCCGCCGACCTGGCCCGCAGGATTGACCCGGTTCTGCGCCTGCACTGCGTTTGTGATGTCAGGCACGGTCACCCCAAGGCTAGCCAGCCTATCTGGATTGACCCAAATTCGCATCGCATACGGTCCAGCGCCGAAAATCTGAACCTGCCCAACGCCCGAAACGCGCGTTAACGCGTACTGCAGGTTGATGGTGGCGTAGTTAGCGAGGAAGACACTGTCGTACAGGCCGTTGGCAGAATAGAGGTCGAGCAGCATGAAGGGCGCGGTTGTGCCTGGCTGCACGATCACTCCCTGCTGAGTTACCTGGCTAGGCAGCTGCGAGTTTGCTTGTCCGCTCCTCATCTGCGCCAGGATCTGGTCGGTGTTGGAATCGGTTCCCAGTTGGAAATCGATGTACAACGTCATTCCGCCGCCTGAACTCGCGCTCAATGAATACATGTAATTCATCCCGCTGACACCCGACATTTGCTGCTCAATCGGAGTTGCGACCGATTCCGCAATCGTCTGCGCGTCCGCGCCCGGATAAGTCGCCTTCACCTGAATCATCGGATCGGCGATGTTGGGAAACTGCGCCGTCGGCAGGCCGAGCATCGCGACCACGCCGACGAGGACCATCAGGATGGCGATTACGATGGCGACGATGGGTCGATTAATGAAGAACTTCGACATGGTCAGTTCCCGCCCTCCGCTGGCTTTGCCGGCGCATATGGTTTGGGACTGACCGGAACGCCTTCGCGTACCTTCATGAATCCTTCGACGATTACTTTTTCACCGGGCTTCAAGCCTTCGCTGATCACCCAGTTCGGGCCGACGCGTTCTCCGACTTTCACGGGGCGGAAGCTCGCCTTGTTATCCGGCGTCAGCACCACGACCTGATACATCGACTGAACTTCGATAACGGCAGCCTGCGGAATCAAGAGCGCATCCTTGTCCATGCCAGTCTGAATGCGAACCTGTCCATAACCTCCGGGACGAAGCGTGGCGCCTTCATTTGGAAACTGCGCTGCCATCTGGATGGTGCCCGTTTGAGTTCCGATCTGGCGGTTGACGTAGATAATCTGCCCGCGCCCCGGGTAAGGAAGACCGTTGGCTTGAATGAATTCGACCGGTGGAAGATCGGAGCTCTTCAGGCTCCCGGCGCCCCGGATGATCCGGGCAATCCGCGGAGCAACGTTGAGAAACGCGCTCTCGCTGACATTGAAGTACGCCCAGATTGGATTTATCTGGGAGATCGTGGTCATCTTTGTACTCGTCCCCACCAGATCGCCAATCTGCGAAGTCGATACGCCCGCGATACCATCGACGGGCGAATAAACCTTGGTCCAAGCGAGATTCAAGCCTGCTTGCTGCACCTGCGCCTGCCTGGCCTGCAGCTGCGCCTTCCATGAGGCCAGATTTGCTATATCGTTATCCAGTTGCTTTTTGGGGATCGCGTTTTGTGCGGCCAACGGAGTGTCGCGATCGACGTCCGCTTGGGTCCGCGATACATTCGCTTCTGCGACCGCCACTTCGGCCTTGGCTTGGTCGAGCTGCGCCTCGAAAGGTCGAGGATCGATGGTATATAGAAGTTGGCCTTTCTTGACGAAGTAGCCGTTCTCGTAATTCTGAGTGAGCAGGTAGCCTTGAACTTTGGGGGTGATTTCGGCGTTGGTCGGCCCGTTCAGTTGCGCGACCCATTCCTGAAAGATAGGAACATCCTGCTGAACGACCTCGGTGAACTCGACCTCGGGGGGAGCCATCTGGGGGCGCTCTTCTTTATTTTCGCAACTCGCGAGCATCAGAACGATCAGGCACAAACCGGAACGGGCTGAGATGCGGAGATAGCTGCGGAAGGTCGACGCCTGGGTTACGTCTCTGTCGTTTATCTGTGATCCAGAATCTTTACGCTCCAGTTCGGTTCGCATCGGCGCACTCCAGATGACGGGCTTACAGCCTCGCGGCAGTTCAACGGCTGAGCCTAAAAGATTAGGGCCTGAACTACCCGCGGCGAACTAGTAGAAGTGATAGTTCGATATGAAAACCTTCGGTGATATATGAAAGAACGAATGTCCGGCGAGGTCCCGCCTTCGAGATCCGTTTTGCCCATCGAGGTAATTACCAGTCCATTCGTGCGCTTCGCGCGAATGGAGGCGGCGGGCGGTATTCTGCTTTTGGTCAGCACTTTTGCAGCACTCGTCTGGGCGAACTCGCCGTGGGAGCAGAACTACCACCTGATCTGGAGAACCAGAGTTGATATCGGCTTCGGACGCTTCTTTCTATCCGAAACCCGTCATGAATGGATTAATGACGGGCTGATGGCGGTTTTCTTTTTCATGGTAGGCCTCGAAATCAAACGTGAGGTCCTGATCGGCGAGTTGTCTTCGTTAAAGCAAGCTGCCTTTCCCTTGATCGCAGCCCTGGGTGGCACTATCGTCCCGGCTCTCATTTATCTATCGTTCAATCACGGCGGAACTGCCCAAAGAGGCTGGGGTATTCCCATGGCGACCGATATAGCATTTGCCCTGGGTGTGCTCGCTCTGCTCGGGGACCGCGTTCCCGTGTCCCTCAAGGTGTTTGTAACCGCTCTTGCCATCGTCGATGACATCATCGCGGTGCTGGTAATCGCGATTTTTTATACCGCTGAAATTCACTTTCTTAGTCTCGCTGCGGGCCTTGCCGGAGTGGCGCTGTCGTTCGGTTTAAATCTGCTGGGCGTTCGCAAGCCGGTGATCTTCGCATTTCTGGGGATTTGCGTCTGGGCCGCCGTGCTTAAATCTGGCGTCCACGCCACCGTGGCTGGAGTTCTTTTTGCATTCACGATTCCGGCGCACACTTACATTGATCGGGCTCACTTCGTGAAGCAAGGTCGCTGGCTTCTGGAACGGTTCGAAGCAGCACGCCACGACTCTTTCGAAGAGCACGCGGCAATTCACACTCTTGAAACGCAATGTGAGCTGGTTCAATCGCCATTGCATCGTATCGAGCACATCCTTCAGCCCTGGGTCAGCTTTTTCGTGATGCCGGTATTTGCCTTCTCGAACGCCGGTGTTCACATTCTCGGGAATGTCCGGGCAGCGGCCACGAATCTGGTTAGTCTGGGCGTGGCGCTCGGACTGTTTGTGGGAAAGCCCATTGGAATCTCGTTGTTTGCCTGGTTCGCTGCGAAGGCGAAGCTGGCAACCCAACCGAGCGCCGTCTCATGGGGCCAGATCTTCGGTGCCAGTTGGCTCTGCGGAATCGGATTCACCATGTCCCTCTTCATTGCTGCTTTGGCTTTCGGAGACGGAAGTCTGCTCGATCTTTCCAAGATCGGAACCCTTGCGGCTTCCGTTGCCGCAGCCACCTGTGGAAGCCTGTTCTTGTTGGGTAAGTTTGGGTACGTTCCTCAGACACTATCAGATGATAGCGCCCGAGTCGCACCCATGGGCCTCGAACAGTAAGCTCGTTCACCGTAACAGTGCCGTTGACACACGATACCTCCGCCAAAGGGCTAGAATTTAACGATTAACAGAAAGGAGCATTACCATGACCCCAGAAAGCAAGCGCCTGCAGGAAGCCAGCGAGGGTAAGGCCTGGAAGAAATGGGGACCCTACCTGAGTGAGCGACAATGGGGAACAGTTCGCGAGGACTACAGCCAGGACGGCAATGCCTGGGACTACTTCTCGCACGATCAAGCGCGCTCCCGTGCCTACCGGTGGGGCGAAGACGGGTTGGCCGGTTTTTCCGACGACAAACAACGCCTTTGTTTTGCTCTGGCCTTGTGGAACGGGAACGACCCTATTTTGAAGGAACGCCTCTTCGGCCTAACCAACAGTGAAGGCAATCATGGCGAGGATGTGAAGGAATACTACTTCTACCTCGACAGCACGCCCACGCACTCCTACATGAAGTACCTCTACAAGTATCCGCAAGCCGCGTATCCCTACGACAACATTGTGACCACGAACCGCGGGCGAAGCCGGAACCAGCCCGAGTATGAGCTTTTCGACACTGGCGTGTTCGAGGGCGACCGATACTTCGATGTGTTCGTCGAATATGCCAAGGAAACGCCCGAGAATGTTCTGATCAAGATTACCGCGTGGAATCGCGGGCCGGAACCAGCTGCGCTGCATCTTCTGCCAACACTGTGGTTCCGTAACACGTGGTCATCGAGGACTGGCACTCCTAAACCTTCACTGACCATCGTGAAGGACTCGAGCGGCGCAAAGGCGATTCGCACGTCCCACGCGGATCTCGGGGAGAATCTTCTCTACTGCGACGATAAGCCAGCGTTTCTCTTCACGGAAAACGAAACTAATCATGAGCGCATATTTCGCAGCCCCAACCGAACCCCTTACGTGAAAGACGCTTTTCATCGTTTCCTGATCGAGCGACATCCGGAAGCGATTAACCCGGCTGAAGAGGGCACAAAGGCCGCAGCTCACTACGCATTGACCGTACCGTCGGGCGAGTCTGTAGCCATCCGCTTGCGTCTGGTTAGTGAAGCGTCAGAACGGCTGCCCGCAACCCCGTTCGGTTCCAAGTTCGATGAAGTGATGGCGCGCCGCCTTGCGGAGGCGGACGAGTTCTACCATTCCGTAACTCCGGCCTCGACGTCCGCCGACGCTGCCAACGTCATGCGTCAAGCCCTCGCTGGCATGCTCTGGACCAAGCAATATTACGGCTTCAGTGGCCACCGCTGGCTGGAGGAGCATGGCGCGAACCCACTGCTTCCTGACAGCCGTTACGCTCGGAATCAAGACTGGTTTCACATGTTCAACGACGACGTCATTTCGATGCCCGACAAGTGGGAATACCCCTGGTATGCGGCTTGGGATCTGGCCTTTCACACGGTACCAATCGCCATGGTGGACCCCGACTTCGCCAAGCAGCAGCTCAACTTGATCCTGAACGGCCGCTATCTTCACCCCAGCGGCCAGGTCCCAGCGTATGAATGGAACTTCAGCGATGTAAACCCTCCCGTCCACGCTTGGGCCACTCTATTCTTGCACCGCACTCTACAGGCTTCGGGTTCGGCCGATTTCGAGTTTCTCCGAGCCGCATTCAACAAGCTCTTGCTGAACTTCACCTGGTGGGTGAACCGCAAAGACAGGTTCGGGAAGAATGTTTTCGATGGCGGATTCCTCGGACTCGACAACATCGGCGTGTTCGATCGCAGCGCTCCCCTCCCTACCGGGGGCTATCTCGAGCAAGCGGATGGCACCTCATGGATGGCTCTCTTTACCCAGAATATGGCCGAGATCGCGGTGGAGCTTGCCGCTCAAGATCCTATATATGCGGATATGGCCTATAAGTTCACCGAGCACTTCTGCTTTATCGCTGCGGCCATGAACCGCCCCGGACAAGAAGGCATGTGGGATGAAGAGGACGGTTTCTACTATGATTTATTGCGTCTCCCCGACGGCAGTGCCGAGCGGCTGAAGGTGCGCTCCATGGTGGGGTTGCTTCCGCTTTGCGCGACCACGGTCGTGGAAAAATGGCAGAGGGACCGGGTCCCAGAGGGAGTTGAGGCGTTTCAACTTCGTATGCGCCAGATGCCTGAACTGGCGGACTCGATCCACCCAACAGGTCCAGGTCACTACGGCGTAGCCGAACGAGGGATTATTTCCTTGATTAATCCTACGCGCCTTCGCCGAATCCTTTCAAAGATGCTCGACGAGAACGAATTCCTCAGCCCACACGGTATTCGGTCTCTGTCGAAGTTTCATGAGAAACATCCCTACGTCATGCAGGCGGGCGGAAAGGAATACCGCGTGGACTACCTTCCCGCCGAATCCGATACCGGCATGTTTGGAGGTAACTCGAATTGGCGCGGCCCAATCTGGTTTCCGGTGAACGCGCTCATCATCCGTGCGCTACAGAACTTCTATCTTTTTTATGGGGACAACTTCAAAATTGAGTGCCCCACCGGTTCCGGGAAAATGATGAACCTTTTCGAGGTGTCACAGGAAATCACGTCCCGGCTCATATCAACCTTTCTGCGAAACAAGGACGGACGCCGCCCTGTCTACGGAGGGACCGAGAAGTTTCAATCCGATCCCCACTGGCGAGACTACATCCTTTTCTATGAGTACTTCCACGGGGATAACGGTGCGGGCCTTGGGGCCAGCCATCAGACAGGTTGGACCGGGGTTGTCGCCAAGGCTATTCAACTCTACGGCTATCTCGACCCGCAGCGAATCCTTGAGGTCGGCAAGGAAGCTGCGTTCGGGACACGCGATTCTCCGGAAGGGAAGGTTGCCGCCTGAGAAGATCGTTAGCCAAGCTTTCGGACATCAATGAAAATCCCCGCCCAAGTCTCTAAGAACCGGAGAGACTTGAGCGGGGCAATTTCGAAGGACCAGATTCCTCTAAGCAGACTGTCGTCTTAGTGACGCTGAACCATGCCCGCCGATGCACGCGCCGGGATGGTTCCGGCCGGCTGGCTTGGGTCCATTTGAGTAATTGGCACTCCCTGAATTTGGTCTCGTCCACATACCAGCGATATCGAGGTATAACGCTGGTCCACGTTGTCGTATTCGATAATGAATCGCGCCGGCTTCTGAGCGGTGAGGTATGCGGTGGAGAATTGGCTGCCGTCATCGCCTACGAAAAAGGCGTTGTGGCGGGTGGTTATTTTGCCCCCGTCATCGACCATGCTGACGGGACGCCAAATTTCGCTGTTGGCTCCGGTGTTGCTTTGATTGGTAGTGTCAAAGTCGCAGAACAGCCGCGTTCCTGAGCGGAAACAACCGTATGCAATCAGGGTCCATGGTCCAGCCACAAACGATCCCACACCTTGACCTGAGACGGGCGCGCGAGAGTCCGCCGGGGCGGACATGTTAGTGCCCGTGCCGTTTGCCTGCGTCATGCTGTTCACGGCACTGGTGGGAGTGACGGTGGATAGAGGAGTGGAAGACAAGACGTTCGATACAGGGGCCGACGACATCACGCCGGAAACCGGCGCTGACGACATTACGTTGGAGACAGGAGCCGACGACATAACACCCAAGACCGGGGCCGATGACATGACACCGGAGACCGGAGTAGTCGTCATGACATTGGAGACGGAATTCGAGGGCGTAAGAACCGTTTGAGATGAAGCGGGAGTGACGACAGTCGATGTCGATTGCGTCTGCGGCGGCGCGCTAGTGGTGGTCGTTGCCGTTTTCGCAACCGGAGCGGCGGTGGTCGTTGTCGCTACTGGTTTCGCCGCCGGCGCGGCAGTCGTTGGCTTCGCTGCCGGCGGAGGTGCCGTCACCTTTTTTGCCGGCACGGGCTTTTTTGCCGGCGGCGTCTGCGCCCCAGCTGTTAGACATGTCATGAGGGCAATCGCGCCCACGGCTGCGACAAAATGGTTTATGGATTGTGTGAGCTTCAAGCGGTTCATTTGGCTACTCCTTGGCTTGAGATCTAAAGTGTTACCGGGGAGCCCAGATTGGCAGCGATTCTACCACGGTAATGCAACTCCTTGTTTTTCTTTCGAAGAAGGGGAGGCTGATCCTATAGAGACGCTTGTCTCCAAACTTTCTACGCGGTGCGGATAGGCTTTGAGCCTCTGAAGCCGTAGTAGACGATATCTAGATAGCAAACGGCCGGCGGGATAAAGCGGCCATCCCCGCCGCCGAGGTTAAGTCCCCACTGTGCCTACGCGCTCGCTGTTCGGTTTCGATCCGCTGAGAGCGAAGAACAGGATGTAAAGATAGCAGACGGTCGGGATGATCAGCGCGTAATGGATTCCCTGGCCCCAACTAGTTTCTCCCTGAGTCATCGCCGGATAATAGCTGTGGTTGATTAGATCTGCAGCCTGGCCGACTAGCCAAGGAATCACTGCGCCACCCACGATTGCCATATTCATAATGCCAGAACCGTCACCAGTGAGGGGCCCGAGTTCGGCAATTCCCATAGTGAAGATGCAAGGGAACATGATCGAGTTGAATAATCCGACTGCCAGAATTGACCACATTGCCAAATGTCCGTTGGCAAGTACTGAAACGGTAACGAGCAGTGCCGCCATGATGGCGGAGAACGCCAGCAGCTTTCCCGGTTTGATCTTTTGTAGCAACGCCGATCCGATGAATCGGCCAACCATGGCACCTGACCAATAAAGGGAAATGTACCGAGCCGCTTCTCCCAGGGCAGTGTGATAACGGGCTGCTGCGTCTGGAATGGTGGAAGGCGAGATTAGCTGGCCAATATTGTCTAGTGCCAAGTAATTGGCGATCGAACTGCCAATCGCCACTTCGCCGCCCACGTACACGAAGATGCCCACTGCGCCGAAGATGAGGTTCGGATGTTTCCACAGAGAATCATTGATTTTTTGCCCGATATGGTGCTCCGCGGCCTCCATCTTAGGCAACTTAAAGAACGCGATTGCTACAGCTAGAATTAGCAACGCAGCGGCAAAGAAATGTACGTACAGCGTGACCACCGCGTCCGCTTCTCGTGAGGCGCTTTGAGTTACGGCCACTGCTGCCGTTCCGAGAATCAAGTGAGCGCCCACCCATGGAAAAATCGCTGTCCCAAAAGAATTGAACGCCTGCACCAAGTTCAAACGGCTGGAAGCAGTTTGAGGCGGGCCCAACACCGCGACATAGGGATTCGCCGCGACCTGGAGAATCGTAATTCCGGTTGCCAAAATGATGAGAGCAGTTAGAAAGAAAGGGAACGAAGGAATTTTTGCTGCAGGATAAAAAGCAACGCAGGCGACAACCATTGTTAGAAGCCCGACCAGTATGGCCCGTTTGTATCCGATCCAATCGATGATCTTGGCCGCTGGAATCGAGAAGAAAAAATAAGCCGAGAAGAATGCGGTTTGAATCAGCATGCTCGCGGCCAGCCTGATGTTGAACGCGTGCTGAACGTAAGGAATCAACACATCGTTTAGTGACGTGAGCGAACCCCACATGAAGAATAGCGTTGTGAGGACTACCAGCGCGCTCTTGTAGGTGGCCGGAGTCCCGGTCGTCGTAGCCGTTGTATTTGGACTATTCATTGTCATAGGAATCGAATTTCGCTACGTGGTTGCCAATTCTTTCTGCATCTCTTCTAACGTGAGGCCTTTGGTTTCCGGATAAACAAACAGAACTACGAAGAACTGAAGAACCATCATTGCCGCAAAGAAGACAAAGGGATAAGCGCCCGAACTCGCCGCCATCAGTGGGAATATGGCAGAGATTAACGCGTTCATAAACCAGTGCGAGAAGGTGCCCAGGCTCTGTCCTTTTGCCCGAATTGAGTTGGGAAAGACTTCCGAGAGATAAACCCAGATCACAGCGCCTTGCGAGAACGCGAAAAAGGCGATGTAGCCCACCAACAGCCACACCAGAAGGCTCTCATGGCTGTGGACAAAGAAGATCGCCGAAACCCCAGCCAGGCAAGCCGCAGTGCCGACCGAACCGACCAGCAGTAAGGTTTTGCGACCCAGTTTGTCGATCACCGACATGGCGATCATCGTGAAAAGCAGATTGGTGGCTCCGATCGCTACCGCTTGAATGTTTCCTGAGATTCGGCTGAATCCGGCGTGCGCAAAAATGTCGTTCAGATAATAAAGAATGGCGTTGATGCCCGAGAGTTGATTGAACAGGCCAATGCTCACCGCCAGGAAAATCGGAAATGCATGTTTTCTGGTTAACAACTTCTCGCCCGATTGCTTCCGTTCAATCTCGATGGATTCGACAATCTCTTGCAGGTCGCGCTCGTAGTTCTCGTCGCCGGTAATCTGGAGAACCGCTCTGGCCTCAGCGATCCTTCCTTTCTTGACCAGCCATCGGGGACTTCGCGGAATGGTGAACAGCATGACAAAAAATAACGCCGCCGGAAACGCGGCTACGCCAAGATCCCAGCGCCATTCGATCGGGCCCAGATGCGTGAGGGCAATGATGTAGTTGGAAAAGTATGCCACGAGAATGCCGAACACTACATTGAATTGAAACAATCCCACTAACCTTCCCCGCCATTTCGCGGGCGCAATCTCGGCGATGTACATCGGCGCGAGCACGGACGACCCGCCAATACCCAGGCCTCCGATGAAACGAAAGAGAATCAGAGACCACCAGCTCCAGGCCAGCGCGCAGCCCAGCGCAGAAACTAAATAGAAGAGTGCCATGATGCGCAAGCTGTCGCGTCGTCCGTAGCGTTCCCCAACGAAGCCCGCGAGCATCGCACCCACAACCGTTCCCCAGATGGCCATGGAAACCGTGATTCCCAGGCTTTTTGAAGTCAATCCGTAGACCTGTGTCAATGCGCTCGTAGTGCCCGAAATGACGGCTGTATCAAACCCGAATAACAGACCGCCCAACGCGGCCACGCCGGTGCTTTTCAACAAAACCGAGTTCAACTTCATGCCGTCTCCAACCGTCCGATTTTTGTTTCGAGGGCATCCGCTTCGGCGATGGTCCAATCGGGGATTGCTCCCCGGCGGCTGGCGACCAACGCTCCCACGCGATTGGCGAAGTCCGCAATTGCAGAGGTGGGCCATCCGCTGCCTAAGCCGTGCAGGAAGGCGGCTGCGAAGGCATCGCCAGCGCCGACCGTATCGACAACTTGAACGGGATAGCCGGGTGCTTCGATGTATTGCCCGCTCAGCAGAACCGTGCATCCAAGCGGCCCGCGAGTTATGCACACGCCCGCCCATTTGTAGCGGTCGGTGTAGTTTCGACAGAATTCCTCAAGCGAACCATGCCGGGTGCCGAGCATCCGGGCAATTGCATCCACCTCTTCATGATTCAGTTTTACGATGGTTGCCCGCGACATCAGCAACTGGATCAACTCCGGCGTGTAACTGTCAGCTCGCAGGTTCACGTCGTAGAAGCGGCGCGCTTTCGATGAGCGATTGAGTAGGTTTTCAGTCAATTGCCGAGTCTGCGGGTATATCTGATGAAGGGTTCCGAAATAGATCCAATCCACCGACTGCGAAAACAAGCGGTCATATTGCGCCGACGTGAGCTGCGGGAAATCGTATGCGGCGGGCCGGTGAAGAACGAACTTCGGTTGTCCATCGCTGGCCAGCGCAACCGAAACGGTACCCGTAGGATGATCTTTGTCTGTGCGCAGATAGTCGGTGGCCAGGCCAAGCCGAGACATGTTTTCGATGACTTTGTGGCCGAGTTCGTCGTCGCCAACCGCACTGATGAGTGAAACCCGGTGTCCCAGCCTGCTAAGGTGAGCTGAAAAGTTAAACGTCGCGCCGCCTAAGTGTTCTTCTTGTCCAACGATGTCCCAAAGAACTTCACCGATGCTGATGACGTTCACGCGTAATCCTCGAAGTCCACGTCTGGCGTGCGCATGGCGGCTTGAAATTCTGGCACAGTATACACTCCTGCCTTAATCACGCCGGAGACGGTCGAAAGTTGAGCGCGTGAATGTAGTGCTAGTTTGCGGCGTATGCCTCCGTCAAAGACATGGTTTTCAGGGCGCTCTTAACCTGATCGAGCGTGGCGGCGGACTTGACTGTGATGGTGACCGATTCTCCTGGAAGCAGATCAAAATAGTTGTCCGAGGCCTCGACGTCGAGATCTCCGAAAGAAACATTGACGCCGCGAGCCAGCTGCGCTGACTGTAGCGTGACTGTGTACCCTGCAGCGGCCTTGCTGACAGTGGTTTCAACCTTGGGCATGACCGGCAGCTCCAAGGCATGCATTACGTCAAAGAATATAAGGTTACGGGATACTCTCTTGCCCGCTACCTCAAGGTCGAACACCAGAAAGCTGCGGTGGGGATCAGCCTTTGCCGCGAGGTCTGCTTTCTCGAAAGTGCGGTAGATCGCGCTGGACTGCGCGGGAATCTGAACGTCTTTGGTTTGATCGAGCAAGACCTTGCCGGAGAAATCGAGAAGCCGCGTGTGAATCGTTCCTGCCAGCGGTTGCAGTTTGTCGGAGACAACGTATACGTCCACCTTTTCGTCGTGCAAGAACGGCGAGATGAGCAGATCGTCGTAGAAACGCCGGGCATAGTAATGAAGCGCTTTCCAGCGCCCGTAGTAATCGATGCTTGCCCATGAGGCCACGGGCCAGCAATCGTTCAACTGCCAATATAGCGAACCCATGACGCGCGGCTTCTGCCGTCGCAAATGCTCGGCGCCAATTTTGATGATTTCCGCCTGCTGCACCTGGCTCAGATACACGAACGAAGCGAAATCCTTGGGCTGGCGGTATTCGCGCAACATGTACGTCAGAATGCGCTCGTTGCCTCCCTTGTTTTTCTGGTGCGCCTGCATGACGGTGGAACGAATGTCGAAGTCCTCCGGCTTATCGGCAAATGTCCGGATCGTTCTCATCTCGGGAAAAGACTGAAATCCGTACTCCGTCATGAAGCGCGGAAATTGCTTGGTGTAATCTTCTGCGGGCGCCTGGGCGTGCCAGACCTGCCAATAATGCATATCGCCATTGTGCTGATTGTCGGGAATTTCCTCGAAGTTCGCGCTGGGAGAACTGGGCCAATAAGGCACGGGAGCAGCATATTCATCGACTGCGCTTTTGAGGATGTCCGCAAACATGATCACGTAGTCCTGCCAGACGCGATCACGGGCCTCGGGCGAGATAGATTCCTTGAATTCCTGGCGATCGCCCCAGTGATACCAGCCGGTTTCGACTTCGTTGTTTCCGCACCAGATGACGATGCTGGGATGGTCGCGCAACCGCTTGATCTGGTCGATGGCTTCCTGTCGAACGTTGTCCTGGAAGGCTACATCGCCGGGGATCATGTCGCCGCCGAAGGCGAATTCCTGCCAGACCATAATCCCAAGTTCGTCGCAGATATCGTAGAAATCGTCGGACTCGTAGTAGCCGCCGCCCCACTCGCGGACCATATTCATGTTTGCGTCGCGGGCGGCCTGCAGGATCTTGCGATGAATCTCAGGAGTCACGCGGTTGGGAAAACTGTCGAAAGGAATGACATCCGCGCCTTTGCCGAAGACCGCAATGCCATTGACGACGAATTCAAAACTCTTTCCCCATTGATCCGGCGCGCGTCGCAGTTCAAGCGAACGCAGTCCCGTTTTCACTTCGGTTCGTGCCGCAACATCGCGCCCGGAGCGGATTACGGCAGAGAATCGGTAGCGATTTTGCGCCCCATACCCCACCGGATACCACAACTTCGGCTTAGCAATCCGGATGGGAAATGAAACATGATTCATGCCGGAATCGAGTTGCAGTGTCTGGTTGCCGTCGGCAGTTTGCGCACCAGCGAGTTCATCATGAGCCAAAGCAAGAGTCGCCGTCGTGCCTTTGCCGGCTTCAATATCGAGTTCGGCCGTGACGCTGGCCGTGTCGGCACCAACTTTCTGCTGGTGGATGTGAAAATTGTCGATTCGCAGTGCATCCCAGGTTTCAAGACGCACGGGCTGCCAAATGCCTTCGGTCATGAAACGCGGTCCCCAATCCCAGCCATACTGATAGGGCGCCTTACGCGTATAGGGTGCGGTAGCGATGTTCTCCTCATTCCCATAGTTATGAGTCGATATTGAAGGCAGGATGTAAGGCAGGGACTTCACATACGGAAGCATTTTTGTGATGGCGGAATGGAAGACGATGCGAAGCGAATTCTGACCTGACTTCAACACCGCCTTCGCGGGATATCGCCACCGGCGGAACATATTATCGGTGCGCAAAATCACCTGATCGTTCAGATAGACGTCGGCAAAAGTGTCCAGGCCATCAAATACCAGATCAACGTGGTCGCGGCCGAGCGTGGCCGAATCGACTTGAAATGTCGTCTGGTACTCCCAGTCGGTCAGGCCGATCCACTGCAAGCGGAACTCGTTGTCCCGATCGAATGGGTCGGGGATGAGTTTGTTCTGTAGCAAATCGGTATGCACCACGCCCGGAACCTGCGCGGGATGCCATTGTTTGACGTCGGCGTTGTCCGTGTTTCCAACGGCGCGAAACTGCCAACCCGCGTCCAGAGTTCGGGAAGCTGGTTCGGCGGCTGCAAGCGGCAGTGCTGCAAGCAAAGAAAAGAAGAACAGGGGAAACACGACAGCACCGAGACGGCGAAAGAATTGCGGCCGAGTCAGTCTCATAGTAAGGGCTCCTAATTTGAGTTGTCAGAAATCCATGCCGAACAATGGTTCAGCCGGATGTCAGCAAACTTGCTTGGTCAGAGCAAAGCGCCGCCCCACCAGCAATGCCTGCATCGGCGCCATAGTGTGCTTTCAGTAGAGGAATCTCCCGGCAGCGTGAAATGATGCAGTACTTCGCAATCCCTTCGGCGATGTCGCCAAAGAATGGAGCCAGCATGCCTGCCACTCCGCCGCCGAGGATCACCACGTCCGGCTCCAGCAGATCAACAATATTGCTCAGCCACAGCGAAAGCAGGTCTACGGTTTCCTGCAGAACTTCCTTCGCGAGCGCATCGCCAGTAGCATAGGCTTGGCCAACCATCTCGCTCGATACGGCGTCAACATTCCCCTTGGCGAGATCAAGAATGGTTGAGCGTGCTTTCTGCGGCGAGGTCAACTTGGCGCGTGCCCTGCCCGCGATCGCCGGTCCCGCGGCCAGAATTTCGATGCAGCCGGGCTTGCCGCATCCGCATGGTGGGCCATCGTAATCGATACTCATATGCCCGCCTTCGGCCGCGGCGCCCGTGCGGCCGTTGTAAATCCGGTTGTCGCAGACAATGCCTGTGCCAATTCCAGTTCCGACGCCGGCGTAGAAAATGTTGCGGAAGCCGCGTCCCGCCCCCCAATAAGCCTCAGCCAGCGCCGCCGCGTTGGCATCGTTCTCCACCTTCACGGGCACACCATAGACTTTCCGCATTTCTTCCGCGAGTGGAAAGTTGCGCCAGCACGTAACGTTGGGAGGATTAATGACGATGCCGGTATTCGGGTCCAGGGGCCCGGGCGCACAAATGCCAATTCCACGAACCGAACTCCGCGCTTTCGCATCGCGGGCAAACAGGAGATCGATTGCGGATACCACGGCTGCGAGTCCTTCGTCGGGCCCGCGGTTTGCCACCATCGGAGTGCGGACCTGAGTTTTGATTTCGCCATTGCGGTCCACCAGTCCGGCGGCGACTTTGGTACCCCCGATATCCACGCCCACTACGAGAGCATCGTTAGGTTCTGTCATCGATGGCTTTCTTGGTGCGGCTCATGGCGTGAAATTTCAGATCGAATTTGTTGCAGTTGGAGTTGTACTACGCCTTCCTCTGTCCCGCAACGCCGCATTGCAATTTGAGTTTAGAACTCGCAGTATACGCCGCCCTATCGTGATGTCACGGAAACCTTCTCGCTCTCCACCACCGCCCGCATTGTAGTCACAAACCTGGAGATCAGATCCCCTTGCCGTATAGCGATAAATTCATTGGACGATAGACTCGAAAGGAGGAGAATATTAAACAATGCAGCAGGCTTTTGTATTCGCCGATCCTAATGGTTCCCCCGCTATCAGCGCCGTCATTCTTGATTATGGCCAGGTTCTGGCCCGCTGCCCCACGGCGGAAGAATTCGGGCGCATGGCGGAAATGTTTAACGTCAGCTTTGAATCATTTTGCGAACTATGGGAAGCGAGCAGAGGTCCGTACGACCGCGGCGATTTCACCGCTGAGGAATATTGGTTGAAGTTGGCAGCGCAGACCGATTCTTCAATCGATGGCGAACAAATCGAGTTACTCCGCAAAGTGGAGGTTGAAATTTGGGCCCATCCCAATCCCGGCATGTTCGAGTGGGTTAGCCAGCTCCGCGCCGCGGGATTCAAGACCGGTCTCTTGTCCAATATGCCGTGGGACCTCGTGAAACACGTGCGAACAAATTGCCAGTGGATGGAGAAATTTTCCTTCACGACGTTGTCGGCCGAAGTGGGAATGATTAAGCCGGACTCAGGCACCTATGAGCACACGCTTCGCGGCCTTGGCGCGTCCGCCACGGAAGTGTTGTTCATCGACGACCGTGAGCGCAACATCCGGGCTGCGCGCGCGTTAGGAATGCGCGCGATTCAGTTCCGGTCTATCGAACAACTCAAGGACGAATTGGAAGCAATCGGTTTTCCTGTGTTGCCAGACACGGGGCCAGTCTCCGCCGGGGCAGAGAACCCAATTGATAGGCCGGATCCGGAGGCAAAATTCTCGGCTTTGCTGTAGGGGGATGAACCACTGACTAATGCGGTGGTTCTTGCTTAGCCGGTCCCTGCGGCGGACTCGAACTACTCTGCAACCGTTGGAATTCTTGCATTTCGTGCTGCGCAGCCGCCGTCTTTCCCTGTTTCCTATAGAGATTTGCCAAGCCGAAGTGCGCTTGCGCCGCCAGTGACGTTTCCTTCTCGATGGAAAGCAGCTTGGTCCACTCTTTCTCGGCGGTGGCGGCGTCTCCTTCGAGCGAAGCGGCTTTTCCCAGCGAATAGAGAGTCTCCGGCATATCCGGCATCAACTTGTCTGCCCGCACGAGTTCCGCCCGTGCCTCGCGTGCTTTGCCCTGTTCTAATAAGGCCGTTCCCAGACGGTAAGCGGCCTCGGCGTTGCCGGGCTGTAGCTTGGTCTGCGCCCGAAACTCCTCTTCCGCTTTAGGCCATTGAAAAGCGCCCGCGTACACTTCTCCGAGTTCCAGATGAAGTTCTGGAATATCCGGCCGCTGCTTCAGGGCTTCGCGGTATTCCTTCTCGGCATCGGGCATTTGACGAAGCACGAAGTAGTTTTCCGCCATTGCCTGGTGCGCACGGGCGGAGTCAGGATAAGCGGCCAGTAAGGTATCAATCGACTGCTTCGATAGCAGCCCGCTCGCACGGCCGAGGTAATAGAGAAGATCGCGATCATTCGGCCGATCGGTCAGGGCTGCTTGAAGATTGGCGACTGCCTCCGGCAGTTGTCCGGTCTGGATCTCGGCAATCCCCAGTCCGGTCTTATCATTCGCTCGTTGCAAATGTGGAATCGCCTCGGCCGCGTAGCCTTGCGCAAGCAGGGCGTAGCCCAGCAACTGATGAGCTGGCGCCAGACTCGGGTCGACATCCAACGCGTGCTTCAGAGCCACAATCGCAGAACCGAAATCGCGCTTCTCCATGTAGGCCTGGCCGAGGCCGAGAAACCCATCGGCAAAGGTCGGCTCAAGTTCGGTGACTTTGCGAAACTCCGCGATAGCAACGTCGAATTGCTGTTGTTTGTCCGCTGTGATTCCCGCCTGCATGTGCTGGGTAGCCTCTGGCGAGAGAGTTTGCGCTGCAAACCATAACAGTAACAGGGCGCGGATCACGGCTTCTCCGGCTCACGGACTTCTAAGAATTGGTCAACGTGAACGTCATCCAAGGTTTGGTGAATACCGGATGGCCATGCGATTTCCACCTTGGCCTTCTCTGCGCTTCCGAGTCCAAAATGAAGTCGTTTGTCGCTCGCGGAAGCATAGCTTCCGGCGGAGGTCGCGAAACGCGTTTGTCCGTTCACTTTGACCCGCGCGCCAAGTCCGTCGCGGTTGCTGCGCGTGCCGCGCAGGGCAATCACCAGCCAATGCAGCTTGCCACCACGGTTGAGAAACACTTGCGGGTGGCCGCCGAGATAAGTCATGACCACATCTTCCCAGCCGTCATTGTTGAGATCGCCGAACGCAGCGCCGCGCCCGGCGACGGGTGTTGTACTGCCGGAATCGACGCGTTCGAACCTGCCATTATGATTCATGGCTAGCAACGGCAGCTCTCGATAATGCAGAGATGGGTCGATCTGCTCCACGTTGTCCAGTACATGGCCCTGGGCGACGAATAAGTCTTTCCAGCCGTCGTCGTCAAAATCCTCCAGGCCTACGCCCCAGCCTGAGCTTCCACTCGAGAGTACGCCGAGGCCGGTTTCAAGACTTCGATAACTGAAGGAACCACCGCCGTCGTTGTGATAGACGCCATAGATTTCCCTGGGCAGCTCGGTAACAACAATGTCAGGCCGCCCGTCGTTGTCATAGTCTTGGAAGACCACGCCCATTCCGGATAAGCGCCTGCCGTCTTCAGAGAGCGCTGCGCCGGCCTCAAGACCGAGTTCGGTGAACGTTCCATTCCCATTGTTGTGGAACAGATATTGCTGCATGCCATCATTGGCCACAAATATGTCGGTGTAGCCGTCTTCATCATAGTCGGCAAAGGCGACGCCCAAGGCTCGGCCCTTTTTCGCGGCGATTCCAGTGCGTTGGCTCACGTCGGTGAAGGTCCCATCTCCGTTGTTGCGATACAAAATGCTGGTGGTGGTAGGGAATTCTTCGGGCGGACAATAGGTGTGGTAATTTCCGCCGCAGTCTTTGCTGTGCTTGGTGTCCCAGTCCATGTATCGGGTAACGAAGAGGTCTAGCTTCCCGTCGTTATCGTAGTCGAAAAATCCTGCCGAGACGGACCAGCCGCCGGCAGCGACTCCGGCCCTCACCGTTACGTCGGTGAAGGTGCCATCTCCGTTGTTGTGATACAGAATATTTTTTCCGTAGTTGGTGACGTACAGATCGGGGTAGCCATCGTTGTCGTAGTCGCCAACCGCTGCGCCCATGCCGTAGTTTCCATCTCCGGCGTTCGCCAATCCCGCCTGCTCGGTTACGTCGGTGAAGCTTCCATCCTTATTCTGACGGTAAAGCCGATTCCAATAATGCGGGTCATGACGGTCGAAGTTCTCGGGCGTTTGCATCGAGCTGGTCACGCGACCTCCGTTGACCAGAAGAATATCCAGCAAGCCGTCGTTATTGTAATCGAGCAGCGCTACTCCTCCGGGCATGGTTTCAATCAGATATTTCTGCGGCGTGGGCGAATTCTGCAGCGTGAAGTCTAATCCGTGCGGCAGATTGATCTCGAACACGGGCCCCGTGAGAGCTGCAACCGACAGCACCACGACCATCCCGAATGATATGCGTAAGACCGTGTTCCGCAACTTTTGGGATTCCTTCAGATACCTAGCATATCGCGCTCATGATGTTAATTGCACTACCGCTTGCTCAAACCGCTTCTCACGGCGTGTTCGTTCAATGACAGGTGCGAGTGCGGGACCGGTTCAATCACGTTTGAGTAACCGAAAAGGAGGGTTGTCTTCAGATCTCGTGTAATTAATAGGCGTCTTGCTGTTAACTTCGATGGTTACCGGCGGGTCGACTCGCGTTCCACCAGTTTTGGTGAAATCAGTATTTTCTTAGGTCGCGCTGTGCGCTTCAGCGAGATTCGTTCAATCAGCAGTTCAGCGGCCCGCGCCCCGATTTGGCAAGTGCCCTGATCGACCGTAGTCAGTGGCACCGCCAACTTGTCAGAGTAGTGGACATTGCCAGCTCCAACTACAGAAATGTCGTGGGGAACTCTAAGTCCGGCGTCCAGGATTGCCTGGATAGCCCCGATTGCAACCGGGTCGCTGTAACAGAACACCCCGTCCAGAATTGGACGGACTCGCAGCAACCGGCACATCCCCTCATACCCCGCGTCATCTCCGTGGCCACCCGCAACAACGTAACGTGGGTGCATGCGCAAGCCACGTTTTACCAGTGCGCGGCGGTAGCCCTCAAAGCGTTCGGCGGCGATTCCCATTTCGGGACCGCGCAAATGGCCAATGCGCCGGCATCCTCGCTCGATCAAATGCTCTGTGGCCAATCGGCCGATCGCGTGGTTGTCGACCCCAACGAAGGACGCCTGCAGCCCAGCAATGGGGCGGTCAATCAACACGAAGGGGACGTTGCGCTTTTGAATTCGCTGGAACAGTTCAAGACAACGCGCTGGCTGCGCCGATGCAATAATCAACCCGTCCACTTGCCGGGCTAATAGGGAATCAGCTTCGCTCACTTCCAATTCAGGATCTTCCTCGAAATAAGAAATGATCACGTGATACCCGTGCGGACGCACGGTTTGCGCCACCGCGCGCGCAATCTCGGCAAAGAAGGAATGGGTGAATTCCGGTAGAAGTAACCCGATGGTGTAGGTGCGCCTCGTGACCAGGCTGCGAGCCACCCAGTTCATCTGATAGTTCAATTCTTTCGCGCGTCGCAGCACGCGCTTGCGAGTGGCGGCACTAATCCGGCCCTGGTTGCGCAAAACCTTGGACACCGTCACTACCGAGACCTTGAGATCTCTCGCGATGTCCATCATGGTCGCGCTCATGGCAGCACGGATCATAACACTACATACGGATGAAGTAATCGATTACCCAAATTTAACGATTACCCAATATGGAAAAAACGATTACCCATCACAATCAAAAAACCGATTGCCTAATGCAAAAAGATTACTTTTTGCTTGACAACGAGCGCTCATCTGTTCCAAACTTTCGCGGTTCCTCAAAACGTGGTGTGGGGGTATGTATGCCGTCTCGTAGGTTGTGGTCGCTGTTTTTCTCGGCGGTTCTGGTCATCACGACTTCTCTTTCCCTTTACGGTCAAAGCACCTACGGCACTGTTGATGGCTCTGTCTTGGATTCCTCCGGAGCGGCCATCGCCGACGCTCAAGTTACCCTCACCAACAAAGGTACGCAGGAAAAACGCGTCCAGAACACTGGTGCTGAGGGCCTGTTCCAGTTTGTGAGTGTGTACTCCGGTCAATACCGCCTGGACATCGAGAAGGCAGGCTTCAAGCATTTCACCCGAGACCCCGTTGTGGTCGAAGTGTCGCAGGACAGCCACATTGTTGCGACGTTGCCGGTTGGCCAAGTCAGCGAGACGGTGGAAGTAACTGCCGAGACTCCGTTGCTGCAGGTAGAGACTTCGTCTCTAGGCCAAGTCGTAGAACAGCGCAAGGCCAACGAACTTCCTTTGAATGGTCGCAATATTTTTAACCTAATTACGATTTCTCCCGCCGCGGTGGCGCAGGGCGGATCAGGCGGCACTCCGGTCAGCCAGAATCCTTTCAGTTGGGGAAACTATCAGGTCGGAGGTTCTTTCGCGAATCAGAGCGCGGAGTACCTGGACGGCCAACCGCTGAACATTGGCTACATAAACCTGCCTATCGTGATTCCAACCCAAGATTCGGTTGGTGAATTCAAGGTGCAATACAACAATCTGGGTGCGGATTGGGGCAAGTTCTCAGGGGGTGTGGTTAACCTGAGCACGAAGTCTGGCAGTAATTCCTTCCACGGCGAAGCTCATGAGTTCTTGCGCAACAAGGTTCTGAACTCGAACGAGTATTTCTACAAATCGAGTGAATTGGCGAACGGCGCATCCAATACACCTCCTCCGTACGTGCAGAATCAGTATGGGGTGTCCGGCGGGGGTCCGATCATCAAGGACAAGCTTTTCTTCTATGGGAGTTGGGAGCAATTCCGCCTCCGAACGGGTTCGGTCCTGACCACCACTGTTCCCCTCCCGGCATTCCGGCAGGGCGATTTCTCCGCGCTTTTGGCGCAGGGAATCCAACTCTATGATCCGTACTCTGTGACAGCTTCGGGCAGTCGCACACCGTACCATAACAATCAGATACCGCAAGCGGAGTGGAGCAAGGCGGGGACCACCATGTGGGACAAATATTATGTCCCCCCGAATTTAGGCGGTACTGTCAATAACTTTACTTCGGCCACTAGTTCGGGCGGGAACACCAACGAATTTGTTACCCGGGTCGACTATAACATCAACAGCACGACCCGCCTCTTTGGACGGTTCACGTACTTCGGATTGCTTGACCTGCCGACCAATCCATTCAACACGGGCCTCTGTTTTGACCGCTGCTCGGAGAATTACCATTCCAAGTTGCTGGCGATCGATCTTAACCATTCTTTTTCCTCGAACATGATCTTTGATATCAACGTGGCTGGGAGTCGTTTCGTCTATGCGCGTGCACCTATCCTTACAGGGTACGACCTCACTCAACTGGGCTGGCCGTCCAGCTACAATACTCCACCCGATGTCATGAGAACGCCCCCCACGCCGGCTTTCCCCTTCCCTAACGATGTCGGCAAATCGCAGGGGAACAGCGCTATCGGTGACCACAACACCCAATACAACATTACTCCCGCGCTCACCATAATCCATGGCAAGCATACCTTCCAGGTCGGCGGACAGTGGGAGTTGGGCTTGGACAATTACTACCAAACCAACATCGCCAGCGGAGCGTTTGCTTTCAGTGGAAGCTGGACGCAGAATAACGCCCTCGCTGGCAATAGTGCCACCTCAGGATTTCCGTTTGCCGACTTCCTGCTGGGCTTGTCCCAGAACCAGGGGAGTTTCGTCAATCAGACTGAGGGTGTTGCCCAGGTTCCCGCCCAGACTGCCGGTCGGCAGACCTACCGCGCCTTCTACGGCAATGATACTTGGCGCGTCACCAACAAGTTGACCCTGAATCTCGGGCTGCGCTACGAGTTGCAAGGCGGCTGGTCGGACCGGTACAACCGGCTGAGCTACTTTGATCCCACAGTGGTGAACCGGACCGTTACCGGTTGCGGCGGAACTGTGGGTTCGCCATGCTTAGGCGATGCGCTTCTTGTGGGAATCCCTCCGAACTCGAGCCGGAACAACCTGCCCTTGGACTATAAGCAATTCTCGCCACGGCTTGGATTTGCCTATAGTTTGAATCCGAAGACCGTGATCCGCGGCGGATATGGTGTGTTCTGGATTCCGAATTACGTCTCCTTCGGTCTGAATCCTGATAATGATCCGATCAACTTGGCAAGTACACCCTTTACGGCCACCTTGGATTCGGGTCTCACTATGGTGAGCACACTCGACGGCTCCAACTGTAACTTACCTGTTGGCACCAGCTTTGCCAGTTTCACTTGCGCTCAAGCGGGCCCGTTTACTGCTGGAGGGATCCTGCCACCCCCCGGACGAAACGGGAACACTTCAGCATTCGTAGCGGCTTCCGGGTCACCGACTCTGGCTCCGTACTTAAGGCCTCAGCCGGCCTACGTCGAGCAGTTCAATTTCGACATCCAGCGCGAACTTCCCGCCGCGATCTTTCTCGATGTGGCCTACGCTGGCTCTCACGGAGTGCACTTGCCACAGTACTCAACTCATTTTAACCAGATAGGCGATTCCTACGTCGCGACAGCTGCTACCCAGGCCGCAGGTGGCCTAACACCCGACATCGCGAAGGTGATCCCTAATCCGATGGCCGGAACCAGCGGAAACGCTACCATTGGCTCTCCCACAATCGTGGCTGGCCAGCTCCTCAGGGCGTACCCGCAATACACGGACTTAAACCTTGCGGGATACGGTTGCTGTGGCAGTACCTATAATTCACTGCAGGTTACTGCTACCAGAAGATTCCAGGGTGGTGGAACTATGCTGGTGGCTTACACCAACGCAAAACTGCTCAGCAACACCGACACGCTCACCAGTTGGCTGGAGAATGGCACCACGGGCGGCGTTGGACAAGTGCAAGACTGGAACAACCTGAACGGAGAGAAGTCTCTTTCCTCGCAGGATGTATCTCAGCGGTTGGTCATCAGTTACGTGCTTGATCTTCCTTTTGGCCACGGCAAGAAGTTCGCCGGCGACGCCACGGGAGCGAAAGACAAACTTGTTTCCGGTTGGGGGCTCGACGGCGTAACTACCTTCCAGCGTGGATTCCCGCTGAAGATCGCCTGGGGGGGCGCCGGAACTCCACTGGAGGCGGCCAATCTCGGTGTCTCCAACGTTCGTCCCAACGTTATTTCAGGATGTAACAAATCCGCCAGTGGCGGCGGGCAAGTCGGTCAACTGAATGAGTGGTTCAACGTAAATTGCTTCGCTGCTCCACCCGATTGGGGATTCGGAACTGAATCGCGCGTCGACGCGACCCTTCGCGCTAAGGGAATTAACAACTTTGATTTCTCCATCTTCAAGAAAACCGCGATTACGGAGAGGTTTAACATCGAGTTCCGCACCGAGTTTTTCAACTTCTTCAATCACCCGCAGTGGGGCTTCCCCGGCACGAATTTTGTTTCGGGAAGTTCCAACGGCTTTGGACAGGTGACGAGCACGGTTGGCAACCCCCGCCTCATTCAGTTCGCGTTGAAGCTTGTGTTCTAAGATGGGTTCAATCTTCCGGACCAGCGTCTCACTGCTGGTCCGGAATTTTCTTTGTCGAATCATCGTCCTCAGCCTGACGATGAATTTCAGATGCATCACACGGCGACTATGAGTCGCGGTGCTTCGCTCCCCACAATTTGCTACTCTTCCTCCGGATGAGAACAACTCACAACCTCGATTATTTCGAAGCGAAGCGGATTATCGACCGGATCGTGGAGAGAGCGTCGGAGATGCAAAAGGCAGCGGTTATCGCTGTCGCCGATTCGCATGGCGAGCTCATTGCCTTTGCCCGCATGGATGGCGCTCCGATTTCTTCCATCCGTATCGCTGCGAACAAAGCCTGGACCGCGGCCCGGGAGCGCAAGCCGACCAAGGAAATCGGAGAGAAGGTACGGCATCCCGAAAAGGGCCATGATATTGCCTACTACGGCGATCCCCGATTTGTTGGCTGGGGTGGCGGAATTCCAATCTGGAAGGAGGGCGAAGTGGTGGGTGCGGTTGCCGTTAGTGGCCTCTCGTCAACTGAAGATATAGTCTTGGCAACTCTTGGCCTGGAATCGATCGCCGATCTGAAAGCTTCATAAGTGGAAAGCTGAAACTCGCGACAAAGATCAACCAATCGGAGGTTTGAATGGCCTGTAAGCACCAGTGCATCTGTCTGCTCCTTACGCTTTCCATCCTGCCCGCGCTGTGTCAGACACAGAAGTCCCAGGCGGACGTCGACGCGCAAGTTGATTCTCTCCTCAAGCAACTGACGCTGGAAGAAAAGATCGATCTGATTGGCGGGGTTGATGATTTCTATATCCGGGCATACCAACGCATCGGGTTGCCCAGACTGAAGATGGCCGATGGCCCAGTGGGGGTGAGAAATTACGGGCCGTCTACGGTCTTCGGCGGCATCGGCCTTGCGGCGACATGGGATCCGGAACTGGCGGCCCGGGTCGGAGCCACCATCGGCCAGGACGCCCGCGCCCGTGGGGTGCATTTCATGCTCGGGCCGGGCGCGAACATCTATCGTGCGCCGATGAATGGCCGCAACTTTGAATACTTCGGCGAAGACCCGTTCCTCGCCGCGCGCATTGCGGTCGCTTACATCAACGGCATGCAAAGCCAGGGGGTCAGCGCGACCATCAAGCACTTCATGGGCAACAACTCGGAATTCGACCGTCACAACACCGATTCCATCATCGATGAGCGCACCATGCGCGAGATTTATCTTCCAGTGTTTGAGGCTGCAGTCAAAGAGGCGAAGGTTGGAGCGATTATGGATTCCTACAACCTCACCAACGGCGTCCACATGACCCAGAACGGCAATCTGAATACGGATATCGCAAAGAAGGAGTGGGGTTTCACCGGAATCATGATGTCCGATTGGGATGCAACGTACGACGGCGCCGCCGCCGCAAATGGTGGTCTTGACCTGGAGATGCCCTCAGGAAAGTTCATGAACCGTGCGACGCTGTTGCCTGCTGTCAAAGCCGGCACGGTCAGCGATGCAACTATCGACGAAAAGGTGCGCCGCATCCTGCGGACAGCGATTCAATTTGGATGGCTCGACCGCGACCAAACCGATCTGTCAATCTCGCTTTTGAACATTGCGGGAAATCAGACTGCACTCGAAGTGGCTCGCTCGGGAATGGTCTTGCTCAAAAATGATGGCAATCTTCTGCCCCTGGCAAAGGGAAGCATCAAGTCAATCGCGGTAATCGGTCCCGACGCCTATCCTGCGCAACCTGGTGGGGGAGGCAGCGCCGAAGCCAAGCCCTTCACGCAGGTAAGCTATCTGGAAGGCATTGAGGACCACCTGGGCAATAGTGCGAAGGTCTACTATTCCCCGGGAATCCCCACGCTGGATGAAATTTCAAAGCTGACGGAATTTGCCACCCAAGCGAACGGCGGCCAGCGAGGCCTGAAGGCGGAGTTGTTCAACAACCCGGATCTGAGCGGCGCACCTGCGATCGTGCGATACGACAAGTACGTCCACTATGAACCAGCTCGCGGAGGGGATGGCGCGTATAACAATGTCTCCATTCGCTGGACCGGCTTCTTCACGCCGAGCGTCCCCGGACAATATCTTGCATTCGTCCAAGGTCCGGGAGAGAACGGCGGTTACCGGCTGTATATCGACAAGAAGCTCCTGCTCGACGACTGGAAGCAGTGGTACGCCTTCGTAGGGCAAGTTCCCCTTAGTCTTACGTCAGGGCCGCATGAGGTCGAACTCGACTACTACGCCAAGAGCGGATGGGGTAAAACCACTGCCAACCTTGGCATTGTCCGTCCTGAAACGCTGGTGAGCGCAGAAGCGAAGTCGCTGGCTGCTCGCGCTGACGCCGTAGTTCTGGCTCCAGGTTTTGACACGGCCAGCGAGGGCGAAAGCGCCGACCGGACTTTCCGCCTGCCTCCCGGGCAGGACGAGCTCATCAGCCAGATTGCCGCCTTAAACAAGAAAACCATTGTGGTCCTGACTTCGGGTGGTGGAGTTGACATGAGTGCGTGGATCGATCGTGTCCCTGCGCTTCTCGAAGCGTGGTATCCCGGTCAGGAAGGTGGCGCCGCGGTAGCTCAACTTCTTTTTGGGGAATCGAGTCCATCCGGACGGCTGCCGATTTCCATCGAACGTCGATGGGAGGATAATGCGACGCATGACTCCTACTATCCGAAGGATGGGAGCAAGAAAGTTGAATACAACGAGGGAGTTTTCGTCGGCTATCGCCATTTCGACAAATCAACCGTGAAGCCGCTGTTTCCCTTCGGTTACGGACTGTCCTACACAACATTCGCGTACAAGAATCTGACGATTTCTCCTCCTTCGTCCGATCAAGAAGTCAGCGTGACGTTCGACATCACGAACACCGGGACTCTCGCAGGCGCGGACGTCGCGGAGGTGTACGTTGGTGACCGGCACGCTCCGGTCGCTCGCCCGCTCAAGGAACTAAAGGGTTTCAAGAGAGTGAGCCTAGGCCCCGGCGAGACAAAGAACGTTACCGTCAAACTCGACCGGCGAGCATTCTCATATTATGACGTCAAGAGCCACTCCTGGAGCGTGGCGCCGGGAGACTTCGATTTATTTGTCGCCCGTTCGGCAGCCGACATCGAACTGACGGGGAAAGTAACTTTGGACTAAAAATCTGAACAAGAACCATTTCTTTACATTTTTTCTCGCAGGCACAGTTACGACACCCAAAACTCTCAACTACGCTCGAAATCTACACCGTGCCGATACCCGCCCATCCAGCGGGCGGCGGTCGAAAACTTGGTACGTTTGGTGACGAATGGTGATGAGTTGGGCCAATGCGCGGGAAACCTGCCAGGAACCATTCAGCAGATTCAATAAGATAAATGGCAGGCACGAGGAGACTCGAACTCCTGACCTCTACCGTGTCAAGTTAGCGGTCGGATGTTGAAACGTTCGGATTGCATTTCAAGAATGCTACGACAAACGTTTCCTGGGGGTTTCATTCGCCTGTAGCCCTCAACTTGATGGCGAAAGGCGCACTCCGGATTCTCAATTCGTTATTAAGCTCGGCGTGTGAGAGACTCGGGAAATCTCGAACGGTCATGCATGGCGGCGTGGCATTCGCTGCACAGCGTGATCAGGTTCTGCTCGGAATCATCCCCGGAATGGCTGCGAAACTGCTTGTGGTGAACTTCAAGATTGGCCATCATGCCGCACGATTGGCACCTCCAACCATCCCTGCGGAGCACTTCGTCGCGAGCCTGGTCATACGATTCGCGATTCAGACGCAGACGTGCGCGCTTTGGTCCGAGGCAGTTCACGAAGCTTTCTCGGTTGCCTGATCAAGAAACGCTTTTCTTTCTTCGCCCGGCAGGAAGTTGAACAATCGCAGGATCGAATACAGCAGCACATTCGGGTTGCCGGAGTCGAGATTGGCTCCTGCTAGGAAGTCGGCGCAGATCATTTCCAGGCAATATCCTCTTGATTTGTCAGTTCCGAGCATTAGAGCAGCCGTCTCAATAGCCTGTTCAATAACCGGAATCTGGCTCTTATAGAACTTGAAGTATATGATTTCAGTCGGTTCGGTATCTAGGCCGGTAAGCTCCTTTTCGACTTCGTGCTTGAACTGATCTTTGGGCATCTCACGGGCCTTGTGCAACCAGGTTGCACAATCGAAGTGCTGCCCGTTCCTACGCGCCAGTTTCGCAAGTTCCACGCCCTTGGTCCATCCGACTTCCTTCAGTTCCCGCCGAGCCTGCGGAGGGAGATGCTCGTGGATCGACATCAAGTAGTAGGCTTTCCTTCTCGATTCCGGGAATCGTCGTGCTAGGAAATCATCGAACGACGCCAGTTGCTCCACTCGCCAATACTGTCCCGCCCGAACTTCGCAGAGATAGCGTCCGAGTTCGACGAAACGCGTGTCACGTTCTGCCTCCTGCTTCTTCTCCCACGACAGAATCTGGTCGATCTTCGTTAAGACGAAGACCGCGCGCCGGTGATTGAGCTTGGGCAACATGGGCGGATTCCTAGTACGCAAGCTCGTCAAGCCAAGCAAGGTTTTCTGCTCCTGGCCTTCGTACTAGGGCCGTGTTGATCAGTTCCGGTTTCCCCAGGCAAAGTCCGACGTAGGGACAACTAGTACAGGGGTTCTGGGGAAAACGGATGCCGGTGTGGGGCAGAAACTGTGCCGACTCCACCCGATGGATCGTGTCTTCCACTAACTGAGCGAATTCCGCACGTTGTTCGTCAGTGATCGTGGTTCGCAGGTACTGGATTTCAATCAGGCGTTTGCGGACGAAGACCACCTGAGCGACTTCAGGAATTCCAGTCATCCAGGAGTAGCAGACAAGTTGCGGGTCCAGAGCCAGCAGCCCATCCGGTTCCTCCGAGTAGCGACTCGATGTGGTTTTCCACTCGATCAGGCATCGCTCTCCATCTAGCTTTCCGATGGCGTCAACGTAGGCTACGAAGTGATTTGACCCAGAAACACGTCTCGTGAACTTGATCTGTAGTTCCCTGCGTGGTTGAGGAATACAAATGCGATCGTCCTGGCAGAATCGGTCCAGGAGTTGAATTCCTTGTTGGAGCATTCGATCCCAGGTGTCGCCCTTCGAGTAGTGCAAACCTTGGCTCTGGCAGCGCGACCATTCGCGAAATAGGACAGCTGCAGCGTCCTCCTGCAGGAAGTAAGCGGATAGAGCTTGTTCGAAGGCACGCCCGAAAAGCATGGCGGCTCGAGTATCTTTCTCTTGCCACCCATCAAGGTAGCGGTGGCGATAGCGCCGCGGGCAGGTCAGGTACTGGCTGATCTGGGTGTAGCTGTATGTCACCTTGACGCCTCCCGTACAGCGAGGGTCACGGTTGACGCGCTCGAAAGTCGATCCCACTGGACAGCAGGTGCGAAGCCGTCGAGATTGAGCAGGGAAGCGCCGTTGACGACCCTGTTGCTGATCCTGATGACATCGCTGAGACCAATCAGGCTTTTCTCGTCGATCTCATCCCGGGCGAGCAGTTCGGTGTCGTAACCGAAGCCACGCAGAAACCAATTGAGTTTCCACAACGCTCTAGCCTGCTTAATTCATCAGAGCTGAGATTTTCTTGCGAAGATGTGTGATCGGACGTCGAGGGAATGGCGGAGTCGCCGGGCAGTCGTTTTTTTGGGGGTAGTACGGCCGGGCGACCTGAGGGGAAGGATTTTGAGCACGGCTTGGCAATGAAACTGCGAGTGGAAGGTGAGTTCGGAGATAGGCCAACGGGTCAACCGCTGTTGACAGCGCAGGCGACGGAGCGAAACAAGCTCTGAAACGGCCAGCCGGTGGCGAGGTGGAAACGGATGCAGCGGGCGGTCTGGCGGACACGGGCGCCGATTTTGAAGAGTTGGGCGCGGAGGGTTTCGATCTGGGCCGAGCGCCAAGGCTGGGGCAACTGAAGGCGGAACAGGTTGACCAGGTTGTAAGCGAAGCCGTGCAGTAGCAGGCGGAAGGCGTTGGCCAGGAAGCGGTGACAGCTCAAGCGGTCGGCGCGGAAACCGTTTTTGAATTCCTCGATGCGATTCTCACACTCGCCGCGATCATTGTAGAAAGCGAAGACCTCCGCGGCACGGCCGGGGCAGTTGGTAATCACGAAGCGCAGATTGGTTCCGGTGGCGGTGTGCTCGGCCTTGTAGCAGATGCGGCGCTGGCGCGGCCAACTGCGGGCACGGTGGCGGAAACTGGAAAAACTGCGCTGCGGCACTTGGGTGCGGCGATAGCGCCGCTTGAGCTGCTTCTGCCGTGGTTCGGCACGCTGTTGGAATACGCAGTTCGCCGGGATGCCGATGGCGTACTCGATGGCGAAGAACTCGCAGAATTGGTAGAGAAGGGGTAGAGCAAAACCGGCATCACCGCGCAGTTTGATCTGCACGCCGGGAAAAGCGGACTGCAAACGCGGCACCAGGCGCAGCAGCATGGGCACGATGCGGGCATGACTAGAGGCGTTACCCGGACGCAGGCGCGCCGCCAGCAGACATCCGGTGTGGCGCTCGAAGACCAGCATCGGATGATACATGTGCTGGCCATAACCACCGTTGAAGAAGCTGAGTTGCTGTTGGCCATGAGTAGGATCGTCGGTGGAGTCGATGTCGAGCAGGATCTCGCCGCGCTGGCGGACTTGGTCGCCACAGAGACGGATGAACTGCCGACACAGCAGGTCGTTGGTGTGCACCAGATCGCGAGCGGAAGGCGCGTTCTCCCAGCGACTGAGCGTGGGCTGGGAACCGAGCACGTCGCCGAGTTTGTGATCGGCGACGATCTGCAACATCGGATCGTGGCGCAAACGATCGGCATCGTTGGCATCTTCATATCCGGCCACGATCTGGTAGATGCGTTGCCGTGACAAGGCCAGCGAGTCATGGCGCAGGCGATCCCCCTGACGCGGATCGCTTAGACCAGCGGCCCACTCGCGGGTCAGATGATGGCGCTGATCGAAGGCTCGCAACGGTAGCAGACCGGCGTCACCGGTAATCTGGCCACCGGAAAAATCGGCCTGGATGGGTTGATGACGGTAGAAGGAGAAGTTCAGTTGTGATAAAACACCTTGTATCAAGCGATGGATGCTCCGAAAGGGAATGCTGGGTCCACGAAACCCAGTGTTCATCTACCTTTTAGAGCATCCTTTCTTTTTTGACCAGTGATTTCGTGAATTATTCAGGCTAGGCGTGCAATAGAGGCGTCCGCTAACCGAATGTCCCGTGAGTTTTTGGGGCTCGAGGATTGAGAAGCGAAGGAGATAGAAGGGTTTTCGCGAATCCCACCAATGCTGAGCTCGCTCGACGCGAACGAGCAGTAGACCATCGCCAACTTGAAATGCAGCAGACTGATCGGCCCTGTGCAAGCCTTGGATCCGGCGTCTCACGCAGCACCTTCTTTCGCGCCAAGGTAGCTGTTGAGCTGGCACAGCAGGGCATCGCGGTCTTTCTCGGCCCAATCGGCCAAGTGCGTCACAAAGTTTTCGACCTGCTCGCGAGTGGCTTCGCGAAGGGTCTTGACCCCACAGAAATCAGTCGCATACGACTTGACCAGGGTGGCGTCGAGCTGATGCTGACGAATAAGTTGGCAGAGGTGATCGCGGACGGTTCGTCCGCCATAGTTTCCATTGGTAGGTTGTGGAGGAAGCTTTCTTGATTGGGGAGAGGATGAAGAAGGTTCGGCAAGAGAACCGATCTCCTCGACCGAGCAGATACCTATACCATAGGCTTTCCGCAGAGCTCGGTTGACAGCGCGAGTTTCGGCAACTCGCATTTCGGCACCTTGGACAAGGAACGAGACGTTGGAAGGATCGGCATCGCCGTATCCCACAAAGCCGCGACAGGCTTTGGTCTTGTAGACAATAGCCTCGAACGCCCAGCGTTGTGTCTGTGGATCGCAAAAGTTCGCAACAGCTTTACAGTGAATACCAGCACAGCGATTTCGGGAGGCCAGCCGTATTAAACCCGTATGGGTCGCATACCACCCACGCTCTAACCAGACTAAGTCACCCTCGGCAATCGAGAATTGATATCGTTTGGTGAGAGCCTTCAGCAATTGAATGGCAGATTGATTCAGATCAGACTTCCACCGAGATCGAGCAAATCTTAAATTGCTGCGTAACAGTCGGTTATCCATGAGTCACCCTTCATAACATACAAACACATACATTGTATGAGAAATAAATAAAGGAGTCAACAACTTGCTAACAACAAGCGCATTGTTTTTTCATACAATCTCAGCATTATGAAGAAAAACGCTCCGCTAGCATTCCGAATCCCGAGCGACCTTAAGAAGGCTCTCCAGCAGATCGCCAGTCGTGAGGCACGGAGCATCTCTCAGATCTGCGAAATCCTGCTGACGATCGGAACGGAGAACTATGGCAAGGAAGGATCAAAATACCTACATCGGTATCTAGGGCAGAATAGAGAAGGATGAGGCCTGGGGACTCGTAAGGCGGTATGTGTGCCTTTGTTGCCTTCCGACACCAGTGAGTGAGATCCGACGCGAATAAGAAACATGGTTCTGAATCCTTCGAGAGAATGTTGGGACGGGTGGGCACGGAGCCTACTACCTGATTTCTGATTCAGTAGCGATATTCGGGACAGTCAGACGGTCGGTTCTTTTCCAATGATAAACAAAACCGCAGAGCTTACCTGGGCTAATTCGTACACGGATAGACGACCTAACGCACCACGAGCCGTGCTCGAAAATCCCGAATGACTCCAGGTTGGACCAATGGATCGGTAAGTCAGCTCCGCGTAATTACTACCGTAAGGTGAAACCCACGTAGAACCAGTGTCTAATGGAGAACGAAAGACGTACGCCGGCTCATGGTTCTTTTGGTCCGTTTCTCATGGCGAGTCTCGGCTATCCAAGAGAGGTATTTTCTATGAAAGATTCAGAGGAAGAAATAACAGAGGGAGCCGGCCCGCGCAGGGAAAAGAGAGCCTTCACTGCGTCTGCACGCAAGGTCGCATCTAACCGGCAAAACGCGCTGAAGTCCACCGGACCGAAGACACCCCGAGGCAAGGGCCGCAGCGGAAGGAACGCGATCAAGCATGGCTTGTTCTCTCGGCAAATGGCGGATTTCATCGCGCACGGGGAAGACGCCCGGGAGTATGAGAAAGTTTTGAACGGGCTGCACGCCCAGTATGAGCCGTTTGGAACGGCGGAGGAACTGGAAGTCGAACGTCTCGCCCTTTGCGGGTGGAGGCTCAAACGTGCATGGCGCTATGAGAACGCGACGAACCGTGCATCTTTGCGGTTTTTCGGGAGAAGGGCTCTAGCAGAGCAAGCAGAGTGGTGTAAGGACCGGGACGAAGAAGAGCAGGCTATTTTACTTCAATTGCAGAGCGCGGAGAAGGAGATCGAAGAGACGGGTGAGATCTCACAAGAGCTCAAGCAGAGAATCTTCGCAATGGACCCGGGGTTCGAGTCTATCTGGAAGTCAATCGAGAGACTCGCCCAAGAAAGGATGGCAGAACCGACGATCTCAAAAATGCTGCAGCAGTTAAGTCCGGAAGAGCGTTCTTCGGTTCTCGCTTCACATACGGTGACTCTCAGAATAGGTTTTCTCCAGCAGCTAGCGAGGGTGAGAAGTTCCGCTGTTCAGGAAATTGCGATCGCCCGGCACGTGATCCCGGACGACGATGCGCTCGACAAGCTCCTTCGCTATGAAGCTGCCATCGAGCGACAACTTGGTCGCACCGTTGATCGTCTTGAGCGACTCCAGAGGCGCCGCAAGGGAGAAATGATTCCTCCCCCGGTGAGCGTACATCTAACTCGATAAGGAGAATGTACTCCGGTGGAGCAGTAAAATAGCGTTTTGCAAAAACGAAGCCAATAAGTATTTATTAATGAACGACTTACAAATCGTACACTAAGCGGAAAGCCAGCTTTTCAGCCATCCCGAAGGTAGTTTTGCTTTGATCTCTTTCCCCTGTCCCGCCCAAAACCGATTTTCTAATCTGCCGCAGAGCCATAGTCGACGCTGCGGCCACCATAGCGACGCACCCGGATATTGGCCTGCTCAGCGTGCGCGAAGAAGCCCTCCAGCACGCACAGACGCGAACAGTACTCGCCGACCAGGGCTGAAGCTTCATCGGTGAGCACCTTCTGGTATGTGCAAGTCTTGATGAACTTGCCCACCCATAGGCCGCCGGTATAGCGCGCTGCCTTGCCGGTTGGCAGTGTGTGGTTGGTGCCAATCACTTTGTCGCCATACGCCACGTTCGTGCGCGGACCGAGGAAAAGCGCACCGTAATTCTTCATGTTCTTGAAGAAGTAATCCGGATCACGAGTCATCACCTGGACGTGTTCGGAAGCGATGCGGTCCGCTTCCCCTACCATTTCCTCATCCGAGTCGCACACGATTACCTCGCCATAGTCGCGCCAGGAGATCGCAGCGAGTTCTGCCGTTGGCAGGATGCGTAGTAAGCGCTCCACCTCAGCCATAGTCTCCCGCGCAAGTTTCTCGGACGTCGTGAGGAGAATGGCCGGCGTGTTGACTCCGTGTTCGGCTTGGCCCAGCAGGTCCGTGGCACACATTTCGCCGTCAACGGTGTTATCCGCGATAACCAGGGTTTCGGTTGGACCGGCAATCAGATCGATTCCTACGCGTCCGAAGAGTTGACGCTTAGCCTCGGCCACATAGGCATTGCCGGGACCCACAATCATCGAGACGGGAGCGATGCTCTTGGTGCCGAGCGCCATGGCGGCGATTGCCTGAACGCCACCCATGCAATAAATCTCGTCCGCTCCACCGAAGTGCATGGCGGCGACCACCGCCGGATTCGGCTTGCCGTGATAAGGAGGCGATGCTGAGATCACGCGCGGCACGCCCGCGACTTTCGCCGTCACCACGCTCATGTGAGCGGAGGCGACCAAGGGATATTTCCCGCCCGGAACGTAACAACCGACGGAGTCAACCGGCATGTTCTTGTGACCGAGAACGACTCCCGGCAACGTTTCGACCTCAATGTCTTTTATCGAGGCTCGCTGCGCCTGGGCGAACTTGCGGACCTGGGCCTGGGCGAACTTGATGTCTTCAATGTTTCGCGTGGAGAGTTGAGAGAGACAATCGTCAATCTCCTCCTGCGACAGTCGGAAGGTCGGCGGATTCCATTTGTCAAACTTCTCCGAGATTTCCCGGAAAGCCGTTTCGCCCCGACTCTCGATGTCCTCGAGAATGCCGGAGACGATGTCGCGGACCTTCGTCGCCTCGGAGGTGGTTTGCTCGGGCGTACGGCCGGTTTTCAGATGGCGCACCATTGTTCCCTCCTCAATTCTTCGCGGGACAGCCGCCGAGATGGCGGTGCTACAGCCCCGTTAGCCTGTTGCCGAAACCGGCTCCTTTAGTTCAACATCGCTGGTAGACCGGCGATGCTGTTCGGCCGCGTACCCCGCTTTGTAATCGGCTTTGACTGCGTCCGATGCGGTCGGCAATATGGGGAAGTCCCACCAGCCGACAACCTCCGCCGCCGCCACGGAGACGTCTCGGGTAATCGGCACCTCGACGAGCGCCGGTCCGTTCGAGTCAAGCGCTCGCTTGATGGTCGAACCGATGTCATCCGTTGCTTGCACTTTGGCTGCAACCTCGAAGCCGAATGATTTTGCCAACGCCACGAAATCGACGGAGTACGGTCGCCCGTCGCCGTTGTGATGATGGTTGAACTCTGATCCGATCTGCCGCCCCATGAGGTAGTTTTGGCCGTCGCGGATCGAGATATATCCCGAGTTGTTGAGAATCAAAAAGACGACCGGAATGTTGTACATCGCGCATACGGCAAGCTCTTGGACACACATCATGAAGTCGCCATCGCCAATGATGCACACGACCGGCACATCCGGTTTGGCGAGTTTGGCGCCGATAGCAGCGGGAAGCGCGAAGCCCATCGAGGAAAACGACCCCGAAGTAATATGCGTGCGCGGTTCGTAGACTGGGAACGCTTGCTTGGTGGTGCTTTGCGGGTGCCCCGATCCTACAGTTACGATGCCATGGCGGGGCAGGACCTTGCGCAGTTCTCGCAGCGTTCGCAGCATCGTCGTTGGCATGCCGCTATACGAGCGGCGGCGCTCGAGTCTCTCTTCCCACTCCCTTTTCAGCGCTTCGACGCCGCTCAGGTAGGAAGGTCTCGATTCGCGCGCTTTGCGGGCCTGCTCCCCTGAGATGCCGGCGAGGATGTCGGCAAGAACGAGTCTGCAGTCTGCCGCAATGCCAACCTCAGCCGGATAATTCTTGCCAATCTCCCGCGGGTCGATGTCCACCTGAATCAGATTCGCCTCCGGGATCGAGAAGGTGACACCCTTGCGGTAAGATGAGGCCGACCAGTCGGTAAAGCGGCAGCCGAGCGACATCACAACGTCGGCGTTCGCGGCTGTCTTGTTACCGGGCAGTGATCCCGGCCATCCGGCGGTGCCCGCGCACATTGGGTTGTCCTCGGCAATGGCGCCCTTGCCGTTCCAGGTGAAGACCACCGGAATGCCGAGCTTCTCGACCAGCATCGTCAGCTCTGCAGTCGCGTTCGCACTGATGGCTCCGCCCCCGACCACGATGCAGGGGCGCTTGGCTGTGAGGAGAAGATTGATCGCTGCCTCAATAGCCTGCGAATCCGCCCGAGGTTTGCCAATTGGCAAACGTTTGCTGAGTTCGGTGACATCGACATCAGTGGTCTCGACTTGGACGTCAAGCGGCAGCTCCATATGCACAGGGCCTGGACGCCCAGTCAGCATCGCATTCCATGCCCGATGCAGTACGAAGGGAACCTGATCCGCACGAATTACATCAAAGCTGCGCTTGGTGACCGGCGCCACGATGTGCGGAAAATCAGGCGAAGCGAAGCGATCGAGCTCTTGCATCACGCCGTGACCTCGCATATGAGTTGCAGCGCTTCCAGTAATAAGGAGCAGCGCCGTCGAGTCGCAGTGCGCGGTCGCAAGGCCAATGATGGTGTTCGTCGCCCCCGGCCCGATCGAGGTGCAAGCAACAATGGGCTCACCCGTGACGCGATAGTGTGCGTCCGCAATATGGACCGCGCTCTGCTCGTGCATTACCTGGATGAAGGGTAGCTTGGACACGGGATCGTTGAAGGCGTCAATCAGGCTCCAATTGCCATGTCCCGGAAGCCCGGTGACAAAAGGTACTCCATATGCTTTGAGAGCCTTTCCGATGAGTTGTCCAACCGTGAGCTTCATAGATAACCTCCTGGTTCGGCCTGCTTTGCCGCACAATTCTACTCTCGTCACAGCATGGAGCGAACCTACTTTTGCTGAATGAGAGCAACCCGCGCGGTTGTATAATCCTGCTCACCTTCCAGGAGCTGGAACATGAATCGGCGCGGGTTTCTGTCGCACATCGGCCAGCTGTTCGTGGGGGTGCAGTTCGCTCCGAGAATGTTCGCCGAGAATCCTATGCCCCAATCCAACCAACGCCATTCGCTGTCCTTTTCCAATGACTGGATCGAGAGCTTCCTCTTGAACGCCGTGCATGAAATGCCTGTGGAGGAAGCAATCGTTGTGAACCTTTCAACCACTGACTTGCAATACCGGGCGGGAGGAGATCACGGAATTATCGCTCCCTGGAAGTCGGTCCTGCTGCGACAGTGCACAATCGAAAACGGCGAAAGGGCAGCGCTCCTCCATGTCCGCCAGCGTACAAATCTCGGAGGAGTCGCGCTGGGCTGGGACTGGTACGGCAAGCGGAACCCGCAGTTTTCCCGCACGACGCCACTTTACATCTCGACCCAGGATGACATCGGCGATGTGCAACTCGATCCGGTCGTAGCCTTTACCCGCGAGACTTCCGTCTCCGCTTCGCCAAGGCGCTATAGGCTCAAGCTGAATCTCTGGTATACGCCAGAACAGACGGATTGCGGAATTCATACCGGACATCAGTTTCTGGAGGTGCACACCCAGATCCTCGGCACCGGGCGCATGCAGAAGTTTCGCCAGAACAACGCGGAAACTCTCTACGAAGACGTTGCAATGCCTCCGGGATATACGCATAACCCATTCTTCACAGTGGGAAACGACTGCAGCTTCAGCTACCCGTGGCACCGCTACTACGCGGACACCGATTGCGTCTGGATGGCGGTAGAACTACACCCGCTGTGAGCAGCGCCTTATGTGCCATTACAGTTGACACTCACCCAACCCCCCGAGGCGGAAGATCGCTCAATTGCATGCAGAACTCTTTGCACGGCAAGGGCATCTTCAAAGTTCACGTGGAACGGTTCCTGCGTCCTGAGCGAGTTGAGAAAATCTGCCAGCGTCGCAATGAACGGATGTTCGTATCCCAGAACATGGCCAGGTTTCCAGAAGTTTCTTCCGTAAGGATGATCGGCTGCGGTGACGGATATGCTGCGCCTGGCTTGTAAATTGGCCGGTTCAGTCGCATCGAAGAAATCAAGCTGGTTCATCTCATCGAGGGTGAAGCTCAACATCCCCTTCGAACCATTCACTTCGAACGTATTACGATTCTGGCACCCAACCCCGTAGCGAGTCGCCTCGAAGGTGCCAACGCTGCCATTCGCAAAGCGAGCAATCAGTAGCGTCGCGTCATCGACATCACGACCGGGAGCAAACGTGTGCATCAGCGCGGATAGTTCCTTAATGGATCCATTGAGATAAAGCGCCATATCAATGGAGTGGGATAGCAGATCGCCTGCGGCTCCCATTCCTGCCTCGCTCCGTTTGTACCGCCATGTGTTCGCCTTGTTCGGATCGTTTCCCGACTGATTCAGGTAGAGGGCACGGTAATGAAACGTCTGACCGACGCGTCCGTCGGCGATGAGTTGTTTCGCGAAAACCACCGCAGGCACGCGCCGGAAGTTGAACCAGACCATATTTGGGGTGCGTCGCACCGCTTTCGTCATGCACTCAGCTTCCTCAAGGGTTGACGCCAGCGGTTTTTCGCAGAGCACGATCTTTCCCGCCGCCGCGGCTGCGATCGCGATCGAGGAATGCAGAGCATTGGGGACAGCAATATCAACTGCGTCAATGTCTTTTCTTGCAAGAACTTTCTGCCAGTCCGTCTCGGTTTCACTCCATCCCCATTGTGAGGCTGCCGTCTCCAGCTTTGCCCGATTGCGGCCGCAGATGACCTTGCAAACAACCTCGTACGGAGTCTCAAAGAAATGCCCCACTTGGCGAAAGGCATTGGAATGCACTTTCCCGATGAAGCCAGACCCGACCATCGCCACGTTCAATTTTGTCTTGGACATCGTCGCCCCCAAGCGATTTTCGCATGAATTCAATTGCCCATGATTTGTAAACGAGAAGAACTCACCGCACGCGAGTGTCACCACGGCCGGTACCAGAGCATGTTCGTTCCGACCGCGTCTGTCCGCTTCCGAACGCTGAAATCCCACAATCGAACATCGGTCAGATAAAGTCGCTCTGTGACCGCTATTCCTATCAATCGTCTAAAACAGAGTCCCCAACGCAAGGAAGGGGCACTCGACGTGCATGAAAGCACGGACGCAACTTCACCGGGGAAAGACCGATGGAAAGTCTGCTGCAGGATCTTCGCTACGGCGTTCGCATGCTGCGCAAAAGCCCAGGTTTCAGCGCAGTGGTAATCGCCACTCTGGCGTTGGGCATTGGCGCCAACACCGCGCTATTCTCGGTAGTCGATGCGATCCTTTTACGGCCCCTTCCTTACGCGCAGCCGGAGCAACTGGTATCGGTAAAGGAGGACATTCCGGGAGCCAACCTCACAGACGCCGGCATGTCGCAGCCGGAACTCGATGATTTTCAAAAGCGCTCTGGGGTATTCGAGCAATTCTCGGCGGTTTGGCCCATCAACGCCAACATTACGGGACGCGAGAAACCCCAGCGCGTGGAAGCCAACGCGGTCAGCACGAGCTATTTCACGTTGTTGCATGCGCAGCCTGCGATGGGCCGGGTTTGGAACGACTCCGATTCCCGCGAAGGATTTTCTGAAGGCGCGGTCATCAGCGATAGCCTATGGCACACCATGTTTGGGGCGGATCCGAACGTCTTGGGTCAGGCGATCCGGATAGATACCGATCTGTACACCATCATCGGAGTCATGCCTCCGATCTTTCGCCATCCCGGACGTACTCTCGGACACGACGTAGAGGTTTGGGTGGCCGCAGGATACGCCGCCCCACCGTTTCCGAAACCTCCCCTGCGTACCTTGCGATTTATTCCTGGCGCCATCGCGCGTTTGAATCCTGGACTGTCCGTCGCGCAAGCGCAGGCGAAGCTCGATGCCTTCGCAGCGCAGCTGCGCGAGCAGTATCCCACGGACTATCCCGCGACAGCACAATGGAAACTCCGCCTCGTGCCGCTTCAACAGGAAGTCACTTCCAACGTCAGCTTGATGCTCTTCCTGCTCTTGGCCGCGGTGGGAGTCGTGTTGCTGATTGCCTGCGTGAACATCGCCAGCCTCCTGCTGGCACGATCTTCCTTCCGTTATCGCGAAATCGCTGTCCGGCAGGCGCTCGGCGCAAGTAGCTGGAGGCTGGTTCGTCAGGCCCTGACCGAGAGCATCGTGCTCTCGCTCTGCGGAGGAGTGCTCGCCCTGCCCCTGAGCTTTTGGCTCAAGGATTTATTGCTCACTCTGGTTCCAGCGAACCTTCCGAGACTTACGGAAGTAGCTTTGAACGGACGCGCACTTTTCTTCGCATTTGCAATTTCCATACTCACCGGCATCCTGTTCGGCCTGGCTCCGGCACTGCAAATGTCCGACCGGCGATTGATGGACAAATTGGGTCAAGGAACCCGCGGCGCGGGTCTTGCCTCTGGTCAACACCGCTTCCTCAGCGCGCTGGTCGCTTGCGAGTTCGCTCTCTCGTTCGTGCTCATGGTGAGCGCCGGCCTTTTATTGCGCAGCTTCTGGAAAGTGCTCGACGTCCAACCCGGCTTCAACGCCGAGAATGTTGTGACCGCCCGGTTGTGGCTGCCCGTGCCGAATGACCCCAAGAACAATCCTTATCCCACCCAGGAGAAACGGAATATTTTCGTGAGTGAGATGCTGCGTCGAGTCGGCACTGTGCCCGGAGTCAGTGAAGTCGCAATCGGAGGTGGCAACACTCCCTTTACCGGGCTGCGCAACTCCAGAGGCTTCGAGATCGTGGGCCGCGTTGCCGCAGCAGGCGAATCTCCAACTGCCCAGATGGGCGTAGCATCGCCGGATCTCTTCCATGTCCTTGGCACGCCCCTCATCGCAGGCAGATTCTTTACCGAGGCCGACAACGAGAAGGGCGAACCGGTCGTACTCATTGACCAGACAGCGGCGGAGCGCTTCTGGCCACACGAAGATCCAGTAGGAAAACAAATTCGCCTGCAGTTGGGCCCTCAAATACAGGCTGGCCCTCAAAACCCTGACCTGCGGAGGATCGTGGGCGTGATAGGCCGGAGCAGAAATGAGGGTCTCGACGCACCCTACACTCCCCACCTGTTTCTTCCTTCACGACAGTTTCCCTTGAACGCGATGACGGTTTATATCAGAACCACATCCAGTCCCGAGGCTCTGGAAGAGCCTGTCCGTCGCGAGATCCAGGCTGTCGATCCGGACTTGCCGGTATTCGGCGTGCGGGCGCTGCGCACCATCATCTCCGACTCATTAGCACCGCGTAGCTTTGCCATGCAAATTCTCGGCTTCTTTGCTGCCACGGCCATGCTGTTGGCGGCAATTGGAATTTACGGGGTCATGGCTTACTTCGTCAGCCAGCGGGTGCGAGAAATCGGAGTGCGCATGGCGCTCGGCGCCCAGCGTGCAGACGTGATGAAGCTCATCGTGTGGAAAGGAATGTCGCTTGCATTGGTCGGAGTGACAGTGGGCCTCCTCGCAGCTCTCGCGCTAACCAGGCTGATTTCGCGTCTGTTGTTCGACGTCAGCGCCACCGATCCCTTAACTCTCGCGGCCTTCACCGCAGTGCTCGGTTTTGTGGCATTTCTGGCAAACTACATTCCGGCCAGCCGTGCCGCTAAGGTCGATCCCATGGTTGCGCTGCGATACGAGTAAACCCTCAGCCTCAGGGTGTGTGCGGTTTCGTCAGAGCGGCATGTCGTTCCATGACTGCCGCCGGCACCTCGGGAAACCCCTGCAAAGGTTTGCCCAGCGCGATGGCCCAATGGTCGAGCCAACTGGTTCCTTCTTCTCCCACATATGTGTCGGGAAGGCTGTAGGCCTGATCGCTCAGCGCGTCTTCGAGCCTGATGAATCGATATCCTCTTTTTCGCATCAGGTCTGCGAGTTCTCCGATATGATCGGCTTCTAGCCAGTTTCCGTGCAGCAACAAAATCTGCTTAGGCTCGTAGCCCATGATCTGCTTTGATAGCCGCTCGTAATAGGCAAATACGGCATCGCTATGCGCAAGGTAAGATGTGAGCATCTCCTGCAGAAGTGCCGTGTCGCCTCGCTTCTTCGCGTCTTCATAGATGCTGCCGTACATCCAATCCCACGCATCGAGCGTGATCGGAGCGATGCGGTATCCCCGACTCACGAGAAAGGCCTCAGCATCGCGTCGCGTCTGCAAGTCCCGTCCGGTGTCCAAGTACGGATGCCGAAAATACCTCAACGTCATCTTATGCTGAGCCATCAGAATCCGGGTCACGCTCTCGCCCTGGATAACATCGTCCTCCCACGCCTTTAGTCCGGCCTTATTCAGCGAGGTATGACTGTAAGTATGATTGCCCAGCTCCATGCCAGCGTCGAGCCACATATCGAGAGCCTTGATGCGCTCATCCACCTCCCCCGTTCGATATAGCTTCTTCTCATTCACGAAGCCAACCACCGGGATGTTCTCCTGGCGTAGAGCCGCCAGCAACTTTGTAGTCATCTGGGTGATATCACCGGCGGTCATGTTATAGGCATTGCCCGCAGGCAGATCATCAATTGTGATCGCGACCTGCCGGTCGGGCGGAGCAGCAGCGAGGCAGGTCAGAGCCATGCACGCGCATACTGCCAGGATTATCAATCTCTGCATCTTAGTCATGACAAGGTCCCCGCTGACGACCAGTATTCTGTCGAAAATTCTCCCCGCCGAACACGATCGTATAGGAATCGAGCAAGATCTTGAACCACAAAGCACACAAAGGTACGCGAAGAAAACCCTTTGACAAACTTTTGTGTACCTTCGTGTCCCTTGTGGTTCAGGATTCAAATAATTCATCAAGACTGAAGGTTCCGATCTTCGAAAGAACGCTGTTAGGATTGTAAAGAGTCGATCGACAAATGTTCCCCCGCGCCTATGCTCGCAGTCCGCGACAATCTGGCCGAATGCTTCGACGTCCTGCGCGCCCACAAGCTCCGTGCCTCGCTCACTATGCTGGGACTGACCATGGGCGTGGCTACCCTGATCACGGTCATGACCCTGGTGCAGGGAGCGAATATTTATGTTGAACAGAAAATCGCCAATCTGGGCACCAACGTCTTTCAAATCGCGCGCACTCCCTTCGCGGTAACCGACTTCAATATCGTCATCAAGGCTCTCAAGTACCGAAAGATTGAGCTCGACGATATGCAAGCCATCGCCGATCGGTGCTCGGCATGCGAGGAGGTCGGCGCGAGCGCCAGCGGCACGGTTCGCGTGCGTTACGGTAACAAAGAAGTGACGGATGTGAGTCTCGCCGGCCAAACTGCAAACATGGCGGACATAGACACCCGCACCGTAGCGCGCGGCCGCTACTTCACCCCTTCCGAGGCCGAGCACCGCGCGAACGTCTGCCTGATTGGCGACACACTTGTGCAGCAGCTGTTTCTCGGCGTAGATCCCATGGGAAAGAGCCTGCGCATTGGCAGCGAGGAATTCACCGTGATTGGCACCATGGAGAAAATTGGCAGCGTGCTCGGTCAGGATCAGGACAATTTCGTTATGATCCCGCTCTCGAATTTCCTCCGCATGCAGGGCATCCACACCAGCCTCACCATCAATGTCAAGACCAGCGCCGAGAAGTTTGAGCCTGCCCAGGATCAGGCGCAGCTCACGTTGCGCGGGCGGCACCACCTAACACCGGGCATGGAGGATGACTTCTTCGTCGGCACCAAGGAAAGTTACATGGCGTTGTGGCGCAGCATCAGTTCGGCGTTCTTCGCGGTCTTTATTATGGTGAGCGTGATCTCAGTCGTGGTCGGCGGAATCGTAATCATGAACGTGATGCTGGTCAGCGTCACCGCCCGACGTCGCGAGATTGGGGTGCGCTTGGCGGTAGGCGCGACCAAACTCGACATCGTGCGGCAGTTCATCGCCGAAAGCGTCACCATGTGCATTGCCGGGGGATTGGTCGGCATCGGGCTCGGATTTCTGGTCGCACTGCTCCTGCGAACATTCACTCCTTTCCCGGCTTCAGTGCAGAGCTGGGTCGCGGTGCTTGGAGTCTTTCTCAGTTCCGCGGTCGGACTATTTTTTGGAATCTATCCCGCATTCCGCGCCTCCCGCTTGGATCCTGTGGTAGCCATGAGGGCTGACTGATGGCGATCATGACCGCTTCGCAGGCAAGGGAGAACTGCCTCGCCGCGCTCGAAACCCTGCGTTCCTCCAAGGTACGTTCCACTCTGACTGTCCTGGGCATCGTGATTGGTGTCTCCTCGGTGATTTCGATGGCCAGCATCATTCAAGGCCTGAACAAATTTGTGCAAGACAAAGTCGAATCTCTGGGTTCGCGCACCTATTTTGTCTCCCGTTTCCCGCCCGGTTCGGATCCATCGCGCTGGCCGCAAAGCATCCGCACCCGCCGGTACTTTGAGTACGACTACGCCGACTTCATCCGGCAGGCCGCTCCCGACGTGCAGATCGTGACCACATTCGGCACGCGCGGCTTTTTCTTCGGCGACAGCAATCTCATTACGAACGGCGACCGCAGCGTCGAGAAAGTCATTGTCCGCGGAGTCGAGCCGCAGTATACGGACGCCATTCCATTGTTCTCGGTAGGGCGTGGCCGCTTTATCAGCGCCTTCGATCAGGAACACGCGCGTCCGGTAGTGGTGCTGGGAGCCGCCATCAACGAATCACTTTTTCCCTACACTGATGCCGTCGGCAAAACGGTGCGGCTCAACGGCGACCTGTACGAGGTGATCGGCGTCTTTGAACACGATGCCGGCCTGTTTATTGGCCCAAGCGTAGATGCCTTCGCTGTAATCCCACTTAGCAATTTCAAGAAGACGTACCCCGAGGCCAAGGAGTTAATTATGGCCTTCACGGTCCCAGAGAACGTCAGCCTGCAAACCGCGCAGGACGAAGTGATTCAGGCCATGCGCCGCTTGCGGCACATTCCGGCCAGCAAGGAAAATGATTTCGAGCTGAGTTCGCCGGACTTCCTCAGCAATCTGTGGAATCAACTTACGGGGGCGCTGGTGATTCTGACTAGCGTAATCAGTTCGATTGGATTGCTCGTGGGCGGCATCGGCGTGATGAACATCATGCTCATCTCCGTGACCGAGCGCACCCAGGAAATCGGCTTGCGCAAAGCCATCGGCGCCCGCCGCGTGGATATCCGGCTGCAGTTTCTGGTGGAAGCCGTGGTCCTCACTCTGGTCGGTGGCACCATCGGCATTTTGATTGGGGCCGGCGTATCGACACTGGTCCGAACTTTCGTGCCTTCGATTCCGGCATCCCTGTCGTATTTGTGGGTATCGATCGGGTTCACGATCTCCGTGGCCGTGGGCTTGTTCTTCGGCTTCTATCCCGCCAATCTGGCGGCCAACCTCGATCCCATCGTCTGCCTGCGCTACGAATAGCGCAATAAAAGAACTCTACTTCTGGCTCTTCTGATATTCCGAAGCCACCTTAGTGTAACCTGCAGGAACGTTGAACAGTGTTGGGTCCACTGACGCGGAAGAGAAGTTTGTCATCTCCACGGTTGATTCCATCAACACTGCCGCATTTTGCGTAGCACCGCTGGCTGCTGTCCCATTGGTCGCAGCGGTCTGATCTGCGGGTTGCTGCTGCTGGAGCTTCTTCTTGTGGAAGCCTCCAAAGCCGCCAAGGTTTCCCAGACTTGAAGGCACTCCACCGAAGCTGCCCATGTGACTGCCAACGCTGTTCTCAGCATTTGATGCCGCGGTGTTCGCCGCCGAATTTGCCGCGTTGGTTGCGGCCTGGTTAGCGACAGCCCCGGTGCTTGGCCCGTTCGACGCTGGTAGGGGTGCCTCGGAAGCAGCCGGAAGTGGGCTGCCGTCAGCAGTCGTGCCCATGCGCATGACTTGCGAGACGGGGACACCTTTCAGCTTCGACATCTCCTTCGCCATGTCGGCCATGCCCGAATACATGCCCGGTTGCGCCGAAAGCATTTGCGGAGACATCGAGGGCATCGCTCCACCAAACACCGTTCCCATCTTGATCGCCATCCGAGTATTGAAATCCTTGACTTCGCTATAGCCAGGGATCTCCGGAACCATCCACATATCGTTGGTGATCGCCAGGCTGCCGGTTTGCCCGGACTGCTGGTCTTTGGCCTCCGCCGACATCTTCAGAATCGACTCCGCCGCCGACAAGCCCGCAACCTGCTTGGTCGCGCCGGTATTCGTAACCGTCACTTTGAACTTCAAGTCCGGAGGCGGCGTGGTGCCCGTGGGCTGTGGAGTTGGGGCCTGCTGCGGCTGAGCCTGGGCCTTCCGCATGGCCTCTTCCATCGCCGCCTTCATTTCCTGGAAGGTGACGACCGTGTACTGCTTCTTGGCGTGATCCATCCTCGTAATGGTTTCCTGGTCGAGATCGATGACCTCCGTCGAGTCTGGATTGATGTGAGCCATACGATTGCCCTTTACCAGAATCGTAGAATTGACCGGGTCCGTCATCTGATGCGCCGACTTGCTGAAGGCGCCCGCAAATTTTGCCATGCTTACAAGCGAACCGCCGGTGACCTTCGTAGTCTCGTCGTAGCGGAAGTCAGCGAAGCACGAGGACGGGAGCACAACGCATAAGGCAAACACCAAGCTGGTTCGAATATGCACGACTACTCCTTTTTAGTTACGCCTGGGTTTGAGAAAATTCGAGATCGAACCCAGTTCTCGATCCGAAGAAGTGTACCGCAGAATTGGTCGATTGAGGCCACCAAAGCCACTGCCTGAGGCGGCTTCGTATCAGCGCAAGACTTCAGTCGTGCCGCCAATGTCGCCCTGTCAATACGCCTTCAGGCGCTGAGGCCTGATGATTGGAGAATTACAAATCGCTTACGCCGCCGGAACCGGCATGCTTCTGTACACCTGGTATCCGCGAGGAGTAAGCCTGACCACGCCTCTCACTTGCTCCTCGACGTAGCCTTCATTGCGCAACTCGGCCACCGCCACCCGCGCGAAAGACGAATCAACGGTCTGCTGAGGCAACCTCACAAATTCACGAGGATCCTGCTCGTAGTGCTGCACGAGGGTGACGAAAAGCTCGGTTTGAATGGACTCTGGCTGCATCTGATTGTCTCTGCATCCAGTGTGCCCCCGCCCCGCATTTCGAGGAATGGCCCGTCCGTGCCACACTCGGTAACCTTAGTAGAATGCACTAACGCGGCAGGATCGTGCGACCGCTCCGCCACAGGGCCGAAGAGTCACAGGGAAGGCGAAGAAAGCCTGATGGAGGGTCGCTGTTAGTATCGAAGAACCCCCGAAATTTAACTCTGTGTCTCCGTGCCTCTATGGTGATACGGGTTTTCTGCAAACCGCGATTTTACTTGCCACAGTTCTGGTCAGCCGCAAGTACCGGATAATCCGGAATTGCACCCGGCTTCTGCGAGTCAACGAGCTTGCGGAAATCAGCCCCCTCTTTCGCCTTGAGCTGCTGCCACTCGCCCAGAGTGTCGTTCATGGCCGTACATATTTTTTGCATAGCCATGAAAGACGCTTCCGAAGGTCCAAAATCAGCTCCATCCACCAGCGCGATCAGCGACACTAGACTATCGTTCACAATTGTGAAATTGCTTCCCTTGGGGGTATCGAAGACCGAGAGCGACTCCCCCTGAAGTGCCGCGGCCTTCGAGTCCAGTTGAGTGGCCGCCGTCGCGACGGGATCTCCCGACGGCCGTTTGGTGAACTCCGCCAGACGTGAGCGCAAGTCTTTCACCTGTTGATAGCCCGCAAGGTTCCGCCCAAGAACGGCGGAAATCTTGAGTTCCAGAGTGAGTGCGTTCTCCAGTTGGTTCCGTGCGAAATTTACTCGCGGATCCATCTTTACCTCGAGGGCCTGGCGATACGTTGCGCCGCCTACCGTGAGCCGGACTTCATATTTTCCCGGCAGCACGAGCGGCCCCTCTGGCGGGAGCGGTGTCTCTGCGGCGATCGCACCCATCGGATAGTTGTACGGTGTCTGCACGTGCACGGCTTCGGGGTTGGGGTATCGCAGGTTCCAGACGAAGCGATGCATGCCCGGCGTTCCAGCAAGCGGCTCAGGATGCGCAATCCAATACTCGGCGATGTGCAGGGGCTGCTCAGAGATTTGAGGCAGGGGCGCACTCGAAAAGGCGCGAACTAGTTTTTGGTCCTGGTCATAGATTTCCAGCTGAATATCGGACGAAGCCGACGGGAGAAAGTAATTAAGAATGGCCCCATCGGGAGGATTTTTCCCGGCCGGAATCTCCGGTGGCGGCGGCGTATCTTGATTTAAGTCCCGGCGCACCCGAATTGCCGCCCGCGGCGCAAAGAGCATAGCCTGTGTCGGCGGCGATGTTGGCTCAATCTGGCGAAGCGGCGAAATGTCATCAAGAACCCAGAATGAGCGTCCGTAAGTCGCCGCGATCAGATCGTCCTGCTCGATGGCCAGATCGTGCACCGCCACAATCGGCATATTCAGGCGCAGGGATTGCCAATGACCGCCGCCGTCGAAAGAGACGTAGACACCCTCCTCAGTTCCCGCGTAGAGCAAGTCCTTGCGCACGGGGTCTTCCCGCACCGTCCGAACAAAGTCATTCTCGCGAATGCCATTCACTGTCTCCTGCCAGTTCTTCCCGAAATCGTGAGTTTGAAAAATGTGCGGACGCAAATCGTCCAGCGGATTCCGATTGACCGCGATGTAAGCCGTTCCGGCGTCGAAATGTGACTCCTCAATCAGGGGAATCGCGCTCCACTCTGAGACCACTGGTGTAACGTTCTGCCAGGTTGCGCCGCCGTCGCGAGTCAGGTGGACCGCGCCGTCATCACTGCCAGTCCAGATAACCCCCTCCTTCACCGGCGACGGAGCAATCGTCATCAGCGAGCCCAGCGGTTTTTTCGGATCCTTTGTATCCACCTGCGTACGCGTTAGGTCAGGGCTGATCGCCTCCCAACTCGTCCCTCCGTTCACGGTCTTCAGCACAGATTGCGTGCCCAGATAAAGAACGTGCGGGTCCTGCGGCGAAAACACCATGGGAATATTCCAGTGGAAACGGTACTTGCTCCCGAAAGCGATCGGCGCGGGAGAAACATCCCGCACCTGCCCGGTTCGTTTGGACATTCGAACCACACTCCCGAAGGGACCGGCGTTGTAAACAACATCAGGATTGATGGGGTCGGGAATGGTGTAGCCGCTCTCACCCGGTCCAACCGTGAACCAGTCACGCTCCGTGATTTGCCCATTGTTACCGCGGCTCGAAGTGGCGACCGTCCCACTGTCCTGCTGGGGTCCGTACACCCAGTAGGGAAAGCCGTGATCCGTAGCCACCCGATAGAACTGCCCCGTGGGCTGGTTGTACCAGGTACTCCAGGACTGCCCGCCGTTCAAGCTGATGGTCGCGCCCTGGTCGACTCCGAGCAGTATGCGTTGCGAGTTCGTCGGGTCAATCCACATCGTGTGGTAATCGTCTCCGCCCGGCGCGCCTTTAATGACCGTAAACGTCTTCCCGCCATCGGTCGAGCGATACAGCGACTGCTTGGGGACGTACACCACGTCCGCATTGCGGGGATCGACGAAGATTTCACTCATGTACCAGAAGCCGGCAATGCGATCATCCGTCGTTGCCCGCTGCCAAGTTGCGCCGCCGTCATCCGACCGGTACAGCCCGTTGTTCTTATCTTTGGCTTCGATGAGAGCATAAACACGCTTGCCGTGCGTGCCCGGTGCAACCGCCACTCCGATGCGGCCCCAATCCTTGGGCGGAAGGCCGGTACCGGTAATCTCTTTCCAGGTAACGCCTTCATCCGTCGATTTGTAGATGCCGCTGCCGGGGCCGAATGACGTCTCTGTTTCTCCGGGCTTGCGAATAGCATGCCAGAAAGCCGCATAGACGATCCGCGGCTCACCGGGAGCGAAGCAGAGATCGATGGCGCCCGTGACCTCGTCCTTGTACAGAACCTTTTTCCACGTGTGGCCCCCGTCGATCGAACGAAAAACACCCCGGTCCGCATTCGGTCCGAAACTGTGGCCCATGGCCGCGAGCAAAACAATATCGGGATTGCGAGGATCTACAAGAATACGGGCAATGTGGCGAGTGTCCTCCAGTCCCAGCTGCTGCCAGCTTTGGCCCGCATCCGTGGACTTGTAAACCCCATTGCCATAAGTAATGTCGGCATAGACGTTATTCTCTCCACTGCCGGCGTAAATGATGCTCGGGTTCGAGGGTGCCAGCGCCAGCGCCCCGATCGAAGCGACTGGTTGGCTGTCAAAGATGGGTTTCCATGTGCTGCCGCCGTCGGTCGTCTTCCACACGCCGCCGCCATTCGCGCCAAAGTAATAAATGGCTGGATCACCCGGGATCCCCGCGACCGCGTTCACCTTGCCCCCACGATAAGGGCCAATCATCCGCCACTTCATCCCGGAATACAGATTGGGATCGACCTGCTGCGCCGGGGAGTTCGCCGCGAAGAGAAGAAAGAATGAGACAAAAAGTGCGCTGGAAAGCCGCAGGGGACCGAAGGTTCGTGTCATCAAGGCGTATGCTCCGGGGAAGCGAGAGGATATCCTTTTTTCGGCTGCCGTGGCAAACGTTGAGTGAAACCGAGCAGCCGACGCCTATCTATTGCAGGCCCGACTGGGTGAGCTTTACAGCACAATAATTCCCGGCCCCGCATGGACCGGTTCCACTGCCAGGAGGTTGCAGCGTGCCGAAGTAAATGCTCGTCGTCTGGGGCGCCGTGCTGACGTTATCAACGGTGAATGCGCTGCTCCCACCCCATTCATTCGGAGCCGTATTGTTTGGTATGGCAGCGTTGGAACTGATCCGCGTATTCACGTTCCACTCGCTCACCAGATTCGCGCCCGTGGTCGCGCCAAAATTTCCTGTGCCCACAAAAAGCCGATCGGTAGTGCCGTCGAAGAAATCCAGCAATGGAGAGCACGTGCCCACTGGATTGCCGGCTCCGTTGATATTCCGGTTGTCCGACATGGCGGGTGTGCTGTTCATCAAACCGTTCGGCGCCGAGAAAGCCAACGCATACAAGCTAGGCTTGGTTGAACTGGTAGCTTGCGTGCCGCAGGCATACAGCGTCCCCGCGCCGGTCCTGGGGCCGGTGGTGAAATATGCGTTGTCGAAGTCGCCATCCAGAATGAATTCATCCGTGGCCGTGGCGTCCAGTCCAATCGCGGCTGTGACCTGCGAAGTAAGGGCCAGGTTCATCTGCGATACGATTGCATTTGTATTGCCCACGTTAGTCGCAGAAAACACATAGACGAATCCATTGGTCGAATCCACAATGGGCGAAAGCACAATCGGATCCGCGCTCGCATTGCCCGCGACCGCGATCGACCCCCCAGCCGCAAACCCGCTGGCGCCAGGAGTAAACGAGTACACCGAGAAACCGTCAGAAACAAACACTTGATTACTGACTTGATCGTAAACCGGAGAAGTCAATTGGGCATTCGCCTTGACCGTGACGCAATACTGTACGGTGGGTGTTCCCGTAAACACCCCCGTAATTCTGTAGAGCTTCCCGTTGTCGGCGCCGATGTAAGCAACGTCATTGGTGTAATCGATGTACGGCGACGAATTGCTGTTAGGTTTGTTGCTCGTGCTGCATCCCGCCAGCCCACTGTTGGCATAGTTCAATCGGACGACGGAAGAGCCGCCCGAACCCGGCTTGACCGGATGAGTAGCGTCGGTTCCCTGGCCAGCCGCCCAGGTGAGCACGTCGAACATCGGAGGCGTCGAGTTTTCGACGAAGGCCACCTTGGTCCCATCCAAAGAAAGCGTCGGAGAAAGATAAGAAGCCGCTGTCCCGACTTCATACGACCACATGAACGTCGGCTGCTTATAATCGGTCGTTGGCGGGGTCTGCGGCCCGTTCGGACAGGAAGACGAAGCCGTGCCGGTATAAAGGTTATTGAAAGCAACAATATTGGCCTGAGTCGCGCTCGGCGTCGCTCCAATCGTGTAAACGACGAAGTCGTTTGCGCAACTATAATTTCCGGTTACGGTGAAACTGTACTTGGCCGGACTTTCTCCAATAGGGATCCCGCCGGACGGCCCCAGCGACATCGCCCAATCGATCTTGCTTTGCCGTCTCAGCGAGACCGGACGCGGGTGCTCCATCGGCCCTCGTGCCCGATACTTCGAAAGATACGCACTCCGCTGATTCCAGTTGATCCAACTCCGCGGATCGCGCGCCGCACGAGCGGCTATCTCGGGAGAAGCCCCGTTAGTAAAAAGGATGTGCCGGGTACTCCAATCGAGAGGCACGCCTACATGGCCCTCCCGGGATTCCTGGGCCAGTAAAGGTTTCGCCGCAGACAGCAAATTCACCGCCAGCCACACGAGGACTAGAATCTCGGTCGGATGGTTTGTCCGCAGAACGCTTCTTTCTGTCACACGTTTCATCGTGATCGGCGAAGTCCGCCCCCAGCCCGTCGAGGCAGGGGCCTGCCTCCCATTTCTATCTTCGCCTACCTTTCGGGAATCCAGAGCCTTACTTTCGTAACCCGTCGTGACCCTCCGGAATCCAGCATGGTGACTGACGTGCGGTGGGGCCGCCTGCGCTGAAACTAGCTCCCGAGCTATAGTGCCGCGGCTTGAATCTGAATCAATGGGATGGCGGAGCTACCTCGGCTCCGCAGCAGCATGTTCGCCGAAGGAATGCCCGTCCTCTGAAACGACTTCTCGCAATCGGCCGTGGATGGCCCACGCATATTTCCTTCCATATACGCCAGACCGGGGCAGCGGGTGCACGTTCCCACGTGGGCGCAAGTCGAGCAGGTAGGAAGATCCCGCGCCCGGATTGAACGGACTTCTTTCAATTGCGCAGAGTTTTGCCAGATCTCGATGAACTTCTGCCGCCGCAAATTGCCGCTGGGAAGAGGGAACTGCACGCAAGGGAAGACGTCTCCGTACGGCGTAATGTAGCATGCCGTGTGCCCGGCGCTGCACGGCAAACCATCCATAATGTCTTCGCCCGGCGGAGGCGGAGGAGCGCAAAACTCCTCGACGTTGCCCACCAGTTCTTCGCTGCGGAAAACCTGCTGCAGCTCCGATCCCGGGATGCGCAGCCTGAGCACCGACGTGTCTCCATCCATCTTCGGCGTAATGGTCGGATCCAGCGTATAGGAAACTCCCAACTCCTTCGCTAGAGCCATCACTCCAGAGTTATCGAAAAGATTGCCTGCCATGAGCACGTTGGCGACCACCACCTTGAGGCCTTGCGACTTGAGAAACCGTATCGCCTCAATCGTCCGCTTCAAAGACCCAGGTAACTTAGTGATGGCGTCATGAACCTCCGGACGGTGCGAGTACAGGCTGATCTGCACCTGCTCCACGCCCAGCTCACGAATTCGCCGGGCCTCCGGCTCGCGGATCATCACCCCGTTGGTCTTGACCTTCACGTTGAACAGCAACCGCCGCGCATGCTCGACAATCTCAAAGAAATCGCGGCGCATAAGAACTTCTCCGCCGCTAAGCGTAAGAAAGAAGACTCCAGCGTCCAAGAGTTGGTTCAGGACATCTTCGATCTCGGCCGTCGTCATCTCGCCGTGATCGTCGTGATCCAGGTAACAGTGAATGCAACGCTCGTTGCAGCGATAAGTGATGTCGAGGTGCACGCTGATCGGAATCCCAAGTCCCAGAGCTTTCTGATTCATCTCCGCCAGCAGGCTCATCGCGCCTCCGGCGGCGGGGGTGAAGGGATTGGCTGTTCCGAGACCACGAGAATTCCATGCTGCGAAAGATCGTTCACAAACTGCTCGGCATCGTGCCCAGCCTGTTCCGGATCGACATCGAACTCCGGGCAGATCCTGCTGCTCACGATATCCGACAGCGCAGTCCGGCCGTCCGCCGCCTGCCATATCACCGTAGCCACTTCGTTGAGCGTAAAAAAAGTCGAGTCGACCGCCGACATAATCATCATTTCGCCGCCGATCAGGCGGGCGGCAATGGCAGAACTCCGCGCGATGTATTTCTCAGCGATAGCCTGTCTCCCGCGCTGCGCAGGCGCTGACGCCCGCGCCTTAACGAGCTTAGCCTATCATTTCCCAGACGCGTTCATCGGGAACAAATATCAATCGCCGTACAGGTACCCGCTCTACAAACTCGCACGCCGAGCGAAAAACCAGACTCACCAGTTCGGTGTCCTCGGTGAAGAACAGAATGTTTCTCAACAGCAGCCGAACCGCTTCCGGCGCGGCAACCGGATCAATCCGGTTCTCGGGTCCTTTCTCCAAAAGAAAAAGCGCGCTCAGCGGAGCCGACACGTTTTCCCCGACCTTGGCCAACTCGCCAGCGAAGGGTGTCCCGCAAGCACGGTAATCGTTGCCTTCGCGCCGCACGTAGGAAATTTCATCGGTCAGCAACGTGGCATCCGATGGCGCCAGGCGGGAAATCGTTGTCTTGCCCGCGCCCGACACGCCCACGAACAGAAACGCGCGCCCGCCACGAATCGCGCTGGCGGCGTGAACCAGGAATCCACCTTGCTTCGCCAGAATCAGCGTATGAACAATGCGCAATACAGAGTCGATGGCATACGGATTGCGCGACTGCCGAATCCGACCGCGACCCGCCCGCGAGTCCCATCGAGCGCGAAAGTCACCACGCTGAAGCAACCACTCCCCATCCTGCAATCTAACCCGCACATCGTCATCCGCCTGCGCTGTCCCTGAAGGCTCGAAAAGATCAACCTCAAACTCGAATCGAGGGGTGTCAGAAGACTTAGTGAATCCCGCATAGCGATCCTCGAGGAGTCGGCGGAACGGAGCGTCCTGGGTGTGTAGCGCGATTGTCATCCCGCCGATCTCAATGACCACCGCGTCACTCGCCGCAATCCCGCTCATCGCAGTTCGCGTAGCGTCGGCATCTCGCCGGCGGTCGCGAGGGCGTCCTGCCCTCGCAGGTGAGAGCGAAGAGGCCGCGGCACTAAACACGCGTCAAGCGCGACCACGCTCCACAACGAATGAGCCCGCAAAGCAAAGCCACGGAACGAATCCGACCGGCAAAAGACAGAGGCGAGTATCCGACCAAAAATCGAGAGTTGCGGCCTGGGAACGACGACTCGATCCTTCCGGTGAATACAAGAAACTTTGCCCAGCACCTGTGCCTCGCCAACTGCAGGATCGTTCTGGGGCAGGGAATCGCCGCGAGTCATCCACTCGCAATCGCGCTTCTCAATTAGGCGATGAACAAAAAACCGTCCATCCCGTGCCACCAGAACAATGTCGCCGGGAACGATGTCGTTGGCTGCCGCCCGCTCGATGCTGAGAACTTCGCCCGGCCAGATCGCGGGAAGCATGCTGGTTCCGAGCGCCTGCAAGCGTATGGTGCCGCTCGCGCCGAGAATTTCGGCCGCCAGTTCAAGCTTTTGAACTTCGCGAGCCTCTGTAGAGACGGGCATGGGCGGCTGAAAACTAGGAAGTCTTGCGATTGAATCGGCACTGAAATTCTGTGGGGCTCACCTTGCCGCAGGATAGAGCCATGGTCTCGAAGACCCGCTCGTAGCGGAATTCAGGTTTTTGGTACGGCTTTTTCCCCGCTGGACGGTTTGCGCTTACTTTGTCCTTATCAGCGTTCGGGTCTCTCTGCATAAAGTCTGCGCGTCCTCAACCAGCTGTGGGGGCAGCTCGCGTGACCGCCTGAGGAATACGTTTGCCCTCAGTCTACAACAAGATAGCGAAGAAGTGGTTACGATTGTTGGTTCCGAACCGACGAACAAAGCCAGATCATTCCATGGCGTCATCTGGAGCCAGTGCATGGCACCCACCCAGTCACTGCCGTCATCCTGAGGTCCGCGCCAGCGGGCCGAAGGATCCCGCGCGCAGTACGTTAAACCGACCCGCACCCGACCCTGCGGGAGTACGCCGTGAAATCCGAGGACAGAGGCGACGTTCCCCAGTTATATAAAAATCTCGATTTTTCTGTTCCCAGGGTTCGCGCTCAGGGAGCCCAGCTCCTCGGGCAGGGTTTTGGTGATTATTCTTGGTTCCGCGGTTCACATTAGCGTGATAGCCTCGGCAGTATTATGTCCCCCGGCAAATTGAGCTTCTTAATCGTCGCCGGAATCTGGTTGAGTTCTGGTTCTATGGTGGCGCAACAAACTTTTTTCGTTACCCTCCCGCCGCCCCTTGGCATTTTGACTTCGAGCAGCGGTGTCAAGTTCTATGCGTCCAAAGTCGGTGCCGGGGACGTCGGTAATTTTTGATCCGATCATGTGCTGAGTCGGTTCGGAGCTTGCTGCGCTTGGTTGCCATGGCCTTTGGCGCTCGCCAGCGGTACGAGCATTTCTTTCAAAGCTGGGCGAGACACCAGACATTTACATTCTCAGCACGGGAAGATTGATCGACCTCGATACACATCGTGAAGTATTCAGTTGGGTGTTGGGCGTGCTGTCCGATCGCGGGCTGCTGCAAGGGCAGCGGATCGCGATTGATGCGACGACGCTGGAGGCGAACGCGGCGATGCGCTCGATTGTGCGGCGGGACACGGGGGCGAGTTACGAGAGTTGTTGCGCGTACTGGCTAAGGCGTCGGGCTCACGACGCCTATTCGGGAGGACTTGGCGCGGTTGGATCGCAAGCGCAAGAAGCGCACGTCGAATAAGGAGTGGAAGAGTCCGGCGGACGAAGATGCACGGATTGCGAAGATGAAGGACGGACGCACGCATCTGGCACACAAGGCGGAGCACGCTGTGGATCTGGACACGCGCGCGGTGCTGGCGGTCACGCTGCATATCGCCCTATAAGAGTGTTTCGACTACGCTGGATTCGCCGCTATCGCCGGTAGCACTCCCGCTGGTCGGGCCGAGCGGTTTTACCGACGGTAACCCAAAGGGCCCCGTGAACCTGGCCGGGATCGAGGAGACGGTTACCGACAAGGGTTATCACAGCGGCGCGGTGGTGAAGCGGATGAAGGCGTACGGCGTGCGCAGCTACATTCCGGAGAAGAAGCAGAAGGGGCGACGGAACTGGGCGGGCAAGCCGGCGGAGCAACAAGCGGTGTATGCGAACCGGCGGCGGGTGCGGGGCGAGTACGGCAAGAGTTTATTGCGGCGGCGCGGCGAGTTGGTCGAGCGCAGCTTCGCGCACTGCTACGAGACGGGCGGGATGCGACGTTGCCCCTGCGGACTACGACTACAATAAGGGCGTTGGACATTGCGCACGTTTTCTCCCCGCCTCAATCAGGTTTTCGGCTGTTCGGATCGGGGACGGCGACTGACAACCGCTTGGCACGGCTCGTGGTGAGGCAGATCTTTTGCTGTTCTCGACCGGAATCGTCAGCAGCGACTTCGTTGCCGCCGTATCTCCAGGCCGGTTGCCAACTGTGTCGCAAGATCGCGCACCCGCACGTGCCGCCTTTTGCTGCCACCGAACTGTGGCTAGGCGTTGCCGATGCGATTGGTTTTAATGGTCCGCCAGGGTTTTATGGCGATAATCCTGGCAAGCTCAAAGTATCCGGCACTCTTCACACGCCCTCACGGTGAGAGATTAGGGGATCACTCCCCGTCGTCAGTTTATGCCCTAACCTGCTTCGGCCCCGCCGTTTTTCCGGACGAGTCTCCTCTATTTGGCTACCTCTGGCAACCAAATTGCCTTGTTGATCTCGAATGGGCTTATACTTCTTCGCTACTCTATTCGAGTCAGAACAGCTTCATGAAGCCCATTCTATAACAATCCAATTCTCGCTACCTCTTCTGCTCTCATCGTAGTGCTCGCCATCGCCATTACTAAGACAATCGGCTGGCGCCCGATCATTGGACCTCGGCAACGTGCTCTGACCGCCCGCAAATTCGAAAGCACGCCGCAACGGCTGGCGCGCGGCGAGTATCTCGTGCAGAAAGTTACTCTGTGTATCCTCTGCCGCTCCGAGCACAACTTCAAAGCCCCAGGAGCTCCGGTTATCGAAGGTACGCTCCTCGCCGGAGCGCATTTCGAAGAGGAGGGATTGCCGGGCGATGTTTACAGCCCCAACCTGACTCCCGACCCAGAAACCGGAGCCGCCGGTTGGAGTGACGACCAATGGTCTCGGGCCATTCGCGAGGGCATTGGCCACGATGGGCGAGCTCTATTTCCTATTATGCCTTATCAGCACTTCCGTTCCATGTCTGACGAAGATGTGGCTGCGGTAATTGTTTATCTGAAAACAGTCCCGCCGCTCAAGCATCGCCAGCCATCTACGAAACTTGCGTTTCCACTCAACTACTTAATCAAGACGGCGCCTGAGCCGCTGACTGCACCCGTTCCCGAACCTGACCGATCCACGCCGGGAAGCGCGGCGCTTATCTGGTAGAAATGGCGACTTGTTCGGATTGCCACTCGCCCAGCGACGATCAAGGCCAGCAAATCCCAGGATTGGATTTCTCAGGAGGAAATGTCTTTGTAGGGCCGTGGGGCAGCGTCGCCAGCGCCAATGTCACGCCCGATGCCTCGGGAATTTCTTACTACGATGAAAACACTTTATTCAGGTCATGCGCACGGGAATGGTCGGAGCCAGAACTCTCAGCCCCGTGATGCCAACCACCTTGTTTCGCGGTATGAGCGACGGCGACCTGTCCGACATCTTTGCCTACCTGAAAACCTTGATGCCAGTGCATCATCGGTTGACAACAGCCTGCCGCCCACGTACTGCAAGCTTTGCCGTCAGAAACATGGCGCCGGCGATCAAAACTGAATTTGATTCTCTTCGGTACAGAGTATTTTCCCTGGCGGCTCTTGGAACTCTTGATAGGTCGCCGGAAGGAGGCATCTTCATCCTGTTCTCCCCGCGCTCTGTCCAGCGGCCCGAAGGATCTCGATCAGTCTTCGTGGTGACCCGCGACCATGCCTTCCCCTGCTCCTCTCCGCCGTGACCGGCCCACGATGTTTCTTTGCTTGACGCGTTCTCATACTCAATGTAATATTTAGTGATAGTGGTTATCTATAAGATAACTTACGATCTTTGACAACCTGACGTTTTCCGCCCTTCGAAAGCGAACGCGAACGCAGTAGCCGGATGCCACGTGACTCCCATGTTTCCAAGATTTTGCCCGTAACTACCTTAAGAACCATAGATCTACGAGGCAAGAAAAATTCCAGCCCTTTGTTTTCTATATTTTGCGTCAAACGAAGCGTTTTTTTGAGTGGCAAAGTGCACCAGAACCAGGAGCCCGGCGGCGAATACCGAGCTTTGCGCCTATTTTCCCTTCGGTTGCTTGGACAATAACGTCACCCGATTGGTGACCTTCTGTTCCTTCTCCATGCCGCCAATGAGGACCAGACCCTCGTGGGTGACCAGCAATCCGCGATGATCCATGGTGGGATCGGGCGTGTTCTGGTCGATGGTCTCCCATTTCCCAGTGCGCAGATTGAAGTCGAAGCTGACCGGAGATGGCTCCGCAGGCTTGCCGTCGTAGCCGATGCCCGTGTAGTCGTAGGGATTATCGGTGCCCCCCGCGAAATAGATCTTTTGGTCTTTATCCGAGCCGCCAGCCGCGATGCGGTATCGCGCCGCTCCAGCATGGTTCGGTAGCTTGGTCCACTGAATCTTGGTGGGATCATGGTGGTCGATTTTTCCCATCCAGCATTCGTCGGAGGCCACATATCCCGGCGAACTGCCGGACGGATTCTTGCGGGCTCCGTCCACGTAAACAATGGTGCCGTCGATGAGAGCCCCGGCGTGGCCGTAAACCGGTGGCCCGGCCATCGGCGTAGCTTGCGACCATCGATCCTTGTCCGCGTCGTAGACTTGAACATCATTCACCACGCCGCGATTCGACCGCCCGCCAATCAAATAGACGTAGCGGTCGCGATAGACTCCGACGACCGAATCACCGACCGGCGTTGGCAGGTCAGCGCCGCGTAACCAGCGGTCCGAAGGTGGCTCGTACATGCCAACGTCAGGGACGGCCATCACACCCTGCGCATCCACCACATAGCCGCCGAATACAAATAACTGATCGCGAACACTAGCGGCTACGGCCCCGATGCGCCCCGCCGTTCCCGGAACCGCGTGAACCGCCGACCACTTGCCTTCCTTCGCATCCAGCGAAAAGGCAGTATTGGTGATCGCATCCGGAGTCTTCTTCGCCCCGATCCCCATGAAGGAGAAAAGCAAAAGCGCCCCATGAACCTTGAGCATGGCAACCGCATTGTTGGACACGGGATCGGGCAACGGATCGACAACAGAATCGACGGCGGACGAAACTCCAGCAACGAGGAGCAGCAAGCTAAAGGCAATAAACTTCTTCATTGGTTTCAAAAAGGGTATTTGTGGCTCAACTAGAAAATAACATGCGGCGTGGCCATTGTCAGGTGGGTGGCTCTTTCCCTTGGCTGTGCTTTCCTGTAATGCGCTAATCAAGACATGATTCGCCACTGTAGCGCGGTTTGCGGTTAGAATGCAGGCGTGAGACCGAATCCGCAGGGGCACAATGTCTCACTCCTGGTGCTGGCCACTTCGTGCCTGATCTGCTTTGGCATGTGGCGCTGGGCCGAAGTGATCGCTGCCCCGACGTACACCTCGCAGGCACTGGCTAAGGGACGGCCAATCGGGAATAACTCTGACCTTTATCCCCGATGGCTGGGTGCTCGCGAACTACTCCTTCGCGGTCGGGACCCATACGGCCCCGAGGTGACCCGCGAGATCCAGATGGGCTTTTACGGGCGCCCGCTCAATTCTCAAAACCCATCTGATCCGACCGCTCAGGAATCGTTTGTTTATCCGCTCTACGTCGTTTTCTTGCTGGCGCCCACGATCGCATTGCCATTTGCGATAGTGCAGGAGTTCTTCCGCTGGTTTCTCCTTTTCTGTCTTGCATGCACCTTCCCCCTCTGGATGTACGCCATCCGGTTTCGTGCTCGCTTGATATTTGCGATTGCGGGGATGGTGCTTACCCTGAGTGGTTTCGCCGCCATTTTCGAGTATCATCAGCAGAATCTTGCGGCGTTGGTCCTGTTCCTGTTGGCGCTAGCTGGAGCCGCGACGGTCCGCGGGCACCTTTTGACGGCCGGATTTCTGTTGGCGTGGGCCACGATTAAACCCGAGCTTTCCGGACTAACTATCCTCTGGTTTCTGCTGTGGGCCGTGAGCTGCTGGACGGACCGAAAGAGTCTTATCTGGGGCTTTGTTGGGACGATTGCGCTGTTGTTCATAGCGGCTGAGATAGTGTCCCCTCACTGGACTGTGCGCTTCTTGGCTGCGCTGAGGGAATATCCGACCTACGGCGCCGACAATTCCGTGCTGCAAATGTTCCTACCGTCTTCCCTGGCTGCGATTGCAACAGCCGCATTGCTGGCCGCGCTCTTTGCCCGTTACTGGCGATGGAGGAAAATGGCGGCGGGATCCGAGTATTTCGGGTGGTCTCTTGCCTGGGCAGGCACGGTAACCCTGACAGTGATTCCTAAGCAAGCTGCTTACAACCAGCCACTGCTGATACCGGCGTTTCTGGTGCTGATAGCGCAGCACAAAATCATCGCCAATGGAGGCCGCATTCCGCGTGCCCTCGTGAAAGGGATCATGGTCTGCCTGCTGTGGCAATGGGGGTCGGCTCTGGCCTTGTCGTTAGGTACGCTTTTGCTGCCGGTTGCGTGGCTCAGGTCGGCGATCGATATTCCAAACTACACAGCACTCGCAGTGGTCCCTCTAACACTGTTGACGGTGATAGCCACTACATTGTTGAACGGAACGTCAGATCGTCCAACTTCAACCACAGACTTACCCGTTTCCACGGCTACTAGGCCGGCATGACCAGAGGAATTGGACGGCCAACCCGACCCTGGGCGGACAGCACATAGAATTCGGGGCCCGCTCGAAACTTGCGGTTAGAATGCAAACGTGAAACTGAATCCGCAGGGACTCTACCTAGGACAGTTTATGCTGGCCGCCTCTTTTGTGGTCTGCGCTGGTCTGTGGCGCTGGGCGGACACGATTCTAATCCCCTCTAACACGGTTTTCTCCCAGGCCAAACGAATCCCGATCGGAAATAATTCCGACCTTTATCCGCGCTGGCTGGGTACACGCGAGGCATTGCTTCACAATCGAGATCCTTACAGCACTGAGGTGACCCGCGAGATTCAATCAGGCTTTTACGGCCGGCCACTTGATCCACAAAATCCTTCCGATCCGAAGGATCAGGTTGGGTTCGCTTACCCGTTGTACGTGATCTTCCTACTTGCCCCAACTGTCAATCTACCCTTCCATACTGTGCTTGAGATATTTCGGTGGCTTGGGTTGTTCAGCCTGGCAGCCTGTGTCCCTCTCTGGATGTATGCGCTCGGATTCCGCACCAAGGCTACGTTTACCGCGGCAGGCATGGTGCTTGTGCTGAGCAGTTCCGCAGCTATCTCTGAGTATTATCAGCAAAACCTTGCCACGTCGGTTGTGCTCATGCTTGCTGCGGCAGCAGCAGCCGCAGTTCGCGGTTGGCTCGTGCCAGCCGGCCTTCTACTGGCGCTTTCCACCATAAAACCGCAACTTTCGGCGCCCTTTGTCTGCTTCTTCACGTTGTGGGCAACGGCCCATTGGGCGGAACGTCGGCGTATTGTATGGAGCTTTGCCGGGAGTTTGTTGGCACTGATTCTCGCCGCTGAGAGGGTTTCACCCGGCTGGATCCGAAGATTCCTGACGGCAATCCGAGCATACCAGGACTATGCCGGAGATCCCTCGATTCTGCAGGTCCTGTTACCCGGGTGGTTGGCAAGAGCGGTGGCGCTGGCGCTGGTGGGCTTTCTTGTGCTGTATTGTTGCCGGTGGCGCAAAGCGGATGCAGGGACTGACGATTTTGGCTGGGCCATGGGGTGGCTTTCCACCGTAACGCTGGCCGTGATGCCCAAGCTGGCTGCATATAACCAGCCGCTGCTGATACCCGCGTTGTTGGTCCTGCTGGCGCACCGCAAAGTTATTTTTGAAGACTTTCTTCCGCGCGCGTTAACGAACGGAGTCTTGGCGTGCTTGTTGTGGCAATGGGTGACAGCGACTATTCTCGCCTTTGGTTCGCTACTGGTCGGAGCTTCGCGAGTTCGATTAGCGGCGGGAGTGCCTGAGTTCACCTCACTCGCTCTGCCGCCAGTTACGCTTCTGGCAGTAGTGGCGGCGACGTTTTGTGCCGGAGATGCCCGCCTTCCAGCCGTCGGCCTCTCTACTCCACGAATCCCTGCCGGACGGCATGAATAAAGTCAGTGTAGGCCGGGGTGAATCCGGCCGCTCTCATATCCGCAGCGATCTGGCCGCGATGATAGGCCGAGTGCATGACCACGTGCAGCAGGATATCCTGCTTCTGGCTGCTGAAGTTTTCGCCTTTGGTGTTCTTGTAATTGAGCGAACGGGAAAGTCCGGCTTCGCCAAGCGAAGTCAAATAATTCTTCCAAAGACATGGCAGTTGATTGACTTCCAGTTTGCACTGCTCGATCGTGAACACCGGCCATACCGGCAAGCTTTGCTTTTGAATCAGCAGCCGTTCGAGCCATAGCCTTTCAGCGGAAAGGATGTGCCCCAGCAATTTGACCGAGCGTTCCGGCGGAGCACTGAGGGCTTGCAGTGATCTTAAGACTTCACGATTCGCCCAGTCATCATAGGAGAAGAGGTTCCGGATATGTTCGAGCATGCTCACAGGATTGCTCCGTTATGTTCGTCCGCAGCAAATACTTTAAGTCGGAGAGCGTACTTGGGACAACTTCCTGGCCCCCAGGTTCGCGCGCGTGTGCTGGATTCCTATACTGACCCATATGCGTCTCGTTTTGCTTCTCACTCTCTCCGCCGTATCGGCGCTGGCACAGGAACCTCTCCGTCAACAGATTCGCGCCATTGCCCGTGAGGCGAACGGCAAGGTGTCGGTGGCCTGCTCGTTGCCGGGTTCCGTACTGAATTGCGACCTCAATCCAAACGCACAGCCTCCATGCAATCGGTCTTCAAGCTACCGCTCGCGGTCACGGTTCTGCATCAGATCGAGCAAGGCACGTTCTCGTTGGATCAGCCGGTCCGCTTTCTTCCGCAGGATCGCATCCTGCCGCACGTCTATAGTTCGCTGCAGGACAAATATCCCGATGGCGGGGTTGATGTGCCCATGCGCGAGCTGCTGCGATTAGCCGTTTCGTTGAGCGACAACGTGGCTGCGGACATTCTGTTGCGCCTGCTGGGCGGCCCGCCCGCGGTGAACACGTATATCGCCGCGCTCGGGATTAGCGGTTTCCATCTTCAGGATAGTGAAGCCGGCCTGCATCGTGACGTTTCAGCTCAATACCGGAACTGGTTTGAACCGGCGGCAGCCGTCCAGTTGCTTCGCAGGATTAGCGACAATTCGCCGCTGACACGGGAACATACGGATCTGCTCCTGGGCTGGATGACATCGGACCTTCGGACAAATCGTCTGGAAGGCGATCTACCAACCGGAACCCGCGTCGCTCGCAAGTCGGGCACCTCCGGCGTGGACGGTGGAGTGGCCCACGCGACCAACGATATCGGGCTCATCCCGCTGCCCGACGGCCGGCGAATTGCGACTGCCGTGTTCGTGACCGATTCGACGGCAAACGAGGCCACACGCGAAAAGGTGATTGCGCGCATCGCCAGAGCCGCCTATGACGCGAGTCTGCAAGCCACGAGTCCCGCTGCCGGCCAGCGGCATTAAATAGCGACCGGCCCCGGCGCGAGGCTTACCCCTCCTGGTTACCAACGGCACTTTTCCTCTGCCTGCTCGCCGCGTTACAGTTCGCCCATGGCCACCACCACCGCCCGGAAGTATCGCTGCATGCAATGCGAGATGACCGAAGAGCGTTGCGACTGCGAAAAATACTGCTGCCTCTGCCAATCGCTGATGGAAGTCCGCCTGTGCGAAGATGGCTTGTATTATTGCAAGCCTTGCCGGGAAGCTTGTGATTACAAAGTGTCTGATTCGGGGTCAAGTACTAGTTTCTAGCTCCTGCTTCCGGCTTTTGGCCTCCGGCGCTTTGGTCACCCGCTAACTTTTCCTTGTCTACTTACGTCTCACCGAGGAATTGAGGAGTAGTATTTCCTCGAGGTGAAACGGCGGTGTCGTCGACACTATCGTCACGGACGGTCACGGTTGCAGGTGCGCCCCGGGTTGCCGCAAGCGAGGCGGCCGCAGGAGCCGGCCCGGGCCGGACGTTTTTGTTTCCCTGGGGATTCTTTGGTGTGATCTGGGCCTTAGGCGCGTGCATGGTGCTGATGGCTGCGGTTGTGCGGATGCCACCTCGCTGGGTCGCGGCTTTCTCCGGATTGTTGATTCTGGGCCACGATCTGCTCGATCCCATGCGTCCACGCCAGTTCGGCGCATTCGCTCCCCTGTGGACGATCCTGCACGTCAGAGGAGGAGTGTTACTGCCCTTTGGCATACGGAGTTTTGTGCTGTTCCCGCTAGTCCCTTGGGTTGGAGTGATGGCGGCGGGGTATGTTTTTGGTTCGGCCTACCTGCTGGAGAAAGAGCGGCGACGAAAGCTCATCGCGCAAATCGGGCTTGGGTTGACGATAGCGTTTGTCGTTCTGCGTTTGACCAATCTATACGGCAACCCTCCCATCGGATTGGGCGGGGTTTCGCAGGGGCCCTGGCACGTGCAGGCTACGCTAGAGAAGACGATGATTCTTTTCTTCGATGTCGAGAAGTATCCGCCGTCTTTACAATTCCTTCTGATGACGCTTGGCCCGTCCCTGCTGCTGCTCGCCTGGCTCGACAAAAAGCTCGATCAGAAAGACGGGGCGAAAAATATTTCGCCGGCGCTGTCCCCGCTACTTACGTTCGGGCGCGTGCCCATGTTCTTCTACATCCTGCATCTGTATCTCATTCACTCGCTGGCTGTCCTGGTTGGGGTGCTGTCTCATCAACCGATCGGGTGGCTTTTTCACGGTGGGTTCATGTTCGGGGCCCCTGATGGCTGGGGATACAGTCTGCCGTTCGTCTACCTGATGTGGATCACGGCGGTGGTCCTTCTGTATTTCCCCTGCCGCTGGTACGAGGGGGTCAAACAGCGCCGCAAGGATTGGTGGTTAAGTTACATCTGAGTGGGCCCGAGCTCTGTTTCACTTTGAGAGGAAGAAATGATCGCTCGCATTTGGCATGGCTGGACGATTCCCGGCAATGCAGCTGCCTACGAGGCTTTGCTCCGCACAAAGATCTTGCCCGGGATCCATCGCGTTCCGGGGCACGAGGGCGCGTACCTGCTGCGCCGAGACGCCGGCGATGAGGTCGAGTTCGTCACCCTGACCCTTTTCGCCTCAATGGTTGCCGTTCGCGCCTTCGCCGGAGAGGACTCCGAAGTGGCGGTTGTGCCGCCGGAGGCGCGGAAACTGCTATCCCACTTCGATCAGCGCTCGGTGCACTATGAGGTCGTCAGTCTTCCGCAACCGACCCATCGGATCTGACTAAGCGTGAATTCCCCTGCCCATTTTCTGCGTCCCATCTGAACCCTTGTGTGGTTCGAGCATTTGGGCTTCATGAACCACAAGGCACACCAAGGTACACGAAGCCTACAAGGCGACGCTCCCACATTGATAACTTAATGAGAGAGTTCCTAGATCACCACCGCTTCTTTGTACTCTCCAAACACTTTCCGCATGGTATCTGAGATTTCGCCAACCGTGGCGTGGGCTTCCACGGCACCGACGATGTTCGGCATCAGATTCACCCCGGAACAAGCGGCATCTTCGACTCTCTTCAGAGAATCTTTCCAGGGTTGAACATCACGACGGGCACGCAAGGCGTGCAGTCGTTCCACTTGCTTGCGCTCCAGTGATTCGTCGATGTGCAAGGTTGGGATCGGTTTTTCTTCCTCGACGGTGAAGCGATTTACTCCCACCACGACGGACTCGGCGCGGTCCACCTGCTGCTGATATTCGTAGGCGGCGTTTTGGATTTCCTGCTGGATGTAGCCACGCTCGATGGCTTTCAGCATTCCGCCGAGAGCTTCGATCTTGTCGAGATATTCCTGCGCGCGTCTCTCGATCTCATTGGTCAAGCTCTCGATGTAGTAGGAGCCCGCTAGCGGGTCGACAGTCTGCGGCACTCCGGACTCGTAAGCCACGATCTGCTGCGTGCGCAACGCCGTGCGTGCAGCCTGCTCGGTTGGCAAGGCCAATGCTTCATCGTAGGAATTGGTATGCAGCGATTGCGTGCCGCCGAGAACCGCGGACATGGCTTGAATTGCCGTGCGGACAATATTGTTTTCCGGTTGCTGCGCGGTTAGCGTAGAGCCGGCCGTCTGGGTGTGAAAGCGCAGCATCCAGGATCGAGGATTCCTGGCCTTGAAATGCTCGCGCATGATGCGGGCCCACATGCGGCGGGCGGCGCGGAACTTGGCGACCTCTTCCAGAAAATTGCTGTGAGCATTGAAGAAAAACGACACACGCGGCGCAAACTTGTCTACATCGAGGCCGGCGTCGATAGCGGCCTGCACGTAGGCAATGCCATTCCCCAGCGTGAATGCGACCTCCTGCACCGCAGTCGATCCGGCTTCACGCATGTGGTATCCGGAGATTGAAATCGTGTTCCACTCGGGGACATTTTCGTTGGTCCATGCGAACATGTCGGTGATGATGCGCATCGCTTGCTGAGGCGGGTAGATATATGTTCCTCGCGCAATGAATTCCTTGAGCACATCGTTCTGCACCGTGCCCGAAAGCTTGCGGATGTCCGCACCCTGGCGCCGAGCGACCCCGACATAGAGCGCAAGCAGGATCGAGGCCGTGGCATTGATCGTCATCGAGGTGGAAATCTTGGTCAGGTCGATTCCGTCGAAGAGGCGCTGCATGTCTTCGATGGAATCGATGGCGACGCCGACTTTGCCAACTTCCCCCATCGCGAGCGGATGGTCGGAGTCCAGGCCGATCTGTGTGGGCAGGTCGAAAGCAACGGACAGCCCGGTGGTACCGTTGGCCAGCAGATATTTATAGCGCTTGTTGGACTCCTCCGCGTCTCCCATGCCTGCGTACTGCCGCATCGTCCAGAGGCGACCGCGGTGCATGGTCGCCTGCACGCCCCGAGTGAAGGGATACTGGCCGGGGTAGCCGACTTGCCGGTCGTAGTCCCAGGCTTCCAGATCGGCTGGCGTGTACAGCGGACGGATCGAAATGTGGGATTCGTTCTGTGGGTCTAACTTTGTTTTCTCGGCCATAGCGAAAACCGTTGACCACGAAGTACACGAAGGTACACCAGGGACGGCGGAGACGAGAACACCTGCTTATGAGCCGACAAGGCGGTTAATGGTTTTGCCCCCTCTTCCGCACTCTCCAAAACGAACTCACACCGAACCATGCGAACAACCCAGTAAAGCACACCGCCAGCGCCATACGGCTGGATGTCGCCCGGCCAGCCTGATATTTCGCGTACTCACGAAAAAAGGCGATAACTCCGATCCCGGCTAAGGCCAAGAAAACAAATCCTGTCACCTCGAGCCAAAGCTGCCCCAGGACGCGCCCGAAGTGAGACGCCGTCGCTCGCGCCGCTTTCGTGATTGCTCCGAAGGTGCGACCGCGGCGGGCGCGCTGCGAAATCATCCGGCTTGCGACCCGCGCCGCGATGCCCAACTTCCGAGTGGTAGAGACACCCGACACTGCCGTGATTTTACCAATATTTGGCAAACTGGGTTTGGTTTGCGGGGCAATGGGGTTACAATATCGCGGGCGCCACGAGTTCGGGCGAAGCATCCGGACGCCTGACGGCATCTAAGTGGTTAAAGGGGATGGATGATTTTTGTTTTGCCCCGAGAGTAAACTCAGAGCGTGGCGGTGGGAGCCTGCAAGGGGGTTGCGTGGACCAGCAATTGAAGCAGTTAATGAAGGAACTGGGTGAGGCGATTAATGAGTCTCTGGCTGACTCGGAGCCCATTGCCGACGTTGTTTCCCGAATCAAAGAGGGCGGCTACGATATCTTCCTGGTGCTGGAAGCCACCATTGGAGTCAGCAAGCCGGGCGAGAAATCCAGCGAAAAACCGTCGCTCGTGACCACCGAGTTCAAGATCAGCGATCAGGACCTCAAGTTCCTCAAGTCGCTGCGCATTAAAGTTGAGGACGACGCTGCCTAGTACTGCGTCGCGTACAATCCTGCTTTAAGCCATTCACGATTCCACTGAAAGCATAAGGCTCTAGAAACGTAGCTAGCTACGTTTCTACCGTCATCGCCTGAGATATTATTGATAAAACATGTATAAGCCAGTGCCAAAAGTCCCTGATTTTCCTGCCATGGAGCGCGAAATGTTGCGCTTCTGGCAGGAGAATCGTGTCTTCGACAAGTTGCGCCAGCAGAACGCGCAGGGTCCGCGCTGGTCTTTTCTCGACGGACCGATCACCGCCAACAATCCCATGGGAGTGCATCACGCCTGGGGCCGGTCGTTGAAAGACATGTACCAGCGCTACCACGCCATGAACGGCGAGGCGGAGCGCTACCAGAACGGGTTTGACTGCCAGGGATTGTGGGTCGAGGTCGAGGTCGAAAAAAGCCTTGGACTTCGCACCAAGCGCGAAATTCGCGACTACGGCATTGAGAAATTCGTTCGCGCCTGCAAAGAGCGTGTGCTGACATACGCTTCGAGGCAGACCGAGCAGTCGATCCGGTTGGGCTATTGGTGCGATTGGGACGATCCCGCGGTTCTACTCGCCTTGCGCGACGCGCTGGCGGACGGAGACCGGGTTGTCACCGTGAAGCTTCCCAGCGGGCTCACAGAAACCGCGCGGGCCAGCGAGATCGTCCGCAAGCTGGGCTCGGCCGAGTATGGCGGCAGCTACTTCACCTTCTCCGACGAAAACAACTACACCATCTGGGGATTTCTCAAGAAGTGCCACGACGAGGGTTTTATCTATCGCGGCCACGACGTAATGCCATGGTGCGGACGCTGCGGTACCGGGTTGTCTCAAATGGAAGTGGCCGAAGGCCGCCGCATCACTGAGCATACTTCGGTGTTCGTCCGTTTCCCCCTTAAAGGTCAGGAAAAGACTGCGCTGCTGGTCTGGACGACGACTCCATGGACGCTCTCGTCCAACGTGGCGGTCGCGGTGAATCCGGAGATGACCTACCTGGAGGTCCGTCATGGCGACTGGATCTACTACGTGGCTAAAGCGAACTTCGAGCGTGACCGACTGCAGGACCTACAGGTCGAAGGCAAACACGAGGCCCACAAGCTGCCGTCGATTCGCACCATCCTCAAGGGCAGTGGCACGATCGAAGTCTTACAGGAACTGCCGGGGCGCGATCTTCTGGGGCTCACCTACACCGGCCCATTCGATGATCTTCCGGCGCAGAATACGCCGGGCGGCGTCTTTCCCTACGGCCAAACCGGAAGCGGCAAGACGGCGGCCGAGGTTCATCGCGTGATCGCATGGAAAGAGATCAGCGAAGCCGAAGGTACCGGACTGGTTCACATCGCTCCCGGCTGCGGCGCGGAAGATCAGGAACTCGGCAGGGAAAATAATCTTCCGTTCATCGCCCCGCTCGATGAGAGCTCCGTCTTTGAGGAAGGATTCGGACCGCTCACCGGGCGCAACGCCAACGAAGTGTCCGACGAAGTAATCGCTTTGCTGAAAGCCAAAGGCTTGCTGGTCGCTCGCGAACGCTATCCCCACGTTTATCCGCACTGCTGGCGCTGCAAGTCGGAGCTGGTTTTCCGCCCCGTGGACGAGTGGTTCATCCGCATGGACTGGCGCGACCGCATCGAGCGCACGGTGCCGACCATCCGCTGGATTCCCGAAGAAGGCGAAGCCCGCGAACTGGACTGGCTGCACAACATGCGCGACTGGATGATCTCGAAGAAACGCTTCTGGGGCCTCGCGCTACCCATCTGGGTTTGCAACGAATGCGAACACTTCACCGTGATTGGCAGTCGCGAGGAGTTGAAAGATCGCGCAATCGAGGGCTGGGAGCAGTTCGAGGGCAATTCGCCGCACCGTCCTTACATCGACGCGGTCAAGATAAAGTGCGATAAGTGCGGCGGTATGTCTTCCCGCGTCGCGGACGTAGGCAATCCATGGTTGGACGCGGGCATTGTCCCCTTCAGCACGATGCGCTTCTCCACCGACCGGGCGTATTGGGAAAAGTGGTTCCCCGCGGATCTCGTGCTCGAAAGTTTTCCCGGCCAGTTCCGCAACTGGTTTTACTCCATGCTGGCAATGAGTGCGATGATCGACGGGCGGGCCCCGTTCAAGGCTTTGCTCGGACACGCTCTCGTCCGCGACGCGCGCGGCGAAGAGATGCACAAGTCGAAAGGCAACTCCATCGCCTTCGACGAAGCCGCGGAAGCGCTCGGCGCGGAAGTCATGCGCTATATCTACGCGGAACAAAAGACCGCGCAGAACCTCAACTTCCCCGACTTGCATCCTGCTGGCAATGTGGGTCAAACGATCGATGGCGAGGCCCGCCGCAAGCTGTTGACCTTCTGGAATTGCTACAGCTTCTTCGTCAGCAATGCCATGTCTGACGGTTGGAAGCCCGGTCCCGCGGTTCCCGTCACCAATCAACTGGACCGCTGGGTGTTGAGCCGTCTGCAACGTCTGGTCGAAGCGGCCCGAAGCGCCTTCGACAATTACGAGCACTACCGCCTGATCGAAGCTTTTCAAACTTTCGACGACGAATTCTCCAACTGGTATCTCCGTCGCTCCCGCCGCCGCTTCTGGGCCAACGAGAGAGACGCATATCAGACGATCTACGCCGTGCTCACGACTGTGACCAAGGTGATGGCGCCAGCCTTGCCCTTCTTGACGGAAGAGATCTATCAGAACCTGGTGTGCTCGGTCGATCCGTCGGCGCCAGCGTCGGTGCACCTGACCCGCTATCCGCAGGTCGACGCCTCCTTGATCGACGAGCAGTTAGAACAGAGCATCGACACCGTCATCCGCATTAAGAATCTTGCCCTGAGTCTGCGGACGCAAAGCAAGACCAAAATTCGCCAACCGCTCAGCACGCTGTACGTCCGTCCCAAAGATGCTGCGGACCGCCGTGTCCTGGAAAATCCCGAGTATGCCGCGCAGATCCTCGAGGAGATCAACCTCAAGAATCTGGTTCTGATCGACGACGAGACCACTCTGGTCAAGGTGAGCTTCAAACCGGATGCGAAGAAGCTAGGCCCCCGCGCCGGAAAGTATCTGAAGGCAATCGCGCAAGCCTTGAGTCAGGCCGACCCCAAAGCACTGTTAAAAGGTGGCCCATACCCTGTCCAAGTCGAGGGACAAACCTTCGAACTGGCGCCCGACGACATTCTCATCACCTACGAGGGGCCGGAGAACCTTAAAGCCGTCCAGGAGCAGGGCACCTTCCTGGCACTCGACACCACACTCACGCCGGAGCTCTTGCAGGAAGGCCTCGCCCGCGACTTCAATCGCCTGGTCCAGGATCAGCGGAAAGTCATGAACCTGAATATTTCCGACCGCATCGCAGTCAGCTATTCCGCCTCGCCCCGTATCGCGGAGGCTATTGCGGCACATGAGTCCTATCTACGTCACGAATTGCTGGCGGACCGGCTGGAGGCAAGCGTCAACCAGAACGGCGGGGAAAAACTCTCGCTGAGCGGCGAGGACGTCTTCGTTACCATCTCTCGTGTCTGACATGGCCTCCGTGAGAGTCCATTTCGTCGCGTTGTCGCTCGTCCTGTTGATTTCGCATTTTACGTGGGCGCAGCAAATCAGTGGAAGTCTCTGCGTTGCGTCGAGAGCTGATGATCCTTTCTGGAAAGAGCCAATTCCTCCTAGTGGTGAAATCAATTCACATGGGCTGCGAGTGAAGATCGACAAGCGTCCCGCCATGGCATGGCCTCAGAAGAAGAGTCTCAAAATTGACGCGCTTCGGACTGATGAACGGCACCTCCTGGTCGTACTCGATTCAGGGGGCAGAGCGGTCGAGTCCATATGGTTCAGGTTTTCGGAATACAACAGTACCGATCTCTGTATGAGCTACGACGGATACCAGGGCGTGCAATTACGCGAGTACACGCGACGAACGCCCTGGTGCAAATGCAGGTGAGCGTAAGATTTCTGTTGCAAGAACACACGGCTAAGATCGAATCCGTTCATTTTTGAGGTGCGAGAGGACGAGGAAGGCGAATATTACCACCTCGTCACTCTCTGGAAAGCCACCAAAGAGGAGGACAAACTCTATGAAGAACACTCGTAAGCCGCGCAAGCCGGTGCCCGCAGAAGCCATCGCCCGCCTTGCCGACCAGGGCAGAGACGTGTCCCGGTTCTTCACCGATAACGGCAAAATGATGGGTCCGATCCAGAGGGTGAATGTTGACCTCGCCTCAGGCATGCTCGAAGAACTGGACTGCGCCGCCAAAGAGTTGAACATCAGTCGCCAGGCGGTGATCAAGACCCTCATACGCCAGGCCCTCGACCAGCAATATCTGGCAAGACGGTCCCGCCCCTCGGTTCGACGTAGCTAAAAATGCAGCCCAATTCAGAACTCAATCCCCGGGCAACGCGTTTTATCATTGACGGCGCGTTTCACATCAGATAAAGTTGTATAATAATATTATCTACGAGATAATATAGATCTTTGACAATCTGCGCCCCGTCCAACGCGGGCCCGGTCGTTCCGGAAAGGGACAACCCGCCCCGTTGCGCCCGAGCTAACTCCCATGTTCTCTAGATTTTGCCCGTAACTCCCGTAAACTCAAAGATCTAGCACACAGTCAGAATTTAAGTCGTTTGCTCTCAAGATTTTGCAGCAAAAGGGGGGAGGGGGGTACCCGGTACTAAACAGTAAACTTCGTCCCAAAGCGGGTTCGGGCAGGAATCGTCGGCCAACTTTTTCCACTGTGCTAGTATTTAGCGTTTCCGCATCAAACGGGCGACAGTTCGCGGCATGCCGATGAAAGACACCCTCGGAGTCTTGTTAGCGGGCGGAGCAGGCGAGCGCCTTTACCCCCTTACCCGCGATCGGGCCAAGCCCGCCGTGACCTTCGGCGGCATTTACCGCATCATCGACATCACTCTCTCCAACTGCCTCAACTCCGACCTGCGACGGGTTTACATTTTGACCCAGTACAAGGCGCTCTCGCTCAACCGGCATGTGCGCGAGGGCTGGAACATTCTGGGCCGCGAAGTGGGCGAGTTTATCGAAGTGCTGCCGCCCATGAAAAGAGTGAGCGAGGAGTGGTACCAGGGCACAGCCGATGCGGTTTACCAGAACATTTATTCCATCGGCTCGGAGCAACCGCAGCACGTCCTGATTCTCTCCGGCGATCACATCTACAAGATGAATTATGGCAGGATGCTGCAGCAACACACCGACTCGGGGGCGGACGTCACTCTAGCGACGATCCAAGTCGATCCCGATGCGGTTGCCCGCTTCGGCGTGGTGGACATCGACCGCGATCACCGCGTAAATGGGTTCCAGGAGAAACCGAAGCAGACGGATTTGCGCTCGCCTTACAACCCGGAGAAAGTCTCGGCTTCGATGGGCATTTATCTTTTCAACACCGACGTGCTCATTCCCGCGCTCCTCAAGGATGCCGAGGACCCGCTGTCGAGTCACGATTTCGGCAAAGACATTCTGCCCAAAATGATGGATGAGTACCGCGTGTACTCCTTCGATTTCGTCGACGAAAACAAGAAAGAAGCGCTCTACTGGCGCGATGTGGGAACCCTCGAGGCCTACTACGAAGCCAATATGGACATCGTCTCGGTCTCGCCGGTGTTCAATTTGTATGATTCCGAGTGGCCCATTCGCACCCACCAGCGGCAGTACCCGCCGGCCAAGTTCGTCTTCGCCGAAGCCGGACGCACCGGAACCGCGCTTGATTCCATTGTCTCTGCCGGCTGCATCGTTTCCGGGAGCACGGTAAAGAACAGCGTGCTCTCTCCGGATGTTCGCATAAATTCCTATAGCGAGATAGAAGACGGTATCCTTTTTTCGCACGTGAACGTCGGCCGCCATTGCCGCATCCGCAAAGCCATCATCGATCGCGACGTACATATCCCCGAAGGGACCACCATCGGCTACGATCCCGAAGCCGACCGGCAACGCTACTTCGTCACTGAAAGTGGAATCACCGTGGTCACACGAGATTATTCGTTGTTCGAAAATCCAGTCACGGTGGATTACTTCACCAGCGAGTGATAACGCGACTCTCAGTCGCTAGTTCCTGCGAACATTTCGGGAACAGAAGCAATTCGGTCGAAGGCCGGTTACTCAAGTAACTTTAGCGTCCCTTACCACTAAGGAATAATGGCTTCCGAGGGGTTCACCAGGTTCCACACGAAAGGCAAAGCATAGCAATCATTTCTGGCGGACCTCCCTCAGCAGGAGTCGATGAGACCAAGAGTAGGAGTCGCATGTCCACGGGCGTTCAGAGGGCCACAAATGACGACAAGCTGGAATTGTCAGAAGCCCTGTCGCGGCTGAACGAAAGAGTGCTGGGAATGATTCGGGCCCAGGCTCCGCTCGCGAAGGTCCTCGAGGTCCTGTGCGAGCACATCGAGAAGCAGCATTCCGAAATGCTCTGCTCCGTGCTTCTGCTTGATGCCGATGGTATGACGCTCCGGCCCGGTGCCGCTCCCAGCCTTCCCAGCGAATACACGGACTTGATTAACGGCGTGCAGATCGGACCCTGCGTTGGGTCGTGTGGCACTGCTGCGTATCGAAAGGAGCGGGTGATCGTCTCCGATATCGCTACCGATCCGCTCTGGGCAGGCATTCGCCAGGCCGCTTTACTGCACGGCTTGCGCGCCTGTTGGTCGACCCCCATTGCTTCGCAGGACGGCGCAATTCTCGGGACTTTCGCAGTCTACTACCGAGAGCCCCGCACTCCAGACCTACGGCATTTGCAACTCATCGCACACGCGACCCATCTGGCGGGCATTGCGGTCGAACATGACCGGGCGAAAGCCGAGCTTCGAGCAGCGGAAGCAAGGTATCGCACGCTGGTCGAGCGCCTGCCCGCCATCACGTACGTCGCGGAACTTGGCGCCGGGGGACCCTGGCATTATGTGAGCCCACAGATCGAAAGCATGCTTGGGTTCTCACCTGCGGAATGGCTCTCCGATCCCATGAACTGGATGAACCACATCCACCCGGATGACCGGGAAATTGCTCTCGCGGCGGAGACGCTGTTTCAGCAAACTCACGAATTATTCCAGGCCGAATACCGCATGTGCGCCCGCGATGGCAGGCTGCTGTGGTTTCGCGACGAAGGTGTTCTGCTGGACCAGACCGGCGGGCAAGGGCCGCTCATGCAGGGCGTAATGTATGAGATCACCGAGCGCAAGCGGCTGGAAGATCAGCTTCGCCACTCGCAGAAAATGGAAGCCGTCGGGCAGTTGGCGGGGGGAGTGGCCCACGATTTTAACAATCTGTTGATGCTGATTCAGGCGCATAACGAACATCTTCGCGATCAACTGGCGGCAGAAGACCCAGCCCAAAAAGATGCTCAGGAAATTGAAACGGCGGTGACTCGGGCCGCCTCTCTGACGAGCCAGCTGCTGGCTTTCAGCCGTAAGCAGGTACTCCGGCCCAAAATCCTCGATTTGAACTTGGTTCTGGCTGACGTGGCAAAGACGCTGCGTCGGCTGATCGGAAAGGACATTGAGCTCAGAGTCCTGCCCGGCGCTTCGCTGGGGCGGGTCAAAGCGGATCTCGGACAAATCGAGCAGGTGATTCTGAATCTCGCGGTCAACTCGCGTGATGCCATGCCGGATGGTGGAAGTCTAACGATCGAGACTCGCAATGTTCAACTAAACGAAAATGATTCGCGGATGCACGACGGCGCGCCCGCGGGTAGGTACGTTGTGCTGTCGGTCAGTGATACCGGCGACGGCATGGACAGCGAAACTCAAGCCCACATGTTTGAGCCTTTCTTCACCACTAAAGCACCCGGCAAAGGAACAGGGTTGGGTCTGGCTACCGTGTATGGAGTGGTCAAGCACAGTGACGGCTGGATCTGGGTGGACAGTGAGCCGGGACGTGGAACTACCTTTCATATTCATCTTCCCCGGGTCAAAGAATCCGGCGGCGAAGCATGTGGGATCGTGCCATCCGAAGTTGCGGCATCGCGGGCTCCAGCCCAGTCCGTAGTAACTGTTCCGGCGACGGTGCCAAAGGGTACCGAGACGGTTCTAGTCGTCGAAGATCAGGATGGCATTCGCGATATCGTCAGGGAATCGCTACGTCGCAACGGTTACAAGGTACTGATCGCGGTCGACGGCAACCAGGCCCTGGAGATGGCGAATGCATATCCCGATACGATTCACCTGCTGATAACGGACTTGGTCATGCCGAATATCGGAGGGCGTGAACTGGCGCAACGCCTGACGCCGTTGCGGCCGCAGATGAAAGTGCTCTTCATGTCGGGTTACTCGGAACACTCTGCTTTGGATAGTGAAGAACCCGAGGCATCAGCAACCATCCTGCAGAAGCCCTTTTCGCTGGAGGCTTTGGCGCGCAATGTCCGGCGCGTTCTGGACGAAGCAGTAGTTTAGCTCCCAACGAAAGCGTTGCAAGCGACGTTTCTACCTCGCGTTCCAGTCTACGGGTGGACTGGAAAATCCTTCGCATCGCATCTAAGATTGCGTGCGACGGTTGATGGAGCGATGTATGAATTTCGTTCGATCCCTGCTTATTTCTCTGCTTGCGGTAGTGACCTCACCCGCTTTCGCTCAAACTGCAGTGTCCGCATTGCCGACCGACCCTCTGGAGTTGGCTACTGGAGCCACACTTAAGGTCGCAAACCCCGAAAACCGCGCATTGGTTCTGAATCTGCTGGAACGGGCGCGGCAAAACACAAGTGAGCTCTACGCCGCGGGCGGTCCTGCATTCCATCTGAAAGTTTCATTCACTTCGAGCGGGCAAACCCGCTACACAGGTTCCGGCGAGATGGATGAGATTTTCCATTCCCGGCAGACGTATTGGCGATGGACAGCGCGGCTCGGCGACTACTCCCAGGTTCGGGTGTTCCGGTCTGGCGTCCCTTACGACGAGAAGACAGCGGGCCCGATTCCGCTTCGTCTCCAGATGGTCCGCGGGGCCATCATGTGGCCAATGGCGAATGTTCGGCCCGGCACGATGATCCGAATGGCTAGCGCACAATGGCGTGGCATGGAAGTGATGTGTGCTCTTCTCTCGGGCGATGGGGCAGCAGCCGCTGTCCACGGGCGAAGCTGGGAAGAGCGGGAATATTGCGTGGACACAAAGTCGGCGCTGCTGCGCATCTATTCCGATGCGCCCGGAATCTACACGGTCTACGGTTACGACGACGCTTTACATTTTCACGGACACACGGTCGCCCGCCAGATTTCGATTCTGGAGAGCGGGAACAACGTACTCCAGATCCACGTGGATGCTCTCGAAGATTACGGCGCTGCCGATCCCGCCTTGTTCACACCAACCAAGGATATGCTGGCTCGAGGACCGGGAATCGTTTTGCGGCCATCGGCCCGGTTTCCCTCGTTTGCCACCCCTCCCGCAGGGTACGCTGGGAAGGTTGAACCTGTAATCGTGCACGCCAGCACCGACGATCAAGGCAAGGTGCTCGAGGCTGAAGCGCTGCAAAACTCAGAACCCGGGTTGAGTAATGTCGCGGTGTCCGTGGTAAAGGGCTCGATCTATCCGCCTTCTGCTTGGGCAACGGGGCCGGTGCAAGGTGAGATTTTCGTCAACGTGGCATTCGGGGTCGCGCGCTAGCGACTGATCGCAAAAACCCAAGTTCCATAAACGACGAAGGACACGAAGTTGCACTAAAACTCAAAAGACTCTAAACGCTCTCTGTGTCAGTAGATAACTATGTCGGCTCCGAGTGGCCAGGTAGACCGTACGCTGAGCGCGCGAGATCCTTCGTGGACTTACGTCCGTTCAGGACGACGGCTCGGTTTGCTCTTTGGGCTACTTCGCGTCCTTCGTGGGTAATTCGCCTTGTATTCGCCCATCTTTACAGCGCTGTTACAATGCCTACTCTCATAGAATTCAAGAACTTTTGGGACCATAAACACGTATCTCTTGTGTAGTGTTAAGGCTGTTCCACCAGCCGGGTCGAGAAGCCAGGAGTTCAGGGAGTGCAAGTTGGAAGACGCGCAAGTCGCCGCCATGCTGGTACGCCGCTGTATTGCGGGCGATGCAGCTGCGTGGGAGGAGATTGTGCAGCGCTACCATCGGCGGATTTACAACATCTGCTACCGCTTTGCGGGCTCGGGCGACGACGCACAGGATCTGACCCAGGAGGTCTTCATTAAGATGTACCGCACCCTGCAATCCTACGATCTGGAACGCGGTGCTTTTATGACGTGGGTAACCACTGTCACGCGAAACCTTCTGGTCGACCACTTCCGCAAGAGCAAGCAGGATCGCATGACGGATTCGATCGATTCCGTGCCCTCCGAGCACGAAGATGCGATGCCGCTGAGCGAGAAAATCCACGATACGGCACTGACCCCGGATGCCCGGGCCCAGAGCCTCGAAGTCAAGGAAACGGTCCACAAGGCGCTACAGAAGCTGTCTCCGGACCTGCGCGAGGCGGTCATCCTGCGCGACCTGCAAGATATGGATTACAAGGAAATTGCCACCGTCCTCAAGGTTCCGGAAGGAACCGTGAAGTCAAGAATAAATCGCGGTCGCGCGGAACTTGCGCGCCTGCTACAACGTACATATAAACAGGTGATGTAATGGCAGCGGACAACAAAAACGGCATGCAGTGCAGCGAGTTCGACGCTCTTTTGAGCGAAGCCCTCGACCAGCGCTTGAGCGGGGAGAAATTGGAACGCTTTCAGGCTCACGCCCGGATTTGTCCGACCTGCGGGCCGCTGCTGGCGGAAGCCGATGCCGGACTGCGCTGGCTGCACGAACTGGTCGAAGTTGATCCTCCGGTTAATCTGGTGGACAACATCCTCGCGGCCACGACCGGGATCGACACTGTCCGCATGCATGCAGACGCGAGAGCTCAGGCCCAAATTTCCTGGTTCGACCGCATGCAGGATTGGGCGAGGGCTCTCGTTAGCCCGATCCTGGGTGTTGCCAAGCAGCCGCGTTTCGCCATGTCGTTTGGCATGGCATTCTTTTCACTCTCCATTACGATGAGCCTGACCGGGGTCAAGCTGGCCGACCTTCGTCACGCTGATCTGCGGCCCAGCGCCATCAAACGCAACTACTACGAGACTTCCGGCAAGGTCGTGAAGTACTACGAGAATATTCGCTTCGTCTATGAGATCGAATCACGCGTGCGCGAGTTCAAGCGAGCCACCATGCCCGCCGAGCCCTCGCCCGAGGAAGAAAAGAAAGACCGGCATCAGAGGAACGACAACACCAGTGGACAGCCCGAACCCAGACAGGATCGCAACTACAGCCAAGAAGGGAGCCAGGTGATACTTGCCTCTCTTCCAAACGACCCACCTGTAGTGATACTGGCCACACACAGGAGGTTTTCATGAACTGCGCCAACCACCCCGATATTGCGCCGTCGGCGTACTGCCGCACTTGCGGCAAGCCGCTATGCGCCAATTGCACCCGCGACGTGAAGGGTGTGATCTATTGCGAGAACTGCCTGGCCGACCGCCTGCAAGGCGTCCAGCCCTCTGGCGCGACGCCGGCAGCGGGCTTCGTTTCGTCCCCTCCCGCGCCCATCGGGCCGAGTTCCGGACCGAACCCAGCTCTGGCCGGCATTCTGGCTGGATTCTTTCCCTTCGGCGTAGGCGCGGTTTACTGCGGCCAATATGCCAAAGGGCTGGCACACCTGGTGACTTTCACCTTACTGGTGTGGGGCGAGTCAGTCGTCGACAACGCTGGCTTGAATACGATTCTCGGCCTCGGCATCGCCTTCTTTTATGTTTGGCAGATTATTGACTCTGTGCGCACCGCCAAAGCGATCCAGATGGGGCAGCCCGCACCCGACCCGTTCGGTCTGGCACAGGCTTTTGGGGCAGATCCGGTGCAACCGGGACAACCCGCGGGACAACCGACAGACGCAACCGGCCACGCTCGGGTTCCTACCGCAGCTGTGGTGCTGATCGGTCTGGGTGTCTTGTTCTTACTGCAAACGGCGGGAGTCTTCGATTTCGGATGGGACCGGCTGTGGCCATTCTTTCTGATTGGCTTGGGATTCTGGATGTTTGCCGTCCGCTGGGGATTGGTTAGTTCCCGGCGCGGCTACCGGATTGGCCGGAGAAGCAGCTTTGTCGGCCCCGTCGTATTGGTTACCGTGGGAGTTCTTTCGCTACTCGAAGATATGCACGGGCCGCGCTGGCATCGTACCTGGCCGGTCCTGCTGCTCGCGATCGGCATAACCAAATTGTTGGAGAGCAAAACTCCGCCACCGCCGTCTGTACCGCTCGGCCCCGGGCCAACGGGCGGCGTAACCAACGACGTTCCGGCGCCGCCTAGTGAGGTGAGAAATGGTTAGCCCGGTGCAAGTTCCTCCGCCTCGATACCGGCGGTCGTTTTCCGGCCCGATCGTCTTGATCGCCATTGGTACCGTGTTTTTGCTCGGCACCATGGGCGTGCTCGACTGGCACAATCTGGGGCGCTGGTTCGCCCATTATTGGCCGGTGCTGCTGATCATCTCGGGCGTGATCAAGCTGATCGAATACCAGCAGGCGCAAAAGCAAGGTACCCGCGCTTCTGGGTTAGGCGCCGGCGGAATTTTTCTCATGATCGCGATCATCGTCGTCGGGCTGATCGCAACTCAGGCTTCCCACTTCAACTGGGGACAAATTAAGGACCAGATTGATATCAACGACGACGGCGATTTTCCGATGTTCGGATCGAAGTACGACTTTGACGACCAGCTTGCTCAAGCCTTTCCCTCTGGAGCGAGCTTGCATGTCACTGACGCTCGCGGCGCGGTGAACATCGTTTCCTCCGAGGATGATCAGATCCGCGTAGTCGTGCATAAGCGCATCAGTGCCGAAAGTCAGGCAGAAGCCGACAAGTGGAACGCAAGCACAAAGCCGCAGATCACGGTGAGCGGGAGCGTTGTGACCCTGAACGCGAACAATCAGGGCGCTGGCGATCACTGGGTGGCGCAGGATCTGGACGTCACTCTTCCGCGCAAAGCCTCGGTCGTCATTTCGACGCACTACGGCGATGTCAGCGTCATCGGCCGCGAAGGTGACCTCGATATCACCAGTCAGAAGGGTGACGTCACTACCACGGACATTACCGGTAAAGTCGGGCTCAAGCTGGATCACAGCTCCGCACGGATCACCCAGGTGAGTTCCGATGTCTCCATCGACGGCCGCTCCAACGATGTTTCAATCGAAGACGTCAAGGGCGCCGTGCACCTCGATGGCGAATTCATGGAAAGCCTGAAGCTGGCAAAGATCAGCCAGCCCGTTACTTTCAAGTCGTCCCGCACTGACATGGATTTCTCGCGACTGGACGGCGATCTTGATCTGGACTCAGGCGATTTGCAGGCCTCTGACGTAGTCGGTCCCTTGCGCCTCAGCACCAGGTCGAAAGACATTCGCCTGACGGGCGTCTCCGGCGACGTGCGCCTGCAGGATGAAAACGGATCCGTCGAAGTGCGCATGAACAAGCTGGGCAGCATGCAGGTCGACAACCGCAAAGGCGACATCCAGATTTATGTTCCGGACAAGGCAAGTTTTCAGTTGGACGCTCGCGCCCGCAACGGAGAAGTCGAGACCGACTTCGACCAACTGAAGATTGACAACTCGAACGACCAAGCGATTGCCACCGGCACGGTGGGCGCAGGCGGACCGCGCCTCGTAGTCAACAACGAGCACGGTACGATTGAGATTCGAAAAGCCTCGTCAATGGCAGAAGCTCCAGAACCACCCCCAGCCCCGAAGGCTCCGAAAGTACCCAGAGCTCCAGCACCGCCAAAGACCCCGCAAGTCACCGAGAACTGAGCCAGTAAAACTCGGGTGGGGACCGGCGCCGTCCCCACTATTTCTTCACTTGTATGCCCAAGTCCTTCAACTGCGCGTCGCTCACGGGAGTCGGAGCATCCACCATTAAGTCCACGGCTCGCGCGGTTTTTGGGAACGGAATCACTTCCCGCAAACTGTCCGCCCCCGCCAGAATCATCACAATGCGATCCAATCCCAATGCAATCCCGCCATGCGGAGGCGTACCATACTCCAGCGCTTCCAGAAAGAATCCAAAGCGGGCGCGCGCCTCCTCTTCGGTCATGCCAAGCGCGTGAAAGATCTTGCTCTGAATGTCCTGCCGATGAATACGGATTGATCCCGACCCCAACTCCGTGCCGTTGAGCACAACGTCATAGGCCAGCGCCCGCACCGAAGCCGGATCGGACTCAAGCTTGTCCATGTCATGCTCATGCGGCGAGGTAAAAGGATGATGCGCCGCCGCCCAGCGCTTGCCCTCTTCATCCCATTCGAACATAGGGAAGTCGGTGACCCAGAGGAAGCGGAAGTCTTTGGAAGGGTCGCCCGTTTTCTTGAACGCGCCGTGCCGCTCGGCATATTTCTGAGCCAGCGCGAGGCGGAGCAACCCCGCCGCAGTGTAAACCGCATGGTCGTGCTGCTTCACCTCAGGCTTCACTCCGCCTTCAGACTTGTGCTCTGCCGGTTTACCATCGCCAGCGACCACCACGATCAGGTCGTCCGCTTCAGCACCCGTCTCTTTGCGAATCTTAGCCGCAGCTTCAGGGAAATTCTTTTCCAGCCGCTTGAAGTCTTCAAACAGCTTGGCACCGCCTTTCGCGATAAATAGCGGCTTGATCTCGTCACGTTCTTTGCGAGAGAGTTCGCCAACCTTTGGAATACGGATAGCAACGACAGGAAGGTTCGCACTCACAGCCAGCGTAGCGAGGTTTTCTCCCGTGAATGCCGCGCGCACGTCAGTCAGCGCGGGCAGACGCATGTCGGGCTTGTCGCTTCCGTAAAGTCGAATCGCCTGGTCGTAGCTCATGCGCGGGAACGGCGGCTTGATCTCCTGCCCGCCGGCCTTAAATGCCGCGGTCAGAAATCCCTCAACCACTTCCCACACCCGCTCGGGTTGCGGATACGACATCTCCAAATCGATCTGCGTGAACTCCGGCTGGCGGTCAGCACGCAGATCTTCATCTCGGAAACACCGCACAATCTGAAAGTAGCGGTCGAAGCCCGAGATCATCAGAATCTGCTTGAACAGCTGCGGCGACTGCGGCAGCGCATAAAAGCTTCCCGGCTGTACCCGGCTGGGTACCAGATAATCGCGCGCGCCTTCGGGCGTCGAACGAGTCATGAACGGTGTTTCGATTTCGAAGAATCCCTGCCCCGAAAGATAGCTCCGAATCGCGATCGCTACTTTGTGTCGCAGCTCGATGTTGTACTGCATGGCGTCGCGGCGCAGATCGATATAGCGATACTTGAGCCGCATTTCCTCGTTGGGCAGAACGGTGTCGCCGGGCAAGAACGGCGGCTGCTTCGATTCGTTCAGAATTCGCAGCTCTTCCGCAATCAACTCGACTTCGCCGGTAGGGATGTTCTTGTTGAAAGTATCTGCGGTCCGCTGCTTGACTTTGCCGATCACCGCGACCACATACTCGCTGCGCAGTTGGCTGGCCTTTTCGTGCACCGCGGGATCGCGCTCTTTATTGAACACGATCTGCGTCACGCCGGTCCGGTCGCGGACATCGACGAAGATGAGGTTGCCAAGATCGCGGCGTCGGTTCACCCATCCCATGAGCACCGCCCGCTGGCCGGAGTCGGACGCGCGGAGAACGCCACAGTGGTGGGTGCGTTGCAGGTCGCCTAAGAAGTCGAGCAAGTTATGCCTTTCGCGTTGATGGGATTCTAAATTATAAATGCGGGGATTCGATTCTGCCCGTTGCGCGGGATGCATTCCTATGCATTGTCATTTCGAGCATAGCAGGATCGTCCGCGAATGCGGATGATCCGTGCGGTGTCGAGAAACCTGCTTTCTCGCTCGCGTCGGCCAAACACAAGGTTCCTCGACTTCGCTCGGAATGACAGGAATGGGATGCTTCAAGCGTTCGCTTGAATCTTCTGCGCCAGTTCGGCGCGAGGCACCGACACCTGCTCTCCGCTTGCTAGATTTTTCAGCGCGAAGTTATCGGCTTTGACTTCATTTTCACCCACGATCAGGATGAAGCGTGCCCCCATCTTGCTCGCCGTCTCAAAGGATTTTTTCAGACGAAAGGTTTCGTCCCCCAAATCGGCGACGATATCGTGCCGTCGCAAGTCGCGCGCCAGCCGCGCCGCCTCTTTATTCATGCCCTCGCCCAGAGGAGCGATATAGATGTCGGGCTTGCGCTGCACCGCTTCCGCCGATTCCTTTAGCGCCAGCACCAGCCGGTCCTCGCCAATGGCAAACCCGATTCCGGGAGCGCTCGGCCCGCCAAGCGATTCCGAAAGGCCATCGTAGCGTCCGCCCCCAAGAATTGCATTCTGCGCCCCCAGTGCGCCATGGGTGAACTCAAACGCCGTGCGCGTGTAGTAATCCAGGCCACGAACCAGGCGGTCGTTCAGCTGAAAATCAACCCCAACCGCCTTCAGGATTTCTTGCACCTGCTCGAAATGCCGGCGGCAAGGCTCGTCGAGAAACTGGCCGATGCGCGGAAGCGTCTCAATGATCGGCTGGTCCGCAGGGACTTTGCAGTCAAACACTCGCAGCGGATTGGTGACGGCACGGCGCTGGCAGTCGCTGCACATCTGTCCAACCACGGGTTCGAGAGCCTTGCGCAGCGCCTCGTTGTAGGCGGCGCGATCGTTGGGGCAGCCGACGGAGTTCAATTGCAGCGTCCAGCTTTCGATGCCCAGCCGGTCAAGCAGCGTCGCAAGAAGTTCAAGAACTTCGGCATCACGCGCCGGAGATTCGCTGCCCGAACTGGCGGGGCCGATTACCTCCGCTCCAATCTGATAAAACTGCCGATATCGTCCCTTCTGCGGACGCTCCCGCCGAAACTGCGGCCCAATGTAGAAAAGCTTGTTCAAGCCACGATCCCAGAGTTTGTGTTCGATGTACGCGCGGACTACTCCAGCGGTGTTCTCAGGGCGCAAAGTTAGCGACTGGCCTTTGTCGCTTTCTGCTCGAGCCCGATCCTCCCACGTGTACATTTCCTTCGCGACAACATCAGTCTCTTCGCCGACCGCGCGCGCGAACAATTGCGTCTCTTCAAAGATAGGCGTACGGATCTCGTGGAAGTTGTAGACCCGGAACACGTCGCGGACCGCCGCTTCGACAAAGTTCCACAACGCCGTTTCCGGCGGGAGAAGATCGCGCGTTCCTCGGACGGCTTTGATCATGAGCTTCTGGCTTAAAACCTTGTCATCCTGAGCGAAGCGAAGGACCTCTGTATTCGCTGGTACGAAGCAAATGCATGGGTCCTTCGCTCCGCTCAGGATGACAAACTGAGAGAGTCAACGCTCCCGCACGTACGACTCTTTGTATCCCAAGTAATTATTCGCGTAGCGCAAAATGCTCTCTTGATCTCTTGGCTCCAGTTTGCGGCGGAACTTTCCCGGCGATCCCATCCAAAGCGAACCAGGCTCGACGATCGTCTTCTCGGGAATCAAAGTTCCCGCCGCAATGATCGATCCCGCGCCAATACGTGCCCCATTCAAAATGATCGAGCCCATCCCGATCAGGCACCGATCTTGAACCACGCAACCGTGCAGCGTGACTGAATGTCCCACCGTGACGTATCCGCCGACGAAGACTCCGTACTGCTCCTTCATGCCGTGCAGCACGCTGCAGTCCTGCACGTTCGAGTGCGCGCCCACGCGGATCGAATGTACATCGCCGCGAAGCACGGCGTTCATCCACACGCTGGCGTGTTCGCCAAGAACTACGTCGCCAATGATCTGTGCCGAATCGTCCACGTAACACGACGCCGGGATCGTCGGCACGACGCCCTTATAAGATCGGATCATGTTTCAGACTGTTCGTTACATCGAAGAGAAGACGAAATTAAACATAACACGCGCGCACGTAAAGGCGCGACGTTCGATCCGCGCTCATTCGCGAGAATCCGGCCGCCTTTGCTTTGTCCTCCTTCATCTGCGACACTTTTACGAGCCACGCTATGGGACGCATCCACGTTCTTTCCGAATCCGTTGCCAACAAGATCGCCGCTGGCGAGGTGGTCGAGCGTCCGGCCTCCGTCGTAAAAGAACTGCTGGAGAATTCTCTCGACGCAGGTTCCAGCCGCATAAAGATTCAGGTTGAGGCGGGCGGAAAGAAGCTGATTCAGATTACCGACAATGGATGCGGCATGGTTCGCGACGACGCGTTGCTTGCCTTCGAGCGTCACGCGACATCGAAAATCAAGGATGCCGACGATCTGCTCAGCGTAGCCACCCTGGGATTTCGGGGCGAGGCATTGCCCTCGATCGCTTCCGTATCACGGCTGCATCTGGAGACCCGCGCGCCCGAGGAAAACTCCGGGACCGTAATCGAAATCAACGGGGGCAATATCTTCAAAGTGGAAGAAGCCGGGCTTCCGGCGGGGACCTCGATCACCATCCGCGATCTGTTTTTCAATACGCCGGCGCGGAAAAAGTTCTTAAAAGCGGAGTCGACCGAGCTTTCGCATATCGCGTCGCTGGTCACGCACTACGCGCTGGCGCATCCCGACAAGCACTTTGAATTGCACTCGGCGACGAACGCCATTCTGGTAGCTGCGCCAGTCGCGGGATCGAGCGAGCGTGTGTATCAGGTGTTTGGCAAGGACGTGCTCGACCAACTCATTCCCGTGGCCGCGGTGCAACCTCTGGAGCGCGTCGGCTTGCCACAACCGCCGCCATGGCGCCGGCAGGAGCAAGAAGAAGACGCGCCAGACGCCGATCTCTACACGCCCGGCGAGATGCGCGTGCATGGCTTCGTCTCGAAGCCCGAGATTCAGAAGCTCAATCGCAATTCGATTTACGTCTTCGTGAATGGACGACTGATTCGCGACCGGCTCATCCAGCACGCGCTCATCGAGGCTTACCGCAACATTCTGCCACCGACCGTCTATCCCGTCGTGCTGCTGTTCCTCGAATTGCCGACTGGCGAAGTGGACGTGAATGTGCACCCGTCAAAAACCGAAGTGCGATTCCGTCAGCAATCGGTCATGCACGACTTTGCGCGAGACTCGGTGCGGGCGGCGCTGATGAAGGCACGCCCGGTGCCGCAATTCATGACCGAGATCAAGGCGCATCCCACGGCGAGCCCTTCGCTGACCCCAGGGTCACGTTTCGATCCGGTGGATCCGGCGGAGTGGCCCACCCTTTCTGCGCAAGCAGAACCGAAGGCATTCACGCTGCAGGCACCGGTGTCTGCGGCCGTCACCGAGCGATTCCATTTTGGGGTTGATGGAATCGGAGTCGACGGCAACGCCGCGCTGTCCCTGGTTCGCGCCCCGCACGCCGTTTCCGAAGTGATCGAAGACGACAGTTGCGCTCCGCCGCTACCCGAGGATCCCGAACTTCCCGGCAATCTCACGCCATCGCTGGCATCGCTGAAGCCCCTGGGACAGATTCGCGAATCGTTCATCCTCGCGGTAAATCACGAGGGCCTGTGGATCGTCGATCAGCACGTTGCCCACGAGCGCGTGCTGTTTGAAAAAGTCCTGAAGCAGCGGGCGGCGCAGAAAGTGGAAAGCCAACGCCTTCTGATGCCGCTGGTGCTCGAACTCACGCCGGCTCAACAGGCCGCCTTTGTTGAGATCTCCGAAGAGCTCAATCAGAACGGCTTCGAAGCGGAGCCGTTCGGAGCCCGCAGCGTCGCCATCAAAGTCGCCCCGGCGGGCGTCGACGCTGCGCAGATCGAACACATGCTGCACGAGTTGCTGGATCAGTTCTCGCGCGAAGAGCAGGCGCTGAATCTGGAGAAAATTCGGGCGCGCATAGCCGCCTCGATCGCATGCCACGCCGCCATCAAGGTCAACATGCCGCTCGAGCAAAATAAAATGGAGTGGCTGCTGGCAGAGCTCGCGAAGACCGAGTGCCCTATGTCATGCCCGCACGGGCGGCCGGTGGTTCTGCGATACTCCATGAAGGACATTCAGAGGGCGTTTAAAAGGATCTAGGATCGCGAAAGCATCGGCTAATCGAGCGAAAATCGATCTAGAGCTGCCTCGTCGGCCTTTCGATCCAAGATCTTAACGCCGGGGTCCCTTGATCTTAACGCCGGGGGTCCCTTCAAAAAAAATCTCTTTTCTGCGCAAAATCTAGAAAACAAAGGCTCGATTTTTTTCTTGCCTTCCAGATCTATGGTTCTAAAGGTAGTTATAGGCAAAATATTCCAAACATTGGAGTTATCGTAGTGCCTGCCGCGCAAATATTGAAAAACAAAGGGCCGGAATTTTTCTTGCCTCCCAGATCTATGGTTCTTAAGGTAGTTAGAGGCAAAATATTGGAAACATTGGAGTTACGGTCTTGTGTCCAATGCCGCAGTTCCATCCTGGAACTGCGACGTCGTTGCGAGCCGGCTTCCGCCGGGTCAGGTTGTCAAAGATCGATGATTATCTCGCAGATATTTTCTGCGTGTCTATATTATCGGATGTCGCGGGCGTGAGAGTCAAGCAAAAAGCGGGCGGGCTGCTCGCGCGGTTCCAAATTGGGAATCTCGCACCCAGCCTTTCCGCGACGGACGCGGAACCGGGTGGGGCAGCCGCTCGATTGGTGGAGCAGAGACGGACCGGGCAGGCCTCTCATAAAATCGGAAGGAAAGGCTGGGCTAGCCCCCACCTTGATCACGCCGCGACTCAGCGGTCAACATTCTCTCCCAACCCGGTCGTTGATGTGACCATGAAAAGGGGAGTATTCAAGCTGGGTCGCGATGCCAATCGTGACCGCAGAAACGACATTGCCGAGCGGTCGGGGTTCGGGCAACTCCATCGCATCGTGGACAGCAGTTAAAGCGCAGCTCGGCGGCGTGTTGCTGAAAAATCCGCTGCGCAGTCCTAAGGTTAAAGGCTCTCAATCCACCGCTAGCGAGGCGCAACACTTCCGGATGGTCGGAGAAGTATTCAGCGTAAAATCCTGAAGTTCGCTCTTCTGTTCGGCCTAAGATCTGATCTCGCCCGTGCTGTTTGATCTCAGCGACCAGGCGGGCCCAAGTCCGACGCTCCACTTCTGTCATGAACTTAGTGTGATACCTCATGATGTACGCAGCGACTGCGTTATTGAATTGCATTCATGGATCGTAACTGACCAAAACGGGCGTGAGCGCTCAGATTTGAATTACTGTTCTGCGGCAGCATAGCTCACCTCGATCCACCCATCGAGAAAAAGACGGCTATGAATCCCCAGTAAGCGAGGACGGGGACATTGGTCAGGACGCAAATTGTACCCGCGACCTTGCTGCCCTTGCGGAACGCAAAAACGCCGATGCCAATGCCGATGGCCCCGACGGCTGCCAGCACCCACACGACCGCGAGGGTGGGAAGACTCGGGAAAGCCGGGAGATAGTCCGTGTAAGGAAGGACAGCACAGACTGGGCCAACGAAAGAAGCGATTCCGGCTGCCAACGTGATGCGGGGTCTCTCTTTCATAACAAACCTGAATAGTGGCACATTCCGAACTCCCCGTGATGGATTTCCAGGCGTAACTGTTGAAGCAGGCGATTGCACGATTTGACTGCTGGTCAATGAGGCAGATGGCGATGGTCTCGACAGTATTCTACTGAGACGTCTCCAACTTCCCGCCTGTCATTGACTTGCGCGCCTTGCAGACGTAAGCTTCGCGCCAGCGATCGCCCAGACCATCGCGCGCTACCGCATTTACGTTTAGAATCTCGCAATCACTACAATGGCGATGCAACAGCCTAGCCAGGTCTCGCTTCGCGAGCAGTTGACCTCTCTTCGTAGGCGTTCTGGATTCAGGGAGTTAGCGGATGAGCTGTGATTTACCCGCGGTGCATTGCCAAGGGGAAGGGGGCTGCACTAGAAGTGAGATTGCAATGCATCTCGTCTCCCCAATGAGGCATTCTATGAGGTTGTTCCGCGTTGTTTTTGTGGCCCTGATCGCTATTTCTGCTGCCAAGTTAACCGAAGCGGAGCCGCACGACGGGATTCCTCAGGGTATTGAGGCTTTGCGGCAAAGCGCGTCGTCGAAAACCGAGTTCACGCTCGACCACTCCATGCTGGTATTTGCCGCCAAGCTCGACCCGGACAACGACGACCTGCGGCGCGTGATCGCGGGGGTGAGCGGAGTCTCGGTTCACGACTACCGGTTTACCCAACGTTGGACCTACGATCCGGAGGCTCTGAAGTCGGTGAAAGAGGAGTACCACGCGGCCGGCTGGAAACAACTGGTGAACAACCATGAGAAGGGCGGAGGCCCAGGGGTGACCGATCTGTGGATCCGCTTTGAAAATAAAGCGATCAGCAACGTCGCGATTCTCCTGGCGAGGTCGAATGAGGTCAACTTTATTGTGGTCTCCGGGTCCATCAGTCCGCTTGACCTCACACATCTTGGCGGGCATTTCGGTATTCCAAAGATCGAGGGCGGGGTCCTGGTGCCAAATACTGAACCACGCCCGTAAATGCGCGAAGACCGCTGGGTGCCGGCCTGGCGGAGAGTTGCGCGGCAGCGTTGGGTTGGGCTGGGAGAAATGTGAGATTTAATCTTGACAGGTCTTGCGGCCGCATCCTGAAAGACGGGATGATAAGTGGTTAAAGCTCCAGCGCAGTGCAGCGGTGCTGGCGTTGTTTGAACCGTATCACTCAGCCGTTGGACAACAGCCTTTCGAACCGCCTGTTTCTAAACAAAATCGTCCCAAGCGGCATCCGACTGATATTGATACTCACGCCATCTAGAGACTTTCCCGCCTGATGACCACTGTGACCATGCCGTGATGTTGATGGACCGGCATTCTCATGGAAGGCCATTACACGTTTTGAGAATTGGCCGAACCCTGTCCGGGGGCAAAGAGTGTAATCGGGATTTTTCGGTGCGCCGTGAAAAGGCGCTGGTCCACAGCGGGAAGAAGACCCGCCCGGGAACTGGATCGCTCCACCCGGTAGCAATCGGAGCGGCGGTGGAGGTAACAAAGCCGCCGAAGCCTCCGGTGTAGAGGGTCGCTAGGCGACTTGGCGAGTCTGCAGGCCGTAACGCGAGTGAACGCTGAGCAGGCCCCGAAAACGATAATGCAGGAGCCGACCCATCCGAAATTTGGGGAAGGCCGACGTCGAGGGAGTAGTCATGAGCGAGTTAGTCTCTCGGACCTGCCGGGGTAGTGGCGACAGCATGCAGACACAGGGGATCAGACGCAACACGGGAAGCCCCAGCGGTGATCGCAGTCGCGATCAACTGGCAACTCGTGAGAGACAGGCCGGGCCGTGTGGGGTGACGGAGAGGCTCGCAGTACTGACGAAACCGGGTAATGCCGGTGGAGGGAAGGGGCCTCAGTTGAAAGGAAACGCAAGAAGCGACGAAGACGGAGGGATTGGTGTCGAACCTAACAACCCCAGCCAGTGTTCAGAAGTTGCAGACGGCGTTGCACGACAAAGCGAAGGGATCGCCCGACTTTCGTTTCCATGCACTGTATGACAAGGTGTACCGAAAAGACGTTCTGGCCTTCGCCTACGAATGCTGCAAAGCTAATGGTGGAGCGGCAGGAGTAGATAGCCAAACGTTCGAGGACATCGCGGCATATGGAGTAGAGCGATGGTTGGACGAACTGGCGCAAGAGCTGAAAAGACGAACGTATCAACCGCTTCCTGTGCGGCGGGTGTATATACCGAAGCCGGACGGGAAGCAGCGGCCGTTAGGAATGCCCGCTATCCGGGATCGGGTGGCGGAAACGGCGGCGGTGTTGGTCCTCGAGCCCATCTACGAGGCTGATCTGCCGTCGGAACAGTACGCCTATCGGCAAGACCGCAGCGCATTGGACGCCGTGCAACACGTCCATAAGCTGATCAACCACGGCCATGGAGAAATCGTAGACGCAGATCTCAGCAGCTACTTCGATACCCTTCCACACGCCGAACTTTTGAAGTCGGTAGCTCGCCGAGTTGTCGATGGCGCGATGCTTCATCTGATCAAGGTGTGGCTGGAAGCACCCGTCGAGGAAACGGACGAGCGTGGAAAGAAGCATCGCAGTACGCGCAATCGGGATGAAGGGCGGGGAAGTCCGCAAGGTTCTCCGATCAGCCCGTTGCTGAGCAATCTGTACATGCGCCGGTTCGTACTTGGCTGGAAACGGCTGGGATACGAGAAGCGTTGGAAAGCGTACATCGTGAACTATGCGGACGACCGTGCGCCACGAGCGCGAAAGGCCGCAGGGCTGAGTAGTGCGCAACTGCTTGACTGATGAGGGTTGGCCCCTCGGAATCGGTCTGCAGGGACAGGTTCCAAACCACCTTCGGCGGCTGTGGACAAAAGCCATGGTCGTGAGCACAGAAGGAAAAGGCCTGGCAAGGACCAGGTCAGGTAACCGGCAAGAAGAGGACCGCAAGGGAACCACTATAGAAGTGTCGAAAGCGTAGGGACGATGTCAAAACCGCGGAGGAGTCGTTACCGCGGGACTAAGCTCCGACGAAACCTGATTACGGGCGGAGCGACATCCGGCATGAGAGGTGGCCTGAGCTTGCCAGGAGGCGGTTAAGCGGAACGTGGGAACCTGAGACTTCGATGCGAACGGAGAAGCCACAAGTGGCAGAACCACGAGGGCGAGCGTACGGAAGCGGAGACTCAGGGGCGGAACAGCGCGTAGTAGCCGGGAAGTCCTCGACAAAGGGATGGAGCGAAGGCGCTGTGTCAAGGAGCCTGATTCAATGAGCCAACCAGCGATGGGAGGAGCCCGATGAGTGAGGCAAAGCCGTTTTGTATTTCGAAGAAAGAGGTCTGGGAAGCCTACAAGCGGGTGAAAGAGAATAAGGGAGCAGCAGGGGTCGATGATCAGTCGATCGAAGATTTTGAAAAGAGGCTGAAGAAGAATCTTTACAAAATCTGGAATCGGATGTCATCGGGCAGCTACGTTCCGCCACCGGTGAGGACGGTGAAGATACCAAAGAAAAACGGTGGGGAAAGAAAACTGGGCATTCCCACAGTAGCCGATCGCATTGCGCAACAGGTGGTCAAGGCAAGACTGGAGCCGGAAGTGGAACCGCTGTTCCACGCCGATTCCTACGGATATCGACCGGGGAAGTCGGCATTGGAGGCAGTGGGCCAAGCGCGCGAGAGATGCTGGCGCTATGACTGGGTTTTAGACCTGGACATCAAAGGCTTCTTTGACAATCTGGACCAAAATCTACTACTCCGGGCAGTCAAGAAACATGCCAAGGAGCAGTGGATCGTTCTCTATATCGAGCGTTGGCTGAAAGCGCCAATGCAAGAAGAGGATGGGCGGTTGGTTCCGCGGGAGAAGGGTACTCCGCAAGGGGGAGTAGCCAGCCCACTGCTGGCCAATCTGTTTCTGCATTATGGGTTAGATCGATGGCTGGCGGCGTACTACCCTCAAGTGCCATTCGAGAGGTACGCCGACGATATCATCGCGCACTGCAGGACGGAGAGGGAAGCCCAGGAAATGCGGAAAGCCATCGCTGAGCGTTTGCAGACTTGCGGACTGGAACTCCATCCGGAGAAGACGAAAATCGTCTATTGCAAGGACGATTTTCGGAAGGGCAAGTACCCGAACGAAAAGTTTGATTTTCTTGGCTATAGCTTTCAGCCGAGGCGATCAAAGAATCGTAAGGGGAAGTTCTTCATCAACTTCAGTCCCGCGGTCTCGAACAAAGCAGCGAAGACGATCCGCGACACTTTTCGGAGCTGGAACCTGCCCAACCGCAGCGACAAAGCTATCGAAGATCTGTCGCGGATGTTCAATCCGATTATCCGAGGGTGGCTCCAGTATTACGGGCGGTATTATCGCTCGGCCCTTTACCCGACCATGCGGGAACTGGACCGAGACCTGGTCCTTTGGGCCAAGCGTAAATACAAAAAGCTGCGCCACCATCACCGTCGAGCGACGCACTGGATTGCACGCATTTCGCGTCGCGCTCCGGCGCTGTTCGCTCACTGGCAGATGGGGGTGCGGCGTGGCTCCATGATGGGAGCTGTATGAGTCGAGAGGCTCACGTACAGTTCTGAGAGCGCCTCGGGGTGAAACTCCCCGGGGCGACTCACCTCGTGATCTGCTGTCGCTACCAGGCCGAAGAGGCGCTAGGTGCGATGCGGGACATGATGACGAAGCTGAAGTTGACGGTGAACGAAAAGAAGACGCGGGTCTGCAAGCTACCGGAAGAAAAGTTCGACTTTCTGGGATACTCGTTTGGTCGCTGCTATTCGCCGAAGACGGGCCGAGCCTATATAGGCACGACCCCTTCCAAAAAACGGGTGCAACGCATCTGTCGGGCGATCAGCGCAGCGACTCGACGAAGCCAAACTCAGCAGGCCGCAGAGCAGCTGGTGGAACAACTCAACCGACAAATCATCGGATGGGCCAACTACTTCTGCTTGGGCCCTGTCAGCAAAGCTTATCGCGCAGTGGAAGAACACACTCGCCGCAGGCTTCGCCAGTGGCTGTGCACCAAACATCAACGGACGGGAGCCGGTACGACGGGGTACTCCGACCAGCTCCTGCACAATAGGTTTGGACTGGTTCGACTTGCGGAACGAACCGCCAGCTTTCCGTGGGCAACACCGTGAACCTTTCTCCGAGAGCTGGATGCGCGAAACGCGCCTGTCCAGTTCGATGAGCGGGAAGAGGAACCAGAACCAAGTCAAACCGGACTGAGGCGGTCAGGTGAAAACCTGACCAATCGTCACCGGGAGGCTAACGTCACTGCGCCTCTTCTCGAC